>NZ_LMKQ01000001.1:1200000-2400000 GCF_001421565.1 Agromyces sp. Leaf222 | reverse complement strand
CGGTCAGACGAAACAGCTCGAGATCGAGGTCGAAGTCGGACGCAATTGGCTCGGAGCCAGACGCGGGTTCGTGGACGACCTCGGTGCGCGCGCCCACGCGTCCTACCAGCCTGCGGAGGTTATCGATTCGGTCGGGCGCGGTTGCTTCCAGTACTGACCTCGAACGCCAGTTCGCCGGACCCGGCAGTTCGACGCCGTCGGTCAGCAACTTCGCGACCACCTCAAGCTTTACTCGCTCCTCGGAAGTGACGCGGTTCGGTTCGCGCGTGGCTGACTCGACGATCGCCGTCAAGGTGCTTGCCCACATCTCCCATTCGGCGTCGTCCGAGTCCAAAATTGCGGACAGCAGCTCGACCCCCTCGAGACTGATGAGACTCCAGGCGCGGAATGCCCATCTCGCGTGGCGCTCGTCGTTCAGCCCGAGGTCGCGCCACTCGACCAATTCCCTTGCGAAGCGGGCACGCGTTCCTGCGTGGCCCGTTCGGTCGATCGTCTGTCGCCCTCGATCCAGCACCCGCAGCAGGTTTCGCTCTCGAAACCGTGCCGGATCGACTCTGGTCATGAGAGTTCGCCGTTCACTACGAAGCCGTACGGAACCAGGTACCCGTCAGTCGGTTTGCACACGTCGGCGTGGGCGACCTTTCCCTGTGGGTGGATTGTCGGATCGACGGTTCGTGATGCTTGGTCCGTGTCATACCGCTCAGTCAGTACGACATCCTCCGGATTAGCCCAGAGGATTTGCGCCCCGAGCGCGCGAGCGTCGCCAGCGCGGGTGTCATAACGCTCGGTGCGGCGTCGCGTCTCGCTGATGGCGAGCGAATCTGGAGCCAGGTCCACGTAGGCCGCCCCTGCCCGCAGTGATCGGTCCAATCCTGGCCATGCCGCAAACACGAGGGCAAGCCAGCCTCGCGGCACGAACCCAGCACTCGCTGGGCTGAAGAGCCGTAGTTGACCGTCGAGGATGTCAGGGCGTGCGCTGGGCAGGGAGCCCGCATGCGACCACTCGTCGATTTCGTCGACGAGGGCTCTGCGCAACACGAGTCCGCCGAGTGAGTGTCCGACCAGGATGAGTTCCTCGTACCGAGACGTCACATCTTCCCGAACAGCGATCCCGTCGAACTCCAACATGGGTCGATAAGGCGTGGGGTAGAAATCTCGAAGGAAGGTCCGGAGATGATCGGCTGCAGCGAGGACCGTCTGCGTGCGAGACGGATACTGGGTAAAGAGCAGGTCGGATTCTGCCCACCAGGGATCGCCTGGTGGTGGCGCATCGAAGTCGCCCCAGCTCTCGTACGCGGTGCCGCCCCAGCCATGCACGAAGACGACGAGGCGCCGAGCAGGGACGGTGGCCACGACCCCGGCTGGCGCGAGCGGATGCTCGAGATCGACGTAGCAATGTGCAAACGACGGAGGCATGCTCCTGAAGTTATCGGCCACAGCACGTGCTGCTCTGCCCCCCAAGCGGGTGGACCCAGGGCAGCCCGCGTTCGCCGCCGATTGCTTGCAGACGCGTGCGGATGGCAGGCCACTCGAATTCGGGTGGGACTCGGCGCTTGACGCGCGGCCGTCGGGTGGCCATCGTCTTGCTCGACGCATTGCTGATATGTCACACCTCGCTGCCATAATCAGGATCACTTATGGGGAATCAACACGACGACATCGCAACGGGTGAGGCGACCGAGACCACGGATGCGGAGCCCGCTGGCCAGGGCCGAACGCAGGGTGAATGGGATCTCGTCGCGCTCACGCCGACGTTCATCAAATCGGAGCACGCCCAGTACGCGAAGGCGATCGTGAAGGCGCTCGGCGACCCCCTGGTCCGCAACATCGCGCTGTCGGGCAACTACGGGGTGGGAAAGAGCAGCATCCTGCAGGAAGTCTCGCGCCTCAAGGCCAGCGAGGTCGTCGAGCTGTCGCTGTCGACGCTCGCGCCGATCGACCAGACCGACATGGACGAGTCGGTGCCCCGGCAGGCGACTACGCCGACGAACCGGATCCAGCAGGAGATCGTGAAGCAACTCCTCTACCGGGAGGAACCGGAGAACGCGGTGGGCTCGCGTTTCCGCCGCATTGAGCGCTTCAACTCCGGCAGGGAGCTACTTCTTGCGGGCCTGAGCGCCTTGGTCGTCACCCTGATCTTTCTGATCGCCGGCTGGGGCGCGATCATCACGAAGACGCTCGAGCCGCTGGTTGAGATCGGGCTGTGGGTGTATCCAGCGGTGTTCTTCGCGGCCGGCGGGGCCGCGTACCTCGTGCGCTGGCTGCTACACGGACGCATCCACGTCAAGCAATTCTCGGCGGGTCCGGCATCGGTGACCCTGGACGAAAAGTCCGTCTCGTACTTCGACCAGTACCTCGACGAGATCGTCTACTTCTTTGAGACCTCCCGACACCGGGTCGTGATCTTCGAGGACATCGACCGCTTCAACGACTCACACATCTTTGAGACTCTGCGGTCGCTCAACACGCTCCTCAACGCCGCTCCACAGATCAAGGACCGGCCCGTTCAGTTCATTTACGCGATCAAGGACAGTATCTTCGACCGCATCGGCCTCGAACTTGAGGGGCGGAAGCCCGATGCCGCGGCCGCCGACCTCGACCCCGCGCAGGCGGAATCGGTTCGGGCGAACCGGACGAAGTTCTTCGATCTCGTCATCCCGGTGGTTCCGTTCATTACGCACCGCAGCGCACGGAACCTCACGGCGCAGATCCTGCGAGGTATCAATCACCAGGTGTCCGACGATCTCGTTGACTTGGCGGGCCGTTTCGTCCCGGATATGCGCTTGCTCAAGAACGTGCGCAATGAGTTCGTGGTGTTCCGCGGCCGTATCTTCTCCGGCGACGGCGAGGAGCTCGGGCTCAGCGAGACCCATTTGTTCGCGATGATGCTCTATAAGAGCACGCATCTCAGCGACTTCGAGGTGATCCGTCTCGGCAAGAGCAGGCTCGACCGGCTCTACGAGGTGAGCCGGTCGCTGGTCGTCGCGAATGTTCCGCGCGTTGAGCGGGAGCTCCGCGCCGCTCGGCAGGATCTCGCGCGTGCGGGCAGCGCCATTGCCAGGGCGCCGCGTCTCGGTAAGAGGCTGACGGAACGCATTGCCATGATGGTGAGGACGACCGGCCTGCGGCAGCAGAACGCGAGCTACCAGTATGGCGGCAGCGAGCGAACGCAGGACTACTTCCAGTCGGCAGCGTTCTGGAAGTCGTTCGTCGGGGAAGACGGCTCCACTGCTGTTGTTTGGCACAACCCCGTTTACGGCGGCCCTCAGATCTCACTGAGCCGGTCGGACGTCGAGTCACTAGTCGGCGAGGCGCTCGATCCAGAGGCGTGGAAGGAAGCCGACGAAGACGCGGCCCACGAGAAGATCGCCGTGCTGGAGGAGCAGCTGAAGTTCCTTCGCTCTGCGGACATGGGTGACCTCATCAAGCGCCCTGAGTTCCTAGTGGACTTCGAAAACCAGCGGGTCCCGCTGGCTACGGTCGCTGAAAGGCTCCTCACCCGCGGGCTCGCTTTCGAGCTCGTCAAGGCCGGCTACGTAGACCGCAACTTCACGCTCTACACATCCACATTCCACGGCGACCGCGTGAGCCCGGCCGCGACCAACTTCATCATCCATCACGTCGAACGCGGACTCATGGACGAGCACTTCGAGCTAGAGCCGCTCGACGTTGACGCGGTCGTCCGCGAGCGCGGCGAACAGGCGCTCGCTGACCCCGCGCTCTATAACATCGCGCTGCTTGACCGTCTGCTCGCAACGAAGAGCCCGTCGGCCAGAATCATGGTGAATGCACTGGCCCGCTTTGGGTCGGACGAGCGGCGGTTCCTACAGAGCTACCTTGCCTCCAGCTCGCACGCACGAGACCTGGTCCGTCGACTCACCGCGCGCAGTCCGCGAGTCCTCGCTTACCTCATCGGCGAGGCAGAGCTCGACGATGTCGGTCGCCGGGCACTCGTCAGCGAGTGCCTCGCGCGTCTCTCCGACAAGCCCCGGCAGCGCGTCGATGAGTCGGTAAAGCGCTACCTCTTCGCCGGCTACCCAGAACTCCCCGCTGTCGCGTCCGCGGATCTGACGGCTAAGGCAGCGGGGCGTCTCGCGACCCTCTTCAAGGAGGCGGGCATCAGCGTTCCCGACCTCTCGCCGCTCGGTGCCCGCGCCCGCACCGAATTCGTCCGGCTCGGAATCTACGACATGACCACCGACAATCTGCAGTCGGCGGTGGGCGAGGGCGCTGGCCTTGCGCTCGACCAGCTCAGGGTAGCCAGCCGCGACCAGGTGTACGCAAAGGCTCTCAGGGAGCTGCCGGCGTACCTCGCGGCGATCGAAGGACGCTCGCCGTCGAATGCGACGGCCGCCGGTTTCGTCGCCGTGCTCACCGAGGTTCACGAAGCAGCGCCCGCGCTCATCGAGAACGTCGTCGCCACGGCCTCGGCGGAAAGCCGGATCGCGGACCTCGGAATGGTTCCAGAGGATACCTGGGCGCCGCTGGCGCGGGAGAACCGCTTCCCCGCCACCTTCGCGAACGTCCTGCGCTATCTCGGCCATGCAGGGGGCGTGGACACTAATCTTGCAGTCGTTCTGGGCGCCACGGATGCGATCAGGGAACACGACGGCGCCGACGAGGACGCTAAACGCGAGCTCGCCGTGACCCTCATCTCGTCCGCCGCGGTTCTCGATCCCGTGCTCCGCGCGAAACTGGCAGAGAGCCTCGACCTGAAGAAGTACGTCGCAGCCAACTCCCTTCCGGCCGAAAGCAGTGCCCTGTTCGGCGAACTGAGGGCCCGGAACGTCATCTCAGATAGTGCTGCGACCTATGCGCACCTCGCCGGCGCCGACTGGGCGACCAAGGAACATGTGCTGCGGCATTCTCCGAAATTTGAAGAGTGGACGACCCCCGAGCTCGTCAGCGCAGACTTGGGTCCGGTCCTTGGGAGCTCGGCTGTGAGCGACGCCGCGAAGCGAGACATCGTGAAAGGTGCGGACTCGTACGCGCCGCACGGCGGCAAGGCAGGGCTGCTCCAGCTGGCCCGCCTTGCGGAAGCATTCAAGATCATCGTCAGCTTCCCGCTCGTGGCTCAGATGGCCGCCAACCGCGTCCCTGCGGATCAGGTACTGACGCTGCTCCGTCCCTATCTGAATAACGCCACGGCCGAACAATTGATCCCGGTCCTGCGCGCGCTCGGCGACGAGTACGAGAAGCTGACCTACGTCGGCCGGGAGAAGCCAAAGATTCCAAACTCAGCGGCGGCAATCGCGCTCCTCGAAGCGCTGAAGTCGAAGGGCATCGTGGCGAGCTTCGACCCCACGCAGAATCCGATCAAAGTGAACAAGCGCCACAAGCAGTTGTGACGACTGAGCTGGCGATAATTTTCGGTTAGTCTCCGGTGACTGCGGGTGGTGCGGGCGGCCGCCATGATGACCTACGAACAAGATTGCAAAGCGCTCTATTCGGACCTGCTCGGCGTCGGTGACCGGGTATTCACCACACTTCGATCGGAGACAACCCAGACGGGCTAGGCGAAGCCGGGTAGTCTGGACAGGTGCGAACGCAGTGCACAAGAAGATCCTGATCAGATCCAAATCGGGCGAGTCGCGGCGAGGAATCCAGGATGCGACCAACGGGTGGGCGACACCCATCGGTCGTCAGTTCAAGCCCGACCCGCCCCACAAATGCCGTTTGATCAGTTGTTTTGCGTGGAGTGCGTCTCGGGTGAGCTTGGCCATTCTCGAAGGATCTGTGGTGGTCGCTAGTTCCGCTGTCCCGCATTGGCGACGGCTGCTGCCGAAGCAGGCGGGACCATCCTCGCCGTTGTTGGCGGCAGCGATACCCGCGGTCGAGAGGATCGATGCGCCTCCCGAACCTCGGGGCTGAAATGATCGGTCCCATGCCCGAGGAATACGCATCCACGGAAGCCGATCGCATCGATGCTGCTGACTGGCTCCACGAGGTTGTTTCCGCGACGCGCAACGTCCAGGAAGCAATGCAGATCACGCTGCCAGCAGGGATCGTGACACTTGACACCTCAAGAGATGTGAATGACGCAGCCAGACTCGTGAGTCTTCACATGGCGATCGCGATCGATCATCTCGTTTCATTCGCCGGACTGCTCCGAGTCCCGGGATCCCACGGACCCAGCTTGGCCACGATCAACCGGACCGTTGTTGAGACGTGGGCGCGAGCATGGTGGGTGATGGGTGCCATGACGTCGATCCGCGCCGAGTACCGTGCGAGGGCGATGGTTGTTCGTGAGCTCCACGCCGCCAAGGACCGGGGCATCCTCCTCTTGAGCGGTGAGTCCATCGATGTTGCGATTTCACGCGCCACCCGTGATCGCGACCGCATCCACGTCCGAACGCCTGAGACGGTGCCTCGTCCCACAGCTCTTGCCATTGAGATGTTGCAGGCCGCTGTATCTCCGGGGCCGGAGGCAGCCGCGATTTACTCCCATCTATCCGGAGTGGCGCACGGCGAGTCGGTGTACACCGCGTCGCTCACTGAGCAGCCGATCGCATACCCAGTCCCGCAAGTTGTGTTGCCCGCCGACAATCTGAAGAAGTATCTGACCCAACTTTTCGGCGTCACGATGATCGGCACCGTGAAGTTGACCAGCGTGTGGGGGCTGCCGGAAACCATCGGGGACGAGTACCTGCAATCCATGACCGAGATCGGGAATCGGCTCCCTGCGCATCTCGGCGGGTCGGCCGAGTAGCCTCACATTTATGTGCGGACGATTCACGCGCAATGAGCGGCCCGCGGATCTCGCGGCTGCGATCGGGCGCTCGAGGGGGACTTCTCGGCGTGGCGTTGAGCGGCATGACGCTTTGTTCCAACCTCGGGCCCGGGGTATGCGTTCGACCTGCTGACGTTCGCATGGCCGCTGTTCACCCCGACCAAGCGGAAGACGGCCCTGCGCACGTCTGATCGCTGACGGTGCAGGCGTTCGGGACAGATCAGGAGTCACCAAACCTTCAGGAGCCCCGGGCATCACCCGCGGTCGGGTGGGTGCCGTGAAGCCGCTATCGTCGGATTGTGCAGGCGCCGAGTGGACTACGCAAGGACGACCTTCGAATTGCGTGGGGAGGGGTCTCGGTCGTCGAAGACTTCGATGGTGGTCGACTTATCGATTCCGAGGTCCTCCGAGCGATGCGAGTCACCCCGGTTGACCAACTCGTCGTACTTGCAAAGGCCATTCATGCTCGCCAGTACCGTATTGAGAGACATTTAGAGCAAAGTCGCGACGCAGAGTTCGTTTCCCACCCGACGAGCATGAGCGCCCATCTGGAGGTCGACCTGCTGAACGGTCAGAGGCGGTACTTCCCGGGAGGGTGGCGGGTCGGTCTACTCGGAGAGCAACGCCTTCCGCGGTCGACGCTTAGTGCTCCACCAGGCGCTGTACTTTGATGCGCCAACCACCGCCTCGATCACGGACGCACCGGGACTGTCGCACTGGGTGTTGTATGAAGACATAGTCGCCCTGCCAGACCCCATCTTCGGGTGGGCAGTTGAGTTGCTGGCAGCAACGGAAATGGCGACGTTCGGGACAGACCCTGATGACGGGTGGTACCAATCGAAGCTATTCGAGTGGGCGGTGTGGATCAAAGACATTCGACCGTTGTTGGCCGCAAAGGCGGTCGCTCCAGGCGCTAGCCTGGTCGATCGCGGCTACCCGTCAGGAGCGGGCGAGTATTCACCACATTTCGGCTCGAACTGTTCCCAGATTGTTCGAGAACGAGGCGGGTAGCCTGGTCCTATCGGAACTGAACGCACGAGAAGTTCCTGATCACATCCAGATCGCTCGAAGTCGGGCGATGGTTGCCGGTGGCGGGGTTTTCGCCGCCGACACCCATCGGTCACGGGTTCAAGTCCCGTCCGCCCTACCTCGCAGAAATGTCGTCTAGTCAGGTATTGGACGCCTCCCGTGCACGTGAATTCGGCCTGATCGGGGTTCTATTTCGGAGCTTGAACCCGAGTCCAGTTGATTCGCGGGTCTAGTCCGGCTGCACCTCAATTGCCGCCTGATCAGGATTTCTTTGCGCGCCGATCGCATCGCTTGGCCGCATTCACGTTTATCGAACGTTTACCCAAGGCGCATTCGCGCAGTGCCGGCGTCAGGTGGGGCGAGTTTGCCCCGCGGCTCAAAGGTGACCTGGGTCAACCTACGGGGGCCCAGACGCCTCGCACCTTCTCGCGAGCGCGCCAACCGGACTGATCAACTTCGGCCCGGTGGCGTGACGTTGCTCGGTGTCACTGACAGTGGTGCATCCAGCAGGCTGTCGCGTGCCAGCCAGTCGGGGAGCATTGCCGAGACGAGCTTGCCCGCTCCGTCGACGTCCGCGCCGTTCTGCAGGTCCTCGTGCAGCAGGGAGAGGATCCCGCCGACGAGGAACCGAGCGCCTCGGTCGATGTCGAAGCCGAGCGGCATGGCCGGCGAGCGTTCGATCGCATTGGTCACGTGCGTCACCAGTGCGGAGTGAAGCTCCGCGAGGGCGGGCATCTGCGTGTCGGAGACCAGGACTGCGACGCACAGGTTCCGATGTGCGGCGAGGTGGTTGAAGAGGTCTTGGAAACTCGCCGCTGCTGGCTCGCCCGGACCTCTGGACGCTCGTTCGTCGTCGGCCGGGTCGAAGGAATCGAGAATCGAACGGAGGGCGGCGACACCCACTTCCTCGATGCCCGCGAAATGGGTGTAGAACGAACTCCTGCTCACCCCCGCCGCACGCACGAGGTCGGCAACCGTGGGCGAACTCGAGGATGCGAGGAGCCGCTCGTATGCGGAGAGCAATTGACTCCGCGTCCGCATCGACCTCGGGTCGGTCGGGTCGCCTTCGCGCATGAATGCCGCGGGTGGAATTCCTGTCAACCCCATAGCTCGCCTCCTCAGCACGAGCGTATCGGATGACAATCGGACACATGTCCGTTAGTGTGATCGAACCACCTCTGCTGAAAGGACGTCGAGATGTCAACGATGATGCTCGATCCACAGATCGCCGCCATGTACCGAGCCCTGGCCGAGAGCCTCCAATCCCTCGGAGACTTCAGTCCGCCGGCACGTGGCGACGTGCACGCGCTGCGCGCCATGATCGATGGTTCGATGCCCGCGTGTCCCGCGCCACTGTCGACGGGCGTCTCCGTGAGAGAGCACACGATCAGTTCCTCGCTGCAGGGACGGTTCGATGTGCGATGGTACGAGCCAGAGGTTGCGAAGGTCGGCGAGCTGCGGCCCGCAGTCGTTTACCTGCACGGCGGCGGCATGGTCGCCGGAAAGGCGGAGCACTACGACGGCCTCGTGCGGTACTACGTGCAGCAATCCCAGGTGCCCTTCGCCTCTGTGGATTACCGATTGGCTCCCGAGAACCCGGGTGCCGGGATGGCCACCGATGCTGTCGACGCGATGGCGTGGCTCATCGAGCATGCCGACGAGTTTGGAATCGATCCGCAGCGCATCGCCGTCATGGGTGACAGCGGCGGGGGCGGTGTGGCCGCAGGAGCGGCGATCCTCGCCCGAGACCGGGGCATCACGCTCGCGAAACAGGTCCTCATCTACCCGATGCTCGACGATCGCACCACGGTTCCCGACCCGAACATCGCGCCATATGCCGCTTGGGACTGGGACTCCAACTGGACCTGCTGGAGTGCCGTACTCGGAGCCGACATCGGCGGCGACACCGTGTCGCCGATCGCGGCGCCCGCGCGGCTCACCGATTTCGGCGGCCTGCCACCGGCGTACATCGAGGTCGGCGATCTCGACATCTTCCGCGATGAATCGATCAGCTACGCCCAGCGCCTTCATGCGGCCGGCATCTCGTGCGAGCTTCACGTGCTGCCCGGCGTCACGCACGGTCACGATCGCGTCAGCGTGGAGATCGACGTGTCGCGCCGGACCCTCGCGGAGCGATGCCGAGTGCTCGCTGCGCTCTAGACCCGCTCGCCACGGCCCGCAGTACCGCGAAGGAGACACGACACGCGTGCGCGGAACATACGCAATCACCGGCTCAGCATCTGGGATCGGCAAGGTTGCGCCCGCACTGCTGAGAGGAGCCGACGCCGGCCTCGACGGCATCCTCTCAATCGCGGGAGGGCCTCGCTTCGTCGTGCGTCAACCCGGCCAAAACTCCCGCCCCGCCCGCTCGTTCATTCGCCTGCTCGGCGGGCGGGGCCGGGAATCACGCGCAACTGGACAGCTGAGTCCACCTCGTCCAGTATCACCTGTCGTCAGTTCAACGGTCAGGCGACCTTCTGGGCTCTTGCGGCGGACACCAGCTGGAGATACTCGCGAGCGATCCGTTCCGGGTCTTCAGCCTTCGTGATGCTGCTCCCGACGCCTACGGCGACGGCTCCCGCACTGATCCAATCGCCGACGTTCGCGAGCGAGATTCCTCCGGTCGGGACGAAGGGCACCTGGGGGAGCGCAGTCAGCACGTCGCGAAGCGCGGCCGGCGTCCAGAGTGAGGCCGGAAAGAGCTTGACGAAGGGGGCGCCCCAGCCGATCGCCGTCAGGGCTTCGCTCGGCGTCGCGGCGCCGGGAAGCACGGTGACGCCGGCCTCCACCGCGGCACGGATGACGGGCTCATGCACCGTCGGCGCGACCACGAAGGACGCACCTGCCGACACAGCCCGGTCGACATCGTCAGCCGTCAGTGCGGTGCCGATACCGATCGCGACGTCGGGCCCGACCTCGGAGGCGATATCGCGGATGACCTCGATCGCGTCGGGCGTGACGAGCGAGACCTCGACCACTCGGAGGCCCGCGGCGAGTACTGCGCGGACATCCTCGGCCGCAGCAGCAGCGGTGGCTGCCCGGACGATCGCGACGATGCCCTGTTCGCGGATTGCGGCAGCGGCGCTCATCGCGTGGTCTCCGTGATCGGCATTCGTTCCGCCTTCTCTGTTCGGTCGTCCCGCATCGGGATGCCGTCGATGTCGCCCAGTGTTTCGACGACGGATGCGGCGATCCTCGTTCCACGCGCCAACGCCGCTTCGAGCGGAAGTCCCTCGATGAGCGCGGAGATCAGGCCGGCGGCGAACGCGTCGCCCGCACCGACGGTGTCGAGCACCGTGCGGGCCATGCTCGGCACGGCCAGGATTCGCGTGCCGTCGCTCGCCCGAACGCCGTTCGCTCCGTGCTTGACGACGACCAATGATGCGCCGGAGGCATGGAGTTCGTCGACCGCGTGCTCGGCGCTCGTGCCCGCCAGCAGCGCGAGCTCCTCGGGATCGCCGAGGGCGACATCCAGCTGCCCGCGGAGCCCGGCGAGCGAGTCACGGAAGCTCTCAGCCGTTCCGAGTGCCGGTCGATGGTTCGGATCGACGACGACGAGTGCGTCACCTCGACGAGCAAGCTGGACCGTGCGTTCAACGGCGGCCCTCGCGGTCTCGGAGCGGGAGGTGGTGATGCCGGTGACGAACACCGCGTCGACGTCATCGTGCCAGGCCTGATCGACGTCGCTCGGGGAGAGCGTGGTCGCAGCCGACCGGTCTCTCAGATGCATGGCGCCCTCGCCGTTGGCACCGCGAACGAGGACTCCCGTGCGCTCGACTGTCCGAATGAGATGCGCGTCGATGCCCAGTCCCATCAGGTCGAGCTCGACGCCGTCACCGAGCGAGTCCGTTCCGAGACGGGAGACCAGGGTCGCTCGGTGGCCCATGCGAACGAGCCCGGTCGCCACGTTGACCTCGCTTCCCGAAACGAGCCTGCGATAGTGGGTCGCGGTTGCCGGGGACGGTGCGTCCTCGGCGAGCATCACGGCCAACGCCTCGCCGAGGGTGAACAGTCGGCCGCTCATCCGGCGACCGTGGTGGTCTGACCGCCGTCGACGGGCAGGGCGACCCCGGTCACGTACGAGGCTTCGTCGCTCGCGAGGAAGCGGATCACCGTGGCGACCTCCTCCGGGCGCCCCATCCGCCCGAGCGTCGCCTGCCGGAGTGCGGCCGCCCGACCTTCCTCTGCCGCGGCATCCCACACCCGAGTCTCGATGGAACCCGGAAGGACGGCGTTGATGCGAACGTGGGGGGCGTACTCGTACGAGAGCTGCCTGGTCAGTGCGACGACCCCGCCCTTCGCCGCGGCATAGGCCGGGTATCCGGGCCAGGCGAGAAGCGCGTGAACGCTGGCGACGTTGACCATGGAGCCACGCGCTGCGACGAGGTCCTCGTGGAACGTGCGGATCGAACGCCACACCCCGGAGAGGGTGACGTCGATCTGGCGCGACCACGATTCCTCGTCGAGCTCGTGCGCCGGTGCAGGAAGGTGAAGGAACGCATTGTTCACGATGACGCCCGGGGGAGTGCCGTCGGACCTGAGCCGGTCGGCAAGGCGATCCCACTCGGCTCCGCTGGCGACGTCGAGTCGGGATCCGGACGCATGGCCGCCGGCGTCGCGGATCTCGGACGCGACGACGTCGGCGGCGTCGGCGTCGAGGTCCGTCACGGCGACGAAGTCGCCGGCTGCCGCGAAGGCATGGGCCGTGGCACGGCCGATTCCTCGTCCGGCCCCGGTGATGAGCACAGTTCGACGCATGTCATTCCCTTGTCTGGTCGATCTTGAGGCGTTGGTGCTCGTGGAGCACGTGGATCTATTTATACTATAAACCGACTTAACCTGTCTGACCGGACTTTGCCAGAAGCCCGCCCATGAACCATCCTTCGTCATGTACTCCCGTTCCGCGTCGGGTCGCGCAAGTTCCCACACGCTCGTCGATCGACGCGCGGTCCCGACAGCTCGAAAGGAATCGCCGTGTTGAACGCGCCCACCCGCCCTCGCCTGCTTCCCACGCCGCATCAGGTCGAACTCGTCGAGCGCCCCATCCGGGTGGTGTCCGAGGGGTGGACCTTCCACCCCGAGCCCGCCGACGGGTGGGAGCGACCTGACGGTGATGACGCCGGATGGAGGCCGATCGCGGTCCCCGGCGAGCCGGCGATGCAGGGCTTTGACGTCCGGCACGACGTGGAACTCGGGTATCGGGTGCGCCTCGACCTGAGGCCGACGGCTCACCACCGGATCGTGCTCCGCTTCGATGGCGTGTACGGGTTCGCGCGGGTCTGGGTCAACGGCGTGCTTGCGGGCACCCATCTCGGCGGCTTCACGCGTTTCGAGTTCGACGTCACCGATCTGGTGCGCACCGATTCGCCGAACCTGATCGCGGTCGGTGTCACCGATCAGTCCGAGTCGGTCTCGACGGCATCCAACTACGCGTTCCATCCGGTCGGCGGGATCCTGCGACCGGTCTCGGTCGTGGTCCTGCCCCGGACGCATCTCGCGATGCTGCACGTGCAGACGCCGATCGAGGATGCCGGAGCCGGGAACGCTCGGCTCGAACTCGACCTCCAGATCGTCGGGTCCGGCGCTGAGGACGGTCATCTTGCAGAAAGGCTGCAGCTGCGATTGCGGCTCACCGATCCTGATGGAGACGAGGTCTACCTCGGTGACGCCGCCACCGTCACTCCGGCTCCGGACGGCAGCGCACGCGTCGTCGCGGCCGTGCCCGGCGCACGACTCTGGAGCGACGAGTCCCCGGCGCTGTACGAGTTGGAGCTCGTCGTCGGGTCCGCACGCTATCGGCAGCGAATCGGATTCCGCGATGTGCGGGTTGACGGCCACCGGCTCGTGGTGAACGACGTGCCGGTGATGCTTCGCGGCATCAACCGCCACGACATCCATCCGCGACTCGGGCGAGCGAGCGACGGCACCCTCGAGCGCGAGGACCTCGAACGATTCCGTGCCGCGAACATCAACTTCGTCCGCACCTCCCACTATCCGCCGCATCCCGCGCTCCTGGATGCCGCGGATGAACTGGGCATCTACGTCGAGGTCGAGAACGGTGTCTGCTGGGCCGGGCAGTTCGGGTGGCCGGCGACGCAGGACGATGAGCGATTCGCGCCCGAGTACCTCGGACCTCTCGCCGAGATGATCGAACGCGACCGCAACCATCCCAGCGTGCTCATCTGGTCGATCGGCAATGAGAGCACGTGGGGCGAGAACTTCCGGCGTTCATTCGAGCTCGCCGTCGAGTCGGATCCGTCTCGGCCGGTCATCATGAGCTTTGCGGGCGGGCCCGAACACGTCATCAGTTCGCACTATCCGGCCTACGGCGAAGATCTCGGGTCCACGGGCCGGCCCGTCCTGCACGACGAGGTGGTGCATCTGCCGGTCTATCAGTCGGGGGATCTGCGACGGGACCCTGGCATCCATGCCGACTGGGCGGCGAGCCTGAACGACTTCATGGTGCGCCTGTACGCTGCCGACGGGGGACTCGGCATCGCGATCTGGTCGGGGATCGACGAGCAGTTCGCGCTCCCCGGTGGAACGGTCGGGTTCGGCCCGTGGGGCATCCTCGACATCTGGCGTCGCCGCAAGCCCGAATGGTGGGCCGTGCGGAGTGCCTTCTCACCCGTGCAATTCGCGTTCGGCTCGATTCGCGAAGATGGGAGCGACCTCGAGATCCCGGTCGTGAACCATCATTCCCGCACCGGCCTCGCCGACTTCGACCTCGTCTGGCGCAGGGCCGATGGATCCGAGGTGCGGATGCCGCTTCCGAACGTCGCCCCGGCCTCGGCGGGCGCGGTGCGGCTGCGGGGCGCGCTCGACGGCATTGGGCCGTTGACACTGCGGGTCGAGGGGGCGTCGGGCCGGATCATCGACGAGCGGACGCTCGAGCTCGATGACCGAGATGCCGGGATCGACGCGTTGCCTGCGACCGGGCCCGCGCCGTCATGGTCTCGAGACGATGCTCGGATCACGATCACGGGGCGTGGCTTCTCGATCGACATCGATGCCCGGACGGGGCACCTCCTCTCAGCCGTGACTGGTGGCCGGGTGGTGCTCTCCTCGGGTTGGGAGCCCTGGGCGGACGGCCTTCAGCTCGAAGCCTGGTGCGCGGATCGCGTCGAGGCTTCCACCGAAGCCGATGACGTCGTGATCCGAGTGGACGGCACTGCGGGCGCACTTGCCGTCACCACCACCACTCGCATCGACTCGGCCGGGATCATCTCGGTCGACTACCGCCTCGACGCGGCGCCCGGAGCACTCATCGGCCGCAGCTCTGAGCTGGGGCTGGCCATGGGCCTCGGGCCGGAGCCGATTTCGACGAAATGGATCGCTTCGGCCCCGCTCGGAATCGCGGGCGATGGGTTCCTGGGTCGGTCGCGCGGGTCCGCGCACCGTGAGGTCAGCGCCGATCGAAGGGCTATCGGCGAGGAGGCTCCCGGCTGGAACGCGGTTGCCAGCGGTGCGATCGACGTCTCCGTGCCCGACAGTTGGAGTCGCGACTTCCGCGCGGGACGCAGTACGGTCTGGAACCAGACGGTCACGGACGCGTCCGGTGCGGGCATCGAGTACCTCGGCGACGGCTCGCAGCACACCCGACTGTTCCCTGCGCGGCGGGTGATCAGGCCCGACAACCCTGACGTCTCGCTCAGCGGGGCCTGGGAGTACCGCGAAGTGGCGGGGGGCCTCAATCAGGGCACCGTCGGCCTCGTGGACCACCGAACCGACGACGCCGGTGCCACCGCCACCGTGAGGTTCTCCGGATCGGCGATCGACTGCCTCGGCGCGCTCGGCCCAGACCTCGGTGTCGTCGACATCGAGCTCGACGGGGTCGAGGTTGCCAGCGGAGTCGACCTCTTCTCCCCGGTGGACTGCTCCGGCCACACACTTTTCAGCGCGCAAGACCTGAACGACGGTGACCACGAGCTCACGATCTCCGTGACCGGTCGCTCGCACCGGTGGTCGGCCGGGAGCGCGATGCGCCTGCAGGCGTTCGAGGTGTTCGCACCGCGCCCGGACGTCCAGTTGGCCGTGCTCGCCGAACGCATCTATCCGGTCAGCGGTTCCTTCGACTGGGTGGATCCCGCCGTGTCGAAGACCGGTGCGGATGGGGTGCACGCGTCGGGTTCGTTCCGAATTCGCCTGCTCCCGGGTATCGCCTGATCGCAGCCGCAAGGTCCACCGTGGACTTCCCTTCCTCATTTTAATCGTATAAACCTATTAATCGGGTTCGATTGAGCTCGCCAATGGAGTCGAGAGGGGAATTTCGCTGATGCGAAATCGGAGAAGAAACGTGCTCGCGGCCACCACCGCCGCAGTCATGGTCGCGAGTGGTGCGCTTCTGGGAGGAGTGGCGCCGGCCGACGCCGCCGTCGGGGTCTACATCGATCCCGGTGAGGTGCGAGTCGCGGATTGGGAGGGCTGGGGCACGGCCTTCGCGTGGTGGGGCGACCGCGTGGGGACGTGGCCCGAGGCGAAGCGCGCCGAGATCGCCGACCTCCTGTACTCGCCCACCGAAGGCCTCGGACTCAACATCGTCCGCTACAACCTGGGCGGCAGCGCCGACCCGAACCCGATCGCGGCGATGCGTCCGGGCGGCGCCGTGCCGACCTACCTGCAGAAGGACGAGACGACCGGTGTCGTCGCCTACGACTGGACCGTCGATGAACCGCAACGGATCATGCTCGACATGGCCAAGGACCGGGGCGCCGACACCTTCGAGGCATTCGTCAACAGTCCGCCGTACTGGATGACCGTCAGCGGCGACCCTCGCGGAAATCCGAACTGCGCGACGACCGACAACCTCGCTCCCGCGAACTACGACGCATTCGTGGCCTACATGGTCACCGTCCTGAAGAAATTCGGGACCGATTTCGGGACGGATTTCGGCACGATCTCCCCGTACAACGAGCATGACATCTGCTGGAGTCCGGCCGGTATCTCCGAAGGGAACAAGCTCTCGACCGGCGCACAATCCGCGATCCTCGAGAAGCTCAACGCGAAGTTGACGGCCGAGGGGCTCGACACGCGGATCTCTGGGCCGGAGACGTCCAGCCTGAACAACTTCGTGTCCAACTGGAATGCGCTGACGCCTGCAGCCCGCAACGCCGTCGACCAGATCAACGTGCACGAGTACGGCGGCAGCGACCGCCAGGGCGTACGGAACGTCGCCACGTCGACGGGCAAGGACCTCTGGATGTCGGAGTGGGGGTGCTGCGACGGCACGGGCGGCGACAATCACAACATCGTCGGACCCGGTCTCGCGATCGCTGATGCGATCACCAAGGACATGGACATCATGCGTCCAAGCGCGTGGGTGATGTGGCAGGCGGTCGAAGACGAGGCCATCCAGCAGCAGTACAACATCACTTGGGGTGCGATCCACGCGGACATGGTCGGAACGACCTACAGCTACGAGAAGACCAAGATGTATCACTTCTTCCGGCAGTACACGAACTTCGTCCGACCGGGCTCCCAGATCATCGGCAGTGGCGACGCACGAGTCGTGGCCTCCTACACGCCGACAGACGGAAAGCTGTCGCTCGTCGCGATCAACAACACAGGCGCAGCCGTGAACAAGACGTTCAACCTCGGTGCATTCACGTCCACCGGCTCATCGGCCTCGGTCGTGAGGACCTCGTCGTCCGAGTCTTTCGCCTCGCTCCCAGCAGCGGCGATCACCAACAAGCAACTCGCAACCACGCTTCCCGCGAACTCGGTCACGTCCTTCTCGGTGAACGTCGGCGCGCCGTCGCAGCCCGTGTGGGATGCGAATGCGACGTACGAGATCGTCAACGCGAACAGCGGGAAGAACCTCGCCGTCTCGGCGGGATCCATGGCCAACGGGGCTCAGGTGTTGCAGTGGCCGGCGACGAACGGGGCCGAACAGGATTGGAAGATCCAGCCCACCGACAATGGCTACGTCAAGGTCATCAACGTCAACAGCGGCCAGGCGCTCTCGATCTCGGGTGAGAGCACCGCCGACGGCGGAAACGCCGTGCAGTGGCCATACGGTGGCGGGTATCACCAGCAATGGAAGGTGGTTCCCACCAACGACGGCGGCGACGCGCTGGTGAACCGCAAGAGTGGGAAGGTGCTCTCCATCACGGGCCAGTCGACGTCGAACGGCGCATCCGCCGTCCAATGGTCGGACGGCTCCGGTGCGCATCAGCGATGGAGCATCGCCCTCGACTAGACGAACGGGAACGGGGTCGGCCGAGCGCTCGCTCGGTCGGCCCCGTTCCCGTCGTCCGCCCTAGAGGAGGTCGGCGAACTCCTCGAGGAATCGATCGATCATCGCCCGTTCCTCCGCATCGAGGGTCCGTGCCGGTGCGCGACAGACGTCAGTGTCGATCATGCCGCGGAGCATCGAGATCCGCTTCTCCGCCGCGATGATGAGCTCGATCGACTGCATCCAGTAGGAGATGTAGGGCAGGAGTCTGGTGTGGAGCCGCACCGCCGCGTCGCGGTCGCCGTTCTCCCAGGCGTGCCAGATGCGCAGGTAGATCTCTGCGAACGAACTCCCGGGCTGAACGCCGACGGCTCCCCGCCGCAGGGCGTCGATGAGCTGGACGCCGGCATAGCCGACGACCGAGTCCAGCGCGGGGTCCTCGCCGTGAAGTGCGGCGATGAGCTGGCCGGGCGGCGCGGACTCCACCTTCACCTGCACCAGGTTCGGCGCAGCCGCGGCGGCCTGCGAGATCGTCGCGGCGGACAGGGCCGTGCCGGTCTGCGCCGGCGCGTACTGCAGGATCGCCGGCGTGGGGTCGATGGCTGCGAGCACCTCTCGGACGTGATCCTGCACGGCGCTCGTGCTCGGTCCGTGCAGGTGAGGCGGCAGGATGTTCACCAGGTCAGCGCCGAGCGCGACGGCGCGGCGGGCACGAGCCACGGCAAGCGCGGTCGAGTGGTCGGGCACGGACACGACGACGACGGTCCCGTGTACGCGATGCATCCGCTCGATCAGGATCTCGGTGAGCTGATCCCGTTCCGCATCGCTCAGCTTGTAGAACTCGCTGGCGAAGCCCGGGTACATCACCGATCGAATGCCTGCCGCAAGGAGGCGATCGATCAGTCGCTCGAAGCTCGGGATGTCGATCGCTCCGTCTGGGGTGAACGGGGTTTCGACGACCGGGCAGACGCCGGTCACTCTTGGGTGGTTCAACGTGGTCCTCTCGCGATCAGAATGGGGCTTTGGCGGGTTCGCTGCCGCTGGAGCCGACGAGGAAGTCCAGGTCGGCGCCGGTGTCGGCCTGGGTCACGTGCTCGGTGTAGATGCGCGTCCATCCGCGGCCGCTGGGCGGTTCGGCGGGAGTCCACGTCGCGGCACGACGTACGAGCTCCTCATCGTCGACGAGCATCTCGAGGCGACGGTTCGGGACATCGAGCACGATCATGTCGCCGGTGCGGACATGGGCGAGCGGACCGCCGACCGCGGCCTCGGGCGCCACGTGGAGCACGCAGGCACCGAATGCAGTGCCGCTCATCCGGGCATCGGAGATCCGGACCATGTCCAGCACGCCCTGCGCCAGGAGCTTCGCCGGCATCGGCAGGTTGCCGACCTCCGGCATGCCCGGGTATCCCCGAGGGCCGCAGTTGCGCACGATGAGGACCGTGTCGGCCGTCACGTCGAGGTCGAGGTCGCCCATGACCGCCTGGTAGTCCTCGAGTCGATCGAAGACGAGTGCCGGTCCCGTGTGGGTGAGCAGGTCGGGATCGGCCGCGCTGACCTTCAGCACGGCGCCGTCCGGCGCGAGGTTGCCGCGGAGCACGGCGGTGCCGGAGCCGGCCGGCTGCACCGGATTCTCCAGGGGACGGATGACCTCGGAGTCGTCGTTGCGGGCGCTCGCGAGGTCGGCGCCGAGCGTCTGCCCGGTGACGGTGATCGAATTCAGGTGCAGCCGTTCGCGGAGTTCGGCCATGAGCGCAGGCACGCCGCCCGCGTAGGCGAACTCCTCCATGAGGAACCGTCCGCTCGGCATCAGGTCGACGAGTAGGGGGATCTCGCGGCTGACGGCGTCGATGTCGTCGAGCGAGAGTGGCACCCCCAATCGGCCGGCGATGGCCAGCAGGTGCAGGACCGCGTTGGTCGAACCGCCGCACGCGGCGTTGACGACCAGGGCGTTCTCGAGCGCCTCGCGCGTCATGATCTCGGATGGACGAAGGCCCTCGAGCGCCAGTTCCACGGCGCGTGCACCGGTGTCTTCGGCGAGCACGGTCCTGCGTGAATCGACGGCGGGCAGCGCTGCCGCGCCCGGGAGCTGCATGCCGAGGGCCTCGGTGATGCTCGCCATCGTCGACGCCGTGCCCATCGTCATGCAATGGCCGGGGGATCGGTTGAGACAGCTCTCGAATTCGGTGAACTCCTCTTGAGTGACGGTTCCGGCGCGAAGGCCCTCGGTCATGCGCCAGATGTCGGTGCCGCTGCCCACGGTGCGGCCTCGGAACCGCCCGTTCAGCATGGGCCCGCCGGTCAGGACGATCGAGGGCAGGTCGACGCTGGCCAGCGCCATCAGGGCAGCGGGCGTGGTCTTGTCGCAGCCGGTGAGCACGACGACGGCGTCGAGCGGATTGGCTCGAACCAGCTCCTCGAGTTCCATCGCCATCATGTTGCGATACAGCATCGTCGTGGGGCGCATGAAGGGCTCCCCGAGTGAGAGCACCGGGAACTCGAGGGCGAACCCGCCGGCCTGCTGGATGCCTCGGCGAACGGCCTCGGCAAGACCCCGCAGGTGGATGTTGCACGGGGTGAGCTCAGACCAGGTGTTCGCGATGCCGATCACCGGGCGCCCGTCGAACTGACGCCCGGAGAACCCCGCCTGTCGCAGGTGATGTCGTGCGATGAAGCCGTTCTTGCCTCCGTCGCCGAGCCACGCCCGGCTCCGAAGGCCCGTGGAGCCGAGGTTTCGTGCCCCTCGCCGCTCCGGGCTCTCGTTCATGCCTCGGCTCGTGTCTGCCGCATTCGCTGCTCCTTCTCTTCGTCGTCGACGTTCCACGTCGACTTCGACGGGTGCCCGAACGGTTGATCGCGAGGTCGGCCGTGCTGCACGGCTCTCGTTCGCATTTCCTAAATAATATGCTTATAGTACTCCTGCAGGAAGTTCCGGAGGCACACCAGCGTTCGGGACTCGAATCACGAAACGTCGTTTCTCGTCGACAGGAAAGCCCGATGACAGTGCTGTCTTCTCCGCCCGTGCGCGCGGACCGCCCGATGCTCAGAACGCGTCGCGACCGACCGAACTGGACCGGGTGGATCTTCGTCGGACCCTTCATGGCGGTGTTCCTGCTGGTCCTCGTGGCACCGGTGGTCTACTCGATCTACCTCAGCCTCTTCCGCGAGCAGCTCATCGGCGGCAACAGCTTCGTCGGGCTCGCCAACTATGCGCAGGCGCTCGGCGATCCGAAGTTCTGGGAGTCCTTCTCCCGGGTCCTGGTGTTCCTGCTCGTCCAAGTGCCGATCATGCTGGTGATCGCGCTCGTGTCCGCTCTCGCGATCGACAGCGGCCGCCTGCGCTTCTCGGCGTTCTTCCGCATCTCGATCTTCCTGCCCTACGCCGTTCCCGCCGTCGTGGCGACCCTGATGTGGGGCTTCATCTTCGGCACCCGGTTCGGGCTCATCGGCAACATCAACGATGCCTTCGGCCTGGACATCCCCGCCCCGTTGTCCGGAAGCTGGATCCTCGCCGCGATCGGCAACATCGTGACGTGGGAGTTCATCGGCTACAACATGCTCATCTTCTACGCCGCGCTTCGGGTCATTCCGACCGATCTGTACGAGGCCGCATCCCTCGACGGGGCGGGCCAGTACCGGATCGTGTGGAACATCAAGATCCCGGCCATCCGCGGCGCGATTGTGATCGCCGCGATCTTCTCCGTCATCGGAAGCTTCCAGCTCTTCAACGAACCGAACATCCTGAAATCGCTCGCACCCAACGCGATCAGCACCTACTTCACGCCGAACATGTACGCCTACAACCTCTCCTTCGCCGGCCAGCAGTTCAACTACTCGGCCGCGATCGCCATCATCATGGGGCTCATCACCATGCTCATCGCCTATGTCGTCCAGCTCTCCGGCTCGCAGAAGGACCAACTCCGATGACCGAGACGAAAGCCGTCGTCACTCCGCACATCCGTGGCCGCGTTCAGCTCGCTCGCATGCGTCCGGCATCGGCGCCACGCCGATCGATCCTCCTCACTGTGCTCATGGCCGTGCTCGCCATCTACGCCCTGCTCCCGCTGGTGTGGCTCTTCATCAACTCGACGAAGACCCAAGACGCGCTTCTGTCGAGCTTCGGGTTGTGGTTCTCAGGCGACTTCGCGCTGTGGGACAACATCGTCGACACCCTCACCTACGACGACGGCGCCTTCATCCGATGGTTCGGCAACACCGTGCTCTACGTCGTGCTCGGAGCCGGCGGGGCAACGCTGCTCGCGACCCTGGCCGGATACGGGCTCGCGAAGTTCGCGTTCCCGGGCCGTCGTGCCGTGTTCGCCGTCGTCCTCGGCGCCGTAGCCGTGCCGGGCACGGCGCTCGCCGTGCCCACCTTCCTGATGTTCAGCCAGCTCGGCCTGACCAACACCCCGTGGGCGATCATCATCCCGTCACTGATCAGCCCGTTCGGCCTCTACCTCGTCTGGGTCTACGCGATCGACGCCGTCCCGACCGAACTGCTCGAATCCGCGCGTATCGACGGGGCGGGCGAGATCCGCACCTTCTTCACGATCTCGGCGCGGCTCCTCGCCCCGGGCTTCGTGACGGTCCTGCTCTTCACGATCGTGGCCACCTGGAACAACTACTTCCTGCCGCTGATCATGCTGAGCGACTCCACGTGGTACCCGCTGACCGTTGGCCTGAACGCCTGGAACGCCCAGGCATCGACCGCTGGCGGCGAGGCCATCTTCAACCTGGTGATCACGGGCTCCCTGCTGACCATCGTCCCCATCATCGTCGCGTTCCTCTTCCTGCAGCGGTACTGGCAGTCGGGACTCGCGGCCGGAAGCGTCAAGCAGTGATGCGCACCATCCTGCAGACGACCCCGAGCACCCGTGCTCGATCCACACAACGCAGTGAAAGGAAAAGTTCCATGCACCGATTCCGCAGCACCAGTCGCTGGGCCGCCGCCGCCGTCGCGGTCGCCCTTGCAGGCACGCTCGCCGCCTGTTCCTCAGGCTCCACCGACGCAGCAGACGCCACCGGCGCCACGCAGGCCGAGATCGACGCCGCCCTCCAGAAGGAGTCGTCGATCACCTTCTGGACGTGGGCGCCCCAGGCCGAAGACATCGTCGACGCATTCGAGAAGAAGTACCCCAAGATCGACGTCAAGCTCGAGAACGTCGGCACCGGCAACGACCACTACACGAAGCTCCAGAACGCGATCAAGGCCGGCAGTGGCGCCCCCGATGTCGCGCAGATCGAGTACTACGCGTTCCCGCAGTTCGCGCTCTCCGGGTCGCTCGCGGACCTCACCGATTTCGGTGCCGCCGACCTGGCTGACCAGTACACGCCAGGCACTTGGGGGTCTGTGGCGATCAATGGAGGCATCTACGGCCTCCCTCAGGATTCCGGGCCCATGGCCATGTTCTATCGGCAAGACGTGTTCGACGATCTCGGCATCGATGTACCGACCACCTGGGATGAGTACCTCGACGCTGCCCGGAAGATCCACGCCGCCAACCCGGACCACTACATCGTCAACGACATCGGCGACCCCGGGTTCGCGCAAAGCATGATCTGGCAAGCCGGTGGGCAGCCCTATACGGTCGACGGCGAGAATGTCGGAATCGACTTCGCCGGCGACGAAGGCACCCAGAAGTGGACCTCGGTCTGGAACCAGATGATCGCCGAAGACCTCGTCGCGCCGGTCGCATCGTGGAGCGACGAATGGTTCAAGGGGCTCGGCGATGGCAGCATCGCAAGCCTCGTCACCGGTGCCTGGATGCCTGGAAACCTTGAGAATGGCGCGCCTGCCGGTGCTGGACAGTGGCGGGTCGCACCGGTACCCACGTACGACGGAACCGTTGCGAACTCGGAGAACGGTGGTGGCGGCGATGCCGTCATCGAGCAGAGCAAGAACAAGCTCGTCGCGTACGGGTTCCTCCAGTTCCTCAACGGACCCGAAGGCGCGGCGATCCACGCAGCCGGCGGCGGATTCCCCTCCACGGTCGCCGACCTGGAGTCGGATGAATTCCTCAACTACGAGAGCGACTACTTCGGCGGTCAGAAGATCAACGAAGTCCTCTCGCAGGCCTCCAAGGACGTGCTCCCGGGGTGGACCTACCTCCCGTTCCAGGCGTACTCGAACAGCATCTTCGGCGACACCGTCGGGCAGGTCTACGAGGACAAGGGCGACCTGAACGACGGCCTCGCCGCATGGCAGGACGCCGGACTTCAGTACGGTGAAGAGCAAGGCTTCACCATCACCGGGAAGTAGTCGATTCCACGGCGGGTGCGTCGCCCTCGGGCGGCGCACCCGCCGTCATCGCAGAAACCGAGTGCCGAGCACCCGTTCGGCCCGCAGAGTGACGATAATCATATTTATGCGAGGGAAGAGATGACCGGTTTCACCCACCGAGGGCTCCACGGGCAAGTGGTCAACGCGCTCGGCGCTCGCATCATGCGCGGAGAGCTGCAACCCGGACAGAGCCTCGACACCGACACGCTCATGTTCGAGTTCGATGTCAGCCGCACCGTCATCCGGGAGGCCCTGCGGGCGCTCACCGCGAAGGGGCTCGTCGACGCACGCCCGAAGCACGGCACGTTCGTCACGGAGCGCGAGCGTTGGCAACTCCTCGACGCCGACGTCATGAACTGGCGTTCCTCCGGCTCACCCGACGGCAGGCTCGTTCTGGAACTCGATCAGGTCCGCGTGATCATCGAACCCGCTGCCGCGGCCCTCGCCGCAACGATGCGAAACGACGAGCAGCTGGAAGAGATCTCGAAGGCGCTCGCGCAACTGGTGACGAGCCATCGTGCCGACAGCCGCATCGACCATGTCGATGCGGACGTGGCCTTCCATCTCGCCGTGCTCGCCGCGAGCGGGAACGAACTCCTCACGCATTTCGAGGTCGTGCTCGAGCCCGCCATCCGCGCTCGCCATGAACTCGCCCTCGAGCATCTCACCGGTCATGAATACCTCGATGCCCACCGTGGTGTCTACGAGGCGATCGCCGAGGGTTCAGCAGAATCCGCGAGAGCACAGATGACGGAACTCATGACGCGTTCCGCCCAGGACATCGAAGAGATTCTTCAAACCGGCTCCCACGCGACGACCTAGGTTCACAGGCGTCATGTCGCGGGTGCTGTTTCAGTCGCATCCGGATCACCGCCCTGTCGCGATGATGACGAACCTGTAGGCCAGACCGAGCACGAACGCCGCGGACCACATCGAGAAGATCACCCTCACGGCCTCGACGGTACTGCGAGAACGCCGCTTCGCCTGGATTCAAACGGCCCGTCGGCCCGTCGGCCCGTCGGTGCCGTCGACGAGCGAGCGGCAGGTGCTACCTCGTCCGGGTTCAGGATGTCCAGCCCCTTGAGTGCGATTCGAAGCTCGGCGAGGGTCGAGGCATGAGAGCACTCACGTGGCAGGGGACGGGCAAGGTCAGCGTCGAGACAGTACCGGATCCGGACATCGAGGATCCGACGGACGCGATCATCCGGGTGACCTCGACGGCGATCTGCGGGTCGGACCTGCACTTGTACAACGTGCTCGGGCCGTTCCTGTCGAAGGGGGACGTCCTCGGGCACGAACCGATGGGCGTCGTCGAGGAGGTGGGCTCCGGTGTCGCGAACCTCGCGGTCGGCGATCGCGTCGTCATCCCGTTCGTCATCGCCTGCGGCGAGTGCCACATGTGCCGGCGCGGCCTGACGACGCAGTGCGAGACGACGCAGAATCGGCGGACCGGAACAGGCGCCGACCTCTACGGGTACACCGAGCTGTACGGGTCCGTCCCGGGCGGGCAGGCCGAGTACCTCAGGGTGCGGCGGGCCGATGCGAACGCATACCTGGTCGGGCAGGAGCTTCCCGACGAGCGGTACCTGTTCCTCAGCGACATCCTGCCGACGGCATGGCAGGGGGTCCAGTACGCGAACGTGCCCGACGGAGGCACGCTCGCGGTGCTCGGGCTCGGGCCGGTCGGGCAGTTCGCCGCGCGCATCGGCCGTCACCTCGGCCACCGGGTGATCGCCGTCGACCCGGTGCCCGAACGGCGGGCGATGGCCGAACGGCACGGCATCGAGGCCTTCGATCTCGGCGACGACCTGCTCGACCGGCTCCGCGACGAGACCGAGGGGCGGGGACCCGCCAGCGTGGTCGATGCGGTCGGCATGGAGGCGCACGGCAACCCCGGCGTCGAGTTCGTGCAGAAGGCGGTCGGCATCCTTCCGGATGCCGCGGCGAAGCCGCTGATGCAGAAGGCCGGCGTCGATCGGCTCGCTGCGCTTCATCTCGCCCTCGATCTCGTGCAGCGTGGCGGGACCGTGTCGCTCAGCGGGGTCTACGCCGGCGCCGCGGACCCGATGCCACTCATCTCGATGTTCGACAAGCAGATCGCCCTGCGCATGGGGCAGTGCAACGTGCACCACTGGCGGGACGAGCTGCTACCGCTCGTCGAGGACCCCGCGGATCCGCTCGGCGTCGAGGACCTGGTGACGCATCGCGTTCCGCTCGATCGGGCGCCGGAGATGTACGAGACGTTCATGAAGAAGGAGGACGGATGCATCAAGGTCGTCCTCGAACCGTGATCGCCGTGCTGCCGTGCTCGCCGCGCTCTCGGAGGACTGCGCCGGTGCTGCACCTGTCCGGGTAGCGATGACGCGGACTGGGCGCAAGGCCCTGCCGCGATTCCATCGCCGAACGTAGGTTCACGGTATGAGCGAGCCCACGCGAGACCAGTACACCTTCACCGACCCGTCGAAGCTCTACGCCGACTCCGACCCGAAGCGCCAGCACCAGCCGGAGCCCGGCCTCGAGGCGAAACTCGACCCCAAGCCCGATCTGGGCGAGGAGACGTACCGCGGCACCGGCCGCCTGCAGGGTCGCAAGGCGCTCGTGACCGGGGCGGACTCCGGCATCGGCGCCGCCACCGTGATCGCCTTCGCACGTGAGGGCGCCGACGTGGTGATGGCCTACCTGCCGGAGGAGGAGTCCGACGCGCAGCGCATCGCCTCGATCGCCCAGGATGCCGGTGTGCAGGTGTTCACGATCCCGGGCGACCTGCGCGAGGCCGAGTACTGCCGCGACCTCGTCGCCCGCGCGGCGGAGTCGCTCGGCGGGCTCGACCTCGTCGTGAACAACGGCGGTAAGCAGGTCTACGTCGAGGAGATCACCGAGCTCGACGACGAGCAGTTCGACGACACGTTCAAGACCAACGTGTACGCCATGTTCTGGATCACGAAGGCCGCGGTGCCCCACCTCCGGCCGGGATCGACGATCATCAACACGACATCCATCCAGGCCTACGAGCCGTCGCCGATCCTCGTGGACTACGCGTCGACGAAGGCGACCATCAACGCGTTCACGAAGGCGATCGCCCAGCAGCTCGCGCCGAAGGGCATCCGCGTGAACGCGGTGGCGCCAGGACCGGTCTGGACCGTGCTGCAGGTGACCGACGGCCAGCCGCCCGAGAAGCTCGACGAGTTCGGCGAAGACACGCCGCTCGGGCGGATGGGCCAGCCTGCGGAACTCGCTCCGGCGTTCGTGTTCCTCGCCTCGGCGGAATCGAGCTACGTCATCGGAGAGACGCTCGGGGTAACGGGTGGCAAGGTCACGCCCTGACATTCGCCCGCCGGCGAGGTCGATCATCATGCGGGGGCCCCGGACGCGAGAGACCATTTCCGCTGCACGTCAATCCCCTCCCGCCTCGCGTTTCATCGATTTACCGTCGTGACACCGGGTTCCTGGCCGAGCCCGGTGCGAGCAAGGAGCACGCCATGACCCGTTCAGACCCTCGGAGCCCTTCGACCCCTCCGAGACCCTCGACCGCGCACGTCCCGCATCGGGCGGTGCGCCCATGAGCACGATCGCCAACGTCGCGTCGCACGGCGACAGACCGCGGCGGCGACACGGACTTCCCCCGATCGGGCTCTGGTGGCCGAGACTGGAACACCCCGTGAAGTGGGAGCTGCTGGAGAATCCTGACGCACCGTTGCGCCCGGCCGTCGTGCGGCGGATCTTCGACCTCTGCGACCTCGAGGACCGGCCACTTCCGCCTGGCGTCGTGCGTCTCGATGTCGACGAGCGTGCCTTCATCGCAGGCTGGGCCCACTCGCTTTCGTGGGACTG
The DNA here is from genome assembly GCF_001421565.1 of Agromyces sp. Leaf222. NCBI lineage: Bacteria > Bacillati > Actinomycetota > Actinomycetes > Micrococcales > Microbacteriaceae > Agromyces > Agromyces sp. Leaf222. Next base: position 2,371,956 of record NZ_LMKQ01000001.1, on the reverse strand, counting down.
AACCGGCGCCCGTTCCGCCGGAGTATTCCAATCAGGCGGACCGAGACGACGGGTCGAGCCGATTCCGGGCGGGCGCAGGAAATGCCCGTCCTGGGTGGCATGCTGGTGCAGTGGGCAAACTGACGTATCGATTCATCCGGACCGTTGAGATCGAGGATCGGCCGCTCGCGCATCTTCGGAGTGTGATTCACGCCAAGCTCCGCCGTGGCGAGTCATTTGCCTTCTCATGGGAGGTTTCGGTCGATCAGGGCAGCGGCAGGAACTCGATCTGGCTCGGGCCGGACATCCCGGTCGTTTTCGAGTTCTTCGACGGCCGCGAGATCCCGCTCAACCCGTTGTGGCTCCGCGAGCTGGCCCGTACGGCGAACTCCCCGACGGGCCTCGTCCTCGTGCCCGAGCCTGAAACTGCGCCGACGCGGGAACGGTAACAGGCTCTGGTCAGGCTCCGGGCTCGAGCCCGGGTTCCGGCGGTTCCGGAACGATGGTCAGACCGTTCGCCGAGTTCGCCGAACGGTTCATCGCCTGCACCCATGCCGCGTTCAGGCGCGGTGCGCGCCCGCCGAAGTACTCGAACGCGACCGGGATCGCCGGGGACAGCCACACCGAGGTTCGACCGAACCCGCTGGAAGTCGCCGACTCCGTCCACGTGAATGCGAACGGTTCGCCTCGGCGAAGCTTCGCCCAGATCGCCGCCTGCAGGTGGGCGAGCACACGATCGTCGAACGAGACGACCAGCTTGGAATCGTAGGTGAGGGTTCCCATTCCGAGAAGATTATCGGTTCGGACCTTCCACTCTCGCACCCCGGCTGCGGATGTGTGCCGGTGAGCGCGAACCTTACACCCCGTCTGCTGAGAACAGGTTGGCCTTGCAAGTGAAGCCAGATCTGGGGATTCTGTGTGGGTGGAAGATCGCGCATCGAGCACTGCACCCGAGAACTCGGCCGATGAGTTGCAGCGCGCCGTGCGGCAAGGTGAGCTCGTCCCCTATTTCCAGGCCGAGTACGACCTCGCGTCCGGCCGACCGGTCGTGTTCGAGGCGCTTTCCCGGTGGCTGCATCCCGAACGCGGTCTGGTGATGCCCGACCGGTTCATCGCGATCGCTGAACGCACCGGACTGATCGGCGATCTCGGGCGAACCATATTGGTACAGGCCGGCCGACGCGTCGCTGACTGGCACCGCCGAGGCCGACGGATCGGTCTCGCCGTGAACGTGTCCCCTTCACAGCTGCGCCCGGAGTTCGCCTCGACCATGGTGAAGTTCGTCCGCGCACTCGACCTTCCCGAATGGACCGTGACCGCCGAGATCACGGAGACCCCGGCACTCAGCGAGACCTGCGAAGAGGTCGAGACCATGCAGGCACTCATCGCCGGCGGTATCGGCGTCTCCGTCGATGACTTCGGGTCGGGCTTCACCTCACTCGAAGCGCTCGAGCGCATGCCATTCACCGAGGTGAAGATCGACCGTTCGCTCATGCGCAGGCCGGACCCAGAGGCCGACGTGTTGGCCCTCGCAGCGGTTGCGGTGGCTCGGCGACGGGAGGCCGTGGTCGTCGCCGAGGGAATCGAGACCGCGCAAGATGTCGACCGAGCGAAGGCATGGGGATGCGACCGCGGACAGGGGTTCTTCTTCTCGCCGGCGGTGCCTGCCGATGAGGTCGAACGGTTGCTCGCGGCGGTCTAGCCGACCAGCGTCAGCCTCGCGGCTCGGTGGCGGTCTTGCCGTTCGGCAGAGGTGATCTCGTCTCGGTCGTCAGAGAACGATCTCGTCGCCCGAATCTCCGCTGGCCCGATTGTCGTCACGCTCGGACAGGTCGCCTCCGACGTCGATCTGAGACCAGGTCACGGGCATTCCAGGGGAGAAGAGGATGTCGATGCCGGGGCCTCCCCGCAGCGGGGGGATATTGACGTACCCGCCCCCGGCTCGGATCGCCTCGAGGACCTGCTGCTTCAGCTCGGTCACGGGATCGGGCAGGAAGTAGTCGCGGCCATCAACGGTCAGTCGGTGCACAAGAGTCACCGGCTCAGGCTACCCCCACATTCCCCGTAAGATCGGAACCGATGGGATACCTCCACTACGGCTCACCGCCGGCCTCCTTCGCGATCCCCGATCGCACGCTCGCGCACCTCGAGTTCGTCGTGCTCGCCAAGCTCCGCCGCAAAGAGGCGTTCGCCCTGTCCATCGACGGTGACGACGAAGGTCGCCAGCAGGTGTGGATCAACCCTTCGTCCATCCTTCGATTCGAGTTCGACGGCGCCCCGGGCGAAATCAACCGCGTCTGGCTCGAGGAACTGATCGACTCCGCGAACGGCGCCGCGGGAATGCGAATCACGCCCGAGCCGAGGTAATCGCCGCGGCCCGCACGGGCGGCTTGCGGCTCCTCAGCGTGAGATCCGGTTGCGGCCGGCGTGCTTCGCCCGGTACATCGCCGCATCCGCCGCCTCGAGGAGTCCGGCCCGCGGCGAACCGGGATCGGCGACCACCACCCCGCATGAAGCGGTGATCGAGATCCACCCGCGGTTCGTCGAGATCGGCCGGGCGATGGACTGCACGAGGCGTTCGGCGATCGCCTCGACATCCGCGCCGACGACGCCGTCGAGGAGCACCACGAACTCGTCGCCTCCGAGTCGTACAACGTCATCCTGCTCCCGCGAGGACTCGACGAGACGTCTCGCGACTTCGAGGATCACCGCGTCGCCGGCATCGTGTCCGTGCGTGTCGTTCACGTTCTTGAAGCCATCGAGGTCCACGAACAGCATCGCTTTGCCGCCCTCGCCGACCGGACCGCGTGTCGCGAGACGCTCGACGAGGTATCGACGGTTGTGCAGGCCCGTCAGGGCGTCGCGCATTGCGAGTTCCGCCAACTTCGCCTCGGCACGTCGCTGGAGGGCGATCTCGAGCTCGTGTGCGAGTTCCACCGTTTCCTCGATCACCGTTCCCCAGGGCTCGCTACGATCACGCACCGTTCGCTTCCATGAGGCGAACGAGGTGCGGGGGGAAAGACCATCCGGTCGATTCACGCCACGCGGGTCGCCGAGCCACGAGATCTCATGCGCGACCTCGCCACGGAAGAACACGAGGGCGTCGCCCGTGTCGGCAAGCGGCACGACGAGGAGACCGGCGACGCCGGGGAGCAGATCGGCGAGGTCGGGCCGATCGGCGCGGAGGCACTCGGAGGCGAATGGAGCGAGACCCACGCGATCGAGCACTCGCAGGATCGCCGCGAGCGGCGGAACCTCACCCGCCATCCGCGCAGTGCCGCCGATCCGGACCATCACGCCGCCGGCGGGGACGAGATCGAGCACGGTGGCTGCGCCTCCGAGCAAGGCTGCGTGGATATCGTCCGAGGCGTAGAGCGGTGCCAGCAGCTCGGCCCGTCGGGCACGCACGTCGACCAGGTGCTGGAGTCGGCGGATCTCGCGCATCGAGGTGAGCTGCAAGGCGACCTGCCCGGCCAACACCTCGAGGGCACGACGCAGCAACACCGGTAGGCGCCGCTCACGGCGATCCGCACACGTGATCATGCCGGTGAGTCGCCCGTCCTCGACGATCGAGAGCGAGAAGGTGGACGCCTGCCCCATATTGCGCATGTACTGCAGGTGATATGGCGAGACGCTCCGCAGTTCGGCATCGGACAGGTCGAGCGTGCGCGGGTCGTCGGCGAGCGAGACGAGCGGGATGCCCGGGGCCTCGGTGCTCGCAATGGTGCGGCCGATCTTCGAGATGTACAGCGCGCGCGCCTGAACCGGGATGTCAGAGGCCGGGAAGTGGAGTCCGAGATACGGCTCCAGGTCCGCCGCTCGTTCATCGGCGACGACCTCGCCGTGCCCGTCGTCGTGGAAGTGGTAGATCATGACCCGATCGAACCCGGTGATCTCGCGGATGTCGGCTGCGACCGTCTCACGCAACTCGGACTCCGACGTCGAGCGTGAGGCTCGCATGATCGCGCCCACGACGGCGGTGCGGGCGTACTCGCCGACATCCGGCAGCGGCTCGATCTCGACGATGGTCAACCCATCGGCGCGATGCACGATCGCATCCGAGGCCACACCTTCCCACGTGATCCTGACGGGGTCGACCGCGCGGCCGGTCCGCACGGCGAACTCCAGTTCCTGGTTGCCGATGTCACCCACGCCATGCCCCAACCAACCGCTCGCGTTCGCGCTCGCGACCGCGATGACTCCGGAGAGATCCAGGCCGAGGAGCGTGCCATGAGCCTGGATCGAGCCGGGGGTTCGGATGGGCTCCTTCGCGCACTCGGCGAGCCTGCGGAGTTCGTCAGGGTCCAGGGCGAGTTCGGCCGGGTCCACGATCGCTCCGTCCGCCGGACGGGTCGGGTCGACCGGCGACAAAAGCGTACTCCACGCCCGCCGACGACCATTCGGGATCCCGAGCCGTACGCCTCGCGATGACCACCGCGCGGCCCCCGCCTCGTCCGGCCTTTGCACGCGCGATGGCCGGTTGTCAAGGGCCGGTGCCCGCTCCCAGCGTTGCCCGATCATTGCTTCGGAGGTCGAAATGCTGACGAACGAACGAACGCTGGTCTGGGAGCCCCTCGCCCGAGGATCCTGGCGGCTCTGCGACCCCCGCTACGCCGAAGGCGATGCCGAGCGGCTCGTCGCATACGTCGAACGCGGCGCCGGCGGAGGGTTCGAAGCGGTGTGGATCGGCCGGCGTGCTGCGCCATCGTGGCACGTCACCAGAGCCGCAGTCCTGCTCGAGGCCCGCCGACTCTCGCGCGCCGACGCCCACGCCCTCCGCAAGAGCGACATCCGCCGCGACGACTTCCACAGGTCGGAGGCATTGCAGGACCGGCATCGTGTGCTGGCAACGACTTCGCTGAGCTGACAAGGGGCAGACGATCGGCGATCCCGGGGGGACCGACACGAACGGCCCGGAACCTCGTCATGGTTCCGGGCCGTTCGTGTGCCGTCGGATTTCTCCCTGTCCTCCGGATGACGTCGTTTGGTGCGTCGGAGACCGGTTCGCTGGCGGATCATCACGCTGAGTGAACGCTCAGGGGCGCGACCGCGGGCGGAGGTCCCGTAGGGCCAGCCGGATCTCCGCGCCAAGGTCCGCGGCGGACGGACGAAGGTCCGGCTCGGCTGCCGTCATCCGCTGCAGCAGGGACCGCCAGGGCTCGGGGACGAGCTCAGGCGGGATGTCGGGCGGCCCAGCAAGGCGCGCCATCGCCGAGGGGATGGACGCGCCTGGGAATGCCCGCGTGCGAGTGAAGCACTCGAGCAGCACCAGGCCGAGCGAGTAGATGTCGGACGCCGTTGTCAGCGGATGGTTGCGTACCTGCTCGGGGCTCAGGTACGGGGCGGTTCCGGTGACGACCTCGGACTGGAAGCCGGCGTCGGCCACCTCGACGGCGATTCCGAAGTCCGTGAGCATCGCGCGCTCGCGCGAATGCTGCGTTCCATAGTTCACGATCATGATGTTGGAGGGCGTGATGTCACGATGGATGATGTTCTGGGCATGCACGTACTCGAGGGCCTCGGCCACCTCGTAACCGATCTCTCCGATCTCGCGCACGGAGAGGGGCCGCTCCGCCACGCGGTCACGCACGGTGGTTCCCTGGACGAGCTGCATCACGAGGAACGGCCGCGGGTCTTCGGGGGTGGACGTGTCGACGCCGGCATCGACGATCGAGACGACCCCGTGATGGCTGAGGGCGGCCAGCATGCGGAGTTCGGCTCGATACATTTCGACATGCAACTCGTTGCCGCCGCTGAACACCTTGATGGCGACGTCGCGGCCGAGGTACTCGTCGCGACCACGGAACACGAAGGCCGCGCCGCCCCGCCCGATGCGGGCCAGCGGGCGGTAGCGGTCGAGCAGAAGCGGGGCGGAAGGCGCAGAGTCGGGCGCGCTCGAATCTGCCGGTTCCATGCCCTCCACACTATGTCGACCGGCGGCGGCGTGAAGGCGGTGTACACGAGCGGGAATCACCCCTATCATCGCGACGTTCCCAGAGTCGCGATGGATATGTGTGATCGCTGCTCGCGGCCGCACGGACTCGATGCGTGGGCCGGCTCTCGCCCGTGTTGACACGCGCGCGCGGCGCAGAGATTATTCCTTCATGCATCCCTCCACGGCGCCGGAAGACGGCCTTCGCGCGCTTCCACTGCTCCCCGCGTGCGGGCTGATCACCGTTGATCATTCTGGCTCCATCGTGAAGGTCAACACGGCGATCCTCGAATGGACTGGGAGCGAATCCGTCGAACTCGTCGGGCGCCCGCTCGAGAGCTTCCTGACCTTGCGGATGCCGCTCGCAAGCACTGACGGGCACAGACCGACCGACGCCACCCTGCACGGCACGTCGGGCATCGTCCGACCCGTCGTCGTCGGCGCCATCGATGACCTCGTGGCCGACGTCGGCATGCAGATCGCGGTGTACGACGTCTCGGAACGGACCGCCTTCTCGCTCGGCTTCCAGGGCGCCGAAGCCAAGACCGAGCGAGCACGTCGGCGTCTGCAGATCCTCCTGAACTCGGCTGTGGGGTTCGGCGCGGTGCGAGCGGAACCCGAGGCCGCGGAACTGCTCGTCGACGTCGCACAGCGCGCGTTCGCGGCCTCGTTCGTGAGCGTGCACCTCCGCGAGCCCGACGGGGTCGTGCAGGTCGCCGGCGTGAATCCACTGACCCCGCATTGGCCGCGAGACTTCGTGCCTGCCGGTGGGTTCACGCTGGCGAGCGGTCAGGTGATCGTGGTGCGCTCTCCCGAGGACGCCGACCGGCACGCCCCGGGAGCTGGAATGAGTGCGGCCTACCGCGCCGCCGGAATCGAGGCGGCCATCGCTTCGCCGATCCGTTCCAAGGGCGAATCGATCGGGTCGATGGTCTGCTACTTCGACCACCCGCGGGAGTTCGACGAAGAAGCGGTGCCATTGGCCGAAGCTCTGTCGAACCAGGCCGCCCAGGCGATCGCCCGCGTACGCCTCGAGGAATCACTGCGACGCGCCGCCATGCACGACGAAGTCACCGGCCTGCCCTCCCGGCGACTCTTCGAGGAGGATGTCACGCAGACCCTGCTCTCGGACTGCCCGGTGGTCGCGGTGATCTTCGCCGATCTCGACGGGTTCAAAGCAGTGAACGACCTGCTCGGACATCCCGCCGGCGACGACCTGCTCAGGGAGGTTGGCAGCAGGTTGCGTGGGGTGATTCGCGAGCGCGACATCCTCGGGCGCTTCGGCGGCGATGAGTTCATCATCGTCGCCGCGGTCGATCACCCGGGCGACGCCGAGGCCCTCGCCGAGCGCGTCCGTGCTTCCATCGCCGAACGCTACGAAGGGCTTCCGCCCGAGCTCGCGATCACGGCGAGCATCGGGGTCGTCACGGTCGAGTACCCGGAGAGCCCGGTCATCATCGACCACCTCATCCGAGCGGCCGACCACGCGATGTACGACGCGAAGCTCTCCGGCGGCGACCGAGTCGCGCTCGCAGAGCTCCGACCACGCGAAGGTTCGTCTCTGCCTGAGCCCCTTGAACCACAGGCGGGGGATCGAGTTCTCGGGCTCCAAGAGCGGACAACCCTTGCCGCGCGAACCACATCGCGCCTACCGCAAGCCCGATGATCATCCGCCGGCGCAGGTCAGGGGGTTGCCGCCGGCGCGATCACCGTTGACGGCAGCTGGGCGCGCGGGGCAGCGTGGGTTGGCAGTGTACGCGTGGTCAGTCTGACGGGGATGATGCGTCCCTCGAGCCGCTCGTCGAATGCCCAGCTGGGTGGTCTCCTACTCGGACGAAGCGGAGCTCGCGGAGGCGACGTACTTGTGCAGCAGCCGGGCGAACTGGAGCCTCTCGCCGTCATCCCAGTCCCTCGTGATGTATTCGAAGGCTCGGCGTTGCTGTCGTCGAGACGTCGCGAGCACCTCTTCCCCTGGTGAGGTCAGCCGCAATGTGATGCTGCGCCCGTCGCTCTGCGAGGCCACGCGTTCGAGGAGTCCGTCGCTGACGCAGGATGCCGCGAGGCGACTGACCGCGGTTCGTTCCATGCCCAGTGCGGCTGCCACGGCGTTGACGCTCAGCAGGCCGTCGGATTCCTCCACGATGGCCAGGAGCAGATCGCGGCGCACGTCGGTTCGCGCCACCGGCACGTCGATGGGCACGCTGCTGGTGCGTCGTCGCAGCCGTGAGAAGGCCGTTCCGATGGTCTCGAGCAGTTCGTCGTCACCGGGGGAGGGTCGGGCGGCATCGTCGCGACTGGTCATCACTTCTCCTCAATTTGCGTGCAAAACGCACATATGTGCTAGTTTACACGTAAACGGATGGTCGCCACTCCGGCGGCCGTCGATCCTGCAGGAATGGAACTCGTATGCGTACTGCAATTGTGGCCGGTCGGGTCTTCGACGGCACCACGGACCTGGGCCGCAAGACGGTCGTGATCGCCGATGGGCTCATCGAGTCCATCGGAGATGCCACGCCCACTGATGCCGAGGTCGTCCTTGCACCGGGCGCCACGCTTCTCCCGGGCCTCATCGACTCGCATGTGCACACCGACACCGCCGGCCTTCGCCTGGCGCTGCAGTTCGGTGTCACGACGGAGCTCGAGATGCAGGGAGCGAACACCGCCCGCGACCGCACCCACATCACCGAGGATGACAGCCTGGCCGATGTGCGTTCGGCCGGGTTCGGCCTCACGCCTCCCGGCGGACATCCGGAAGAGTTGTTCCCCAAGGACTTCAACCCGCAGGGTGGTGCAGGCCGGGGCGGCCCCGGTGGTGGCCCCGGCGGCGCCGGCCGCCCGCCCCGTCCCGAGCGCGTCGATCCGATCGTGCGTGCCAAGGTCACGACTCCGGAGGAGGCGGTGGATGTCGTCGGCCAGCTCGCTCGGGCCGGATCCGACTACATCAAGTTCATGGTCGATGACGGCAGCGTCGAGGGTCACCCCGGCCTGCCCATGCTCGATCAGGCGACGCTGAACGCCGGAGTCGCGGAGGCCCACCGCCTGGGGCTGCTCACGGTGGCGCACGCACTCACCATCGACGCCACGCAGATGAGCATCGACGCCGGCATCGATGGTCTGGCGCACCTGTTCATGGACCGGCCGCACACGTCGCAGATCATCGATGCCATCGCCTCGTCCGGCGCGTTCGTCGTCGCCTGCGTCGTGCTCGACGCCTCGATGATGGGCATCACCGGCTCGGCGCTCGCCGACGACCCCAGGGTCGCCGGCAAGCTCTCCACGGAGTGGGACGAGACGCTGCGCAGCAGCTTCAACCACTACCCGCAGGGTCGACTCGAGGATGTTCTCGCCACAGTTCGCGCCCTCGATGCCGCCGGGGTCGACCTCCTCATCGGCACGGACGTCTCCCAGCCGCTGCCTTTCCTCGGCGGTCTCGCCCACGGCGCGAGCGTGCACCAGGAGCTGCAGTACTTCGTCGATGCGGGCCTTTCGCCCGTCACGGCGCTCACCGCGGCGACAGCGGTTGCGGCTCGCCGTTTCGGTCTCACCGATCGAGGCACGATCGCGGTGGGGCAGCGGGCCGACCTTCTCCTCGTCGACGGCGATCCGACCACGACGATCAGCGACTCGCTGAACATCCGCGACGTCTGGCGCCGCGGCATCCGTCAGCCCTCAGCCTGAGACGGCGTGACCGATGACCGCTCCACGCCGCATCGACGTTCATGCCCATTTCCCGGTCGACCTGCACGCGACACCGGGCAGGAGCGGACCGCCGTGGTCGGCATGGGACACGGCATCGGCCGTTCAGCTCCTCGACCGCCTGCAGATCATGCGGCAGTACCGCTCGCTTCCGGTCCTGCCGCGTGATCAGGCGGGTGCTGGTTCCGCGCTCGCATTCGCGCGGTGCCGCTCACGCTCGGTCGTCCGCCCTTCCTGGTGGAGTTTCCCGTCGACACCTTCCGGTCGCTCGTCGACGCCGTCTACGCGGGAGTCCTCGATCGGCATCCGGACCTGAAGATCATCGCGGCCCACTGCGGCGGCGCCCTGCCGGCGCTGGCCTGGCGCGTGAGCAGCCTCGCGCTCGTCAACGCACTCGAAGGAGCTCGATGCCGTATTTCACCACTTCTGATGGTCGAGCACGGCACCCTCGAGGTCTACCCGGGAGCCCCGCACGGCATCTACGGCGACGACCAAGCGGCGCTTGACCAGGACATCCTCGACTTCATCAATCACTTGAGTCGCGTATCACGTGGTCATCTCCCGTGAATCCCTGCCGATCAGGAATCATGCCGGTCTCAGTTCGGCGTGCGGGTGGCGTTCACGTATCCACCGTTTCGAGAGGTGGGCTGCCTGCGCAGCTTTCGCCGGGCCGGGCGGAAATCCGGTGCAGCCGAGCAATCTGCAGCGTACGCGTGGTCAGTCCGACGGTGACGATGCGTCGAGGGTGCCGCGCCGATCCTCGTCGGTCGTGATGAGGCGCATGAACGTCTCGAGCAAAGGGAGGGTCTCGCGCGACGGGTCGAAGAGGGCCTGGATGCGAAGTCCATCCATCATCGCCATGAGCATGGTGACCTTGTCGTCTGCGGTGAGCTCTTCACTGTCGTGTGCGGTGGTGAGTTGACCGCTCGAGAAGTGCACGCGCATGCGCTCGCGTCGCGCGATGAAGAAGTCGTGCGCAGGGTGCTCGGGGTTCGTCGCGGCGACCGTGATCGCAAGCCAGTTGCGCTGGCGTTCGGGATGGGAGAACTCGTCGGCGAGCACGCTCGAGAGCACGCGCTCGGCCGAGACCTTCGACTGCATGATGCGGCGCGCCATCTCCTCGTCGTCGTCGTCGCGCTGCGCGAGGGCGGCGAGGAGGAGGTCGTCCTTGCTGGCGAAGTGCCGGAGGAGCGCGGCATGCGTCAAGTTGGCCCTGGCGGCGATGTCGCGGAGGGACGCGCGCTCGTACCCGTGCTCGGCGAAGCTCGCGAGCGCGGCGCGGACGATCTCGGCGCGGCGTGCCGGCGTGCTCGCGTACGGTCCGCGGGGGCCCCGGGGCGCGGGGGTCCGCGCCGCGGCATCCGGCGCCACCGCGATGACCGAGGGGTTCGTACCGTGCATGTCTTCTCCCTGTCGGCCCATTCATGGAGTCTGGCAGACCAGCATCCGAAGCCGACTTGCCAATCGTAACCGCTGTGGTTACTCTTGGCCACAACGTAACCAATCTGGTTACTTTTGAGGAATCCCTCAGCACGGCCCGCGTACGATCGCGTGGTCGGCTTCACCGATGAAGGAGTCAATGGTGACGAAGAACGAGCCGGGCGCGGAGCACGCCGCCGGCCTCGCCGTGTCCGACGCGAATGTCGCGCCGGTGGTCGACAGCGCTGTGGTCGAGCCGCAGCAGCCGATGAGCAAGGGCTACATCGTCTGGCTCATGCTCGCCAGCTTCGGCGCGTCGATGGCGATGATGGTCCCGCTCTCGTACGGCATCGCGGTGCGGATCACCGAGCTCGCGCCGGGCCACGAAGAGTTCCTGGGATTCATCACGGGCATCGCACAGGCCGTCTACCTCGTCATCAGCCCGCTCGTCGGCATCTGGAGCGACCGCACGCGCTCGCGGTTCGGCCGCCGGAGCCCGTTCATCTACCTCGGCACTGCGATCGGCCTCGCGGGACTCGTCGTCATCGGCCTTGCGCCGAGCCTGCTGATCGTCGGTGCCGGTTGGGTGCTCGGCATGGTCGGCTGGTCGATCGCCGGTGCGGCCCTGCAGACGATCCAGGCCGACAAGCTGCCCGAGTCGCAACGCGGCAAGGTGTCGGCCCTCACCGGCCTCATGACGCAGATCGCACCGGTGCTCGGCATCGGCGTCGCCTACGCGGTGTCGTCGAACACGTTCCTGGTCTTCGTCGTGCCGGGCGCGATCGGCGCCGTGCTGCTCGCGCTCTTCCCGCTCATCAAGCCCGAGGGCAGCTCGAAGGACCTCGCTCCGTCGACACAGGTCACGGTCAGGTCCGTCGTCTCGAGCTACGGCTTCAACATCCGCAAGTACCCCGACTTCGCGTGGAACTGGCTCGGTCGTTTCGTCTTCTTCATCGGCCTGTACTTCAACACGACCTTCGGCACGTTCTTCTACGCTCAGCGCCTCGACATGCCCGTGCGCGAGGTCGCCGGCGTGGTCGCCACGGTGGGCATGATCGGCGTGCTCGCAGCCGCCGTCGGTGCGATCGCGGGCGGATTCCTCTCCGACAAGCTCCAGCGTCGTCGCCTGTTCGTCATGATCGCCGCCGTGCTGTTCGTCGTCGGTGCGGTCGTCGAAGCCACCGCGTGGTCGCTTCCGCAGATCGTCGCCGGCGCCGTGCTCATGCAGCTCACGATCGCCGTGTTCGCGACCGTCGACCAGGCGATCGTCTACGCGATCATCCCCGAGCGCGACCAGGCGGGTCGATACATGGCGGTCATCCAGTTCGCCCAGAAGATCCCGAGCGCGGTCGCGCCACTGCTGGCCGGTCTCGTGATCATGCTCGGCGCGACCGGCGGTGAGAAGAACTACACCCTGCTGTACCTGCTCGGTGCCGGGTTCGCCTTCTTCGGCGGCCTCATCATCCTGCTCAAGGTCAAGTCGATCCGCTGACCCGGGCGCTCGCCCGCACCGATCTCCCAGCAGCAGCGAAGGAAGCGATCCATCATGCTCACCGCACCCTCCGAACTGGCCGTCGACGCAGGCGGCGACGGCTTCACCGTCACCGGCGCCGCACCGCGGCTCTCGTGGAAGGACCCCATCGACCGCGGCATCCGTACCGCGTACGTGGTCGAAGCCGTGATCGACGATGCTGAGCCGCTCGTCGCCGAGGTGACCGGCCGTCGTCTGGTCGCCTGGCCGTTCCAGTCCCTCCGAAGCGGTCAGCGGGTGCGGTGGCGCGTTCGCGTCGCGTCCGAGGGAGCGACGGATGCCGCGTGGTCCGCGTTCGCGGTGTTCGAGGCGGGTCTCCTCGACGAAGACTGGACCGCGCAGTGGATCTCGCCGGTCGAGGCGCCCGTCGGCTCCGACGACGACCCTGGATACGGGCGGCGCGCGGCCCACATGCTCGCGGGCGGCTTCACGGTCGCCGGCGCGGTCGTGACCGCACGGCTCTACTCGACCGCGCTCGGGCTCTACACGGCAACCGTGAACGGCGAGCGCGTCGGCACGGTCGAGCTCGCGCCGGGTTCCACGTCGTACGACCGCACGCTCTATGCGCAGGCCGCCGACGTCACGGCCCTCGTCCGCGACGGTGTCAACGTGATCGAGCTCGAGCTCTCCGACGGCTGGTTCCGCGGTCAGGTCGGCGCGTTCCGGCTCCCCGCGGGATGGGGCACGACGCTGGGTGCCCGCATCGAACTGCACCTCGAGTTCGCCGACGGTACCCGGCGGGTCGTGGTCAGCGACGAGACGTGGACGAGCCGCCGCTCGGCGGTCACGCGCGCCGACCTCATGGACGGGCAGACCCTCGACCGCTCGGCGCCGCGCGCGGCCGCGGCATCCGTCCTCGTCGATGTCGTCGACGCACCGTCGATCGACTGGTCGCCCGCGCCACCGGTCCGCGTCGTCGAGACGCTCACGCCGGTCGAGCTCCGCCGCCTCGCCGACGGCGCGTGGCTCGCCGACTTCGGGCAGAACGCGTCCGGGTGGATCCGACTCACGGATCTCGGCGCGCCCGGCACCCGCACGGTGCTCGAGTACGGCGAGGCGCTCGGCCGCGACGGCGATCTCGACACATCGCACCTCGACTCCGAGCGGCCCGAGGGGCGCATGGCGTTCGTGCAGCGCGACGAGGTCGTCGCGGGGGAGCAGGGGGGCCTCTTCGAGCCCCGCCACACCGTGCACGGCTTCCGGTACGCGCGGATCACGAGGTCCGACGGCGGCACGCTCGCGCCGGCATCCCTCGAGATGCGCATCGTGCAGACCGACCTCCGCCGTACCGGCGCGTTCGCGTGCAGCGACGAAGACCTGAACCGCCTGCACGAGATCGCCGACTGGAGCTTCCGCGGCAACGCGGTCGATGTGCCCACCGACTGCCCGACGCGTGAGCGGCTCGCTTGGACCGGCGACTACCAGGTCTTCGCGCCGATGGCGACGCGCCTCTACGACGTGCACGGCTTCAGCCGCAAGTGGCTGCGGTCGGTGCGTGACGACCAGCTCGACGACGGTCGCATCGCGAACTTCTCGCCCGACGGCCGGCGGATCAAGCACCACCTCGACGACCAGTTCGCCATGATGACCGGTTCGTCGGGCTGGGGCGACGCGATCGTCGCCGTGCCGTGGGAGCTCTACCAGGCGTACGGCGACGAACAGGTGCTCGCCGAGAACGTCGGCGCGATGGTGCGCTGGGTCGACTGGGCGCTCGAGCAGGCGCGCACGACCAGGCACTTCGCCCGCGTGCAGGCCTCCGCCGAGCCCCAGCCGTTCGAGCAGTACCTCTGGGACGGCACGTTCCACTGGGGCGAATGGACCGAACCGCGGGAGCGCGATGCCGATGGACATCGCATCGACCCGATCAAGCACGATCCGATGGCCTGGTTCATGGCGGACAAGGGCGAGGTCGGCACCGCCTACCTGTACCGATCCAACGCGACGCTCGCCCGCATCGCGGGCATTCTGGGTCGCGTCGACGATGCCGCCCGCTACGCGGCGAGCGCCGAGCGCATCGCCGACGCCTGGCGGCAGGCGTACCTCCGTCCCGACGGCACGACCACGACCGACACCCAGGCCGCCTATGTGCGCGCTCTGGCGTTCGGCCTCGTGCCCGAGGAGCTGCGTGAGGCCGCGGCCGATCGGCTCGTCGCGCTGATCCGGGCGGCGGGCACGCACCTCGGCACCGGCTTCCTGGCGACCGGCGACCTGCTCCCGGTGCTCGCAGCCCACGGGCGGGCGGATGTCGCGTACGAGCTCCTGCAGCAGCGCAGCGCGCCGTCGTGGCGGTACATGCTCGACCGCGGCGCGACCACGGTCTGGGAGGACTGGGAGGGCATCGACGAGCACGGCGACGCCCACGAGTCCCTGAACCACTACAGCAAGGGCGCCGCGATGCGGTTCCTGCACACCCACACCCTCGGGCTCCGGCAGGACGCCGACTCGATCGGCTGGGAGCAGGTCGTCATCGAGCCCGTTCCGGGCGGCGGACTCACGTGGGCACGTGGTTCGCACGACGGACCGCAGGGCACGATCACGGTCGAGTGGCGGATCGAGGGCGAGCGGATGTCGCTGACCGCCGAGATCCCGTCGGGCACGAGCGCCCGCGTGGTGATGCCCGACGGCACCGAGCACCGGATCCCAGCGGGCCGATTCACGACCTCGGCACCACTGCCCGCGTACGATGCCGCGCCCGCCACGGCGTGACCCCGTCGCCGCGGCATCGGCACGCGGCATCCAGAACCGAAATCACACCCGCTCAACGAACGAGAGGAACGAACCCATGACCACCTTCCCCGATGGATTCCTGTGGGGTGCCGCAACTGCGGGCCACCAGATCGAGGGCAACAACGTGAACAGCGACTGGTGGGCGCGCGAGCAGATGATGCCCGGCATGGAGCTCTCGGGCGATGCCGTCGACGGCTACCACCGCTACGCCGAGGACATCCGCCTGCTGGCTGAAGCCGGGCTGACGTCGTACCGGTTCAGTCTCGAGTGGTCTCGCATCGAGCCGGTGCGCGGGCACTTCTCGAAGGCCGAGCTCGCGCACTACCGGCGCGTGATCGACTGCTGCCTCGAGCATGGCGTGACCCCGGTCGTGACGCTGCAGCACTTCACCACGCCGCAGTGGTTCGCCGCGCTCGGCGGCTGGGACGGCCCCGAAGCGCAGGAGCTGTTCTGCGCCTATGTCGAGCAGGCCTGCACGATCCTCGACGGCGTCGAGTGGGTCGCGACGATGAACGAGCCGAACATGCAGGCCGCGATCATGACCGCGATGCGCCACCTCGCGGCATCCGGCGGTGAGTGGACCAGCCCCACGGTCGAGGCCGATGGCGACGACGAGAAGAAGCAGACCCACAGCGAGTTCCTCACGTACGCCGATCCCGAGATCGGGCGCCTGTTCACCCGCATCCACCACGCGGCCCGCGAGATCGTACGCGAGCGCACCGGAGCGAAGGTCGGTTGGACGATCGCGGCCGGCGCGCTGACCGCGGCGCCCGGCGGCGAGGAGAAGCTCCTGCAGATCCGCTACGGCAAGGAGGATGTGTACTGGGAGGGAAGCCGTGGCGACGACTTCGTCGGCGTTCAGGCGTACTCGACCCAGCAGGTCGACGCGAACGGACTCGTGCCGCACCCGCCCGCACCCGACAACACGCTCGTCGGGACCGCGTTCCGGCCCGACTCGCTGGCGATGGCGGTGCGCCACGCCTGGGAGGTCAGCGAGCACACCCCGATCGTGATCACCGAGAACGGCATCGCGACCGCCGACGACACGCAGCGCATCCGCTACACCGACGAAGCCCTGCGGGGCCTCGCGGGCACCATCGCCGACGGCATCGACGTGCGTGGTTACCTGCACTGGTCGCTGCTCGACAACTTCGAGTGGGGCCACTGGGAGCCGACGTTCGGGCTCATCGCGGTCGACCGCGACACGTTCGTGCGCACCCCGAAGCCGAGCCTCGCCTGGCTCGGCGCGGTCGCCCAGCGCAACGCGCTCGAGTCGGCGGAGGTCGCAGCGTGAGCTTCCCGTTCGCAGACGTCTCGACTCGGTCGCTAACCGACCTGCTCTCGCTCGCCGGCCGCCGCGCCGTCGTCACCGGTGCCGCACAGGGGCTGGGCAAGGCCATCGCGGCGCGTCTGGCCGAAGCCGGTGCAGACCTCCTGCTGATCGACCTGAACGAGGACGCCGCGCGCGCCGCCGCAGCCGAGCTCGCCGACCGATACGGCGTTCGCGTCGCGAGCACGCGCGCCGACGTCACCGACGCGGCCTCGGTCGCGGCGGCCGCTGACCTCGCTGTCGCTGAACTCGGCGGCATCGACGTCTGGGTCAACAACGCCGGGATCTTCCCGAACGCACCCGTCACGATGATGCCCGACGAGATGTGGGACGCGACGTTCGCGGTCAACGCACGAGGCGTGTTCCTCGGTTCGCGTGAAGCCGCGCGTCGCATGTCGGCCGACGGATCCGGCGGCGTCATCGTCAACATCATCTCGACGGCCGGCGTGCAGGTGGCGTTCCCGGGCATGGCCGCCTACGTGGGATCCAAGCATGCGGCGCTCGGCATGACGAAGTCGCTCGCGGTCGACCTGGCACCCCTCGGCATCCGCGTGCTCGGCGTCGCACCGAGCTTCGTGCCGACCGAGGGCAACCTCGCAGCGGCGAAGGCCGGCGCCGAGGCGGCGGCCGCGGCCGGCATCGAGATGCCGCCGCTCGGCGTGATGAACACGAGCATGATCGGCCGCATGGGCACCCCCGACGACATCGCGCGCGTCGTGCTCTTCGCCGCGAGCGACCTCTCGATGATCATGACGGGCAGCACGCTCCTCGCCGACGCGGGCGAGACGGTCTGAGGACGTGTTCACCACACGACCGATCAGCGTGCAGCTGTACACGGTGCGCCACGAACTGGCCGACCTGGATGCGACGCTCGGGCGCCTCGCGAACGCCGGCGCCCAGGCCGTCGAGCCGTTCTCGGTGTACGACCGCCCAGCAGAGCTCTCCGCCGCCGCGGCGGCGAACGGGCTCGCGATCCCGACCGCCCACGCACCGCTGCTCTCCGACACGATCAGGCTCGCCGGACGCGAGGTACCGGTACCGCCCGCTTCCGCCGCCCTCGCCGCAGCGCGGGCGCTCGGCGCCGACATCCTGATCGACCCGATGGTCGACGCTGACCGGTGGCGTACCGCCGACGACATCGCCCTGACCGCCGACCGGATGAACGCGCTCGTCGAGCTGGCCGCCGCCGAAGGGCTCGTGGTCGGCCACCACAACCACTCGTTCGAGTTCCATCACCGCATCGGCGACCTGACCGCGTACGAGTATTTCGTATCGCTCCTCGATGAGCGCGTCGCCCTCGAGCTCGACGTCTACTGGGCGGCGGCCGCGGGGCAGGATGTGCCGGCGCTCGTCGAGCGGCTCGGCTCCCGGGTCAGCGCGCTGCATCTCAAGGATGCCGCCCGGGCGGTCGACGTCTTCGCCGCCGGTGGTGACGACGACCCGGCGGCGCTCACGCAGTGCGCGCTCGGGTCGGGGCGTCTGTCGAACGACGAGGCTCTCGCCGCAGCGCCTGCAACCTGTCTTCCGGTCGTCGAGTTCGATCATGTCGAGGACGCCTTCACCGCGATCGCCGCGTCGATCGCGCATCTGCAGGCGATTCGTACACCGGCTGGGCCACTGCCGACGGATGCCGCGGGGGCGACCTCGTGACCGCGCGGATCGTCTGCAACCCGCTCGACCTCGCCTACCGGTATCAAGACGTGCGGACGCCGTTCGCCGGTCGCAGCGTGCACCGCGAAGCGGCCGACCCCACGGTCGTCTTCTTCCGCGGCCGGTACTTCATGTTCGCGTCGATGACCCGAGGGTTCTGGTACTCCGACGACCTGGTCGAGTGGACCTTGCAGCCGAGCGAGAGGATCCCGGCGATCGACTACGCACCCGACGTCCGCGAGGTCGACGGTGCGCTGCTCTTCACGGCGTCGCGGCGCACGAACGGCCGTTTCTTCCGCAGCGTCGATCCGCTCGCCGATGACTTCGAGGAGGTCGCCCCGAGCGACATCGCGTTCTGGGACCCCGACACCTTCCAAGACGACGACGGCCGGCTCTACCTGTACTGGGGCTGCTCCCACAAGGAACCGATTCAGGGCGTCGAGCTCGACCGTGCGACGCTGCAGCGCATCGGCGAGCCCGTGCCGCTGATCGCCGCCGACACCGAGACCCGCGGATGGGAGCGAACCGGCGACGACTACGTGCCCGTCGTGCGCCGCGGGCTGATGGGCAAGGTGATGGACGCCTACATCGGCGACGCGCCGTTCATCGAGGGCGCGTACATGACCCGCGTCGGTGACCGGTACCACCTGCAGTACGCGGGCCCGGGCACGCAATTCAACACGTACGCCGACGGCGCCTACGTGGGCGATAGGCCGCTCGGCCCGTTCGTGTACGACCCGCACAGCCCGTTCTCGTCGAAGCCCGGGGGCTTCATCACCGGCGCGGGGCACGGCAGCACCTTCCAGGACCGGCACGGCAACTGGTGGCATGTCGCAACCATGCGCGTCTCGGTCAACGCCGACTTCGAGCGACGGATCGGCCTGTTCCCGGCCGGGTTCGACGATGACGGCGTGCTGTTCTGCAACCAGAACTTCGCGGACTACCCGATGCAGGTGCCCGACCGTGCGTTCGACCCGTGGGCTGAGGCATCCCCGGGCTGGATGCTCCTGTCGCACCGCGCTGTCGCGATCGCCTCGTCGTCGGCCGACGGGCACGACCCGGCGCTCGCGACCGACGAGTCGGTGCGCACCTGGTGGGTCGCCGGCACGGATCGACCGGGGGAGTGGTTGCAGCTCGACCTCGGCGCGGAGGCGACCGTCCACGCGCTGCAGGTCAACCTCGCCGACCACGGCCTCGCCGCGCGCGCACCCAAGCGCCGCGACCTCGCGAAGGCGACGTTCGGCAAGCGCGCCGTCTTCCCGGACCCGCAGCCGACCGAGGTTCGTCTCGAGCTCTCGCTCGACGGCGTGGAGTGGGCGGTCGTGCACGACACGATCGGCACGCGCGAGGACGCCCCGCACGCGTTCGTCGTCCTGCCCGAGGCGCGACGTGCACGGTACATCCGGGTCACCGCGGGCGCGATGCCCTTCGGGGGTGCCTTCGCCGTGAGCGGGTTGCGCGTGTTCGGCCTCGCCGACCTGCCCCTTCCCGGTGCGGTCGACGTCGGCGGCGAGCGGCGTGATCCGCGCACGGCCTCGTTGCGGTGGGAGGCCGTGCCGGGCGTCGTGGGCTACAACGTGCGGTACGGGCTCTCGCCCGACAAGCTCTACCACTCGTGGCTCGTCTACGACCGGACCGACCTCGAGGTCGGGTCGCTGAACGCGGGGCATCCGTATTGGTTCGCCGTCGACAGCTTCAACGGCGCCGGCGTCACAGCCGGTGCCGTGGCCTGCCTCCACTGACCCAGCCCACCTCTCTCAAAGACAGGAATCGAACATGCAGATCGCACAGAAGGTCTTCGTCGTCACCGGCGCCGGCGCCGGCATCGGACGCGAGACGACGCTCCGCCTCCTCACTGGTGGAGCATCGGTCGCCGGGGTCGACCTCAACGCCGACGGGCTCGCCGAGACCGCCCGGCTCGCCGGAGCAGGCAACCGGTTCTCCCAGCACGTCGCGAACATCACCGACCGCGAGGCGGTCGCCGGGCTTCCGGCGGCCGTCGAGGCGGCGCACGGTCAGGTCGACGGCATCGTGAACATCGCCGGCGTGATCCAGCAGTTCGTGAAGGTCGTCGACCTGCCGCTCTCCGAGATCGACAAGGTCATGAACGTGAACTTCGGCGGCGTCATGAACATGTGCAAGGCGTTCCTGCCGACGCTGCTCGCCCGTCCTGAGGCGGCGATCCTCAACGTTGCGAGCATGGGCTCCTACGCGCCGGTGCCCGGCCAGGCCGTCTACGGCGCCTCCAAGGCCGCGGTCAAGCTCCTGACCGAGGCGCTCTATGCGGAGCTCCTCGACACGAACGTGCAGGTGAGCGTCGTGTTCCCGGGCGCGATCGGCACCGATATCGCGGCGAACTCGGGAGTCAGCCTGGCGGGCGACGCATCGACCGAGACCGCCACGTACAAGACGACCAGCCCGGTCCAAGCGGGCAAGGTGATCGTCACGGCGATCGAGAAGGCTCGATTCCGCGCCACGATCGGCTCCGACGCGGCGGCCATGGACCGGCTGGCCCGCCTCAATCCGCGGTTCGCGACCACGCTCATCGCGAAGCAGATGGGCGAACTCCTCGAGGCGTGACGGCCGGAGTCCCCGGTGACGCGGGCCAGAGCGCAGTCGCACGCGCTCTGGCCCGCGTTCGTCATGTGGCGCTGTCTCCGCGCCGCCAGGTTGCGCCGGTTCTCTTCTATGTCTGCTCGGCGGCTTCTATCGGGCGGGCTGCTCGTCTTCCTACTCTTGCCTTCGGCTCATCAGGAGGCCGACGGAATGAGCCGTCGGCAGACCGAGCGGATTCTCGAAGGAGCGAACACGCAATGGCGCGTAACCCGAAGCAGACGGCCAGCGAGGCGGACGGCGTCACCTACCGTCGCGCCAAGACGTGGGAGATCGCCCTCTCCCAGATGAACAACGGCTCGGCGATGATCTTCTACGTCCTCGTCGGCCTCATGAGCTACCTGCAGAACGCCGGCTACGGCATCGCGGTCGTCGCGGCGGGGCTCATCCTCACGCTCACCCGCGTCTTCGACGGACTCATCGACCCGCTGCTCGGGCTGATCATCGAGAAGGTCGACTTCCGGTTCGGCAAGCTGCGCTTCTTCATGCTCGGTGGTTGGGCGATCCGATCCCTTGCGATCCTGCTGCTCTTCGTCTGGGCCCCCGACAGTGGGTTCGGCGCCGTGTTCTTCATCGCGATCTACGTCGTCTACATCATCGGGTCCTCGATGAACGACATCGCCGGGCAGATGACCGGACCGGTGCTCACCAACGACCCTCGGCAGCGGCCGTCCGTGCAGGTGTGGGCCACCGTCTACGCGTACTTCGTGCCCGCGATCTTCTCGATCCTCTCGACGGTGGTCTTCCTGCCGCGCCACGGCAACCAGTTCACGGTCGAGATGCTGAGCGAGACCGCGCTCACCTACGTGGCCTGCTCGCTGGTCTTCCAGGTCCTCGCCTGCGTCGGCGTCTCCCGCGTCGACAAGCCCGAGAACTTCGCCCACGTCTCGGTCGACCGCGCCAAGGCCGACGTCTCGATGCGCGACATGTGGAACCTGCTGACCAAGAACGGGCCGTTCCAGCGCTACTTGATCAGCGGCGCGGCCGACAAGCTCGCCCAGGTGGTGAAGTCGCAGGCCGTCATCGGGACGCTCATGTGGGGCATCCTGCTCGGCAACATGCAGCTCGGATCGGTGCTCGGCCTCATCGCGATCCTCCCGGGAATCGTGTTCGCGATCTTCGGTTCGCGCTACACCGGCAAGCACGGCTCCAAGGCCGCCACCATCACGTGGACCTGGCTCTGCCTGATCCTCGCCGTGATGCTGACCGTGTTCTGCCTGGTGGTCGACATGGGCTCCATCCTCGGCAACCTGGGGCTCACGATCGGGTTCTTCCTCGTCTACCTGCTGCTGAACGGCACCTCGATGGTGGTTACCGTCGCGCAGGGCGCCATGCGGGCCGACGTCATCGACTACGAGCTCGACCGCTCGGGAAAGTTCCTGCCGGCCACGGTCACGGCGACGTACAACATCGTCGACCAGGTCATCTCGTCGCTCGGGGCAGCGCTGGCTCTCGGCGCCGTCGCCCTGATCGGGTTCACGGCGGTCATGCCCCAGCCCACTGACAGCCCGTCGACGGCGATCCTGCTGATGAGCCTCGCGTTGTTCTTCGGCCTGCCGATCCTCGGATGGGCGATCTCGCTGATCGCCATGCGCGGCTACAAGCTCGACCGAACCGAGATGATCGAGGTGCAGAAGCGGGTCGCCGAGAAGAAGGAAGCGCTGCAGGCGGCGGACATCGAAACCGAGGGCGTGCTCGCCTGACGAGCGCCGATCTCGAAGGCCGCGGATCGCAGATCCGCGGCCTTCGAGCGCGTCAGGCCGTGTGGGCCTCGCGATACGCGGTCGGCGTCATCCCGTGTGCCTCTCGAAATACCTTGACGAAGTAGTTCGCGTCGTCGTAGCCGACGAACAGCGCGATATCGCGCACGCTCTGCGTCGTCGTGGCGAGCAGTCGGGCCGCGCGCTCGGCCCGCTGCTGGGCTGTGTACGCGACGATGGTCATGCCGGTGGCCGACTTGAAGCGGCGCGCGAGCGTGGAGGCGGACACTCCGAGCCGGTCCGCGAGGTCGGTCGTCGAGACATGGCTGCTGAGATGGAGGTCGATCTCGTCGGCGACGCGACGTACGAGCGGCGGATACTCGCGCTGGTTGTGGCGTCGGACGTACCGGCAGAATTCCGTGACCATCTGCGCGGTGAACGAGGCGGACCGCTTCGGGTCCGAAGAATGGCCGATGCGGTGCAGCCGTTGCGCATACTCCTGTGAGATCGCGTCGACGGTCACCGGTGGCAGCCCGCCGCGCTGCGCCGCGACTCGGGCCATGATCCGCAAGATGGTCGTGCCGAGGAACGGCGTGTTCAGGTAGCTGATCGTCTGCGGCATCCGTCCCATGCGTTGCAAGGCGGAGAGTGCCTGTTCGGAAGAGCCCTCCTCGACCGCGTCCATGAACTCCCGTTCGAGTCGGTACCGCTCTTCGATCACGGTGAATGCGGCAGACTGCAGAGCCTCCCCGACCCCGGGGGCGATCGTCCCGCCTTCGGCCTCGACCTCGCGAAGGCTGCCGAGCGCGTCCTCGCCGCCGCCTGCGCGAAGCAGGCTGGCAGCTCCGCGGTACACGTATTCGGCATCGACGATCGCGTACCTGGTGCGGTAGTGCTTGTAGATCGGGAGGTGGGCACTGGGAATGCCCAACCGACTCATGGCCTCTTCCGCGACACCCGGATGCATGGGCTCGTGCGTGTACGGGCCGATGACGAGCAGGCGGTCATCCCAGCGGACGAGTGCGATCGCCATCCCGAGCGGCTCACGGATCTCATGCACGACCTGCCGGTCCATGTCGCGCACGAACGCTCGGAGCACCGATGCAGTGAAGGCGGGTTGGATGCGCGGGTCGAGGCAGTGCGCCGACTCGAACGCGTCGAGCGCCGGTGCGATGTCGGTCGTGAGTTCGATCGGGCAGCTCAGGACCTCGGCCACCGCGGCCGCGATGGGCTCGAGGGCGTCCTGCGGATGCGCTTGCGGATGCGACGACGTCGTCATCGAGGTACCTCGGTTCGTGTGACCTGCAAGAGTGTGCCGAATCAGTTCTGATCGCGCGTGATCAGTTCTATCATCCTCCCGTCCGTGGTTCGTATCGTGGTTGAGCCCAGCCGGCGTGCGCCGGCGAACTCTCGTCGAAGGAGACTCCCATGCCGCAGCCCGCTGCCACCGACGCCCGCCGGGCCACGGCGATCCACGAGGGGTGGGCGTACTCGCCCGCCGAACTGCCCGCGGGGTCGAGTTGGGACGAGATCGCGGCCGCGGGGGAGCAGGTCGTGCTGCCGCACACCTGGAACGCGATCGACGGACAGGCCGGCGGCGAGTACCGTCGCGGTCGCTCGACGTATGCACGGGTGATCGAGGCCGATGAGTCCGATGTCGAGACCTGGGTCGAGTTCGCGGGCGTGAACTCGTCGGCCGAGGTGTACCTGGACGGACGCCTCCTCACCACTCACGATGGCGGCTACTCGACCTTCCGCGTGAACCTGACGGACGGGCTCGCGGACGGATCGGGAACGCTCGTCGTGATCGTGGACAATGCGAAGAACGAGCGGGTGTACCCGCAGCAGGCCGACTTCACCTTCTACGGCGGCATCTACCGCGAGGTGCGCCAGATCACCGTCGGGCGCGAACACTTCGACCTCGCCGACAACGGCGGCCCCGGCCTGATCGTCATCGCGCACCTCGACGGCGACCGCGCCGAGGTCGCGCTCAGTGCGGCGGTGGTCACGACCTCCGGCGGATCTGCGACCGGCGTGCGCTTCGCCGTCGACGGCGAAGCGACCGTGACCGTGCCGCTCGTCGACGGTGAGGCGAACGCGACGCTCTCGATCGAGCACGTGCGCCGTTGGCACGGCCTGCGCGACCCGCACCTCTACACGGCCCGAGCCGAAATCCTCGCCGGCGACGCGGTGCTCGACGAGGTCGAGCTGCGGTTCGGTTGCCGGGAGTTCGAGGTCGACCCGCAGCGCGGTTTCCTGCTGAACGGCGAGGAGTACCCGCTTCGCGGAGTGTCGCGCCATCAGGACTTCGAGGGCGTCGGCAACGCGATCACGGAAGAGGTCAAGCAGCAGGATCTCGCGTTGGTCCTGGAACTCGGTGCAACGACCGTTCGGCTCGCGCATTACCAGCACGACCAGCGCTTCTACGACCTCTGCGACGAGGCGGGCCTGGTCGTGTGGGCGGAGATCCCGCAGATCACCGTCTTCCTCCCCGGAGCGACCGAGAACGCCCGCGACCAGCTCACCGAGCTGATCGTGCAGAACCGCCACCACGCGAGCATCATCTCGTGGGGCTTGTCGAACGAGATCACCCTCGCCGGATCGGGCGAGGACGTGATCGCCGCCCATCGCGAGTTGAACGATCTCGCGCACGAGCTCGATCCGACCCGCCTGACCGCCATGGCGAACCTGTTCCTCCTCGAGACCGACCATCCGTTGGTCGGTCTGCCCGACGTCATGTCGTACAACCTCTACTTCGGTTGGTACGTCGGCGACGTCGCCGACAACGACACCTGGCTCGACGACTTCCACGCGGCATACCCCGAGATCGCGATCGGACTCGCAGAGTACGGGGCGGATGCGAACGCGCAGTTCCAGTCGGCCGCTCCCGAGAAGGGCGACTACACCGAGGGGTACCAGGCGTCGTACCACGAGCACATGGTCGGCATGATCGAGGCGCGGCCGTGGCTGTGGGCCACGCACGTGTGGAACCTCGCGGACTTCGGGTCCGCCGGTCGTGACGAGGGCGGCGTTGCGGGCCGTAACCAGAAGGGGCTCGTCTCGTTCGACCGATCGTTGAAGAAGGACGCCTTCTACGTGTACAAGGCGGCGTGGTCGAGCGAGCCGTTCGTGCATGTCGCGGGTCGTCGTCGCGCCGAACGGGCGGAGGATGTCACCGAGGTGATCGTGTATTCGAACCAGGAGCGGGTCGTGCTGTCGGTCGACGGCGTCGAGGTCGGCGCGATCGAGGGTCGTCGCACCTTCCGCTTCCGGGTACCCCTGACCGGCGAGCACGAGATCACCGCCCGCTCCGGCGATCTCGCCGACACCATCGTGCTCCGCCGGGTGGACGAGGTTCCTGCGGCGAGTGTGATGCCCACGACGTCCATCGCGAACTGGTTCGACGAGGCCGAGCTGCCGAGCCCCGTCGGGTACTTCTCCGTTCGCGACTCGCTCGGCGACATCAAGCAGTCCGAGGACGGTGCGCGCGTGATCTCCAAGGTCCTCGAAGCCGTGTCGACGAGCCGTGGTGAGGTCGGTCATGGCGTCGAGATCCCGCCGGCCATGCAGGCCATCGTCGACCGGATGAGCGTGGAGAAGCTCATCAAGCAGGCCGGTGGCGTGTCCATCGAGCACGTCGCCGCGTTGAACGCCCAGCTCAACCTCATCGCCAAATGACATCGCCTTCCCGAAATCCCGCCAGGTTGCTGCCGGTCGACCCGGCGACGCGTGCGGTCGCGCTCGATCTGTACGAGCGTGTGGCGGGGAGCCCGATCATCTCGCCGCACGGGCATGTGCCGCCGTCGCTGCTGCTCGACGACGAGCCGTACCCGGATCCAGTGGGGTTGCTGGTCACGGGTGACCACTACGTGACCCGCCTCCTGCACGCCGCAGGGGTCGACCTCGCCGACCTGGTCGTGGACGAGGCTGCCGGGCGCGATGCTCGCACGGTGTGGCGCACGCTCGCGGCGCACTGGCACCGGTTCGCGGGCACGGCGTCGGGGTACTGGATCGAGGAGGAGCTCGACGGGGTCTTCGGCATCACGACCCCGCTCGGCCCGAACACGGCAGATGCGATCTACGACGAGATCACCGCGGCGCTGGTGCGTCCGGAGTTCCGGCCGCGCGCACTGTTCGAGCGATTCGGCATCGAATTCCTCGCGACCACCGACGACCCGCTCGACGACCTGTCCGAGCACGCCGCACTCGCGGCATCCGGCCTCCCCGGGCGGGTGGTTCCGACGTTCCGACCGGACCGGTATCTCGATCCCGATGCGGTCGGGTTCGCGGGCAACGTCGAGCGACTGCTCGCCGCGACCGGACAGCCCGGTGACTTCGCCGGGTACCTCGGCGGGCTCGAAGACCGGCGCGCGCACTTCATCCGGCACGGGGCGGTCTCGACGGATCACGGGGTCGAGGAGGTGTTCACGGTCGACCTCGACCCCGCAGAGGCTGAGCGGCTCTTCCAAGCTGTCGTCGCCGGTCACGCGAGTGCGGGGGAGCGGCGTGCGTTCCGCGGGCACATGCTCGTGCAGATGGCGCGCATGAGCGTCGCCGACGGACTCGTGATGACGATCCACCCGGGTGTGCTCCGCAACCATTCGAGCGCCACGCACGCCCGGTTCGGACCGGACACCGGTCACGACATCCCGGTCGCGACCGAGTTCACGCGCGGCATCCGACCGCTGCTGGAGCGGTACGGCCTGGAGCCTGACTTCCATCTCGTGCTGTTCGCGGTCGACGAGACCACCTCCTCCCGTGAGCTCGCGCCACTCGCAGGGTTCTACCCGAGCGTGTACCTGGGTGCACCGTGGTGGTTCCTCGACGCGCCCGACGCGATCGCCCGACACCGCGCCGCCGTGACCGAGACCGCGGGCTTCTATCGCTCGAGCGGGTTCATCGACGACACGCGGGCATTCCTGTCGATCCCGGCACGTCACGACACGGCACGACGGGTCGACGCCGGGTTCCTCGCGCGTCTGGTCGTCGAGGGACGGGTGCGCATGGATGCCGCGGAGCGCATCATCGACGACCTGGTCGACGCCATTCCCCGAGAGGTCTTCAAGCTGTGACCGCCACCACCACAGCTCTCGCCGACGTGCGCCTGTCGCGTGCAACGGCAGGGGTCCCGACTCCGCCGGAGCGGATCGTGCACTTGGGTCTCGGCGCGTTCCACCGCGCGCACCAGGCCTGGTACACGGCGCACGCGGCCGATGCCGACGAGTGGGGGATCGCCGCATTCACCGGTCGCAGCCGCGACCTCGTCGACCGGCTCGGCCCGCAGGACGGCCTGTACACACTTGTCGAGCGCGCCGCGAACGGCGACCGGTTCGAGCTGATTCCCTCGATCGTGCGCGTCGAGGCCGGCGACGACGTGCCCGCGTTCGTCACGGCCGTCGCCGACCCTCAGGTCGCGATCCTCACGCTCACGATCACCGAGGCCGGCTACCGGCTCTCCGCCGACGGCACTCCGGACCTCGAGGACGAGGCCGTGGCATCCGACGTCGAACTACTGCGGAACGCGTTCACGCGCGACGCCCCTGGCGACACGACGGACGCCGTCCGGCCCGCAACTGCGCTCGGCCGGGTACTGCTGGCCCTCGACGCCAGGCGTCGCACTGGCGCGGGCCCGATCGCGATCGTGCCCTGCGACAACCTGCCCGACAACGGCGGGCTCCTGGGACGCGCGCTGGCCGACCTCACCGGCCGGACCTCGCCCGACCTCGCCGCGTGGTTGGCGGCGTCGGTCTCGGTTGTCTCGACCTCGATCGACCGCATCACGCCGGCGATCGACGCCGATGCCGAGTCGCACGCCGTCCTCGAGGCCACCGGATGGCTCGACGTCGCGCCCGTCGTCACCGAACCGTTCTCCGACTGGGTGCTCGAGGGAGACTTCCCAGCCGGGCGCCCCGACTGGGAATCCGCGGGCGCCAGGTTCGTCGACGAGATCGCCCCGTGGGAGAACCGCAAGCTCTGGATGCTGAACGGCGCTCACACCGTGCTCGCGACCTTCGGCCAGACCCGCGGCCACACCGTCGTCTCGGCCGCGATCGAGGATCCGGTCTGCCGCGACCTCGTCGAAGCCCTCTGGGACGACGACGCCCGCCAGTTGCCCGGGTTCGACCTCGCCGACTACCGGGCCGCGCTCCTCGAACGCTTCCGCAACCCCCGCATCGAGCACCGTCTCGCGCAGATCGCGCAGGACTCGACCACCAAGATGCGGTTGCGCATCGTGCCCGTCGCGCTCGGCCGACTCGCATCCGGGCACGAGGCGCCAGGTTGCGCCGTCGCGATCGCCGCGTGGATGCTCGGCGTGCGCGCCGGCTGCGCACCGGTGCCGGAGGGCATCGACCAGGCAGCGATCGCCGAGCTCGATGCATCCGCCCGGCATGCGCTGCTCGCCGCATTGCATGCACGCCTCGCGGATGACGCCGGCTTCGCCGCACACGTCGCCGACGCGGTCACCGCGCTCGAGACATCCTGACCCCGAAACCCGCTCACCCACGATCCACGGAGCAACACCATGAGCATGATCATCGACCGGGCTGACGTCATCGTCACCAGCCCCGACCGCAACTTCGTCACCCTCAAGATCACGACGGCAGACGGCCTGACCGGCCTCGGCGACGCGACCTTGAACGGGCGCGAGCTCGCCGTCGTCGCGTACCTGACCGAACACCTCGTGCCCCTGCTCATCGGAGCGGATGCCGCGAAGATCGAGGACACCTGGCAGTTCCTCTACCGATCCGCCTACTGGCGGCGCGGGCCCGTGACGATGGCCGCGATCGCCGCGGTGGACATGGCGCTGTGGGACATCAAGGGCAAGGCAGCCGGAATGCCGGTGTACCAGTTGCTCGGTGGCGCATCGAGGAACGGGCTGATGGCGTACGGGCACGCGTCCGGCAAGGAACTCCCCGAACTGTTCGACTCCATCCGCTCCCATCAGGAGCAGGGCTATCGTGCGATCCGCGTGCAAACGGGCGTGCCGACGCTGAAGGCGATCTACGGCATCGCCGCGCAAGGCGCCGACGTCGGCGACGCATCCGTGCGATACGACCATGAGCCGGCACGCCGCGGGGCGAAGCCGGTCGAGGAGGACTGGGACACCCGCGCCTACCTGAACCACCTGCCCGGCGTGTTCGAAGCCGTCCGCAACGAGTTCGGTCCCGACATCCCGCTGTTGCACGACGGGCACCACCGCATGACGCCGATCCAGGCCGCCCGCCTCGGAAAGGACCTCGAGCCGTACGACCTGTTCTGGCTCGAGGACTGCACCCCGGCCGAGAACCAGGAGGCCCTGCGCCTCGTGCGCCAGCACACCACGACACCGCTCGCGATCGGCGAGATCTTCAACACGGTCTGGGACTTCAAGGACATCATCCGCGACCAGCTCATCGACTACGTGCGCGGCGCGGTCACCCACATGGGCGGCATCTCGCCGCTGAAGAAGACGCTCGACTACGCGGCGATGTACCAGATCAAGTCCGGCATGCACGGCCCGACCGATATCTCCCCGGTCGGAATGGCCGCCGCCATGCACCTCGGGCTGTCGATCCACAACTTCGGCATCCAGGAGTACATGCGCCACGGCGCGAAGACCGACCAGGTCTTCGAGCAGTCCTTCACCTGGAACGACGGGTACCTGCACCCCGGCGACAAGCCCGGCCTCGGCGTCGAGCTCAACGTGGACGAAGCCGGAAAATACCCGTACGAGCAGGCTTACCTGCCGTACAACCGTCTCCTCGACGGCACCGTTCATGACTGGTGACCGATGACCGGCGCAACCCTCTCAGCTCGCGACCCTCGAGCCGCTCGCCGATGAAGAGCGCGGTCACGTCGTCTCGATCGAGTTCCGACGTGACAGCATCGCAACCATGATCGCAATTCGCACTCACAAGGTCGCTGGCACGGCGGTTCGCACCGTGGTCTCGTCGTTCGTCGGAGTCGCGGTGGCCGTGCCGGTCGGTTTCGCCCTGGGCTTCGCATCCGCATTGCTCGCCGGGTGGGCTGCGGGTGCCGGCACGGCCACGGTGTGGATCCTGCTCATGGTCTGGCCCATGGATGCGGCTGCGACGCGATTGCATGCGGTCCGCGAGGATCCCGGGCGGCGGTTCGCCAGGCTCCTGGCGATCGTCGGGAGCCTGATCAGCTTGGGCGCTGTGGCGGTCGTGCTGATCGAGACCAAGGATGCCGGCGAGGTCGAATCGTTCCTGCTGGCCGGGGTGTCGGTGCTCAGTGTTGCGGCATCCTGGGCGCTCATCCAGACCGATTACCTGTTGCGGGTGGCACGCGAGTACTACACCGATCCCATCGGTGGCATCGATTTCAATCAGGATGAGGATCCGATGTACACGGACTTCGCCTACTTCTCGTTCGGGCTCGGCATGACCTATCAGGTGGCCGACACGAACGTGCGAACCAACGCGGTTCGCCGCATCGTGCTGGCCCAGACGCTGCTCGCGTACCTCTTCGGCGCGGTCATCCTGGCGACGGTGATCAACCTCGTCACCGGCTTGGGCTGACGCCGTCGTCGTCGCGCAGCCTTCCTCTTCCTCAGTTCAGGTCGGGTATCGCCGAGAGCCCCCGAGCAGCCTCGCCATCGCCGAAGCGTGGTTCGTCATAGAGGTATCCCGGGCCCACGGCAACCCCCTGTACTCCCGGCACGTGATCGCCGACCGTTGGGAGTCGACGAACCTGGGCGCCCTGCACTCCGCGGAGGCCCCGGAAAGGAAACCCCAATGGTCCAGCAGACGCTCGAGAGCCCGACCGAGTTGCTTCATTTCCAGCTCCGCACCGCGCTGACGATGGAGAACGATTCCCTCGAGGCGCTCGGAGAGCTCGCGAAGGCGGCGAAGTCGGCGGAGATCAAGAAGCTGTTCCGCCACCACGCCGACGAGACGAAGGAACAGCTCGCGAACCTGAAGCAGGTCTTCGCCCTGCTCGAGTTCAAGGAGTCCACGGCTCCGTCGCCGAGCACGAAGGGCATCTCGAAGCAGGCGGTCTCGCTGCTCGAGCGGAGCGCTCCCAAGCTGCGCGATCAGGTCGCGCTCTCGAGTGCCCTCGGCAACGAGCACTACGAGATCTCCGCCTATCAGGGACTGATCCTGCCGGCGACCTCATTGGGCCTCACGGATGCCGTGGCGCTGCTTCAGGCCAACCTCGACCAGGAGGTCCACACCAGTGAGGAACTCAAGGCCACGCTCGAGAAGATCCTGGCCTGAGTCGACCGTCCATCAACCAGGCAGAGAAGGGCGAACCATGTCAGATGCCAACCCCGCAGGCGGCGAGACCGACCGTGCGGACGAGATCATGAACCCTGAAGACCTGCCCGCGCAGATCGAGGTCACCGAGCATGACGGCGTCAACCGCATCGATATCGCGGATGCCGCGGCCACTCGCCCGGGCGATCCCGGCGGTCAGGGTTGATCGAGCAGGGCGCGGCGAAGCGGGCGGAGGCGGATCAGCCGCCGTCCGCCCGCTTCGTGGTCGGTGTCAGATCTCGATCGGGAGGTTGAAGAGCCGCTTCGCGTTGC
The DNA here is from genome assembly GCF_001421565.1 of Agromyces sp. Leaf222. Lineage (NCBI taxonomy): Bacteria > Bacillati > Actinomycetota > Actinomycetes > Micrococcales > Microbacteriaceae > Agromyces > Agromyces sp. Leaf222. The sequence goes on along the minus strand of NZ_LMKQ01000001.1, from coordinate 2,339,846 downwards.
CGGCCAGGACGAGGTCGCGGTCGGCGTTGCTGCGCGTTCGCGAAGGTCTCGCTCGAGCCGGGCGAGGCGGCCACCGTGTCGCTCGAGCTCGAACGACGGGCGTTCGCGCACTGGGACGCTCGCGGTGCCCGCTGGTGGGTCGATCCCGGAATTCATCGGGTCGAGCTCGGCCGTTCGGCGACCGACATCATCGAGGTGCGCGACCTGCCCCTCGAGGGCGACGTCGAACGACCTGCGCCGCTCAGCCTGATCTCGACGGTCAAGGAATGGTTCAGCCACCCCGTCGTCGGCCCCGCCCTCATGCAGGGCATGATGGCGAACGCGACACCCGAGCAGCAGGCCGCCGCCCAGGCGAACGGAAACGCGCTCAAGATGGTCGAATCGATGCCGATGGGCCAGTTCGCGAGGTTCCCCGGCGTCGAGATCGCCGATGAGGCGCTCGAGCAGTTGATCGCGTTGAGCGTCGCCGGCTCGAGCGGCTCGTAGCTCCGGGGTCCTCCCCGCGATCAGCGAGCCTCTGCAGCCGGAAGTCGGTCTGGTTGGAGTCCGAGCGGTGCACCTATCGTGGAACGCATGAAGTCGACTATCGCGGGTACGACCATGCCGATCCTCGAACTGAACCTCGACGCAGGCGAGAAGGTGGTCGCCGAGGGCGGCGACGTGGCCTGGATGTCGCCGGGGTTCGCGCTCGACACGTCGACGGTGCACGGCACCGGCGGTGGCGGAGGATTCATGGGCGGTCTCAAACGCGTGCTCGGCGGTGCCCAGTTGTTCCTGACCGAGTACACCGCGCCCGCGCAGGGCGGACTGCTCGCCTTCGCCGCGCAGCTGCCCGGCACCATCCGCCAGCTCGACATCGACGCGGCGGACTCGTTCATGGTGCAGCAGGGGTCGTACTCGGCGAGCACGGCCGGCGTGGAGGTGTCGGTGGGCCTGCAGAAGAAACTCGGTGCCGGCATCTTCGGCGGCGCGGGCGTGATCTTCCAGAAGCTGAGCGGCGACGGCACCGCGTGGGTGCAGCTCGCCGGCGAGATCACCGAGTACGACCTGCCCGCAGGCCAGTCCCTGCTCATCCACCCCGGGCATCTCGCGATGTTCGAGGCCCAGATGAACCTGGAGTTCACGTCGGTCAAGGGCATCAAGAACAAGTTCTTCGGCGACTCGCTCTTCCTCGCCGAGATCCACGGACCTGGCCGCATCTGGCTGCAGTCGATGTCGCCGGCGAAGCTCGCCGCCGCCATCGAGCCGTACCTGCCCGACCGCTCGTCCAACTCCAGCAGCTCCTGATCGTCTGACGGCCGGCATCCATCGTCCGACGCCCGGTATCCGTCGCGTGGGGGATCTCCTGACGACCACGGGTTCGTAGGGTGGATGACGTTGGCCGAAGACGATCGAATCGGAGATCTGCATGACGGACGAAGCTCGACTCACGACGACGGCGGATACGGGGCCGGCGCTGGAGATCCGAGGGCTGGTCAAGCGCTTCGGCGACAAGGTCGCCGTCGCAGGCCTCGATCTCGAGGTGCCGAGCGGATCGTTCTTCGGCCTCGTCGGCCCGAACGGTGCCGGCAAGACGACGACACTGTCGATGGCCACGGGCCTGCTGCGTCCGGATGCCGGTGAGATCCGCATCCACGGCGTGGAGGTCTGGCGTGATCTCGTCGAGACGAAGAAGCTCGTCGGGATCCTCAGCGACGGCGTGCGGCTCTTCGACCGGCTCACCGGCATCCAGCTCGTGACGTATGCCGGGCTGCTCGGCGGCCTGCCTCGAGAGGTGGTCGCGGGGCGCGCGGCCGAGCTGCTGCAGCTGCTCGATCTCGACGGCGCCGGCGGCACCCTCGTCGTGGACTACTCCGCGGGCATGACGAAGAAGATCGCGCTCGCCTGCGCACTGGTGCACGCTCCGCGACTGCTCGTGCTCGATGAGCCGTTCGAGTCGGTCGACCCCGTCTCGGCGGCCAACATCCGCGACATCCTCGACGGATTCGTGCACTCGGGCGGCACGGTCATCGTCTCGAGCCACGCGATGGATCTCGTGCAGCGCATGTGCGACCACGTCGCGATCATCGCAGAGGGCCGCGTGCTCGCATCCGGCACGACCGATGACGTGCGCGCCGGCTCGACGCTCGAGGACCGGTTCGTGGACCTCGTCGGCGGCCGTCGGGCAGGGGGTGGGCCGGAATGGTTGCGACGCTCGTAAGGCTCCGGTTCCTGCTCCTCTGGAACTCGGTGCAGCGGAGCCCGTGGCAGATGGTCGCGATGGTGCTCGGCGCCCTCTACGGGCTCGGCATCCTCGTTGGGGTCGTCGCCGGGCTCTTCGCCCTCAGCTTCGCGCCGATCGAGGTGGCTCGCGCCGTCGTGGTGCTCGCGGGGGCGGCGCTCATCCTCGGGTGGACGGTCCTGCCGGTGCTGACGTCGGGCATCGACCAGACGGTCGAGCCGTCGCGGCTCGTGGCGTACCCGATCCCGCTTCCCACGCTGCTCGTCGCGCTCACCGTGAGCGGCGTGCTCGGCGTTCCGGGCATCGTGACCTCGATCGCCGCGCTCGGCACGGCCCTGACCTGGGTGCGGTATCCGCTCGCGGCGCTCGTCGCGATCGTGTGCGCGGTGATCGGCGTGCTCACCTGCGTCGTCGGATCGCGGATGCTCGTCGCCCTGGTCTCCGTCATCGGCGAGGGCCGGCGGTTCCGGGAGGCCAAGGCGCTCGTCGTGTTCATTCCGCTGATCCTGCTCGGGCCGATCATCATCGGGTTGCAGCGACTGCTGAGCGACAACTTCGACACCCTCCCGCAGATCGGCTCGGTCATCGGATGGACGCCGCTCGGGGCGATCTGGGCGGTTCCGGCCGACGTGGCGGCCGGCGAGTTCGGTCGTGCCGGGTGGAGTTCCTGATCGGCGTCGCGACGCTCGTCGTGTTCGCGATCGTCTGGCGCTGGAGCCTCGCCAAGGCGTTGGAGACACCTGCGCGCTCGACGCCGGCGAAGGCCTCGAACCGAGGGCTCGGGTTCTTCGGCGTCTTCCCCGGAACCCCGGCCGGTGCCGTCGCGGCGAGGGCGCTGACGTATTGGATCCGCGACCCCAGGTACGCGCAGTCGCTGATCACGCTGCCGCTCGTGCCGGTGTTCGTGCTCTTCTACTCCGGCACGAACGGCGACCTGACGCCGCTCAACTCGGTCGGTCCGATCATCGCCGTGCTGCTCTCGATGTCGATCTACACGGATGTCTCGTACGACAACACCGCGTTCGCGCTGCACCTGCAGAAGGGCGTGAGCGGACGCGACGACCGGATCGGCCGGGTGGTCGCGCTCGCGGTCTTCGCCGTGCCGCTGTCGTTGCTGACCGTGCTCGGCACGGTCTGGCTGACCGGCGCATGGACCGCGCTTCCCGGGCTGCTCGGCATCACCATCGGCGTGCTCCTCAGCGGATTCGCGCTGTCATCGCTGGTCTCGGGCATGTTCATCTTCGCCGTGCCCGCGCCGGGGGAGAGCCCGTTCAAGTCGAAGCCCGGAGGCGGCATGAGCCTGATGCTGTCGCTGCTCGTGACGTGGAGCATCCTCGCGATCCTCGTGCTGCCCGAGCTCGTCTTCGCGATCATCGGCTTCACGACCGGCCAGGTCGTCTACGGCTGGATCTCGCTCGTGCTCGGCATCGTGCTCGGAACGGTGCTGCTCGTCGTCGGCATCCGCGTCGGCGGGCGCACGCTCGATCGTCGGGGTCCCGAGCTCCTCGCGCAGTTGCAGCGGCAGAAGTAGCGGCGAGGCATCCGCTCGCCCCTGCCGGGAGTGCGATCGCACGGCGACGGTAGTATGCCGAGCATCGAACCGCCGACGTGCTCGCCGAGAGCACCGTGAGGAGCGTCATGGGCAAGGTCGCGTGGGGATTCACCTGTTCGATCGACGGCTTCATCGCCGGACCGGGACATGACATGAGCTGGTTGTCCGCCGGGGAACCGCTGGCCGAGGGCACCACGGAGCGCATGGCGCACGCCGTGGCGGTGATCATCTCGGGCAGGAGCGGCTACGACGCGGCGAAGGCGCAGCAGGGCGAGCGCGATGAGCTGACCTCCGAGGCGTACGGCGGCGCGTGGTCGGGGACCGAGTTCATCCTCACCCACCGGCCCGACGAGATCGCGGACGACCCGTCCATCGTCGCCCTGGACTGCGACGTCGTGGAGGCGGTGCGCCGCGCCAAGGAGATCGCCGGCGACCGGGATGTGCAGATCATCAGCGCCGACATCGCCCGTCAGGCTCTCGAACACGACCTCATCGACGAACTGCAGGTCTTCGTGGCCCCGGTGTTCCTCGGCGACGGCACTCGCATCTTCGACGTCCCGGGTGGGCGACGGTACGACTGGGAGCTCGTCGACATCTCCGAAGACGCGGAACGAAGCTTCGGGCGCACCTATCGGCCGAAGGGCGCTCGCAGGGACTGAAGGTCGTCTCGACCGCAGGCTCGCACGCGGCGCGTCGGCCGGCTTCGACTCGGAACCGCCTCGCGGCCTGCTCAGGACCCGGCGTCGACGAGGGTCGCGAACAATTCGTACACCATGTACGCCGGCCAGACGATGCCCTGGAAGAACGCCCCGATGAACTCCCAGAACGCATCGGCACGCTGGAAGAAGAACACCCAGGCGCCGATGATGCCGAGCCCGTAGATCGCACCCCCGCCGGCGAAGCAGCCGGCGTTCGAACTCCTGTCGGTCATCTGGACCTCCCGCGGCACACGATACGCCCGACAGCGCGCATCCGGCATCCGGCATCCGATTCGCCGAGCCGAGTGCGCAGGCTATCGTGCGAGCGCGGCCAGCTCGGATCGGCTGCGGGCGCCCGCCTTGCGCAGCAGGTTGGAGACGTGGAACTTCACGGTGTTCGTGCTGATGCCGAGCTGCGTCGCGATGGACTGGTTGCGTTCGCCCGCGACGAGGAGACGGAGCACCTCGCGCTCACGGGTCGAGAGCGGCACGGCATCGGCGAGCGGCTCCGGCTCGACGGGGGGATCGAGCGGGAGCCGGATGTCGAGCGAGGTGCCCCAGCCCGGCGTCGAGGAGACCGCCAGCGCACCGTCGAGGGCCGAGACCCGCTCGGCGATCGGACGCAGGCTGTCGTCGTGCGCGGTGAGTTCGCCCTTTCCGTCGTCGCGGATGCCGATCAGCAGGTTCAGCCCGTCGCAGTCCCACTGGATGCGCACGCGTCGCGTCTCACCCTGGTCGACGAACGCGAGCACCGCGCTGCGGACGATGGCCCGGGCCGCGTGCGCCACCTCGCCCGGCAACGCGCGGCCGGTCGCGGGGGGTTCCACGAACTGGACCTCGAGGTCGCCGTACCTGACCAGTGGATGAAGGTCGACCTTGAGCCGCGCGAACGCGCCGACGACCGGCTCCAGCAGGCTGCTCCGCTGCTGATCACTGGCCATGCGCAGGCCGACGAGGGCGGTCGTGGCGATCTCGGCGGCCATCGTTCGGGCGCCCCGGTCGTCGAGCCGGCTCGAGCGCAGGATCGCCAGGAGCGATTCGAGCGTGATGGCATGCCGATCCGCCTGCTCCGCGACCATGCTCGCGTGCTCCAATGCGAGAAGGCGGGATGCCGGTGAGGGGAGGTCCGTGTCGGGATTCATGTGGCTCAACCTACCCGTCATCAGAAAGCCGTCCTTTCGGGTAGGCGTCACTGCTCCGACGGGTGGGGGATCCCGAGGTGCTGCGCACCGACGATGGGGAGATGGATCTCACCGAGGCCGGCGTCGGCTCGTCCCTGGAGCGCGTGCGGCGTGAACTCGACACCCTCGTCGAGGGCATCATCCTCGACGATCCTCTTGCGCTGGAGGCCTTCGCGGCCCTCATCACCGCGTCGCCGCGAGTCTTCGTGCTGGGAGCCGGCCGTTCCGGACTCGCGTTGCGGATGACCGCGATGCGGCTGATGCACCTCGGCATGGATGTGCACGTGGTCGGCGAGGTGACGACGCCGGGGATCGGATCCGGCGACCTGCTCCTCACCGCCAGCGGCTCGGGCACCACGGCCGGAATCGTGCGCGCCGCGCAGACGGCGGTCTCATCTGGTGCACGCGTCGCCGCGATCACGACAGCACCGGAATCGCCGCTGGCCGAGCTGGCCACCCGGATCATCGTCCTTCCGGCCGCCGGCAAGCTCGATCGCACCCGGGCAGCCTCCTCCCAGTACGCCGGAAGCCTGTTCGAACAGGCGGTCGTGATCCTGGGGGATGCGATCTTCGACGCGCTCTGGGTGCGCTCCGGCGCGACCGCCGACGAGCTCTGGCCGAGACACGCGAACCTCGAGTGACGAACGAACCTCGAGTGACGAACAGGCCACCGACCACCACCCAACCCACAGAAGGAAACCGATGAAACTGCAGTTCGCCATGGACACCCTGACCACCGAGGCCGCTCTGGAACTCGCCGCCGCCGCGGCGCCGCATGTCGACATCCTCGAGCTCGGTACGCCGTTGATCAAGAGCGCGGGCCTCTCCGCCATCACCGCCGTGAAGTCGGCGCATCCCGACAAGGTCGTGTTCGCCGACCTGAAGACCATGGACGCCGGCGAGCTCGAGGCCGACATCGCCTTCGCCGCAGGCGCGGACCTCGTGACCGTGCTCGGGTCGGCCGGGGACAGCACCATCGTGGGGGCGGTCAAGGCCGCGAAGAAGCACGGCAAGGGCATCGTCGTCGACCTGATCGGCGTGGCGGACAAGCCCGCGCGGGCGAAGGAGGTCGTGGCACTCGGGGTCGAGTTCGTCGAGATGCACGCCGGGTTGGACGAGCAGGCCGAGGCGGGCTTCACGTTCTCGACCCTGCTCAGGGACGGGGAGGCATCCGGCGTCCCGTTCTCGGTCGCCGGCGGCATCAACGCCACCACCATCGCCGCCGTGCAGCAGTCGGGTGCTCGGGTCGCGGTTGCCGGAGGTGCGATCTACGGTGCTCCCGACGTGGGCGCGGCGGCAGCCGAACTACGCGCTGCGATCGTCTAGGTCGGTTCGAGCGAGGGGGAGTCCCTCAATGGACGGACTCCCCATTCCGCATCACACGCTGCCGGCCAGGTCGGCGGCGACGGTCTCGACCATCGCCCGCAACCACCGGTGCCCGGCATCCTCGTCATGCGTCGGGCTCCACCAGAACGCCTGCCGGATCAGTGGGAGCTCGAGCGGCGACGCGACCACCGTCACGTCCGGTCGGTCCATGAAGCGGGCCGCGAGGGATCCGGGCACGAACGCGACCCGATCGGTGCCCGCGACCATGTCGGGCAGGGTGAGGAAGCTTCGCGTGACGACCTCGGTCCGCGGGTACACGCCGAGCGTGTGGAGCTGACGTGTCGCGCTCGTCACAGCGGTGCGACCGCTGTACGTGACCGCCCATGGGCGGACGCCGAGCGCGTCGACGGTCAGCTCCGCGGCATCGGCGCCATCCTCTGGTGCCGAGACGATGCAGGCCCAGGGGTCGACGAACAGGTCGAGGTGCTCGGCATGCTCGAAGTAGCCGTGCGGCAGGAAGAGGCCATCGATCTCTCGAAGGGAGTCCGGCGCATTGTCGACGACGTCGTCCTGGACGTGTTCGAACCGCAACTGGGTGTCGGGCGCGGCCGCCGCGACGGCCCTGGCGAGCGGCGCACCGAAGACGGCGGCGACGTAGTCGGAGCAGACCAGCCTGAACTCGCGATGGCTCTCGGCGGGGCGGAATTCCGCCTGCGTGCCGAAGAGCTTGATGAGCGTGTTGGTCGCACCGCTGACCTCCGCGAGGAGTTCGGCCCCGAGGGTGCTGAGCACGTAGTGGTTGCCGGAACGGACCAGCAGTTCGTCGTTGAAGTGTCGGCGGAGCCGCGCGAGCGCAGCCGAGAGCGCAGGCTGGCTCATGAAGAGGCGTTCAGCCGCCCGGCTGACACCGCGCTCCTCGAGCAGCGCCTGCAGCGGAACGAGCAGGTTGAGATCGATCGAGGCGAGTTGCATCGGCCCGCGAGGACGTTCACCGCCGGCCTCGGTTCCGGCCGGTCGCCCTGTTCCATCCGTCACCATCGACGTGGTCCCTTCGTCGGCTCGACCTAACGCCCTGTGCTCCGTCGTACCACGAGCGAGGGTTCGAGTCGAACCGCACGATGCTCGTGGTCTCCGGAATCGATGTCATCGAGCAGCAGGCCGACCCCCGCGTAGCCGAGTTCGGTGCCCGGCTGGCTGATCGTGGAGATCGGGATCGGCGCATCCCATGCGGCCTGGTTGTTGTCGTACCCGATCACGCCGACGGATGCCGGCACCGAGAGCCCCGCGGTCTCGGTGAACGCCTGCACGATGCCGGCGGCGAGCAGGTCGGATGCGGCAACGACGCCGTCGATCTCGCCCGACGCGACCCGGGGCGCGAGACGTCGGCCGACCTGCCATCCGTCGGCCCGATTGATGCCGTCGGGCGAGAGCTCGTCGACGGGGCGCACGCCGGCGGCCGCGAGGGTGCGCCGGAAGCCCTCTCGTCGCTCGGCGACCGGCTGCAACGCGTTCGGACCGCCGACGAACACCAGCCTGGAACGTCCGGTGTCAAGGAGGTGCTGCGTCGCCAGGCGGCCGCCGGCTTCGTTGTCGAAGTACGCGCTGCAGAACGCCGCGGCGTCGGCATGGAAGTTGAGCAGCGTGAGGACGGTGGCGCGAGCGCGCCGAGTCGACAGGGCACGGTAGTGCGTCTCGTCGTTCAGGGTCAGCAGGGTGCCGAGCACGCGGGATTCGGTGAAGAGCTCGACGTAGCGGTCTTCGCGCTCGAGCCGGCCGTCGGCGTTCGCCACGAGCAACGACAGGCCACGCTCCTCGGCCGCCTGCTCCGCGCCGCGGGCGATGTCGACGAAGAGCGAGTTGCCGAGGTCGGAGAGGACCAGTCCGATCGACCTCGTGCGGCCGGCCGCGAGCGAGCGCGCGGCCCCGTTCGGCACGTAGCCGAGCATCGAGATGGCCCGCTCGACGCGGTCGATCGTCTCGGCGGCGACGCGTTCGCGGTGGTTCAGGACGTTCGACACGGTCGACTGGGAGACACCCGCGAGGGAGGCGACATCGGCGATGCCCGCGGTGCCGGTGCTCGTCGCGCCGGATGGCCTCTGGCCGCCGTGGCTCGTCGTCGAGGTGATCGTCATGAGCACAGCGTACGCGATCGTTGCAGCGTTCCAAACCGCGCGATGTCGGGGCTATCCATGCCCGTGATAGGAGGTATCAGGATGCCCATGCCCGAAATCACGCCTTCTCCGAGGCGGCGCCCTCGACATCCGCTTAGCATCCTCTTGCAGCGCTACAACTCGATGGCGCGGCCGCATTCAAGGAGGAACTGTGACCACAGCACGCAACCGAGCGCGACGATTCGTACCGCTCATCGCAGGACTGGGAGCCACCGCGCTCCTGCTGACCGCCTGTTCGGGCGACAGCGGCGGCGGCGAGACCACGGCGCCGACCGACCTCACGTACTTGTCGTTCGCCGAGAACACGAGCATCCAGGACACGCTGACCTCGCTCAGCACCGGCAGCTGCTCGACGGAGAACGAGGCGCTCCCGCTCGACATCACCACCCAGCCGCAGGCCAGCTACGACCAGCAGCTCCAGCTGCTCGCCGGCCAGAACGCCCTCCCGGTGCTCTTCGCCAGCGGCAACTCGCCGCAGGTCGCCAAGGACCTCAACGACGGCGGCAAGCTCGTCGATGTCGACGCGGCCCTCGAGGAGCTCGACCAGACCGACGCGATCATCCCCGCAGCCCGCTCCACCATCGAGGCCCTCTACGGCGGAGACGTCTACGTGCTCCCGACCGAGTTCAACGTCGAGGGCATCTGGTACAACAAGCAGCTCTTCGCCGAGAACGGCATCGACGAGCCGACCACCTGGGACGAGCTCACCGACGCTGCGGCGAAGCTGAGCGCGGCGGGCGTCACGGCGTTCTCCGCAGACGGTCAGGACGGCTGGCCGCTCACGCGTCTCGTGGGCAACTACCTGTTCCGCACCATCGGCCCGGATGCCCTGCAGAAGGTCATCGACGGCGAGGCCTCGCTCACCGACCCCGAATACGTCGAAGCGGCGGCGGCGGTCGCCGACCTCGGCAAGGCAGGCTACTTCGGCCCGTCGGTCGGCTCGATCGACTACATGACCGCGGTCAACCAGTTCCTCACGGGTGAAGCCGGCATGTTCTACATGGGCAGCTGGATCCTCGCGAACTTCAACGACCCCGCGCAGAACCAGATCGGTGCCGAGAACATCGGGTTCATGCCGTTCCCCGAGGTCGAGGGCGGCGCAGGCAGCCGTGACCAGCTCGCCGCCAACGTCGGCGTGCCGCTCGCGCTCTCCAAGGCGAGCTACTCCGACGACGTCTCCGCATGGCTCGGCTGCTTCGCCGAGAACTTCGGCTCGACCTCGCTCGGCGAGCAGGGCGTCATCACCGGCTTCGCCGTGAACGAGCCCGTCGAAGACCTGCCGCCGCTCACGCAGGCCGTGCAGGAGCGCATCGACGAGACGACCCAGAGCGTGCTCTGGTTCGAGGCGCTGTTCAACGCGAAGGCGGCCACGACGAGCCAGACCAACGCGTCGCAGCTGGTCACCGGTGCGATCACGCCCGAGAAGTTCATGGAGATGGTCCAGGCGGACCTGAAGTAACACCCCACCCGAAGAGGCCGAGGGTCGCGCCCCGCGCGACCCTCGGCCCACATCTCGACCGAAAGCAACTCTGTGAACCGCGTACTCGGCGACTGGCGCGCCATCCTTGTCCTGCTGGGCCCCGCCCTGCTCGTCTACACCCTCGTGATGCTGGTGCCGATCTTCTGGTCGCTCGGCTACACGGTGTTCGAGGGCAACCCGATCACGGGCTTCGAATTCGTCGGTCTCAACAACTTCGCAACCTTGTTCACGGACCCGAAGATCGCCGATGCCCTCGTCTTCACCCTCAAGTACGCGGTCGTCCTGACCATCGCGCAGGTCGGCTTCGGCTACCTGCTCGCCCTCATCTACGTGTTCTGGCTCCGCAAGGCGTCGAGCCTCATCCGCACCCTCGCGTTCTTCCCCGTCGTGCTGCCGACCGTCGCCGTGGCGCTGCTCTTCCAGGAGCTGTTCAAGATCGCCCCGCAGAACGGCCTCGTCAACGACCTGCTGAACCTCGTCGGCATCCAGTCGGTCGACTGGTTCGCGTCGCCCGACACCGCGTTCCTCGTGCTCATCCTCATGGACCTCTGGCGCTCGATGGGCTTCTACGCCGTGCTGCTCTACGCCGGCCTGGTCGACATCCCCGACGACCTGTTCGAGTCCGCGCGCCTCGACGGTGCATCCGGCTGGCGCCTCGTTCGGCACATCGTGATCCCGCTGTCGCTGCCCGTGCTGCTCTCCTCGATCATCTTCAGCGTCAACGGCACCCTCAAGGTCTTCGACTCGGTGCTCGCGCTCACCAACGGCGGTCCGGGCAACACGACCACGCCGCTCACGCTGTACATGTACCAGACGTCCTTCACATACGGCGAGTACGGGTACGGAAGCTCGATCGCGTTGCTGCTGACGATCATCTGCCTGCTCGTCACGATCTTCATCTTCCGTTCCTCGCGCCGCGATCTGACCAAGGGCTGAACCATGACCGCCACCTTCACCGATCGCTCGCCCCGCTTCATCCGGATCGTGCGACGCATCCCCGTCTGGATCATCGTCGGCATCCTCCTCGTCGTCGTGGTCTACCCGCTCTTCTGGCTGCTCACCGGCTCGCTGAAGACGCAGGAGGAGTTCCTGAACAACCCGACCTGGGCGCTGCCGGAGGACTGGACCAACTTCGACAACTACGTCGAGGCGTGGACCACCGGCAACCTCGCGGTCTACATCCGCAACAGCGTGCTCGCGGTCGTCCCGGCACTCTTCCTCACGATCGTCTTCGGCGTCGCGGCCGGCTTCGCGCTCGAGGTCATGGTCTGGAAGGGCCGTGGGCCGGTGCTGCTGGCATTCCTCGCGGGCATCATGATCCCGGGCCAGATGATCCTGCTCCCGCTCTTCACCATCTACTTCCGTGCCGGCCTCACCGGGACGCTCTGGCCGCTCATCATCACGTACACGGCGATCGGCCTACCGTTGACCGTGTTCATGATGGCCACCTACTTCCGCAGCGTTCCGCGTGAGATCTTCGAGGCCGCGACCCTCGACGGGGCCAACATCTTCCGGATGTTCTGGACCATCGGGTTCCCGCTCGTGCGGAACGCGATCTTCACCGTCGCCCTGGTGCAGTTCTTCTTCATCTGGAACGACCTGCTCATCGCCCTGACGTTCACGACCCGCGACGACCTGCGCACCATCCAGGTCGGTCTCCTGAACTTCACCGGGCAGTTCGGCCAGATCCAGTACGGACCCACGTTCGCGGCGATCGCCGTCAACGTCATCGGCACGCTCGCGATCTACCTCTTCCTCAACCAGCGCGTGATGAAGGGCCTCACGGCCGGCTCGGTGAAGGGATGACCGGGGTCGAGGGCCTCCGGCTCGAGCACGACGCCCCGACGCTCGGCATCGGCGTCGCGGCCCCGCGCCTGAGCTGGGCCGTCGGCGGTGAGCTCGCGCAGCGCGCGTACGAAGCCGAGGTGAGCTTCGTCGGCAGTGACGAGTCGACGACGATCTTCGTCGATTCCGCCGACACGCTCTTCCAACCATGGCCCGCGCGCCCGCTCCGGTCCCGCGAAGCCGCCGAGGTGCGCGTTCGCACCCATCTCGTCGGAGTCGAGGTACCCACCGCGTGGAGCCGGCCGGTTCGCGTCGAGGCCGGCCTTCTCGATGCCGCTGACTGGGTGGTCGAATGGGTCTCCCCGTCGCTGCATACGCCGCAAGACGGCGCACGACCGGCGACGCTTCTCCGTGCGGAGCTCGAGCTCGTCGGCCGGGTGCGCCGGGCACGGGTGTACGTGACGGCCCACGGGGTCTACGACCTCGAGGTGAACGGCACCGCGGCATCCGACGAGGTGCTCGCGCCCGGATGGTCCAGCTACCGTCACCGCCTCCGCTATCGCACGGTCGACATCACCGAGAGGTTGGCCGACGGGCGGAATGCGATCGGCGCGTGGCTCGCTGACGGCTGGTACCGCGGCCGGCTCGGGTTCAACGGCGGTCTCTGGGACAACTACGGCACGGATGTCTCGCTCCTGCTGCAGTTGGAGGTCGAGGACGATCTCGGTGCACGCGTCGTGCCGTTGCACTGGACGCAGTCGCCGGCGCCCATCGTCGCCACCGGGCTCTACGAGGGCGAACGCCACGACGCTCGCCTCGAGCAGGCCGGTTGGTCGGCACCCGGGTTCGACGCAGAGGAATGGAGCGCCACCGACATCCTGCCTCGACGCCGCTTCACCGCTGAACTCGAAGCTCCGACCGGCCCGCCGGTCCGCGTGATCGAGGCGATCCATCCGGTCGCCGCGGAACGACGCGACGACGGCCGCCTCCTGCTCGACTTCGGCCAGAACATCGCGGGCAAGCTCCGCCTCACCGTTGCGGGCCTGCCGGGGGAGTCCGTGACGCTTCGGCACGCGGAGGTGCTCGACGGGGGAGAGCTCGCTCTCCGCCCGCTCCGCTCGGCCACGTCCGAGGACGAGTATGTGTTCGCCACCGACGAGCCCGTGACCTGGACTCCGAGGTTCACGCTGCACGGATTCCGGTACGCCGAGATCACCGGATGGCCGGCCGACGCCGGCACCGACGGGATCGAGGCCCTCGTGGTCCACTCCGACATGCGCCGAACGGGCTGGTTCGAGACCGACCACGACCTGCTCGACCGCTTCCACGAGAACGTGGTCTGGAGCATGCGCGACAACTTCGTCGACCTGCCCACCGACTGCCCCCAGCGCGACGAACGGCTCGGCTGGAGCGGCGACATCCAGGTCTTCGCCCCCACCGCAGCACATCTGTTCGACGCCACCGGCGTGCTCGAGAACTGGCTCAGGGACCTCGCCGCCGAGCAGCGGGAGACCGGGTCGGTGCTCAACTTCCATCCCTGGATCGACTGCGGCTTCCCGGTGGACCCCGCTGCGGCTTGGGGCGATGCGGCGGTCATCGTGCCGTGGACGCTCTACCGCCGGACCGGGGACCTCGAACTCCTGCGCACGCATTTCGAGAGCATGGGGGCGTGGGTCGACCAGGTCTTCGCGCTCACGCACGAGACCGGCCATTGGAACGAGGGCTTCCAGCTCGGCGACTGGCTCGATCCCGCTGCGCCGCCCGAGCGCCCGGGCGACTCTCGAACCGACGCCACCCTGGTCGCGACGGCCTACCACGCGCGGACTGCGCGGCTGGTGCTGGCCGCCGCAGAACTGCTCGGCGATACGGCCGCCGCGGCGCGCTACGCCCGCATCGCCGACCTCGCGACGACGGCGTTCCGCACGAACTACGTCGCGCCCTCGGGCAGGGTCGTCAGCGACACGGTGACCGCCCTGTCGGTGGCGATCGCCTTCGAACTGCTCGAGGGCGACCAGTACCGCGAGGCGGGTGAGCGCCTCGCCGAACTCGTGGCCGAGGGCGACCACCTGATCGCCACCGGATTCGTCGGCACGCCGATCGTGTGCGATGCCCTCGCCTCGACCGGCCACCTCGACGACGCCTACCACCTGCTCCTCCGCACGGAGGCGCCGTCCTGGCTCTACGCGGTCACCATGGGCGCGACCACGGTCTGGGAGCGATGGGACAGCATGCTGCCCGACGGCAGCATCAACCCCGGCGAGATGACCTCGTTCAACCACTACGCCCTCGGGGCGGTGGCGGACTTCCTCCACCGGGTCGTCGGGGGACTGGCCGAAGTCGAGCCAGGCTATCGACGGGTGCGCATCGCACCGCGACCCGGCGGCGGTCTCGGACGCGCTTCGGTGCGCCACGACAGCCCGTTCGGCACGATCTCGTGCGAGTGGGCCCGGGAAGGCGGACGGATGATCGTCGACGTCCTGATCCCGGTCGGGGTCACGGCCGAGGTGGTCCTTCCGGATGGGACCGACCGCGTCGAGATCGTGGGGGCCGGCGCCCACCGGTTCGAGTTCGCCCATCGGGCACCCGAGGAGGACCCTTCGCGACCGCGAAGATGGAACATCCACAACCCCGAAGAGCGCGCACAGATGATCCTGGAGGGTTCGCGATGAACTCCGACGAGTTGGCGGACGCGAGGCCGACCGCAGGGGCGCTCGCCGCCGACCTCCTTCTCGAAGAGGCGGCGAGCCTGCTTTCGGGTGCCGACTTCGCATCGACGAAGGCCCTGCCGGAGCGCGGCATCCGCGCCGTGATGATGACCGACGGGTCCAACGGCGTCGCGATGAACCTGCCGGACTGGTCGGGCAAGGTGCCGGCCACCTGCTTCCCGACGTCGTCGGCGATGGCGTCGACGTGGGACCCCGAGCTCGTCGAGCGAGTCGCAGGCGCGATCGCCGACGAGGCGCGTGCCGCCGGTGCCGACGTGCTGTTGAGCCCCGGCATGAACCTCAAGCGTTCCCCCCTCGGCGGCCGCAACTTCGAGTACTTCTCCGAAGACCCCCTGCTCACGGCCCGCCTCGCAGCGGCGTTCGTCCGCGGTGTGCAGGCCGCGGGTGTCGGGGCTTGCGTCAAGCACTTCGTCGCGAACAACCAGGAGACCGACCGGATGCGCGTGAGCGCCGAGGTCTCCGAACGCGCCCTGCGGGAGCTCTATCTCGCCGCCTTCGAAGCGGTCGTCACCGAGGCGAAGCCCTGGCTCGTGATGGCGTCCTACAACCGGGTCAACGGCTCCTACGTGAGCGAAGACCGACGCCTGCTCACCGGCATCCTGCGCGACGAATGGGGCTTCGACGGGGTCGTGGTCTCCGACTGGGGCGCGGTCGAGGACCGGGTCCGTGCGGTCAGCGCCGGTCTCGACCTCGAGATGCCGTCGACCTCAGGGGCATCCGACGCGCAGGTCGTCGAGGCGGTGCGAGCGGGCGTGCTCGACGAGTCCGTCGTGCGTCGGTCCGCCGAACGGGTCATCGCACTCGGCGAACGGGTCTCGGCGCGAGTCGACGCGCGCCCGGTCGACCGCGAACGTGCCGCCGCGCTCGCCGTCGAGGCGGCGCGGAAGGCCGCCGTGCTCGTCAGGAACGAGCACGAGACGCTGCCCCTGGGCGGCGCCGCTCGGGTCGGCGTCATCGGCGCCCTCGCCGACGAGCCTCGGATCCAGGGCGCTGGAAGCGCCGGCGTCAATGCTCCCGCGGCCGGTTCGATCGTCGAGGCGCTCCGCCCGCTCGTCGGCGCCGTGGATCACGCGCCCGGGTACCTGCCCGATGCCGTGACGACGAGCGATGAACTGCTCGCCGAGGCGGTCCGCGTCGCCGCGGCATCCGACGTCGCCGTGGTCGTCGTCGGACTGCCCGAGACGGCGGAATCGGAGGGCTACGACCGCACCACGATCGACTTGCCCGAGGCGCAGGTCCGCCTGATCAGCCGGGTCGCCCTGGCTGCTCCGCGCACGGTGGTCGTCGTGATCGCCGGCGGCGTGGTCTCCCTCGAGCCATGGCGACCCTCCGTCGACGCGATCCTCCTCGCGGGCCTTGCGGGACAGGGCGTCTCCACCGCGCTCGCAGACCTGCTCGTCGGGGCTGCAGCCCCCTCCGGGCGGCTCGCGGAGACGATGCCCCTCGCACTCGCGGACACCCCGAGCTACCTGAGCTTTCCCGGCGAAGGCGGCCGCAGCGTGTACGGCGAGGGCGTCTTCGTCGGATACCGCGGTCACGACGTCGCCGGGTCGCCGGTCGCGTACCCCTTCGGCCACGGCCTGACCTACACGACCTTCGAATTCGAGGATGCGATGGTCACGCCCGACGGCTCCGGATGGGTGGCGACCGCGACCGTTCGCAACACCGGCGAGCGGGCCGGTCGTGCCGTGGTGCAGGTGTACGTCTCACCGCCGGCGTCGCCGGTGCGCCGACCCGTTCACAAGCTCGCCGCGTTCGCGGCCGTTGAACTCGAGCCGGGGGCGACCGGATCCGTTTCGGTTCGCGTCGACCGTCGTTCCGTGGAGCGATGGGATGAGGTGGGCGGCGGATGGGTCGTCGACGGGGGCGCACACGGGTTCGACTTCGCGGCGTCGTCACGCGACATCCGCCGCACCGTGCTCGTCGAGATCGCCGGAACGGAGGTCGCCGCGCCGCTCACCCGGCACTCGACCCTGGTCGAATGGCTCGACCACCCCGTCGCCGGCGTGCTGCTGCTCGACGAGCTTCGCACGGCGGATCCGACCGGCGCGACGATCGGCATGCTGACGAATCCGACGGCGGTGCTCATGATCGGCGGGCTTCCGATCCACCGGCTCGCGGTCGACGCCGGCAACGCCCTCAGCGAGGAGTTGCTCGAGCGGGTACGGTCCGCGACCGTCGGTTCGTCGGACCGGCCAGGTACTGCATCGACTCGTCCGACGAGCTGACGAGCGCGCGGTAGCGTCCGCCGGGGCTCGCCTCGGGGTGGGTCTGCGGCAGCGCTGCCGCGCGGAGTGCTGCCGAGATGCGCTCGGCGGCCGACTGCAGCGACTCGACGAGCGGCATCCATGGTGCGTCGTCGTTCGGCACGACCGCGCCGACGGACGCGACGGTCTCGCCGGCTGCGCCCGTGACCGGCACCGCGATGCCGCGGGCGCTCGGGTGGATGTACCCGTCGGCGACGGCGAAGCGCTGCGTGCGAACGCGGTGGAGGACACGGCGCAGCTCCGCGGCATCCACGATGGTTGCGTCGGTGAGGGAGCGCAGGGGGCCGGCCAGCACCTCGTCGCGGGTGGCGGCATCGGCGTCGGCCAGCAGCACGAGGCCCGCGGCCGAGGCATGCAGGGGGAGGCGTCCGCCGATGATCGTCGCGTTCACGACGGCGTCGCGGCTCGACAGCCGTTCGAGGAAGAGCACGTCGCCGCCGCTCAGGATGCCGAGCTGCACGTGCTGTCCGAGCGCGCCATGCACCGCTTGGAGATGCGGCATGGCGATCTCGCGCAGTCCCAGGGCGCCCGGCGTCCGACAGGCGAGCTCCCAGAGGCGCACCCCGAGGCGATAGCTGCGGTCGGCGCCGCGTTCGACGAGCCGCTGCTCCTCGAGGTCGGCGAGCAGCGCGTGCGTGGTGCCGATCGGCAGCCCGCTGCGTCTCGAGAGTTCGGAGAGGCTGAGGAACGGGGAGTCGATGCTGAACGCGTCGAGCAGCTGCAGCTGGCGACTCAGCGTCGATCGGCCTGCGGATGCGCGTGCCATCATGCCTCCTTCGTGCGTCGAGCCTAGTTGGTTTTCGATTGATTCGAAATCGCCCACAATCGAGCTCGCACCCGACCTACCGTGTCCCTACCGATCGTCGACGAAGACAGGGAGGCAGCGATGACGCTGATCGAGACCGGGGACGACGTGCTGGTGGTCGCCGCGAAGACGAAGGTCGCCGACGGTGTCGTCTCCCTCGTGCTGCAACGTCGCGATGGAGGTCGCCTCCCCGACTGGACCCCCGGTGCACATCTCGACCTCGTGCTGCCCGATGGCACCACTCGCCAGTACTCCCTGCACGGCGACCCCCGTGAGGCCTCCATCTACCGCATCGCCGTCCTCCGCGAGGCCGGCGGCAGCGGTGGATCGCGCTACGTCCATGACGAGCTCCGTGAGGGCGACGCGGTCGGGTTCGGCGGCCCGCGCAACAACTTCCGCCTGACCCCCGCACCCGCGTTCGCGTTCGTCGCCGGTGGCATCGGCATCACGCCGTTGCTCCCGATGCTGCGCGCGGCGACGCTGCTCGGCTCCGACTGGCGGCTGCTCTACATCGGCCGCTCGCGTGCCCGGATGGCCTTCCTCGACGAACTCGCGCGGTACGGCGAGCGGGTCACGATTCGTGCCTCCGACGAGCACGGGCCCACCGACATCCGTTCATGGCTCGAGACGGGGCCGGATGCCGCAGCGATGCCGCAGACGAAGGTCTACGCGTGCGGTCCCGCACGCCTGACCGAGGCCGTCTCGCAGCTCGCCGCCGAGCGGAGGCCCGGATGGACCAGGGTCGAGCGCTTCGCGGCGGCCGACCGAGGTGAGCCGGCACGCACGACGCCGTTCGAGGTGGAGGTCGCCGGCTCCGGGCGGAGCATCCGCGTGGCGCCGGGTGTTGCGGTCGCCGACGCGCTG
This sequence comes from Agromyces sp. Leaf222, assembly GCF_001421565.1. Lineage (NCBI taxonomy): Bacteria > Bacillati > Actinomycetota > Actinomycetes > Micrococcales > Microbacteriaceae > Agromyces > Agromyces sp. Leaf222. The sequence continues at coordinate 2,320,770 of NZ_LMKQ01000001.1, read as the reverse complement.
CGGAGCGCCGGTTTCGACCTGCTCACGTCGTGCTCGCGCGGCGTCTGCGGCACGTGCGAGACGAGCATCGTGGCCGGCGTGCCCGACCACCGCGACTCGATCCTCGACGACGCGGAGCGCGCAGACGGCACCTGCTTCTTCCCGTGCGTCTCGAGGGCGAAGAGCGACCGCCTCGTGATCTCCCTCTGACGCGCCGCGCCTCCGATGGTCGACCGGGACGACTGGCCGACCCGACGACCGACCACCGCGACATCCGACCCGACGACCGACCCACCGCGACATCCGCCTCGACGAAGAGAGCCCTGATGACCACCCGTACGCCACCGCCCGCCACGGCGATTCCCACCACCGACGAGGACCCGTTCAGCCGGGAGGTCCTCGCCGACCCGCTTCCCTTCCAGCATCGTCTTCGCGAAGCGGGGGAGGTGGTGCTCCTCGAGCGCTACGGCGTCTACGCGATGGGTCGTTACGAGACCGTGCGCGAGGCGCTCCTCGACTGGCAGGGGTTCGAGTCCTCGGCCGGCGTCGGCATCACCGACTTCCGAAGCGAGGCGCCGTGGCGGCCGCCGAGCCTGCTCCTCGAGGCCGACCCTCCGCATCACGATGCGCCGCGGTCGGTGCTCGAGAAGATCCTGGGCCCGCGCGAACTCCGGGAGCTGGCTCCCCGCTGGCAGGCCGACGCGGATGAGCTCGTCGACGAGGTGCTCGCGCGAGGCACGGAGTTCGACGCCGTCGAGGCGTTCGCAGAGGCCTTCCCGCTCCGCGTGTTCCCCGACGCCGTCGGGATCCCCGCCGAGGGCCGGGAACACCTGCTGCCCTACGGCGACCACCTGTTCAACAGCTTCGGGCCCGAGAACTTCCTCGTGCGGCACGGAGCGCCGCAGATCGGCGAGCACTCGGCCTGGGTGAACGAGCAGTGCGCGCGCGATCGCCTCAGTCCCGGCGGCTTCGGTTCTGCGATCTGGGCCGCCGCCGACCGCGGCGACCTGACCGCCGACCAGGCCCCGCTCATCGTGCGGTCGCTGCTCTCGGCCGGCGTTGACACCACGGTGCACGCCATCGGCGCGGTGCTCCACGCGTTCGCGACGCATCCGGACGCGTGGGCGCAGCTCCGCGCCCAGCCGGCGCTGGCGCGCGTGGCCTTCGACGAGGCGATCAGGCTCGAGGCGCCCGTGCAGACGTTCTTCCGGACGACCACGCGGGACATCGAACTCGGGGGAGTGCGGATCCCGGCCCGCCGCAAGATCCTGATGTTCCTGGGTTCGGCCAACTCCGACCCGAGGCGTTGGGAGGCCCCCGAGCGGTTCGACCTCTCCCGCGACCCCTCCGGCCACGTCGGGTTCGGCATGGGCATCCACCAGTGCGTCGGCCAGCACGTCGCGCGGCTCGAAGCGGTGTCCCTCATCACAGCGCTGGCGCGACGGGTCGCGTCGGTCCAGCTCATCGGAACCCCGGAGCGCCACCTGAACAATACGCTCCGGGCGTGGAAGCGCATGCCGATGCGCGTCGTGCTCGCATGAGCGACGACCGTGGAGCGGAGGTCGACGGGACTCCCGCCGAGTACGAGGCGCCGGCCGGATGAGTCAGGCGATCTCCGTCCTGGAGCGCACCCGCGCCGGTGCGACGTGATGGGCCACCGCGCCGCTGAACGACGAACGGACCCCACTCACCGTCGTGCAGGAGCCTCGCAGGCCGCCCCGCTCCTCGCGGGCAGTTGCATGCCGGTTCTGGGATCCGTGCTGATCACCCCGGTGCTGCCGCAGCTCTCGGAGCACTTCGGGGACGTGCCGGCTTCGGAGGTCCTCGTTCCCATGATCGTGGCCCTCCCGGCCCTGATGATCGCGGTCTTCGCGCCGTTCGCCGGGCAGATCGTCGATCGATTCGGCCGGAAGCCGCTCCTGTTCTGGGCGCTGATCGCCTACGCCGTGGTGGGAACGGTGCCCGCCTGGGTCGACGACTTGTCCGTGATCCTCGCCACGCGCGTGCTCGTCGGGATCTGCGAGGCGGCCATCATGACGGCCTGCACGACGCTGCTCGTGGACTACTTCCCCGGGGAGCGACGTCGCAACCGGTACCTCGCGCTGCAGACCGTGGTGACGACGCTCGCGGCGACGGCGTTCATCCTGCTCGGCGGTGCGCTCGGCTGGGCGGGCTGGCAGACGCCGTTCTGGGTGTACGCGGTGAGCCTGATCATCGCCTCGGTCATGTCGACGCTCCTCTGGGAGCCCACGGATGCCGATGCGGACGCCCGCATGATCGACGCCCACTCGACGACCCCCGGACGCTTCCGCGTCCGCGGCCGGATCCCGTGGGAACGGATCGGGGTTCCGCTCCTGGTCAGCGTCTTCGGCGGATTCACGTTCTACGTGATGGTGCTCGAGGTCGGCTATCTCGTGGTCGGAACCGGAGTCGCCGTCGACGACACGCACGTGATCGGCTGGGTCGCAGCGGTGTGTTCGCTCGCGACCGTCCTCGGCGGGCTGTCGTTCCCTCGCGTGTCCCGGTTGCCGCGGGGCGTCGTCCTTCCTGCGGCGTTCGTCATCCAGGCCGTGGGCATGCTGGTCGTCTGGCTCGTCCCGTCGGGCGGGGTCATCGTCGGAGCCGTCCTGGCGTCGTTCGGATCCGGGCTGCTCCTCCCGGGGCTGATCACCTGGGTCGTCGCCGCGGCGAACTTCGGCGATCGCGGTCGCATCACGGGCCTGTGGACCGCCGCCTTCTTCTTCGGCCAGTTCCTCACACCGGTCGGCATGGCCGCGTTGACGACGGGCGTCGGTTCGTTGACCGCTGCGGTCGGACTCGTGGGCATCGGCGCCGTCGTGATCGCCTTCGCGGTCGCCGCCGCCCTGCTCCCGTCGGCGTCCGAACCCGCCTGACCCCGGTTCGCCTCGTGCAACGGACGAGGCCGCCCGAGCCCGGTCTCCCGGGTCGGGCGGCCTCGCAGCGCCGGCGACGGATCAGCCGTGGATCAGCCGCGGCCCTGCTTCGCGTACGGGTTCGCGAGCGCGTCGGCGATGATCGCCTCGGCCGTGTCGGGGTGCAGGCCCTCCTCCGTGGCCGACGGGGCGGCATCCGGCGGGAAGGACTCGGTCATCGACATCGGCATGGCGCCGTTGCGATAGAGGTTGTTGGAGCCCTGCGAGGGCTTCCAGTCGTTCGGCTCCCAGTCCGGCACGTAGTTGCGGTAGCCGCCGGTGTTGACCTCGACGCGCATGCCGCTCGGGTCGCGGAAGTAGAGGAAGTTCTGCTCGCCGATGCCGTGGATCGAGGGGCCGTACTCCATGGCGACGCCGTTCTCCATGAGCACGTCGGCGGCCTGGAGCAGGTCTTCGCGGGTGTCCACCCAGTATGCGTAGTGGTTCACGCGGCCGGTGCGCTGCGACGTGTCGAGCACGACGCCGAGGTCGTGCGACTTCTCGTTGGTCGTGATGACGCCGAAGACGGTGACGGGTGCTTCGTCGAGCACCGTGTACGCCATGATGCGGAAACCGAGCACGTCGCGGTACCACTCGGCGAATCCACGCACGTCGCGCGCTGCGACGGTCACGTGGTCGAGCGATCGCGGACCGACGGCGTGGCGCGTGCGGCGCTCGGGGCGGTCGGGGAAGACCGAGGCGAACTCGCCCTCGCCCTGGTACTTGTCGACGTCCCAGAACAGCTTCATGGTGTGGCCGTACGGGCCCGTGAACGTGTACGAGCGTCCGTGGCCGAAGCCCGAGTCGTGCCAGACGCCCGTGATGCCGGCAGCCTCGATGCGGCGGGCGGCCTCATCGAGGGCCTCGTCGCTCGTGGTGCGCCAGGCCATCTCGACGAGCGCCGGCTCGGCGCCGTGCGAGATCACGAGGCTGTAGTCGTAGTAGTCGCCCCACGAGCGCAGGTAGGTCTTGCCGCCTTCGCTCGCGATCGCGCGGACACCCACGAGCCGCTCGTAGAAGGAGACGGATGCCGCGGGGTCGGGCGCCGCGATCTCGACATGCGCGAGGTGGGAGAGGAGTTTGATCATCGTTGATCCTTCGGTCGTTCGGTTGGGTCGAGCGCGCGGGGCGCCACACGACCACACTGCGTGGCATCGAGGTATCCGGGAAGGTGAATCTGCGGATACCACGCATCGACGGCATTGATACTCCAGCTGGACACCCGCCAGCGACGCGACTATCAGGCGGAGTGATGCGACGTATCAGTGATCTCCGCTTTGCTGATGCGCGCAGACGCTATTGGATCGAGCACACCGGATGCACCGAAGCATCCGGCGAACGGAGATCCACACGTGACGACGTCGTCAGGCCTGACCGCCCCCTTCGCGCTCGCCCGATTCGCATCCGACACCGGCCCCGTGCCCGGACTCGTCGTCGGCGATCGCATCCGCCCGCTCTCCTCATCGGAGCTCGGCGCACCCTCCCTCAATGACTTCCTCGCGCAGGGCGATGCCGCATGGGACCGACTGGCCGTGCTCGCCACGACCGCCGACGGCAGCACGGATGCCTCGTGGGTCCCGCTCGGGAGCGTCACCCTGCTCGCCCCCGTCGAGCCCCGCCAGGTGCTCCAGACCGGTGCGAACTACCGCACGCACGTCATCGACCTGGTCGTCGCCGGCCGCGCGAAGCAGGACCCGCGCCCCATCGAGGAGCTGCGCGAGTGGGCGGCCGACCTCATGGACCGCCGGGCACGCGAGGGCATCCCGTACTTCTTCATCGGCCTGCCCGCATGCGTGGTCGGCGCAGACGAGATCCTCGAACTGCCCGCCTACAGCGACCAGCACGACTGGGAACTCGAGCTCGCGGTCGTCATCGGCGCGCCGGCGTTCCGCGTCGCCCGTGAGGACGCGCTCGAGCACGTCGCCGGCTACACGATCGTCAACGACGTCACGACGCGCGACCTCGTGTTCCGCCAGGACATGAAAGACATCGGCACCGACTGGTACCGGGCCAAGAACGCGCCCGGCTTCCTGCCGACCGGTCCGTTCCTGGTCCCGGCACGCCACGTCGCCGACCCCGGCACCCTGCACCTCACGCTCACCGTCAACGGCGAGACGATGCAGGATGCCGAGACCTCCGACCTCCTCTTCGGCATCCCCGCGCTCATCGCCGCCGCATCCGAGACGATGCCGCTCCTGCCGGGCGACCTGCTCCTGACCGGCAGCCCCGCCGGCAACGGCGTCGTCCACGGGCGGATGCTGCGCGACGGCGACGTGATGGTCGGCACGATCGAGGGCCTCGGATCGCAGGTCGTGCGTACCGCAGCAGCACGGGTGCCGGCATGAGCACGACCACCGGGAACCCGCGTGCGCTCACCGAGGACCCGGCCGAGCTGGACCGCGGCGAGCCCTTGACGCACATCGCGGCGGCCGCCGAGGCCTACCGCAACTGGGGTCGATGGGGCGAGGACGACCGTCTCGGCACCCTCAACTTCATCGACGACGATGCCAGGGCCCGGGCCGCCGCACTCGTGCAGCGCGGGGCATCCTTCTCTCTGTCGCAGCCGTTCGACATGAACGGCCCGCAGCAGGGATGGCGCCGCCGCACGAACCCCGTGCACACCATGCTCGACACGGGCACCGATGCCGAGTTCGTCGGCCAGGGGTTCCCGCACGGTCTCGGCGGCGCGGACGACGTCATCGCGATGCCGCTGCAGTGCTCGACCCAGTGGGACGGCCTCGGCCACATCTTCGATCGCGGCGTGGCCTGGAACGGCCGCCCGGCCGGCCGGGTGGTCACGAGCGAGGGCGACCTCGTCACGGGCATCGAGCACGCGGCATCCGCCATCGTCGGCCGCGGCGTGCTGCTCGACGTGGGCCGATTCCTCGGGCCGCGACTGGGCGGGCCGGGCACCGACGAGCTGCCCGACGGCTATGCGATCACCGTCGACGACCTGGAGGCGTGCATCGCCGCGCAGGGACCGACGTCTCGCGTCGGCCGCGGCGACCTCCTGCTCGTGCGCACCGGTCGCTACACCCGCGCACGGCGGGAGGGGTGGAACGGCTACGCCGGAGGCCCGAGCGCCGGGCTCTCGTTCACGACCGCCGGCTGGATCCACCGCACCGAAGTGGCCGCCGTCGCGACCGACACGTGGGGGTTCGAGGTGCGGCCCAACGAGTTCGACGAGGCGTTCCAGCCGCTCCACCAGATCGTGATCCCGAACATCGGCCTGACCGTGGGGGAGATGTGGGACCTCGACGCCCTCGCCGAGGACTGCGCCGCCGACGGCCGCTACGAGTTCCTCCTCACCGCCCCGCCGCTGCCGATCACCGGCGCGGTCGGATCGCCCGTGAACCCCATCGCCCTCAAGTAGTCCGCACAACCCCCGCCCGACCGCGCACGGCCCGCGCCGCCCGCGCACCAACCCGCAGCACGACCGAGCACCACCGCAGAACCACAAGGAGTCAATGATGACCGCAGTCTCTCGAGTCGCCATCGCCGGGGGAGGGGTCGCCGGCATCGCCGCCGCGATCCTCCTCGCCGAGGGTGGCGTGCACGTCGACGTGTTCGAGCAGAAGCCCGACCCGGGGGCGCTCGGCTCCGGCATCACGTTGCAGGGCAACGCCCTGCGCATCTTCGGCCGTCTCGGCATCTGGCCCGCCGTGCAGGAGGAGTCCTACTCGTTCGACGTGCTCGGCATCCGCGCGCCCGGACCCGAGGCCCCGGTGCTCGCGCAGATCCCCGACCAGCGCACCGGCGGCGACGACTTCCCGGCCACCGCGGGCATGTACCGACCGGACCTCGCCCGTATCCTGACCGAACGCGCCCGTGAGGTCGGGGCGGGCATCCACCTCGGGGCGACCGTCACCTCGTTCGAGCAGGACGACGACGGCGTCGACGTCGCGCTCTCCGACGGCAGCACCGGTCGATACGACCTGCTGATCGGCGCCGACGGCCTGCACTCGACGATCCGGTCGATGCTCGGCATCCAGACCCAGCCCCACCGGACCGGCATGGGCATCTGGCGCGCGTTCGTGCCCCGCCCCGATTCGGTCACGCACACCGACCTCTACTACGGCGGCCCCGCCTTCATCGCCGGCTACTGCCCGACCGGCGAGGACACGATGTACGCCTACCTCGTCGAGGCGGCGCAGGACCACGGCGACCTCGATGAGAACGAGCGCATCGAACTCATGCGCGACCTGTCGCAGGGGTACGGCGGGCCGTGGAATGAGATCCGATCCTCGCTGACCGCATCCGCTCGCGTGAACTACACCTGGTTCACCGCTCATCTCGTGCCGGATGCCTGGAACCGCGGTCGTGTGGTCATCATCGGCGACGCCGCCCACAGCTGCCCGCCCACGATCGCCCAGGGTGCCGCGCAGGCAGCGGAGGACGCCCTCGTGCTCGCCGAGCTGCTCCTGGATCGTGATGCCGTCGACGCCGCGCTGTGGGCCGAGTTCCACGCCCGACGGCTGCCGCGCGCCAAGGCCGTCGTCGACGCATCCGTGCAGGTGGGGCAGTGGATGCTCGAGCACGATCGCGACGCCGACGTGCCGGGCCTCATGTACCGCATCGGCTCCCTCGTGAGCGAGCCGGCATGAGCGCGAACGATCCCGTCGTCGACGTGCACGCGCACGTGCTGCTGCCGGCGCTGCAGGCCGTCGTGCAGGCCGGTGACCCAGAGGGATTCGCGGCCGCGGCCGACCTCGAGACCCGGCGCAACGGACCCGAATCGCAGGCCGCATCCGGTGCGATGATCCGCGAGCGATTCGCGAAGCTGACCGATCTCGGGGCCCGTCTCGCCGCGATGGACGCCACGGGCGTCGACGTGCAGGTCGTCTCGCCGTCGCCCTCCCACTACTACCCGTGGGCGGATGCCGAGCTCGCCGATCGGGTCGCGCGGGCGGCGTCGCTGGCGACCGCCGAGCTCGTGGCCTCCGCGCCCGAGCGCCTCCTCGGGCTCGGACTCGTGCCGTTGCAGCATCCGTCGCTGCTCGTCGGTGCGCTCGAGTACGCCGTGCTCGACCTCGGACTCGTCGGCGTCGAGATCTCGTCGGGCGCCGGCGACGTCGAGCTGTCCGACGAGCGGCTGGAGCCGTTCTGGTCGCGGGCGGAGGAGCTCGACGCGGTCGTCTTCCTGCACCCGTTCGGCTGCACGCTCGACGAGCGGCTCGACCGCTACTACCTCGCCAACACGGTCGGCCAGCCCACCGAGAACGCGGTCGCGCTCTCGCATCTGATCTTCTCGGGCGTGCTCGACCGGCATCCGCGCCTGCGGATCGTGGCCGCGCACGGCGGCGGATACCTGCCCGCGTACATCGGCCGCAGCGACCACGCGTGGCGGGCCCGGCCCGAGGTGCACGGATGCCGCGAGCTGCCGTCGAGCTACCTGCGACGACTCTGGTTCGACTCGCTCGTGCACGATGCGACGGGCCTCCGCATCCTCGTGGACGCGGCCGGGGCCGACCGGGTCGTGCTCGGCAGCGACTTCCCGTTCGACATGGGCGTCGAAGATCCCGTCGCGAGCGTCCGCGAGGCGGGACTCGACGCGTCGACCGAGCAGGGGATCCTGTCCGGCAACATCCGGTCGCTCATCCCGGCCCTGGACCGGGCGGTGACCCGATGAGGATCGCCCGTTGGGAGCACGACGGCACCGTCGGCGAGGGGTTCGTCGTCGGCGATCAGGTCGTGCGATTCCCAGATCAGCTCACGGTCGCCGACGTGCTGCACATGGGCCTCGCCGAGGTTCCGTGGATCGCGGATGCCGCGGCCGGTGCCGCCGAGTCCGAACCGGCGAGGCGTCTCCCGCTTGCGGACGTGCGGCTCCTGCCGCCGGTCGTACCGCCGAGCGTCCGCGACTTCGTCGCATTCGAGGAGCACGTCGAGGGCGTCGTGCGCTCGGTGTCCGGCGGGCAGGGCGTGGATGCCGAATGGTACGAGTTCCCGACCTTCTACTTCACGAATCCGCACTCGCTCATCGCCACCGGCGACACGGTGCGGCCGCCGCAGACCGAGCGGCTCGACTTCGAGCTCGAGGTCGCCGCCGTTATCGGGGGAGTCCACGGCAGCGACGGCACGACCCGCGATGGCACGAACCTCGACCCCGCCGAGGCCGGCGACCACATCTTCGGCTACACGATCTTCAACGACTGGTCGGCCCGCGACATCCAGGGCCGAGAGATGAAGGTGCGGCTCGGCCCGTGCAAGGGCAAGGACTTCGCCACGACCCTCGGCCCGTGGATCGTCACCGCCGACGAGTTCGCCGACCGCCACGACGACGAGGGGTTCCTGCCGATCGGCATGGAGGTGCTCGTCAACGGCGTGCGGATCGGCCACGACCTGCTCTCGAACATGGGCTGGCCGTTCGCGGAACTCGTCGCGTACGCCTCGCGCAACTCCCGCGTCGCACCCGGCGACGTGCTCGGCTCCGGCACGGCCGGCAACGGCGGATGCCTCGGCGAGCTGTGGGGCCGCGCAGGCGAGCTCCTCCCGCCGCCGCTCGTCGAGGGCGACGAGGTCGTCATGCGCGTCGAGGGCATCGGCGAGATCCGCAACCTCGTCGGTGCCGCCGTCCCGGCCCCGCACATCGGACCCGCCCGCACCCGCCCCCGCTCCAGACCGGCCACGCCGGTCGCCACCGCGTTCGCCGCGCCGGCCGTCACACGCTGAACAGGCCCAACGCACGCACCACCCCCAACCCACCACCGTTCGAGGAGATTCAATGACGAATACCCGCCAGGCGACGCAGCCCGTCGCCGCCCGCACCGCCGGTTTCTGGCAGGCGGTGCTGTTGCTCGCCGGCAGCTGCATGCCCGTGCTCGGATCGGTGCTCATCACGCCGATCCTGCCCCAGCTCTCCGAGGTGTTCGGCGACCAGCCGGGCTCCGAGGTGCTCGTGCCCATGATCGTCGCGATCCCGGCGCTCATCATCGCGATCTTCGCGCCGTTCGCCGGCCAGATCGTCGACCGCCTCGGCCGCAAGAACCTGCTCCTGGTCACGATGTTCGCCTACGCGCTCGTCGGCACCGCCCCGGCCTGGCTCGAGGACCTGCAGCTGATCCTCTTCAGCCGCGTGCTCGTCGGCGTCTGCGAGGCGGCGATCATGACCGTCTGCACGACGCTGATCGTCGACTACTTCCATGAGGAGAAGCGCCGCACCAGGTACCTCGGCCTGCAGACCGTCGTGACCACGCTGGCCGCGACGGTGTTCATCGTGGTCGGCGGCGCCCTCGGCGTCGCCGGATGGCACACGCCGTTCTGGGTGTACGCGATCAGCCTCGTCATCGCCGTGCCGATGATCTTCCTGCTGTGGGAACCGAGCCGCGACGACCGCACCGATGCCCATGTCTCGACCGGCGAGAAGGTGCGCGTGCCGTGGAGGCTGCTCGCCGCGCCCCTCGTGGTGACGCTCTTCGGCGGGTTCACGTTCTACGTGATCATCATCGAGGCGAGCTACCTCGTAGTCGGCACGGGCGTCGCGGCGACCGACACCGCCACCATCGGCCTGGTCGCCGCGCTCGCATCGCTGGCCACGGCTGCCGGTGCGTTCACGTTCGCCCGCATCGCGAAGCTGCAGCCCCGCGTGCAGCTGCCCGTCGCGTTCGGCCTGCAGGCGATCGGCATGCTCGTGATCTGGCTCGGCGGCGGCCTCCCGGCCGTCATCGTCGGTGCGATCATCGCGTCTGCGGGCTCTGGCCTGCTGCTGCCGACCCTGGTCACCTGGGCCCTCTCGAAGATCGCGTTCGAGGAGCGCGGGCGCTCGACCGGCTGGTGGCAGACCTCGTTCTACCTCGGGCAGTTCCTCACCCCGATCATCATGGGCGGGATCGCCGCCGCGGTCGGCGGCCTGTCGGTCGCGGTCGGCGTGGTCGGCATCGCCGCGGCGATCGTCGCGATCCTGCTCGGCGTGCTGCTGCGTCGTCGGGTCGCGACGGGCGAGCCGGCCTCGGCCTGACGCCTCGCCTGCAGCCGTCCTGACGGTCGCCCGGCATTCGCATCGCCTCGGTGCGGATGCCGGGCGTCGTCGTTCGTCGTCATCGACGAGTCCGATCCGCTCCGGGCCTGACATCGTGTCGATTGATAAGCTCGGATCCCGAACAGCCCGTTCCTCCCGATCCGAAAGCACGATGCCGTGTCCGATCGCTCCCTCTCGCGCCTCGACCTGAACCTTCTGGTCTCGCTCGATGCACTGCTCACCGAACGCAGCGTCACCCGCGCCGCCGAGCGTCTTCGGCTCAGCCAGCCGGCGCTCAGCGCCTCGCTCGCGAGGCTCCGCGCCCACTTCAACGATCCGATCCTCGCCCGGCAGGGCAACACCTACGAGCTCACGCCGCTCGCGTCCCGCCTCGCGGAACACACCGGCTCGGCGCTCGACGCCGCTCGCCGCGTGTTCGAATCGCAGGCCGAATGGGACCCGAGCGAGTCGACGAGGGAGTTCGCCGTCTACGGGTCCGACTACGCATTCGCGACGATCGGACGGAGGGTCTCCATCCTGGCCGCCGAGCGGGCGCCCGGCGTCCGCTTCCGGTTCCTGCTGCACAACCCGCAGATCGTCGACGACGCGGCGACCAGGTTGCGCAGCGCCGACGGCATGCTCATGCCGCACGGCTTCCTCGACGGGCTGCCGTACACCGACCTCTGGACCGACGGCTGGGTCATCGTCGCGGCCGACGACAACCCGGCCGCCGACCACCCGCTGAGCATGGACGACCTCGCCGCGTTGCCGTGGGTCTTCACCTACCAGTCGAGGTCGGCCTTCACCTCGGCCACCCGGCAGATCCAGCAACTCGGTATCGAGCCTCGCGTCGAGGTCGTCGTCGAGAGCTTCCTCAGCCTGCCCGGATTCGTCGCCGGCACGCGTCGGCTCGGTCTGGTGCAGGCCGGCCTCGCCGATCACGTGCGCGCGATGCCAGGGCTCCGTGTGCTCGAGCCCCCGTTCGAGGCGACCGAGATCCACAACGCCCTCTGGTGGCATCCGGTGCATCGCCGCGACCCCGAGCACGAGTGGATGCGGGGGCTGTTCGCCGAGGCCGGGGCCGCACTCGCGGCGACGGGCGAGCCGGATGGCGTCGCGCATGCCCCGCGGTGACGACGACCGCCGGGTCGCCGAGAAGCTGTTCGCGATCGCCGACGCGTTCGAGCGCGGCGACGAGCTGACGCTCAGCGAGATCGCCGAGCGCGCTCGACTGCCGTTGTCGACCGCCCATCGCCTGCTCGGCGAGTGGGTCGAGTGGGGCGGCATCACGCGCTCGGGCGACGGGCGGTACCGGGTCGGCATCAAGCTCTGGCGGCTGGCGGTTCGCCAGCCCTCGTCGCGCCGGCTCCGCATCGCGGCCAAGCCGTACCTCGAGGACCTCTTCGAGTCGACCGGGGAGCACGTGCACCTCGCGGTGCGCGAGGGGCTCGGGGCGGTCTACCTCGAGCGGATGTCGGGGGCGAACGCGGTGCCGTCGATCACCGAGGTCGGCTCACGGCTGCCGCTGCATGCGACCGGGGTCGGACAGGCGCTGCTCGCGTTCGCGCCGCCCGGCGTCTTCGAGGACGTCATCGCCGCGGGTCCGCGCCGGTTCCTGCCGGGCACGATCGTCGAGGAGGCGGCACTGCGCGAGCGGATGTCGCGCATCCGCACGACGGGGGTCGCGACCTCCGTCGAGGCGCTCACCAAGGGCGCGTTCTCGGTCGCGGCTCCGATCCGGGACGCCACCGGCGACGTGGTCGCGGCCGTCTCGATCATCGCGCACGTCGAGCGGCGCGAGGAGCCGCAGTTCCTGCTCGGCGTGCGCATCGCGGGCCGGGGCATCTCGGCGGCACTCGGGTACCGCCCGTAGGCGATCGACGCCGTCGGGGGCCGAGGACGACTCCGGCGGCTTCCATCAGATGGAATCGGGGATGCGCGGCGGAGGCGCCGCGGCGCACGATGGTGCCACCCTTCCATCGACGCGAGAGGACGCAGCGTTGCGAACCCAGGTGGTCATCATCGGAGCCGGACCCGCCGGCCTCCTGCTCGGGCACATCCTGCACCGGGCCGGCATCGCCTTCACGATCCTCGAGGCCCGCTCGCGCGAGTACGTGCTCGGGCGGATCCGCGCCGGCGTGCTCGAGCAGGGGTCGGTCGACGCCCTCGCCGAGCTCGGCCTCGACGCCGACCTGCGCGAGCGCGGCCTGACGCACCAGGGCATCCACCTGCAGTTCGAGGGCGCCCGCCACCATGTCGACTTCGTCGACCTCGTCGGCCGCACCGTGACCATCTACGGGCAGCAGGCACTCGTGCGCCACCTGCTCGCCGAACACGACCGGCTCGGCAGCGACATCCGCTTCGAGGTCTCGGATGTGAGCCCGATCGGCCTCGACGGGTCGAGCCCGAGCGTGCACTTCACGGATGCCGGTGCGGCGACGTCGATTGACGGCGAGGTCGTCGTCGGGGCCGACGGGTTCCACGGCGTCTGCCGTCCGGCGATCCCCGGCATCCGCTCGTTCGAGCGGTCCTTCCCGTTCGGATGGCTCGGCATCCTCGCCGACGTGCCGCCGTCGACCGACGACCTCATCTACGCGCTGCACGCCGACGGGTTCGCGATGCACTCGATGCGCTCGCTCGAGGTGTCGCGCCTCTACCTGCAGGTCGACCACGACGCGTCGATCGACGACTGGTCGGACGCCCGCATCTGGGACGCGCTGCAGACCCGGCTCGGCGTCGACGGCTGGACCCTGCACGAGGGCGAGGTGCTCGAGAAGTCGATCACCCCGATGCGCTCCTTCGTCGCCTCGACGATGGCGCACGGCCGACTGTTCCTCGTCGGCGATGCCGCGCACATCGTGCCGCCGACCGGGGCGAAGGGCCTCAACTCGGCCATCGCCGACGTCGTGCTGCTCGGTCGAGCGCTCGTCGCCGCACTGCAGGACAGTGACGAGTCGGGCCTCCGCGGGTACAGCGACGCGGCCCTGGCCCGCCAGTGGAAGGTGCAGCAATTCTCCGAGTGGATGACCGACCTCCTCCACGTGCACGATGCGCCGGACGCCTCGGCGCGCGAGTTCGCGTACCGCAGCCAGGTCGGCCGCCTCGAGTACGTCACCGGGTCGCGCGCCGCGCGGCAGAGCCTCGCCGAGCAGTACGCCGGCCTTCCCTTCATCACGGAGTGACCATGCCACGCCTCGCATCCCAACCCGACCTGTCGCAGCGCACGATCAGCGACGAGATCACCGACCGTCATGCGCTCGAGCAGGATGCCGCGGCATCCGCCGGTCGCGGGCTCGCCGCCCACCCCCGACGCGACTTCGCGCCGTACCGGTCGACCCTGCTGCGGCATCCGACGCATGAGCTCGTGCGCGCCGACCCCGAGGAGATCGAGCTGGTCTCGCCGGCGTTCGGCCACACGGACGTCGCGGCCGAGGAGGCCGACCTCACGATCCAGCACGCCGGGGAACCGCTCGGCGAGCGCATCATCGTCACGGGCCGGGTGCTCGACGGCGAGGGCAGGCCGGTGCGCAATCAGCTCGTGGAGATCTGGCAGGCGAACGCGTCGGGCCGCTACGTGCACAAGCGCGACCAGCACCCGGCCCCGCTCGACCCGAACTTCACGGGCGTCGGTCGCATCATCACGGGCGACGACGGCTCGTACCGCCTGACCACGATCAAGCCGGGCGCCTACCCGTGGAAGAACCACCGCAACGCGTGGCGGCCCGCGCACATCCACTTCTCGTTCTTCGGCTCGGCGTTCACGCAGCGCCTGATCACGCAGATGTACTTTCCAGGCGACCCGCTGTTCGCCCTCGATCCGATCTACCAGTCGATCGTCGACCCGGCCGCGCGCGAGCGCCTCGTCGCCGCGTACGACCACGACATCAGCGAGCCGGAGTGGGCGATCGGCTACCGCTGGGACGTCGTGCTCACCGGCCCGAGGTCGACCTGGATGGAACCGGAGGACGCCGACCATGCCTGAGCAGACCGACTCGACTGAGCAGACCGACCGGACCGAGCAGCACCGACCTCTCGGCCAGACGCCGTCGCAGACCGTCGGCCCCTTCTTCGGGTACGCGCTGCCGTACGACGGCGGGCCCGACGTGCGCGCACCCTGGCAACCCGATGCGATCCGCCTGCACGGCACCGTGTTCGACGGGGCGGGCGACCCGATCCCCGACGCGATCGTCGAGATCTGGGGTGCGGATGCCACCGGCCGGCCCTCGACCGAACGCGGGTCGTTCACTCGCGACCAGCACGGCTTCACCGGCTTCGGCCGTGCCGCCGTCGACCGCGACGGCCACTACTCCTTCACGACGATCAAGCCCGGAGCGATGCGCGACGGATCGGCGCCGTACCTGCTGGTGACGCTCTTCGCCCGCGGCGTGCTGCAGCACCTCTTCACCCGCGCGTACTTCGGCGACGAGCCGACGGCCAACGCGGGCGATCCGCTGCTGGCCCGCCTCGACGCCGATCGTCGGGGCACGCTCGTGGCCGAGCCCGACGGCCAGGGCTCGTACCGCTTCGACCTGCGGCTGCAGGGCGACGGCGAGACCGTGTTCCTCGACTACGGAACCGAACTGTGATGGAGTCGTGGCGATGACGGACTGGGGACTGCTGGATCCTGGCGCAGCCGACACGACGGGCACCGACGACGATGCCGTGCTCGCGGCGATGGTCGACGTCGAACGTGCGCTGCTGAGGGTGTGGGGGAGCGAGCTCGACGAGTTCCTCGATGCACAGGCCGACGCGCTCGACGTCGACTCGCTCGATCGCGAGCTGCTCGTCGCGGGGGTGGCGCGCGACGCCGTTCCGGTGGTCGCGCTCGTTCCGGCGCTGCGGGCGCAGCTCGTGGCCGCCGGGCTCCTGGCCGATCGCCTGCACCTCGGCGCGACGAGCCAGGACGTGGTCGACACGGCGCTCATGCTCATCGCGCGCGACGCCCTTCGCGCGGCGCGGGCGTCGCTGGCCGAGGCGGGTGCGCGTCTCGCCGCCCTCGCCGACGCCGAGCGGCACAGCCCGCGCATCGGTCGTACCATCGCGCGCCACGGTGAGGCGAGCACGCTCGGCGCACTCGCCGCCGGCTGGCTCGACGGCGTCGCCTCGGCGATCGAGACGGTCGATGCAGTCACGTTCCCGGTGCAGTTCGGCGGTGCGGTCGGCACCGGCACGGCAGCGGATGCCGCGGCCGGGCGCCCGGGCGCCGCCGACGCCGTTCGCGCTGGGCTCGCCGCCGAGCTCGGGCTCGCCGATCCCGGCCGCGCCTGGCACGCCGAGCGCACGCCGGCGCTGGCCGTCGCCTCGGCGGCGACGAGCGTCATCGCCGCCCTCGGTCGCATCGCGGGCGACGTGACGCTGCTCTCGCGCGAGGAGTTCGGCGAGGTGCGCCTGGCCGGCGGCGGCGGCTCGTCCGCGATGCCGCACAAGCGCAATCCGGTCGATGCCGTCGCGATCACGGCGGCGGCCGTCGAGGCTCCCGGCCTGCTGCAGGTCGTCGCCTCGGCCGCGCTCGCGGGCGACGAGCGCGCGGCGGGCCGCTGGCACGCGGAGTGGGCGTCGCTGCGCCGACTCGTGCGCCTGGCCCGATCCGCCTCGACCGCCGCCGCCCGACTCGTCGCGGGCCTCGAGTTCGACCGCGAACGCGCGGCCCGCATCCTGGACGACGCCGGGCCCACGGGCGAGCGGCCCGACCGCGCCGTGCTCGACGCGGCATCCGATCGCATCGTCGACCGGGCCGTCGCCCGATTCGCCGCCGTCTCCGAAGGGGGCTCGCGCCCATGACCGTCCCTCGCCTGCTCGGTTCGTTCGCGCCCGGCACCGCTCCGGCGGCCTCGAACCCGCTCCTCGTGCTGCTTCCGTCGCTCGGCACGACGACCGCACTCTGGGACGGCGTCGTCGCGGCCCTGCGAGCGGACCCGCGCACCGCGGATCTCCGGATCCTCCGCATCGACCTGCCGGGGCACGGGGCGAGCCCGGCCGTGGCCGCCCCGTTCTCGGTGGCCGAGCTCGCCACTGGCGTCCTCGCCGTCGTCGACGAGGCGGGCGGCGGCGGCTTCCACGTGGCCGGCGTCTCACTCGGCGGCGCGGTGGCGCTCGAGCTCGCGGTCGGCCACCCCGACCGGGTGCTCGGACTCGTGATCAGCTGCAGCGGCGCCCGCATCGGCACCCGCGACGGCTGGGTCGAACGCGCGGCCGCCGTGCGCGCCAGCGGCACCGCATCGCTCGTGACCGGCAGTGCATCCCGGTGGTTCGCCCCCGGCTTCCTCGGTCGCGAGGCGGGCGGGCCGGGTGCGGGTGCGCTCTCCGCGCTCGTCGACATCGACGACGAGTCGTACGCCCGCTGCGCCGAGGCGCTCGGCGACTTCGACCGCACGCCAGATCTCGCGAGGCTCGACGTGCCGACCCTCGCGCTCAGCGGTGAGCACGACGCCGTGACGACCCCGGCCTCGATGCAGGACCTCGCCGACGACATCCGCGGCGCCCGCCACATCGCGCTCGACGGGGCATCCCACCTCGCCGTGCTCGAGGAGCCGCAGGCCGCGGCCGAGCTGATCGCCGAGCACCTCGCCGCGATCGAGCGGTCGGCCGAGGCATCCGTCGCGCATGAACGCGGCATGCACGTGCGGCGGGCCGTGCTCGGCGACGCGCATGTCGACCGCGCCGTGGCGGCCACGACCCCCGAGACCGCGGCGTTCCAGGACTTCATCACCCGCTACGCATGGGGCGAGATCTGGGATCGGCCGGGCCTCAGCCGCCGCGAGCGCTCGATCGCGACGCTCGCGAGCCTCACGACCGGCGGCCACGAGCAAGAGATCGCGATGCACGTGCGCGCCGCGCTCCGCAACGGCCTCACGCGTGACGAGATCGCGGAGGTCCTGCTGCACACCTCGCTCTACGCGGGGCTGCCCGCGGCGAACTCCGCCCTCGCGATCGCCCGCTCGGTCTTCGCGGAGAGCGATGCCGCAGCCGCAGCGACGGATGGCGCAGCCGCCGACCCCACGACCCCCTCCCCGAACGACTGAACCCGGAGCACCATGGACAAGACCTTCGCGACGGCCGCCGATGCGGTCGCCGACATCCCTGCTGGCGCGTCACTCGCGGTCGGAGGCTTCGGCCTGTCGGGCGTGCCGATCGCGACCATCCGCGCCCTGCTCGCCCGCGGGGTCGGCGACCTCGAGGTCGTCTCGAACAACTGCGGCGTCGACGGCTGGGGCCTCGGCGAGCTGCTCGCCGCCGGCCGCATCCGCAAGGTGACGGCGAGCTACATCGGCGAGAACCGGGAGTTCGCGCGCCAGTACCTCGGCGGCGAGGTCGAGGTCGAGCTCACGCCCCAGGGCACGCTCGCCGAACGGCTGCGGGCGGGCGGGGTCGGCATCCCCGCCTTCTACACCGCCACGGGCGCCGGCACCGCGGTCTCCGACGGCGGCATGCCGCTGCGGTACGCCGCCGACGGAACCGTCGCGCTGGCCTCCGACCCGAAGGAGCTGCGCCCGTTCGACGCGTTCGGCCGCACCCGCGAGTACGTGCTCGAGCGGGCGATCAGCACCGACTACGGGCTCGTGCGCGCCGCGGTCGGCGACCGCCACGGCAACCTCCGGTTCGAGAAGTCGACCCGCAACTTCAACCCGCTCGCCGGCATGGCCGGCCGCATCACGATCGCCGAGGTCGACGAGCTCGTCGAACCGGGCGTGCTCGGCCCCGACGACATCCACCTCCCCGGCATCTACGTCGACCGGGTCGTCGTGCTCACCGCCGAGCAGGCGGGCGAGCTGCCGATCGAGAAGACGACCGTGCGGACCCGGCCCGGGACATCCGGTACCGACCGTGACGAGACCGAGGAGGCCCGCTGATGCCGCTCACTCGCGACGAGATGGCGGCCCGCGCCGCCCGCGAACTCGAGGACGGCACCTACGTGAACCTCGGCATCGGGCTGCCGACGCTCATCCCGAACCACCTGCCGGAGGGCATCGAGGTCGTGCTGCACTCCGAGAACGGCATCCTCGGCGTCGGCCCGTACCCGTGGGAGGGCGAGGAGGACCCCAAGCTCATCAATGCCGGCAAGGAGACCGTGACCGTGCTGCCCGGGGCGGCGTACTTCGACTCCGCCGCGAGCTTCGGCATGATCCGCGGCGGCCGCATCACGACCGCGGTGCTCGGCGCGATGCAGGTCTCCCAGGGCGGCGACATCGCCAACTGGGCCGTGCCGGGCAAGATGGTCAAGGGCATGGGCGGTGCCATGGACCTCGTGAACGGCGCAGAACGCGTCATCGTCGTCATGGAGCACGTCGCCAAGGACGGCTCGGCCAAGCTCGTGGAGCAGTGCACGCTGCCGCTCACCGGCAAGGCGTGCGTGGACCGCATCATCACCGACCTCGCGGTGTTCGACGTCACCGGCGACGGGTTCGTGCTCGTCGAGCTCGCCCCCGGCGTGGGCATCGATCAGGTGACGGATGCCACGGGCGCACCGTTCGCCGTCAGTGAGGGGCTCGCCGTGGAAGCCGCCCGATGACCGAGCTGCGCGACGTCGTCATCTGCGCGCCCCTGCGCACCCCGGTGGGACGCATGGGCGGCGCGCTGGCCCCCGTCACCGCCCTCGAGCTCGCGACCACCGTGCTGCGGGCCCTCGTCGAACGCACCGGCATCGACCCGGCCGCGGTCGACGGCGTGATCGGCGCCCAGGGCTACCCGACCATGGAGGCGCCGGCGCTCGGGCGCGTGGCGGCGCTCGACGCCGGATTCCCCGTCGAGACGACCGGCTACCAGCTCGATCGCCGCTGCGGATCCGGCCTCCAGGCCGTGCTGAACGCGGCCATGGAGGTGCAGACCGGCGTCGCCGACACCGTCATCGCGCTCGGCGTCGAGTCGATGTCCAACGCGCCGCTCTACACGGTCGAGGGCCGTCGGGGAGTGACCGGGGCCGGCCTGATGCTGCACGACGCGCTCGCGCGCGGCCGCGAGACGGTCGGCGGTGCGCGATTCCCGACGCCAGACGGCAACGTCGGTTCGGCGGAGCTGCTGCGCGCCGAGTACCGCATCTCCCGCGAGGCGCAGGACGCGTTCGCGCTCCGTTCCCATCAGCGGGCCGTCGCCGCGCAGGAGTCCGGGGCCTTCGATGCCGAGCTCGTGCCCGTCGCGGTGCCCGGCCGGCGCGGTACCGTGATCGTCGACCGCGACGAGCACCCACGCGCCGACAGCACCCTCGAGGCGCTCGGTGCGCTTCGTCCGATCCTGCGCCGCGACCCCGACGCGACCGTGACCGCCGGCAACTCGAGCGGACAGAACGACGCCGCGGCGGCGTGCATCGTCACGACGCCGGCCCGCGCCGCCGACCTCGGCCTCGAGCCCATGCTCCGGCTCGTCTCCTGGGCCGTGGCGGGCAACGACCCGCTGCGCTTCGGAGTGGCCCCCGTGCCGGCGACGAATCGCGCGCTCGCGCGCGCCGGCATCCGCCTCGACGACCTCGACGTGATCGAGCTCAACGAAGCCTTCGCCGTGCAGGTGCTCGCCTGCCTCGCCGACTGGGGGATCGACGCCGAGGACCCGCGCCTGAACCCGCGCGGCAGTGGCATCTCGATCGGGCACCCCATCGGCGCGACCGGCATTCGCATGCTCGCGACCCTCGCGCACGAACTCGTCGACCTCGATCGCGAGCTCGCGGTCGAGACGATGTGCATCGGGGGAGGGCAGGCCCTCGCGGCGGTGTTCGCGCGGGCCTGAGCCGACGTTCGGCTCCGTGCCGGGGGAGTCGCGGTCAGGCGTCGTCGGCGCCCGATCGCCCGCCCTGCGGCTCGGCGGCTGCGTCCACGGCGTCGGCTGCGCTCTGCGGCATCCGCACGAGCAGGCCTCCCGGGTCGACGCTCGCCCGCATGGCCGTCGCCTCGCCGAAGGCGTCGCCGTCGAGTTCGATCTTCTCCGGCCGCCCGAACGTCGCGTCGATCGTCTCGCTCGTCTCGTAGTGGAGGGGTCGGATGGGCTTGGCATCGCCGAGCAGCCGGCGACCGGTGCTCGTGCGCCGGAGGATGCCGTTCTCCCAGGCCACGCGCACCCAGATGCGCAGCCAGCCGAGCGCCCCCTCGGGGCGGAGCATCACGATGTCGAGCATCCCGTCATCGATGACGGCGTCGGGCAGCAGCATCATGTTGGCCGGCAGGGTGCCGCAGTTGCCGACGATGAACGTGTGCACGGTCGCACGGTGGGTGCTGCCCGATGCGAGCCGGTACCGCACGTGGAGTTCATTGCCGTCGCGCAGCGAGGTCGCGATCGACTGCACGTAGGCGAGCCAGCCGGCGCGCTTCTTGAGCGCGGGGTCGGTGTTCTCGATCATCTGGGCGTCGATGCCCAGGCCGGCCATGACGAGGAATGCGCGCCGCTCGAGGTCGCCGTTCGGCCGGCGCAGGCGGATGAGGCCGACGTCGATCGGCCGGTCGGCCCCGGTGAAGACGGCGTCCACGGACCGCTCGAGGTCACCGAGCCCGAGACCGAGGTTGCGGGCGAGGAGGTTGCCGGTGCCGGAGGGGAGCAGGGCGAGCGGAATTCCGGAGCCGCGCAGGCCCTCGGCCACCGCGCGCACGGTTCCGTCGCCCCCGGCGGCGACCACCACGTCGACCTTCTCGCCCGTTGCCGTCGTGGCCTGGCCCTCGCCGGGGTCGGCCTCCGTGGTCTCCAGCCAGAGCGAGCCATCCCAGCCGTGTCGTGCCTCGGCCGACGCGAACGCGGCCTTCACGGCGTCGAGGTCGATCTTGATCGGGTTGTAGATGACGGCTGCGCGCATGCGGCAACACTAGACGCACGGCGGACTCGTCATCCGTTCCGCACCGATTCGCACCGCGGAGGGGTGCGGAATCGGCGCGGCGGCCCGGCTATCGCGGTCGTGGCCGTCGATCAGGCCGTTCCGCGCGGCACCAGCGCGAACTTCACGTCCATGGGTTCGCGATCGTCGATCGATTCGCCCAGCCCCTGGAGGGCTGCGGTGATGAGGTTGTACGCCGCCGCGCGCTGGTCGTACCCGACCGTTGAGAGCGGCGGGATCGTGACCGCCGAGAGGGGAGTGTGGTCCATGCCGACGAGCCCGACGTCGGCGGGCACGCTCCAGCCGCGGATGGTGGCCGCCGACAGGAGTGCGGTGGCGACGTCGTCGTTGTAGCAGACGACGCCGGCCCCGGGGAGTCCGAGGGAGTCGATGGCCTCGAGCGCGTCGTGGGGATCGATGCCGAGGCGCACGATCACCGGATCGGGCAACCCGCGTTCCGCGCACACCCGTCGCACACCCTCTTCTCGGCCCTCGCCGAAGGGGTCGAGTCGGGCGTCCTGGAGATGCGCGAACGCGACTCGGGTGTAGCCGCGGTCGGCAAGGTAGCGGGCTTGCAGCGCACCGATCTCGACGTTGGGATCGATGCGGTCCTTCGACGAGGACTCGGGATCGAAGGCCATGACGCCGCGGCTCCTCAGGAGGTCGAGCTCCGCTTGCGAGAACGGCGTGAGGGAGATGACCGCACGCGGCTTCATGCCGGTGACCACGCGATCCAGTGGAGCCGTGGATTCGGTCGCGAGGTGCAGCAGCAACGTCAGCCCGCGTGAGGCCAGCTCTTCGGTCGCCGCCTGGAAAATGTCCTGCAGGTTGCCGCCGAAGGTGGTGTACGGAATGACGGCGATCACGATGTCGCTGGATCCCTTGGCGAGCGTGCGTCCGGCCGCTGACGGCTGGTAGCCGAGTTCGGTCGCGGCCCGGGTGACGCGCTCGCGCGTCTCGGTGGCGAATCGCTGGCCGCGCCCGTTCAGGATCTGGCTGACCGTCGCGCGGGAGACTCCCGCGCGTCGTGCCACGTCCTCGCTCGTTGCAATCACGCCTTCAGCATATCGGCGTGAGTTGACGCGCGTTACTTCTTGTGGTTTCCTACTCAGGTAACGCGCGATACCAACTCGCCGACCATCCTCACAACGACGTACTGGAGCCCGCCGCATGACTCGTGAGATCTTCAACACCGGGTGGAGTTTCCGACCCAAGGTGACCGCCTTCATGGAGCTCGGCGGCTCATCGACCTCGGCCTGGGCTGAGGTGACGCTCCCGCACGATGCGCTGATCGGAGCTGAGCGTCGGGCGGATGCTCCTCGCGGCGAGACCAGCGGCTACTTCCAGGGCGGCGCCTTCGAGTACCGGAAGACCTTCCATGCGGATGCGGAGCTGCGCGGAAGCCGGATCCTGCTCGAATTCGATGGGGTGTACCGCGACGCTGCCGTCTTCGTCAACGGCAACCTCGCCGGCCAGCGGGCGTTCGGGTACTCGCGGTTCTTCGTGCAGATCGACCCGTTCCTGCAGTTCGGGGCCGACAACGAGATCCGGGTCGAGTGCCGCACGCACCTCGACAGCCGGTGGTACGCCGGCGCCGGCATCTACCGCGACGTGCACCTCGTCGTGAAGAACCCCGTGCACATCGGCACTGACGGCGTGGTCGTGACGACGCCCGACATCGAGTCCGACCGAGCCGTGGTGGAGGTCGCGGTGGAGGTCCAGAACTCGAGCGCCCTGACCTCGGTCCTCGAGCTGACCGCTGACATCGCCGGACCGGACGGCGCATCCGTCGCCATCGCGCGCTCGCCGATCACGCTCCTTCCCGGCACGCGAGGCACCGCCCGCCTGCGTGCGTATGTCGCCGCACCCTCCCTCTGGAGCGTCGACGCGCCGAACCTCTATGCGGCCCACCTTGCGCTTCGCGAGGGAGAGGTCGTCGCCGACGAGCAGTCCGTGGCGTTCGGCATCCGGTCGCTCCAGCTCGACCCGCAGCGGGGACTGCGCATCAACGGCGTGAGCACGAAGCTGCGCGGCGCGTGCATCCACTCGGACAACGGCCCGCTGGGCGCGGTCTCGATGCGTGCCGCCGAGGAGCGCAAGGTCGCCCGACTCAAGGAGGCCGGCTTCAATGCCATCCGCAGTGCCCACAACCCCATGAGCACCGCCCTCCTCGAGGCGTGCGACAGGCTCGGGATGCTCATCATGGACGAGACCTTCGACATGTGGACCCAGGGCAAGAGCGACTTCGACTACGCGTTCGACTTCCCCGAGTGGTGGGAGCGCGACGTCGAGGCGATGGTCGCCAGGGACATCAACCACCCCAGCGTGATCTTCTACTCGATCGGCAACGAGATCCCCGAGACGGGCAGCCCGATCGGTTCGACGTGGGGCCGACGGCTCGCCGAGAAGGTGCGCTCCCTGGACAGCACCCGGTACGTGACCAACGGCATCAACGGCTTCGTGTCGATGATCGACACGATCGTGCCGCAGATGCAGGCCCGACGGGATGCCGCGGCGGCGGCGCCCGAGGGCGGCGTGAACACCATGATGGCCGGGTTCGGCCAGATGATGAGCCACATCCAGACCTCCGCACCGGCGACGCAGCGCACCGAGGAGTCCTACGCCGTGCTCGACGTGGCGGGCATGAACTACGCCGAGGCCCGCTACGAGCTCGACCGCGAGCTGTTCCCCGACCGCATCATCGTGGGCACGGAGACCTGGCCGACCTCCATCGTCGGCAACTGGCAACTCGTCAAGGACAACGGCCACGTCATCGGCGACTTCACCTGGACCGGTTGGGACTACCTGGGCGAGACCGGCATCGGTGCGACCCGGTACTCGGACTCCGGCCAGTCCGGGTTCTCGGGCGGATTCCCCGAACTGACGGCGTGGTGCGGCGACCTCGACATCGTCGGCAACCGCCGACCCGTGTCGTACTTCCGCGAGATCGTGTTCGGCCTGCGCTCCGACCCGTTCATCGCCGTCCACCCGCCCGAGAACCACGGTCGCGAGATCGCCGTGGCGACGCCGTGGGCGTGGGGCGACGCGATCGCGAGCTGGACCTGGTCGGGCGCGGACGGTCGGCCCGTCACCGTCGACGTCTACAGCGATGCCGACGAGATCGAACTGATGCTCGACGGCGTGACGATCGGTCGGGCACGTGTCGAGGACTTCCGGGCGGCGATCGAGACGACCTACCGCCCGGGCACGCTGACGGCCGTGGCCTACGTGGAGGGCGTTGAATCAGGGCGCGTGGAGCTCACGACAGCCGGCACCTCACTCGCGCTGGAGGCGCGGCCCGACCGGCCGGTCCTCCGCGCAGACGGAACCGACCTCGGCTACCTCGCCCTCGCGCTCACCGATGGAAACGGCGTCGTGCGCAACGGCGTCGACCGCTCTGTCACGGTCACCGTCGACGGACCCGCAATCCTCCAGGCGCTCGGCAGCGGCAATCCGGTGACGACCGAGTCGTTCCGGTCCGCCACGCACACCACCTTCGACGGACGTGCCCTCGCGATCATCCGCCCCACCGGAGCCGGCGAGATCACCGTCACGGCGATGGCCGACGGCTGCCCGCCCGCCGTCACCACCCTCAACGCGAACTGACCCGCACGCACCCACCCGCAAGCACCCCCTGCAACACTGACAAAGGAGTCCACGATGAACACCACAGACGACCAGCCGCCCGTACCCTCGAACGGCGCCTTCCCGCTCGGGAGCGCCTCCACCGCCGAGGACATCGAGCAGCTCGATACCGCCGCCGGCGGAGGCGCAGACCGCCCCAAGGTCAGCGCAGCCTTCATCACCCTTCTCGCGCTCGGCCTGTTCGGCACCTACCTCGCCTTCGTGACGCCGATCGCGATCTCCTTGGCGATCCGGGTCAATGCGCTCGCCCCCGACAACGCCGAGTACCTGGGGGTCGTGCTCGGATTCGGTTCGCTGGCCGCGCTGCTGACCAGCCCGCTGGCCGGGCAGCTCTCCGACCGCACTCGCTCCCGCTGGGGACGCCGCCGGCCGTGGCTCGTCGGCGGCATCCTCGTCGGTCTCATCGGCCTCGCGGTCATGGCCGCCTCGCCGGCGGTGCTCGGTCTCGGCATCGGCTGGGTCATCGCGCAGATCGGCCTCAACTCGACGGTGAACACCTTCGGCACCATCCAGGCCGACAAGCTGCCCGAGAATCAGCGCGGCAAGGTCGGAGCCATCACCGGTTTCGCCACGATGGTCGCCCCGGTCTTCGGTGCCGTCTTCGGTGGCACCGTCGCCAACCAGCCCTTCCTCCTCTTCCTCATCCCCGGCGCCATCGGCCTGGCCGTCGTGCTGATCTTCGTCGCGTACTACAAGGACGCCGACAGCCGGAACATCACCTTCGACTCGCCGTTGACCGCCAAGGTGCTCATCTCGAAGTACGTCTTCAACCCCAAGCAGTACCCGGACTTCGCCTGGAACTGGCTCGGCCGCTTCCTGTTCTTCTTCGGCCTCACCCTCAACACGAGCTACACCGCCTTCTTCTTCGCCGAGCGCCTGAGCATCCCGGTCGACGAGATCGGCGGCACGGTGGCCACGGTCGGCGGCATCGGCATCCTCGGCACGATCGCCGGCGTGTTCCTCGGCGGGTTCCTCTCCGACAAGCTGCGGCGCCGCAAGCCCTTCGTGCTGGGTTCCGGCATCCTGTTCGGCATCGGCGCTCTCGTGATGGTCGCTGCCCCCGACCTCACGCTCCTCCTCGTCGGATCGCTGTTGTGCAACATCAGCATCGGCGTCTTCTCCGCCGTCGACCAGGCCCTCTTCCTCGACGTGCTCCCCGAGCGCGACACCGAGGCCGGCCGCTTCGTCAACATCATCCAGCTCGCGAACGTGCTCGCCCAGGCCATCGCGCCCTTCGTTGCCGCAGCAGCTCTGGCGCTGATCCCGACCGGCGACCGATACGCGGCGATCTACGTCGCCGCAGCCGTCTTCACCGTCGTGGGCGGCCTCGTGATCCTGAAGGTCAAGGCCGTTCGCTGACCACGTTGCGGCCGGGTTCGCCTCCGGCCCGGCCGCACGCATCGTTCAGACGCGTCGAACCCCGAGAAAGGCCGCCATGCCCCACGCCGATCGCCCGATCGACCGCCGAGCCGTCGTGCAGCGCCACGACGTGATGCTCACGGCGCCCGACCCCGAGTCCGTGCTCACCGTGGGCAACGGTGACTTCGCCTTCACGGCCGACATCACCGGAATGCAGACCTTCACGGCATTCCACGACCAGGCCGCTGCGATCATGCAGGGGCGTGCCGCGATCAACACGGCGACCATGAGCACCTGGGGCTGGCACGAGATGCCGAACCCCGACGGGTTCGTGCTCGAGGACGCGATGTCGGAGCACAGCACCACGCGTGGAGTCGTGCGCTACCCCGACCGGCACGACATGGAAGGCGCGATGCGCGGCCAGGTCTCCGACGAGAACCGTCCGGGCGCCTGGCTCAATGCGAACCCCCAACGTCTCGACCTCGGCCGTGTCGGCTTCTCGTTCCACGACGCGAACGGGTCGCGGGTCGACGTCGGACCCGACGCCCTGACCGACACCGTGCAGCACCTCGATCTGTGGTCGGGCACGATCACCAGCCGGTTCCGCTACGACGACGAGACCGTCGCGGTCACGACCGTGGGGGCCCCGGATGACTCGACGGTCGCATTCCGCATCGAATCCCCGCTCCTCGGCGACGGCCGACTGCGCATCACGCTGCGGTTCCCCTACGCGCATCCGGGCTTCTTCCAGACGTCGGACTGGCAGCACCCCGACCGCCACACCTCGACCATCGCGACCGATGGGTCGCGTTCCACGATCTCGCGGCAGCTCGACGCCACGGCCTACCTCGTGGCCGTCGAATCCAGCACCGGATCGATCACCCAGACGGCGCCGCACGACTTCGAGCTGCTCACGGATGCCGAATCACTCGACGTCGTCGTGCGCTTCGCCCAGAACGATGGGGGAGCGCTCCCATCATTCGACGCCGTCGCACAGGCGGCAGCCTCGTCGTGGGAGCGATTCTGGCGCTCCGGAGCGGCGATCGACTTCCAGGGCACGGCAGACGAGCGGGCGCGCGAACTCGAACGCCGGGTCGTGCTCTCGCAGTACCTCACCGCCGTGAACTCGGCCGGGGTGATGCCGCCGGCGGAAACGGGACTGACGACGAACTCCTGGTCGGGCAAGGCGCACCTCGAGATGCACTTCTGGCACGCGGCCCACTTCGCGACCTGGGGTCGACCGGAACTGCTCGAACGCAGTCTCGGCTGGTACCTCTCGATCCTTCCGCGGGCGCGCGCGACTGCAGAAGGTCAGGGATACCCGGGAGCCCGGTGGCCCAAGCAGGTCGGTCCGGACGGCCGCGAGAGCCCGGACCCGATCGGCTCGTTCCTCGTCTGGCAGCAGCCCCACGTGCTGTACCTGCTCGAACTGGTCTGGCGCGCGTCCGGTCCCGACAATCGCAGCGCGCTGGCACTCGAGTTCGGGGAGCTGGTGGAGGAGACGGCAACGTTCATGGCCGCCTTCACCGCCGAGCGCGACGGCGCGTTCCACCTGTCGCCGCCGATCATGCCGGCGCAGGAGTTCTACGACGTGACGACGACGGAGGACCCGACCTATGAGCTCGCCTCATGGTGGTGGGGGCTCGAGATCGCCCAGCTCTGGAGGGAGCGCGCCGGGCTGCTGCGGCAGCCCGAGTGGTCGACGGTGCAGGCTGGGCTCGCTCGACCCCATGTCGAGGACGGCCACTACACGGCGATCGCCACCGAGCCGTACCTGCGTCGCGACGACCACCCCGCCCTCCTCGCGGCGCTCGGCGTCCTGCCGCCCACTCCGATCATCGATCCCGCGATCATGACGGCGACCCTCCTCGACGTGCTCGGCAATTGGGAGTGGCACACGGCGTGGGGCTGGGATTTCCCGGTCATCGCGATGACGGCCTCACGCCTGGGCCGCCCCGATCTCGCGATCGACGCCCTGCTGCGCGACGAGGTCAAGAACCAGTTCACCCTCGTCGGACACAACGCCCAGATGGGGTCCATCCTCCCCATCTACCTCCCCGGCAACGGCTCACTCCTCGCAGCAGTCTCCCTGCTGGCCACCACCGGCTTCCCGGATACCTGGGATGTCGCCACCGAAGGGTTCGTTCCATGGCCGTGAACACCGACAGCCCCTTTCCCACGGGCTTCCTCTGGGGAGCGTCGTGCGCCCCGCACCAGAACGAGGGCAACAACCTCAACAGTGACATGTGGGCCCTGGAGCAGCTGCCCGGCTCGTCGTTCGCCGAGCGGAGCGGCGATGCCGTCGACTTCTACCACCGGTGGAAAGAGGACATCGACCTGCTGAAATCGCTCGGCCTGAACGCCTTCCGCTTCGGCATCGAGTGGGCTCGGGTCGAACCGGTGCGAGGCGAGTTCTCGGCCGCCGAGCTCGCCCACTACCGGCGCATCATCGACTACTGCCTCGCGCGCGGCGTCGAGCCCGTCGTGACCCTCCACCACTTCTCAAGCCCGTTGTGGTTCGCCCAGGCGGGTGGATGGGGCTCGGCTGAGGCGGTCGACCGCTTCGGCGAGTACGTCGAGGCGGTCTGCCCGATCCTCGACGGCGTCACGTGGGTGGCGACGATCAACGAGCCGAACATGTTCGCCGTCATGTACCAGATGTCGATTCCCCTGCAGTACCCGGACCCGGCGGCGGTGCTCGCCCACATGGGGGCGGCGCGGTCGGCGGTCGACGGTGAAGCCGGTCTCAACGCCTTCTCGATGCCCGAACCGAAGGACGAGGCCGCGCAGACCATGCTGCGCGCCCACGCCCGAGCCCGCGACATCCTGCGGACGCGAACGTCGGCCAAGGTCGGGTGGACCGTCGCCGTTCAGAGCCTCGTCGCCCGTGAGGGGTACGAAGCCGACCTCGACCACTATCAGCGGGTCTGGGAGGACACCTACCTCGAGGCTTCTCGCGATGACGACTGGGTGGGTGTGCAGTCCTACACGAGCCAGCTCGTCGGACCAGACGGACTGGAGGGTGCTCCCGAGGGTGCCGAACTCACCCAGACCGCCTGGGCCTACCGGCCCGACGCGCTCGAGATCGCGCTGCGTCGCGCATGGGCGGTCACCGGTGGCATCCCCATGATCGTGACGGAGAACGGCATCGCCACGAGTGACGACCAACGGCGCATCGACTACACCACCGGCGCCCTCAACGGCGTGGCGCAGACCCTGGCGGACGGACTCGACGTGCGCGGATACCTGCACTGGACCTTCATCGACAACTTCGAGTGGGTGCACGGCTACGCCATCACCTTCGGTCTCGTCGCCGTGGACCGCATCACCTTCGAACGAACGCCGAAGGAAAGTGCGAGCTGGCTCGGCCGTGTCGCAGAGACGAACGGAGCGCACCTGTCATGACCAACGATGCGATCCGACCGGGCCAGCCATGGCTCGACACGAATGGCGAACGGATCCAGGCTCATGGAGGGTCCCTGTTCTTCGAGAACGACACCTTCTACTGGTACGGCGAGAACAAGGAGCACACGACGCCGGGCAGTGGCAATTGGCATTGGGGTGTGCGCGCATACTCCTCGACCGACCTCTACAACTGGGACGATCTCGGCTTGATCATCCCGCCTGTGCTCGACGACCCTTCATCTCCTCTGCACCCCGCGCAGAAGATGGACCGCCCGCACGTCATCTTCAACGAACGCACCGGCACGTACGTGTGCTGGCTCAAGGTCATGGGGGAGGGCGCCCACGACACCCAGGCCTCGACCGTGCTCACCTCGGACTCACTCCTCGGCCCCTACGAGATCGTGCGTGCCGGCCTGACACCGCTGGGGATGAGCGCGGGGGACTTTGACCTGGTCGTCGACCCCGAGACCAAGAAGGCGTACTCCTTCTTCGAGAAGGTGCACACCGACCTCGTCGTCGCTGACCTGACCGACGACTACACGGATGTCAGCGGCGAGCACTCCCTCCACCTCCCGCACCCCAGCCCACCGTTCACCCGTGAGGCTCCTGCACATTTCGAGCGGGACGGCGTGCACTACCTCGTCACGTCGGGGTCGACCGGATACTTCCCGAACTACTCGGAGGTCGCTTCGGCTCCCGACTACCACGGGCCATGGACTGTGCTCGGCGACCCGCATCCCGACGACCTTTCGCGCACGTCGTTCCGGTCGCAGATCAGCTGCGTGTTCAAGCACCCGCACAAGCGCGACCTCTACATCGCACTGGCCGACCGATGGCTGCCGCAGTTGCCAGACGAAATGCCCAACGTCTACGACAGCGTCGCGAGCATGGCCGAGGGTGCTGCTCGCCCGGAGATGACGCCCGAGCAAGCGGCGAGCATGGGTGCGGTGATGGCTGCCGGTAGGGGCGAGAACACCGCGATCGCGGACTACGTCTGGCTCCCCATCCGGTTCGATGCGGGTGTACCGCGCATCGACTGGCGCGACGAGTGGCGCATCGAGGACTTCGACTAACCATCCCACTCCTGTGGCGGAGCGACTCCGATGATGAGGCCTCAGGCGGGCCGGTCATCCGGGGCAGGACGGCGGCTCCAGGCGATGCCATCGGGTCGGCGGCCCGTCGGGATCCGGCGCAGGAGCCGCCCAGAACGGATGTCGACCTCGACGACGCACCCGGCGGCGTCGCACGCTGAGTACGCGCGGACGCCATCGGGATGCAGCACGATCGCCTGCGGTTGGTCGGGCGTCGCGATGCGATGCACCACCTCGGACGACGCGAGGTCGACCACCGCGATCTCCGATGCCTGCCGGAGCGCGACGACGAGGCGGGAGCCATCGGCGGTGACCGCCGTGCCGAAGCCGATCGACGGCAGGTCGATCCAGCCGACGCATTCGAGACGGTCCGTGTCGACGACGGCGAGGCGAGGCGAGTTCTGGTCGGCCGTGTACGCGAGTCGCCCACCGGGTTCGAGGCAGATGCGATTTACCGTGTCGGCGGCCTCCACGACACCGAGGAGCCTGCCGGAGGGGATGTCGATGACGCTGACGCTGCCCGAACCCACGTTCGCGGTCACGAGGCGATCGCCGTCGAGGCTGATCGCGAAGGTGTGCGACTCGGCTCGGCCCGTCGGCAGCCGCGCGACGACCCGGAGGGTTCGCCGGTCGATCACGGTGAGGCTCTCGTCGAGTTCGGTGGAGACGATCACGCGGCCGCTCGCGAGCAGGCTCGCCTGGTGCGGGCGGCTCGGGAAGTCCAGATCGATCCCGGCGACCCTCTCGAGCGTCACGAGGTCGATGACGTCGACCCTGCGCCCGTCGGATCCCGGCGAGCCGACGGGCGCATCGGAGTACACGGGCAGGTAGGCGAGCCGCCCGTCGGCGGTCGCGACGACCTCATGCGGCGTGAAACCCGACGCGACCACGGTTCCCACGGTCGCGGCGGACTCGAGGTCGATCACCTCGAGTGTGCGGTCGTCCTTGCAGACGACGAGCAGTCGTCCGTCGTTCATGGGGCCTCCGCTCCAAGTGAAGGCCACGGCGCGGGTCGTGTCCATGCTTCGGCGTCGCTCGGCTTACTGCGTGGAACGGGCTTTGCCGGGCGGCTTCGGGCGAGCCTAGATTCTCAGCAGCCCCGGGCGCGATCGCGCTTGGCGCACCCGAGGTCAGCTCGAACGATCACTCGAACGATCAAAGGAGATCACATGAAATCGCTCATACGCTCCGGAGCCGCCCTCGTCGAGATCCACGACCGGAAGGCGCCGGGCTCCGCGCGTCCCAGCCGGAGAGAGGGGAAGTAGTCGGCGAGGGCGCGTTCGGCCTCGTCAGGATCGCGCAGCGCCAGCGAGGCGCGCGAGAGTCCGGTCGACATGCTCTCCTCCGTCCCGCCGGCTCGTTCGAACGGCATCGGACCGCCCGATCGCTCGATGCAGGGCGCCGCGTAGAATCGAACCTCCGACCTCGGCGCGGTCTCGCGTGGAGCCCGCCGACCTGTCAGATCGAATTCGAGGAGCCAGCACCATGAGCAGAACCGTGTGGACCGTGCTCGGCGTCATCGCCGCCGTCATCATCGCGTGGGTGCTCGTCGATGTCGTGTTCAGCATGGTGTGGTTCATCGTCAAGGCGGTCATCGTGCTGATCGTCGCCGCCGTCGTGTTCTTCGTCCTGCGGGCGCTGGTGCGTCCGTCGGGTCGCGACTCGGTGTGACGTCGACACTGTACGCGAGGGACTCGTCGCGTACAGCCCGGCTCAGGCCGTCGGCTGCGCGTCTGCCTCGCGTTTGATGGCCGAGAGCTCGAACTCGAGCGTGATCTTCTCGGACACGAGCACGCCGCCGGTGTCGAGTGGCACGTTCCACTCGAGGCCGAACTCACGGCGATCGATGCGACGTGTTCCCTGGAACCCGGCACGGAGTGCCCCGGTCGCGTCGGTATGCGCGCCGACGAATTCGATCGGGATGGTGATGGCCTTCGTCACGTCTCGGATCGTCAGATCGCCGGATACGACGAGCGCGTTGTCGCCGACCTCTTCGATGCGGGAACTGCGGAAGACGATCTCGGGCCACTCCTTGACGTTGAAGAAGTCGCCGCTCCGCAGATGTTCGTCGCGCTGCGTATTGCGAGTGTCGACGCTGTCGACGCGGCAGACGATTTCCGCGAACGAGGCGTCGGGGTCATCGAGATCGGCGTGCAGCCGACCGGTCACGTCGGTGAAGGCGCCGCGAACCGTTGCCACCATCGCGTGCTTCGCCGAAAAGCCGATGCGCGAATGGTCGGGATCGAGGTCCCAGTCACCGCTCAGATCCGGAGTCGGGTTTGTCATGATCTCTCCAGGGTTGTTGACGAACTCGTCAAGTCTCTCATCCATCCGATGCCGCTCCACCCATCCGGGTCATGCCTCAGCTGACCGGGCGCGGACGCAACGAGCGCAGGTACGACGAAGCGCCGGATGCTGGGCATCCGGCGCTTCGACTTCGAGCGGGGCTGCTACTTGGTCGCGTCGGCCTGCTTCACGAGCTGACCGCCCGCAAGACCGGACAGGATCGCACTGACGTCGAGGCCCGTGAGCGACTTGACGACCTCGGTGCCCTCGCCGAGCACCTGGCCGACGGTCTTCGTGACCGCGCTCGCGCCGTCGGTGGAGACGACCGTGAGCGTGTCGATGTTCGAGATGGGCTCCGCCGCGGCACGGACGATCTCGGGCAGGCGCGAGATGATCTCCTGCGCGAGCGCGGCCTCGCCGTACTTCTGCAGCGCAAGGGCCTTCGCGTCGGTGGCGGATGCCTCGGCGAGGCCCTCGGCCTCGATGGCGGAGGCGCGGGCGTCGCCTTCGGCGCGCACACCGGCCGCGAGGGCGACCTTGCGGTCGCGCTCGGCCTCACCGGCGAAGCGCACCGACGTGGCTGCGGCCTCGGCGTCCTGCACGGCGGCGACCTTGTTCGCCTCGGCGATCTTGGTGCGCTTGAACGCCTCGGCCTCGGTGCTCGCGTTGGCGGCGTCGCGCTTGGCGGTGGCTCGCTGCACCTCGGCGTAGGCCTCGGCCTCGGCGGGCTTGCGGATCTCGATGTCGAGGCGCTCCTGCGTGACGAGGGCCTGCTCCTGCAGTGCGTCGCGCTCCTGCACGGCGACGAGCTTGTCCTGCTCGGCGGTCGCGAGCTGGCCTGCGGCCTGGGCCTCCGCGTTGGCGCGGTCGGTCTCGGCCTTGATGCCGGCCTGCTTGAGGCTCAGCGCCTTCTGGCGCTCGGCGATCTGCTCGGCGGCCTCGATGCGGGCGAACTCGCTGGCACGGGCGGCCTCGGCCTCGCTGACCTCGGCGACCTGGCGGGCGCGCGCGGCCTCGGCGCGGCCGAGGTTGGCGAGGTAGTCGCTGCCCGGCGTGGAGATGTCGGAGATGTTCAGCAGGTCGACCTGCAGGCCCTGCTCGACGAGGTCGGTCTTGGTCTCGGCGACGACCCGGTCGGAGAGGCTCTTGCGGTCGGAGATGATCTGCTCGATCGTCATGTCGCCGACGATCGAACGCAGCGAGCCCTCGAGCGACTCCTTGATG
The DNA here is from genome assembly GCF_001421565.1 of Agromyces sp. Leaf222. Taxonomy (NCBI): domain Bacteria; kingdom Bacillati; phylum Actinomycetota; class Actinomycetes; order Micrococcales; family Microbacteriaceae; genus Agromyces; species Agromyces sp. Leaf222. The sequence goes on along the minus strand of NZ_LMKQ01000001.1, from coordinate 2,286,102 downwards.
ATCTCGGTGAGCAGCTCCTGCTGCGAGAGGAACCGCTGCGCAGCGCGGCGCACGCCGTCTTCGGTGCCGCTGACCTTGAAGTTGATCGACGCCTTGATCGCGATCTTGATGCGGTTCTTGTCGACGCCCTCGACGGTGATGCCGATCTGGCGCTGCTCGAGCGAGATCGAGAAGCCCTGCTGCAGGATCGGCCAGACGAAGGTGCGCCCGCCGATCACGACGCGCTGCCCGGTGTTCGTCTCGGCGTCGTTGCGCCCGGCGCCGCGGCCGACGATGACGAGCGCCTCGTTCGGCGGCACGCGGCGGATGCGCCGCGCGATGAAGACGAGCAGGGAGAGCAGGGCGATGACGATCGCGATGATCGAGATCACCTGGATCGTGGTCGTGTCCAGTGGCAAGGTGGTGCCTTTCGGGTTCGCGGGTTGGGCGGGGTCGTCGTGGGCCGCGTGCGCTGCTGCGCAGGCGGGCGGGCTCCGATGCGCGAGGCGTCGGGCGGGCGGGTCAGTTCGCGGCGACCTTGACACGGGTGCCGACGTGCTCGACGACGACGACGCGCGACCCCTCGGCGATGGGCTCGTCGGAGTAGGCGAGTCGTCGCTCGATCTCGCCGGGGCCGTCGAGGCTCACCTCGCCGCCGGAGGTGGAGACATCCGATCGTGCGACGCCGGACAGCCCGATCGCCGAGGCGGGCACTCCGTCGGAGGAGTTCGTGAGGTTGCGCACGACGAGCGCCGAGAGCGCGTAGGCGACGAGGCCGAGCACGATCGCGAGCACGTAGGCCCACGCGAGGTCGAGCCCGGTGGTCGCGATGAGCGTGCCGGAGGCGCCGAAGACGACGAGGCCCACCGAGAGCGCGGTGCCCGAGATCGCCCCGTCGCCGATGTCGAAGTGGTCGAGGATGTCTCCGAGCACCAACGAGATGAGGAGCAGCACGAGGCCCACTCCGCCGACGATGAGAAACGGGAGGAGCATGCCTCTGGCCCTTCTGCGCGCGCGAGACCGCACGGGAGCGCACGGGTTCGCCAACTCTACCGGTTCGTCGAGCGGGGAGCCGGGCCTGTGCACAGGCGCAGCAGGCGTCGCAAGGCCACCCCCGCCGGCGTCGGCGTCGGCCACCTCAGGATGCAGCCGAGGCGGCGACGGCGATCGCATCGACGGCGGCGCCGCCCCTGAGCTGCCGCATGCGATCGACGACCGCCTCGACGACCGCCGGCGTCAGCGCCCGGCACACGATGCTGTTCGCGCCGAGCGACTCGAGGCCGCCGGCACGGATGCGGATCACCTCCCAGCCGACCTCGGCCAGGGCTTCGTCCTTCTCGAGGTCGGACGCCTCCTTGAGCCCGAGATGGGCCCGCCGCGAGCGCCCGGGGTCGTCGTACTCGATCGCGATGCGCAGTTGCGGAACGAGGATGTCGGGCCACACCTCGCTGCGCCCGAAGAAGGTGCGGGCGATGTGCACCGCGTTCACGCGATGGTGCAGGCGGATGCGTTCGCCGAGCATCGCCCGGAGCCGCTGCTCGGTCATCGAGGTGCGGGTGCGGAGCCCGGGCTTCATGAAGGCGAGGCCGGCCTCGCGGAGGGCGGCGGGCGCGGCAGCATTCGCGCGGCACTTGGCGCACCCGGTGCCGGTGAGCATCTCATTGACCGTTGCGGCGAAGCGGTCGTGGCCGCGGGGGCAGAGCCACTGGTACTCGGCGCCGAGGCGGGTCTCCGCGGCGAGCGCGGCGCGCTGCGGGGGAGCGACCTTTCGCAGCAGCTCGCCGCGCGAACGGTGCGTCTCGGTGATGAGCATGCAGAGGGGGCACGGGCGCCGCAGGGCGAGCGCGGTGGGATCGGCGGGGTCGGCGCCGTGTCCGCAGTGGAATCTCACGGCGACCACGGGCGCTCCTTCTGGCTCTGCATGTGCCGATCCTGCCGATCCCCACCGACATCCGTCGGCCGCTGTCGGTGCGCGGCAGGAGAATGGGAGCATGCAGATCGCCGTTGGCATCGGCGACGGCGGTCGCGTGCAGTTCCTCGATCCCGATCGTCCGGGGCGGCCCGTCGCCGCGGTCGAACCCTCGGCCTCCGCAGAGACGTTCCGGCGCCTCGAACTCGAGCACGCACCGCGGTGGGTCTGGGCCGACGTGCGCCAGTGGTATCCCGCGCTGCTCGCGAGCGGCGTGCGGCTCGCGAGGTGCCACGACCTGCGACTCTGCGGCGCGATCCTCGACCATTCCACGTTCACCGCCGACGTCCGCGCGCGTGGTGACCACCCGAGGCCGGGCTGGCTGCCTGCGGGCCCGACGATGGCCGAGGCCGCCGGGCAGCCGCTCGTGCCGCATGCGCCGCAGCACGAGACGCTGTTCGACCTCGTCGGCTTCGACGACCCCATCGCGCTCGAGGCGCATGAGAGTGCCGAGCGCGCGGTCGAGCGAGCGGATGCCGCGGGCGGCCGCCCGTCTGCGACATCCGTCGTCGACGAGTACCGTCGGCAGCTCGCGCTGGTCGAAGCCGGCAGCGCCCCGGCCGCCCTGCGCCTGCTGGTCGCCGCCGAATCGGCCGGAGCCCTCATCGGCGCCGAGATGCGTGCGGCGGGCCTGCCGTGGAGCCGGCGGGTGCACGAGTCCGTGCTCGATGCCGAGCTCGGCGGGCGCCCGTCGCCCGGCCGCAAGCCCGTGCGCATGGAGGAGGTCGCCGCGGTCGTCCGCACCGAGCTCGGGGCGCCGACGCTCAACCTCGACTCGCAGGTCGACGTGCTGCGCGCGCTCCGCGGTGCGGGCGTGCCGACCTCGTCGACCTCTCGCTGGGAGCTCCGCGAGCACGACCATCCCGCCATCGAGCCGCTCATCGCCTACAAGAAGCTCGCACGACTGCTGAGCGCCAACGGCTGGGCCTGGCTCGACGAGTGGGTGGCCGACGACCGCTTCCGCCCCGAGTACGTTCCGGGCGGCACCGCGACCGGCCGGTGGGCGACGTCGGGCGGCGGGGCGCTGCAGCTGCCGAAGCTCGTGCGAAGCGCGGTCGTCGCCGACCCCGGCTGGACCCTCGTCGTCGCCGACGCCGCCCAGCTCGAGCCGCGGGTGCTCACGGGCATGTCCCACGACGAGGCCATGGAACGCGCCGGGCACGGCCGCGACCTGTACCGCGGCCTCGTCGACTCCGGCGTCGTCGCCACGAGAGACGAGGCGAAGATCGCGATCCTCGGGGCCATGTACGGCGCGACCACGGGCGACAGCGGTCGGCTCGTGCCGCGCCTCGCGCGGGCGTACCCCCGGGCGATGCGCCTCGTCGACGCGGCCGCCCGCGACGGCGAGCGCGGACTCCAGGTCACGACCCTGCTCGGTCGATCGTCGCCGCTGCCGCCGGCCGAGTGGCGCGCCACGCAGGCGACCGCCAGCCAGCCCGAGGCGACCTCGTCCGACGAGCGTCGCGCGCGGTCGTCGGCTCGCGACTGGGGGCGGTTCACGCGCAATTTCGTCGTGCAGGGCAGTGCGGCCGAGTGGGCGCTGTGCTGGATGGCCGACCTTCGAGCGAGGCTGCACGCGATCGGCGCTGCGGGCCTCGGGTCGTCGACGCCTGCCGGTGCCGACGCCGAGCCGACGGGTCGGCGGCCCGCAGCGGCATCCGGGCCCGTCTTCGACCGGGCGCCGCACCTCGTGTACTTCCTGCACGACGAGATCATCGTGCACACCCCGATCGAGCTCGCCGACGCGGTCGCCGACGCCGTGCGCGGCTCCGCCGTCACGGCCGGGCGACTGCTCTTCGGCGCGTTCCCGATCGAGTTCCCGCTCGATCTCGCGGTCGTCGACAGCTACGCGTCGGCGGATGCCTGATCGGCCGCTTCGAGGGCGGGGGCCGCAGGCGCCGCAGTGGTGCTGCCGGGGCGTCGACCGCGCCGCGGGCGAGTGGTGCTCGGCTCGAAGGCGAGTGCGCCGTTCTCGGTGAGCGGTGCGGCTGCGGCGAGCCAGGCGAGCGCAGCCTCGGCACGCGCCGCATCGGCGGATGCCGCGAGGCGCGCGAGTCCGGCCATCGCCGTGGATCCCGGCACCGCGCCCGCAGCACCGGCGCCACCCTCCGTCACGCCGTGCGCGCCGCCCTCGGCATCGCCGCCCGAGGCCGCCGCGACCTCATCGGCCCGTCCGTGCGCGAGGTCCCGGCGTTCGCTCCACCGGCGCTCCTCACCGGTGATCACGGATGCCGCGTCGACTCCTGGCAGCGATGCCGCGATGAGCACGCGGTCGACGGTCTCGTCCCACGGGTCGGCGCCCGCGGCATCCGCACCGCCGAACCAGGCCTCGGCCGCGATTCGGCCCGCGGTGGTGAGCCGGTGCAGGGGGAGGCCGTCCTCGGTGGTGCCGGCCGGCTCGAGCAGCTTCTGCTTCGTCAGCCGCTCGATGGTCGCGTAGGTCTGGCCGACGTTCACGACGCGCCGCCCGCCGGTGCGCTCGGTGAGCCCCCCGTGCAGGGCGAACCCGTAGGCGGGGCCCGTGGTCAGCAGGGCGAGCAATGCATCGCGCACGGCCATGGCGCCTCCTTCGGCGAACGGATCGAGAACGTTTCACCGAGCATACGGTTTCGACGCCGTGTCTGGACGAACGCCACCACGCGCGGCGCGAACCTTGTCAGGACGCCGGATCCGGGGCATAATCGCCCGTGACGGTCACACGTCGATAATCGAATACCAGCCATCCGTGGCTCCCGAGGTCGTAGGGGAAGACGCACCTCGAGAAACGGAGTCGGAGATGGCAGAGACGTTGTCGCGGGTCGTGCGCCCCGCACAGGGAGTGCTGTTCGTGCACTCTGCACCGCGCGCGCTATGCCCGCATGTCGAGTGGGCCGCTGGTCGTGCCCTCGGCACCGCGGTGAACTTCGACTGGAGCGAGCAGCCCGTCTATCGCGGACTCCTGCGCGCCGAGTTCCATTGGGAGGGCGACGCCGGCTCAGGCGCGAAGATCGCCTCGGCGCTCCGCGGGTGGGAGCAGCTCCGCTACGAGGTGAGCGAAGACCCGACCCCCGGTACCGACGGTGCCCGATGGATGCACACGCCCGAGCTCGGGGTCTACTTCGCGCAGACCGATGTCGCGGGCAACACCGTCATCGGCGAAGACCGCATCCGCTACGCGATGGAGATCGCCGGTTCCGACCCGGTCGAGCTGCACCGCGAACTCCGACTCGCTCTCGGGCAGGCGTGGGACGACGAACTCGAGCCGTTCCGCCACGCGAGCGACCTCGCCCCCGTCGTCTGGCTGCACCAGGTGGGGTGAGCAGGGCCTCGGCCCGCGTGCTGGCGTCCCGCGATCGTCGGAGAGTCGCTCCCGGTGAACGCACGGACGAAACCCGCGGGCCGTCGACGAGGAAGCCCCCGGTGCCGATGGCGCCGGGGGCTTCATCACGAGCGGATGCCGCGGCATCCGTCGTCGACTACATCGAGCGGAAGACCGCGACCGCGTTGTGGCCGCCGAACCCGAACGAGTTCGAGATCGCCACCTGGGGGCCGTCGCCGAGCGGCTGCGGCTCGCCCGAGACGCGCAGCGGGATCGCGGGGTCCTGGGTGGTGAGGTTGATCGTCGGGGGAGCGAGGCGGCTCTCGAGCGCGAGCACCGTGAAGACGGCCTCGAGCGCGCCGGTGCCGCCGAGCAGGTGACCGGTCGAGGCCTTCGTCGCCGAGACGGGGATCTCGTGCACCCGGTCGCCGAACACGCTGTGCAGCGCGGTGTACTCGGCGATGTCGCCGACGGGCGTGCTCGTGGCGTGCGCGTTGATGTGGGTGACCTCGTCGGGCGTGGCACCCGCCTGCGCGAGGGCGTCGAGCACGGCACGGCTCGCGCCGCGACCCTCTGGGTCGTTGGCGGTGATGTGGTACGAGTCGGCGCTCACGGCGCCGCCGGCGAGCTCCGCGTAGATGCGGGCGCCGCGGGCGAGCGCGTGCTCCTCGGTCTCGATGACGAGGCTCGCCGCGCCCTCGCCCATGACGAAGCCGTCGCGGTCGACGCTGTACGGACGCGACGCGTGCGCCGGGTCGTCGTTGCGCTTGGAGAGGGCCTGCATCGACGAGAACGACGCGAGCGTGATCGGGTGGATCGCCGACTCGGAACCGCCGGCGATGACGACGTCGGCGAGGCCGAGCTGCAGGTGCTCGTAGGCGTTCGCGAGCGACTCGGTGCTCGAGGCGCACGCCGAGGCGACGGTGCGCGCGAACGCACGGGCCTCGAAGTGCATCGAGATGGCCGCGGAGGCCGCGTTCGGCATGAGCATGGGCACGGTCATGGGCAGAACACGGCGCGGGCCGCGCTCGCGCAGGGTGTCCCACGCGTCGAGCAGGGTCCAGATGCCGCCGATGCCGGTCGCGTAGTCGACCCCGAGACGCTCGGGGGCGACCTCGGGTGCGCCGGCGTCGGCCCAGGCCTCCATCGCCGAGATCAGTGCGAACTGGCTCGACGGGTCGAGGCGCTTGGCGACCTGACGCTCGAGCACCTCTTCGGGGCGGACCTTCGCGGGGGCCGCGAAGTGCACCGGCAGGTCGTACTCGGCGACCCAGTCGTGCTCGAGCGTGCGAGCACCGGATTCGCCGGCGAGCAGGGCATTCCAACTGTCACGGGCGGTGCCGCCGAGCGGCGAGGACGCGCCGATGCCCGTGATCACGATCTTCTTGGTCATACGAGAAACACTCCGATGGAGGAAGGGATCAGGCTGAGCGAGCGGGCCGGGGCGTACGCGCCGGCCCGCTCGGAGCGTCGCCTAAGCCGAGGCCTTGACGATGAAGTCGACGGCGTCGCCGACGGTCTTGAGGTTCTTGACCTCTTCGTCGGGGATCTTGACGTCGAACTTCTCTTCAGCGTTGACGACGATGGTCATCATCGAGATCGAGTCGATGTCGAGGTCGTCGGTGAACGACTTGTCCAGCTCAACCGTGTCGGTTGCGATGCCGGTCTCGTCGTTGATGAGCTCGGCCAGGCCGGCAAGCACTTCTTCGGTGGACAATGCCATGGTTCTTCTCCTTGAGGGTGTCTCGTTTGACCGAGAGCCAGTCTAGATGGACAGGGGTCGGCGGTTCACGGCAGAACCACCACTTGGGCGCCGAACACGAGGCCGGCGCCGAAGCCGATCTGGAGGGCGAGGCCTCCGGAAAGTTCAGGGTGCTCCTCGAGCAGGCGGTGGGTCGCGAGGGGGATCGACGCCGCGGAGGTGTTGCCGGTCGTGGCGATGTCGCGTGCGATCGCGACCGACTCCGGCAGCTTCAGCTGCTTGGCGAACTCGTCGATGATGCGCATGTTCGCCTGGTGCGGGATGAACGCGGCGAGGTCGGCCGCGGTGATGCCGGCGGCGTCGAGCGCCTGCTTCGCGACCTTGGCCATGTCCCAGACCGCCCAGCGGAACACGGTCTGTCCCTCTTGGCGAAGGGTGGGCCATTCGGCCGCCCCGTCGCGGTACTCCACGAGCGTGCCGTTCATGCCCACCGCGCCGGCCTTCGAGCCGTCGGAGCCCCACACCGTCTGCGCGATGCCCGGGAAGTCGCTCGGCCCGATGACCACGGCGCCGGCGCCGTCGCCGAGCAGGAACGAGATGGAGCGATCGGTGGGGTCGACGACGTCGGAGAGCTTCTCGGCGCCGATCACGAGCGCGTAGTGCGCGACGCCCGTGCGGATGAGCGCGTCGGCCTGGGCCACCGCGTAGGCGTAGCCGGCGCAGGCCGCGTTCGTGTCGTAGGCGGCCGCGGGGTTCGCCCCGACGCGGTCGGCGACGACGGCCGACATCGACGGCGTCTGGCGCACGTTCGAGATGGTCGCGACGATCACGAGGTCGATGTGCTCCGGCGCGACGCCCGACTTCTCGATGGCTTCGCGCGCGGCATCCGTCGCGAGGTCGAGCGCCGACACGTCGGCCCCGGCGCGCGTGCGCGTGATGATGCCGGTGCGCTGCTGGATCCACTCGTCGGAGGAGTCGATCGGGCCGATGAGGTCGTCGTTCGGCACGGCGTTCTCGCCGCGCGCCGCGCCGACGGCGTAGATGCGCGTGTAGGCGGGGCCGTGCGACTGCTGCAGGGTGGGCTTGGTCATGTTCGACATTCTCTCGGAGCGTTCGGCCGTGCCGCGAATCAGGCGGCCTGTTCGATGAGTTCGATCGCGGCCGTAAGGTCGTCTGGGGTCTTCACGGCGACCGTCGGCACGCCCTTGAGTGCGCGCTTGGCCAGGCCGACGAGTGCGCCGGCCGGGGCGACCTCGATGATGCCCGTGACGCCGGCTTCGGCGAACGAGGCCATGCAGCGGTCCCAGCGCACCGGCGAGGAGACCTGGCCGACGAGGAGGTCGACGAACTCGGTTCCGGATGTCACGATGCGGCCGTCGCGGTTCGTCCAGATCGTCTGGGCGGGGTCGGCCGGGCTCAGCGTCGACGCGACCTCGGTGAGGCGTTCGACCGCGGGACCCATGTAGCGCGTGTGGAATGCGCCGGCGACCTGCAGCGGAATCACCCGGGTGCCCGCCGGCGGCTCGGCCTTCAGCGTCTCGAGGGCGTTGAGCGCTCCGGCGACGACGATCTGCCCGCCGCCGTTGAAGTTCGCGGGCTCGAGGCCGAGTTCGGCGAGGCGTGAGAGCAGCACCGACTCGTCGCCGCCGAGGACGGCGCTCATGCCGGTGGGCGTCTGTGCCGCGGCATCCGACATCGCGCGACCACGCTCGCCGACGAATCGCATGGCGTCGGCGGCGGAGAGCACGCCGGCGCCCGCGGCAGCGGTGATCTCGCCGACCGAGTGGCCCGCGATGCCGCCGATCTTCGCGGCGCGGCCGTCGGCCAGCAGCGCGTCGAGGGTGAGCAGGCCCGCTGCGACGATGAGCGGCTGGGCCACCGCGGTGTCGCGGATGGTGTCGGCGTCGCTCTCGGTGCCGTGCAGGGCGAGGTCGACGCCCGCGGCCTGCGAGTACGCGTCGAGACGCTCGGCGCGCGCGGGGTCCGCGAGCCAAGGGGCGAGGAATCCGGGGGTCTGGGAGCCCTGACCAGGGCAGACGACGACGATCACGTCCCTAGTCTGTCAATGACGCCGGGTGCGCGTGTGTGCCGATGCGACAAGCTCTCACGGAAAGGCTTGTGCGCGTCCCACAGGCGGCCGCACCTCCGACGCGTCTCAGGGACGTGGCGGAGTCGGCTGCCGCGAGGCGCGACGGCGTCTCAGACGTTGCGTCGCCGCGGCGGATGCTCGTGGTCGCTCATCGAGCCGATGATGAGCGCGGACTGCAGGATGAGCGCCTCGCGTGCGCCCGTCGCGTCCCACCCGATCACGTCGGAGACGCGCTTGAGGCGGTAGCGCACGGTGTTGGGATGCACGAAGAGCTCGCGCGCCGTCGCCTCGAGCGATCGACCGTTGTCGAGATAGCTCCAGAGGGTCGTGAGCAATTCGGTCGAGTGCGCCTGCAGCGGGCGGTAGATGCGGTGCACGAGCGTGGCCCGCGCGAGCGGGTCGCCCGCGAGCGCCCGCTCTGGCAGCAGGTCGTCGGCGTGCACCGGACGCGGCGCATGCCGCCAGGAGCGCGCGACGGCGAACCCGGCAAGCGCGGCCTTGGCGCTCTTGGACGCGTCGACGAGGTTCGGCACCTCGTGGCCGAGCACGAGGTGGCCGGCGCCGAAGTGACCCTCGAGCTGCGTCGCGAACTCCATGAAGGTCATCGCGGGCGACGTGCCGACCTCGTCGGGCTGCCGGCCGAGCTGCTCGGAGCGTCCGATCACGAGCACGAGGCGATTGCCCTGCACCCCGATCAGCACGTCGGCCTGCATGTGCCGGGCGACCCGGCGCACATGGTCGACGTCGAGCTGCTTCGGCGCGGTGCCCACGAGCACCGCGACCTCGCCGTGTCCGTGCCAGCCGAGCGCGGCGATGCGGCTCGGCAGCTCGTCGTCGTACTCGCCCGAGAGGATCGAGTCGACCACGAGCGCCTCGAGCCGAGCATCCCAGAGGCCACGGGCCTCGGCCGCGCGGGCGTAGACGTCGGCCGCGGCGAACGCGATCTCGCGGGAGTACAGCAGGATCGCCTCGCGCAGCGGCTCGCCGCCGTCGCGCACGCGATCCTCGACGACCTCGACCGTCACCCTGATCAACTGCAGCGTCTGCTGCAGGCTGACCGAGCGGAGCAGCTCGCGCGGAGCCGCGCCGAACACGTCGGCCGCGATCCACGGCGTCGAGCGCGGGTCCTCGAACCACGCGATGAACGAGGAGATGCCGGCCTGGGCGACGAGCCCGACGGCCGATCGCCGACTGGGCGGCATGTCCCCGTACCAGGGCAGGGTGTCCTCCAGGCGCTTCAGCGTCTGGGTCGACAACTCACCCGCGATGGTTCGCAACCATCCGAGCGTCTCTGCCTTGGTACGGGGTTTCGCCACCTCGGGTTAGCTCTCGCCGCCGGCGGAACCGGTGGTTCCGGCGTTGACGTCGTGCAGGCGGTACTTCGCGATCGCCTGAGCCGGCACCGAGGCGTCGAGCTCTCCGCGGGCCACGAGCTGCTCGAGCGCGCGCACCACGACCGACGGCCCGTCGATCTTGAAGTAGCGACGAGCCGCTGCGCGCGTGTCGGAGAAGCCGAAGTCGTCGGCACCGAGCGTGGCGAAGTCGCCGGGCACGTAGGCGCGGATCTGGTCGGGCACCGCGTGCATGTAGTCGGACACGGCGACGAACGGACCGTTCGAACCGGCCAGCTTCGTCGTCAGGTACGGCACGCGCTTCTCGGCATCGGGGTTCAGGAAGTTGTGCTCGTCGGCGGCGAGGCCGTCGCGACGGAGCTCGGCCCAGCTGGTGACCGACCACACGTCGGCCGAGACGCCCCAGTCCTGGGCGAGCAGGTGCTGCGCCTCGAGGGCCCAGGGCACCGCAACGCCGGACGCGAGGATCTGCGCCGACGGGCCGTTGCCGTTGCCGGCCGCGACCTTGTGGATGCCGCGGAGGATCCCGTCGACGTCGACACCCTCGGGCTCGGCCGGCTGCACGATCGGCTCGTTGTACACCGTGAGGTAGTACATGACGTTCGGGTCGGAGTGCGACCCGCCGTACATGCGCTCGAGGCCGGCACGCATGATGTGGCCGATCTCGTAGCCGTATGCGGGGTCGTAGCTGACCACGGCCGGGTTCGTCGACGCGAGCAGCGGCGAGTGGCCGTCGGCGTGCTGCAGGCCCTCACCCGTGAGGGTGGTGCGGCCGGCCGTCGCGCCGATGATGAAGCCGCGCGCCATCTGGTCGCCTGCAGCCCACATGGCGTCGCCCGTGCGCTGGAACCCGAACATCGAGTAGAACACGTACACCGGGATCAGGGGCTCGCCCTGCGTGGCGTACGCGGTGCCGATGTTCGTGAAGGCCGCGAACGCGCCGGCCTCGTTGATGCCGACGTGCACGATCTGGCCCTGCGGGCTCTCCTTGTAGGCGAGCAGCAGTTCGCGGTCGACCGAGGTGTAGTGCTGGCCGTTGGGGTTGTAGATCTTCGCCGTCGGGAAGAACGCGTCGATGCCGAAGGTGCGCGCCTCGTCGGGGATGATCGGAACGATGCGGTGGCCGAAGTCCTTCGAGCGGATGAGGTCCTTCAGCAGACGCACGAAGGCCATCGTCGTCGCGATCTCCTGCGTGCCGGAGCCCTTCTTCGAGATCGCGTAGGCCGAGTCGTCGGGCAGCGAGATCTCGACGTGCTTCGAGCGGCGCTCGGGAACGTAGCCGCCGAGCGCACGACGGCGCTCCTGCAGGTACTGGATCGCCTCGTCGCCCTGACCCGGGTGGTAGTACGGGGGCAGGTACGGGTTCTCCTCGAGCTGCGCGTCGGAGATGGGGATGCGCATCTCGTCGCGGAAGCCCTTGAGGTTGTCGAGGGTCATCTTCTTCATCTGGTGTGTCGCGTTGCGCCCCTCGAAGGACTTGCCGAGGCCGTACCCCTTGATGGTCTTCGCGAGGATGACCGTGGGCTGGCCCTTGTGCTCGGTGGCCGCCTTGAACGCCGCGTAGATCTTGCGGTAGTCGTGGCCGCCGCGCTTGAGGCCCCAGACCTCGTCGTCGCTGAGGTGCGACACGAGCTCGAGGGCGCGCGGGTCGCGGCCGAAGAAGTTCTCGCGCACGTACGCGCCGGACTCGGTCTTGTACGTCTGGTAGTCGCCGTCGGGCGTGACGTTCATGAGGTTGCGGAGCGCGCCGTCGTGGTCGGCGGCGAGCAGCGAGTCCCACTCGCGGCCCCAGACGACCTTGATGACGTTCCAGCCGGCGCCGCGGAAGAAGCTCTCGAGCTCCTGGATGATCTTGCCGTTGCCGCGAACCGGGCCGTCGAGGCGCTGCAGGTTGCAGTTGATGACGAAGTTGAGGTTGTCGAGGCCCTCGTTCGCAGCGACCTGGAGCTGGCCGCGGCTCTCGACCTCGTCCATCTCGCCGTCACCGAGGAACGCCCAGACCTGCTGGTCGGAGGCGTCCTTGATGCCGCGGTTGGTGAGGTACCGGTTCAGCTGGGCCTGGTAGATCGCGTTGATCGGCCCGAGGCCCATCGACACGGTCGGGAACTGCCAGAACTCGGGCATGAGGCGCGGGTGCGGGTACGACGAGAGCCCGTGAGGCGCACGCGACTTCTCCTGGCGGAATCCGTCGAGGTCGGCGTCGCTGAGGCGGCCCTCGAGGAAGGCGCGGGCGTACATGCCGGGGGAGGCGTGCCCCTGGAAGAAGACCTGGTCGCCGCCGCCGGGGTGGTCCTGGCCGCGGAAGAAGTGGTTGAGGCCGACCTCGTAGAGCGAGGCCGCGCCGGCGTAGGTCGAGATGTGGCCGCCGACGCCGATCTCGGGCCGCTGCGAGCGGTGCACGAGGATGGCGGCGTTCCAGCGGAGCCAGGCGCGGTAGCGGCGCTCGATCTCCTCATCGCCGGGGAACTCCGGCTCGTTCTCGGGGGCGATCGTGTTCAGGTAGTCCGTGGTCGGAACCATGGGCACGCCGAGGTGCAGTTCCTTCGAACGCTTGAGCAGGCTGAGCATGATCTCACGACCACGCTGGTGCCCCTTCGCCGTGACGAGCGCATCGAGGGATTCGGCCCACTCGGATGTCTCATCGGGGTCGGAATCCAGGGACTCGACGGAGTAGGGGTCCTGGTCGTTGACAGTCACACTCGACCTTTCTCTACGGCAGATCATGCCGGGCGCGGCGATCCGCGCGCACGACGAACGGCCGGGTTTCGACCGATCACACTTGGCCATACTAGTGACATTCGCACAACGTTTCGGCTCGGTACGCTGTGCCTTCGCTCAGCGTTCGACAAAGCAGAGGAGAGAACGGATGCCGCTCCCGGCCGGTGCCCTCGCCCCCGACTTCGAACTGGTCGACGAGGCCGGCCAGACGGTCCGGCTTGCCGATCAGACCGCCGTCGGGCCGGTCGTCCTGGTGTTCTTCCCGCTCGCGTTCTCGCGCACCTGCGAGGGCGAGTTGGGCGTGCTGCGCGACCACCCGGCGCTCTTCGCCGGGGCCGGTGCGCGGGTGATCGGCGTCTCGGTCGACTCGAAGTTCTCCCTCCGCGCCTGGACCGAGGAGCAGGGCTTCGGCTTCCCGCTCCTGTCCGACTTCTGGCCGCACGGCGCGGTCGCCCGCGCCTACGGCGCCTTCCTCGAGGATCGCGGGCACGCCGCCCGGGCGACCTTCGTGATCGACGGCGCCGGGGTGATCCGGGCGGGCTTCGCCACGGGGCCCGGTGAACCGCGCACCATCGAGCAGTACCGCGCGGGGCTCGCGGCGCTCGGCCCGAACTGACGGCCCCGACCGGTCGGCCGGCGCGTCGGGGCATCCGTCGCTCGCGATAGCATTGCGGATGCGTCGCTCACGCGGCGGGCCTTTAGCTCAGTTGGTAGAGCGCCACGTTTACACCGTGGATGTCGTCGGTTCGAGCCCGGCAGGGCCCACTCGAGAGGGCCCACTCGAGTTGGCCCACACGCTGTGGCCCGCACGCTCCGGCCAGGCCCGGCGGCCGGACGGTACTCGGGGGCGCGACGGTAGGCTTGGCACGTGCCCGCTGACCTCGCCGACGTCCTCACCACGATCGAACGGCTCTGGCCTGTCGCGGGCGCCGAGCCCTGGGATTCGGTCGGGCTCGTCACCGGTGATCCGGATGCCGCGGTGCGGCGGGTGCTCTTCACGGTCGACGCCGTCGGCGAGACCGTCGACGAAGCCCTCGAGTGGGGTGCCGACCTCGTGATCGCGCACCACCCGCTGCTCCTGAAGGGCGTGACCACCGTCGCCGAGGACGGCTACAAGGGGTCCCTCATCGCGCGCCTGATCCGCGGCGGCTGCGCACTCGTCGCCGCGCATACGAACGCCGACGTCGTCGAGCGCGGCACCTCCGCCGTGCTCGCCGAGCGCATCGGGCTCGTCGACGCGCGCCCGATCGTGCCGAGCGCGGGGCCGAGTGGAGCCGCGGAGTCCGAACCCAGCCGCGGACTCGGCCGCGTCGGGCGTCTCGCGCAGCCCACGACCGTCGGCCGGCTGGCCCGGCAGCTCGCCGAGATCCTCCCGCCGACGGCGACCGGCGTCCGCGTCGCCGGCGGCTTCGACGACCCGGTCGAGACCGTCGCCGTCTGCGGGGGAGCCGGCGACTCGCTGCTCGGTGATCCCGCGGTGCGCGCCGCCGACGCGTACATCACCGCCGACCTGCGGCACCACCCCGCATCCGAATCCCGCGAGCAGTCGAGGCTGACCCGCGGGCCCGCCCTCATCGACGTGTCGCACTGGGCCAGCGAGTGGCTCTGGCTGGATGCCGCGGCCGCACAGCTCGGCGAGGCCCACCCCGATCTCGAGCTCCGCGTGAGCGAGCTCCGCACCGACCCCTGGGACTTCCAGGTCGTGCAATGATGACCATTCCCACCGCGAATCCCACAAGGAGCACCACGTGAAGGCAAGCCCAGCCGACCAGCAGCAACTTCTGCGCCTCCAGGCCGTCGACACCCGACTCCAGCAGATCGCGCACCGGCTCGGAAGCCTGCCCCAGTCCGGCCCGATCGCCGAGCTCGCCGCCCGCGATGCAGCCGTCCGCTCGCGCCGTGCCGAGGCGCAGGGCGCCCTCGAAGACGTGCGCGCTGAACTGAAGCGCATCGAATCGGATGTCGCGGTCGTCGAGGCCCGCATCGCGCGAGACGGCGACCGGCTGCAGCACACCTCCTCGACGAAGGATGTCGCGGCGCTCGAGTCAGAGCTCGCCTCACTGGCGAAGCGGCTGAGCGACCTCGAAGACCAGGAGCTGATCGTCATGGAGCGCGTCGAGCAGGCCGAGGGCGTCGTCGCGGGCATCGACTCCGAGCGTGCCGAGATCGCCGAGCAGACCGCGGCCCTCGAAGCGGCGCGCAACGAGGCGTCCGCAGGGCTCGTCGTCGAGCGCGACGGCGCAGAGCGCGACCGCATCGTCGTGGCCGGCGAGGTTCCGGCGGAGCTGCTCGCCTACTTCGAGCAGCGTCGAGCGCGCGGCGCGGGCATCGGCGCGGCGCTGCTGCGCCAGCGCACCTGCGGCGGGTGCACGATGACCCTCACCGGATCCGATCTCGACGTCGTGCGACGCGCCGCTCCCGACGAGGTGCTGCTCTGCCCCGAGTGCGACCGCATCCTGGTGCGCACCGAGGAGTCCGGCATCTGATCGGAGGTCGCGCCGGGCGTGCGCTGCGGGTGCGAGGCGCTCCGACGGGGCGCACCGCGCGGCGCGTTCGCCCAGCCACGGCCTGTACGCTTGGCGTGTGAGCGGGTCGGCAAGACGACCGCGTCATCCGAGCGATCGGATGCCGAGGAACGTCCGGGCTCCGCAGGGCAGGACGGTGGGTAACACCCACCCGGGGCAACCCGCGAGACAGTGCCACAGAAAGCAGACCGCCCGGCGCGCAAGCGCCGGGTAAGGGTGAAACGGTGGGGTAAGAGCCCACCAGCGGCCGCGGTGACGCGGTCGGCTCGGTAAACCTCGTCCGGAGCAAGGTCAGACAGGGAACGATGGGGCTGCCCGTCCCGTTCCCGGGTAGGCCGCTGGAGGGGCACGGCAACGTGTCTCCGAGAGAGATGGTCGTCCAGCCGGGGTCGCGCAAGCGCCCGGTGAACAGAACCCGGCGTATCAGCCGGCCCGCTCACACCTTCGCGCGCCGGGGTCGCCCCGGCTCAGTCGAGTGCGAGCGCCGCGGCACCGATGATGCCCGCGTTGTTGCGGTGCACGGCCGGCACGATCGGCGTCTTCAGGTCGAGCAGCGGCAGGAAGTGCTCCTGGTGCTTCGAGACGCCGCCGCCGACCACGAACAGGTCGGGCGAGAAGATGAACTCCACGTGCGCGTAGTAGCGCTGGAGGCGCTCGGCCCACTGCTTCCAGCTGAGCTCCTCGCGCTCCATCGCCGAGTACGCGGCGCGGTGCTCGGCGTCGTCGTCGTCGAGTTCGAGGTGTCCGAGTTCGGTGTTCGGGATGAGCACGCCGTCGTACAGGAACGCCGAGCCGATGCCCGTGCCCAGGGTCGTGAGGATCACGAGCCCGTCGACGCCGGCCGCAGCACCGAACCGCAGCTCGGCGACGCCGGCGGCATCCGCGTCGTTGATGAAGTGGATGTCGCGGCCGAGCGCCTTCTCGAAGAGCTCCTCGGCGTGCAGGCCGATCCACTTCTTCGAGACGTTGGCGGCCGACAGCGTGTGCCCGCGCTTCACGATGGCCGGGAAGCAGACGCCGAGTGCGAGTCCGTCGATGTCGCCGTCGGCGCCGATCGCCTGGAGGAGTTCGGTCGTCGCCTCGACGATGTCATCGGGCTTGCCGCCGTCGGGGGTCAGGACCTTGCGGCGCTCGGAGACGAGTGCGCCGGTCTCGAGATCGACGATCGCCCCCTTGATGCCCGTTCCGCCGATGTCGATCCCGATCGCGTGCTTGGTCGCCATGCCGACACACTATCGCGGCCTCGACGGCGGAGGCGTCAGGGAAGGGTCAGGATCTCGGCGCCGCGCTCGGTGACGACCAGCGTGTGCTCGAACTGCGCGGTGAGCGAGCGGTCGCGGGTCACGACGGTCCAGTCGTCGCCCCAGACATCCCACTCGATGGATCCGAGCGTGAGCATGGGCTCGATCGTGAACACCATGCCGGGCTCGATGACGGTGTCGAACTGGGGCGCGTCGTAGTGGGGGATCACGAGCCCGGTGTGGAACGCCCGGCCCACGCCGTGACCGGTGTAGTCGCGCACGACGCCGTAGCCGAACCGCTTCGCGTACGCCTCGATGGCACGGCCGATGACGTTGACCTGCCGGCCCGGCGCGACCGCGCGGATGCCGCGGGCGAGCGCCTCGCGCGTGCGCTCGACGAGCTGCGTCGCCTCGTCGCTCGCCTCACCGACGAGGAAGGTGTGGTTGAGGTCGCCGTGGTACCCGTCGAGGTAGGCGGTCACGTCGATGTTCACGAGGTCGCCGTCGGCGAGCACCGTGTCGTCGGGGATGCCGTGGCAGATGACCTCGTTGACCGACGTGCACGAGGACTTCGGGTACCCGCGGTAGCCGAGCGTCGAGGGGTACGCGCCGTGGCCGACGACGACCTCGTGCGCGATGCGGTCGAGCTCGTCGGTCGTGACGCCGGGCCGGATCGCGGCCGCCGCCGCCTCGATCGCGCGAGCCGCGATGCGCCCGGCTGCGCGGATCTTCTCCACCTCGTCGGGGGAGTAGCGGTCGCCGGCGGTGTTCTGGGCGGGTGCCGCGCGACCGACGTACTCGGGGCGGGCGATCGACGACGGCACCTGACGGGTCGGCGAGAGTCGTCCGGGAATGAGGTGGCCAGCGGCGTCCTTCGGCATAGGATCAGCCTATGGCCGAGGACATCGAACACCGCTTCTGGTACAACCTCAAGACGGGCGCAGTGGAGCAGGGCTTCGTGTCGCCGTCGGTCGACCGTGCCGGGCCCTTCGACACGCGCGAGGAGGCCGAGCACGCACTCGAGAAGCTCCGCGCGAACAGCGCGAAATGGGCCGCAGAGGACGCCGCCGACGACTGACCGGTGATCGGCGAGTCACGGCTCGCACGTCACCCGGTGCGCGACTCGGGGCCGGGGCGGCTCACTCGTAGCTGTGCTCGGCGCTCGGGTACTCGCCGCTCGCGACGTCGGCCTGCCACTCGGCGGCCGCCTTGCCCAGGATGCCGGCGAGGTCGGCGTACTGGCGAACGAACTTCGGCACGCGGCCGACGGTGAGGCCCGCCCAGTCGGTCCAGACGAGCAGTTGGCCGTCGGTGTGCGGGCCGGCGCCGACGCTGATGGTCGGGATGTCGAGGCGTTCGGTCACCTGGCGTGCGGCGTCGGACGGCACCATCTCGAGCACGACGGCGAACGCACCGGCATCCTGCACCGCCTCGGCGTCGGCGAGCAACTGCTGCACGCCCTCGCCGCGGCCCTGGATGATGTGCCCGCCGAGCCCGTGCTCGCTCTGCGGCGTGTAGCCGATGTGCGCCATGACCGGGATGCCGGCCTGCACGACGCGGCGGATCTGCTCGGCACTGCGCACGCCGCCCTCGAGCTTGACCGCGTGCGCGCCCGTCTCCTTCATGAAGCGGATCGCCGTGTGCAGCGCCTCCTCGGCGCCGACCTCGTAGGAGCCGAACGGCATGTCGGCGATGACGAACGCCCGCTTCACGGCGCCGGCGACGGCGCGCGTGAGGGGGATCAGCTCGTCGACCGTGACGGGCAGGGTCGTCTCGTAGCCGAAGACGTTGTTGCCCGACGAGTCGCCGACGAGCAGGAAGTCGATGCCGGCCTCGTCGAAGATGCGCGCCGTGAGCTGGTCGTAGCTCGTCAGGCCCGTGATCTTGATGCCGTCGCGCTTGGCGTTCTGGAAGTGGCGCGTGCGGACGCGCCTCGGGCCCCCTGGGGCTGCACCGCCGCCGTAAGGCGTGGTCTCGACGGCCGGTTCGGCCTGCGCGGCCGAGTTCGTCGCGGCGGGACTCGGCGCGTCAGGAGTGGCGGGGGATGCAGGCTGGTCGGACATGATGGCAGTCTCCCATACGCGCCCGCGCCGAAGGGCTCGCCGAACGTCCGCTTACCGCTACCCTGAGAGGAGCGAGAGAGGGTGTGGATGGACAAGCAGCGTGACTTCGTTCTTCGGACGATCGAAGAGCGGGGGGTCAAGTTCGTCAGGCTCTGGTTCACCGACGTCGTCGGCACCCTGAAGTCGGTCGCGATCGCCCCGGCAGAGGTCGAGGGCGCGTTCACCGAGGGCATCGGCTTCGACGGCTCGGCCATCGAGGGCCTGAGCCGCACCTACGAGTCCGACCTGCTCGCCTACCCCGATCCCACGACGTTCCAGACGCTGCCGTGGCGCGGTGACATCGACCCGACGGGTCGCATGTTCTGCGACATCACGACGCCCGACGGCGAGCCGGCCGTCGCCGACCCGCGCAACGTGCTCAAGCGCACGCTCGCGCGTGCGGCCGACCGCGGCTTCACGTTCTACACGCACCCCGAGATCGAGTTCTACCTGCTCCGCTCGTCGAAGTTCGGCGACGAGGGGCCCGTGCCCGTCGACTCGGCCGGCTACTTCGACAACGTGCCGGGCGGCACCGCTCACGACTTCCGTCGCCGCTCGGTGCGCATGCTCGAAGACCTGGGCATCTCGGTCGAGTTCAGCCACCACGAGGCCGGCCCCGGCCAGAACGAGATCGACCTGCGCTACGCCGACGCGCTCACCACGGCCGACAACATCATGACGTTCCGCACGGTCATCAAGGAGGTCGCGATCGAGCAGGGCGTCTACGCCACCTTCATGCCCAAGCCGTTCTCGCAGTATCCGGGCAGCGGCATGCACACGCATCTCTCGCTCTTCGAGGGCGACGCGAACGCGTTCTACGAGGCCGGCGCGCAGTACCAGCTCTCCAAGATCGGGCGTCAGTTCATCGCGGGCCTCCTCCGCCACGCCAACGAGATCTCGGCGGTCACGAACCAGTTCGTGAACTCCTACAAGCGGCTGTGGGGCGGCGACGAGGCCCCCAGCTTCATCTGCTGGGGCCACAACAACCGCTCCGCGCTCGTGCGCGTTCCGCTCTACAAGCCGAACAAGGGCCAGAGCGCGCGCGTCGAGTACCGCGCCATCGATTCCGCGGCCAACCCGTACCTCGCCTTCTCGCTGCTGCTCGCAGCCGGCATGAAGGGCATCGAAGAGGGGTACGAGCTGCCGGCAGAAGCCGAAGACGACGTCTGGGCCCTCACCGACAGCGAGCGCCGTGCACTCGGCTACAACCCGCTGCCCGCGAGCCTCGACCACGCGATCGAGTACATGGAGGAGTCCGAGCTCGTCGCCGAGACGCTGGGCGAGCAGGTCTTCAACTACGTGCTCGCGAACAAGCGTGCCGAATGGCGCTCGTACCGCTCGCAGGTCACGCCCTTCGAGCTGCAGCGCAACCTCGAGATCCTCTGACGCGCCCCGGATGTCACGCCAGGCACCAACACTCGGTCGACTGGCGCGCGCCGGTTTCGACGACCTCTCGGCCGCCGCGGCCAGGCTCGGGTCGCTCGCGGAGCTGACCGGACTCGACGAGGAGCACCTGCTCGTCGCGTTCGGGCACGCCGCAGACCCCGACGAGGCGCTGATCGCCACCGAACGGTTGCATGCGCGCGCGCCGCAGGAGGTCTCGGCGGTGCTCGCTCCCGCAGCTTCGGCCGAGCGGTTCGCTCGGCTGGTCGGCGCGTCGAGGGGGTTCGCAGACTTCCTGCAGCGGCATCCGTCCGAGATCGCGCTGTTCCAGGAGGTGCCGGGGCCGCCGTTCACGACCGACGAGGCCCGCGCGCTCCTGCTCGCGACCGTCGCCGGCGCCTCGGCGCATCCCTCCGTGTCATACGAGCGCGTGGCGTCGGCACTGCGCGTGCGCTATCGCAGCCTGTTGGCCCGCATCGCCGTGTTCGACCTCACCCGGGTCGACGCGGTCGAGGCGGTCGAGACGGTGGCGGCCGGACTCGCCGACCTCTCTGGTGCGACCCTCGACGCGGCGCTCGACGTCGCCCGGCGGTTCAGCGCCCGCGCGGAGGGTGCGCCGGCAGCACCGGGGCTGTACCCCGAGGCGGAGGTCGCGGCATCCCGCCTCGCCGTCATCGGCATGGGCAAGGCCGGGGCGCGCGAGCTCAACTACGTCAGCGACGTCGATGTCATCTTCGTCGGCGAATCGGCCGACGAAGAGGTCGTCTCGACGGCGCGAGCGCTCGAGATCTCGACCCGACTCGCGATGCTCACGATGCGCGTCATCGCCGAGCCGGGCATCGAGCCGCCGCTCTGGGAGGTCGATCCGAACCTCCGCCCCGAGGGCAAGGACGGCGCGCTCGTTCGCACGCTCGAGTCGCACCTGCAGTACTACGACCGGTGGGCCAAGAGCTGGGAGTTCCAGGCCCTGCTGAAGGCGCGGCCGCTCGCGGGCGACCTCGAGCTCGGTGATCGCTACGCGGCCGGAGTCGCACCCAAGGTGTGGGCGAGCTCGGGCCGTGACGGGTTCGTCGAGTCCGTGCAGCGCATGCGCGAGCGCGTGACCGAGCACATCCCGGCCGACGAGGTCGGCGTGCAGCTGAAGCTCGGCCCGGGCGGCCTCCGCGACATCGAGTTCACGGTGCAGCTGCTGCAGCTCGTGCACGGTGCCTCCGACGACGCGATCCACCAGCCGGGCACGCTGCCGGCACTCTCGGCCCTCGCCGACAACGGCTACGTCGGTCGCGAAGAGGCCGCCGAGTTCTCGCGCGACTACCGACTGCTCCGTGTGCTCGAGCACCGCCTGCAGCTCGAGCGGCTGCGACGCACCCACCTCATGCCGCGTGATGCGGCAGGCCTGCGTCGGCTGGCTCGGGCCTCCGGGCTCGCCCCCGATGCCGAGCGACTCGGCGAGATCTGGCAGTCGACCAAGCAGCGCGTGCGCGGGCTGCACGAGCGCCTGTTCTACCGTCCGCTGCTCTCGGCGGTCGCCGCCCTCCCGGCGTCGGGACTCGAGCTCACGAGCGCCCAGGCCGAGGCGCGGCTCGCGGCGATCGGCTTCCGCGACCCCCGCGGTGCCCTCGCGCACATCGGTGCGCTCACCTCGGGCGTCTCCAGGAGAGCCCAGATCCAGCGCAACCTCATGCCCGTGCTCATCTCCTGGTTCGCCGAGGGCACCGACCCCGACTTCGGGATGCTCTCCTTCCGGCGGCTGAGCGACACCCTCGGCACGACCCACTGGTACCTCGGACTGCTCCGAGATTCCTCGGATGCCGCGCTCAACCTGACGAAGGTGCTCTCCGGGTCCCGCTACGCGGCCAAGATGCTCGAACGCAGCCCCGAGGCGGTGGCCTGGCTCGAGGACCTCGATGAGCTGCGTCCGCGATCCCGCGAGGCACTCCGCGAGGAGTCGCGCGCCGTGCTGCAGCGGCACCACGATCCCGACGCCGCCGCCAAGATCCTGCGGGCCATCCGACGCCGCGAGGTGCTGCGTCTGGCGTTGGCGGCGATCCTCGACGTGTGCACGGTGCAGGAGCTCGGCTGGGCGTTGAGCGACCTCACCGAGAACCACATCGCCGCGCTCGTCGCCGCGATCCGTGGCGAGGAGCCCGACGGCATCGAGTTCGCCGTGATCGGCATGGGCCGATTCGGCGGGCGAGAGCTCGGCATCAGCAGCGACGCCGACATCATCTACGTCTATCGGGCCACGGATGCCGCACCCGACGCCGCGCATTCGCGGGCGTTGCGCATCGTCGCCGAACTGGTTCGACTCAGCGAAGACGCCCGGCTGCCGTTCGAGCTCGACGCGGACCTCCGCCCCGAGGGCCGAAACGGCGTGGTCGCACGCTCGCTCGACGCCTACCGGGCGTACTACGCGCGCTGGTCGCTGACCTGGGAGGCGCAGGCGCTGCTCCGCGCGCGCGGCGTCGCGGGCGACCCGGCGTTGCTGGCCGACTTCACCGAGCTCGCCGACACGATCCGCTATCCAGAGCAGATCTCCGAGCGCGACGTGCGCGAGGTCAAGCGCATCAAGGCCCGCGTCGAGAACGAACGACTGCCCCAGGGCGCTGATCCCAAGCGGCACCTCAAGCTCGGGCGCGGATCCCTCAGCGACGTGGAGTGGTTCGTCCAACTGGCGCAGCTCGAGCATGCGGCCGGGGTTCCGGCGCTTCGCACGACGTCGACGCTCGAGGCCCTCGACGCGGCGGTCGAGCACGGCCTCATCTCCGCCTCCGACGCCGAGACGCTGCGCGCGGCATGGATTCTCGCCTCCCGTGCGCGTTCGGCCCTGACCCTCTGGCTCGAGCGCACGACCGACGTGCTGCCCGTCGAGCGCACCCAACTCGAGGGCGTCGCCCGCATCATGGGCTACCCGCCCGGATCGGCCACCCAGCTCGAAGACGACTACCTCGCCGTCACCCGTCGTTCGCGCGCCGTGTTCGAGCGCGGGTTCTACGGCGAGGAACAGCAGCGCCGCGAACCGACGTCGGGCTGACCGGGGCTCGCCCGCCCGCGGGCTCGCGTGCCGACGGCCGGCGTCCGCGGGTCAGTTCGTGGGCAACCGGATGTCGGCGCACCCGGGGCCGTTGGCGACCGCGAGCGGCGCGGAAACCGAGCAGCGCGGAAACCGAGCAGCGCGGAAATGCGGAACGGCCCGCATCGCCGAAGCGATGCGGGCCGTTCCTGTGGGGACACCGCAGGGGGATGCGGGGATCAGACGCCGTAGTAGAGCTCGAACTCGAACGGGTGCGGACGCTGAGCCAGCGGCTTCAGCTCCTTCTCGCGCTTGTAGTCGATCCAGGTCTCGATGAGCTCCTTGGTGAACACGCCGCCCTCGAGGAGGAAGTCGTGGTCGGCCTCGAGCGCGTCGAGCACGGCGTCGAGCGAGCCCGGAACCTGCGGGATCGTCTTGGCCTCCTCGGGCGGGAGCTCGTAGAGGTCCTTGTCGACGGGCTCGTGCGGCTCGATGCGGTTCTTGATGCCGTCGAGGCCCGCCATGAGCTGCGCGGCGAACGCGAGGTACGGGTTGCCCGAGGCATCCGGAGCGCGGAACTCGATGCGCTTGGCCTTGGGGTTGGTGCCCGTGATCGGGATGCGGATCGCAGCCGAGCGGTTGCCTGCCGAGTAGACCAGGTTGACGGGAGCCTCGAAGCCGGGAACCAGGCGGTGGTACGAGTTCACCGTCGGGTTCGTGAAGGCCAGCACCGCGGGGGCGTGCTTGAGGAGGCCGCCGATGTACCAGCGCGCCAGGTCGGAGAGGCCGCCGTAGCCCGCCTCGTCGTAGAAGAGGGGCTTGCCCTCGCTCCACAGCGACTGGTGCGTGTGCATGCCCGAGCCGTTGTCGCCGAAGAGCGGCTTCGGCATGAACGTGGCGGACTTGCCCCACTGCTCGGCCGTGTTCTTGACGATGTACTTGAACTTCAGGATGTCGTCGGCCGCGTGCACCATGGTGTCGAAGCGGTAGTTGATCTCCTGCTGGCCGCCCGTGCCCACCTCGTGGTGCGAACGCTCGAGGATGAAGCCGGCCTCGATGAGGTTCAGCGTGATGTCGTCGCGCAGGTCGGCGGTCTTGTCGACCGGGCTGACCGGGAAGTAGCCGCCCTTGTAGGGGGTCTTGTTGCCGAGGTTGCCGCCCTCTTCTTCGCGGCCGGAGTTCCATGCGCCCTCGTCGGAGTCGATGGAGTAGAAGCTCGCGTTCTGCTTCACCTCGTAGCGCACGTCGTCGAAGATGTAGAACTCGGCCTCGGGGGCGAAGAACGCGGTGTCGGCGATGCCGGTGGACGCGAGGTACTTCTCGGCCTTCTTGGCGACCTGACGCGGGTCCTTCGAGTAGATCTCGCCGTTGCGCGGGTTGTAGATGTCGAAGATCATCACCAGGGTGCGCGCGGTGCGGAACTGGTCGATGTACGCGGTGGTCACATCGGGGATGAGCTGCATGTCGGACTCGTGGATGTTGGCGAACCCGCGAATCGAGGAGCCGTCGAAGAGCTGGCCGACGGTGAAGAACTCCTCGTCGACGGTCGACGCCGGGATGTTGAAGTGCTGCTGCACACCCGGGAGGTCGGTGAAGCGGATGTCGAGGAACTTGACATCCGTCTCCTTGATGAACTTAAGCACTTCAGACGAATCACTGAACATGGGTTGGAATCTCCAAGGGGGCGAGTTGAACCGGCGAGGCCGGACGGACGTGCACAGCCGTAGTCGACCGTACCGAGTGGTGGTTACCCGACCATGACGCAATTGTTTCAGACGTGTTACGTCGCCGCCGCTCGGTAGAATCGATGGATGCCTGACGCGACCCCCACCACCTTCGGCCAGCTCGAGCCCAGCCGGTGGCCGGGGGAGCGGCTCGGGCTGCCCGACGAGGGCCCGAACTCGGTCGCGCGGGTCGGTCGGCGCATCGCCGCGATCCTCATCGACTGGGCCGCCGCACTGGTGATCGCGCTGCTCTTCGCGCCATACAGCTCGCTGCTGCACTCCTGGCTCACGCTCGGCATCTTCGCGCTCATGCAGGTCGTGTTCATCCCGACCATCGGCGGCAGCGTCGGCCACCGGCTCATGGGGCTGCGCATCCTGCCGATCGCCGGAGGATGGGTCGGGCTCTGGCGCCCGGTCGTGCGCACGCTGCTGCTCGCCATCGTGGTGCCCGCGCTCGTGTGGGACTCCGACCAGCGCGGATTCCACGACAAGGTCGCGGGCACGGTGCTCGTCCGCTCCTGAGCGGCGGATGCTCCGCACGCCGGCTCGCGACATCCGGAGCCCCTGAGGCACGCCCGCCCGCGGCATCCGGAACCGGATCGATCGCCCGAACGACGAACGCGGCACCCGACCAGGTCGGATGCCGCGTTCGGGCGTCGGTGGGGGATCAGCGCATCTTGCCGCGCTGCGGCCGCGCCTTCATCGGGTCGATGCCCTTCGGGATGGGCAGCGAGGACTGCAGCGAGTTCAGGCGGTTCGACACCGCGAGCACCTCGGGCTTGGTCAGGGAGCGCTTGATCTTTCGCAGGGCGGCGGGCAGGCGGTGCAACTCGATCGCACCGTCGTCGTGGCCGACCGCGATGAGCGTGATCGGCACGTTCGGCAGCACGCGGGCGACCTTGCGCTTCTCGTCGTCGAGCATGCGCTTGGTGCGCGTCTGCGGACCCTCGCTGATGAGGGCGACGCCGCCGCGCCCGACGGAACGGTACACCGCGTCTTGCGTCTTGCCGTTGACGGCGACGGGCATCTCGTTGCCGATCCAGCCGCCGCGGAGTCCGCTGCGCAGGACCGCACCGACCGCACCGGGCTGGCCGTCGATCTGCGCGTAGGCCGCGCGCTCGGCACGTCGACCGAGGACGATGAGCGCGAGCAGCAGGCCCGCGAGCACGCCCGCCACGATCCACAGCGCGATCGTGAAGCCATTGCCCTCGCTCAACCAGAGGGCGAGCCCGAGCCCGACGATGACGGGGGCCAGGAACACGAGCAGCATGAGCCACTGCGCGCTCGAGTCGTAGCGGCGGGTCATCTGGAAGACCTGCCACATCTGCTTCAGACGCCCTGGCTCCTTCGGAGCGGACGAATCCTTGGTGCGTGCCATGTGCACAAGGATACCGGCGCGAAGGGCCGCTTCCGACCGCGATCGTGACGGTCGGAAGCGGCATCCGGATGACTCAGCCGACTGCCTGCGCGAAGCCCAGTGCCGGATCGGCCAGATGGGACAGCTCGGCGGGCAGCGTGCGCCCCTTGGCATGCATGGACTGGGCCCACAGCCGCCCTGCTCGGTACGACGATCGCACGAGCGGCCCGGAGAGCACGCCGAGGAACCCCATCTGTTCCGCCTCGGCCTTGAGCTCGATGAACTCCTCGGGCCGCACCCACCTGGCCACGGGCAGGTGGCGAGGGCTCGGACGGAGGTACTGCGTGATGGTGATGATGTCGGTGCCGGCATCGTGCAGGTCGTGCAGGGCCTGCGTCACCTCCGCACGCTCCTCGCCCATGCCGAGGATGAGGTTCGACTTGGTGATCAGGCCGGCATCACGGCCTTGGGTGATCACGTCGAGCGATCGCTCGTAGCGGAACGCGGGCCTGATGCGCTTGAAGATGCGCGGCACGGTCTCGACGTTGTGCGCGAAGACCTCGGGTCGGGCGTCGAACACCTGCCGCAGCAGGTCGGGCTCTCCGTTGAAATCGGGCACGAGGATCTCCACGCCGGTTCCCGGCGACTGGCGGTGGATCTCGCGGATCGTCTCGGCGTAGAGCCAGGCGCCGCCGTCGGGCAGGTCGTCGCGGGCGACGCCGGTGACGGTCGAGTAGCGCAGCTGCATGCGCTGCACGGATTCGGCGACGCGCCGCGGCTCGTCGACGTCGTAGTCGGCCGGCTTGCCGGTGTCGATCTGGCAGAAGTCGCAGCGCCGCGTGCACTGGGAGCCGCCGATGAGGAAGGTCGCCTCGCGGTCCTCCCAGCACTCGTAGATGTTCGGGCAGCCGGCCTCCTGACAGACCGTGTGCAGGTCTTCGCTCTTCACGAGGTCCTGCAGTTGGCGGTACTCGGGCCCCATCTTCGCCCTGGTCTTGATCCACTCGGGCTTGCGCTCGATCGGCGTCTCGGCGTTGCGGACCTCGAGGCGCAGCATCCGGCGCCCGTCTGGAGCGGCGCTCATGCGGCGATCACGGCCTCGAACTCGGTGCGCAGGGCGGCCTCGACCTCGTCGACGACCTCGGTCGGCGTGACCTCGCGGCCCAGCTCGCGCGAGATGGTCGTCACCCCGGCGTCGCGGATGCCGCAGGCCACGATTCTCGAATACGGTTCGAGTTCGTTCGAGCAGTTCAGCGCGAAGCCGTGCGTGGTCACGCCCTCGGCGACGCGGATGCCGATCGCGGCGATCTTGTTCTCGTGACCGGCATCGCCGACCCAGACGCCCGAACGGCCCTCGACTCGTCGACCCTCGACGCCCAGGCCCGCGAGCACGGCGATGAGCACGCCCTCGAGCCTGCGGACGTAGCCGACGACGTCGACCGGCTCGTCGAGGCGCAGGATCGGATAGCCGACGAGCTGCCCTGGGCCGTGCCAGGTGATCTTGCCACCGCGATCGACGTCGATGACCGGGGTTCCGTCGGTCGGCCGCTCGTCTGGCGACGTGCGCCTGCCTGCGGTGTAGACGGAGGGGTGCTCCAGGAGGAGGACGGTGTCGGGGCGTTCGCCCCTGACGACCGCGCGATGGACGGCGCGCTGAAGGTCGAGACCTTCGATGTACGGCACGGAGTTGGCGCTTAGCCCCGCGACGACGAAGTCGAGCATGCTCCGAGTCTAGACACGAGCGCCGTGCCACTCGTCCTCCCCACGCCGCGTCGGCGGACGCTTCGCATCGGTGGAGCTGGTCCTCGTCGTTCCGGGTGACTCATGGGCGGCACCGTAGGCGGATGAGCAGTGGGCGGACGAACGGCGGGCGGTCGGGTGGCAGGTGGTCTGGGGGCGAGCGGTCTGGCGGCGGAGGCGGGCGAGGTCGGCCCGGCCGACGATCGGGGGGATCGGATGCCGGGGAGTCCGCGCACCTCCAGGCCGCGCCGCTCGCCGTGGCAGGCGCGGGCATCGCGGGCTACCGGATCCTCAGGCGCATCGGATCCGGCTCGCGGGCCGACGTCTTCCTCGCGGTCGCGCAGCACGCCGAGGCCAGCGGCGATGCGTCCGCAGACCGGCGAGCCGACTCCCCATGTGAGACCGCCCCGCTCGTCGTGATGCGCATCTACCGCGACGACGTCGACGACCTCTCGATCGCCGCCGAGCTCGATGCGATGCACGCCGTTCCGGGCGCCGGCCTGCCGACGCTGCTGGATGTCGCGACCACCGACTCCGGCGGCAGGGTCGCCGTCGTGGAGCGCATCGGGGGAGCGACGGTCGCGCAGGTGATCCACGAGCGCAGCCTCGAGCCGGGCGAGGCCGTGACCTTGATCGCACCGGTCGTCGCGGGCATCGCACGTCTGGCCGAAGCCGGATTCGTGCACGGCAGGCTCGCGCCGAGCGATGTGCAGCTCGACTCCAGCGGCCGACCGCGTCTGCTCGGTCTCGGTGGTCTCGAGCCGCTGCCGGGTGACCACGCGTCCGCCACGATGTTGCGTCGAACCGGGCTCGACGCGCTCACGGCGTACGTCGACCAGGTCGTGGGCGCCGTACGCCCGGTCGGGGTGTTCGACGCCGCGGTCGATCTCGCCAAGACCGCGCTCGCGACTCGACCGTTCTCCCCGTTCGAGCGGGACCTCGAGCAGGCCCTCTTCCGCGCGGCGGCGCCGGCGCCGGTCGCGGGGCTTCCGCCGGTGCGGGAGCTCAGGCTCCCCGCTCGCGTGCTCGCCCCGCAGGCTCCCGAACCCGTCGAAGCGGCCGCGACCGCCGGTCCAGGTGCGAAACGGATGCGGCGCCGAGGGCTGCCGGGGCAGGCGGAGTCACGGCGCCTGACCTCGGGCCTGTTCGATCTCGCCGAGGTTCCGGTGCCGCTGATCGAACATCTCGCCGAGTCCGCCGATGCCGATCGCGTGGCGACCGTTCGACGGCGCGCGACGGCGTGGGTCGGGGCGCGTCGCAGGCCGGTGGTGGTCGGCGCGCTGCTCGGCGCTGCAGCGCTCGTGCTGCTGCTCACGGTCGTACCCTCCGCGGGCGGTGGCACCGATGGGAACCAGGGCGCGACTGCGTCGGCGGATGCCGGTCGGGCCGTTGCCGGAGCGGCGGAGGATGCGGAGGCCGACGGGGATCCGGCGGCCACGTCGACACCGAATGCGGGTGCAGTGACGGATGCGGAGTCGAGCGTCGACGAGGGGGAGGCAGACGACGACGAAGCGGGGTCGCCGGGCGAGGGTCTCGAGTCGCAGGACCCCGTCGTGGGCGCTCGCTCGCTGCTGCAGTTGCGCGAGTCCTGCTTCGCCGAGCTGGATCCGTCGTGCGTCGCCTCGTACGTGCAGCCCGGCTCGCCATTGGAGGACGCGGATTGGAATCTGATGCTCGCGGCGCGGGATGGCGCGGGCGGCGTGGAGGCCTACGATCCCGAGCGGATGGAGGTCGTGACGGAGATGGGTGCTGCGGTGCTCGTGCAGGTGGCACGTGTCGACGACGAAGAACCGGCCTCGCTCCTCGTGGTGAGGAGCGAGGCCGGTTGGCGTCTTCGCGAGATCTTCGACTAGATGCCGAGGTCGGCCTCGAAGTCGCCCGACTCGAGACGGTCCTTGACGGCCGTCAGGAAGCGAGCGGCGTCGGCGCCGTCGATGATGCGGTGGTCGTACGAGAGCGCCAGGTAGACCATCGAGCGAACGGCGATCGCCTCGGAGCCGTCGGTGGTCACGACCACCGGACGCTTGACGACGATGCCGGTGCCGAGGATCGCCGACTGCGGCAGGAACACGACGGGCGTGTCGAACAGTGCGCCGCGCGAGCCGGTGTTGGTCAGCGTGAACGTGCCACCCGAGAGCTCGTCGGGCTTCAGCTGGTTGTTGCGCGTGCGGTCGGCGAGGTCGGCGATCTGCGCGGCGAGGCCGGCGATGTCGAGCTCGCCCGCGTTGCGGATGACCGGCGTGAGCAGGCCGCGCTCGGTGTCGACCGCGATGCTCACGTTCTCCTGCGCCGGGTACACGATGGAGTCGCCGTCGACGGTCGAGTTGATGATCGGGAACGCGCGCAGCGCCTCGGCGGTCGCGAGGGCGAAGAACGGCAGGAAGCTGAGCTTGTTGCCGGTCTTGGCGAGGAAGTCGCCCTTGACCTTGTCGCGCAGGCGCGCGACCTTGGTCACGTCGACCTCGACGACCGAGGTGAGCTGTGCGGTCGACTGCATCGACACGACGGCGCGCTCGGCGACGACCTTGCGGAGTCGGGTCATCGGAACCGTGGTGCCGCGCAGCGGCGACGCCTCGAGCGGCGTGCGAGCGGGAGCCGCCTCCGCCTGCGGGGCGGACTGCGCCGAGATGACGTCCTGCTTGCGGATGCGGCCGCCGACACCGGTGCCGGTGACGCTGGCGAGGTCGACGCCCTGCTCGTTGGCGAGCTTGCGGACGATCGGCGTGACGTAGCCGGGTGCGCCGGCGTGCGAGCCGGACGCGGCCGGAGCCTCGGCAGCGGCTGCCGGTGCCGCGGGTGCTGCCGGAGCGGCAGGTGCCTCTGCGGCCGGAGCCGCGGGAGCGGCAGGTGCCTCTGCGGCGGGAGCCGCAGGGGCGGGTGCTGCCGGAGCCTCTGCTGCCGGGGCTGCCGGGGCTGCGGGTGCTGCTGGAGCTGCCGGTGCCTCTGCGACCGGGGCCGCGGGTGCTGCCGGAGCCGCCGGTGCCTCTGCTGCCGGGGCGGGTGCTGCCGGAGCTTCTGCGGCCGGAGCGGCCGGAGCCTCGGCAGCGGGTGCTGCCGGTGCCTCGGGCGCCGGGGCTGCGGCGGGCTCGGGCTCGGGCGCTGCCTCAGCGGGCGCTGCAGCGGCGCTGCCGTCGCCGATCGTCACGAGTGCGGTGCCGACCTCGACGGTCTCGTCCTCCTGGACGAGGATCGCCTCGATGACACCGGCAACCGGCGACGGGATCTCGGTGTCGACCTTGTCGGTCGAGACCTCGAGCAGCGGCTCGTCGACCTCGACACGGTCGCCGACGTTCTTCAGCCATCGGGTGACCGTGCCCTCTGTGACACTCTCACCGAGTGCCGGGAGGCTGACGGATTCGCTCATGCGCTTGTCTCCTTCACAGCGTTGGGACGCTTCTAGCTTATTGCAGTCGTATTGGGGTGATACAGGATCAGAGGGCGTGCAGCGGCTTGCCTGCGAGCTTCAGGAACGCCTCGCCGAGCGCCTCGTTCTGCGTGGGGTGCGCGTGGATGAACGGGGCGATGTCCTCGGGGTAGGCCTCCCAGTTCACCGCGAGCTGGGCCTCGCCGATGAGTTCGCCGACGCGGCCGCCGATCATGTGCACGCCGACGATGGGGCCGTCGTTGACGCGGACGACCTTGATCGAGCCGCTCGTCTCGAGGATGTGGCTCTTGCCGTTGCCGGCGAGGTTGTACTCGTAGGAGGAGACCTGGTCGGCGCCGAACTTCTCGCCGGCCTTCGCCTCGGTGTAGCCGATCGAGGCGATCTCGGGCTCGCAGTACGTGACCTTCGGGATGTTGACGTCTTCGATGATGATCGGGTTGAGGCCCGCGATCTCCTCGGCGACGAAGATGCCCTGCTGGAAGCCGCGGTGCGCGAGCTGGAGCCCGGGGACGATGTCGCCGACGGCGTAGACGCCGGGCACGTTCGTCGCGAGGCGCTCGTCGGTGAGCACGAAGCCGCGGTCCATGGCGACGCCGACCTCCTCGTAGCCGAGGCCGGCGGTGACGGGGCCGCGGCCGACGGCGACGAGCAGGAGCTCGGCCTCGACGGTCTCGCCGTTCTCGAGCGTCACGACGACGCCGTTCTCGTGCTGGGTCACCGACTGGAAGCGCACGCCGATCTTGTAGTCGATGCCGCGCTTGCGGAACGCGCGCTCGAGCTGCTTTGAGATCGACTCCTCCTCGTTCGGCACGAGGTGGGGGAGTGCTTCGATGATGGTGACCTCTGCGCCGAACGACTTCCAGACGCTGGCGAACTCGACGCCGATCACGCCGCCGCCGAGGATCGCGACCTTGCCAGGCACGAAGTCGAGCTCGAGCGCCTGCTCGCTCGTGATGACGCGGCCGCCGATCTCGAGGCCGGGCAGCGAGCGCGAGTAGGAGCCGGTCGCGAGGATCACGTTCTTGCCGACGATGCGCTGGTCGCCGACCTGCACCGCGTTCGGCGCGACCAGGCGGCCCTCGCCCTCGATGACGGTGATGCCGCGGGCCTTGACCAGGCCCTGCAGGCCCTTGAACTTGCTGGAGACGATGCCCTCGCGGTACGCGGTGACCCCGGCGACGTCGATGCCCTCGAACGTCGTGCGCACGCCGAACCGGGCGGCATCGCGAGCGTGCTCGGCGATCTCGGCCGCGTGCAGCAGCGCCTTGGTGGGAATGCAGCCACGGTGAAGACACGTGCCGCCGAGCTTGTCCTTCTCGATGAGGCCGACGGTGAAGCCGAGCTGGACGGCCCGCAGAGCTGCTGCGTACCCTCCGCTGCCGCCACCGAGGATGACAATGTCAAAGTTCTGCTCGGACAACCGGAATCTCCCTTGCGCACCTGTAACTGCGACACGGACTGCCCCGGATGCGTGACCGGCGGCAGAGTGAAGGGCGAAGATCTCGCCCATACGACCTTACTACCCGGCGGAGAGGTCCTCGCCCAGCGCGATGAGCGTTCGCACGCCGATCGCGGTGCCGCCGGATCCGGTGTGCCCCCATGCGCCGGCCTGGTTGAACGATGGGCCCGCGATGTCGAGGTGGGCCCACGGGATGCGTTCGCCGGAGTCCTCGCGTCGGCCGACGAACTCCCGCAGGAACACGCCGGCCACCAGCATGCCGGGGATGGTGGTGCCGAGCCGGGTGTTCGCGAGGTCGGCGACATCCGACTTCAGGTTGGCCTTGAGGTAGCCGGGCAGCGGCATCGGCCAGAACGCCTCGTCGACCGAGTCGGCGGAGGCGCGGACGCGACCGACGAGCGAGTCGTCGCCCATGAGGCCGCCCATGCGGTGGCCGAGTGCGACGACCTGCGCGCCGGTGAGGGTCGCGACGTCGACGATCGCATCGGGCTGCTCCTCGCTCGCGGCGACGAGGCCGTCGGCGAGCACGAGGCGGCCCTCGGCATCCGTGTTCAGCACCTCGACGGTCTTGCCGCCGCGGATGCGCAGCACGTCGTTGGGGCGGATCGCGGTGCCCGATGGCATGTTCTCGGCGAGGCAGAGCCACCCGGTGACCCGGATCGGCGCCTCGAGCGCGGCGAGCGCGAGGATCGCCGAGAGCACCGTCGCGGCGCCGGCCATGTCGGACTTCATGCCGACCATCGAGCCGCCCGGCTTGAGCGAGAGCCCGCCGGAGTCGAACGTGATGCCCTTGCCGACGAGCGCCAGGTGGTGGCTCGCAGTCGTTGGAGCGTACTCGAGGCGGACGAGCCGCGGCCCACGCGACGAGCCCTGCCCGACGCCGAGGATGCCTCCGAACCCGTCGGATTCGAGGGCTTCCTCGTCCCACACGGTCGAGGTCACCCCGAGCACGTCGGCGGTGTCGACGGCGATCTCGGCGAGTCGGGCGGGGGACAGGTCGGCGGGCGCCGCGTTCACGAGGTCCTTCGTGCGGTGCACCGCGTCCGCGATGATGCGCACGCGCTCGACGCGAACCCGATCTGCGGATGCCGGTGCGTGCACGGTGACGACCGCGACGGGCGTCTTCGGCTCCGAGCGGTACGTCGTGTAGAGGTACGCGCCGAGTGCGGCTCCCTCGAGCATCGCCTCGGCGGGGGAGCCCTCGGAGGCGGCGTCGGGCTCCTGGCCGTCGAGGGCGTCCGGAACGGCGACGGCGACGTGCGAGACGCCGGTGAGCTGGCGCAACGCGCTGCCGACGGCGAGACGCAGGCTCGCGGCATCCGCTCGCTCTCCGACCCCGGCGACCGCGACGACGGCCGGGCCGTCGCCCGAGGAGGGGATGCGCACGAGCTCGTCCGCCGCGCCGGACACGCCGAGCCCCGCGAGCAACGGGGCGACCCAGGCGTACCCGTCGACGTCGAGCAGCCTTGGGCCGTCGGGCGTGCTGACCGCCGTGAGCAGCACGACGTCGGCCTCGGAGGCGGTGGGCGGGAGTTCGCTGGTGCGCAGTTCGGGGACGCTCATGGTGGGAATCGTACGTGTTCGCTCTGAGCATCGACGGGGCGTCGCCGATCGGGGGCCGGTGCCAAGATGCGCTCAGTAGGCTTGAGGCATGCGCGATCCACGTTCCCTCTACGAGCTGAGCCCCGGTGTCGAGGTGCCCGCCGGGCTGCCGCTCGTCGCCGGACTCACCGGCTTCGCCGATGCCGGCGCCGCCGTCGCGCAGACCATGGAGTTCCTGCTCTCGACGCTCGACAACGTCGAGGTCGCGCAGTTCGACGCCGACGAGCTGCTCGACTACCGCGCGCGTCGCCCCATCATCCTCTTCGAAGAGGACCACATCACCGAGTACCGCCCGCCGCGCCTCCTGCTCTCGCTCGCCCGCGATGAGATCGGGCAGCAGTTCCTGCTCCTCAGCGGCTACGAGCCCGACTTCCAGTGGGAGCGGTTCGGAGCCGCGGTGCTGCAGCTCATCGAGCGCTTCCAGGTCTCCTCGCTCACGTGGATCAACGCGATCCCGATGCCCGTGCCGCACACGCGGCCCATCAGCATGACGGTCAGCGGCAATCGACCGGAGTTCGTCGAGGCGATGTCCGTCTGGCGGCCGACCACCGAGGCTCCCGCGAACGCGCTCCACCTCGTGGAGTACCGCTTGCAGGAGCTCGACCACCCGGTCGCCGCCTTCGTGCTGCTCATTCCCCACTACCTGGGCGACACCGAGTACCCGGCGGCCGCGGTCGCCGCGATCGAGGCGGTCTCGGCCGCGACCGGCCGGATCCTCCCGACCGACAGCCTCCGCGAGGCCAACCGCGAGTTCGTCTCCCGCATCGACGAGCAGGTGGCCGGCAACGGCGAGCTCGCGAAGCTCGTCGGCACGCTCGAGGAGCGTCACGACACCTACATGCAGGAGACCTCCTTCCGCTCGCCGCTCACCGACGAGGAGGGAGAGCTGCCGTCGGCCGACGAGATCGCGGCCGAGCTCGAGAAGTTCCTCGCGGTGCGCCGCAGGCACGACGACGAGTCGCCGCTCGGCGGGTGAGGCCGTCCGTCCCTCGCTGAACCGTCTTCCGCGACGCGAGGTGACGCGACGCGACTCGGGTCGCACCGGCTCCGGGGTGAGCGAACCTCGGGAATGCGGATGCCTCGACCGGCGTTGTGTTGAGGGAACGGACGTGTGTCCTCGAGGCGCGGGCGAGACGCGCTGCCCGCGTGGACGAGACGTGCAGTCTGCGGCTGTATAATGGTGAAAGGACCCGTTCTGGTCCGCGGGCACGATCGCGTGCCGGAGTCGCGGACTTGACATGGGTCCTCATAGTGTCCGAAAACGATCGGACCCACCACGACCCGCGACCCTCACTGGGCATGCGCCGTGCGATGTAGGAGAGGTTCAACCAATGGCAACGACGAAGGCTGCGACGTCGGCGAAGGACGAGGCCGAGAAGCCCGCCGCTCGCGCGACGGCTGCGAAGTCGACCACGGCCAAGGCAGGCGCGAAGACCGCGACTGCGAGCAAGACGCCGCGAAAGACCACCGCCAAGGCGGGAACGAAGGCCCGTGGCGCCGCCAAGGCCGGCGCCGATGACGACGGCGAAGAGAACGAAGAGGTCGAGGTCGACGTCGTCGAGGTCCCCGAAGGTGCAGAGGGCACCGACGCCGCGGCATCCGACGAAGACGAAGACGAGAAGCCCGTGGTCGTCGAGCCGCACCCCACCGGTGCGCTCGTGCTGCGCGCCGTCGACGACGAAGACGAGGTCCCGGTCTACTCGAGCGCCATCACCGGTGCGACGGCCGACCCCGTCAAGGACTACCTGAAGCAGATCGGAAAGGTCGCGCTGCTGAACGCGGCCGAAGAGGTCGAGCTCGCGATGCGCATCGAGGCGGGCCTGTTCGCCGAAGAGAAGCTCTCGCACATGACCGATGCCGAGAAGCGCTCGCAGCTCGGTCGCGAGCTGCAGTGGGTCGCGAAGGACGGCCAGCGCGCGAAGAGCCACCTGCTCGGCGCCAACCTCCGCCTCGTGGTCTCGCTGGCCAAGCGCTACACGGGTCGCGGCATGCAGTTCCTCGACCTGATCCAGGAGGGCAACCTCGGCCTCATCCGTGCGGTCGAGAAGTTCGACTACACCAAGGGCTTCAAGTTCTCGACCTACGCGACCTGGTGGATCCGTCAGGCCATCACGCGCGCCATGGCCGACCAGGCCCGCACCATCCGCATCCCGGTGCACATGGTCGAGGTCATCAACAAGCTCGCCCGCGTGCAGCGGCAGATGCTGCAGGACCTCGGTCGCGAACCCACGCCCGAGGAGCTGAGCCGCGAGCTCGACATGACCCCGGAGAAGGTCATCGAGGTGCAGAAGTACGGCCGCGAGCCCATCTCGCTGCACACGCCGCTCGGTGAAGACGGCGACAGCGAGTTCGGTGACCTCATCGAGGACACCGAGGCGGTCGTTCCGGCCGACGCGGTGGGCTTCACGATGCTGCAGAAGCAGCTCGAGTCGCTCCTCGACTCGCTGAGCGAGCGCGAGGCCGGCGTGATCCGCATGCGCTTCGGCCTCGGCGACGGCATGCCGAAGACGCTCGACCAGATCGGCGACACGTTCGGCGTCACGCGCGAGCGCATCCGCCAGATCGAGTCCAAGACGATGGCGAAGCTCCGCCACCCGTCGCGGTCGCAGTCGCTGCGCGACTACCTCGAGTAGGCCGGCGGTGCCAGCTGGAACCCTGCGCTACGCGCCGGCGATCCTGGCCGGCAGGCTCACCCGATTCGCCGCCCGGCTGCGCAAGCCCGGCGGCGGATCGGCTGTTCCCGGCCTCGTCGTCAACCGCCTCGCTCCGAACTACCTGAAGCGCACGCTCTCTGGCTTCCCCCAAGGGCTCGTCGTGGTGTCGGGTTCGAGCGGCAAGTCGACGACCACGAAGATGCTCGTCGCGATCCTCCGCGCCCACGGCGTCGACGTGTTCACGAACCCGTCGACCGCGAACATCAGCCAGGGCCTCACCTCCGCGCTGCTCGAGCGCGCCGACTGGCGGGGCCGTGTGCCCGGCGAGATGGCCGTGCTCGAGATGGATGAAGGGCACGGCGCGCTCGTCATGCAGGGCGTGGACGCCCGCACGGTGACGCTCATGAACGTGATGGTCGACCAGGTCGACCGGTTCCACGACTCCGAGATGGTGGCCGGCATGCTCGCGCGCATCGCGGCGCGCGCACGGGAGTCCGTGGTCGTGAACGCCGACGACGCCTACCTCGAACAGCTCGCGGCCCGGGTCGGGGCGGAGGTCGCGGTGCGGCGCTTCGGGGTCTCCGAGTCGGTCGTCGCGGCATCCCCCCGCGGTCTCGGCTACGCGAAGACGGCTGAGTCGCGCCTTTCAGTCGGTGAGGGCGTGCGACTCGAGTCCGTCGACGGACGCAGCGCGCTGATCGACGACCACGGGGCGACCGTGGCCGTCACGCTTCCGGCACGCGGCACCCACTACGGCGTCGATGCGACGGCCGCGTACACGACCGCGAAGTCGGTGCTCGGCGAACGGTTCGACGCGGCGGTCGCCGCCGACGCGCTGAGCGCGATCCCGGCGGTCTTCGGGCGGGGCGAGCGCGTGAGCGTGCGTGGTCAAGAGGTCGATTTCGTGCTCGTGCAGAACACCGCGAGCTACCAGCTCAACGTCGACAGCGTCGAGCCCGGTACCTCCGACATCCTGTTCGCGATCGGATCCGACGTGCGCGACCCGTCGTACTTCTGGCCCGCCGACGCCTCATCGCTCGGACGGGTGTCGATCGTCAGCGGCTCCAAGGCGGCCGAAGCCGCGCTCATGCTCGCCTACGACGGCGTCGGCATCGACCGGGTCGAGCCCGATCTCGCGCGGGCCGTCGACGACTTCCTCGCTGCGCCCGCGCCGGCATCCGGAACGAAGACGATCATCTTCTCAGCCGACTCGATGCGGCGCACGCGCGCACACCTCGGACTCACGGGAGCGGAATGACCCTCACGATCGTCACCCTGCTGCCGTCGCTGCTGAACACGAACGGCGACGCCGAGAACGCCGCGGTGCTCGCCCGGCGCGCCGGTTGGGCCGGTCTCGACGCGCGCGTCGTCGAGGTCGAGTCGCGCGACGACCTTCCCGCGCGCGTCGACGCGATCGTGATCGGCTCCGGCACGGATGCCTCGCTCGACGCCGCCCGCACGCGGCTGCTCGAGCTGCACGACGACCTTCGGCGCTGGGGTACCGAGGGCGTGCCCATCCTCGCGGTCGGCACCGGATGGGAGCTGCTCTCCTGGGGCATCGAACTGCCCGACGGCACCGGCATCGAAGGCCTCGGCATCCTGCCGGGGCGCGCCGTGCCCGACGTCGGCGGCCGCATCATCGGCGACCTGGTGGTCGCCGAGCGCGGCTCGCGAGAACTGCTCGTCGGCTTCGAGAACCATGCGCGCGCCTACGTCGGCGCCGAGGGCTCGCCGCTCGGGCGAGTCCGCTCCGGCGCAGGCAATGCGAAGGGCTCCGGTCAGGAGGGCGTCGTCATGGGCGAGGTCATCGGCACGCACCTGCACGGCCCGGTGCTGGCCAAGAACCCGGCCCTCGCCGACCGCATCCTCACGACCATGGCCGCGCGCGCCGGACTCGGCTACGAGCCGGGGGAGAAGACGCGCGTCGTTGACGCCTACGCGGAGTCCGCGCGCCGCGCACATCTCACGGCCGCCGGCGTCGAGGTGGAACCCGCAGCGTCCGACGCGCGGGACTGAACCCGATAGGGCCGGCAGGATCGCGCCGGACCGTCACGACTCGCTCTCGGGCGCCGATCGCGGCGGCGGCAGGCGCGAGGAGCACCCGGCAACGAAGGACGCCCCGGGATTTCCTCCCGGGGCGTCCTTCATTCGTCTGCTGCGCGGCCCTAGGGGCGGTCGTTGAGGCGCGACGACTCGTCGTGCCAGCTGTGCGCGATCTGCGAGAGCTTCTCCTGGTGCTTGCGCCCGTGGTGAGCGCAGAACAGCAGTTCTCCGTTGCCCACGACGACACGAATGTAGGCCTGCGCTCCGCAGGCGTCGCAGCGGTCGAGAGCGGTGAGCTCGTACGGGGTCTCGAGTTCATCGACCGCACCGTTGGTTTCGGTGTGCTGCGTCATGGCTCCTCCTCCTGGCTCACTGCGCGAAATCCGTTCCTCAATGAAAACACGAGTCGGGCGAGGTTCCTTCCGTTCTGCCGGGCATTTCGCTCACCGCGTAGCGCCTGCGCTCCGGCGTCGTCGGTGCTCAGTAGGCTTGTGCGACGTGAGCTCCGACTATTCCGCCCGCCATCTCTCCGTGCTCGAAGGCCTCGAGGCCGTTCGCAAGCGACCCGGCATGTACATCGGTTCGACCGACTCCCGAGGGCTCATGCACTGCCTCTGGGAGATCATCGACAACTCGGTCGACGAGGCGCTCGCCGGGCACGGCAGCGACATCGGCGTACGGCTGCATCCCGACGGCAGCGTCGAGGTGCGCGACCGCGCGCGCGGCATCCCCGTCGACATCGAGCCGAAGACCGGCCTCTCCGGCGTCGAGGTCGTCTTCACCAAGCTGCACGCGGGCGGCAAGTTCGGATCCGGCTCGTACGCGGCATCCGGTGGCCTGCACGGCGTCGGCGCCTCCGTCGTGAACGCGCTGTCGGAGCGTCTCGACGTCGAGGTCGACCGCGACGGCAAGACGTGGGCGATGTCGTTCCACCGCGGGGAGCCCGGCATCTTCGCCGATTCGGGTGAGCCCTCGCCCGACGCGCCGTTCACCCCGTTCGAGGACCGCAGCGAGCTGCGCGTCGTCGGCAAGGTCGCCAAGGGCGTCACCGGCACGCGCATCCGGTACTGGGCCGATCGGCAGATCTTCACCAAGGGCGCAGAGTTCCAGTCCGAGGAGCTGCTCGGGCGCGCCCGCCAGACTGCATTCCTCGTGCCCGGCCTCGCGATCGACGTGACCGATGACCGCGGCGAGACCCCGCACACCATGTCGTTCCAGTTCGAGGGGGGCATCTCCGAGTTCGTCGAGCACCTCGCCGTCGACTCGGCCCTCACCGATGTGTGGCGCCTGACCGGGGTCGGCTCCTTCACCGAGACGGTGCCGGTGCTCACCGAGGGCGGGGCGATGGTCCCGACCGAGCTGAAGCGCGAATGCGTGGTCGACATCGCGCTTCGGTGGGGCACCGGGTACGACACGGTCGTCAAGTCGTTCGTCAACATCATCGCCACGCCCAAGGGCGGCACGCATCAGACCGGCTTCGACCAGGGGCTGCTGAAGTTCCTGCGCCAGCAGGTCGAGCAGAACGCGCGCCGACTCAAGGCCGGCAACGACAAGCTCGAGAAGGACGACGTGCTCGCGGGACTGACCGCGGTCATCACCGTGCGCCTTCCCGAACCGCAGTTCGAGGGCCAGACGAAAGAGGTGCTCGGCACCCCCGCCGTGCGCGCGATCGTGACGAACGTGCTCACGAAGGAGCTCGGCCTCCGCTTCTCGTCGACCAAGCGCGATGACAAGGCGCAGTCCTCGCTGCTGCTCGACAAGGTCGTCGCCGAGATGAAGTCCCGCATCTCGGCGCGCACGCACAAGGAGACGCAGCGACGCAAGAACGCCCTCGAGTCGTCGTCGCTGCCGGCGAAGCTCGTCGACTGCCGGTCGACGGATGTCGCGCACAGCGAGCTGTTCATCGTCGAGGGCGACTCCGCGCTCGGCACGGCCAAGCTCGCACGCGACAGCGAGCACCAGGCGCTGCTGCCGATCCGCGGCAAGATCCTCAACGTGCAGAAGGCGAGCGTGGCTGACATGCTCGGCAACGCCGAGTGCGCGTCGATCATCCAGGTCATCGGGGCCGGCTCGGGGCGGAGCTTCGACATCGCGACGGCACGGTACGGCAAGGTCATCATCATGAGCGACGCCGACGTCGACGGCGCCCACATCCGCACCCTGCTGCTCACGCTCTTCTTCCGTTACATGCGGCCGATGATCGAAGAGGGGCGGGTCTTCGCCGCCGTGCCACCGCTGCATCGTGTCGTCGTGATGAACCCGGGCTCGAAGCCGAACGAGACGATCTACACGTACTCCGAGGCCGAGCTCACGGGCGTGCTCGCCGGGCTGAAGAAGCAGGGCCGGCGGTATCAAGACCCGATCCAGCGCTACAAGGGCCTCGGCGAGATGGATGCCGACCAGCTCGCGACCACCACGATGGATCGTCGCCACCGCACGCTGCGCCGGGTCGGCCTCGGCGACGCCGAAGCCGCCGGCCGCGTGTTCGAGCTGCTCATGGGCAACGAGGTCGCCCCGCGCAAGGAGTTCATCGTCGAGAGCGCCGACGCGCTCGAACGCGATCGCATCGACGCCTGAGCCCGGTCGGGGTTCGCCCCGACGAACGGAGATGAGCAACGCGGCGGCCCGACTCGGGCCGCCGCGTTCTCGCGTTCGTCGTCGGAGCGGTCGCTATGCGATGCGCGTGCCGACCGAGGCGACGTGCGCCTCGAGCGGCTGGCCGGAGGCGTCGCGCTTCGCGCCGGGGTCGGGCAGCTGACGCGCGGCTCCGTCGGCGGCGACCGCAAGCGCGGGCGAGGGACCGACCCAGGCGAGGTGCAGCGCATCTTCGCCCTTGAGGAACCGCTGGGCGCGCACGCCGCCCGTGGCGCGGCCCTTGCCGGGGAACTCGGCGAACTCGCTCATCTTGGCGCTGCCCGTGTCGACGCCGAGCAGGGTCTCGTTGCTGGCCGCGATCGTGACGACGACGGTCGAGTCGAGCTGATCGGCGGGCAGGCTCGTGAAGTGGATCGCATGGGCGCCCGCGCTGAGCTTCATGCCGGCCATTCCACCGGCGGGGCATCCCTGCGGGCGAACGGTCGCCGCCGGGAAGTGCAGCAGTTGCGCGTCGGAGGCGACGAACACGAGTTCGTCGCCCTCGTCGCCCTGCACCGCGCCGACGACCTCGTCGCCGGCCCTGAGGCCGATGACCTCGAACTCGGGCTTGTTGGGGTAGGCGCCGGTCGAGACGCGCTTGACGATGCCCTGCTTCGTGCCGAGCGCGATCGAGCGCTGCGAGGTGAGCGAGACGAGCGCGAGCACCTTCTCATCGCGGTTGGGGAGCGAGAGGTAGTCGCCGATCCTCACGCCGGCACCGAGCTGCACCGAGGTGGGCGGCAGCATCGGCACGTCGACGGGCGTGAAGCGGATGAGCCGACCGAGGTTCGTGACGGCGCCGATCTCGGAACGGGTCGAGGTCTCGAGCGTCGAGAGGATCGCGTCGTGCTTGCTGCGGCGGGAGGGCACGGTGATCGTCGGTGCGCCGTTCTCGGTCGCGGCGAGGTCGACGCGCGCGATGCGGCCGGTGACCGAGAGGAACACCCGGCAGGGGACGTCGGCGAGCTCGAGGATCGCTGCGGCGCGCTTCGCCGCCGCACCAGTGGCGATCGGGCGCGCATCGGTGAGGAGGGTGCGGCGCGGCGTGCCGTACTTCTCGGCGATCTCGGCGAGCTCGTCGGAGACGAGCGCCTCGATGCGGTGTCGGCTGGCCAACAGCGTCTCGAGCTCGGCGATCTCGGCGCGCAGCTTGTCGCGCTCGGCCTCGAGCTCGATGCGCGAGAACTTCGTGAGCCGGCGCAGTTGCAGCTCGAGGATGTAGTCGGTCTGCACGAGGCTGAGGTCGAAGACCTCCATGAGCCGGCTACGGGCGGCGGCCGTGTCGTCGCTCGATCGGATCACCTGGATGACCTCGTCGATGT
Source organism: Agromyces sp. Leaf222 (assembly GCF_001421565.1). Lineage (NCBI taxonomy): Bacteria > Bacillati > Actinomycetota > Actinomycetes > Micrococcales > Microbacteriaceae > Agromyces > Agromyces sp. Leaf222. The sequence continues at coordinate 2,242,811 of NZ_LMKQ01000001.1, read as the reverse complement.
CGAGGATCGCGATCAGCAGGCCGTCGACGAGGTGCAGGCGCTCCTGCCGGCGCGCGAGGCGGTACTGCGAGCGGCGCGTGACGACCGAGATGCGGTGTTCGACGTAGACCTGCAGCAGCTCGCGGAGTCCGAGCGTCTGCGGCCCGCCGTTCACGAGCGCGACGTTGTTGATGTTGAAGGAGTCCTCGAGCGGCGTCAGCCGGTAGAGCTGTTCGAGCACCGCATCGGGGCTGAACCCGGTCTTGATGCCGATGACCAGTCGCAGCCCGTTCGTGCGGTCGGTGAGGTCGGTGACATCCGAGATGCCGCTGATCTTCTTGGCGTTGACGCCGTCCTTGATCTTCTCGATGACCTTCTCGGGGCCGACGAGGTAGGGGAGTTCGGTGACGACCAGCCCGGTCTTGCGAGCCGTGATCGGCTCGATTCGCACCTTGGCTCGGGTCTTGAAGCTGCCGCGCCCGGTCGCGTACGCGTCGCGGATGCCGGCGAGTCCGACGATCGTGCCGCCCGAGGGCAGATCGGGCGCCGGCACGAACTCCATCAGGTCGTCGAGCGTGGCGTCGGGGTTCGCGATCAGGTGCCTGGCCGCGGCGACGACCTCGATGAGGTTGTGCGGGGCCATGTTCGTGGCCATGCCGACGGCGATGCCGCTCGCCCCGTTGACCAGCAGGTTCGGGTACGCGGCCGGGAGCACGGCCGGCTGCATGAACTGGTTATCGTAGTTCGGCACGAAGTCGACGACGTCTTCGTCGAGGCCGTCGTTCATCGCGATCGCTGCGGCGGTGAGGCGGGCCTCGGTGTAGCGGGAGGCCGCGGGGCCGTCGTCGAGCGACCCGAAGTTGCCGTGGCCGTCGACGAGCGGCACGCGAAGGGTGAACGCCTGCGCCATGCGAACGAGGGTGTCGTAGATCGCGGTGTCGCCGTGCGGGTGGTACTTGCCCATGACCTCGCCGACGACGCGGGAGGACTTGACGTGTCCGCGGTCGGGGCGCAGCCCCATCTCGTTCATGCCGAAGAGGATCCGTCGCTGCACCGGCTTGAGCCCGTCGCGAGCGTCGGGCAGGGCGCGGGAGTAGATGACGGAGTAGGCGTACTCGAGGAACGAGCCCTGCATCTCGGTGGCGACGTCGACGTCTTCGATGCGTTCGACGATCGGTTCTACAGCGGGCGGGTTCTTGGCTCGGGTCATCCGTGTTCTCTGCTGCTGGCGGCGTGGGGTGCACGCCGGGAACGAAGGGCGCGCCCTGCCTATGCGAGACTGGGCGCGATGCCTGCCATGCTACCGGTGCCCGCCGACGACGCTCCGCGCCTCACCGGAGTGATGGGCAGTTCGCTCGCCAGCCTGACGGGTGGCGAGAACGCGTTCGGGCTGCCTGCGGCATCCGGTGCCGTCGTCGTCCTGGTCGACGGACTCGGTGCGACCAACCTGCAGTCGCGCGCCGGGCACGCCCGCTTCCTCTCCGCGCGCATGGCCAAGCGCGACGTGATCCGCACGGTGCTGCCCTCGACCACGGCCGCCGCGCTGGCGAGCCTGACGACCGGTCGGCTTCCGGGCGAACACGGCCTGGTCGGCTACCGGGCCCTCGACGTGGCGAACGACCGGCTCGTGAACCAGCTCAGCGGCTGGGATGCGGCGATGGTGCCCGAGACCTGGCAGCGATCCGAGACCGTCTTCGAGCGCGCCTCCGCGCAGGGCATCGAGAGCTTCGCCATCGGCGCCGCTCGGTACGCCGACTCCGGGTTCACGAGGGCCGTGCTGCGCGGGGCGGAGTATCGCGCAGCCGCCTCGCTCGCCGACCGGTTCGCCGCGGCGCTCGAGCTGCTGCAGGGCGGCGACCGGCGGCTCGTGTACCTCTACGTGCCCGAGCTCGACCAGGCGTCGCACGCGCACGGCTGGGAGTCGGACCGCTGGCTCGGCCTGCTCGAGCAACTCGACGGCGAGGTCGCCTCATTCGAGCAGCGGATGCCGCGCACGACCGGCCTGCTCGTCACCGCCGACCACGGCGTGGTCGACGTTCCCGCCCATCGCCACGTGTTCGTCGATGCGAAGCCCGGACTCGTCGACGGCGTCCGCCACCTCGGCGGGGAGCCGCGGCTCCTCTCCGTCTACCTCGAGCCCGACCTCGGCGCGGGGGAGCGAGCCGCCGCGCTCGACCGCTGGCGTGCTGCCGAGGAGCACCGGGCGTGGGTGTTCTCGCGCGATGAGGCGATCGAGGCCGGCGTGTACGGGCCCGTCGCCGACGAGGTGCGCCCGCGCATCGGCGACATCCTCGTGGCCGCCCGCGCGGGCGTGGCCTACTACGACAGCCGGGAGGCCAACCGCCAGGCCGAGGCGATGATCGGCCAGCACGGCTCGCTCACCGACGAGGAGACGCGGGTTCCGCTCATTCGCGGCGGCGCGTTCCGGCGCGCCTGACGGTCACCGTCCGAGGGCGGCCGTGCGCGGACTCCCGCATCAGGGCGTTCGCACCATGCGCATCGGCCTTGGTGCGACATCCGTGCCCTCTGACGAGACGACGGCCGGGGCATCCGCCGCCGGCCGTCGTCTTCTGTTCGTCGTGCCGGGAGTCAGCTCGGGTACTGACCGCGCTTGACCTGCGGCTTCGGCAGGCGCAGCATGCGCAGCTGCAGGGCGCGCATCGCCGCGTACCAGCGCACCTTCTCGGCCTTGTCGCCGTAGCGCTGCCGGAGCTTGCGGGTCAGCACCGCGCCGAGGATGATCACGTCGATCACCGAGACGAGGAAGAAGGACCACAGCGCGATGATGCCGATGGCCTGCACCTCGGTGCTGGGGATGAACGTCAGGATGATGACGGCGAACATGACCGGGATGAGAATCTCGCCGATGCTGAAGCGCGCGTCGACGTAGTCGCGCACGAACTTCTTCTGCGGACCGCGGTCGCGCAGCGGAAGGTACCGCTCGTCGCCCGCTGCCATGCCGACCCGTGCACGCTCGCGTGCCTCGGTCTCCTTCGCGCGCGCCGCCTTCTTCGCTTCCTTGCGGTCGTCGGGCACGAGCGGTCGCTTGCGGGCGGCCTCCTGCTGGGCACGCGTGGGCGTGGGCGCACCCTTGCCGCTGGATTTGAGACGCGCCTGCGTCTCTTCGAGCGTCTCGGCGCTCGGCTGGTCGTTGTCAGTGGGGTTGTTGGCCACGGGGATCCCTCGAATCGGTTCCCCTTAAGATTACCGGCATGACCGAGCACCAGCCCACCGATCCCGATTCCACAGGCGCCGCAGAGGTCGTCGCCGCGATCCGCGACGCCGTCGACGTCGGATTCCCGTCGACCGTCGCCGACCTCGCGAACCTCGTGCGCATCCCGTCCGTCTCCTGGCCGGCGTTCGACCCCGAGCACGTCGCGCAGAGCGCCGAGGCCGTCGCGGCCCTGCTCCGCGACACGGGCGTGTTCGACCTCGTCGACATCCGTCATTCCGCCGTCGAAGACGGCTCGGAGCTCGGCCAGCCCGCCGTGGTCGCGAGCCGGCCCGCTCGCAACGGTCGACCCACCGTGCTGCTCTACGCACACCACGACGTGCAGCCGCCAGGCAAGGAGGAGGACTGGGAGACCTCGCCGTTCGAGCCGACCCAGCGCGGTGACCGGCTCTACGGCCGCGGCGCCGCCGACGACAAGGCCGGCGTGATGGCGCACGTCGGCGCCATCCGGGCCTTCGCGGAGGCTGCGGGCGACTTCGACCTCGGCATCGCCGTCTTCATCGAGGGCGAAGAGGAGTGGGCGTCGCGCTCGTTCGCGAACTTCCTCCGCGACAACCGAGAACTCCTCGCCGCCGACGCGATCGTTGTCGCGGACTCCGGAAACTGGGATCTCGAGACGCCCGCGATCACGGTCGCGCTCCGCGGCGCCGTCGCCTTCAACGTGCGCATCCGCACGCTCGACCACGCGTCGCACTCCGGCATGTACGGCGGCGCGGTGCCAGACGCGATGCTCGCGGCCATCCGCCTGCTCGACACGATCTGGACGGCCGACGGGTCGGTGGCGATCGAGGGCCTCACGAGCGCGGACCTCGAGCCGCCCGCCTACGACGAGGCCCAACTCCGCGCCGAGACGGGACTCCTCGACGGCGTCACCCCCATCGGCGACGGCGCGATCCTCTCGCGCATCTGGGCGAAGCCCTCCGTCACCATCACGGGCATCGACGCGCCGGATGTCGCGAACGCGTCGAACACGCTCGTGCCGGAGGTGCTCGTGCGGGTCAGCGCCCGCATCGCGCCCGGCCAGGACGCCACGGAGGCGTTCGAGGCGATCCGCGCGCACCTCGAGGCGAACGCCCCCTTCGGCGTGAAGCTCGGCTTCGAGGGCGTCGACCTCGGACAGGCATTCCTCGTCGACACCAGCGGCTGGGCCGTGGAAGACACGCGTGCCGCGATGACGGATGCCTGGGGCAGGCCGCCCGTCGACATCGGCGTCGGCGGGTCGATCCCGTTCATCGCCGAGCTCGTCGAGGAGTTCCCCGGCGCGCAGATCCTCGTGACCGGCGTGGAGGATCCGGACTCGCGGGCGCACAGCCCGAACGAATCGCTGCACCTCGGCGTCTTCAGGCGGGCGCTCCTCAGTGAGGCGCTGCTGCTCGCACGCCTCGACGCGCGGGGGAGCGGAGCATCCTGATTCCGGGTCATCTCGCAGCACGCCGGGTTAGACTTCCAGTGAACATGAGGCGTTCTTCGACGCACCGAGGAGAGACATGAGCGACACGATCACCGAAACGACGCACGGCGTGAAGCTGAGCGACCCTGCAGCCGACAAGGTGCGGAGCCTCCTCACGCAGGAGGGCCGCGACGACCTGCGACTCCGCGTCGCGGTGCAGCCCGGCGGCTGCTCTGGCCTCATCTACCAGCTGTACTTCGACGAGCGACTGCTCGACGGTGACGCGGTCGTGGACTTCGACGGTGTCGAGGTCATCGTCGACAAGATGAGCGTGCCCTACCTCGACGGAGCCTCCATCGACTTCGAGGACACGATCCAGAAGCAGGGCTTCACGATCGACAACCCGAACGCCGAAGGCAGCTGCGCCTGCGGTGATTCGTTCCACTGAGGATCGATCCGAACTGAGCAAAGGGAGGCTGCCATTGGCAGCCTCCCTTTCTTTCTTTGCGCCGATGGTGGCGGAATTCCGCGGCGGCAGGGGCCCGAAACGGCCCTGAGATGCACACTGGCGGGGCTGAGTCGGAGTAGGCTGTTCCACGATCATGCGCTTCGCTGTGAAGCGCCTTCGAGTCTCCCGAAAGGTCACCGGTGCGCCACAATCGCCGTCTCCGATGGGCTGCAATCCCGATCGCAGCGTCGCTCAGCCTCGTACTCGCAGGGTGCACGACGGCTCAGCTGAACGGATTCCTGCCGGGCTTCGAAGAGGGGCAGCCTCCCGTCACGAACCACACCGAGCGCGTCTCGGGCCTGTGGGTCACGTCGTGGATCGTGCTGCTCATCGTCGGTGTCATCACGTGGGGTCTGACGATCTGGGCGGTCATCGCCTACCGTCGCCGCAAGGGCCAGACCGGCCTCCCCGTGCAGCTGCGCTACAACATGCCGATCGAGGTCTTCTACACGATCGTGCCGTTGATCCTCGTGCTCGGCTTCTTCGCCTTCACGGCTCGTGACCAGGCCGAGATCGAGAAGCGGTTCGCCGCCGACGACATCGACGTCCAGGTCGAGGTCATCGCCAAGCAGTGGGCGTGGGACTTCAACTACGTGAACGAAGACGTCTACTCGCCCGGCATCCAGGGCCAGCTCGACGACGAGGGCCCCGAGGGCTCGCTCGTCGAGTCCGAGATCCCCACGCTCTACCTGCCCGTCGGCAAGAACGTGGAGATCGAGCTCGAGTCGCGCGATGTCATCCACTCGTTCTGGGTCGTGGACTTCCTTTACAAGAAGGACATGTTCCCGGGCAAGACCAACTACATGTCGTTCGTCCCCGAACGTGAGGGCACCTACGAGGGCAAGTGCGCCGAGCTCTGCGGCGAGTACCACTCGCTCATGCTCTTCAACGTGAAGGTCGTCTCCGAAGCGGAGTACGAGGACTACATCGAGTCGTTGCGCGATCTCGGCCAGGAGGGTCAGCTCTCCAACGAGTACGACCGCAACCAGAACCTGCCCGGAACGGGCGCGCCCGAACTGAAAGAGGAGCACGAAGGCGAATGAGCACCACGACCGCACCGGCTCGGCCGCAGTCGAGCAGCCTTCCCTTCGGAGCCTCGAAGGTCGAGCGCAAGGGCAACATCCTCGTCAAGTGGATCACGTCCACCGACCACAAGGTCATCGGGTACATGTACCTGATCACCTCGTTCGTCTTCTTCTGCATCGCCGGCGTCATGGCGCTGATCATCCGCGCCCAGCTCTTCGAGCCCGGGCTCGAGATCGTGCAGACCCGCGAGCAGTACAACCAGCTGTTCACCATGCACGGCACGATCATGCTGCTGATGTTCGCGACGCCGCTCTTCGCGGGGTTCGCGAACGTCCTCATGCCGCTGCAGATCGGCGCACCTGACGTCGCCTTCCCGCGACTGAACGCGTTCGCCTTCTGGATGTTCGCATTCGGTTCGCTGATGGCCGTCGCCGGCTTCTTCACCCCGCAGGGAGCCGCATCGTTCGGATGGTTCGCCTATCAACCGCTCGCGTCGACGACGTTCTCACCGGGCGTCGGCGGAAACCTCTGGATGCTCGGCCTCGGCCTCTCGGGCTTCGGCACGATCCTCGGCGCGGTGAACTTCATCACCACGATCATCACCATGCGCGCTCCCGGAATGACCATGTTCCGCATGCCGATCTTCACCTGGAACACGCTCGTCACCTCGATCCTCGTGCTGATGGCGTTCCCGGTGCTCGCGGCGGCCATGCTCGCCGCGGCGGCCGACCGCGTGTTCGACGCCCACATCTACGACCCCGCCAACGGCGGCGTCATCCTGTGGCAGCACCTCTTCTGGTTCTTCGGCCACCCCGAGGTGTACATCATCGCGCTGCCGTTCTTCGGCATCGTCTCCGAGATCTTCCCGGTGTTCAGCCGTAAGCCGATCTTCGGGTACACCACGCTCGTGTACGCGACCATCGCGATCGCCGCCCTGTCGGTCACCGTGTGGGCGCACCACATGTACGTCACCGGTTCCGTGCTCCTGCCGTTCTTCTCATTGATGACGATGCTCATCGCGGTACCAACGGGTGTGAAGATCTTCAACTGGATCGGCACGATGTGGCGAGGCTCGATCACGTTCGAGACGCCCCTCGTGTGGTCGGTCGGCTTCCTGATCACCTTCGTGTTCGGTGGTCTCACCGGCGTGATCCTCGCGTCGCCGCCGCTCGACTTCGCCGTGTCCGACACGTACTTCGTCGTCGCCCACTTCCACTACGTGGTCTTCGGCACCGTCGTGTTCGCGATGTTCGCCGGCTTCTACTTCTGGTGGCCCAAGTGGACCGGCAAGATGCTCAACGAGTCGCTCGGCAAGTGGCACTTCTGGCTGCTCTTCATCGGCTTCCACACCACGTTCCTCATCCAGCACTGGCTCGGAGTCGTGGCGATGCCCCGTCGGTACTACTCGTACCTGCCCGAAGACAACATCACGTGGATGAACCAGCTCTCCACCATCGGCTCCGCGATCCTCGCGATCTCGCTGATCCCGTTCTTCCTGAACGTCTACATCACCGCTCGTCGGGCTCCCAAGGTCACGGTGAACGACCCCTGGGGCTACGGCCGTTCGCTCGAGTGGGCGACCAGCTGCCCGCCGCCTCGACACAACTTCACCTCGATCCCGCGCATCCGTTCGGAGTCGCCTGCGTTCGACCTCAACCACCCCGAAGCCGGCATCCCCGTCGGCATCGGACCGGGCAAGGACGCACCAGACGCGCCCGTGTTCGACGCTGAGACGAAGGAAGTCAAGTAGATGCGCGCCAATGTCGTTCTCTTCTGGATCCTCGCGGGATTCTTCGCGGCCGCGGCCGCGGTGTACATCGCGTGGACCGCAGTCGATGACCTCGAGCCCGGCGTCGAGTGGGTGGGCCTCGTCGCCATCTCGCTGAGCGCCGTCCTGGCCGCGTTCATCGCGTTCTACCTCGGACGCGTGCACAAGGCACAGGGTGCTGAGCTGCCCGAAGACCGTCTCGACGCCAACATCGACGACGGCGACCCCGAGCTCGGCTTCTTCAGCCCCTGGAGCTGGTGGCCGATCATGCTCGCGGGCTCCGCGGCGCTGCTGTTCACCGGCCTCGCGATCGGCTTCTGGATCTCGTTCATCGCCGTGGGCCTCGGCGTGATCAGCCTCGTCGGCTGGGTCTACGAGTACTACCGCGGCAACTTCGCGCGCTGATCCGAACCTCGAAGCGGCCCCCGACACGATCGTGTCGGGGGCCGCTTTCGCGTGCCCGCCTGCAGCGATCTCGCCAGTGAGGCTTGCACAGACCCGCGAGACGCCGTTTGGCGTCTCTGAGGGGCACCTGGCGGCGTGCTGGAGTGTCCTATGCTTCCGTCGGGCGGAGCCTGGAGGCAGAGCCACGTGGTGCAGGTCGACTGCGGGCAGATTCGGGACTATCGGCGGAAGGCCAGGACGTCCACCGAGACCGTCACCGGCCGCGTCGCCGCGGGCACGTCGGAGGAGACCTCTGCGCTCACGGCATCGGTCGTCGTGTCACGTGCGTGGTGCGCCGAAGGCCCCATGGAGATGAGATGCGTCCTCTGTTCCGCCGTGACGGTCGCCTCGTATTCCACACGGCAGCGGGCGGCCACCTCGAAGCCGGCTGCACCGAGCGAGTCGGCGACCGTGCGTTCCTTGTCGGCGGGCACTGACAGCACGGAGCCGTCGCGTCTGAGCTCGGCGAGGTGGCGCTGACGCGGGACCACGACGACGAGGATGCCGCCGGGGCGGACGACTCGTGCGTACTCTTCGGGATTGCGTGGTGCGAAGACGTTGAGGGCGAGATCGGCAGCGGCATCGCGCAGGGGCAGTGGGCGCCAGATGTCGAGGACCACGCCGCTCGCACCCGGGATATTGCGGGTCGCCATGCGCACGGCGACGGGGGAGCGGTCGGCGAGCAGCACGGAGGACGCGGCGATACGGGATGCCAGCAGTGCGGCGTAATAGCCCGTTCCGCAACCGAAGTCGACGAGACGAGGCCCGGCCTGCTCGGAGCCTGCCGGTGGCAGAGCGTCGCTCGTAAGGTCTGCGATCGCCTCGGCGATCGGTCGGTACAGCGCGGAGTCGAGCAACGCTGCCCGAGCTGTGAGCATCTCGTGGTCGTCGCCCACGGTGCGGGGAGCACGTGGCGGAAGGAGGGTGACGGTGCCCTGCCGCGCGACGTCGAAGCGATGGCCGTTCTCGCACCCGATCACCAGGGGATCGATCGAGGAGAGGGCAGACAGACAGTTCGGGCACCGGAACCAGGTCGTATCGAACGACATGGTCACGGTGCCCGAACTGTTGAATGGATGGATCAGTGGTGGCCGTCGTGGCCGGACTCGATCTCGCCCTTGGTGACGGGCTCGATGCGGTCCTCGAAGAACCAGCGCGAGAGCGAGGCGCGGAAACGCTGACCGACCGTGATCTTGCCGCGAGCATTCGGGCGGATCATGAGCGGCTGGTACGCGTCGAAGCTCACGAGTCGCCAGCGGTCGTACTCGTCGAGCTGCTCGTGCACCTCGATGAACTCGCCACCGGGAAGGCGCACGATGCGGCCGGACTCGAAGCCGTGCAGCACGATCTCACGATCCTTCTTCTGCAGTGCGATGCAGACGCGCTTCGTGATGAAGAACGCGATGAAGGGTCCGAGGATCACCACGGCCTGGAGCGCGTGGATCACGCCCTCCATGGTCAGCGAGAAGTGCGTCGCGAGGATGTCCGAGCTCGCCGCGGCCCAGAGGCCCGCGTAGAACGTCACGCCGGCGGCGCCGATGGCCGTGCGGGTCGGAGCGTTGCGGGGACGGTCCGCGATGTGGTGCTCGCGCTTGTCGCCGGTGATCCACGCCTCGATGAAGGGGTAGATGAGCACCAGGACGATGAAGATCCCGATCGCGATGAGCGGTACGAGGATGTTGAAGGACCACGTGCGGTCCAGCCAGACGAACTCCCATCCCGGCGGAATGAGGCGGAGCGCGCCGTCGGCGAAGCCGATGTACCAGTCGGGCTGGGTACCCGCCGACACCGGTGAGGGGTCGTAGGGGCCGTAGTTCCAGATCGGGTTGATGGTGAACAGCGACGCGATGAGTGCGATGACACCGAAGATGATGAAGAAGAAGCCACCGGCCTTCGCGGCGTACACCGGCAGCACGGGCGGGCCGACGGCGTTCTGCTGGGTCTTGCCGGGGCCCGCGTACTGCGTGTGCTTGTGCACGACGACGAACACCAGGTGCAGCGCGATGAATGCGATGACCAGCGCGGGCAGGATCATGATGTGCAACGAGTACAGGCGTCCGACGATCTGCGTGCCGGGGAACTCCCCGCCGAAGAGGAGGAAGGAGATCCAGGTGCCGACCAGCGGGATGCCCTTGACCAGGCCGTCGATGATGCGGAGGCCGTTGCCCGAGAGCAGGTCGTCGGGGAGCGAGTACCCCGTGAAGCCCTCGGCCATGGCGAGGATGAACAGCGTGAAGCCGATCACCCAGTTGAACTCGCGCGGCTTGCGGAACGCACCCGTGAAGTAGATGCGCAGCATGTGCAGGCCGATCGCCGCCACGAAGAGCAGTGCAGCCCAGTGGTGCATCTGGCGCACGAACAGGCCGCCGCGGATGTCGAACGAGATATCGAGGGTCGACGCCATGGCGACCGACATCTCGACGCCCTTCAGCGGGACGTACGAACCGTCGTAGTGCACCTCGGCCATCGAGGCCTGGAAGAAGAACGTCAGGAACGTGCCCGAGATCAGGATGACGACGAACGAGAAGAGCGCGACTTCACCGAGGAGGAACGACCAGTGGTCTGGGAAGGCCTTGCGGCCGAGTTCCTTGATGAAGCCGGCGACGCTCGTGCGTTCGTTCACGTAGACCGCGGCAGCGGTCGTGAACGACCGCTTCTGCGTGCCGGTGGTGGGCGATGCGGTGCTCAATGACGCTCCCAGAAGCTCGGGCCGACGGGTTCGGTGAAGTCGCTCTGCGCGATGAGGTAACCCTCGTCGTCGATGGCGATCGGCAGCTGGGGCAGCGGCCGCTTGGCCGGTCCGAAGATGACCTCGCAGTGGTTCGCGACGTCGAACTGGGACTGGTGGCACGGGCAGAGCAGGTGGTGCGTGTGCTGCTCGTAGAGCGCAACGGGGCATCCGACGTGCGTGCAGATCTTGGAGTACGCGACGATGCCGTCGTACGACCAGCTCTCACGTTCGGGGAGCTGGTTGAGGTCGCTCGGGTCGAGGCGCATCAGGAGGACTGCGGCCTTCGCCTTCTCTTCGAGCTTGCCGTGCTCGAGTTCGGCGAGTCCTTCGGGGATGACGTGGAACGCGCTGCCGATCGTGACGTCGGAGGCCTTGATGGCCACGCCACTCGGGTCGAGGGCGAGTCGGGTGCCCTTGCGCCACATGGTGTGGCTGAGGAGCGGCACCGGCAGCTGGTCTTGCGGGGCGAAGCCGCGGAAGAGCACGACGGCGGGAAGCGGGAACACGACGATCGCACCGATGAGGCTGTTTCGGATCACGGCGCGGCGGGTGAAGCCGGACTCGCGGTCCGCGTCGGTGAACACCTTGGCCGCAGCAGCCTGCGTCTCGGGAGAGCCGCCGATCTCGTGGCGCTCGTCGACGAGCTCGACGTCGACCATGACGGCCTTGCCCCAGTGCACGATGCCGATGCCGAGGGCCAGCAGCGCGAGGGCTGCGCCGAGGCCGATGAAGAGGTTGTTCAGCCGGACGTCGCCGACGTTGTTCGACTCCATCGGGAAGAGCATGTAGGCGGCGACCGCCCACAGGCTGCCGAGCGCCGACAGGTAGAAGAGCGTGTAGACGGTGCGCTGCGCGCGCTTCTCCCGCTTGGGGTCCTCGTCGGTGACACGGGGGCGATGCGGCGGGAATCCGGGGTTCGCGAATGCGTCCTGAACGATCAGCGCGGTGCCCGGGGAGGCATCGGATTCGTGCGCGGCATGCGACGAGTCGGCAGCGGCGAGCTCAGCTCCGCTGTGGTCGTCCTGGGCCATGGTTCTCCTTCTTCAGGTACTTCGGTACCGACGTGCGCTTAGTTGGACTTCGCCGTGATCCACACGGTGATCGCGACGATCGCGCCGAGACCGAAGATCCAGATGAACAGGCCCTCGGCGACCGGGCCGAGGGAGCCGAGCTCGAATCCACCGGGAGACCGGTTGTCCTGCACGTACTTCAGGTACGTGATGATGTCGCGCTTGTCTTCGGGCGAGATGTTGAGATCGCTGAAGACGGGCATGTTCTGGGGGCCGGTGACCATGGCCTCGTAGATGTGCACGCCGCTGGTCTCGGTGAGCGCCGGGGCGAACTTGCCCTCGGTGAGCGCGCCACCTGCACCGGCGACGTTGTGGCACATCGCGCAGTTGATGCGGAAGAGCTCGGCGCCGTTCGCGGCGTCGCCGCCGCCGTCGACGAGGTGTGCGGGCGGGATCGACGGGCCGGGGCCCAGCGAGGCCACGAACGCGGCCAACTGCTGGATCTGCTCGTCGGTGAACTGAACCGGCTTGACCTGGGCCTGCGGGCCCTGCATCTGCATGGGCATGCGGCCCGTACCGACCTGGAAGTCGACCGAAGCGGCGCCGACGCCGACCAGGCTCGGGCCCGTCTCGGTGCCCTGGGCGGAGAGGCCGTGGCAGGTCGCGCAGTTCGCCTGGAAGAGCTTCTTGCCCTCTTCGATCGTCTGCTGCGAGGTGAGGTCGGTCTCGGCCTGCGCGGTGGTGCCGGCGCTCAGGGCGGCATAGGCGCCGCCCGTGAAGATGAGGCCGATCGCGAGCAGTGCGACCGTGGCGAGGGGGTGCCTGCGGCCTGTGCGTCGCTTCTGGCGGTTCATGGGGTTCTTCCTGTTCGCGTGCATGCTGGGTTGGCGCTCCTGCTGCAGGTTATTTGAGGACGTAGATGACCAGGAACAGGCCGATCCAGACGACATCGACGAAGTGCCAGTAGTAGGACACGACGATCGCGCTCGTGGCCTCCTTGTGACCGAAGTTCTTGACCGCGAACACGCGGCCGATGACGAGGAGGAACGCGATCAGACCGCCGGTCACGTGCAGGCCGTGGAAACCGGTGGTGAGGTAGAAGGCGGACCCGTACGAGTCGGACGAGAGCGAGATGCCCTCGGAGACGAGGGTCGCGTACTCCCAGACCTGGCCGGAGACGAAGATCGCGCCCATGGCGAAGGTGAGGAAGAACCACTCGACCATGCCCCACTGCGTCGGCTTCCAGCCGGTGGCGTACGGCTGCATGCGCTCCGCCGCGAACACGCCGAACTGGCAGGTCACCGACGAGAGCACGAGGATGATCGTGTTCGTCAGCGAGAACGGGAAGTTCAGCACGTCGGCCTGCGCCGCCCACAGCTCGGGCGACATCGACCGGAGCGTGAAGTAGATCGCGAAGAGGCCCGCGAAGAACATGACCTCGCTGCCGAGCCAGACGATCGTGCCCACCGCTACGGTGTTCGGTCGTTTGATCACCGGCGCGCTCGCCTGGAAAGTCAATGAGGTGCTCGTCACGAAGACCATTATGGCTGAAATCAGCACTGAGTTTTCGTCATCCTCGGGACTCGTGTCGCCCCGGATGCGGTTAGGTCACCCTAACCCGGGGTGTGAACGGCCCGTGAATCGGCCCTGAATCCGGTGGCTAGGATCGTGAGCATGTCCGCCGATCAGACCTGGCCCGTGATCCTGACCGCCCTCCTCGCAGGAGAGGACCTCAGCGTGTCGGATGCCGCGTGGTGCATGGAGCAGGTCATGACGGGCGCAGCCACCGAAGCGCAGCTTGCGGCGTTCCTCGTGGCGCTCCGTGCCAAGGGCGAGACGGTCGACGAGGTCGTCGGCTTCCGGGATGCCGTGCTCGAGCACGCCGTTCCGCTCGACGTGGATCCGATGGCGCTGGACATCGTCGGCACCGGAGGCGACCGGTTCGGCACGGTGAACGTGTCGACCATGGCGTCCGTGGTCGCCGCGGCATCCGGCGTTCCCGTGATCAAGCACGGCAATCGCGCGGCCAGCTCGGCCTCCGGCTCGTCCGACGTGCTCGCAGCGCTCGGCATCGACCTCACCCTGTCGGCCGACCGTGTCGGGGCCGTGCTCGACGAGGCCGGCATCACGTTCGCGTTCGCCTCGGCGTTCCACCCCGGATTCCGGCATGCCGGCGCCGTACGCGCCCAGCTCGGCGTGCCTACCGTCTTCAACTTCCTCGGCCCGCTCTGCAACCCCGCGCGGCCCGAGGCATCCGCCGTCGGCGTGGCGCACCTCGACCGCGTGCCGCTGATCGTCGGCGTCTTCCAGACGCGTGGCGCGACGGCACTCGTGTTCCGCGGCGACGACGGGCTCGACGAACTCACGACGACCGGCCACAGCCACGTCTGGGAGGTCTCTCGCGGCACGGTGAAGGAGCACGACCTCGATCCGCGCGACCTCGGCATCGCCCGCGCGAAGATCGGGCAGCTCGCCGGTGGCGACGCGGCGTTCAACGCGGAGGTCGTGCACCGCGTGCTTGCGGGCGAGCAGGGTCCGGTTCGCGACATCGTCGTGCTGAACGCCGCCGCCGGGCTCGTGTCGTTCGCGCTGGCGCAGGATCCGTCCCAGGTGCAGCGATCGATCCTCGACCGCTTCGCCGAGCAGATGGTCATCGCCGCCGAGACGATCGACAGCGGCGCGGCAGCGCGCAAGCTCGACGAATGGGTCGCCGCCACCCGGCGCTGAGGCGGCTCGCACGCTGCGGCGGGCGAACGCGCGACACGGGCCCCGCGGCATCCGCGGGGCCCGTGTCGTGTCAGTGCCGGAGGATCACTTCACGTCGTCGTCGACCCAGTCGAAGGTCTTCGTGACGGCCTTCTTCCAGAGGCGGATCTGGCGATCGCGCTCCTCGGCGTCCATCTTCGGCTCCCAGCGGGAGTCCTCCTGCCAGTTGGCGCGGAGCTCGTCGAGGTTGGACCAGAACCCGACCGCGAGTCCGGCCGCGTACGCGGCGCCGAGCGCGGTGGTCTCGGCGACCACGGGGCGCACCACCGGAACGCCGAGGATGTCGGCCTGGAACTGCATGAGCGTGTTGTTCGCGATCATGCCGCCGTCGACCTTGAGCTCCGTGAGGTCGACCCCGGAGTCGGCGTTGACGGCCTCGAGCACCTCCCTGGTCTGGAACGCGGTCGCCTCGAGCGCGGCGCGGGCGATGTGCCCCTTGTTCACGTACCTCGTGAGACCGACGAGCGCGCCGCGGGCGTCCGAACGCCAGTACGGCGCGAACAGACCCGAGAACGCCGGCACGAAGTACGCACCGCCGTTGTCGTCGACCGTCTTGGCGAGCTCCTCGACCTCGGGTGCGCTCGAGATCAGGCCGAGGTTGTCGCGCAGCCACTGGATCAGCGACCCCGTGACGGCGATCGACCCCTCGAGCGCGTAGTGGGCCGGCTGGTCGCCGAGCTTGTACCCCAGCGTCGTGAGCAGGCCGTTCTTCGAGTGCACGATCTCGGTGTCGGTGTTGAAGATCAGGAAGTTGCCGGTGCCGTACGTGTTCTTCGATTCGCCCGCGTCGAACGCGGCCTGGCCGAACGTGGCGGCTTGCTGGTCGCCGAGGATGCCGGCGACGGGGACCTCGCGGAGGAGGCTCGACAGGCTGGCAGTGCCGTAGACCTCGGAGGAGGAGCGGATCTCGGGGAGCATCGACTTCGGCACGTCGAACGCCTCGAGGATGTCGTCGCGCCACTGCAGCGTCTCGAGATCCATGAAGAGGGTTCGGCTGGCGTTCGTGACATCCGTCGCGTGCACGCCGCCGTCGACGCCGCCCGTGAGGTTCCAGAGCACCCATGTATCGGTCGTGCCGAACAGCAGATCGCCCGCCTCGGCCTTCTCGCGTGCGCCCTCGACGTTCTCGAGGATCCACACGATCTTCGTGCCGGAGAAGTACGTCGCCAGGGGCAGGCCGACGATCGGCTTGAAGCGTTCGACGCCGCCGTCCGCCGCGAGGCGGTCGACGATCGACTGGGTGCGGGTGTCCTGCCAGACGATCGCGTTGTAGACCGGCTGACCGGTGTTCTTGTCCCAGACCACGGCGGTCTCGCGCTGGTTGGTGATGCCCACCGCGGCGATGTCGTGCCGNCGTGTCCTGCCAGACGATCGCGTTGTAGACCGGCTGACCGGTGTTCTTGTCCCAGACCACGGCGGTCTCGCGCTGGTTGGTGATGCCCACCGCGGCGATGTCGTGCCTGGTCAGCTTCGCCTTGCCGAGCGCCTGGCCGATCACCTCGCCCGTGTTGTGCCAGATCTGCATGGGGTCGTGCTCGACCCAGCCCGCCTTGGGGAAGATCTGCTCGTGCTCGAGCTGCCCCGTCGCGATGATCGACCCCTTCTTGTCGAAGATGATCGAGCGGGTGCTCGTCGTTCCCTGGTCGATCGCCAGGATGTAGTCGGCCATGACTTCCTCTCTGTCTGCGGCCCCGCAGCGCGAGGCACGCCGTTCATTGATCGCTGGCCCGCGCCGAATCGGCGCGGGCCTGCCGTCGGTGCCCGCTCAGTCGAGCGCGGGCACGTCGCTCAGCCGAGTACGGGCAGGAGGACGAGCGCAGCCCATCCTGCGAGGAGGCCGCCGATGACCGGACCGACCACCGGGACCCACGAGTAGCTCCAATCACTGCCGCCCTTGCCCTTGATGGGCAGCACGGCGTGGGCGATGCGCGGACCGAGGTCGCGCGCGGGGTTGATCGCGTAGCCGGTCGGGCCACCGAGGGAGGCGCCGATCGCGATCACGAGGAAGGCCACCGGAATCGCACCGAGCTGGGCCGGCGTGCCGCCGTACGAGAATCCGAGGATGACGAAGACCAGCACGAAGGTGCCGATGATCTCGGTCACGAGGTTCCACCCGTAGGAGCGGATCGCGGGGCCGGTCGAGAAGACGCCGAGCTTGTTCGCGGGCTCGGGCTCGTCGTCGAAGTGCTGCTTGTAGGCGAGCCAGCAGAAGATGGCGCCGATGAAGGCACCGACGAACTGCGCGCCGATGTAGGTGAAGATCGACGCACCGTCGATCGGGATGCCCGGAACGAACTCGGTCTCGCCCTTGCCGAGGAAGTTCGCCGTGAGGCCGAGCGTGACAGCCGGGTTCAGATGAGCGCCGGATGCGTACGACACGATGACGCCGGAGAAGACCGCGAGGCCCCAACCGATGTTCACCATCAGGAACCCGCCGTTGAAGCCCTTGTTCTTCGCGAGCGCGACGTTCGCCACGACACCGCAACCGAGCAGGACCAGCATCGCCGTGCCCACCATCTCCGAAAGGAAGATGATCCCGAGATTCATTGCAACCCCCTTCGCGTGCGCCGCATCGTTGCGGCCGCAGTGTCACCATAGCCCCGTGGCCCGTTCAGGGGGAATGCCCGCGCGGGACTTGGAGAATCCTCTTCCACGCCGGTCGCCTGCTGGCGTAGGTTGGCGACGGGAGTGCTGCGTCGGGGCCGATGCATGGTCGCTCGGCATCCTGCAGCCCGGGGGAAGGATGAGCGTGAAGAAGATCATCAACGACCCGAAGCGGGTGGTCGAGGAATCGGTCGCCGGATTCGGACGGGCCCACGCCGATCTCGTGCGGGTCGAGTTGGACCCCGTGCACGTGGTCCGCGCCGATGCGCCGATCGCCGGCAAGGTCGGCATCGTGAGCGGCGGCGGCAGCGGTCATGAGCCGCTCCATGCCGGATACGTCGGCTTCGGCATGCTCGATGCGGCGGTGCCCGGCGCCGTGTTCACGTCGCCGACGCCCGATCCCATCCTCGCTGCCACGAAGGCCGTCGACGGCGGCTCCGGCGTGCTGCACATCGTGAAGAACTACACGGGCGACGTGCTGAACTTCGAGACGGCGGCCGAGCTCGCCGCGATGGACGGCATCACGGTGCGCGCGGTCGTCACGGACGACGACGTCGCGGTGAAGGACTCCCTCTACACCGCCGGCAGGCGAGGTGTCGCCGGCACGGTGCTCGTCGAGAAGATCGCGGGCGCCGCAGCGGAGCGCGGCGACTCCCTCGACGAGGTCGCCGACCTCGCCGAGCGGGTGAACGCGAACGCCAGGTCGATGGGGCTCGCGCTGACGGCGTGCGTCGTGCCGCACGCCGGCGAACCGAGCTTCGACATCGGCGACGACGAGATCGAGATCGGCATCGGCATCCACGGCGAGCCCGGTCGCGAGCGCGTCGGCCTCGAGCCCGCCGATCGACTGGTCGATCGCCTGCTCGAACCCATCCTCTCGGACCTGCCCTTCGGCGAGGGCGACCGGGTGCTGCTGTTCGTCAACGGCATGGGCGGCACGCCGCAGGTCGAGCTGTACCTGGCCTATCGTCGCGCCGACGAGGTGCTGCGCGAGCGCGGCATCACGGTCGAGCGCTCGCTCGTGGGCAACTACATCACGGCCCTCGAGATGCAGGGCATGTCGATCACGCTGCTGAAGCTCGACGACGAGCTGGTGGAGCTGTGGGATGCACCCGTGCAGACGGCGGCGTTGAGATGGGGGCGTTAGGCGCGTGGGACTGGACATCACCTGGGCGGTCGACTGGGTCAGGCGAAGTGCCGACGTCATCGCGGAGCACCGCGTCGAGCTGATCCGGCTCGATCGCGACATCGGCGACGGCGACCACGGCGAGAACCTCGATCGTGGGTTCACGGCCGTGATTCCCAAGCTCGACGACCTCGCCGCCGGGTCGACGCCTGGCGACGTGTTGAAGCTGGTCGCGATGACGCTCATCTCCACGGTGGGCGGAGCCGCCGGGCCGCTCTACGGCACCGCCTACCTCAAGGCGGCGGCCGCGGCCGGCTCGGACTCCTCGCTCGACGGTGAGGCGGTCGCGCGCCTGCTCACCGCGGCGCGCGACGGGGTCGTCTCGCGCGGCAAGGCCGAGTCGGGCGACAAGACCATGATCGACGCGTGGACGCCTGCGGTCGACGCCGCGACGGCGGCCGCGGCATCCGGAGCCGACGCGACGGCCGTGCTCGCGGCCGCCGCCGACGCGGCCGAGGCGGGCGCCGTCGCGACCGAACCCCTCGTCGCCCGCAAGGGCCGGGCGAGCTACCTCGGCGAGCGTTCGGTCGGTCATCGCGATCCGGGCGCGCAGTCGACGGCGCTGCTGCTGCGGGCGGCGGCCGACGCCGCCTCCGAGTCGACCGGTGCCTGAGGTGGGCGGCGACGCGCGCATCGGGGTCGTGTTCGTCTCGCACTCGTCGAAGATCGCCGAGGGGCTCGTCGAACTCGCCGCGCAGATGGCGCCGTCGGTCGCGCTCGTGGCCGCGGGCGGCACCGACGACGGGCGCATCGGCACGAGCTTCGATCGCGTCACGTCGGCCATCGGCGAGGCGGACTCCGGCGCAGGCGTCGTCATCCTGTGCGACCTGGGTTCGGCGATCCTCACGACCGAGACCGCGCTCGACTTCCTCGACGACGACGTGCGCGAACGCGTCGCGATCGCCGATGCCCCGCTCGTCGAGGGCGGGGTCGCGGCGGCCGTGGCCGCCGAGGCCGGTGAGCCGCTCGATGCCGTGGTCGCGGCGGCTCGGTCGGCGAACGCGGGCGACGGCACCGGACCCGGTGGGCCGGATGCCGCGGGCGGGCCTGGCGGCGCCGGCGCACCGGCATCCGAGGCGCCGACCGACGCGACCGTGGCGGCTGCCGCTGCTGGCCACGTGCGGCGGGAGACGATCACGAATGCCGATGGGCTGCATGCGCGGCCGGCCGCCGAACTCGTGAAGCTCGCGAGCACCTTCGACCAGCGGGTCACGGTGAACGGCACCGATGCCAAGAGCCTGCTCGCGATCATGGCGCTCGGGCTCACGAAGGGCGCCTCGATCGAGATCGCGAGCGAGGACCCCGATGGCGGAGCCGCGGTCGAGGCCATCGCGGCGCTCGTGCAGGGCGGGTTCGGCGAGCACTGACGTTCGGGCGCGCGGGGGCGAGCGGATGCCGCGGCCGGGCGCACGATCGAGGGAACGGCGGGTGCGCGGCATCCGCCGTTCCGTGTCGTGCTTGCAGCGGCGGGCGTGCCCTGGACCGGGGTCAGTTGCCTCCGGTGATGCGGATGTCGGCGCCCGACGTGTACGACGCATCGTCGGACAGCAGGTAGGCGACCGCGCCGGCGATCTCGTGCACCTCGCCGGGTCGACGCATGGGGATGCCGGGAGCGCGTTCGTCGGGGGCATCGGGTCGACCGGCGGCCGCATGGATCTCGGTGCGGGTGGTGCCGGGGGAGACCGTGTTGACGCGCACGCCGACCGGGCCGAACTCCTTCGACGCCCCGATCGTCAGCGCGTTCAGCGCCGCCTTGCTCATCGCGTAGGTCACGTAGGTGTTCGGCGACCCGCTCGTGGCCGCACCAGAGGAGATGTTGACGACGGCGCCGCCGACGCCGCCGCGATCGGTGGCCATGTGCGCGATGGCCGCCTGCGTGAGGAGGGTCGGCGCGAGCACGTTGATGCGGAACACCAGCTCGGTCTCCTCGATGGGTGCGTCGAGGAAGGGGCCGATGCGGGCCGTGATGCCGGCGTTGTTCACGAGCCCGGTGACCGTGCCGAACTGCGCGATCGCGGCGGGGACGACCTGCGCCGCGGCATCCAGGTCGCCCATGTCGACCTGGATCAGCAGCACCCGTGCGCCGGCGGCCTCGCACCGGGCCTGCACGCCCTGGGCGTCGGCCAGGCGGTCGCGGTACGTGAGCACGAGGTCGTGCCCTTCGGCGGCCAGCCGAACGGCGATCGCGGCGCCGATGCCGCGGCTCCCGCCCGTGATGATCGTGACCGGTCGGTTCGGGGACTCGCGCATCGTCATGATTCCAGCGTAGAACGGATGTCCCGTGGTGCTGGCGGCGGCGATCGGGCGGGCGTAGCATCCGCGCATGGTGCGCACGCTGACGAGTCCGCCCGAGGGCAGGACCGGAAATTCGTTCACTCGGTTCTTCGATCGCATGGATCGAGCGCTCACGCCCGCGTTCGGCGGGTCGCCGGTGGTCGACGAGAGACCGGATGACCCGACGCCGATCGCGGCCCGTCCGTGCCCGCTCTGCGGCCATGCGATGGGCGAGCATCGGATCGACCACTCGACGCCGAACTCGATGCTCGAGTGCCCGACGGCCGATCGCCTGCCGGAGCGCGCGATCGACACCCCGCTCAACGAGTTGGGGATGCCGACCGATCGGTGACCCGAGTCGGCGCATGCGTCGCCGTGCCGGCCGAACGCGTGCTTCGCGCACCGATTGATGCGCTGAGTGAATGCTTCGACGGCGCGCCCATTCGTTCAGAGCATGGATCCGACCGTTGAAGGCTGGCTGTTCGGGCCGGGCGCCACCTGATCCATGCGACGATCGGCGCCAACCGCCTACCGGGATCGCGGCAGTGCATGGTTCCTCTGGTGCGGCGCTGGCACTACTGTCATCGATGAGCGGCCCTTCCTCTGGAACGGGTCGCGTCAGTCGGGGATGGGGTGCTTGATGGGGGCGAACGAGCAGGTCGACGCACTGGCGGCAGGAGGCGGGGCGGTCAAGGCGAAAGCCCCATGGCTTCCGCTGATCGTCGTGGTGCTGACGCAGATCCAGGCGTCGTTCGCGGTGAACGCGTTGACGGTGTCGATGGCGGGCATCACCACCGATCTCGACACGGCGGCGTCGTCGGTGGGCACGGCCATCACGGCCGGCACCTTCGCGATGGCGGCGTTCATCCTGCTCGGTGCGAAGATCGGTGCGCGATTCGGCACGCGTGGCGTGTTCCAGATCGCCGTCGGCATCCACGCCCTCGCGATGGCCGGCGTCGCGCTCTCGCAGAGCCCCGCGATGCTCTTCATCGCGCAGGCGTCCTCGGGCGCGGTCATCGCGCTCATCGCTCCCGCGCTCACGGTCTTCATCGCCACGAACTACCACGGCGACCAGCAGGCGAAGGCGATCGGGCTGCTCGCCGCCGCGATCCCTGCCGCAGGCGTACTCGCGCTGCTCATCGCCGGTTCATTCGCCACGACGATCGGCTGGCGCTGGTCGTTCGCGCTCATGGTCGCGCTCGGCGCCGTGAACCTGCTGCTCAGCTTCGGGCTGAAGAAAGTGCCGAACCAACCCGGCCTCACCATCGACTGGGTCGGCGCGACGTTGGCAGCCGTGGCGATCGTGCTGCTGAGTTTCGGCTTCTCCGGCCTGAACACGTGGGGCATCTGGGATGCGACGGCGCAGGCGCCGTTCGACGTGCTCGGCGTCTCGCCGGCTCCGCTGCTCATCGTGTTCGGCCTCGTCGTCGGGCAGGTGTTCTTCGTGTGGCTCCGACGCCGGGGGAGCGCAGGCCGACCCCGCATCTTCGACCTGCGGGTGCTGGCCACCGGCGCCGAGCGCGCGGTCACCGCGTGCATGGCCATCATGCTGTTCGTCGGAACGGCCGCGAACTTCCTCATCCCGCTCTACATGCAGGTCGTGCAGGGACTCAGCGGCATCGAGACCTCGTTCTCGATCATCCCGTACACCCTCTCGATCTTCCTGGCCTCGACGTTCGTCGCCTACCTGTACGGCCGGTTCGCGCCGCGCGTGCTCGCGACCGCCGGCTTCGTCGTCGTCGCCCTCGCCCTCACGCTCCTGGCGTTCACGGTGCGCGGCGAATGGGGTCAGGCGTTCGTCGTGATCGGCCTGATCCTGCTCGGCCTCGGGCAGGGGGCGATCGTCGCCCTGGTGTTCAACACGCTGCTCTCCGCAGCGCCGAAGCAGCTCGCCGGCGACGTCGGAGCGTGGCGCGGGCTCGTGCACAACCTCTCGGGGTCGGTCGGCATCGCCGTCGCCACGGCATTCGCCGTCGGCATCCTCGCGTCGACGCTCGCGACGTCGGCCGCTGCGCACCCCGAGATCAGTCAGGAGCTCATCAGCGAGGTGAACATCAACGAGGCCGACTTCCGCACCAACGAACAGCTGGAGAACGACCTCGCGGGCACCTCTGCGAGCGAGGCCGAGATCGCCGCCGCGGTCGAGATCAACGAGGAGGCACGACTGCACGCGCTGCAGCTCTCCCTGCTCGGCCTCGCGCTGCTCGCGCTCCTCGCGATCGTGCCGGCGACGCGCATGCCCGGCGTGCGCAAGGGCGACCTGCCCGAGAAGCTCGAGCCCGACGACGACGACCCGATCGACGAGGTCGTCGATCCCGAGACGATCCACACCGAGGCGCCCGCAGGTGCGGGCCCGGCGACGACGGAGGCAGCACGATGACCCGCAGCCCGAACAAGCTCATCCCGGCAGGGTTCTCGGCCATCCCGTCGCTCGCGGCATCGGATGCCGTCGAGGTGGTGGCGGTCGACGAACTCGGCGCCGGTGCGCTCGAGGCCATCGGCGTGCTCGTGAGCACCGATGGCGAGCTGCCGGAGGGCGTCCCCGTCGACCGCGACGCGCTGGCCCGTGCCGGCTTCGAGTCGAAGCCCGGCACCTCGCTGGTGCTCGTCGGCGCGGAGGCGACGCTCCTCGTCGTCATCGGGACGGGCGCGGAATCCGGGATCTCCGAGGGTGGGCTGCGTGACGCGGCCGCCGCGTTCGTGCGAGCCGTGCCGAAGGCGACGCGCATCGGATTGCGGGTTCCGTCGATCGGCGGCGTCGACGCGACATCCGCCGGCCGTGCGCTCACCGAGGGCGCGCTGCTCGCTCGCTACCGCTACGACGCCCTGAAGGCCACCGCGCGGGAGCCGAAGCTCGCCTCGCTCGAACTGCGACTCGACGGGGCCGATACCGCCGCGGCATCCGCCGGCATCGCCCAGGGCGTCGTGACCGCGCGAGCGACCGCGATCGCCCGTGACCTCGCGAACACGCCGCCCAGTCACCTCACGGCGACCGACATGGCGGAGGTCGCGGCGACGCTCGGCGAGCGGTTCGGATTCGACGTCGAGGCGTTCGACAAGCAGGAGCTCATCGAGATGGGCTGCGGCGGCCTGCTCGGCGTGAACGCCGGCAGCGCCGAGGAGCCGCGGCTCATCGTGCTCCGCTTCGCACCGGCGGGCCAACCGACCGGTCATCTCGGACTCATCGGCAAAGGCATCATGTACGATTCCGGCGGCATCAGCCTGAAGCCTTCCGACCCCATGCACCTGCTCATGAAGATGGACATGGGCGGCGCGGCCTCGGTGCTCGCGGCCTTCACCGCGCTGCGCGACCTCGGCGCGACGGCGGCGGTGTCGGGGTGGCTCATGTGCACCGACAACATGCCGTCGGGATCGGCGTACAAGCTCGGTGACGTGCTCACCGCGCGTGGGGGCAAGACCGTCGAGGTGAAGAACACCGATGCCGAGGGCCGCCTCGTCATGATGGACGGCCTCGTGCTCGCCACCGAGGCCGGCGTCGACGCGATCATCGACATCGCCACGCTCACCGGTGCGGCCCTCATGGCGCTCGGGCCGTCGACGGCGGCGCTCTTCGGCACCAGCCAGCCGCTCGTCGACCGTGTGAAGGCCGCCGCCGATGCCACCGATGAGCCCGCGTGGCAGCTGCCGCTCGAACGCAAGTACCGCAAGCAGCTCGATTCGGATGTCGCGGACATCTCGAACCTCGGCGGTGCATCGGCCGGGGCGGCGACGGCTGGGCTGTTCCTCGCGGAGTTCGTCGGGGACACTCCGTGGGCGCACCTGGACATCGCGGGAACCATGCAGTCCGACGGCGACGACTCCTGGCGTTCGAAGGGCGCGACGGGCTACGGCACCCGCATCCTCATCGACGTCGCGCTGGGATTCACGCCCCCCGAATGAGCTCGGCTCGGGCGCTGCCCGGCATCGGCCTCAGGCCGCGAGGAGTACCCGGGCGACCCGGTCGAGGCTCTCCGGGACGAGCGAGAAGTACGCCCACGTGCCCCGCTTGCTCCGAGTGAGGAACCCGGCCTCGGTCAGGATCTTGAGGTGATGGGAGACGGTCGGCTGGCTGAGGCCGACCGGCGCGGTCAGGTCGCAGACGCACGCCTCACGGCCTTCGGATGCCGCGACGATCGACAGCAGCCGCAGGCGCGTCGGGTCGGCGAGCGCCTTGATGCTTCGCGCGAGCTGCTCGGCCTCGTCGGCCCCGAGAGGCTCGCGGACCAGGGGGGCGCAGCAGGCGCCGGATGCGTCGCGGGCGTTCGCACTGACATCGGTGATGTCGATCATCGTGACCATGCATCGACGGTACTCGATATTGACAAACTTCGATACATCGTTCGAAGATGACATCGAAGTTCATCGATATCAGGAGGCCCCCGTGACGTTGCTCGACCTGACCCCGCGCCCCATGGTGACCGACCGGCTCGCCGCGCTCCCGGTCGTCATCATCGGCGCCGGCCCCATTGGCCTCGCCGCCGCGGCGAACCTCGTCGAGCGGGGCATCGACTTCACGGTGCTCGAGGCGGGGGAGCAGATCGCCGACAGCATCCGCGACTGGGGTCACACCCAACTGTTCTCGCCATGGAGGCATCTCGTCGATCCGGCCTCCGGCCGTCTGCTCGAGCGTGTCGGATGGGTTCACCCCGATCCCGAGCGCACCCCGTCGGGGACGGAGCTCGTGGATTCCTATCTCGCGCCGCTCTCCAGGATCGATGCCATCGCCGGGCGGGTGCGCACGGGGACCGAAGTGCTCGCCGTGAGTCGCGAGGGCATGGATCGCACGCGCAGCGCGAATCGAGCGACCACCCCCTTCGTCGTGCGGGTCCGGACCGCCGACGGCATCGAGGAGGTGGCCGCACGAGCGGTCATCGACGCCTCGGGCACCTATCGCACGCCGAACCCGCTCGGCTCGGACGGACTCGGCCTGCTCGGACTCGACGAGGTCGCCGACCTCGTGCAGCCGGCGTTGCCCGACGTGCTCGGCCGTGACCGCGCGGTGTTCGAGGGTCGCCGCACCACCGTGGTCGGCGCCGGGCATTCCGCCGCGAACACGCTGCTGGGGCTGGTGCAGCTCGCACGCGAGGTGCCCGGCACCGGAGTGAGCTGGATCATCCGGACCGGGGCGGCCGTGCGCGTCTCGGCATCGGCGGATGACGAGCTCGCGGATCGGGCGCGTCTCGGGGGGCGCCTCGACGTGGCGGTCCGAAGGGGCGAGGTCGAACTCGTCGACGGATTCGAGATCATTCGGGCCCGCCGAACGGGCGACCACCTCGAGCTCGTCGGCCGGCGAGGCGGCGACGTCGTCGTGCACGCGACCGACCTGGTCGTCAACGCGACCGGGTTCCGACCGGACCTCGACGTCCTGCGCGAGATCCGCCTCGACCTCGACGACGTCGTCGAGGCGCCCACGCGTCTGGCGCCGCTCATCGATCCGAACCTGCACTCGTGCGGGACCGTCGAGCCTCACGGATTCGGCGAGCTGCGGCATCCGGAGCACGGGTTCTTCATCGTCGGCATGAAGTCGTACGGCCGCGCACCGACGTTCCTCCTCGCAACCGGCTACGAACAGGTGCGGTCCGTCACGGCCTGGCTCGCCGGCGACCTCGACGCGGCCGCGAAGGTCGAGCTCGTGCTGCCATCGACCGGGGTGTGCTCGACGGTCGTCGACGGGCCGTCGGCCTGCTGCGGGGCATCCGCGTGAGCATCGCTCCGCCTGAGGAGCGTCGGCGAGCGCTGCACCGCCGGATCCGCGTGATCGTCGGGATCACGATCGCCTACAACGTCATCGAGGCCGCGGTCGCCATCACGGCGGGGGCCGCCGCGTCCTCGGCGGCGTTGATGGGATTCGGGCTGGACTCGCTCGTCGAGGTGCTCTCTGCGGCGGCCGTCGCGTGGCAGTTCAGCCGCAGCGACCCCGAACGGTACGAGAAGCCGACGTTGCGGGTCATCGCCGTTTCGTTCCTCGCCCTCGGGGCGTACGTGAGCGTCACCGCCGTGCTCACCATCATCGGCGTCCTGCCGGAGGCGGAGCACTCGACGCTCGGCCTGGTGATCACCGCGCTGAGCGTGATCGTGATGCCGTTCCTCTCCTGGGCGGAGCGGCGTGCGGGCCGCGAACTCGGTTCGGCCACCGCCGTCGCCGACAGCAAGCAGACGCTGATCTGCACCTACCTGTCCGCGGCCGTCCTCATCGGACTCGTGCTCAACTCGCTCCTCGGGTGGGCGTGGGCCGATTCGATCGCCGCGCTCGTGATCGCCGTCTTCGCCATCCGCGAGGGCATCGAGGCGTGGCGGGGCGACACCTGCGCCACCCCGGTCGGCATGCTCCTCGACGAGGAACGGAAGGCCGATCACGGACGGCGCTGACGGAGCGGTTCGCCGTCAGTCGTCTGACGAGGGCGGCAGCAGTCCCGCGAGGAGTGCCTCGACGCGCGTGCGGATCTCGTCGCGGATGGGACGGACCGCCTCGATGCCCTGCCCGGCGGGGTCGTCGAGCTTCCAGTCCTCGTAGCGCTTGCCGGGGAAGATCGGGCAGGCGTCGCCGCATCCCATCGTGATCACGACATCGGAGGTTCGAACCGCTTCCGTTGTCAGCACCTTCGGCACGTTCCGCGCGATATCGACGCCGAGCTCTGCCATGGCCTGCACGGCGACGGGATTGATGGAGTCCTTCGGCTCGGATCCCGCGGAGAGCACCTCGACGCGCGCCCCGCCGAGCTCGCGGAGGAACCCGGCCGCCATCTGGGAGCGGCCGGCGTTGTGGACGCAGACGAACAGGACCGTGGGCTTCTCGGACATCGAAGGGTTCTCACTTCACTCGAACGGCGGCAGCCCGGAGGGGGCGCGTTAAGCATAGATCACAATCTATGCTTTCGTCCGGGTGCCGGAGTCAGACGGTCAGCTCGTGCGGGGGAGGAGGCTCACGAGCAGGCCGCGGACCCGCTCGTCGAGGGCATCGCGGATCGCCCGCACCTCATCGCTCGTTCGCCCGACGGGGTCGGGGAGATCCCAATCGAGGTAGCGCGTGCCGGCATAGACCGGGCAGGCGTCGCCGCAGCCCAGTGTGACGACGACATCCGCGGCGCGCACCACGTCGTCGGTGAGCGGCTTCGGGAACTCGTCGCCGATGGGCACGCCGAGCTCCTCGAGGGCGTCGACGATCGCGGGGGAGACCCGCGCGGCCGGCTGCGACCCGGCGGTGCGGACGTGGATGCGGTCGCCGGCGAGCCGGCGCAGGAGGGCGGCGGCCATCTGCGAGCGACCGGCGTTCTGCACGCAGACGAACAGCACCTCGGGCATGCCTTCGGCCGGCGACCGCTCGGATGCCATGGCCGAGAGGCGCTCGGTGGCGAAGCTCGCGGTGCGCGAGGCCAGCCGTGTCGTCGTCGCGGTGCTCGTGAGGAGCCGCCGGCACTCGGTTACGCATCGCTCGACGGTCTCGCGGCCGA
Organism: Agromyces sp. Leaf222; assembly: GCF_001421565.1. Lineage (NCBI taxonomy): Bacteria > Bacillati > Actinomycetota > Actinomycetes > Micrococcales > Microbacteriaceae > Agromyces > Agromyces sp. Leaf222. The sequence goes on along the minus strand of NZ_LMKQ01000001.1, from coordinate 2,214,442 downwards.
AGGTTCCAGTGAACCGCAGCGAGAGATCGTCGACGATACGGTCGAACACCGAATCCTCAGGGAGCGCCGGGATGTCGGTGGTCAGGAGGTCGCTGACGAGGTCGAGCCGGTCGGCGGCGATCGAGTACCAGACCTGGCGCCCCTCGGGTGCGCGGGCGAGGATGCCGGCCTCTGCGAGGGCCTTGGCATGGTGGGTGACGGTCGGTTGCCGCAGGCCGAGCTCATCGGCCAGCCGAGTGACGGTCGAGCGGCCGTCGGGCCGGGCGAGGAGGAGCCGCAGCAGTCGGCCCCGCGTCGGGTCCGAGATCAGCGCGGCGCTGCCGGCGATGCTCCTGGTGTCGATCGCGACGGGATCCATAGATCACAGCCTATGCGTCAGACCGGAGCCGGCGCTTGAGCCGAGGCCGGAGATCGACTGATCGCCTGTCGCGCTCGAGCGGTAGAGTTCTCGACGAACGTGACACGATTCGAGGAGGTGAGCCCGATGCACGCAACGTCCATTCCGGGCGCTCCTTCGAGTTCACGATCCCGCGACTGACGAACCCGTCGCGGGGGAGCGCTGCAGACACGCACAGAAAGCTCCGACGATGAATCACTCTCCTTCGCACGACCCTCGCACCCCTCGTCCCGGCGCCACCGAACCACGCCGTCGCACGGCACTCGTGCTCGGCGGTGGCGGCTCCACCGGCAACGCCTGGCTCATCGGCGTCGTCGCCGGCCTCCTCGATGGCGGCCTCGACGTCACCGGAGCCGACCTCGTCATCGGCACGTCGGCCGGATCGACGGCCGCCGCCCAGATCACCGGCGCGAATCCGGCGCGCCTGCTGGACGACATCCTCACCGCCCCTTCGACCATGCACCCTGGCAACGGATCGATCGCAGGGGGCGGCGCACGCGCCTCCGCCCGCCCCGTCATCGACCAGATGGAGCGGACCCGACGGATCATCGAGGCCGCCGGCAGCCCGGCGGACATGCGTCGCCGCATGGGCGCCGCAGCGATCGAGCTCGCCGCGGCATCCGACGACGCCGTGCAAGCTCGGTGGCGTGCCACCGTCGCCTCCCGGCTGCCGAGCCAGGACTGGCCGCAGCAGCGGGTGCTCATCACCGCGGTCGACGCAGCGACGGGCGAACCCGTCGTGTTCGAGCGAGACAGCGGCGTCGATCTCGCGGATGCGGTGGCCGCCAGCTGTTCGAGCGCATTCGCCTACCGCATCGGCGGCACGCAGTACATCGACGGCGGCTACCGAACCAACGCCGAGAACGCCGACCTCGCCGCCGGCAGCGCGCGGGTGCTCGTGCTGTCGCCCTTCGGCGGCCGAACGCGAACGCCGATGGACTGGGGCATGCATCTCGCCACCCAGGTCGACGAACTCCGGGCCCACGGCAGCAGGGTCGAGACGCTCTTCCCCGACGAGGACTCCGAGCACCTGTTCGGACCCGACGCGATGAACCCGTCGTTGCGCCCGCCCGCCGCACAGGCCGGATTCGACCGAGGCCGGGCCGCCGCCGCACGGCTCGCCGCGTTCTGGCGCTGACGCCGGGGGGCGGGGCGAACCGGGGGAGCCGTGACGCCTGCTCTGGGTAGCATGCGACGCATGACCATCAAACTGGAGAACGTCGGCATCGCCGTCCGCGAGCTCGAAGCCGCGATCGCCTTCTTCACGGACCTCGGCCTCACGGTCGTCGGCCGCGACACGGTCAGCGGCGAATGGACCGACACCGCGGTCGGACTCGACGGCAATCACGCCAAGATCGCGATGCTGCAGACTCCAGACGGCCACGGCCGCCTCGAGCTCTTCGAGTACCTCCACCCCGACGCGATCGAGACCGAGCCGACGCTTCCCAACGAGATCGGCATGCACCGGGTCGCCTTCTCGGTCGACGACCTCGACGAGGCCCTCGCGATCGCCGCGCGGCACGGCTGCCACCCGCTGCGCGGCGTCGCGATCTATCAGGATGTCTACAAGCTCACGTACCTGCGCGGGCCGAGCGGCATCCTCGTCATGCTCGCCGAGGAGCTGAAGAAGGCGGATCGCTAGGCGCGGATTCCCTCATTCCGACATAATGTGCATTATCGGCGTTATTGCGTCAAACGGTGATCGGCCTGGCCAGGCGGTATTTCTCGCCCCATCACACCGCTCAGGATCGACCGGAGTTCCATCAGCTCGGTCGAACCGACTGAGCGGAATACATCGTCGGCGACCCGCCGCGTGTGCTGCTGCGCTTCACGCAACGCATGTTCACCGGCGCTCGTCAATGTCAGGATCGTGACGCGACGGTCGCTCGTCGACGGTGTTCTCGAGACGTATCCGAGCCGATCGAGATCGTCGACCATCCGGACCATTCCCGTCTTGTCGGTGTTCAGGCGCCTGACGAGATCTCGCTGCGTCTCGACGCCGTCTCGGATCAGGAACATCACCGCGGCATGTCGGCTCGTCAGGTTCATCGGCTGGAGAGCCGTGTTCAGGCGTTCGGTCGCCACCGAGTGGACCTGGTTCAGGAGGATGCCGACCTCGATCGAGATCTGTGCCCGGTCTTCGCTCATGATTCGATTCTCCCCTAATTAGATCCAAATGCAATTGATTCATGTGGATCTAATGGGTAGATTCGCCGTATGACCCCCTCTGATGAAGTCGGAAGCGACCCTCGTCGATGGCCCGACGGGTTGCTGCGCATCTGCCTGAGCGCGACCGCCGTGCTCATGTTCACCCAGTCCGTGCTCGCAGGCCTCTTCATGGGCGGGATGCACTGGGCGTTCGCGGCGCACCGTGAGCTGGCCACGGTCGCCGGCATCGCCGTGATGGCGAGCATCGTCGCGGCGATCCTCGCGCGACGACTCGGGCGGGCGCCGAGGTGGCCGATCGCGGCCACGATCGGACTGCTGGCGGTCATGTCGTTACAGGCGTTCGCCGGGTTCCGATCCTTGACCGCGCTCCACGTTCCGCTGGGCGTGATCGTGATCCTGCTGGCCGTCCTGTTCGCCGGGTGGTCGCTGCGCGCTCGCGTGCCACTCCTGCGCCGTTCCTAGCTCGATCAGGCGCACGGCGTCCCTGCGGTACATGGCCGCATGCTCGGGCAGATCGGTTCTCCCGGTCTCGGCAGCACGCGCATCGGTGAACTCGGCGAGCTCGACGAGCCGGTCGGCGGCGTCGCGAAGCACCGTCGACGCGTCGAAGGCGATGCCGTAGGCATCGATGAGCCGGTGAAGGCGGGCGATCCGCTCGTCGGAAGAGATGGCGCTGTCATCGAGCGCATCCTCGGCGAACGGCACGAGCCGGTAGGCGAGGTACGAGAGGTCCCGCACCCGAGGTCCAGGTGACGCGAAGTCGAAGTCGATGACGCCGGTCAGCCGATCGCCCTGCACGAGGAGGTTGTACGGCGCGAAGTCGTTGTGGCACACGACCTCGATCGGCTCGTGGGTCGGCGACCGCCAGGCGTGTTCGGCCCGCGCGAGACCCTCGCTCGCGTCGTGCAGCCGGCGCAGCAGCGAGGCCGACTGCTCGAGCATCGTCTGCGACCATCGCACCGCTCGAGGTGCGTCGGCGAGGATCGTCCCGGGCAGGTAGGTCAGCACCTCGCGACCCGAGTCATCGATGCCGAGCGGATGCGGCGCCTCCCCCACTCCCCCGGCAGCAAGCTGCGCCAGGAAGACGTGCACGGCCGGGGTCCACGGTCCGGCGACGCGCCGGACCGTGTCGCCGACCCTGACGACCGGCTCCATGTTCCCACCGGTCAGCACGTGCTCGGGCGGGCGCTGCGCTTCGGTCATCGGGTTCGATTCTGCGGCACGCGCCGTCGTTCCGGGGTCAGCGGCGCGGCATCTGTCGTTCACCTGAGGCGATGGCGGATGCCGCGCCGCGACCGATCAGCCGACCGAGCGCGTGACCAGCTCGACGATCTTCTTCTCGTCGGCTGCCGTGAGCTTCGTGACCGCGAACGACGTGGCCCACATCGTGCCGTCGTCGAGCGCGGCGGTGTCGTTGAAGCCGAGAGTCGCGTAGCGCGCCTTGAACTTGCCGGCCGGCTGGAAGAAGACGACCGCCTTGCCGTCGGCTCCGGCGTACGCGGGCATGCCGTACCAGGTGCGGGGGCTGAGTCCGGGCGCATGCTCGAGCACGATCGCATGGATCGTCTCGGCGGCTGCCCGGTCGTCGCCGTCCATGGCCTCGATGCTCGCCAGACAGTCGGCAAGGGCCTCGGCGGCCTTCTCCTCGGCGGACGCCTTGCGCGCCGCCTTCTTCGCCTCGGCCGCGGCGGCCTTCATCGCGGCCTTCTCCTCGGCGCTGAACGCCTGGTGGGACGGCTCCTTCTTGGCGGACGTGGTGTCGGTCATCGGTCTCTTCCTTCGTATCGGTCGGGTCGTGCAGGTCGGTCGTGTCGTGCGGGTCGTGCGTCGAGTGCTCGGGCGAGCGGATGCCGCGGCATCCGTCTCATCAGCTGGGCTGCTGGATGCGGACCATGTTCCCGGCGGGGTCCCGGAACGCGCAGTCGCGGACGCCGTAGGGCTGGTCGATGGGTTCCTGGGCGACCTCGGCGCCGCTCGCGACGACCTGCTCGAACGCGCCGTCGACGTCGGTCGTCGAGAGCACGATGCTCGCGTAGGTGCCCTTCGCCATCATCTCGGCGACGGTGCGGCGCTCGTCGTCGGTCGTTCCGGGGTCGGGCGTCGGCGGCGTGAGCACGATCGACGTCTCGGGCTGGCCGGCCGGGCCGACGGTGATCCACCGCATCTGCTCGTAGCCGACGTCGTTGCGCACCTCGAAGCCCAACGTGTCCCGATAGAACGCGAGGGATTCCTCGGGATCGGTGTGCGGGAGGAACGTGTACTGAATCGTGATGTCCATGCCGCCACGCTACTTGCGACGCACGGAGGGCGCTTCTCGATTCCTGACCGGTCTCGCGACGCGCTTCGCCAGCACCGAGGGCACCCCCTCGAAGATGCCGTCCGGCTGCTGCCGGTACACGCTCGGCGGCACCCCGACGAGTTCGGTGAACCGGGTGCTGAAGGTGCCGAGCGACGAGCATCCGACCGCGAAGCAGACCTCGGTGACGCTCAGGTCGCCACGGCGCAGCAGCGCCATCGCCCGTTCGATGCGCCGCGTCATGAGGTAGCTGTAGACCGATTCGCCGTAGGCAAGCTTGAATTGGCGGCTGAAGTGCCCGGCCGACATGTTGATGCCGCGGGCGAGCTCCTCGACGTTGAGCGGCTTGGCGTACTCCCGGTCGATGCGGTCGTGCACCCGTCGCAGCAGCGCGAGATCGCGCAGTCGCTGGTCTCCCCCGGAACCGCTGGTCACGTGCTCGATCCTGCCATACCCGTTCCATTGCGCCGGATGTCGCGGTCAGGCCGTCTGCCGACGTCACCGCACGTCAATCGTCGAGACTCGCCGTCACGTCCCGGTTCGGGCGCGTATCTGGGAATACGCTGAGGCTGCCTCAACTGCCGTCCAGGAAAGGACCCTCTCATGTCGTCGCCACAGCCCGCCGTCTTCGCGGCCTTCTCGCTGAACTCCGAGAACCTGTCGAAGTCGGCCATCAACACCATTCGCACGACCCTCGGCGTCTCCGGCGTCGTCGCCCTCATCATCGGCATCTTCATCACGTTCTGGCCGAAGGACGCGGCCGGCGTGTTGACGGTGCTGCTGGCGATCTACTTCCTCATCGCCGGCCTCGCCTACGTCGGACTCGGCATCTTCTCCAAGGGCATCTCCGGCGGCGCCAGGGCACTCGACATCATCCTCGGCATCGTGTTCGTGATCGCCGCGATCATCGCGTTCGCGAACATCGCCGCGACGGCCCAGGTGCTCGCCGTGCTCCTCGGCGTCGTCGTCGGCGTCGTGTGGATCATCGAGGGCATCGTCGCGCTCGTGCAGTCGGGCGACGCGCCGTCGCGCGGCTGGGCGATCTTCTTCGGCATCCTGAGCCTCGTCGCCGGAATCGTGCTGCTCTTCTCGCCGATCTGGGGTGCCGTCGTGCTCTTCGTGATCACCGGCATCAGCCTGATCATCCTGGGCATCGTGCAGATCGTGCGCGCCTTCACCTTCGGCAAGGGCGTGACCGCCGCAGTCGCGTGACCGCATCCGTCAGCTGAGCGGATGCGCGGTCGAGCGCGTCTCGACCGCGAGACGGCAGTGGGCCGGTCGGAGATCCGACCGGCCCACTGCCGTTGGTTCGTGCCGCGCCCGGATGACCGGGTGCTCCCCCGAGCTCAGGCCTCGGGAGCGAAGCCCGAGGTGTCGCCCACGTAGCGCGTGTTGTCGGCGGGGATCGGGTCGACCGCTGCCGCCGCGACCTCTGCGGCGAACTCCGAGACGTTGTACAGGCGTCCGGCGTCGGACTTGCGGGCGGCGATCGCGCCCGGGTTCGCCCGCTCGAGCAGGGTGGCCGTGATGGTGCCCTCGATCATGTCGCCCGAGACGACGACGAACTCGACGCCGGCGGCATCGAGTTCGGGCAGCTTGGCTCGGAGCGCGTCTTCGCCGGCCCGCTTGGACAGCGCGACCGGAACGTACTCGGGCATCGTCGGCGTGGTGCGGATGAAATGCGCCTGGTGGCTCGTGACGAAGACGATGCGGGCGCCCTCGGCGAGATGCGGCAGGGCATTGTCGACCACGTTGACCTGAGCGTCGCGGTTGAGGCGCATGGCGTAGTCCTCGCCCATGCCGGTCTCCATGCCGCCGGAGGCATTCAGCACGAGCACGTCGACGGGTCCGAACGCGGCGACGGCCTGCTCGAACATGTCGGTGACGGATGCCGCGTCGGTGAGGTCGGCCCCGACGGCGATCGCGCGGCCGCCGGCCGCCGTGATCTCGTCGACGACCTTCTGGGCGCGCGGTGCCTTGCTGCGGTAGTTCACGATGACGGCCGCGCCGGCCTCGGCGAGGTAGCGGACGGTGTCGGCGCCGATGCCGCGCGAGGAGCCCGTCACGAGGGCGACCTTGCCGGTCAGGGATCCGGAGGCGAGTGGGTTGGTCACGTTTCGAGGCTCCTCGGGCAGGTCGGATCGGACCGGTCGGTCCGCGGCGTTGCGCCGCACCGAGGATATCAACTCCCCCGATGCATCCCCGCCCTGCTAGTTTCGAGAGTGGGGCCCGTGCGAAGGAGAACGAAGTGGATGTGCTCACCCAGTACGCGTGGATCGCATGGTTGGTGCTCATCCTCGTCTTCGCCACGATCGAGGTGTTCACCCTCGAGATGACCTTCCTGATGCTCGCGCTCGGCAGCGTCGCCGGGCTGCTCTCCGGGTTGTTCGGCATCCCATGGTGGGCCCAGTTCGTGGTCGCCGCGGTGGTCGCCGTCGGCCTCATCCTGACGCTGCGGCCCTCGTTGCTCCGCGCGTTGCAACGCGGCGCCGACCCGGCCAGGAGCAACATCGACGCCCTCATCGGCGTCGACGGCAATGTCGTGCGCACCGTGAGCCCCGCCGGCGGCCAGGTGCGGCTGCAGAACGGCGAGGTGTGGACGGCGCGCCTCTCCCCCATCACCGAACAGGCCGATGTCGCGGTCGGCGAGCGAGTGCTCGTCACGGGCATCGATGGCGCGACGGCCGTCGTCGTGCCGCTCGAGAGGAGCACCCCCCAGTGAATGTCGCATCGGTGATCACGACGGTCATCGTCGTCGCGATCGTCATCTTCGTGATCGTCGTGCTCGCGCGATCGATCCGGATCATCCCGCAGGCGTATGCGGGCGTGGTCGAGCGGCTCGGCCGCTACCACAAGACGCTCATGCCGGGCTTGAACATCCTCATCCCGTTCATCGATCGGCTGCGGCCCCTCGTCGACATGCGCGAGACGGTCGTCTCCTTCCCGCCCCAGCCGGTGATCACCGAGGACAACCTCGTGGTCTCGATCGACACGGTCGTGTACTTCCAGGTGACGGATGCTCGCGCGGCCACATACGAGATCGCGAACTACCTCGGGGCGGTCGAGCAGCTCACCACGACCACGCTCCGAAACGTCGTCGGCGGACTGAACCTCGAAGAGGCCCTCACCTCGCGCGACAACATCAACGGCCAGCTGCGCATCGTGCTCGACGAGGCCACCGGCAAGTGGGGCATTCGCGTCTCGCGCGTGGAGCTCAAGGCGATCGACCCGCCCCTCTCCATCCAGGACTCGATGGAGAAGCAGATGCGCGCCGAGCGCGACCGTCGCGCGCTGATCCTCACGGCCGAGGGCACGAAGCAGTCCGCCATCCTCACGGCCGAGGGTCAGCGGCAGGCCGCGATCCTCAAGGCCGAGGGTGACGCCAAGGCCGCGGTGCTCCGTGCTCAGGGCGAGGCCGAGGCGATCCTCACGGTCTTCGACGCCATCCACAAGGGCGACCCCGATCCCAAGCTGCTCGGCTACCAGTACCTGCAGATGCTGCCGCAGCTGGCCGAGGGGCAGGCCAACAAGCTCTGGATCATCCCGAGCGAGCTGACCGAGGCGCTCAAGGGCATCGGCAAGGCGTTCACGCCGCCGTCCGCTCCCGGTGCCGGCGGTGAAGCCGGAACGGCGCCGGCGAACCGCATCTGATCCCGGTGGCCTCGCGCTACCTCGATTCGCCGCGACCGCGGGTCCTCGCTCATCGAGGGCTCGCGGTCGCGGCGCCCGAGAACACCCTGCTCGCGTTCGAGCATGCCCTCGCGGCCGGGGCCGGATACCTCGAGACCGATGTGCGTCTCACGCGCGACGGCGTGGTGGTCATCGCCCACGACGACACGATCGATCGCATCGCGGGGCGCTCGGCGGCCGTCGCCGACCTCTCCATGGCTGAGCTCTCGGACATCGAGCTCGGCGCCGGGCAGTCGTTCGCCACGCTCGCCGAGGCGCTCGAGGCGTTTCCCCGAGCGCGATTCAACATCGACGTGAAGGTCGCCGAGGCGGTGCTGCCGGTGGTCGAGGTGATCCGCTGGGCCGCGGCGTCCGAGCGGGTGCTGCTGACGAGCTTCTCGGATGCACGTCGACGCCGCCTCGCCGAGCTGATCCCTGGCGTCGCGACCTCCACCGGGCAGGCCGGTGTCATCGGCGTGCTGCTCTCGACCTGGCTCGGCTCGGCCGGTCTCGTGCGCCGCGCCCTGCGCGGTGCCGTGGCGCTCCAGGTGCCCGAGCGATTCGGTCCCGTGCGCATCGTCTCGCGTCGGTTCGTCGACCTCGTGCACCGCGCCGGCGCCGAGGTGCACGTCTGGACGGTGAACGACCCGGGCGACATGAAACGCCTGATCGCGCTCGGAATCGACGGCCTCGTGAGCGATCGCGCAGACCTCGCCGTCGCGGTCGTCGCCGAGGGCGCCGCCGACCGAAACTGAGAATTCCCCGGGATTCACCCAGCCTCCGGAAGGGGAACGCACAGCTTGATCGTTTATACATATAGACGACCGAGAGGAGTACGCCATGGCGGACCGGAGCCTACGAGGCATGCGCATCGGCGCCCAGAGCCTGCAGAGTGAAGACGGCGTGATCTTCGCCGACCGCGCGGAGTACAGGTATCGCTGCGAGGCATGCAACCACGAGACGGTCATGATCTTCTCGACCGAAGCCGAGACGCCCGAGGAGTGGGAGTGCCGCAACTGCGGTGCGTCCGCCGTGCTCCTCGTCGACTCGAAGCCGGTCGAGATCGACCGTTCGGGCGAGAAGGTCGCTCGAACCCACTGGGACATGCTGCTCGAGCGCCGTACGCGCGCCGAGCTCGAAGAGCTGCTCGAGGAGCGCCTGACGTTCCTTCGCGCACGCCGCGGGCAGAAGCAGAGCGCGTAACAGCGCTGCACCATCCATCGACGCCGCCTCCGATCGGAGGCGGCGTTCTTGGTCTCCACGGGCCTCCACGGCCGCGTCGCCGGAGGTTCGGGTCTCAGCCGTTCGAGCGGTTCCGACGCCTGGCGAGCACGCCCGCGGCGATGAGTCCGAGCGCGGCCCCGCCGACGACGAGCAAGGGCACCGCTCCCCCGAGCACGACGGCCGGCGTGCGGCCGTCGCGAAGCGCGACATCCGTCACCATGGCCCCCTGCTCGTAGGCGGGCAGCGAGTCGATCGTTCGGCCCGCCGGGTCGATCACCTGGCTCGTGCCGACGGTCGAGATGTTCACGACCGACCGGCCCGTCTCGATCGCGCGGAGCCTGGCGATGGCCAGCTGCTGCTCGTTCTCGTCGGTGCCGAGGAAGTCGGCGTTGTTCGTCTGGAACATGAAGACCTGGGCACCGTCGTCGACGCCTTCCCAGATCAGGTCGTCGTAGATGACGTCGAAGCAGATCGCCAGGCCCGTGGTCGCGTCGCCCAGGTCGAAGACGGGTGGATTCGTGCCGGGCGTGTATCCGCGCTGCACGAGTCCGATCAGGTCGGGTGCGAGCGAGTACCAGAAGTCCCGGTCGGGGATGTACTCGCCGAACGGCACCGGATGCCGCTTGTCGTACGTCGCGACCGCGCCCTCGCCCGAACGCCACAGCATCGACGTGTTGAAGTACTGCGCGCTGGCCTCGTCGTCGCCCTCGACCGTGACGGTGTTCAGCAGCACCGGCGCATCGATCTCATCGCTCAGCCGGTCGAAGACGCCCGCGACCCGATCGGAGCGGAGCGGGTCGATGTCGGAGCCGCCCTCGGGCCAGAGCAGCACGTCGATTCCGGGCTCGTCGAGCACCGGCTCCGTGGCCTCGAGCTGGGCGAGGAGCACGTCGCCCTGCTCCCGCTCGTCGAAGTAGCCGGCCGGGCCGTTGCCCTGCACGCTGGCCACGCGGAGCGTGCCGGCATCCGTCGTCTGCCATTGCGGCACGAGCATCGCGATGAGCGCGACCGCGACGACCGGGATCGCCGTGCGGAGGTCGTGCCACCCACGCGCACGCACCCATTCGATGATCGCGGCGACGAGGAACACCATGACGAATCCGAGACCGGTGCTGCCGGCCCACGAGACGACGTCGGCGAAGGGGCTCTCGGACTGGCTCAACGCCGCGCGACCCCATGGGAAGCCGCCGTACGGGAACGAGCCGACGACGGCCTCGCGCAGGCACCAGAGCCCGGCGACGAGCGCCGGCAACACGATCAGGCGCACCCAGCGGGCGTCGCTCGCGCGGGGAACCCAGCGATACGCGAGCGCGATGAGCACGGCGCCACCCGCGACGAAGGCGGACTCGAGCACCGAGAGGGCGAGCCACGGCACGGGGCCGAGATAGAGCGCCGTCCACGACACCTGCTGCAGGTAGAACGCCATGCCGAACGCGAAGCCGACGAGCAGTGCGGCCCAGGCCGACCGCCCGATCAGGCTCAGGAGGGCCATCGCGATGCCGACGAACGCGAGCGGCCACCATGAGACGCCCGGGAACCCGAGGTCGTAGATCAGGCCGCCGGCGATCGCGACGATCAGGGCCGCCCACAGGGGCATCAGCGGTCTCGGGGCGGGCACCAGATCAGCCTAGGCGACCTGCAGGGCGGTTCAGCCCACCGACCCGTACGCGACCACGCCTCGACGCACCGCGTCGATCGCCGCACGCGCCGTGACGCCGAGCTCGGCATCGGCCACGATCGAGATCTGGTCGAGCAGGTCGACCACCTGCTTCGCGACGCGCACGAAGTCGCCCGCCGCGAGATCGATGTCGCTCAGCACGGCGCCGAGGCCCGCTCCGCCCGCCCACGCGTGCATCGCCATCGCGAGGGCCGGCGATGGCACCTCGCTGCCGTCGAGGCGGTTCTCGCGCTCGAGGTCGTCGAGCTCGCTCCAGACATCCGTCGTGCGTTCGAACGCCTCGCGGAACCGGCCCCGCGGCAGCCGGAACTGCTCGCCGTGATCGTCGCGCCGCGGCTCGTAGACGAGCGAGACCGCCATCGCTGCGACCGAGGGCACGTCGAGTCCGTTCCAGAGGCCCTGACGCAGGCACTCGGCCACCAGCAGGTCGCGTTCGCCGTAGATGCGCTTCAGGATGCGGCCGGCGGGCGTCGAGACCATGCCGCCGTCGCTCGTGCGCTCGAGGTAGCCGAGGTGCTCGAGCACGTCGGCCACGCGGTCGAACCGCTTCGCGATCTGGCCGGTGCGGGAGTGGATCTGGCGCGAGAGCTGTTCGTGGTCGCGGTGCAGCCGCCACCAGCGCTCCGCCCAGCGCGCGTGCTGCTCGCGCTCGGCGCAGCCGTGGCACGGGTGGGCGCGCATCTGCTTGCGGGCGTCCGCGAGATCGCGCTGCATGCGCTCGCGCTGGGCATGCGTCGAGTTGCCCTTCGAATTCTGGCGCTCGAGGTCGCTGATGCGTCGGCGGATGGCCGCGTACTCGCCGAAGTCGCCGAGGTGGCAGGCCATGGCCTGCTCGTAGCCCGCCATCGACTCCTCCTGCTTGCGCAGGGTGCGGGCGAGGTCGACGACGGCGCGATCGGCCTGGAACTGCGCGAACGAGAGCTCGAGGACCTGGCGCGTGCGGTCGCGCCCGAACTGGTCGACGAGGTTCACGGCCATGTTGTAGGTCGGCTTGAAACTCGAGTTCATCGGGTAGCTGCGACGCGACGCGAGTGCGGCGACGGCTTCGGGGTCGAGACCGTCGACCCACTGGATCACCGAATGGCCCTCGACGTCGATGCCGCGGCGACCGGCCCGCCCGGTGAGCTGCGTGTACTCCCCCGGCGTGATCGGCACCCGTGCCTCGCCGTTGAACTTCTCGAGCTTCTCGAGCACGACCGAACGGGCCGGCATGTTCACGCCGAGCGCGAGCGTCTCGGTCGCGAAGACGGCCTTCAGCAGCTTGCGCTGGAAGAGCTCCTCGACGACCTCCTTGAACGCGGGCAGCATGCCGGCGTGGTGGGCCGCGACGCCGCGCTGCAGGCCCTCGAGCCAGTCCCAGTAGCCGAGCACGGCCAGGTCTTCGTCGCGGAGCATCTGCACGCGCGACTCGACGATGGCGCGGATCTCGTCGCGCTCCGCGGACTCGGTCAGCCGGATGCCGGAGCGGAGCACCTGCCGCACGGCCTGATCGCACCCGACGCGCGAGAAGATGAAGAAGATCGCCGGCAGCAGGTGCTTGCCGTGCAGGAGGTCGACGACCTCCGGTCGGTCGATGCGGCCGGTGCCGTGCCCACCGCCGTGGTGGTATCGCCCACGATCTCCGCCGCGCCGACCGCGCGCCGAGCGCGAGGAGATCGAGCGACCGCCCGCGCGAGCCAGCTGCATCAGTTCGGGGTTGACCCGGTTGGTCGCGCCCTTGCCCGACGAGTCGAAGAGGTCGACGAGCTTCGCCTTGACCAGGACGTGCTGCTCGAGCGGAACCGGGCGGTCTTCGGAGACGACGACGTCGGTGTCGCCGCGCACCGCCTGCAGCCAGTCGCCGAACTCCTCGGCGTTGGAGACCGTCGCGCTCAGCGCGACGAGCCGCACGTCTTCTGGGAGGTGGATGATGACCTCCTCCCACACCGCCCCTCGGAACCGGTCGGCGAGGTAGTGCACCTCGTCCATGACGACGTAGGCGAGCCGATCGAGCGTCGGCGAGCCGGCGTACAGCATGTTGCGGAGCACCTCGGTGGTCATCACCACGATGCGCGCGTTCGAGTTGATGTTCGTGTCGCCCGTGAGCAGGCCCACGTCGTCGGGCCCCCATGCCTCGACGAACTCCTGGTACTTCTGGTTCGACAGCGCCTTGATGGGCGTCGTGTAGAACACCTTCGCGCCGGTCTGCTGCATCGCGAGGAAGACCGCGAACTCGGCGACCACGGTCTTGCCGGCCCCCGTCGGCGCGGCGACCAGCACGCTGCGTCCCTCGTCGAGGGCGCCGCAGGCCGCGCGCTGGAACGGGTCGAGGTCGAATCGTTGGGATGCCGCGAAATCCTGGAGTCGCGGACGTCGTCGCTGCTCGCGCGACATCGCGTACCGTTCCGCCGGCGAAAGGCTCATCACCCCTTCAGCCTAGACAGCCGAGGCGAACTCCTCGCCGTTGCGGCGCTCGACACGGCGATCATGCAGGTGCGCGATGAACCACGCCAGGAAGTACAGCCCGATCATGGGGATCGCGAGCATGAACATCGAGACGATGTCGGCGGACGGCGTGGCGATGGCGGTGAAGAGCACGATGACGAGGATCGCGACGCGCCACGACTTGATGATCGACGCGGCGCTGATGACGCCGGCGAAGTTCAACAGCACGATGAACACGGGCAGCACGAAGGCGACGCCGATCGCGATGACGAGTTTCTGCACGAAGTCGAGGTACTCCTTGGCCGTGAGCAGGCTCTCGCCGCCCTCTGGCACGAAGCTCGTCATGAGCTTCACGATGTTCGGCAGCACGAACCACCCGGCGGCGCAGCCGGCGAGGAACAGCGGGATCGCCGAGAGGAAGAACCCGAGCGTGAACTTTCGCTCGCGCGTGTTCAGACCGGGCACGAGGAAGGCGAAGATCTGGTACAGCCAGACCGGGCTGGAGATCACGAGTCCGATCGTGAACGCCAGCTGCAGGCGGAGGTCGAACGCGCTCGAGATCGTCGGGAAGACGATGGTCGCGACCTTCGGAACCTCTTCGCCCGGGTGGGCGGCGGCATAGGCCTCCGCCTGCGCCTTCGCGACGCTGACCACGGGCTCCTGGATCGCATCCCAGATGAAGAGTTCGGTGAGGATCCACCCGGCGATGCCGCCGACCACGATCGCGATCGCGGCGATGAACAGACGCTTGCGCAGCTCGATCAGGTGCGCCCCGAGCGACATCCGCCGCTCGCGGTTCTTCTCACCGCGCTCCGTCGTCGCGGTCATGCGTCAGGCGCCCGAAGAGGAATCGGGCTTCTTCGCGGTGCCGTCGGCAGCGTTCGTGCCGGTGCCTGCGGCGTTGCCGCCCGCGGACGTGCCGTCGGTGGAGTCGGCCTTGACATCGGCGTCAGGGTCGCGCACCTCGGACTTGAGGATCTTCATCGACTGCCCGAGGCTCCGCGCGAGCGCCGGAAGCTTGGGCGCGCCGAAGAGCAGCAGGATGATGACCAGGATGATCAGGAAGTGCCATCCGGTGAGGTTTGCGAACATGCGGCGTCCAATTCTGACGGGGATGTGGTGGTCAGTCTAACGGGTCGGGTCGTGGGCGCTCGCGCTCACGGGACGGATACGTCGTCGTATCCCTGAAGTCCCGACGCGGCCCACTCTGCCACGACCTGCCGTGCGTCGGCCGGAGCCACGACCGTGACGAGGCCGGGCAGCCCCGCGACGAGCCGCTTCAGCCCGTGCACGTGCGCGAGCCTGAGCGTGACCCTGAGGCGCCCGTCGACCTCCTGCGTCGACGAGTCGGCGAGGTAGTCGGCGAGCAGCGGGAGCGCCTCGACGGCGACGTCGACGACCACGTCGAGGTCGGACGACGAGCCCTGGAAGAGGGTCTCTGGCACGTCGAGGTCGCCGTGATCGCCCACCGGCAGGTCGAGCACCGCGAGCTCGCTCATGCGGTCGACGCGGAAGTTGCGCACGTCTTCGCGGGTGTGGCAGTAGGCCTGCAGGTACCAGTCGGCGTCCTGCGAGACGATGCGCAGCGGGTCGCTGCGGCGCCGGCCGGCCTCGCCGCGGGCGTTCAGGTAGTCGAACTCGAGCTGGCGACCGCCGGTGATCGCCTGGCGGATGAGCGCGAGCGAGGCATCCGCCGCCGGCTCGGCGATCGCGAGACCGGAGGGCGTCGCCGAGGCGCCGGCGCGCAGCTTGGCCATGAGCGAGGCGAGTGCGCTGCTGTCGGCGTTCTCGGGCAGCGCCGCGAGGTACTGCAGGCCGGCGATGAGCGCCGCCGCCTCGCGTGCGGCGAGACGGGGTGCCTCGTCGATCGCCACGTGATGCACGATCACGATCTCGTCGTGCTCCTCGAAGGCGTCCCAGTCGATGTCGAAGAGGTCGTTCGACTGGTACGTGCCCGTGTCGCCGGGCAGGCCCGACATTGCGATCAGGCGCACCGCGTCGCGGATCTGGTCGTCGGTCGACCCGAAATGCGCGGCCGCCTCGGCGACGGTGACCACCTGCTGCTCGATGAGGTACGGCACCAGCGAGAGGAGGAACACGAGCTTGTCGGGTGCGCGCAGCGGGGCGCGTCGCTGGGTCATCGCGTTCCTTCGGTCGTCTGGGCGTGCGCCTCGGCCACGAGCCGCAGCCGGTCGCGCACCGCGTCGCGGAGGTCGGCGGGGCCGAGCACGCGGACCTCGGGGCCGTACGCCGCGAGCTCGTCGGCGAAGACGGCGACATCGGTGAAGTGCAGCCGGATCACGCCGGCATCCTCATCGCCGAGCATCGCGCGCTTGCCGAGGCGAACCTCTGCGTCGCTGCCCGCGGTGACCGCGAGGTCGGCGACGTTGCTCAGGCGGAGTTCGTCGAGCTCGGCGAGGATGCGATCCTGCACGCCCTCGGCGGGCGGGTCGAACGAGGCGCCGGCGACGACCTCGACCTTGCCGACGATGCGCGACAGCAGGAAGGTGCGCAGGCCATCGGCATCGGCATCGCGGCCGTGCAGGTGCCAGCGGCCCTCGTGCAGCACGACGGCGTACGGATCGACCCGTCGCACGCGCGGAGCGGTCTCGCCGGGCTTCAGGTACGCGAACCGCACGCGCTGGCGGCGATCGAGGGCTGCGCGCAGCGGCTCGAATGCGGCATCGCGCACGCGGAGCCGCGGCGCGTAGCCGATGACCGGTTCGCGCGGCTCGATGCCGAGCCCGCGGATCTTCGTGAGCGCGCGCCGTGAGTCCTCGGAGAGCGAGGCTCCACGCCAGACCTCGCCGGCGAGGGCGAGCAGCGCGAGTTCGTCGGGCGTGAACCGCACCTCGTCGGGCAGGTCGTACTGGCCCTTCGGGATGCGGTACCGCAGCGCCTGGTTGTCGCCGGGGCGATCGGGCGACTCGACGGTCTCGAGCGGGATGCCGAGCTCGCGCACCTCGTCTTTGTCGCGCTCGAACTGGCGCTCGAGGTTCGCGTTGCCGCCGTGCGGGTCGTACCGCTCGGCGTACCCTCGCACGGTCGAGAGGATCTCGGCCTTCAGCAGCCCGGTCTCGGTGGCGAGCAGCGCGAGGACGAGGCTGAACAGTCGGTCTTCGACCGGGATCTTCACGTCTCTTCGCTCGGCGCCGGTCACAGGAGCGATCTTACCCACGCCGGAGCGACCGGTCGCCGGAGCGAAGCGAGTCGAGGCGTCAGACCACGCCCAGGATGTCGATGACGAAGAAGAGGGTCGCGTCGGCCGGCACGCCGCCGCTGCTGCCCTGCTCGCCGTAGCCCTCGGACGGAGGGATGATGACGCCGATCTGCGAGCCGACCTTCTGGCCGACGATCGCGTCGGAGAAGCCGGGGATCACCTGACCGCCCTCGCCGACCGTGAAGGTCGCCGGGGCGCCGTTCTCCCAGCTGGAGTCGAACACGGTGCCCTCGTCCCACAGCACGCCCGTGTAGTTGACGACCACGGTGTCGCCGTCTTCGACGACCTCGCCGGAGCCCTCGAGGAGGGTCTCCTGCTGGAGCGACTTCGGCGGGTCGGCGTTGGGGACGGTGATGCCGGGGCGTCCGTCCGGCGCGAGCACCACGGCGGGGAATCCGTCGCGGGTCAGGCGGGGCGTGCCGTCGGCCCGCGAGGGGAACGCCCGCTGCACGTCGACCACGAACACGATGCTGTCGCCCGGCTCGACGCCGACCGAGGGGTTGCCGTTCGGGCCGAAGCCGTCCTTCTCGGGCACGACCACGACGACGCGCGAGCCCTCTCGGGCGCAGGTCAGGCCCTTGGCGATGCCGGGCATGGTCGCCGAGGCGTTCACGTTCAGCGGCACGGCGTCTTCGTCGCCGAAGCCCGACACCTGGATCTCGTCACCGGTGGCGCCGTTGTAGACGCCGAGCCCCACGTATGCCAGCTGCCCCTCGGTCAGCAGCGGCCCCGTGCCCTCGATGATCTCGGTGCACTGTGTCTCATCGGGCATGAGCGGCGTCGGGAAGGACACCTTCGGCTCGTCGCCGAACTTGCCGGACACCTCGACCGTCGTGGACGAGTCTCCGGGGCTCGCCTCGGGGGCGGGCGCCGCGGTGGCGCATCCCGAGAGGGCGACGGCGACGAGGCCGGCGGTGGCGATGAGCGCGAGTGACGAGCGCACTGATCCTCGATTCTTGGTGGGGTCGCGGTGGGGCGGTGAAAGCCTACTCGGCTTCGCCTGATGGTTCGGGCGCGTCGTCGTCGGTGCCCGCGCCCTCGCGCGAACGCGCGGCCGCGGCATCCGCAGCCCTGACGCGCTTGCGCAGGGCCTTGTCGCTGACGGTGCGCTCGCCCAGGGCGCCGGGAGTCCAGAGCTCGACGTCCTCGTCGCTGAAGTCGGTCTTCGACGGGCGGCGCTTGAGCTCGGGCAGGATCGTGTCGGGCGCCAGCCTGCGCGCGGTGAGCAGGAAGCCCGTGTGGGCGATCATGCGGTGGTCGGGGCGCACGGCGAGGCCCTGCACGTGCCAGCCGCGCACCATCGTCTCGGAGGACTGCGGCTCGGTGTACTCCCCCGTCGCGCGGATCGCCTCGGCGACGCGCGAGAGCTGGGTGACCGTGGCGATGTAGCAGAGCAGGACGCCGCCGGGCTTCAGCGCGGTCGACACGGCGCCGAGGCACTCCCAGGGTGCGAGCATGTCGAGCACCACGCGGTCGACGGATGCCTCGGGCGCGACCTCCGGCAGCGCCTCGGCGAGGTCGCCGAGCGTGATGGTCCAGTTCTCGGGGTCGGCGCCGTGGAACGTCGCCACGTTGCCGCGCGCGACGCCAGCGAAGTCGTCGCGACGCTCGAACGAGTGCAGACGCCCCTCTGGTCCGATCGCGCGGAGCAGCCAGAGCGACAGCGCGCCGGAGCCGACGCCGGCCTCGACGACGGTCGCGCCGGGGAAGATGTCGGCCTGTGCGAGGATCTGCGCGGCGTCCTTGGGGTAGACGATCGCGGCACCGCGCGGCATCGACATGACGAAGTCGCTGAGCAACGGCCGCAGCGCGAGGTACTCGATGCCCACCTGGTTGGCGACGACCGAGCCGTCGGGAAGGCCGATGATCTCGTCGTGGGCGATGAGGCCCTTGTGGGAGTGGAACATCTTGCCCGGTTCGAGGGTGATCGTGTGCATGCGGCCCTTCGGGCCGGTCAGCTGCACACGGTCGCCGACCTGGAAGGGGCCGCTGCGTTCGCCGCGGGACTCGCTCATGCGCTCGCCTTTCGTGAGTTGACGAGGGCGGCGACGTCGGCCACCGTTCGCCCTTCGAGGCTCGACCAGAGCACCGTCGCGGGTGCGTCGTCGAGCGAGAGGATGTTGGGAACGCCGACGGTGATGGCGCCGGATGCGGCGGCCGAGGCGACGCCGGGCGGCGAGTCCTCGAAGGCCACGCAGTCGGCGATGTCGACGCCGAGCTCGGCTGCCGCGACGAGGTAGGGCTCGGGGTGCGGCTTGGCGTTCGACACCGAGTCGCCCGTGACGATCGCATCGAACGCGTGGAACGGGATCTGGCGGATGACGTCGTCGGCCATCGAACGCACCGACATGGTCACGAGCGCGCTGGGGACGGATGCCTCGCGCAACGCCTCGAGCAGTTCGCGCGCGCCCGGCCGCCATGGCAGGCCGAACTCGTTCAACTGCTCGCGGACACGGCGGGTCAGCCATGCGACGATCTCGTCGGCAGGGAGGTCGACGCCGCGCTCCTGGAAGATGCGGGCGGACTCCCAGAGGCCGCTGCCGACCAGCTGCAGCGCGTCGTCGTGGGTCCAGGTGCCGCCGAACGAGCCGACCAGCTCCTCTTCGGCCGCCATCCAGTAGGGCTCGGTGTCGACGATCGTGCCGTCCATGTCCCAGAGGACTGCGGCGGGAAGGCGAGTGGTCACAACCGTCAAGTCTACGGGCACGGCCTATTGTGGGAGTTGACCCGGGCGATCCGGGCCGGAGAGCGGGGCACCGAGCGTGAATCAGGCGGCCGGATTCGAGGGCGGCAGACTTCTGGTCGTCGCCTTCGAGGGGTGGAACGACGCGGGCGAGGCGGCGACGGGTGCGGCGAAGCTGCTCTCCGAGCGGCTCGGGCTCGTCGAGATCGCCGCCGTCGATCCCGAGCTGTACTTCGACTACCAGTTCACCCGCCCGAGCATCGTGCAGGGTGACGACGGGTCGCGCCGCATCGAATGGCCCGGCGCCGCGCTGCGCGGGCCGGCGGTCCCGACCGAGACGGATGCCGCGGCATCCGACGACCCGATCTCCGTCGACGACGACGAGCAGGTGACCGGGCCCGGTGCCGAGACGCTGCACGTGCTGCTCGGCGCCGAACCCGCCCGCAGCTGGAAGAGCTTCGCCGCCGAACTCGTCGACCAGGCGCTCGCCGCCGACATCGAGGGCGTGATCCTGCTCGGCGCGATGCTGGCGGATGCCCCGCACACGCGCCCGCTGTCGGTGTTCGCGTCGAGTGAGAACCGCGAACTGCGCGACCGCCTCGGCCTCGAGCGCTCGAACTACGAGGGCCCGGTCGGCATCCTGAGCGTGCTCGCCGATCAGGCGGAGCGCGCCGGCATCCCCACGATCTCGCTCTGGGCGTCGGTGCCGCACTACGTGCACAACGCGCCCTCCCCCAAGGCCGTGCTCGCTCTGCTCGGCAAGCTCGAGGAGCTCACCGGCCTCAGCATTCCCCGAGGCACCCTCGAAGACGAGGCGAAGACCTGGGAGTCCGGCGTCGATGCGCTCGCCGCCGATGACGAGGACATGGCCGGCTACATCGCCCAGCTCGAACAGGCGCGCGACGCCGTCGACGCCCCCGAGGCGAGCGGCGAGGCCATCGCGCAGGAGTTCGAGCGCTACCTCCGGCGTCGTGGAGACGGACCCGACGGCCGCGGCGAGCCGCCTCGCGACGACCCCTGGCGCCCCCGCGACGCCTGAGGGCTCGCACGGCGGCCGCCCGCGGCATCCGTCGTCCTGAACCGCGACGAGCGGATGCCTCGTGGTGGTCGGATCTCTCGACGCAGGCGGATGCCTCGGTGCGGGCGGGTCGACCGGGTCAGGGCTGGATGACGCCCATGCCGAGCAGCACGAACAGGGTGCCGCCGAGCAGCACCCGGTAGATCACGAACGGCAGGAAGCTGCGCTTGGAGATGTAGCTCATGAAGAACGCGATGACGGCGAGGCCGACGCCGAACGCCACCACGGTGGCCGCACCCGTCTCGACGAGGTTGTAGACCGACGGCTCGCCCCAGCTCTTCGCGAGCTGGTAGAGCCCGCTGCCGAAGACCGCCGGGATCGCGAGGAGGAACGCGTAGCGCGCCGCGGCGGCACGCTCGTAGCCCAGGAACAGCCCGGCCGTGATGGTGCCGCCAGAGCGGGAGACGCCGGGGATCAGCGCGAGCGCCTGGGCGAAGCCGAAGATGACGCCGTGCCCGACCGTGAGGTCGTCGAGCTTTCGGCGCTTGGCGCCCGCCCAGTCGGCGAGCCCGAGGATCAGGCCGAACACCACGAGCATGGTCGCGACGATCCAGAGCGAGCGGAACGTCGTCTCGATCTGGTCCTGGAAGAGCAGGCCGAGCACGACGATCGGGAGCGAGCCGATGATGATGAGCCAGCCCATGCGGGCGTCGGGGTCGTTGCGGGGCACGCGGCCCGTGAACGAGCCGAACCAGTGCGAGATGATGCGCACGATGTCGCGCCAGAAGAAGACGACGACGGCGGTCTCGGTGCCGAGCTGGGTGATCGCGGTGAACGCGGCCCCGGGGTCTTGGGCTCCGGGCAGGAACTCGCCGAGGATGCGCAGGTGTGCGCTCGAGGAGATGGGCAGGAACTCGGTGAGCCCTTGGACGAATCCGAGGATGAGCGCTTCGATCACGTGGCTGGGCCGCCTTTCCTCTCCGGAGGCCCGGAGCTCGCGTGGACCGTCAGTAGTCGAGGAGGAGGTCGCGCAGGACCTGCCTCCCGAAGACTAGCGCGTCCAGCGGCACCCGCTCGTCGACGCCGTGGAACATCGCCGGGAAGTCGAGCCCCTCGGGCAGGCGCAGCGGGGCGAAGCCGTAGCCGGTGATGCCGAGGCGGCTGAGCGACTTGTTGTCGGTGCCGCCCGAGAGCAGGTACGGGAACACCGGGGCCCCGGGGTCGTGGGCGTGGATCGCCCGGTGCACCGCCTCGACGAGCGCACCCGAGGTCGGCGACTCGAGCCCGACGTCGCGGTGCACGATCTGGATCTCGATGTCGTCGCCCGCGATGCGCGCGATCTCGGCGAGCACGGCGTCCTCTTCGCCGGGGAGCGTGCGGATGTCGACGAGCGCCTCCGCCCGGTCGGGGATCACGTTGTGCTTGTAGCCGGCCTCGAGGCCCGTCGGGTTCGAGGTCGTGCGCAGGGTCGCCGTGATGAATCCCGACGCGGAGCCGGTGGCGAGGGCGAGCTCGTCGGGCGAGACCTGCTCGGGGTCGACGCCGAGCACGTTCGCGACCTCGCCCAGGAGTTCACGGGTCGTGTCGGTGAGCCGCACCGGCCACTCGGTCGAGCCGATGCGGGCGATCGCGCCCGCGAGCTTCGTGATCGCGTTGTCGCGGATCAGGCGAGATCCGTGGGCGGCCCGGCCGTGCGCGACGAGGCGCACCCAGAGCAGCGACTTCTCGCCCGTCTGCAGCAGGTACGCGCGCGTGCCGCCGACCGTGATCGAATACCCGCCGACCTCGCTGATCGCCTCGGTCGCGCCCGCGAAGAGCTCGGGGTGGTCGTCGACCAGGCGGCTCGCCCCCACGCCGCCGCCCGCCTCCTCGTCGGCGAAGTACGCGACGACGATCTCGCGCTCCGGCAGCCTGCCCGACCGCAGGATGTCGCCCAGCGCCGTGAGCATCATGGCGTCCATGTCCTTCATGTCCACCGCGCCGCGGCCCCACAGCATGCCGTCGCGGATCTCGCCCGCGAACGGGTCGACGCTCCAGTTGCGCGCGTCGGCCGGCACGACGTCGAGGTGGCCGTGCAGCACGAGGGCGGGCTTGTCGGGATTGCGGCCGGGCACGCGGGCCACGACGCTCGTGCGCCGGGGCTCCGGCTCGAACATCTGCGGTTCGAGGCCGAGCGACCTGAGGTGCGCCTCGACGTACTCGGCGGCCTCGCGCTCGCCCTTGGCCTTGCCCTCGCCGTAGTTCGACGTGTCGAACCGGATCAGGTCGCGCGCGATGCGCGCAGTCTCCTCGAGTTCGGTCGGGCGGTCGGGCTCGGGCGATGGTGCGGATGTCTCGGCCATGCCCTTCACCGTAGCCGCCGGTGGCGATCGAGGCGACGGATGGCGCGATGCGACGACATGCGAAATTCGGAACATTGCGCTGATCGGCGTTTCGTGTCTCGACGGGTCTCCGTTCGCGCCCTGAGGGCGCCCCCGTGGTCAAAGGCGCGCCCAGAACCGTGATAGTGTTCTATCTCGTTGCCGAGCGAGAGATCGCGAGGCAGACACAAGCGCGGGTGGCGGAAATGGCAGACGCGCTAGCTTGAGGTGCTAGTGCCCTAACGGGCGTGGGGGTTCAAGTCCCCCCTCGCGCACGCTTGTGTCAGAAGGCCCGGATCGGTTTCGATCCGGGCCTTCTTGCGTTTCCGGGCGCCATCGCGCCTGTCCGAGTGTCGGCTCCTCTTCGGGGGCGCGCGTGCGCCCTCGCGTGTGCTCTCGCGGGCGGACGTTCGGTGCATCCGACTTGCCATATTCGAACATGTGTTCGAAACTGGAGCGGTGACCATGACCGCTCCCCTCGCCGACGCACCCCGTGCCGAGGCGCCGCGTGCCGCACCCCGTGCCGAGCGCGTCGAGGAGCTGCAGGCGCGCATCCGCGGCATGCAGGGCACGCGCCTCGACACCAAGGCCGTGCCGACGCACCCGGCCTTCGCCGATGTGCTCCCCGGCGGCACGCTCCGCGAGGGCACGATCGTGCAGGTCGAGGGGTCGATGACCCTCCTCATGGCCCTGCTCGCGGGGCCGAGCGCCGGCGGCAGGTGGGCCGCGATCATCGGCATGCCCGAGTTCGGCGTCGAGGCCGCCTCCAGGTTCGGCATCTCGCTCGAACGGCTCGCGCTCGTGCCCGACCCCGGCGACCAGTGGCTCGCGGTCGCCGCGGCGCTCGCCGACGTGATCCCGATCGTCGCCGTGCGGCCGAACGGGCGGGTCTCCCCCGCCGAGGCGAGCCGCCTGCAGGCCAGGCTCCGCCAACGAGGCGCAACGCTGCTCGTGGCGGGGGCATGGCCGGGCAGCGACGCCCGGCTCGGCCTCGGGGCGAGCGAATGGCACGGCATCGAGCGCGGACACGGGCACCTCGTCGACCGCGAGGTGATCGTGAACGTGGCGGGCAGGGGCGAGTTCGTGCGACGGGCCGGATCCCGCATGCAGCTGCCAGGGCGGTCGCTCGAGTTCGCTCAGGTGTCGAGCCTCCCGGTGCCGACGGTGCCGACGGTGCCGGCGACGACCCCGGCGATCGGGCTCGGGCTCGTGGCGCCGCTGCGCGCGATCCCGCCGCTCGGCCTCGTCGGCGAAGCGCGTCGGAGGGCCGGATGAACGCCGAACCCGGTCGCACGATCGTGCTCTGGTGCCCCGACTGGCCGATCCGCGCCGTCTGCACGGACCTCGGGATCGACGAGGGCGAGCCCATCGCGCTCATCGATCACGGGCTCGTGTTCGCCTGCTCGGCCGCCGCGCGCGGCTACGGGGTCATGCGCGGGCTGAAGCTCCGGGAGGCGCAACTGCGCTGTCCGCATCTCGTGGTGCACGACTACGACGTCGAGCTCGACGTGCGCATCTTCGAGCCCGTCGTTCGCCAGGTCGAGCAGGCCGTGCCCGGAGTGCAGGTCGTGCGACCCGGCACGCTCGCGATGCGGGCGCGCGGCCCGGCCCGGTATTACGGCAGTGAGGCGGCCGCGGCATCCGCGCTGCTCTCGACCCTCGTCGGGCTCGGCGTCCAGGGCGCGAGGGTCGGCATCGCCGACGGGCCGTTCGCGGCCGAGCAGGCGGCACGGGCGGCACGGGCGCCGGGAGCGGCGCATGCCGCGGGCGACGCGGAGGCGACGGTCGCCGCGGGCGGGGTCGCCGCAGGCGGGGTCGGCGGCGATGGGGTCGAGATCATCGAGCCCGCGGCATCCGCGGCCTTCATCGCGCCGCTGCCCGTCGGGCTCGTGACCGACCAGCGCACGACGACCCTGCTGAACCGACTCGGCGTGCGCACGCTCGGCGAGTTCGCCGCGCTGCCGGAGGCCGACGTGCGCCGCAGGTTCGGCGCGGCCGGCGCCTTCGCGCACGATCGGGCGTCGGGCCGCGAACAGGCGCGGGTGCTCGCGCGCACTCCCCCGCCCGAGTTCGAGGCCGAGCAGCACTTCGAACCGCCGCTCGACCGCATCGACCAGCTCGCGTTCGCGTTCCGCGTGGGTGCGGAGGCCTTCATCCAGCGCATGCGCGACGTGCGGCTCGTGTGCACCGGGCTGCGCATCGAGATCGACGACGAGCGCGGTGGGCGCTCGAGTCGCAGCTGGCTGCATCCGCGCTGGTTCACCCCTGCCGACGTCATCGACCGGGTGCGCTGGCAGTTGCAGGGGGCGGGCATGGCCGATGCAGGCCTCGCGTCGCCGATCGTGCGGCTGCGCGTGATCCCCGAGCGCATCGACTCCACCGGCAACCACGAGGAGGGGCTCTGGGGCGGCGGACCCGACGAGCGCGTGCACCACGGCCTCACGCGCGTGCAGAGCATGCTCGGCCACGACGCCGTCGTCACCGCATCGGTGGGCGGCGGCCGCATGCTCGCCGACCGGCAGGTGCTCGTGCCGTGGGGCGACCGTCCGCCCGAGCGCACGACCGATGCGCCGTGGCCCGGCAGCCTGCCGATGCTCGCGCCGGCGAGCGTGTTCCGCGAACGCCGACCCGTCGCACTGCTCGACGCGAAGGGCGCGGAGGTCGCGATCGACGCGAGGGGGGTGATCTCCGCGGCGCCCGAGCGGTTCGCCGTCGGCGACATCGGCCGGGTCGGCAGGGTCGGAGCGACCGGTGGAGACATCGCGACCGGAGGGGCCGCGGGAGCCGTGGGAGCTCCACGAACCGACGGGTTCGGGGCCAGACCGGTGCGCGCCTGGGCCGGCCCATGGCCCGTCGTCGAGCGCTGGTGGGACCCTGCGGCCGCCAAGCGGGTGCACCGCTTCCAGATCGTCGACGACGACGGCTGCGCCTGGCTGCTCGTGCGCGACGGCGACGGCTGGTGGGCCGAGGCGAGGTACGACTGATGGGCGGCGACTGATGGGCCGGTGGGGCTGATGGGCTGGAACAACCCGGGCATCCCGTGGTCGGAGCTCGAACGCAAGCTCTCCGACCGACGGCGACCAGGGGCGCCGACGCTCATCGCCGACGGCGGCGACGGGCCGGCGTTCAGTCGCAAGCGGCATCCGTACCGCCCGTCCGAAGGACTCGAGGCGCCGAGCGGGCCGGTCGTGCCGTACGCCGAGCTGCATGCGCACTCGACGTACAGCTTCCTCGATGGCGCCTCCTCGCCCGAGCAACTCGTCGAGGAGGCGCACCGCCTGGGCCTCACGGGACTCGCGCTCACCGACCACGACGGCTTCTACGGCGTCGTGCGCTTCGCCGAGGCCGCCGAGAGCTTTCCCGAGCTCGAGACCGTGTTCGGCGCCGAGCTCTCGCTCGGGCTCACCGAGCCGCAGATGGGGGCGGCCGACCCCGAGGGCGAGCATCTGCTCGTGCTCGCCAGGCAGCAGGAGGGGTACCACCGCCTCGCGAGCGCGATCACCGAGGGGCAGCTCGCCGGCGGCGAGAAGGGGCGGCCCGTGTACTCGCTCGAGTCGCTCGCCGAGCATTCCGGCGACGAATGGATCATCCCCACCGGATGCCGCAAGGGAATGGTGCGCCGCGCCCTCGCGAACGGTGGGGCGGATGCCGCGTGGCGCGAGCTCGACCGGCTGATCGCCCTCTTCGGGCGGGACCACGTCGTCGTCGAGCTGTTCGACCACGGGCATCCGCTCGATCAGCAGAACAACGACCTGCTCGCCGGGCTCGCCGAGCGCGCCCGGCTGCCGTTGCTCGCGACGAACGCCGTGCACTACGCCACGCCGGGCGAGCACCGGCTCGCGTCGGCGCTCGCCGCGGTGCGCGCCAGGCGCAGCCTCGACGAGCTCGACGGGTGGCTGCCGGCATCCGACGGCCTGCACCTGCGCTCCGGCGCCGAGATGGCCGAGCGGTTCACCCGCTACCCCGGCGCGGTCGCGCGGTCGGCGACGCTCGCGGCCGAGCTCGGGTTCACGCTGCGGAGCGCCAGGCCCCGCCTGCCGAAGCAGAAGGTGCCG
Organism: Agromyces sp. Leaf222; assembly: GCF_001421565.1. Taxonomy (NCBI): domain Bacteria; kingdom Bacillati; phylum Actinomycetota; class Actinomycetes; order Micrococcales; family Microbacteriaceae; genus Agromyces; species Agromyces sp. Leaf222. The sequence goes on along the minus strand of NZ_LMKQ01000001.1, from coordinate 2,187,249 downwards.
GAGGGGCACACGCCCATGAGCTGGCTGCGCGAGCTCACCTGGCGAGGTGCCGCCGAGCTCTACCCCGGCGTGCCTGACCACGTGCGCGAGCGCCTCGCGCGCGAGCTCGACGTGATCGAACAGAAGGACTTCCCGGGCTACTTCCTCATCGTGCACGACCTGGTGCATGAGGCCCGGCGGCGGGGCATCTTGTGCCAGGGGCGCGGATCGGCGGCGAACTCGGCGGTCTGCTACGTGCTGCGCATCACCGCGGTCGACTCGATCTTCTACGACCTGCCGTTCGAGCGATTCCTCTCGGCGCTGCGCGATGAGGAGCCCGACATCGACGTGGACTTCGACTCCGACCGGCGTGAGGAGATCATCCAGTACGTCTACGGGAAGTACGGGCGCATGAACGCCGCTCAGGTCGCGAACGTCATCAGTTACCGTCCGAAGGCGGCGGTGCGCGACATGGCCAAGGCGCTCGGCTTCTCGACCGGCCAGCAGGACGCCTGGAGCCGACAGGTCGAGCGGTGGGGCGCGGTCGTCGACACCTCCGACCACGACATCCCCGCCCCGGTGGTCGACCTCGCCTCGCAGCTGCTGAGCTTTCCGAGGCACCTCGGCATCCACTCGGGCGGCATGGTCCTCACCGACCGACCGGTCGGCGAGGTGTGTCCCATCGAGCATGCCCGCAAGGAGCAGCGCACGGTGCTCCAGTGGGACAAGGACGACTGCGCCTGGATGGGCCTCGTGAAGTTCGACCTGCTCGGACTCGGCATGCTCGCCGCGCTGCAGTACACGTTCGACCTCGTGCGCGAGCACACGGGCGAGACGTGGGAGCTCGCGACCATTCCCAAAGAAGAGGCCGCGGTCTACGACATGCTCTGCCGCGCCGACTCGATCGGCGTGTTCCAGGTCGAATCCCGGGCGCAGATGGGCACGCTCCCCCGCCTGCAACCCCGGTGCTTCTACGACCTCGTCGTCGAGATCGCGCTGATCCGCCCCGGCCCGGTGCAGGGCGGTGCGGTGCACCCGTACATCCGTCGCCGAACGGGCGAGGAGAAGGTCACCTACCTGCACCCCAAGCTGAAGCCGGTGCTCGAACGCACCCTCGGGGTGCCGCTCTTCCAGGAGCAGCTCATGCAGATGGCCGTCGCGGTCGGCAACTGCAGCGCGGCCGATGCCGACCTGCTGCGCAGGGCCATGGGCTCCAAGCGCGGCGTCGAGAAGATCGACCGCCTGCGCACGAAGCTCTACGCGGGCATGGCCGAGAACGGCATCGAACCCGAGGTGGCCGACTCCATCTACGCCAAGATCGAGGCGTTCGCGAACTTCGGCTTCGCCGAGAGCCATGCCCTGAGCTTCGGCCTGCTCGTCTACGCGAGCTCGTGGCTGAAGCTGCACCACCCCGCCGCCTTCCTCGCGGCGCTGCTGCGCGCCCAGCCCATGGGCTTCTACTCGCCCCAGACGCTCACCGGCGACGCCCGGCGACACGGCGTCGAGGTGCGCCGGCCCGACATCCTGCGGTCGGGAGTGCATGCCGGGCTCGAGCCGCTGCTGGGCGGTGCGAGCGTGTCCGGCGGTTCAGGGGTTCCCGGCGCCACTGGGGCATCTGACGACGGATGCCGCGAGCCGACCGGCATGCCCTCATGCGCAGACCCCGTGCAGCCGCCCGTCGAGAAGTTCGTGCGAGAGGCACCCGACCGCTCGGCGGAGCACCGCCGCGACGGCGCGTTCGCGGTGCGCCTCGGGCTCGCCGACGTCTCCTCGATCGGCCTCGAGGTCGCCGAGCGCATCGTCGCGGAGCGCGAGGCGAGGGGCCCGTACCGGGACATGGCGGAGGTCTCTCGCCGAGCCGGGCTCTCGGCTGAACAGCTCGAGGCGCTCGCCGCGGCGGGCGCGTTCGCGGGCTTCCGTCTCGGGCGTCGCCAGGCGCTCTGGCTCGCCGGAGAGGCCGCGCAGGACCGCGAGGAGTTCCTCGCGGGCTCGGTGGTCGTGGTGCAGCCGCCGCTGCTGCCGATCCTCTCCCCCGCCGAGCAGGTCGTGTACGATCTGTGGGCCACGGGCATCTCCCCCGACGACCACCCGATGCGGCACGTGCGCGCGCGCCTCGACGAACGCGGGGTGGTCCGGGTCGACCGCCTGGTCGCCGCCGAGAACGGTCGCCGCATCGAGGTCGCGGGGGTGGTGACGCATCGGCAGCGGCCGGCGACCGCGAGCGGCATCACGTTCATGAACCTCGAAGACGAGTCCGGCACGGTCAACGTGATCGCCGGGGTCGGCGTGTGGCAGCGGTATCGCAGGGTGGCGAGGGAGGCTCCGGCGATGATCGTGCGGGGCATGCTCGAACGGTCCGAGCAGGGCGTCGTGAACCTCGTCGCCGACCGGTTCGAACGGCTCACCGTGTCGGCGCCGCTGCGTTCGCGCGACTTCCGTTAGCCTCGTCCGGTGCCGACCTCGACCCATGCCCAGAACGGACCGGACCGCTACGGCGACGACGTGCTCGCCGGCGACTGGAAGGCGCGCGGACGACGCGTGATCCCCACCGTCGAAGCCGAACGCGACCTCGTCGTCGAACTCGCCGCCGACGGGTTCTGCGGCGCCGTGGTCGCCGTGAACGCGCAGCACGTGACCCTCGAGGACCGCTTCGGCAAGACCAGGATGTTCCCGCTGGGGCACGGGTTCCTCGTCGACGGCGAGGCCGTGCAGCTCGTGCGCCCCAAGCCGAAGGCTCCCGCCGGGCGCCTGCGCACCGCATCGGGCTCGTTCGCGGTCGAGCACGCGCCCGCGAAGGTCGCCCTGCCGAGCCGCATCTTCGTCGAGGGCCGGCACGACGCCGAGCTCGTCGAGAAGGTCTGGGGCGCCGACCTCCGCATCGAGGGCGTCGTGGTCGAGTACCTCGAGGGCGTCGACGTGCTCGCCGAGCAGCTCGACGACTTCAAGCCCGGGCCCGGCCGGCGCGCCGGCATCCTCGTCGACCACCTCGTGCCCGGGTCGAAGGAGCAGCGCATCGCCGACGCCGTCAGGCGCGGGCCGCACGGAGCGAACGTCCTCGTCGTCGGGCATCCGTACATCGACGTGTGGCAGGCCGTGAAGCCCGCTCGCGTCGGGCGCGAGGCCTGGCCGGTGATCCCGCGCGGAACCGAGTGGAAGCACGGCGTGTGCGAGGCCTTCGGCTGGCCGCACGACGAGCAGGCCGACATCGCACGGGCGTGGCAGCGGATCCTCGCACAGGTGCGCGGGTACGGCGACCTCGAGCCGGCGCTGCTGGCGCGCGTTGAGGAGCTCATCGACTTCGTCACGGCGCCGGCCTGAGACCTCCGCTCGCCTGAGACCTCCGCCCGCCGAGGCGCGGCCTCGCTGAGCTGACAGCCCTGCGCTGCCGAGGAGCACGTCAGACCGAGAAGCCGCCGTCGCTGTGGATGAGCTGCCCGGTCACCCAGCGTCCGTCCTCGGAGACGAGGAACCGCACCAGGCGCGCGGCGTCGTCGGGCGTGCCGAGCCGACCGCTCGGCTGCTGCGCGAGGATCGCGGCTCGGGTCGCGTCGTCCATCCAGCCGGTGTCGACCGGGCCGGGGTTCACGAGGTTCGCGGTGATGCCGAGCGGCGCGAGCTCACGGGCCGCCGCGATCACGATGCGGTCGAGCGCGCCCTTGGAGGCGCCGTACGGCACGTTGCCGACGACGTGGTCGCTCGTGAGCGCCACGACCCGGCCACCGCCCTCGGGCACCTGCTCGGCGAACGCCTTCAGGAGCAGCCATGAGCCGCGCGTGTTCACGGCGAAGTGCCGGTCGAAGCTGTCGACCGAGGTGTCGAGGATTCCGGAGTCGACGCTCTGCGCGTGCGAGAGCACGAGGGCGCGCGCCGGGCCGAGCGCTTCGGATGCCGCGGCGACGAGTCGCGCAGGCACCTCGGGTTCCGCGAGGTCGGCGTCGAGCGCGATCGCCCGTGCGCCGAGCTCGCGCAGCTGCTCCTCGAGCGCGGCGGGATCGCGCTCGGGGTCGCCCCCGAGCGGCATCCGACGGTCGTAGTCGCCGAAGTGGCTGAAGGCGATGTCCCAGCCGTCGATCGCGAGCGCGGTCGCGATCGCCCAGGCGATCGTGTTGCGGCGGCCGGCTCCGGTGATGAGGGCGACGGGGCGGGTCATGCGTCTCCTAGGCGATGGAGGTGCCGAACGCGAGGCCCAGCACGTAGGTGACGGCGGCGGCGCCGAGGCCGATCGCGAGTTGGCGGACCGCCCGCTTGAACGGCGAGGCCCCCGAGAGGAGGCCGACGGTCGCGCCGGTCGCGAGCAGCGCGATGCTCACGAGCACCGTGGCCGTGACGATCGCGGCGAGCCCGGTCATGCCGAAGAGGTACGGCAGCACCGGGATGAGCGCGCCGGAGGCGAAGAAGCAGAAGCTCGAGAGCGCCGCGGCGAGGCCGGTTCCGACGGCCTCGTCGTCGTGCTCGACGACCGACAGCGCGTCGGTCGGGGTGTGCGCGTCCTCGACCGCCTGCACCCGGGCGACCACGAGTGCCGCGTGCTCGATCGCCTCCTGCTCCTGCATGCCGCGGGCGCGGTAGACGAGCGCCAGCTCGTTGGCATCGACGTCGAGGTGCGGCAGCGCCTCGCGCGCCGTCGGGTCGGGGGCGGATGCCTCGAGCAGCTCCCGCTGCGAACGCACCGAGACGTATTCGCCGGCCCCCATCGAGAGGGCGCCGGCGAGGAGACCGGCGATGCCCGTGAAGAGCACGACACCGGGGGCGACGCCCGTCGCGCCGATGCCCAGCACGAGTGCGAGGTTCGAGACGAGGCCGTCGTTCGCTCCGAAGACGGCTGCGCGGAACGTGCCGGCGAGCCGGCGGCGACCTCGGGCGGCGAGGCCGCGCACGACCTCGCCGTGGATGCGTTCGTCGGCCGCCATCGCCGGCGTCGCGTCGGGGTCGGTCGCGTACGGCGAACGGGCTTCGGCGCGCTGCGCGAGGGCGAGCACGAAGATGGACCCGAATCGGCGGGCCAGCGAGGCGAGCAGACGGGTGCGCAGGTCGGCGCGCGGCACGCCGGCGTCGTCGCCGCCGAGGAGCGCGAGCCAGTGCGCCTCGTGGCGGCCCTCGGCTGCGGCGAGTGCGAGCAGGATCGCGCGCTCCTCGCCCTCGCGGCGGGCGGCGAGTTCCCGGTACACGGCGGCCTCGGCACGCTCAGCAGCGAGGTAGCGCCGCCACCGGGTGCGGTCGGACGGCGAGCCGTGCGGCGTCTCCTGGGTCATGCGGGCGCTCCTCGTCTTCTGGTGCGACGGCAGGGCACGCGCGGACGGTCGAGGCACCCGGGTCCCGCGCCATCGCGCGGCCGCGTCGCGGCCGTCGTTCACGCTATCGGCCCGTGGGGCGCGATCGCCGCGATTCCGCGGGATTGACAGCATTTCGGAGCGCCGAACCGCCCAGCGGGGCCTCGGGCGAGGGCGCTCGACGTCGTCGACACCGAAGCGTCGACATCGACGACCGCCGACTCGAGTGCTCAGCCGACGAGCTTGTTCCAGCCGTCGCCGTCGACGTGCTCGAAGATGAGGTTCGTCTCGGTGTGCGCGACGGCGGGGTGGCCGGTCAGATGCGCGAGCACGAACTCGCGCAGCTCCTCGGCGTCGCGGGCGGCGACGTGCAGCAGGTAGTCCTCTGCACCGGCCATGTGGTACACCGACAACACACCGGGAAGGTGCGGCACCTGCTGGCGGAACGCGTCGATCTCGGCGCGATCGTGCTTGACGAGCCGGATCGCGATCAGGGCCTGCAGCGAGACGCCGAGCGAGGCCAGGTCGACCTCCACGCGGTATCCGCGCACCGTGCCGAGGCTCTGCAGACGGCGCAGGCGCAGCGACACGGTCGACTCGGCGACGCCCACCTCGGCCGCGAGGGCGGCGCCCGATGCCCGGGCATTGGTCGAGAGCGCCTGGAGCAGTGCACGATCGACGCGATCGAGTTCGGGCTTCTCGGCCATGGTGGTGCCTCCATCGGGTCGGGTTGCCTGGCCGCTCGCGGAGCGGCTCATCCCCGAATCATACGAGGCCCTGCGACGCCGCCCGCCCACATGACGGACGGGACGTCGCAGCGGCCGGCTACGCGAGACGCGGCGGCACGGCGTCAGCGACGGGTTCGACCCGTGGGTTCCGGATGCCGAACCACGACACCAGCCCGCCGATCACGAGCATCACGGCGACCGCCGCGGCCGTGCGACGGTACCCCGAGACATCCAGTTGCGACCCGGCGATGACACTGATGCTCGCGATCGCGACGAGGCCGGCGATGCGGGCGACCGCGTTGTTCACGGCCGACCCGATGCCCGCGTGGATCGGGTCGACGGCGCCGAGGATCGTCGAGGTCAGCGGTGCGACGGTCATCGCCATGCCGAGCCCGATCACGAGGATGCCGGGCAGGAACTGCCACCAGTAGACGAGCTCGTCCTGCACCGCGAGGGTCAGCAGGTATCCGCCTCCGACGATGATCGGTCCGGCGGTCATGAACACGCGAGGCCCGAACCGGCTCGACAGCTCGCCGAACCGTGCGCCCAGCAGCACGAGCATGATCGTCGGCGGCAACGTCGCGAGGCCGGCCATGGTGGCGCTGAACCCGCCGGATTGCTGCAGGAAGATCGTCATCGCGAACGGTCCGAGCGAGAACGCGGCGTAGATGAACACGGTCGCGAGGTTGCCCGCTGCGAAGTTGCGGCGGTTGAAGAGCTCGAGCGGGAGCATCGGATGCGGCGAGCGGCGCTCCTGCAGCACGAACAGCACGAGCGCGACGAGTCCGACCACGAGCGGCACGGCGACCACGGGCGACGTCCAGCCGTAGCGGCCCTGCTCGATGAGCGCGAACACGGTGCCGCCGAGGCCGACGATGCCGAGCCCGGCGCCGAGCCAGTCGATGTGAACGGGCTCGGTGCGAGGCGCGTCGCGGCCGAGTGGGCGGGCCAGGATGAGGGCGACGGCGATCGGCACCACGTTGATCCAGAACACGAGGCGCCACGAGGCGAGATCGACGAGCACCCCGCCGAGCAGCGGCCCGACGAGGAACGCCGCGGTCGTCCATGCGGTCCAGCGGCCGATCGCCCGCCCCTGGTCGGCGGGCGCGAACGTCGCGATGATCAGGGCGAGCGAACTCGGAACGAGCAGTGCGCCGGCGGCACCCTGCAGCGCACGCGAGATGACGAGGAACTCCCCCGTCGGGGCGATCGCGCAGAGCACCGAGGTCGCCGCGAATCCCCAGAGTCCGATGCGGATGATCCGCAGTCGCCCGAACGAGTCCGAGAGCGAGCCCGCGAGCAGGATCAGCGACCCGAGCGTCAGCAGGTACGCGTCGACCGCCCACTGCTGCAGCGCGAGACCGCCGCCGAGTTCATCGGCGATCGACGGGAGGGCGACGTTGATGACGGCGCCGTCGAGGAACGCGATGAACGAGACGATGATCGCGACCGTGAGCACGCGTGTGGTGCGGTCCATGTCGGCCATGCTCGCAGACGTCGGCCCGCTCACGCATCCCCCGCGCTGGCTGGCCGGGAGGATCGGATGCCGCGCCTAGCTTCGGCCGAGGCGGCGGCGCAGCAGCTCGATACGCGCCTGCAGCTGCGTCACCGTGGCCTGCGCGACCGCGGGGCCGCCGCAGACTCGCCGCAGCTCGGCGTGCACGAGCGAATGCGCCTCGCCCGTGTGCCGCGCCCAGAGCCCGACGAGGCTGTTCAGCAGCGCCCGTTGCTCTTTCAGCGTGCGGTACAGCGCGACGGGCTCGGGGTTCTCCTCTTCGACGACGTGCTTGCGCCGCTCGCCCGCGCGCCTGGACTGGCGGGCCTGACGGTGGCGCAGCAGCTCGGAGACCTGGTCGGGCTCGAGCAGGCCGGGGATGCCGATGAAGTCGTACTCCTCGTCGCTGCCGGGCTCGGCGAGCGTGCCGAACTCGGTGCCGTCGAAGAGCACGCGGTCGAACGAGGCATCCGATCCGATGGCCTGCCAGGTGCCGAGCTCGAGCTCCTCCGACGCACGCTCCTCGCGGTTCGCCGACTCGAGCAGGCTGTCGTCGAGCCCGTCGTCGTCGGCGTCGTCACCGCCGCGCCGGTCGAGCGCGTGATCGCGTTCGAGCTCCATCTGCGAGGCGAGCGCCATGAGGATCGGCACGTTCGGCAGGAACACGGATGCCGTCTCACCACGTCTGCGCGCACGCACGAAGCGCCCGATCGCCTGGGCGAAGAAGAGCGGCGTCGAGCTGCTCGTGGCGTAGACGCCGACGGCGAGGCGCGGCACGTCGACGCCCTCGGACACCATGCGCACGGCGACCATCCAGCGCCGGGTGTTCTCGGAGAACTCCTCGATGCGCGCGCTCGCCTCCTTCTCGTCGGAGAGCACGACGGTGACAGGTTCGCCGCAGATGTCCTCGAGGATCTTCGCGTAGGCGCGGGCGACGGTCTGGTCGGTCGCGATGACGAGTCCGCCGGCGTCGGGGATGCCGTGCCGCACCTCGGTGAGGCGGCGGTCGGCAGCCGCGAGCACGGCGGGGATCCACTCGCCCGTCGGTTCGAGCGCGGTGCGCCACGCCGACGAGGTGATGTCCTTCGTGTTGTCCTCGCCGAGCCGGGCCTCCATCTCGTCGCCGGCCTTGGTGCGCCAGCGCATGTGGCCCGCGTAGACCATGAACAGCACCGGACGCACGACGCCGTCGGCGAGGGCGCGGCCGTAGCCGTAGGCGTAGTCGGTCTGCGAGAGGCGCACGCCGTGGGCGTCCTGCTCGTACTGGACGAAGGGGATCGGCGCCGTGTCGGAGCGGAACGGGGTGCCGGTGAGCGAGAGGCGCTTGGTCGCCGGCTCGAACGCCTCGCGGATCGCGTCGCCCCACGACAGCGCGTCGCCGCCGTGGTGCACCTCGTCGAGGATCACCAGCGTGCGGCCCGAGACCGTGAGCTCGCGGTGCAGCGCCGGTCGCATGGCGACCTGCGCGTACGTCACGGCCACGCCGTGATAGTGCCGGGCGATGCTGCCGTGCGCGTTGCGGAACCCGGGGTCGAGCCGGATCCCGGCGCGTGCCGCGGCATCCGCCCACTGGCGCTTCAGGTGGTCGGTGGGCGCGACGACCGTGATGCGGTCGATGATGCGACGCGAGCGGAGCTCGGCCGCGAGCCGCAGGGCGAACGTGGTCTTGCCGGCGCCGGGCGTCGCGGCGGCGAGGAAGTCGCGCGGGAGGTCGCCGAGGTACTGCTCGAGCGCCTCGGCCTGCCAGGCTCGAAGCTTGCTCGCCGTGCCCCACGCCGCGCGCTCGGGGAAGGACGGGGAGAGATGTTCGGCGGCCGAGGTACCCGGCTGGGCGCCGGAAGGGGTCGCAGTGCTCACTGGATTCGAGGGTAGTCGAGGCCGCCGACATCCTCGAACCGGATCCGCTGCGACCGACTCGGAGCGTGCGTCGGCCGCAGGCTTGGCAGAATGGTGGAATGGTCACGCAGCAGCACCCCTGGTCCCGATATGTCGCCCTCGGCGACTCGTTCACCGAGGGCATCGGCGACCCGGAGCCCACCGTGCCCGGTGGGCACCGCGGCTGGGCCGATCGCGTCGCCGAGGTGCTCGGCCGGGGAACCGAGGACTTCGCCTACGCGAACCTCGCCGTGCGTGGCAAGCTCATCCGCCAGATCATCGACGAGCAGATCGAGCCGGCGCTCGCGCTCCGGCCCGACCTGATCACGATCTCCGCGGGCGGCAACGACGTGATCCGGCCCGGCACCGACCCCGACGAGATCGCCGCGCGCTTCGAGTACGCGATCGATCGGCTCTCGCGCGATCACGCCACCATCGTGATCTTCACGGGCGTCGACGTCGGATTCTCGAACGTGTTCCGCGGCATCCGCGGCAAGGTCGCGATCTACAACGAGAACCTCCGCATCGTCGCGAAGAAGTACGACTGCATCGTCGCCGACCAGTGGGCGCTCACCGAGATCCAGGACATGCGCATGTGGGCGCCGGATCGGCTGCACCTGAACTCCCTCGGCCACCACACGGTCGCGCGCATGGTGCTCGAGGCGCTCAACGTCGAGAACGACCTCGAACCGTCGAACCCCGAGCCGGTCCCGGCGTCGACGTGGCGGCAGGCTCGCGTCGAAGACTTCTCCTGGGCGCGCGAGTACCTCGTGCCGTGGGTGCTGCGCCGCGTACGACACCAGTCCTCCGGCGACCAGATCACGGCGAAGCGACCGGATGCCGGGCCCTACTCGGTCTCGGACTGAGCCGCCTGCTCGTCGAGCGCACCGGGGTTCGTGAGCCGCCACCACGCTCCGGGGTCGGCGAGCGTCGCGTCGAGCACGAGCGGCACCGTGATCTCCTGGCTGCCCGCGCGCACGATCGCGGTGCCGACCTCGTCGCCGCGAACGGCGAGCGTGACGGGCTCGGCGTGCACCTCGACGTCGACGGGCGTGTCGTTCCAGACCACCAGCGACGCCCCGCTCGCCGCCCTCGCTCGCGCGGTCTCGCCCCACGGGGTGTCGTACTCGGCGAGCACCTGGTTGGCCTCGAGCGGCGCGACCTCGTGGAATCCGGGCACGACCGAGTCGAGCATCGCGGCGATGGCGGCGTCGATGATGTCATGGCTCTCGCCGCCGAGCAGCACGCCCACGACCGTCACGGTGCTCGAGCCGACCGCGTAGTCCGCGGTGAAGAGCAGGTTGGCCGCGAAATCCGTCGTGCCGGTCTTCATGCCGTCGATGCCGTGCGTGCCGAGCAGCTTGTTCGAGTTCGTGAGCGTGCCGAGCTCGGGGATCTCGACGCTCTTCGACGCGACGATGGCGGCGATCGTGGGGTCCTCGAGGGCGATCTCGCCGAGGCGGACCATGTCGGCCGCCGTACCGACGTTGTCGTCGGAGATGCCGCTCGAGTCGACGACGTGCGTGTTCGCGAGGCCGTGGTCGGCGAGCCAGGCGTTGGCCTTCTCGGCCAGTGCGGCCTCCGAGCCGAACGCCCAGTTCGAGATCGAGATGCCGTAGTTGTTGCCCGACGGGATGAGCAGCGCCTCGAGGCTCTCCTTCAGCGTGAGCGTCGCGCCGGCCTCGACGGGTGCGACGGAGCCGTTCTGGGCGACCATGTCCCAGTAGATGTCGACGTCGGCGTCGGTGTACTCGATGTCGGGTCCGCTCTCCCCCTCGGGGATCGGGTGCTCGGCGAGCACCGTGAGCGCCGTGATGACCTTGGTGATGCTCGCGAGGGCCATCGGCGTCTGGTCGTTGCCGGCGGCGAGGAGGCCGTCGAAGCCGACCGCACCGACCGCGTAGGCGCCGAAGCCGGGCAGCGCGAGCTGCTGGGCCGCTGCGGCGATGGGCTCGGGGTCCTCGACCTGGGGCGCGGCCGTCGGGATCGGGGCGCCGAGCGTGTTCGACGTGTAGACGCCCGCGGTGGTCAGCAGCCCGAGCACCAGCGCCAGGGTCGTGAAGACGACGATGCGCCTGCGCCGGTAGACCGAGGCGCTGGCTCGCGGCTTCGCCTCGGGCTCACTCATGCGCATCATCCGACCCGGCCGGCAGCGCGTAGAGCACGACCGCGGCCGCGGCAGCGACGTTCAGCGAGTCGACGCCGTGCGCCATGGGGATGCGCACGACCTCGTCGGCCGCGTCGAGGGCGGTGCGGCTGAGGCCGTCGCCCTCGGCGCCGAACACGAGCGCGAGGCGTTCGGGTGCGTCGGCCGCGAGTTGCTGCAGGGTGATCGACCGGTCGGAGAGCGCCAACGCGGCGATCGTGAAGCCGGCCCCGTGCAACAGGTCGACCGCGTCGCCCCACTCGGGCAGGCGGGTCCACGGAACCTGGAAGACCGTGCCCATGCTGACCCGCACGCTGCGTCGATAGAGCGGGTCGGCGCACCGCGGCGTCACGAGCACCGCGTCGGCGCCGAGCGCGGCCACCGAGCGGAAGATCGCCCCGACGTTCGTGTGGTCGACGATGTCCTCGAGCACGACGACGCGACGCGCGCCCGCGAGCAGTGTCGCCGGATCGGGCAGTTCCGGGCGCTCGAAGGCGGCGAGCGCACCGCGGTGCACGCGGTAGCCGGTGATCGCCTCGAGCTGATCGGCGTCGGCGAGGTGCACCGGCACGTCGAACGGCTCGAGCGCGGCCTCGAGGCCGGCGAGCCACTTCTCCTCCATGAGCACCGACCGCGGACGATGCCCGGCCCTGATCGCCCGCATGATCACCTTCGCGGACTCGGCGATGTACAGGCCGTTCGCAGGTTCGTGCGCGCTGCGCAACGAGACATCCGTCAGGTTCGCATAGTCTGCGACGCTGTCGGATGCCGCATCGCTGACTCGTTCGATGTGCATGGTTCTCCCAGCCTGCCAGTCCCCGAAACAAACCCGAAAACCGACGCGAATAGAATCAGACGATTCGAAGGGAGAACCGGTGACATCCGACCTCGAAATCCCCGTTCGCGGCGACGCGACGCTCGACCGTGCCATCGACGTGCTTCGCGGAGCGCGCCTCGCGGTGCTCACCGGCGCCGGACTCAGCACCGACTCGGGCATCCCCGACTATCGCGGCGAGGGCGCCCCCGTGCGCACGCCGATGACGTTCCAGGCGTTCCTCGCGTCGGCCGACGCCCGCAAGCGCTACTGGGCCGGCAGTCACCTCGGGTGGCGCGCGTTCGGCGCCGCGCGACCGAACGACGGACATCGCGCCCTCGCCGCCCTCGAGGCGGCCGGGCTCGTGAACGGACTCGTCACCCAGAACGTCGACGGCCTGCACCGCAAGGCCGGCAGCCGTCGGGTCGTCGAGCTCCACGGCGGCATGGACCGCGTGATCTGCCTGACCTGCGGGCAGCAGTTCGCGCGCGAGGCGGTCGCCGACCGGCTCGCCTCCCTGAACCCCTGGCTCGACCTCGAGACGGCGGTCCGCACGAATCCCGACGGCGACGTCGAGGTCGACGACGCCTCATCGCTCGTCATCCCCGAGTGCACGGTGTGCGGCGGCATCCTGAAGCCCGACGTCGTCTTCTTCGGCGAGTTCGTGCCGGTCGAGGTGTTCGATGCGGCGGCGTCGATCGTGCGCGGATCCGACGTGCTGCTCGTCGCCGGCTCCTCGCTCGTCGTGAACTCGGGCATGCGCCTCATCGAGCTGGCCCGCCGGCGCCGCATGCCCATCGTGGTCGTCAACCGCGGCATCACGAAGGGCGACAGCCGTGCCGCGGTCAAGGTCGACGCGGGCACGACCGAGACCCTGACCGCCTTCGCCGACGCGCTCATCGCCTGACCGCGACCACGACCACGACCACGACTGCCGAGCTGCGGCGAGGGCATCGTCGGTCGCGTCGGTCTGCCAGAGTGTGAGCATGACCCCCGCAGCCCTCCCCCGCAGTTCGACGACCCGGCTCGCGCTCGTCCGCCACGGCGAGACCGACTGGAACCGGCAGCGCCGCATCCAGGGCGCGACCGACATCCCGTTGAACGACGCGGGGCGCGCGCAGGCGCTCGACGCGGCATCCGGGCTCGACGACATCGCCTGGAGCGGCATCTACGCGAGCACGCTCTCGCGGGCGGCCGAGACCGCCGAGATCATCGCGTCGGAGCTCGACCTGCCGGAGCCCGTGCAGGTCGCGGCGCTCGCCGAACGCAGCTACGGCGTGCTCGAGGGCCTCGACCACGGTGGGCGCGCGGCGGTCGAGGCGCAGGCGGCCGTCGTCGACGGCCTCGAGCCCAGGGCCGCGGTGATCGACCGGGCGCGCGCGGCCCTCGTCGAGATCGCGGCGGCCCACCCGGGCGGCGACGTCATCGTGGTGACCCACGGCGGGGTGATCCACGCGCTGATGCTCGACCTCAGCGGCTGGACCCTTCCGACGCCCGAGTACGTGATCGGCAACGGGTCGGTGCACGACGTGATCGCCGATGGTGCGGAGTTGACGCTCGTGTGGCCCGACGCGGTGACGAGCACCGCCGGCTGAGGCCGCGACCCGGCTCGGCCGCGCTGACGCGGCTCAGCGAACCGCGGGAGCCGCCGGTCGACGTCGCCGACGCGACCGGCGGCGACGCGACCCCGGAGCTGCCGTACGACGCATCAGCTCGAGCAGCCGGTCGGCCGATGCGGCCCAGGTGTACTTCGCCGCGACCTCGACGGATGCCGCAGAGCGCCGCTCCCATTCGTCGCCGCGTTCGAGCGCCCAGAGTGCGGCGACGAGCGACTCGGGCGAGTCGGCGTCGAAGTACACGGCCGCGTCGCCGCCGATCTCGCGGAAGATCGGGATGTCGCTGACGACGACCGGAGTGCCGAGGCGCATGGCCTCGACGAGCGGGATGCCGAAGCCCTCGGCGCGCGAGGCGTGCACGAGCGCGCTCGCGCCGCCGAGCAGTTCGGCGTACTCGGCATCGGTCACGCCGTTGTGGAAGACGAGGCGGGCCTGCGGTGCGAGCCGGGTGAGACGCGCACGCTCGTCGCGGCTGATCTTGCTGAGCAGGTGCAGCTCGTGCTCGGGCAGCGCGCCGACCGCGCGCACCAGCGTGTCGACGTTCTTGTACGGCATGTACGAGCCCATGTAGACGAGCCGGTGGCCGACGGGACGAACCCGGGGCAGGTCGGGCACGGCGAGGTCGTCGGCCGCGTTCGGCACGACGGTGACGGGCCGGGTGGTGAGCTCGTGCTCGCGGATCAGGCCGGCGGTCGTCTCGGAGACGGTGACCACGGCGTCGGCGCGGTTGAGCAGCATGCGCTGCGGCCACCACCCCAGGTGGTAGAGCCGCCAGAGCATCCGCACCGGCCACGGGAGGTCGCGCGGCGGGGTCGGGTTCTCGTAGTAGATCAGGTCGTGCAGGGTGAGGAGCAGCTTGTAGTCGCGACCCAGCGAGCCCATGGTCTGCATCGGCGAGAAGACGATGTCGGGATGCATTCGACGCACCTGCAACGCGACCAGTGGTTCGCGGATGCTCGTCGGGGAGCTCACGAGCTGCCACGGCAGGTCTGGCAGCATCTCGAGCTGTCGGTGGTCGTTCACGAGCATGGTGAGCGGGTGCCGCCTTGCGAGCTCCGTGACGATGCCCGCGGTGAAGCGGCTGATGCCGTCGTGACGCCCGATGCGGGTGTAGCGGCAGTCGACGACGACCTTCACGCGCGAGCCTCCGAGTCGAGCTGGTCGGAGCCGAGGAAGGCGAGGATCATCGCCGCCGCGGTGGCCGGGGTCTCGTAGTGGATCAGGTGCCCCACCTCGGGGATCACCTCGAGGCGTGCGTCGGGGAACACGGTCGCGAGCCGCTGCTGGGCCGACAGCGGGGTGACGTCGTCGCGCTCGGCGGCGATGAGCAGGGTCGGCACGTGGATGTCGGCGGCGACCTCGCCGACATTGTGGCTCACCGAGGTCGTGAACCCCTCGAGCACCGAGTCGCGGGTGCCGAACGCCGAGAAGTAGGTGTCGTGCTGGTCGTGGATCCACCGGCGCAGCGGCTTCGAGGTCGTCTTGGCCATGGTGACGCTCATGATCCGCACGATGGCGCCGTTGCGCAGCAACGCGAACCCGGGTCGTTCGGGCAGCGCGGCCGAAGCCCGGTAGTAGAGCACCGCGAGCCGCGTCATGACGCCGCGCGGCCCCTCGAGGGCGGGGGCGCCGATGGGGTTCACGAGGATCAGGCGTTCCGGCGAGAGACCGCGGGCGACTGCGGCCGACGTGACGATCGAGCCGAACGAGTGGCCGAGCAGCGTGTAGGGCCCGTCGATGCCGGCGGCGCGGATGAAGGCGCCGAGCCATGCGGTGTACGCATCGAGGTCGTGGGCGCCCGTGGCGAACGTGTCGGAGGCGCCGAAGCCCGGGAGGTCGGGCGAGATGATGCGGAACCCCGGCAGTTGCGCGACGACGGGCTCGAGGCCGTGGTGGTCGCCGCGGAACCCGTGCACGAGCACGAGCACGGGGGCGTCGGCGGGGCCGTACTCCCACCAGGACGTCTGGGTGCCATCGACGTCGAGCCGGTGCTCGCTGACGGGGATGCGAGCGAGCTGCTCGGCGTACGGGGAGGCGATCATGACCTCGACAGTCTACGGCGCTGCGGCTGGGCGTCCGTCGGTCTCCACAGGGCCCGATCGCGTGACACGCGCCGCGCTCCCCCGCCGATGTCGGTGCCCGACCATAGCCTTCCACCATGGATTCCGCGAACGCCGCCAGCTGGGCCGACACCCTCGCCGTCTTCGACCTCGAGACCACCGGCATCGACGTCGACACGTGCCGCATCGTCACCGCCCACGTCGGCGTCATCGGCTACGACGGCACCGAGCTCGAACGGCGGCAGTGGATCGTCGACCCGGGGGTCGAGATCCCCACGGCGGCATCACTCATCCACGGTGTCAGCACCGAGCGCGCCAGACTCGAGGGGGCCGCCGCCCCGACGGCGGTCGCCGAGATCATCGCCGCATTGGCGGATGCCGCGGCGCGGCGCCTGCCGATCGTCGCGTACAACGCGGCCTACGATCTCACGGTGCTCGCCCGCGAGGCCGAGCGCTACGGGCTGGTCGGTCTGCCCGGCCCCGACGCGGTCATCGACCCGCTCGTCATCGACAAGGCCGTCGACCGCTACCGGCGCGGCAAGCGCACGCTCACGGCGACCTGCGAGCACTACGGCGTGCGACTCGACGACGCCCATGACGCCGGCGCCGATGCCGTCGCCGCCGGCCGGGTCGCCCAGGCCATCGCACGCACCTATCCCGAGCTCGCCGCGATCGCCCTCGCCGACCTGCACGATCGTCAGGTCGGGTGGAGCCGCGAGCAGGCCGAAAGCTACCAGGCGTGGCGACGCAAGAACGGCGAGCCCGAATTCACGACGTCGGGAGCCTGGCCCGTGCGCTGATCGGGCGCCTGTGCTGGCCCGGCGCCTGCGCTGATCGGGCGCCTGCGCTGATCGGGCTCGGCCCGGGCATGACGAAAGGGCGGTCGACCGTGGTCGACCGCCCTTTCGTGTGGCAGGTGTTACTTGCCGAAGTTCTTGAAGCGCTGGTTGAACTTCTCGACGCGGCCGGCCGAGTCCATGATGCGCTGCTTGCCCGTGTAGAACGGGTGCGACTCCGAGGAGATCTCGACGTCGATGACCGGGTAGGTCTCGCCGTCGAGCTCGATGGTCTTGTCGCTCGACACCGTCGAACGGGTGAGGAACGTTGCGCCCGAGGCGAGGTCGCGGAAGACGACGGCAGCGTACTCGGGGTGGATGTCGGTCTTCATGGTGACTTCCTTGCTGATCGGATTTTTCTCGTGAATCCCGCCGGCGACGTATGCAGCACGGCAGGAAAGCATGTTGGCCAAAGGGGGCCAGCTAACGATTCTAGCAGAAGCGCGAGCTGATCGAGGTCAGCTGGCGCGAGCCGTGTACCGGCCGTTCGCCTCGCTGAGGTCGATCGTGATGCCGAACGCCTTCGTGAGGGTCTCGCTCGTGAGCGCCTCGTCGAGCGGCCCGGCGGCGACGACCCCGCCCTTGGCCAGCAGCAGCGCGTGGGTGAACCCGTTGGGGATCTCCTCGACATGGTGCGTGACCATGACGATCGCGGGCGACGCGGACGACGACGCGTACCCGCCGAGCAGGCCGACGAGCTCTTCGCGGGCGCCGAGGTCGAGGCTCGCGGCCGGCTCGTCGAGGAGCAGCAGTTCGGGATCGGTCATGACCGACCGGGCGATCTGCACGCGCTTCTGCTCGCCGTCGGAGAGGCTGCCGAACCGGCGGTCGGCGAAGCCCTCGAGACCCCACTCCGAGAGCACGCGCTGCGCACGACGGACGTCGATCTCCTCGTACTCCTCGTTCCAGCGGCCCGTGACCGAGTACGCAGCGGTGAGCACCGAGTCGATGACGGTCTCGTTGCGCGGGATCTTGCGGGCCATGGCCGTCGAGGCGAAGCCGATCATCGGACGGAGCTCGAAGACGTCGGCCTTGCCGAGCTTCTCCTCGAGCACGGCCGCCTGGCCGCTGGTCGGGTGCATCGCCGCTGCGGCGATCTGCAGCAGCGTGGTCTTGCCTGCGCCGTTCGGCCCCAGGACGACCCAGCGTTCGTCGGATTCGACGCTCCAGGTCACGGAATCGAGGATCGGGTTCCCGTCGCGAACGACCGAGACATCCGTGAACTGCAGCACCGTACTCGCCATGGTCACCATGCTATCGGGCGCATGCACCCTCGAAGCGCGCACCGGGCGTTCGCGACGCCCCACGACGCCGCGATCACCGTGAGAGCACCCGGTCGTAGACCTCGCGGGTGCGCAGCGCGATCGCATCCCAGGCGAAGTCGCGCTCCGCGCGCAGCCGTCCGGCGGCGCCCATCTCCGCGGCGCGCACGGGGTCGGAGACGACCGCGGTCAGCGCCGCGGCGAGATCGGCGACGTACCGGTCGGGATCCGTCGGCGTACCGGTGCCGTCGTCGGCCTGGTCGATCGGCACGAGCACGCCGGTGACGCCGTCGTCGACGACCTCGGGGATGCCGCCGGTCGCCGTTCCGACGACGGGAGCCCCGCAGGCCATGGCCTCGAGGTTCACGATGCCGAGGGGCTCGTAGATCGACGGGCAGACGAACGCCGTCGCCGCGGTGAGCAGCGCGGTGAGCTCCGCGCGCGGCAGATGCCGGTCGATCCACACGACGCCGTCGCGTTCCGTGCGGAGCTCGTCGACGAGTCCCGTGACCTCCGCCATGATCTCGGCCGTGTCGGGTGCGCCCGCGCACAGCACGAGCTGCACTTCGGGCGGCAACAGTCGTGCCGCGCGCAACAGGTAGGGCAGGCCCTTCTGACGGGTGATGCGGCCGACGAAGATGATCGACGGGCGATCGGGGTCGACGCCGAGGCTGCGCGCCAGGTCGGCATCGGGGTTCGGCTTCCAGTCGTCGAGGTCGATGCCGTTGTAGACGACCTCGACCTTCGCGGGGTCGATCGCCGGGTAGGCACGCAGGATGTCGCGGCGCATGCCGTCGCTCACGGCGATCACGGCGTCGGCGTCCTCGAACGCCGTGCGCTCGACCCATGAGGAGAGCCGGTAGCCGCCGCCGAGCTGCTCGGCCTTCCAGGGGCGGAGCGGTTCGAGGCTGTGCGCCGTGACGACATGCGGGATGCCGTGCAGCCGCTTGGCGGTGAAGCCGGCGAAGTTCGCATACCAGGTGTGCGAGTGCACGAGATCGGCGCCTGCGGCATCCGCTGCCATGAGCAGGTCGACGCCCATGGTGCCGACCGCGGCGTTGCGGCCCTCGAAGGCGTCGGGTGTCGCGTAGCCGTGCGTTCCCGCCTCGTCGCGGGGCGCGCCGAACGCGCGCACGACCACGTCGATGTCCCGTCGCAGCGCCCGGACGAGCTCGGCGACGTGCACGCCGGCTCCCCCGTAGATCTCGGGCGGGTATTCACGGGTGAGCAGGTCGACGCGCATGCTGCACACGCTAGCGCAGCGGCATCCGACATGTGTGGACTCCGGGCCCCCGGGAGGCCCGCTGCTGACTACGCTTGGGGCATGGTCACGCGCAAGGTATTCGGCATCGTTCTCGCAGGCGGCGAGGGCAAGCGACTCATGCCCCTCACCGAAGACCGGGCCAAGCCCGCGGTGCCGTTCGGCGGGCAGTATCGACTCATCGACTTCGCCCTGTCGAACCTGCTGAACTCGGGCCTGCGCCAGATCGTCGTGCTCACGCAGTACAAGTCGCACAGCCTCGACCGGCACGTCTCGCAGACCTGGCGCATGAGCGGCCTGCTGAACTCCTACGTGGCCTCGGTGCCCGCGCAGCAGCGACTCGGCAAGCGCTGGTTCTCGGGGTCGGCCGACGCGATCCTGCAGAGCCTCAACCTCATCTACGACGAGCAGCCCGACATCATCGTGGTGGTCGGTGCCGACCACGTCTACCGCATGGACTTCAGCCAGATGATCGACGCGCACATCGCGTCCGGCGCCGCGGCGACCGTCGCGGCGATCCGGCAGCCCATCTCGCTCGCCGACCAGTTCGGCGTCATCGAGGTCGACGAGCAGAACCCCGAGCACATCAAGCGGTTCCTCGAGAAGCCGTCCGACCCGGTCGGCCTGCCCGACTCCCCCGGCGAGGTGCTCGCCTCGATGGGCAACTACGTGTTCAACGCCGACGCCCTCATCGAAGCGGTGCTGCGCGACGGCGAGCTCACGGACTCGAGTCACGACATGGGCGGCGACATCATCCCCGCGTTCGTCGCGCGGGGCGAGGCCGGCGTCTACGACCTCAACCGCAACGACGTGCCCGGCTCGACCGACCGCGACCGCTACTACTGGCGCGATGTGGGAACCATCGATTCGTTCTTCGAGGCCCACCAGGACCTCATCTCGGTGATGCCGATCTTCAACCTGTACAACCGGGAGTGGCCGATCTTCAGCCAGCAGCTGAACTCCCCGCCCGCCAAGTTCACCCGCGACGCGCGCGGAACCCTCGGCACGGTGATCGACTCGATCGTGTCGCTCGGCTCCGTGATCTCCGGCGCGCACGTCGAGCGCAGCGTGCTCGGGCCGTGGGCGGTGGTGGGCTCCGGCGCGCACGTCGCCGACTCGATCCTGTTCGACCGGGCGCGCATCGACGCCGGTGCGACCGTGCAGCGGGCGATCCTCGACAAGGAGGTCGTCGTCGAGGCGGGCGCGCGCATCGGCGTCGACCGCGCCGAAGACCTCGCGCGCGGGTTCATCGTCACCGACAGCGGCATCACGGTCGTCGGCAAGGGTTCACGGGTGCGGGCGGGCGGCGCGTGAGCGCAGGCGCACCGGGCCGCCTCGGCGGCCCGCTCGTCGTGCTCGACGCCGACTCCACCCTCATCCGCGAGGAGGCCATCGAACTGCTCGCCGAGGCGGCGGGCAGCCTCACCCTCGTCGCCGAGGTCACCGAACGCGCGATGCGGGGCGAGCTCGACTTCGCCGCGAGCCTGCGCGAACGCGTCGCCACCCTCGCGGGGCTCGGCGAAGACGACCTCGCGCTGGCACGCACGCGCATGACCCCGACGCCGGGCGTGCAGGAGCTCATCGACGGCGTGCACGCCGCCGGCGGCGTCGTCGGCGTCGTCTCCGGCGGGTTCCACGAGTTGCTCGATCCCCTCGCCGAGCGTCTCGGCCTCGACTTCTGCCGCGCCAACCGGCTCGAGGTCGACGGCGACGGTCGGCTCACCGGTCGGGTCGACGGAGCGATCATCGACGCCGAGGCCAAGGCCGTCGCACTCGAGGAGTGGGCGGCCGCGGCATCCGTGCCCCTGAGGTACACCGTCGCGGTGGGTGACGGCGCGAACGATCTGCGCATGCTCGCGAAGGCGGGGCTGGGTGTGGCGTTCTGCGCCAAGCCGGTGGTGCGCGCTCAGGCCGATGTGGCGATCACGACGCCCGATCTCGGGCAGGTGCTCGCCCTGCTCGGCCTGCGCGGCTGACGGCCCGCACGGCTGAACCTGAAGGCCGCGGTCACCCGTTCGGGTGCGCCGCGGCCTTCATCGTGCTGGAGGTCGAAGGCGGTCAGTGCCCCATGCCGAGGCCGCCGTCGACGGGGATCACCGCACCCGAGATGTAGCCCGCGTCGTCGCCCGCGAGCCAGGCGACGACCCGTGCGACCTCGTCGGGCGAGGCGAACCGGCCGAGCGGGATGTTCTTCTTGTACTCGGCCTGCTGCGCCTCGGGCAGTTCATCGGTCATGTCGGTCTCGATGAACCCGGGAGCGACCACGTTCGCCGTGATGTTGCGGGCGCCGAGCTCGCGCGTGAGCGAACGGGCCATGCCGACGAGCGCCGCCTTCGACGCCGAGTAGTTGATCTGGCCGGGCGAGCCGTAGAGGCCGACCACGCTCGAGATGAAGACGACCCGGCCGAAGCGGCCCTTGAGCATGCCCTTCGACGCGCGCTTGACCACGCGGAACGCGCCGGTCAGGTTCGTGTCGATGACGCTCGTGAAGTCCTCTTCGCTCATGCGCAGCAACAGCGTGTCGCGGGTGATGCCGGCATTGGCGACGACGACCTCGACCGGGCCGAGTGCGGCCTCGACCTCGTCGAAGGCGCGGTCGACGGATGCCGCGTCGGTGACGTCGGCACGCACCGTCAGCGTTCCTTCGGGGCCATCGCCCGAGCGGGCCGTGACGGCGACGCGGTGTCCTTGTGCGACGAACTCGCGCGCGATGGCGAACCCGATGCCGCGGTTTCCGCCGGTGACGAGGACGGTGCGGGGCGTGGTCATGCGGTGACTCCATTCACGGGGGATCTGCGGTCTCGAGGCGAGCCCGTCTCAGCATAGTGAGCACCGCATGCCGCGCCCGGATCGAGCGCATGCCGGCCCGCGACATCCGCTCGTCCGGTACCCGGGTCATGCGGCATCCGAGGGCCGCCGCCGGGCGCCGGGAGACGTAGGCTTGAGGCAGAGGAGCGCCGCACCGAACTGCGACGACGTTGATGAAGCAGCAATCGATCACGAGCCTGCCGCTCTCCCCCGAGGCGGAGCGGCGCTCGCGCATGATCAAGTACTCGATCGCCATGGCGATCAGGCTGCTCTGCATCTTCGCGATGCTGTTCGTGCAGGGTTGGTGGCTGGTCGTCTGCGCCGTCGGCGCGATCGTGCTGCCGTACATCGCGGTCGTCCTCGCGAACGTCAGCGGGCCCGGTCTCGGTGGAGCCGTCGAGCGACCAGGCACGATCGTGCCCGTGTCCGGCGCAGGTTCCGCGACCGGTTCTCCCACCCCAGACCCTGCTGCTCCGGCGGGTTCGGCGGGCGACGCGCCGCGCGCTGAGACGAACGCCGACGGTTCCGAGCGGATGCCGCGCGGCGACGACGATCGGAACGCCGCATGATCGGCGGCATGCAGCCCGACGGCGCGGTCTGCTCGCGCGCGTCGTGCCACGAGGCCGCGGCCTGGCGCATCGACTGGCAGAACCCCCGCATCCACACGGGTGACCGGTGGAAGACCTGGCTCGCGTGCGAGGAGCACGTCGGCTACCTGCGCGGGTTCCTCGAGACACGGTCGTTCCCGGTTCGCGTCGAGGCCTTCGCGGGCGAGCTCGACGAGGCGGCCGAGGTCGATTCGTGAGCGACTGGTCTTTCCTGAGATCACGACGCTGGGCCGGCTACCTCGCCCTCGTCGTCGTGTTCGCGATCGTCTGCTGCGCGCTCGGCATGTGGCAGTTCGCCCGCCGCGCCGAGGCGCGCGCCGAGATCGCCCGCATCGACGCGAACTACGATGCCCAGGCGATCCCGGTGGCCGACGCACTCCCCGAGCTCGACGGGTTCGATGTCGACCAGCGCTGGCAGGTCGTCGCCCTGTCGGGCGAGTACCTCGCCGACGAGGAGGTCGTCGTGCGCAACCGCCCGGGTCAGGGCGGCAGCGGATTCGAGGTGCTGACGCCCATGCTCCTCGTCGACGGCACCGTGTTCGTTGTCGATCGCGGATGGGTCGCCCAGGACTCAGACGGACGCCCGAGCGAGTACGCGGCTCCCCCGTCGGGTCGGGTCGACGTCGAGGCGCGCCTGAAGGCGGGCGAGGGCCAGATCAACGGCCGCACCTCGGCCGGCGACGAGTTCGCCACCATCGACCTCGACGAACTCGCCGGCCGCCTCGACGAGCCGACCTATACCGGTGCGTACGGGCTGCTCGTGGAGTCCGGGGCGGATGCCGCCGAGCCGCCGATCGCGGCGACCCGACCCCTGCGCGACGAGGGCCCGCACCTGTCGTACGCGCTCCAGTGGTTCGTGTTCGCCATCATGGGGTTCATCGGGCTCGCCTGGGCGGCGAACCGGGAGCGCAAGGCCCTCGCCGAGGCATCCGGAGTGCCCATGGACCACAAGCGGCCGGTGCAGCGCCAGGTGAACCGCACGCAGCGCCGGGACTCTGACGCCGATCTCGAGGACGGCGTGCTCGACCGGCGGTAGCGCCGGACGGTCAAGCCAGCTCGATGAGCTCCTGGTAGTCGGCGCTCCAGTGGTCTTCGGTGCCGTCGGGCATGATGAGCACCCGCTCGGGGTTCAGAGCCTCGACGGCTCCGGGGTCGTGCGAGACGAGCACGACGGAGCCCTCGTAGTGCGCGAGCGCGTCGAGGATCTCGGCGCGGCTCGCGGGGTCGAGGTTGTTCGTCGGCTCGTCGAGGAGCAACACGTTCGCGCCTGACACGACGATCATCGCGAGTGCCAGTCGCGTCTTCTCGCCACCGGAGAGCACGCCGGCTGCCTTGTGCACGTCGTCGCCCGTGAACAGGAACGAGCCGAGCACCTTTCGCGCCTCGGTCTCGGTGAGGTTCGGCGACGAGCTCACCATGTTCTCGAGCACGCTGCGCTTGACGTCGATGGTCTCGTGCTCCTGGGCGTAGTAGCCCACTCGCAGGCCGTGCCCCGGTTCGACCGTGCCGGTGTCGGGCTTGTCGACACCCGCGAGGATGCGGAGCAGGGTGGTCTTGCCCGCACCGTTGAACCCGATGATGACGACCTTCGAGCCGCGGTCGATCGCGAGGTCGACGGCGGTGAAGATCTCGAGCGAGCCGTAGCTCTTCGACAGGTCGCTCGCGGTGATGGGCGTGCGGCCGCAGGGCGCGGGCGTCGGGAACCGGAGCTTGGCCACCCGGTCGACGGCGCGCACCTCGTCGAGGCCGGCGAGGAGCTTCTCTGCACGCGCGACCATCTGGTGCGCGGCCGCGGCCTTGGACGCCTTCGCGCCGAAGCGTGCGGCCTGCATCTGCAGGACGCCGGCCTTCTTCTCGGCGTTGGCGCGCTCCTTCTTGCGGCGCTCCTCGTCGGCGGCGCGCTGGCGCTGGTAGTGCTTCCAGCCCATGTTGTAGATGTCGATGATCGAGCGGTTCGCGTCGAGGTAGAACACGCGGTTCACGACCTCGTCGACGAGCACGACATCGTGCGAGATCACGATGACGCCGCCCTTGTAGCCCTTCAGGAACTCGCGGAGCCAGACGACCGAGTCGGCGTCGAGGTGGTTCGTGGGCTCGTCGAGGATCATCGTGCCGGCGTCGGAGAACAGGATGCGCGCGAGCTCGATGCGACGGCGCTGGCCGCCCGAGAGCGTCTTCAGCGGCTGGTCGAGGATGCGATCGGGGAGGTTGAGGTTCGAGGCGATCGACGCCGCCTCGGCCTCGGCCGCGTACCCGCCGAGCGCGTTGAAGCGGTCGGTGAGGTTGCCGTACTTCTTCATCGCCTTCTCGGCGACGATGGGGTCGGCGCTGCCCATGTCGATCGACGCCTGATGCATGTCGAGCACGATCGAGCCCAGGCCGCGCGCGTCGAGGATGCGCGTGCGGGCGAGCATCTCGGGGTCGCCGGAGCGAGGGTCCTGCGGGAGGTAGCCGATCTCGCCGGAGCGGTCGATGCGGCCGTCGGTGGGGAGCGTCTCGCCCGCGAGGGTCTTGGTGAGCGTCGTCTTGCCGGCGCCGTTGCGGCCGACGAGGCCGATCTTGTCGCCGTCGGAAACGCGGAAGTTCACGTGCTCCATCAGGACGCGTGCGCCGACGCGGATCTCGAGATCGTGAACGGCGAGCACAGGAAGCCTCCGGCAGGTGTGGGGGTGGGATCGTGCCGACGTGGCACAGCCGCCCAGTCTATCGTCCGTCGGGCGCGCTCGGCGCCGATGTCGGCGGGGCGCGGCAGACTCGCAGCATGACGACGGATGTCTCGAGCGACCCCGCGACCCTCGCATTGCGGTCCGCACGACTGGCCGCCCAGGGGCTCGGCCGCGGCCTCGCGACGCCCCGCGACGTGGTCGAGCGGCTCGTGTGCGTGCAGGCGCAGGACCTCGCGGCGGCGAAGTGGGTGCTCGGCGCGCGGGTGCCGGGTTCGCATGAGACCACGATCGACGCCGCCATCGACGACCGGTCGCTGCTGCGATCGTGGCCGATGCGCGGCACGCTGCATTTCGTCGCACCCGAGATGCTCAGGCCGATCCTCGGCCTGACGTCCGGGCGGCTCATGCAGCGCGCGGCGAAGAACCATCGCGACGAGGGCATCGACGACGCGGTGCACGGCGCGGCACGAGCGATCGCGGTCCGCGAACTCGAGGGCGGCCGGTCGGCGTCGCGCGACGAGCTGCAGGCCGCATGGGAGGCCGCCGGCATCCCCATCACGGGCCAGCGCGGCTATCACCTCATCTGGCGCCTGGCGATCGAGGGCGTGCTGTGCTGCGGACCGATCGACACGCGTGCGCGGCAGCGGTTCGTGCTGCTCGACGAGTGGTCCCCTGCGCGTTCGAGCGATCCCGATGACCCCGACGAGACGCTCGCCAGACTCTTCGTCGGGTACGCGAGGGGGCACGGCCCGGTCACCGTGCACGACTTCGCCTGGTGGACGGGACTGACGGTGACGCAGGCGCGCACGGCGGTCGCCGCCGCGGGCGATGCCGTCGTCGCCTTCTCCGGCGATCGCCACGTCGTCGCCGAGTCCGCGCCGGAGTCCGAACCCCAGCCCGCGACCGGCGGGCCGAGCCGGCACGTGCTCGCGCCGTTCGACGAGTACTTCCTCGGGTACCCCGACCGCACCGCGTTCTGCTCCGCCGAAGACGGCCTGCGTGTGGTGCCCGGCAAGAACGGCCTGTTCCTGCCGATCCTCGTGGCCGACGGCGAGGTCGTCGGCACCTGGCGCCGCTCCCCCGAGCGGCGCGGCGCCACGGCCGTCGAGGTCTCGCCGTTCGGCGCTGGGTTCGAGCTCGCCGAGTTCATGCCGGCGTTCGGCCGCTGGGCCGACTTCTGGTCGACCTCGCTCGGCGAGGTGACCGTGCCTGGAGCCTTCGAGAAGGGGTGATGCGCTTCTGGAGGCGACGCAGCGGCCGCGGAGACGACGCAGGGCGGCCGCCGAAGCGACCGCCCTCCATCGAAGTGGAACGACTTACTGCTGCAGTGCCGCCTGCAGCTCGAGCGTGATGGTGACCTTGTCGCCGAGCAGCACGCCGCCGGTCTCGAGGGCCGCGTTGTAGAGCAGGCCGAAGTCCTCGCGGTTGATCACGGTCTTCGCGGTGGCGCCGGCCTTGTAGTTGCCGTAGGGGTCGCCGCCGAAGCCGCCGAACTCGAAGTCGAAGGTGACGGGCTTGGTGATGCCGCGGATGGTCAGGTCCCCGTCCACCTTGAAGTCGCCGCCATCGAGGCGAACGCCGGTCGAGACGAAGTCGATCGTGGGGTGGGTCTCGGCCTCGAAGAAGTCGCCGGTGCGGAGGTGCGCGTCGCGGTTCGGCTCGTTGGTGTTGACGGAGGCGACCTCGGCCGATGCCGTGACGCTGGAGTCGAGCGGGTTCTCGGTCGTCACGAAGGTGGCGTCGAAACGCTCGAACTTGCCCTTGACCTTGCTGATCATGATGTGGCGGATGCTGAACGCGACCTCACTGTGGGTCGGGTCGATGACCCAGGTTCCTGCGCGGTAGCCGGGGATCTCGGTGCCGATGGCGGTGTTCGTCATGTGGTTCTCCGTATTCGATGTCGACGTGGCATGCGCGCCACATATCAATGCGAACGCATGTAATTGGTGGGGTATTCCGTGTTTCAGGAAACTTTCTCGACGAGGTCGCGTCGGAGCGTGAGCACTCGCTCGACCGCATCGTCGAGCCTCGCCTGAGGAATGCGCCCCGACGACACCGCTGCGGCGATCGCACCCACGAGGCCGTCGACCGAGATTCCCGCGTCGGCCGGATCGGCCGGCAGCACGTAGAGCAGCAGATCCGCGCCGGAGGCGACAGCGCGGACCGCATTCTCGTTCGGGTCCGCGTACTCGGGCAGCCCGTTGTCGCCGAGCATGAGCATGTCGTCGGTCACGACGACGCCGTCGAATCCGAGTTCGTCGCGCAGGATCCGGTGCCATTCGGGCGAGAGCGAGGCCGGCAGCGCATCGACGGCCGGGTACGCGAGATGCCCGGTCATCACGAGTTCCGCGCCGGCATCGATGCCGTCCTGGAACGGGATCGCCGGACCGGCGCGCCACTCGTCGATCGTGAGCGGGGCGCTCGGTACGCTCGAGTGGGAGTCGCCCGGCGCCGCCCCGTGCCCTGGGAAGTGCTTCAGGGTGCTGAACACGGTGCCCTGCTCGCCGGTGACGGCCGCCGCGACCCGCTCGCCGGCGGCGATCGGGTCGGTGCCGAGCACGCGCGACGCGATGAACGAGTCGGGGTCGGCCGTGACATCCGCCACGATGCCGAAGTTCACGTTCAGTCCCGACGCCGCGAGCGTGGCCGCGCGTGCCGAGAAGGCGTCGGTCGTCGCGGCCGGCGGCTCGGCGCGCAGCGTCTCCGCCCCCGGCGCCGCATCCCAGGGCAACCGTTGCACGTCACCGCCCTCCTCGTCGATCGCGACGAGCGCCGGGAGCTCGGCGTCGACCTGCGCGCCGCCGACGAGCGCACGCAGCTCCTCGGGGTTGGCGGGAACGTTGTCGCCCATGAGGATGAGCCCGGAGGCGCCCTGCTCGAGGTAGGCGCGGAGGGGCGCGGGGTCGACGCCCGGCGCGTGCAGCATGAGCAGTGAGGCGGCCTTCTGCTCGACGCTCATCTGCGCCATCCGCGATTCGACGAAGGCCGCGACCGGGTCGACGGGCGTCGGAGTCGGGGTCGCCGAGGGGCTCGCGCTCGGCTTCGGCGCCGCCACCGGCGCCGCCCCGGAGCACCCGGAGAGGAGCGAGATCGCGAGCACGGCCGCGGTGCCGAGGAGGAGCCGAGTGCGCATCCGACCGAGTCTACGCTGCGTGTCCACCCGCAGCCCGCGCGGTCGCTGGGTAGACTCGCCGGGCTCGAAGGGGGTGTTCGTGCGCAGGTTCAGGGGCTTCATCGTGGCGGTGCTCGTCATCGCCGCCGTCCTCGCGCCCGCCGGTGTCGCGAACGCCGAGGACTACCCGACGTGGGACGAGGTCGAGGCCGCGAAGGCGAAGGTCGGGGCGAGCGAGGCAGAGGCCACCCGCATCACGGCCTTCGTCGACGAGCTCGAGGCCGAGGCGGGCCGGCTCGGCGATGCCGCCGTGACCGCCGCCGCCGAATCGGCGCTCGCCGAGCAGGCGCGGGCGGATGCCGCGGCGCGGGCGTCGACCCTCGCCGAACAGGCCGCGGCCGCCGAAGCCGAGGCCGAGGCCGCGACCGCCGCCCTCGGCCGAGCGGGCGCCGTGCTGGCGCGCACCGGCGGAGCGGACATCGGACTGCGATTGCTGCTGAACGGCGACGCCTCCGCGCGCCTGCTGATGGGCCTCTCACGTGCGGCGCAGCTGACCAACGTGATCGGCGGAGTGGCCGCGCGAGCGGAGACCGCAGAGGCCGATGCCGCCTCCGTTCGCGACCAGGCCGATCGCGCAGAGGCCGAGCGCACGAGACTCGCGGCCGAGGCCGTCGAGGCTGCAGCCGCGGCCGAAGCGGCTCACGAGGCGGCCCAGGCCCGCGTGGCCGAGCAGCAATCGGCGCTCGACACGCTCTACGCCCAGCTCGCCAGCCTCCGCGACCGATCCGTCGAGGTCGAACGCCGCTTCCGCATCGGCGAACAGGAGGCTCGTGAGCGCGCAGCTCGCGAGGCTGCGGCCGCTGCAGCCGCAGAGGCCGCCGCAGCGGAAGCAGGCTCCGAGGGCGACGGATTCACCGCCGCTCCCCCGCCGGGCGTCGTCGTCGACACCGGGGGCGCTCAGGCGTACGCCGCCGCCGCGGTGGCGAGGTACGGCTGGGGCGACGGGCAGTACCAATGCCTGTACTCGCTCTGGATGCGCGAATCCAGCTGGCGGGCCGATGCCTACAATGCGTCGAGCGGCGCCTACGGGATCCCCCAGTCGCTTCCCGGCAGCAAGATGGCCGCCGCCGGTGCCGACTGGCGCACGAACGCCGCCACCCAGATCGAGTGGGGCCTGTCGTACATCTCGTCGCGCTACGGCAGTCCGTGCGCCGCATGGGCCCACTCAGAGGCCGTGAACTGGTACTGATGGGACATGGACGCCCACGATGAACACGCGGTGTTCCGCGCCCACGGTGCGGAGGCCGTCCTGCTGCTCGGCGGCGGCGCGGCGATCCTCCTGCAGCTGGCCGATCCCCGGGTCGCCCGTGGCGTCGCCAGGCACAGCGACTTCGCCTCGCGTCCGCTCGATCGGCTGATCGGCACGCTCGACTACGTCTACGCCGTCGGGTTCGGCGACGACGAGATCGCCGCAGCCGCGGTGCGCCGGGTCAACGCGCGCCACGCGCCGGTTCGGGGTGGCGCCGCCCGAACCGAGGGGGCGACCGACGATACGGATGCCGCGTACAGCGCGTTCGACGCCGACGCGCAGCGGTGGGTGGCCTCGACGCTCCTCGCGGTGGCCCTCGACATCCACGAGCGCGTGTACGGCCGGCTTCGCACGACGGATGCCGATGCCATCGTCCGCGGGTACGCGCCGCTCGGGTTCCGGCTGCAGGGCACCCGCGAAGGATGGCCCGAGACTCGGGCGGAGTTCGACACGTGGTGGAACGCCCGCCTCGAGACGCTGCGCGTCACCGATGAGGCCCGTCACGTCGCACGCACGCTGCTCTCGACATCCGATGCCCTGCGCGGCCTCTCGATGCTGCTGCCCCCGGTACGGCTCGTGACCGCCGAGTTGCTGACGCCCGCGCTCCGGGAGGCCTACGGGTTCCGATGGACCCCGCGCGCCCGTCGGGTCGCCCGCGCCTGGCTCGCCGGGGTCGCCGCCGTCTGGCCATGGCTGCCGCGCCTCGTGCGGCATGCCCCCATGCGGGTCTCGCTGCATCGGGCCCGTCGCCGGTACGCTGAGCGTGAGCACCGAGGACGATGATGACCGAGCATGCGGCACACCATGGCGAGGCGATCGACAGCATCGATCGCCGAATCGTCGCGGAGCTGAGCCGCGACGGCCGGCTGTCGGTGCGAACCCTGGCCGAACGGGTGCACATCTCGCGAACGGCAGCGCACAACCGGGTGCAGCACCTCGTCGAACGCGGCGTCATCACGGGCTTCGGCGCGCAGATCGACCGCACGTCGATCGGCCTTCGCATCTCGGCCCTCGTCGTCGTGCGCATCGCGCCCGGAACCGATTGGGAGTCCGTCGCCGCGCGCCTCGCCGAACTGCCCTTCGTCGAGAAGGTGCAGGCGGTCTCGGGCGACATCGACCTGATGCTGACGGTCAGCGCGCCCGATCACGAGCAGCTGAGCCAGGCGATCCTGCGTGACATCCACGTGATGCCCGGCGTGCTCTCGACGAGGTCGCACCTGATCCTCGCCGAGTTCGACGGGCGGCCTCCGGCGCAGTCGCTCGACATCTGGCGCTCGTAGGTCGCCTGCCGCCCTCCGCGTTCGCTCTTCGTGTCGCCGTCGGTCAGCGACCGCAGCCGATCAGAAGAACTCGTCGGGCGTGCCGGCGGCTCGTTCGACGTCGCTCGTGCTGACTCCGGCGCCCTTCAGCTTCGAGACGGCGACGCGGAGGCCGGACTCCATCTGGGCGGCCCAGGCGTCGGATTCGTGTGCGCTCGCCTCGGCGGCGCGGGCACGCGCCTCGGCGGTGACCGCGGCGTTGCGTGCATCGGCGACCTGCCTGAGTGCGAGTGAGATGCCGTAGTAGGCGGCGACCATCGTCGCGATCGGCGCGGCGATGACGGCCAGCGCACTGATCGCCGCACCGGTCGGGCTGAAGGCGATGAGCAGCGCGAACGCGAGGAACAGCGCCGCGATCGCGGCCAGCACGACGAGCATGAAGCGCAGGTCGCGACTCCAGGAGCGACGCTCGGGATCGGCGGGAACGGCGTCGGGCTCGACGACCTCGTCGGGCTCCGCCGACTCGACCGCTTCGGGGGCGTGACCTCCGAGCGGGTCCTCCTGGCCGTAGATCGGACGAGTGTTCGCGTCGCTCATGCTCTCCCCTGCTCCCCTGCGTAGTCCAACACCCAATTGTGTGCCCCGCCCCTAGGGGGGTCAAGGAACCGCGCCGTGCAGCGGCATCCGCTCACGGGGCTGATTTCCCGGCTCCACGAAGCGCAGGGAACAGGCGCACGGCCAGACCGGACACGATCGGCGCGGCGAAGAGCAGCAGCACCCACAACATGCCGACCACGGGCACGAGGTACGCGAGCACGCCCGCGACGACGAGCACGACGAGGACGCCGACCGAGCGGCTGAGGTCGATCTCGTCGAGCGCGCCCTCGACGAGCAACTCCGGATGCCGACGCAGCTCCAGGTCCATGAGGAGCATCGCCCCCGTGGTGACGAACATCGTGCCGATGTAGAGCGCATCGAAACTGCCGTTCGCGACGGTTGGCGACGAGACCGCGTTCGCCGCGAACGGGAGGAAGACGATGCTCGCCAGCCAGAGCATGTTGCACCAGATGAGCTCGATCGAGTAGTCCCGCACGTACTCGAACACCCGGTGGTGGATCAGCCAGAACCGCCCGATCACCGCGAAGGTGACGATGAACGCCACGAACGCACCGAGGTTCTCGCCGGCGAAGGTGGCGAAGGACTCGTCGTCGAGCTCACCCGCGAGGTCGACCAGCGGCAGGATCAGCAGCGTGATCGCGATCGCGACCGTCGCATCCGAGAAGTTCACGAGGCGGTCGAGGCCACGCTCCGTCCGTGCGCGTTCCATGCACCCCCGCCTTCCCGGCGGCGCCGCCGCCTGCCGTCGGTGCCGATTCTGCCGTGCTCGGGCGTCCGCGGGAAGCGGCACGCCCGGCTCGGCGGCGCGCGTGCCGAGTGAGCTGGCTGAATCGAGCGGTGCTGTGCTGTTCTGAGCCGAGTGCAGGTACGGCGAACGGCTAGGTTTGCCGGATGAACGACCGACGAACGCCGAATCTGCCCGCCGCCATCGCGCTGTGCGCCCTGCTGGTCGTGGGCCTGGTCGTGCTCATCGTCTTCTTCGGCTGGATCGCGCCGACCCTGGGGCCGTGACGCGATCGGGATGGGCGCCAGCGGGCGGTGCGATGTCGGCCTGTGCACGGTCCGCCGCTGCGGCTGCTCGCCATCCGACGACCGCTGTGAAGATCGCGAGTGCGGTCGCGATCACCGCGAGCACGCTGAGCAGGGCGATGCCGAACCATGCGGGAGCCCTACCGCCACTGCGGCCGGACCCGGTGCCGACGAGGGCGTTCGGGTCGCCGCCGGTACGGACGTGGATCCAGATCGCACCCGCCATGAGGAGGAGGCCGACGACGAGGACGATCGCCGCGCCGAGGATGGACTGGGCTCGCGTCGGCGCGCGCGGCCGTCGCGGCGCCTCGGGGTTCGCGTCTGTCGTCATCTCGCCGTCTGCCTCCTGCACGACGACTCCATGAGCGATTCCGCGCGTGTGACGTCGATCCAGTCTCACACGGCTCGGGCGTCGGCCGTGCGCGGGCATCCGCCGCGGCGTGCAAGACGCTGCAGCTCTGCCAAGCTGGCCTGATCGGATGTCTGGGGGAAACGTGAATCTCGAGCAGGTGCGCGCAGCCATCGCCGAGGAGCAGCTCGTCGGCCACAACCTGCACGACGCGCATGATCCCCGCGAGGACGAGGTGGGTGTTCGGCTGGTCCCCGAGGGGCTGGTCGTCTTCTCGAACGACGAACGTGCAGTGCCGATGTCCGAGCGACTCTTCGTCGACGACGACGAGGCCGCCTACGACGAGTTCATGACCCGACTGCGCGCGCTGAACCGATTGCGACGACGCCAGGCCGAGCGACGCCGGGCTGCGCGGTCGGCAGCGGAGGCCGACCCCCGCCGGATGGGCAGACCCGGCCGCTTCGTGCACGTCCAAGGCCCGCTCGCAGCAGCGCAGGAGGTCATCGCCTCGACCTTCTCGGCCGCCGGCTTCCGACGTGTGAGTTCCGGCACGGAACGGGTCGAGCTGGTCTACGGCAGCGGCGTACGCGAATGGGCGGCCACGGTGCTCCCGACCGAAGCCTTCGCCGCGACCAGGCGGTGGGGATGGGCCGCACGCGTCACCATCGTCGTGGTGCAGCAGGACGCGCGACGCGCGATCCGGGTCGAAGGCAGTGCCTTCTCGGATGCGCGTCACACGGTCGGGCTCTTCGTGGAGACCCTCGACCAGGCCGTGGATGCGCTGGCGAACGCCGGGTTCGATCCCTCGGCCTCGGTGCTGACGGATGGAGCCGCCGCGAGCCGTTGAGCGCCCGCTCCGCTGCTCCGGGCTTGGCGTATTGCGCCGAACCGCGCAGCGGTGGCTTCGTGTCGGCGGCCGGAACTCCGTGAAACACGAATGGCGGGCACTCGAAAGTGCCGGCCATTCGTGACGAGATGGTGGATCTGAGGGGACTCGAACCCCTGACCCCCTGCCAGTGTCGCTACTCGGCTTGAGCGCACCTGTTTGGTTGTGGATGCCAGTAATTATAGGGGCAGGACGGGAATCAAGCCGCGCGGTAGGGGCCGATGATTGCCGTCAGTTGGAGGTGTCTGCGGATGAAAACAGACCCAAAAGAGCCCCGGATTCTGAAATCGTGCGATGGTTGGCCGGGCACCTCCCACCGTGTTGTTACCGGTGGCCCATCGGCCGCCAATCTCTGGCCTTCCGAGGGGGTTCGTGTTCGTGGTCACGCCCGAGCAACTTACACACTTTGCTCAGAGGCAAGTGATTCAGTGCTCGGGGCCCAGCCCTTCGGCTTCTCTTACCGCCCTCAGCAGCAGCGCGAGATCCGCCGGACTCAACGCTTCTGAGATCCGCTGCATCGTCCAGGCATCATGCTCTTTTCGCCAGGATGTGAGGAGACCCGGATCATCAAGCTCAAAGAGTTCAATGGTGCTCTTGCCCTTGGTGCTGAGTCCCTCAGGCGGCTCCGGGACAGTTTCCTCGCTCATGAAGCCGCCTTGAATATGCGTCAACACGGCGTCCAGATATGGGTGAACGATACGAAACGTCGATCCTTCGTATGTCGCGCCTTCCGCCAATACCGTATCCGCCGCCTTTTTAAGCGATGTGTTACATGCATTGCACGCCCCCAGGAGGTTCAGGGCTTCAAACGTCCACTGGGAGTACTTGGCTTTGTGAGCGAAGTGATCCAAAGAAAGTGTGCGCCGAGCACCCAAAGTCCCCAGTGGCAACCGGCAATAGGCGCACCTCTCCCCTTGATTGCTCAGCACCCAATCGCGCAGTGCCGCCTTGAACGTCTTGATCGCATTCGCTTGAGAGTCCCATGTCCTCAAGGTGCCGGCGGCATCTTGAAGTTCTGAAGCCGCCAGACGAAGCGCGGCAGGCGGCCTCTGGAGCCCGATCACCGGTCTGCCGCCAGTCGACTTGAGACTCTCGACAGGACCAAGTTGATGTTTTCGGTGTTGGGGTCTGCCAGCGCGCGCAGTCGGTTGTATGCGCCTTCGATCCTTCGTGGCTCTCCAACTGATCTGGATAGAAAGTGCATCAATATTGCAAGATCGTTGTGGACCTCTTGGTTCCCGCTCACGCGAGCCCCAAACACTCGGTAGAGGATAGTTTCCACGGAACGCCCGTAATACGGCTCGTCGAACTCGTCAAAAAGTCCCCAATGCTCACTGGGCACCAGGACGTCGGTGCCGTCCGCAACCACATGCGGTGAGTGAGTTGCAATGAAGAAATGACTACCGAAGTCGGACGGAATCGTCTCTTCCAGAAGTGGCACGAACGCTGACTGCCACGTCGGGTGGAGGCCTGACTCGGGTTCGTCGATCAAGACCAGACTGTCGGGCTCAATGTGCGCGGCGAGACGAGCAATCAGCGAAAGCAGGAGAAGCTGTCCAGCGCTCATCTCATCGAGTGTTCGGAATCGGTTTGGAGTGCGGAACATGACCTCGACATTGAGAAGGCTAGCCCGCTGGGCAAGCTGGACTAGATCGCTCACAGCCAGATCGAAATCGCGTGCGATGCCAGCAATTTCGCCCAATGAATCTCCGACATCGAGAAATGAATCGAGACGAGATACTTCGCTCTGGGGCGGAAGGGAGTTCGCGTAGTCCAGTAGGCGTAGAAACAAGAAGTCCGCGTCTGAACCTGACGCTAGGTATCGCTCATGTCGCGAACCGAGAGCCCTCGGGAGGGAACGATTGAACTTCTCTCTTGCAGACAATGTGTCGCGGACACGACCACGAAAGAAGACCACCGTTGCTTGGTGGACGTTTAGCAGCGCGAGTACGGGTTCTAGCATCGGCCCACGACGGCGGTCCGCGAGACACTGAGCCATCGAGATTGTGGTCGCTCTCGTCAATGAACCCGTCGACGAAAAGTTTGTACTCTGCCGCAGCCCGAGATATCGATAGGTCGGGCTCTTTGATGAGAACGGGAACGTGTCCACGGCCATGTTCGTTAGTGCCAGGATCCTGGACGGTACGTTCCTGTCTAACCAATCGGCTGGTCCGAACATGCTGGCTTCCGGCGCCTTCGTATGATCCTCCATGATGCTGCGAAGTAGCTTGCTCTTGCCACTACCGTTTGCACCGATGATGACCGTGTAGCGATTGGTTGCCTTGCGATCGCGCGGGTCTTTCGCTTGAGACGAAAGTTCGAAACCAAGTTCACCCGCCTGATGGCGAGTGAGTCTAAACAACAGACCTCCCCGTGATCTCGGAATGAACGTGTACTGCGGCGACTCTATTAAGCGTCTCTGGCTGACCCGAGGCCGCCTCAAGCACCTGCGCCTTCGTGCTCGCGAGCACCGCATCAAGCCGGCGTAGCACGGTGAACGGCAGCACTACCGACCCGTACTCGGAGGGCTTGAACAGGCCGCGAAGGGATTCGGCGATGTTCCAGATGAAGGAGACGTGGTTCACCACAGGTAGGGCACTCCTGGTCGGGTCGATGCTGACGCGCGACGAAGAATGCGCCGCTGCTGTTCATCATTCCGCACCGATGGACGTTAGGCGGGGAGGCAATGACACCAGAACTGGGGTCAGGCGAGAACAGTCAGGCGACTTCCTTCCGCCGGCCGGGCCGGGAAGATGAGACCCGTGCCGCGCCCGACTCCCCTTCTCGCACTCCTCACCGTCGTTGTTCTGCTCCTCCTCGCGGGATGCAGCAGTTATGACTCGAGCTCGCACCCATCAACCCAATCCGAGGTGAGCTGCGACGAGATGCTCGACGCACTCGTTGCCCATGAGCGCACGGGATCGTCGACCGATGTGAACGACGAGTACGCGTGGATGAGCGAGAACTGCGGTGAGACGTTCGAGATTCTCACTGAGTACGTCTCGATGAAGAGCTCGGCCGAGAGCTTCGGAGTAGATTCGTGCGCCAGCCACGAGGAGTACATCTCCATGGATGCCATCAGGCTCCTGTACGAAGACGGGCTGTGCTCAGGCACCGCCGATGCTGCGGCTCGCGCTCCCGACGCTCCGGCTGTTCAGCAGCCAGGCGGCGGCATCGCCTGGAATGAAGCCGGCGACTACGCCGGAACAACCCAGCGCGTCTGCGGGCCGCTTGCTGGCGGCGGCAACGACTACGACGACGTCTTCCTCAACCTCGGGCGCGACTATCCCGACCCCGAACGATTCCAGATCGTCATCTGGGACATCGGCGGTCTCGAGCCCATCGACGGCGGGAGGACGCTCTGCACTAAGGGCCTCATCACTCTCTACAACGGGGTCGCACAGATCGAGCTCTACGACCCGAGCGTGATCGAGATCTACGGGTAGTGTCGACAATTCTCGATGGGCGGTAATCTCAACGGATGTTCTACGGCCCGAACCACGCCCACGTCCAGGCGTTCATTGACTCCGTTCCAACGCTGATTCAGGCCGACTGGGAGGCCGCCGTCAGATTCATGACCTTCAACATTGTCAATCTCGAGAACGCGCTCGATGAGGCAACGATGGTGGTCGTCTTGGCGCTCCGTGCCCCTGCTTTCGATCAGGCTTTGACCTCTGCGAAGGCGTCGGCGATTCCTGCCATCGATGGGCTCTCGTGGTACAGCCCGGACGAGAGCTCGACAAAGTTCCTTAAGCAGAACGTGCTGGAAGCACTCGGGGCTCTCGTGGTCCTGCAGCCCGACAACTTCGAAAAGTTGCTCCCTCGGTTCATGCCATTCCGACACACGACGGCCGTCCTGCCGGTCAATTGGGGCGGGTAATCGACCTACGCCGACGCCGGCCATCGCGAACATCTGTCGCCTTCAGTGATGGCTGCTTCAGTTCCGGAACCCCCAATCGGCAGGCCACGTCCGCAGGCAACGCTAGAGTCTGCGCATGGGCTCTTTCGGTAGCGTCATGGGCGGCGCGTATCTCAACTCATCAGTCGCTACCGCGACGTTCGGAAGCGATCTCGTCGTCCAGACGGGATTCAAGGGCCGAAAGCTCACCGCCGAGACCATTCAGGCGTGGGCCGAGATTCCGATCGAAGCAAAAGACGGAGCCTTCAGCGCGATCGGCAAGGCCGCCGCTGGAGTGGCCCTACCGGGCAGGTTCGGAAAGGCTGCATCGGCGGCCGTTGGCGCCGCGTTCGATTCGAGAAAGCCTGACCACCACGTTCGCATTGACTGGCTCGACGGCAAGCAGTCCTTGATCAAGCTTCCCGACGCACTCTTCACGCACTTCGCGCTCGTTCTTGCAGCCCATAAGGTCGCTGTTCCCGAAGCGTCGGTCTCGGTTGAGGCTGTTCCCATGGAAGCAACGCCGTCGCTCGCCGACAAAGCCTTCGACCTCGTGTCAGGGATCGTGCAGGATCGCTTCCCGTCCAGGACACAGATCGAGTCCAGCTCGGCGGCGAACGTCGCTGTCCCGCAGGGAGACGTGACTGATCAACTGCACAAGCTCGCTTCCCTGCGTGATGCAGGAATCCTCTCTGATGAAGAATTCGCCGCGAAGAAGGCTGAATTGCTCGCACGGCTTTGAACGCGCGTGACAGCACACTGCCTGAGGAGTTCTGAACGTGCCTCTGACCTTGGGACCGCTTCTCGTCGACGCAGGAATTGACCCCACGCAGGCGCTCGTGATCAGGCACGCATCGTGCGGGAGCACGAGGACAGCGGACTGGCTGGTATCCACGCTGACTCCACAGACGCAGAGATCCTCGAGTACACCCGCAACCAGTCCGCGGAGACGTCGCGATTCCCTGCTTCACCTCCGAGCGTCTGGGTTGTCTTCATTCGCGAAGGTGGCGATCAGGCACGGCCCGTCCTGGCCTGTAGCCAGGCCTCAACGTTCTCGCGTCGGAACCGCAGGTGCTTACCGAGCTTGGTGGCCCTCGGGCCGGTGCCGTCGAGACGCCAGTGGTAGATCGTCTCTTTGGATAGCTGCAGGTACTGCGCCAGCTCGTCGACGCTCAGGTAGTCCCCGAGCTCGTCGACGAACCGGGATGCCGGAATGATGGGATGCGTTGATGTGCTCATACTGGCTAGGAGTGCGCATCAGGCCGGAGTGCTTGCTGCCTGGGGAATTCGCATGTGGATGTTCTGTGGATGCCTGCCTCCGAAAATGAAGACAGCCCCAAAACAGCCCCATCGGCCAATTCAGGCCGTTCAAACGAAAAAACCCCTGACAAATCTTGCGATTCATCAGGGGTTCTTGGTGGATCTGAGGGGACTCGAACCCCTGACCCCCTGCATGCCATGCAGGTGCGCTACCAGCTGCGCCACAGACCCGTTTCAGTTCTCGCTATTCAGCTTCACTGACTCGTTCTCACCGTGTTTCAGGCGATGGTTTGAGCTTACACCAGCCCCCGGCCCCAAATGAAATTGAGGGATGCTCGGCCGGGGACGGCTGCCTCAGCCGGCGAGCAGGGGCGCCACCGGCACCGCCGGGCAGTCGAGCCAGAGGCGCTCGAGACCGTAGTAGAGGCGGTCTTCGGGGTGGAAAACGTGCACGACGAGGTCGCCGAAGTCGAGCAGGATCCAACGACCCGTGCTGTGTCCCTCTCGGCGGAGCGTCGAGACGCCGGCCTCGCGCAGGGTGTCCTCGATCTCGTCGGCGATCGCGATGACGTTGCGCTCGGAGTTTCCGTTCACGAGGAGGAACACGTCGGTGAACGGCAGCGGCCCGGAGACGTCGAGCGCGACGAGGTCGTCACCGCCCTTGGAATCCGCCGCGCGCGCTGCGCGGGCGAGGGCGTCGAGTGCCTGGTCGGATGCGGTCATTCGCTCATTTCCGGTCGGTGTTGCGGGTATCGAAGTCTGCGGGTGTGGATCTGCGGCTGCCGAGATCAGAAGAGCCCGGTCAGGGCGCCGATGACGAGGGTGCCCACGACGCCGAGTGCCAGAACGCCGGCCGTCACTGCGAGCACCAGCGGCACGTTCATGCCCTCCTTCGAGGGCGGGGCGACGACGGCCTTGCTCGCGCTCTGCGTGCTGATGGCCCGGGTCGCGGCGACCGGGGCGCCGACGCCGGCGCCGTCTTCGACCTGGTCGAAGAGTCGGTCGACCTCGGACGAGTCGATCTGGCTCGGGTGAACGCCGGTCGCGCCGTAGCTGCGCGGGAGGTCGATCGATCCGGTGACGATGACCTCGCCGTTGCCGTTGTTCGCGAGCGGTGCCGGGATGCCGGCGTGATCGGGAAGCGACGGAAGGATGAGCGCGTTCGTCGTCGTCGGCACGCCGCGGCCGACGCCGCCGCGCGAGAGCATCTGGTCGAACGGCTGCGCCTGGTCGACCGGCGCATCGAGCTGCGCGGTCCAGTGACCGACCGGCTTGGGTGCGATGGCCGGCTGCTCGGCGAGTGCGGCAGCCTCGGCCTGATGCGGAAGGGGCTGGCGCGTGGGCGGCTCGGACGTCGGCGCCTGCGGCGATGCGGGTGCCGGCGCCAGCGGGAAGCTCTGCGGTGCAGGGGTCGGAGCGAACGCGGCGGGCGCACGCGGTGCGTCCATCGCCGAAGCACCCGCGATCTCCTGGTCGAGGTCGTCGAACTCCTCGCCGTCGGCGGGAGCGTCGGAGTCGAGCATCGCGCGCAGTTCGCGTCGCGTGAGCGTGCGCTCGGGAGTCGCGCTCTGACGCGCGGCCGGGGCCGGGGCCTGCGGCTGTATGGGCTGCGCGGCGGGAGCGCCACCAGGGTACGGCGTGGGCGCGGCAGCCGGCGACACGGGCGGAACGGCCGGAGCCGGGGCGAATGCCGCCGGCGGGGAGGCGGGCTGAGGCGCAGAGGTCGGGAACACCGGTGCCGGCTGCGGTGCCGCACCGTACGGTGCGCCTTGCACAGGACCCGCGGCGCCTGCGGCCGAAGCGGGAGCGCTGTAGACGGGAACCGGTGCCGGAGCGGGAGCCGGGGTCACGGGAATCGCAGGAGCCTGCGGGACGGGTGAAGCCTGGGGCTGAGGCGCGGCATTCGGGGTCGACGAAGGGGCGACCTGCTCCTGCAGGCGTTCGCGCTCGCGCATCTCGCGGCGCGTCAGCTGTGGTTCCTGCGACGACGTCATGCGACACTCCGATAGAGATGGTGCTTGGAGATGTACTGGACGACCCCATCGGGCACCAAGTACCACACCGGGAAACCCCGGCGCACCCTTTCCCGGCAGTCGGTCGACGATATCGCCAGAGCCGGGACTTCGAGCAAGCTTACGTCTTGCTCTGGCAATCCGCTAACGGAGAGCACATGTCCCGGCCGACTCACAGCCACGAAATGTGCGAGATCCCACAACTCCGCGACATCCTTCCAGGAGAGGATCTGCGCGATCGCGTCGGCACCGGTGATGAAGTAGAGATCGGCATCGGCGCGCTCACGACGGAGGTCGCGCAGGGTGTCGATCGTGAACGTCGGCTTCGCGCGATCGATGTCGACTCGACTCACCGTGAACCGCGGATTCGAGGCCGTCGCGATGACGGTCATGAGGTAACGGTGCTCGGCCTGCGTGACGTTCGACTTGTAGCTCGGCTGGCCGGTCGGCACGAAGACGACCTCGTCGAGGTCGAGCGACTGCGCGACCTCGCTCGCTGCGACGAGGTGACCATGGTGGATGGGATCGAACGTTCCGCCCATCACGCCGACTCGCGGTCGGCGCTGCTCACCTCCGGTCACGGTGCGCAGACCTCGCTCAGTGTCCGCCGTGCTCTTCGGCGCCGTGACGTGCGGCGTACGCCTCGGCCTTCGCGCGGTGGCGGTTGGCGACGTCGCGATACGACGCGGTCACGAATGCGAGCGCCGCGAAGATGATCAGCGCGATGAGGCCGTAGGCCCAGCTCTCGATCGGCAGCTCGCGTGCGTGGACTGACTCGGACGTGAGGATGCCGGTCAGCACCGTGCTCGTGACGCTCATTCGTGTTCCTTTCGAAGCCTGCTGTGTTGCTCGTGCCAGTCTAGCGAGGTCGCGTCGGCGAGGTCACGCTCGCACGTGGCCCGCGCCGCGCACGATCCACTTGGTGCTCGTGAGCTCCGGCAGGCCCATCGGTCCGCGCGCGTGCAGCTTCTGCGTGGAGATGCCGACCTCCGCGCCGAAGCCGAACTCGGCACCGTCGGTGAAGCGGGTCGACGCGTTGACCATGACGGCCGCGGAGTCGACCTCGTTGAGGAACCGCTCGGCGTTCGAGAGGTCGTTCGTGACGATCGACTCGGTGTGCTTCGTCGAGAAGCGTCGGATGTGCTCGAGGGCCTCGTCGAGCGAGTCGACGACGGCCACGGAGATGTCGAGGCTCATGTGCTCGGTCGCGAAGTCCTCATCGGTGACGGGCAGCGCATCGGGTCGGATCGCGCGGGTGCGCTCGTCGGCGTGGATCGTGACGCCCGCGTCGGTCAACCGGGCGAGCACAGCCGGCAGCAGCCGCTCCGCGGCATCCTGATGCACCAGCAGGGTCTCGAGGGCGTTGCAGACGCTCGGACGCTGCACCTTCGCGTTGTGCACGAGCTCGATCGCCCACTGCTCGGGTGCCGACGCGTCGAGGAACATGTGCACGACGCCCGCGCCGGTCTCGATGACGGGCACGCGCGCCTCGTCGACGACGGCGCGGATGAGTCCCGCACTCCCCCGCGGGATGAGCACGTCGACGTACTCGCGCGCCTGCATGAGGTGCCGCGCGCCCGCACGACCGAAGTCGTCGACGGTCTGCACGGCTTCGGCCGGCAGCCCGACGGCGTCGAGGGCGCCGCGCAGCACGTCGACCAGCACCCGGTTGGTCTGCTCGGCGGCCGTGCCCCCGCGAAGCACGACGGCGTTGCCGCTCTTCAGCGCGAGCACGGCGATGTCGATCGTGACGTTCGGCCGCGCCTCGTAGATCGCACCGACCACGCCCAGCGGCACGCGCACCTGATCGATGCGGACGCCGCTCGGAAGGGTGCGCCCGGTGAGCGTCTCGCCGACGGGATCGGTGAGGCCGATGACGTCGAGCACGGCATCGGCGAGGGCGTC
Source organism: Agromyces sp. Leaf222 (assembly GCF_001421565.1). Classification (NCBI taxonomy): domain Bacteria; kingdom Bacillati; phylum Actinomycetota; class Actinomycetes; order Micrococcales; family Microbacteriaceae; genus Agromyces; species Agromyces sp. Leaf222. The sequence continues at coordinate 2,144,188 of NZ_LMKQ01000001.1, read as the reverse complement.
GATGCGAGCGACGTCGAGCTCGAGGCGGTCGAGGAGGCCCGTGCTCAGCCCGGCGACACGGCCGGCCTCGAGGTCGAGCGCATTCGCCGCGATCACGTCGCCCGCCCGGTCGCGAAGGTCGGATGCGATGCGCTCGAGCGCGGCATCCTTCTCGGCGGTCGTCGCGCGCGCGAGGCGGTACGACGCCTCTTTCGCGGCGGCGAGCCGGGCGTCGATCACGGACGTGTCGAGGTCGGGCTGCTCCATGGCCTCAGCCTAGGCGAGCGGTGCCGGCGTGTCGGCCGTGTGACGTTCGGGGGCGGCGTCGAACCAGGTGCCGATCTGGGCTCCGCTGAGCGCCTCGGCGACGAGGGGCGTCGCGGTGATCAGCACGGCAGCTCCGGCCGCTGCGGCGATGCGCGCTGCCGAGACCTTCGTCTCGGCTCCCCCGGTGCCGACGCCCGCGCGTCCGGCCGAGCCGATCTCGACTCCGGCGAGCTCATCGCCGAACGGCACATGGGCGATGCGCTCGGCACCATCGAGGTGCGGCGGCTTCGTGTACAACGCGTCGACGTCGGAGAGCAGCACCAGGAGATCTGCACCGATCAACTCGGCGACGAGTGCCGCGAGGCGGTCGTTGTCGCCGAAACGGATCTCGTGCGTGGCGACGGTGTCGTTCTCGTTGACGATCGGGAGGACGCGCAGCGTCAGCAGTCGATCCATCGCACGCTGCGCGTTCGAGCGCGGCGTGGGGTTCTCGAGGTCGCCGGCGGTCAGCAGAACCTGGCCGGCGAGGATCCCGAAGCGGTCGAGGCTCGTCTGGTACCGCCACATCAGCACGTTCTGTCCGACTGCGGCCGCCGCCTGTTGGGTCGCGAGATCGTCGGGCCGCCCGTCGAGGGCGAGGAACGGGAGCGCGGTCGCGATCGCTCCGGAGGAGACCAGGATGATCTCGGTGCCCCGGCCGTGGACGGCCGCGAGTGCGTCGACGAGCGGGCCGATCTGTGCGGAGTTCTCGCCGCTGATCGAGGAGGACCCGACCTTGACGACGATGCGCTTCGCGCCGACGATGTCGTCGCGGCCACGCACGGTCATCGCTCGCCCTCGGCCTCCGACGGTGCGGTCGCCGGGGCGTCCTCCGTGTCGGGTTCGTCGCCGGCCCAGAGGCCGGCCTCGCGCTCGCGGTCGAGCTCGGCGCGAGCCTCGGCCTTGGCGTCCATGCGCTCGTGGTAGTCGCTCCGACGCTCGGCGCGCGTCGCACGACGGTTCTCGTCGAGGCGCACATCCGTGCCTCGCGGTGCGGTGATGAGCTCGGCGGTCGAGGTCAGCGTGGGCTCCCAGTCGAAGACGACGCCGGTGCCGGGGCCGATCACGACCGTCGAGCCGGCGACCGCACCCGCACGCACGAGGGCGTCTTCGACGCCGAGGCGCGCGAGGCGGTCGGCGAGGAAGCCGACGGCCTCGTCGTTCGTGAAGTCGGTCTGCTGCACCCAGCGCTCGGGCTTGCCGCCCAGCACCCGGTAGATGGTGCCGTAGCTGCCGCCTTCGGGCTTGACGACGTAGTCGACCTCGTTGACGGGCTTCGGTCGCATGACGATGCGCGGGCCGTCGACGACGGCTGCCGCCGCGGCGGCCTTGCGCTCTTCATCGACGAGCGAGCCGAGGGCGAAGCCGAGCTGGCGGAGGCCCTCGTGGCTGACCGTCGAGATCTCGAACACCGTGAATCCACGGGCCTCGAAGTCTGGCTTGACGAGCTCGGCCAAGTCGCGTGCCTCGGGCACGTCGATCTTGTTGAGGGCGACGAGCTGCGGACGCTCGAGGAGCGGAGTCTGGCCCTCGGGCACCGGGTAGGCGGCGAGCTCCGCCAGGATGACGTCGAGGTCGCTGAGCGGGTCGCGGCCGGGCTCGAGCGTCGCACAGTCGATGACGTGCAGCAGCGCCGAGCAGCGCTCGACGTGGCGCAGGAACTCGAGCCCCAGGCCCTTGCCCTCGCTCGCGCCCTCGATGAGTCCGGGTACGTCGGCCACGGTGAAGCGGTGGTCGCCCGCCTCGACGACGCCGAGGTTCGGGTGCAGCGTCGTGAAGGGGTAGTCGGCGATCTTCGGCCGCGCCGCCGACATCGCGGCGATGAGGCTGGACTTGCCGGCCGACGGGAACCCGACGAGCGCGACATCCGCGATGGACTTCAGCTCGAGCTTGACCTCGCCCTCGTAGCCGAGGGTGCCGAGCAGCGCGAAGCCGGGGGCCTTGCGCTTGTTCGTCGCCAGCGATGCGTTGCCGAGGCCGCCCTGCCCGCCGGGCGCCACGACGAAGCGCATGCCCGGCTCGGTGAGGTCGATCAGCTCGGAGCCGTCGGCGTCCTTGACGACCGTGCCGACCGGCACCGGGAGCTCGAGCGGCTCGCCCGCCGCACCCGCGCGGTGGTCGCCCATTCCGGGCTGGCCGTTGCCGCTGGAGCGGTGCGGACGGCCGTGGTAGGCGAGCAGGGTGGTGACCTGCGGGTCGGCGACGAGGGTGATGTCGCCACCGCCACCGCCGTTGCCGCCGTCGGGCCCTGCGAGCGGCTTGAACTTCTCCCGGCGAACCGAGACGCATCCGTTGCCGCCATGTCCGGCGCGCACGAACAGCGTCACCTCATCGACGAAGCTGACCATGCGACGTGCCTTTCTCTAGAAACACGTGAGGGCGAGCCGAAGCCCGCCCTCACGAAAACCTGTCGGTCGACTATTCGCCGGCCGCCACGATGTTGACCACCTTGCGGCCGCCCTTGGTGCCGAACTGCACCGAGCCTGCCTCGAGTGCGAACAGCGTGTCGTCGCCACCGCGACCGACACCCGCACCCGGGTGGAAGTGGGTGCCGCGCTGACGAACGAGGATCTCGCCCGCGCTGACGACCTGACCGCCGAAGCGCTTCACGCCGAGGCGCTGCGCGTTCGAGTCACGACCGTTGCGAGTGGAGCTCGCTCCCTTTTTGTGTGCCATGTCTGATTCTCCTTGCGAGCCGCTGCTGCTACTTGATGCCGGTGACCTTGACGCGCGTGAGCTCCTGACGGTGGCCCTGGCGCTTCTTGTAGCCGGTCTTGTTCTTGAACTTCTGGATCACGATCTTCGGGCCGCGGAGGTCGTTGAGAACCTCGGCCGTGACCGTGACCTTTGCAAGCGACTTGGCGTCGGAGGTGATGTTCTCGCCGTCGACGAGGAGCACCGCGGCGAGCTGGACGTTGCCGTCCTTGTCTGCCTTGATGCGGTCCATCGTCACGATGGTGCCAACTTCGACCTTCTCCTGCCGACCGCCGGCGCGCACTACTGCGTAAACCACTACTCGTACCTATCTCTGGGGAACCACGGGGGTTCCGGCTGTCTGATGGGGTGTCACTGCGCGGGACCCCAGCGGGAAGGAGGGTCATGCCAGAAAACGTTGCAGTCGAACTGCATGGGGGCGCACCGTGATAAGCGGCGGCACCAACGGTCGAGTTTACCGGATGGATGCGACTCGGTCAAACGAGCGGCCACCGGCGCGTCGCGCGTGGGCCCGCCTAGGATCTTCTGCATGACCGTGCTCATCGACACGCCGCTCTGGCCGAAGCACGGAACGGTGTGGGCGCACCTGGTGAGCGACGAGTCGATCGCCGAGCTCAGGGCGTTCGCCGATTCGGCCGGACTGCCGACCCGCGCCTTCGACCTCGATCACTACGACGTTCCCGTCGAGCGGTTCGACGAGCTCGTCGCCGCGGGAGCGCAGCCCGTGGAGCCCCGCGAACTCGTGCGGCGACTGGCCGCGAGCGGGCTGCGCGTGACGCCCCGTGAACGACGTGAACGACGACGGGCCCAGGCCGACTGAGGTCGACCCGGACCCGTTCGTTCGCATCGGACTCAGCCGGCTGCGGGCTCGTCGCCCTCGTGGACGCTGGCACCGGAGCCGTCGCCGCGCGTGATGACCGGCGCGCCGCCCGTAGGCGAGAGCGCCGCGGTCGAGACGCGACGACTGCGCGAGCGGCCCTCACCGGCCTTCTTGGGGGCCGGCAGTGCGTCGAGCACCGAGTCGAGCAGGTCGGCGGTGTCGGCGGCCGGCTCGGGGCGCGTGCGCGGAGCGGCGACCACCGGCAGGTCGAGGATCGCGGCGACGGCGGCTGCGGGCGCCGACTCGGCGGCCGGGTGGCCGGCGTCGGGCGTCGTGGTCTCGGGCGCGGAAGGTGCGACCTCGTGGGCCGCGGCATCCGGTGCCGACTCGTCGTTCGTGGCCTGCGGGGCGGATGCCTCGGATGCCGCAACGGCGGTCTGCTCGCGCGATGCGCGTCGACCACGTCCACGACGTCGGCCCTGACGGCCGCCGCTCGCGGACTCCTCGCCCGACTTCGACTCGCCCGACGTGGAATCGGACGTCGTCGATGCGGCGGACTCGCCGGCGGATGCCGGCGCGTCGCCCTCGTGGTGCTCGGCGTGCGGAATCGTCGAGGCCGCGATCTGCGCGAGGGCGTGCTTGACGTCTTCGGTGATGGCGTGCGTGCCGGTGTGCGCCTTGGGCTCGGACGGCGTCGACGGCTGGCCGCCGCCGTTGCCGGCGCTGCTGCCGCCGCCCGAGTTCGGCGTGTTGCCGCGACCGCCGCGGCGCCGTTCGGGCTGCTGCTGCTGCGGGGCGCCGGTGCCGCGGTGCTTGAAGACCGGTTCGTGGTGCACGACGATGCCGCGTCCCGCGCAGACCTCGCAGGGCTCGCTGAACGTCTCGAGCAGGCCGAGCCCCAGCTTCTTGCGGGTCATCTGCACGAGTCCGAGCGAGGTGACCTCGGCGACCTGGTGCTTCGTGCGGTCGCGCGACAGGCACTCGATGAGTCGACGCAGCACGAGGTCGCGGTTGGACTCGAGCACCATGTCGATGAAGTCGACGACGATGATGCCGCCGATGTCGCGCAGGCGCAGCTGGCGCACGATCTCCTCGGCAGCCTCGAGGTTGTTCTTCGTGACCGTCTCTTCGAGGTTTCCGCCCGAGCCGACGAACTTGCCCGTGTTGACGTCGACGACGGTCATCGCCTCGGTGCGGTCGATGACGAGGGACCCGCCTGAGGGCAGCCAGACCTTGCGGTCGAGCGCCTTCTCGATCTGCTCGCTGATGCGGAACGAGTCGAACGAATCGCGGTCGCCCTCGTAGGCCTCGACGCGCTCGAGGAGGTCGGGTGCGACCGCGCGAAGGTAGCGCTCGATCGTGCCGCGCGCCTCATCGCCCTCGATGATCATCTTCTGGAAGTCCTCGTTGAAGACGTCGCGGACGATCTTGATGAGCAGGTCGGGCTCGGAGTGCAGCAGCGAGGGCGCCTGGGCCTTCTCGAGCTGGGCCGAGATGTCGGCCCACTGCGCGAGCAGGCGGTTGACGTCGAGGGTCAGCTGCTCCTCGGTGGCGCCCTCGGCGGCGGTGCGCACGATCACGCCCTGGTTCTCGGGCAGCACCTCCTTGAGGATCTTCTTCAGGCGGGCACGCTCGGTGTCGGGGAGCTTGCGGCTGATGCCGTTCATCGATCCGTTCGGCACGTACACGAGGTAGCGGCCGGGCAGCGAGATCTGGCTCGTCAGCCGGGCGCCCTTGTGGCCGACCGGGTCCTTGGTGACCTGCACGAGCACGCGGTCGCCGGGCTTGAGCGCCAGCTCGATGCGGCGGGGCTGGTTCTTCTCGCCGTTCTCGGCAGCGGCGTCCCAGTCGACCTCGCCCGAGTACAGCACGGCGTTGCGGCCGCGGCCGATGTCGACGAACGCGGCCTCCATGCTCGGCAGCACGTTCTGCACGCGGCCGAGGTAGACGTTGCCGATGAGCGACGCGTCCTGGTTGCGGGCGACGTAGTGCTCGACCAGCACGCCGTCTTCGAGCACGCCGATCTGGATGCGGCCGCTCTTCTCGCGAACGATCATCGAACGGTCGACGGACTCGCGGCGGGCGAGGAACTCGGACTCGGTGATGATCGTGCGGCGGCGGCCGGCGTCACGGCCGTCGCGCCGGCGCTGCTTCTTCGCCTCGAGCCGGGTCGAGCCCTTGACGCGCTGCGGCTCGGTGATGAGCTCGGGCTCGCGCGGCGTGCGCACCTTGACGACCGTGTTGGCCGGCTGGTCGCCGGAGGAACGAGGCTCCTCGCCGGTGCGCCGACGGGTGCGGCGGCGCACGCTCGAACCCTCGTCGTCGTGGTCGGCCCCGGAGAGGTCGCTGCGGTCGCCGCGGTCGCCGCGCTCCGCCCGGTCGGGGCGATCGCCGCGCTCGGGCCGCTCCGGACGATCGCTCGTCACGAGCACCGGCGGCGCGTGGAAGATCAGCGACGTCGTCGTGAGGTTCGCCGGGATCGGCGAGGCCGCCGGAGCCGGCGTTTCGACCGCGTCGTCGGCCGCGGAATCGGCCTGGGATGCGTCGGCCGTGCCGCTCTCGTCGCCCGTGTCGGTCGCGACGGCCGAGTCGGCGTCGACGCCGGATGCGACGTGCCGGCCCGCGTGGTGCTCGGAGGCGGCGCCAGGCGAGGGAGCCTCTGGGGCCTCCTCGACCGTCACGCTCGCCTCGTCGACCTCGGGGGCCGCGACCTGCGTCTCGGCCGCCGGCTGGGCGCCGCGACCACGGCCGCGTCGACCGCCGAACAGGCCACCGCGCCGTTTGGGCGCGCCCTTCGGATCGGGTCGGTTCGTCTGGTGCTCGTTGCCTTCCACCATCTCTGGTGCACTCCTACACCGGTCGGGACGGCCGCGCCATCCCTTCCGTACTCTCTCGTGCGGCCCCGCGTCGTACGCGGAACCGTCAATTCTCGTCACCGGCGACCGGCAGGTTTGCCTTGTCGCCACGTCTTGCGGTGCGTCTCACCGCTCAATCGGATGCGCGGCATCCGGGAAGTTCGTCTGTCGCCGTTTCCGGGCCGGGCCCGGTCGACTTCCTCGATTATCGCACGACCGGCGACGAACCGTCCGATTCGCCGTGTCAGAATCGAGACATGTCGGATGCCCCCGCTCCCCCGAAGCCCATCGGGCTGGCCATCAGCCTCATCGTGCTCGGAGCTTTCGGGCTCCTCGCGGCATGGGAACTGTCGCTCGAGAAGGTGCTGACCCTCGCGGATCCGGGGCACATCCCGAACTGCAACGTCGGCGTGCTGGTCGGCTGCAGCACGAACCTCGCATCGTGGCAGGGCTCGGTGTTCGGGTTCCCGAATCCCTTCGTGGGCATGATGGCCTGGCCCGTGGTGATCACGATCGGCGTGGCGCTGCTGGCGGGCGCGACGTTCTCGCGCTGGTTCTGGATCGGCTTCAACATCGGCGTCGCCGGCGCCCTGGTCTTCGTGGGCTGGCTGATCTTCCAGAGCGTCTACGTGCTCGACGTGCTCTGCCCCTGGTGCATGCTCACCTGGGTCGTGACGATTCCGACGTTCTGGCTTGTGACGCTGCACAACCTTCGTTCGGGGCATATTCCCGCATCGGCACGTGTGCAGCGGCTCGCCGCGGGCTGGTACGGCTGGATCCCCGTGATCACGGTCGTCTGCTACGCCGTCGTCATCCTCCTGGCCCAGGCCCAGATGAACGCCATCCCGCGCGTCATCATCGACCTGCAGAACTTCTGGCGCTGAGCCGACCGACGGAGTCCGACCGACTGGGCGCGACTCACGGGCCTCCGCTGATGCTGCGCTGGGCCCGCCTGAACGACGGATGCCGCGTCGACGCGAACTGCGTCGGCGCGGCATCCGTCGTTCACCGCCCGTCGACCGGGCGTGCGGAACCGGCTCGGGTCAGGCGAACCAGAGCGCCAGCTCGCGCTCGGCGGACTCGACCGAGTCGGAGCCGTGCACGAGGTTCTGCTGCACCTTGAGGCCCCAGTCGCGGCCGAAGTCGCCGCGGATCGTGCCGGGCGCGGCCGTGGTCGGGTCGGTCGTGCCGGCGAGCGAACGGAATCCCTCGATCACGCGGTTGCCTGCGACGCGGATCGCGACGACCGGGCCGGACTCCATGAACTCGACGAGCGGCTCGTAGAACGGCTTGCCCTCGTGCTCGGCGTAGTGCTTCGCGAGGAGCTCGCGGTCGGCCTGCACGAGGCGGATGTCGACGAGCGAGTACCCCTTGGCCTCGATGCGCCGCAGGATCTCGCCGGTCAGGTTGCGGGCGACGCCGTCGGGCTTGACGAGGACGAGGGTCTCTTCGATTGCGCTGGTCATTCGTGTTCCTGTTCTGTTCGGGAGGCGACCACTGCGGCCGCCTTCTCTCGGTCGATGCGTTCGCCGACGATCATGCAGTAGGTCCAGATGCCGCCGAAGAGTGCTCCGATGAAGAACATCCCGGGGTTCAGGAAGCCGGCGAGGAGGATGAGCGCCTGCACGACCCAGCCGAGCAGGTACGCCCAGCGGTGCCGCAGCAGGCCGATCGTGGCGATCATGAGCACGATGACCACGCCGCCGGCGACGAGCGGGGCCCAGCGCGGCAGTCCGAACGCGCCGCCGTCGTCTGGCGTGAGGCCCCAGATCACGAGGGCCGCGAGGAACACCACGAGCAGCTCGAACCCGAGCACGATCGAGGCGAGGCTGGCGCGCACCGACCGGGGGGCGGATGCCGCGGCGGCCGCCCGCGGTTCTGCTGCAGGATCGTCATCGGGGGCAGCGGGGCCGAGGGGCAGGTCGCTCATCGCGCGTTCCATCCGCGGTCGGCGGCGATGGCGATCGCGTCGCCGACGAGCACGACGGATCCGGTGACGACGACGGCGCGCTTCTCGCCCTCGGTCGCCCAGTCGCGGGCCTCGTCGAGGGCGTCGTCGAGCCGTTCGATGACGGTGACCCGATCGGCTCCGACCCTCGTCGCGACGATGCCGGCGACGCGGTCGGTGTCGGCGGCGCGGTCGGAACCGGGGTTCGTGACGATGAACCGGGCATCGAGCCCGGCGAGCACGTCGACGATGCCGGTCGCGTCCTTGTCGGCGAGGACGCCGAGCACGATCACGACCTCGTCGAAGTCGAAGGCCTCGCCGAGCGAGGCCACGAGCGACCCGGCGCCGTGGGGGTTGTGCGCGGCGTCGACGATCACGGTCGGTCCCGACCCCACGATCTGCAGCCGGCCGGGCGAGGTGACGGCTCCGAGCCCCGTCTCGACGACCTCGTCGGCGAGCCGCACGCTGCCGCTGCCGATGAAGGCCTCGACGGCGGCGACCGCGACGGCGGCGTTCTGGGCCTGGTGGCTGCCGAAGAGCGGGAGGGCGATGTCGTGGTACGAACCCGCGAGCCCGCGGATCGAGACGAGCTGCCCGCCGACGGCGACGGTCGTGGAGATGACCGCGAACGCGTCGTCTTCGACGGCGAGCGTCGACTCGGTGAGGTCGGCGGCGTTCTCGAGCACCTTCAGCACGTCGTCCTGCTGGCGCGCGGACACGACGGACGCCGACGGCTTGATGATGCCCGACTTCGTGCGCGCGATCTCGACGACGTCGTTGCCGAGCCGGCTCTGGTGGTCGAGGTCGATGGGCGTGATGACGGCGACCTGGCCGTCGGCGACGTTCGTGGAGTCCCACTCGCCGCCCATGCCGACCTCGAGCACCATGACGTCGACGGGCGCGTCGGCGAAGCACGCGAAGGCGAGCACCGTGAAGGTCTCGAAGAAGGTCAGCGGCGATTCGCCCGCGCCCTCGAGCTCGGCGTCGACGATCGCGATGAACGGCTCGATCTCCTCCCAGTTGCGCGCGAGCACCTCATCGCGCACCGACTCGCCGTCGATGCGGATGCGCTCGGTGAACCGTTCGAGGTGCGGGCTCGTGAGGAGACCGGTGCGGAGCCCTGAGGCGCGCAGCAGGCTCTCGATCATGCGGCTCGTCGAGGTCTTGCCGTTCGTGCCGGTGAGATGGATCACGGGCGCCGAGCGGTGCGGATCGCCGAGCAGCTCGACGGCGCGTCTCGTGGGCTCGAGGCGCGGACGCGGCGCGCCCTCGCCGACGCGCTCGAGGAGTGCCGCGTAGACGGCGTCGGCCGCGTCGCGCGCGTCGGCGTCGAATTCCTCGACGCCGCCGAACTCGCCGTCGTCGCCGAGCGACTCCGGGTGCTCGGCCGAATCCGCGGCGGCGCCCTCCTCGGGCTCGGGGATCTGGTCGGGTGCGTCGGTCATGCCTGCTCCAATCCGATGGCCGCCTTCGTGCCGCCGGCCAGGGGCGTGAGCCCACCGGCCGCGGTGTCGTCGAGTTCGACGAGCGCGAGCGACACGGCGAGGGTCTCGCCCGTGATGAGGTCGCGGTGGGTCTCCGCGGCCGTGAGCGAGGCGGCGTCGAGCGTCAGCGTCAGCGCGATGCGATCGCCGACCTCGAGCCCGGCGCCCTTTCGGGCCTCCTGCACGGCCCGCACGAGGTCGCGCGCGATGCCTTCGGCCTCGAGCTCGGGCGTGGTCGCGGTGTCGAGGATCGCGAAGCCGCCGTCGACGAGCAGCGCGAGGGCGCGCGAACCCTCGCCGGCTCCCCCGGCCTCGAGCACGAGGTCGTACTCGCCGGGCTCGAGCGCGATGCCGCCCGCGACGACCGCCTCGCCGTCGAGGCTCCAGTCGCCCGAGCGGGCCGCCTGGATCGCCTGCTGCACGGTCTTGCCGAGGCGCGGACCCGCGGCACGGGCGTTGACGCTGAGCCGCTTGGTCACGCCGTAGGCCTCGGCGCTCGAGGCGTCGAGCTCGACGAGCGAGACCGCCTTGACGTTGAGCTCGTCGCGCAGGATCGCCTCGAAGGGCGCCAGCGCCGCGGCATCCGTCGTCACGACCGTGAGTGCCGCGAGCGGAAGCCGCACGCGGCGACCGGCCTGCTTGCGGAGCGCGAGCACCGAGCCGCTGATCTCGCGCACCGCGTCCATGGCGGCCACGAGGGCGTCGTCGGCCGGGAACTGCGAGGCCTCCGGCCAGTCGGTCAGGTGCACGCTGCGACCGCCCGTGAGCCCGCGCCACACCTGCTCGCTCGTGAGCGGCAGCAGGGGCGCGGCGAGGCGCGTGAACGTCTCGAGCACCGTGTACAGCGTGTCGAACGCCTCGCTCGAGGCGGCGCCGTCGGCCGCGCCGGCCCAGAAGCGGTCGCGCGATCGGCGCACGTACCAGTTCGTGAGCACGTCGGCGAAGTCGCGGAGCTTCGCGGAGGCGAGCGTCGAGTCGAGGCGGTCGAGGTCGGCGGTCACGTCGGCGACGAGGTCGCGCAGCTTCGCGAAGAGGTACCGGTCGAGCACGTCGGTCGAATCGGTGCGGGCGGATGCCTCGTAGCCGCCGTCGCGCGCCGTGTTGGCGTAGAGCGAGAAGAAGTACCAGGTGCTCCAGAGCGGCAGCATGACCTGGCGGACGCCCTCGCGGATGCCCTCCTCGGTGACGATGAGGTTGCCGCCGCGCAGCACCGGGCTCGACATCAGGAACCAGCGCATCGCGTCGGAGCCGTCGCGGTCGAAGACCTCGGAGACGTCGGGGTAGTTGCGCAGCGACTTGGACATCTTCTGCCCGTCGCTGCCGAGCACGATGCCGTGGCTGATGACGTTCTTGTACGCGGGGCGGTCGAACAGCGCGGTGGAGAGCACGTGCATCACGTAGAACCATCCGCGGGTCTGCCCGATGTACTCGACGATGAAGTCGGCGGGGTGGTGCGTGTCGAACCAGTCGCGGTTCTCGAACGGGTAGTGCACCTGCGCGAACGGCATCGAGCCGGAGTCGAACCAGACGTCGAGCACGTCGGGGATGCGGCGCATCGTCGAACGGCCCGTTGGGTCGTCGGGGTTCGGCCGCGTGAGGTCGTCGATGTACGGCCGGTGCAGGTCGGGCTCCCCCGCCGCGTTCAGCGGCAGGCGCCCGAAGTCGCGCTCGATCTCCTCGAGCGAGCCGTAGACGTCGACGCGCGGGTACTCGGGGTCGTCGCTCTTCCAGACGGGGATCGGCGAGCCGAAGTAGCGGTTGCGGCTGACCGACCAGTCGCGCGCGCCGGCGACCCACTTGCCGAACTGGCCGTCCTTCACGTTCTCGGGCACCCAGGTGATCTCCTGGTTGAGCTCGCCCATGCGGTCGCGGAACTCCGGCACCCGGATGAACCAGCTCGAGACGGCCTTGTAGATCAGCGGGTTGCGGCAGCGCCAGCAGTGCGGGTACGAGTGCTCGTAGCTCGCCTGGCGCAGCAGCCGGCCCTCGGCCTTCAGCAGCTGCGTGAGGGGCTTGTTCGCGTCGCTCCACAGCTCGCCCGCGACATCCGTCACCTCGGCCTTGAAGCGGCCGCCCTCGTCGAGCGAGAGGATGACCGGGATGCCGGCGGCTTCGCCGATCTTCTGGTCCTCTTCACCGTAGGCGGGCGCCTGGTGCACGATGCCGGTGCCGTCTTCGGTGGTGACGTAGTCGGCGACGAGGATCTGCCAGGCGTTCTGCAGGCCGTACTCGGCGACGTCGGCGTAGTAGTCGAAGAGGCGGTCGTAGGTGACGCCCTCGAGTTCGGCGCCGCGAACGGTGCGCGAGACCGCCGCACGTGCGTCGTCGGCCGACTCGTAGCCGAGGTCCTTCGCGTAGCCTCCGAGCAGGTCGGCGGCGATCAGGTACTCGGCTCCGAGGACCTCGGTGTCGGATGCCGCGTCACCCGACTTCTCTCGCAGCACCGTCGCGTCGGGCGTGCCGTTCGGGCCGGCGGGGACGACGGCGTACTCGATGTCGGGTCCGACCGCGAGGGCGAAGTTCGTCGGGAGGGTCCACGGCGTGGTCGTCCAGGCGAGGGCGCGCACGGCGGTGAGGCCGAGCGACTCGGCCTTGGCGCCGGTGAGCGGGAAGGTCACCGTGACCGTCTGGTCCTGGCGCATCTTGTAGACGTCGTCGTCCATGCGGAGCTCGTGGTTGGACAGCGGGGTCTGGTCGCGCCAGCAGTAGGGCAGCACGCGGTGGCCCTCGTAGGCGAGGCCCTTCTCGTGCAGCTGCTTGAACGCCCAGATCACGGATTCCATGTAGGTCGTGTCGAGCGTCTTGTAGTCGTTCTCGAAGTCGACCCAGCGCGCGGAGCGCGTGACGTACTCCTGCCACTCCTTGGTGTAGCGCAGCACCGCCGAGCGCGCGGCCTCGTTGAAGGCCGCGATGCCCATCTCCTCGATCTGCACCTTGTCGGTGATGCCGAGCTGGCGCTCGGCCTCGAGCTCGGCCGGCAGGCCGTGGGTGTCCCAGCCGAAGCGGCGGTGCACCTGCTTGCCGCGCATGGTCTGGAAGCGCGGGAAGACGTCTTTCGCATAGCCGGTGAGGAGGTGGCCGTAGTGCGGCAGGCCGTTGGCGAAGGGCGGGCCGTCGTAGAAGACCCACTCGGGCGAGCCCTCGCGCTGGTCGATGGAGGCCTGGAAGGTGCCGTCGGCGTTCCAGTACGCGAGCACGTCGCGCTCGCCTGCGGGGAAGTCGGGCGACGAGGCGACGCCGTTCTCGTCGGGGGTACGCGGGTACACGCGGGCTCCTTGGGTGACGGATGCTTCCACGAGGACGCCGTCTGCTCGTCGAGCCTCCGCCGCGGTACCACCTCGCTTGTCGCGCGACCGGAGTCGCACGACCTCTCTGAACGGCTGTGACGGGCCGACCCGTTCGGCTCTAGTGACGATCGGCGGCCGTGGCATCCGTTCGCGTTCTTCCGAAGACTCCCCGGTGATGGCCGGATCGATGTCGTTGCCTCGATTGTACGCGTCATCCTGGCGAACACGGTGTCGCCGGCGCGAGGCGTTGCGAGCTCAGGCCGCCGGCTCGGCGTCGAGCGTCGGCGCGAAGCCGCGGCACACAGGTGCGATCGCACGGCCGACGTCGGCGGCGAGGTCGCCCCGCTCGACGCCGGCGAGCGCCCAGGCGCCGGCTGCCGTCGCGGCGGCGGCGGTCACGGCGTTCGCGGCGACCCCGATGATCGTCGGGTCCACCCGAGCGCCGACGCGCGCGACCAGGAACCCGGCGAGCGCGTGGGCGACCGCGAGGAACCGGCTGAGTCCGGCGGCGAGGAACTCGTCGTACGTCGCCATCGGCTCGCGCTGGCTGAGGGCGATGGGCACGGCTCCGTGCGGATGCCGCGTGGCGAGCGCGGTGACGGCGTGCTCCAGCGCGGCCGTCGGGCCGAGCCCTTCGGGCGTCGCCTCGAGGATGCCGGGCAGCGCCGCGATCGTGTCGTCGACGTCGAGCCAGAGCAGGTCGGACTTCGCGGCGAAGTAGTTGAAGAACGTGTTGCGGCCGACACCGGCCCGCTGCGCGATCTGGTCGATCGTCGTGCCTGCGTAGCCCTGCTCGAGGAACAGCTCGCTCGCGGCGTCTTCGAGGGTGCGGCGCGACGAGGCGCGCGGACGGCCGCCCCGCGATCGCGGCGCCTCGGTTCGGGCGCTCGTGCCGCGGTCGTCGGAATCCGTCATAGACTCATTATGGACTCAGTACCGAAACCGGTCGTCCGCTCCCCCGAAGCATCCATCCCCCGCCGCATCACCCAGAGGAGTCACGTCCGCATGACGTCGCGTCGCATCATCCGCACCCTGCCCATCGCCGCGCTCGCGGCGGCGGGCGCGCTCGTGCTCGCCGGCTGCACGCCGTCGGGTGCGCCGCCGGAGGCATCCGGCGATCCCGTCGCCGGCGGCACCCTGGTCTACGCCTCGGGCGACGGCGAGCCCAGCTGCCTCGACCCGCACGTCGGGGGCAACTACCCGCAGGCACTCATCGCCGGGCAGTTCCTCGAGTCGCTGGTGTCGCTCGACGAGTCCGGCGAGGCCATCCCGTGGCTCGCGACCGAGTGGACGACGAGCGACGACGGCCTGACCTGGGAGTTCACGCTGCGCGACGACGTCGAGTTCACCGACGGCACGCCCTTCGACGCCGAGGCCGTGAAGGTGAACGTCGAGCACCTGAAGGACCCCGACACCCAGTCCTCGACCGGCTACCTCGCCCTCGGCAAGGTCGACTCGGTCGAGGTCGTGAGCGACACGGTCGCGCGGTTCCACCTGAGCACCCCCGACAGCGCCCTGCTCGAGTCGCTCACCCAGCCGTGGAACGCCATCGAGTCGCCCGCCGGCATCGCCCGCGGCATGGAGGAGAACTGCCTCGCCCCGATCGGCACCGGGCCGTTCATCGTCGACGAGTGGGTTCCGCAGGACCACGTCTCGCTCGTGCGCAACGACGACTACACCACGGGCCCGGCCGATCGGGCCCACGACGGCGCCGCCTACCTCGACGGCATCGAGTGGCGGTTCATCCCCGACTCGGCATCGCGGTACGCGGCGTTGCAGGCCGGCGAGGTCGACATCATCGACAACGCCCAGCCCGACACCCTCGACCAGGCCGAGAAGTCCGGAACGCTCGTCGAGATCGACGCGCCCCGCCCCGGCGCCTCGAACCGCATCGAGCTGAACTCCGGGCAGGCGCCGTTCGACGACGTGCGCGTTCGCGAGGCGTTCATCCGCGCCGCCGACGTGAACGACGGCATCGACGCACTGTTCTTCGGCACCGCCGAGCGTTCGTACTCGGTGCTCTCCAGCGTCGAGCCGCTCGCGTACTCCGACGACTCGCTCTTCGGCACCGACCTCGACGAGGCGAACGCACTGCTCGACGAGGCCGGCTGGACCGACCGCGACGACCGAGGCATCCGCGTGAAGGACGGGGTTCCCCTGACCGTGCGCTTCCCCGTCTCGACGAACCAGTCGATCCCCGCCGAGCAGTCGCTCTTCGAGCAGATCCAGGCGAACACGAAGGAGGCCGGCTTCGACGTGCAACTCGAGCCGCTCGATCTCTCGGGCTGGTACGGCGCCCTGTTCACCCACGAGTACGAGGCCGTGAGCGCTCCGTACACGAAGGTCGGCCCCGACGTGCTGCGGATCCTCTACCACTCCGACTCCATCACGCCGGCGCCGAGCGGGTACTTCGCCAACCTCGCCCAGCTCGACGACCCCGAGCTCGACGCACTGCTCACCGAGGCGGCATCCGAGTCCGACCCCGACGCGCGCGCGGCGCTCTACGAGCAGGCGCAGCAGATCATCCTCGGCGGGTTCTACGCCCTGCCGCTCTACGACCAGCAGAACCACTTCCTGCACTCGCCGAAGCTGCAGGGCGTGCGCGCGATGCCGACCGTGTCGACGCCGACCTTCGCCGACGCCTGGCTGGCAGACTGAGCGGATGCCACGAACCCGAACGCTCCGGCGGGTCGCACTGCGACTCGCCGGAGCGGTGTTCGTGCTCTGGGCGGTCGCGACCCTCACCTTCTTCGCGGTGCACCTCGTGCCGGGCGACCCGGCCCAGGCGATCCTCGGCGGCCCCGGATCGCAGGCCTCCCAAGAGGCGCTCGACCGCGTGCGCGCCGACTACGGGCTCGATCAGCCGCTCGCGGCGCAGTACCTCGCGATGCTCACCCGACTCGCCTCGGGCGACCTCGGCGACTCGTACGCGCTGAAGACGCCGGTCGCCGACCTCATCGCCGGCCAGTTGCTCGGCACGCTGACCCTCGCGCTGCTGGCGCTCGTCGTCGCGTGGGTGCTCGCGATCGGCCTCGCCCTGTGGTCGACCTCGGCCGGGCGCATCGGGCGGGCGATCGCCGCCGGCATCGAGTTGACCGCGGCCGCACTCCCCCACTTCTGGCTCGCGACCGTGCTCATCGCCGTGTTCTCGACATCGCTCGGCTGGCTGCCGCCGGTCGCGAACGACTCCGCCTCCGGTCTCGTGCTCCCGGTGCTCACCCTCGCGGTACCGCTCGCCGGGTTCCTCGCCCAGCTCATGCGCGAGCAGATGCTCGAGGCGCTCGAGCAGCCGTTCACGACCTCGGCGCTCGCGCGCGGGGAGACCACGGCCGGCATCCGCCTGCGCCACGCCCTCCGTCACGCCGCCCTGCCCGCCGTCAACCTCTCGGGCTGGGCGATCGGCTACCTCATCTCGGGGGCGGTGGTCGTCGAGACGATCTTCGCCAGGCCCGGTCTCGGCCGCACCCTGCTGCGCGCGACCGAACTGCGCGACGTGCCCGTGGTCATCGGCGTCGTGCTCGTGGTCGCACTCGTCTACGTCGCCATGACCGTGCTGACCGATCTCGTCTCGCGGGCCGTCGACCCGCGCATCGCCCTCGAGGAGCGTGGCGCATGAGCGACCTCGAACTCTCCAACCGCGCCGTTCAGGGCCGTGCCCTCCCCCGGCCGCCGCGCGTCGGCACGATCGCCGCCCTCGCCTTCGTCGCGTTCCTCGCGGTCGCCACCGTCGCGCCCTGGCTCCTGCAGACCGCCGACCCGCTCGCGATCGCACCGCGCGACGCGTTCGAACCCCCGTCGGCCGCGCACTGGTTCGGCACCGACGAGTCGGGCCGCGACGTCTACAGCCGCGTGATCGAGGGCACGGCGACGTCACTGCTCATCGGCGTCAGCGCCACTGCCATCGGACTGGCGCTCGGCCTGCTGCTCGGCGCCCTCGCCGGCCTCGGCGGGAGGGTGCTCGACTTCGTCGTGGGCCGCGTGAACGAGGTGCTGTTCGCCTTTCCCGGCATCCTGCTGGCCCTGCTCATCATCGTGCTGTGGGGTCCGGGGCCGGTCACCGCGACCATCGCCGTCGGACTCTCGACGGCACCCGGGTACGCGCGCATCATCCGCGGCGAACTCGTGACCGTGCGGTCGTCGGGCTACGTCGAGGCGGCGCGCGTGCTCGGGCACGGCCGGTCGCGCATCCTGGCCCAGCACATCCTGCCGAACGCGCTCGCGCCCATCGTCGTGCTCGCCACGCTCGGCATCGGACAGGCGGTCGTCTGGGCCTCGGCACTCAGCTACCTGGGCCTCGGGGCCCAGCCGCCCGCGCCCGAATGGGGCGCCATGCTGGCCGCCGGACGCACCTACATCACGACCGCCTGGTGGCTCACGGTGTTCCCCGGCCTGATGATCGTGCTCACGACGATCACGACGACCGTGCTCGGCCGCGCCCTCGCGGCCAGGGACGGAGCCCGCCGATGACCGCCTCCGTGCTCGAGGTGCGCAACCTCTCGGTGGCGTTCGGCGCAGGCCGCGATGCCCGCGAGGTCGTTCGCGGCGTCGACCTCGCCGTCGAGGCCGGAACCTGCGTCGCCATCGTCGGCGAGTCCGGATCGGGCAAGAGCGTCACGGCGAGGGCGCTGCTGGGGCTGGCCGGTTCCGGTGCGCTCGTCAGGGCCGACCGTCTCGTCGTCGCCGGAGCCGATCGCCGCGGCGCGAGCGAGCGGGAGTGGCGCCGCACGCGAGGGGTCGGTGCCGGGCTCGTGCTGCAGGACGCCCTCGTCTCCCTCGATCCGCTCCGCACCATCGGCCGCGAGATCGGCGACCCGCTCCGCATCCATCGGCGGATGTCGCACGCGGCCGCCCGGGCCAGGGCGATCGAGCTGCTCGAACTCGTCGGCATGCCGCATCCGACGCTCACCGTCGACCGGCGCTCGGGCGAGCTCTCCGGCGGCATGCGCCAGCGGGCGCTGATCGCCTCCGCTCTCGCGCTCGACCCGCCGCTGCTCATCGCCGACGAGCCGACGACCGCGCTCGACGTCGGCGTGCAGGCCCGCGTGCTCGACCTGCTCGACGCGGCTCGCGCCCGCGGCACGGGCATCCTGCTCATCAGCCACGACCTGGCCGTCGTCTCCCGCATCGCCGACACGGTGGTCGTGCTCGACGGCGGCGCGGTCGTCGAGCACGGGCCGACGGCCGAGATCCTCGGTTCGCCGCAGCATCCGATCACCCGCGCCCTCATCGAGGCCGTGCCGACCGAGGTGCCGAGAGGGGTGCGGCTCGTCGCCCGAGACTCGTCGGTCGAGCCGCCGACGATCGCGCCGGAACGCGGTCCCGCCTCGGCCGATGCGCACGCGACCGTCTCCACGCCCACGGCGGCGACCGTATCCGCGTCAGCCACTCTGCCGACGCCGGTGGCGGCGCTCGAGGGCCTCGGCCTCTCGAAGTCGTTCCGAGCCGGTGCGGGCATCACCCAGGCGGTGCAGGATGTCTCGTTCCGCGTGGAGCGGGGCCGCACGCTCGGCCTCGTCGGCGAGTCGGGGTCGGGCAAGACCACCCTCGCCCGCCTCGCGCTCGGACTCACCGCTCCCGATGCGGGAGAGGTCCTCCTCGCCGGGCAGCCGTGGTCGCCGCTCCCCGAGCGCGAGCGCGAGTCGCGCCGCGCACGCATCGGCGCCGTCTACCAGGACGCGTTCGGCTCGTTCGATCCCCGCTGGAGCGTGGGGCGCATCCTCCGAGACGCCCTCGCCGCCGGCCGGCAGGAGGCGTCGGATGCCGCGGTCGCAGCCCTGCTCGACCAGGTGCACGTTCCGGCGGACGTCGCGACGCGGCATCCGCTCGCCCTCTCGGGCGGCCAACGCCAGCGCGTGGCGATCGCCCGCGCCCTCGCCGGATCCCCCGACGTGCTCGTCTGCGACGAGCCCGTCTCGGCGCTCGATGCGACCGTGCAGGCGCGCGTGCTCGATCTCTTCGACGAGCTCCAGCGCGAGCACGGCCTCGCGATGCTCTTCATCTCGCACGATCTCGGCGTGATCCGCCACATGAGCGACACGGTCGCGGTCATGCGCAACGGGCGCATCGTCGAGCACGGCGACGCCGAACGGGTGTTCTCCGCGCCCGAGCACGAGATCACCGCGGCGCTCATCAGGGATTCGCCCCGCATCGTGCGACGCGGCGGCCCGGCCGCGTTCCGCTAGGCTTGAGAGTCGCACATTCAGGCACCTCACCATTGACTCGGTGCCGCCGATATCGAACCGGAGCATCATGACCGACACGTCGCGCATTCCCGACAAGCCCGCCCTCGAAGGGCTCGAGACGAACTGGGCGGATGCGTGGGAGCGCGACGGGGTCTACGACTTCCCCCGCGCAGAGGCGACCCGCGAGACGATCTACTCGATCGACACGCCCCCGCCGACGGCCTCCGGCTCGCTGCACATCGGCCACGTGTTCTCGTACACGCACACCGACGTCATGGCGCGCTTCCAGCGCATGCGCGGCCGCAAGGTGTTCTACCCGATGGGCTGGGACGACAACGGCCTGCCCACCGAGCGCCGCGTGCAGAACTACTACGGCGTGCGCTGCGACCCGACGCTGCCCTACGAGGCCGACTTCGTGCCGCCCTTCGAGGGCGGCGACGGCAAGTCGACCAAGGCGGCAGATCAGAAGCCCATCAGCCGTCGCAACTTCATCGAGCTGTGCGAGCGCCTCACCGTCGAAGACGAGAAGCAGTTCGAGGCGCTCTGGCGCACGCTCGGCCTCTCGGTCGACTGGAAGCAGAGCTACCGCACCATCGCCGACGAGGCGATCTTCACCTCGCAGCTCGCCTTCGTGCGCAACGTCGAGCGAGGCGAGGCCTACCAGGCGCTCGCGCCCACCCTGTGGGACGTCACGTTCCGCACGGCCGTCGCCCAGGCCGAGCTCGAGGACCGCGAGCAGCCCGGCCACTACCACCGCGTCTCGTTCCACCGCCCCGATGGCGGCACGATCGAGATCGAGACGAGCCGCCCCGAGCTCATCGCCGCCTGCGTCGCATTGGTCGCGCACCCCGACGACGAGCGCTACCAGCCGCTGTTCGGCACCACGGTCACGAGCCCCGTCTTCGGCGTCGAGGTGCCCGTGCTCGCGCACCACCTCGCCCAGAAGGACAAGGGCACGGGCATCGCCATGATCTGCACCTTCGGCGACGTCACCGACGTCGTCTGGTGGCGCGAGCTCGACCTGCCGAACCGCGCGATCGTCGGCTTCGACGGCCGCATCATCGCCGACGCGCCCGAGGCCATCACGAGCGAGGCCGGCCGTGCTGCGTTCGCCGAGATCGCCGGCAAGACGGCCTTCTCGGCCAAGGCGGCCGTCGTCGACCTGCTGCGCGCCTCCGGCGACCTGCTGGGCGAGCCGAAGGCGATCACCCACCCGGTGAAGTTCTTCGAGAAGGGCGACCGCCCGCTCGAGATCGTCTCGACGCGCCAGTGGTACATCAGCAACGGCGCCCGCGACGCCGGACTCAAGGAGCGCCTGCTCGAGCACGGCCGCGGCATCGACTGGCACCCCGACTTCATGCGCGTGCGCTACGAGAACTGGGTCGGCGGGCTCTCGGGCGACTGGCTCGTGTCCCGCCAGCGCTTCTTCGGCGTGCCGATCCCCGTCTGGTACCCCCTCGACGAGGCCGGCGACCCGAAGTTCGACGAGCCCATCGTCGCCACGCGCGACATCCTCCCCGTCGACCCGTCGTCGGCGCCCGCCCCCGGCTTCGACGAGGCCCAGCGCGGCGTGCCCGGCGGATTCATCGGCGAGCACGACGTCATGGACACGTGGGCGACCTCGTCGCTCACTCCGCAGCTCGCGGGCGGCTGGGAGCGCGACCCCGAGCTCTTCGACCTCGTCTACCCGTACTCGCTCCGCCCGCAGGGCCAGGACATCATCCGCACCTGGTTGTTCAGCTCCACGCTGCGGGCCGAACTCGAGCACGGCACGGCGCCCTGGACGAATGCGGCGATCTCCGGCTTCATCGTCGATCCCGACCGCAAGAAGATGTCGAAGTCCAAGGGCAACGTCGTGACCCCTGCCGGCCTGCTCGAGCAGCACGGCTCCGACGCCGTGCGGTACTGGGCCGCCTCGTCGCGCCTCGGCACCGACGCGTCGTTCGACCCGCAGAACCCGACGCAGGTCAAGATCGGCCGCCGCCTCGCCATCAAGGTGCTGAACGCGGCGAAGTTCATCCTCGGCTTCGAGGGCGCCGCTGATGCCGCGGTCACCGAGCCCGTCGACCGCAGCATGCTCGCCGAGCTCGCCGAGGTCGTGGCGAAGGCGACGAAGTCGCTCGAGGCCTACGACCACGCCCGAGCCCTCGAACTGTCCGAGACGTTCTTCTGGACGTTCTGCGACGACTACCTCGAGCTCGTCAAGGAGCGCGCCTACGGTGAGCCGAGCGCCGAGCAGGCCTCGGCCGTCGCGGCCCTCAAGACCGCACTCGCGGTGCTGCTCCGGCTGTTCGCGCCGGTGATCCCGTTCGCGACCGAAGAGGTCTGGAGCTGGTCCAACTCCGGCTCGGTGCACCACGCAGCCTGGCCGACGGTCGACGAGCTCGCTGCACGCGGCGAGGCCGGCACCGAGCTGCTCGTCATCTCGAGCCTCGCGCTCACCGGCATCCGTCGTGCGAAGACCTCTGCGAAGGCATCGCAGAAGACACCCGTGACCCGTGCGGTGATCGCCGCACCCGCAGCGACCGTGGCACTGCTCACGGCCGTCGCATCGGACCTGCGTGCGGTGGGGCGCATCGCAGAACTCGAGTTCGTCGAAGCCGACGAGTTCGAGGTCCGGGACATCGAACTCGAAACGCCGGAGGCATAGGGGGCCACATGACACACGAGATCCGACTCGCAGCCGAAGACGACTTCTTCGGCTGGCTGCCGCTGTTCGAGGCGTACTGCCGGTTCTACGAGACCGAGCTCGACGACGCCAAGGCGCTCATCGTCTGGAACTGGATCAGCGACGAGCACGACCCGTTGCAGGCCGCGCTCGCGGTCGACGACGAGGGCAAGCCGGTCGGGCTCGCGCACTTCAGGGTCGTGCCCGACAGCCTCGCGGCGACCAAGGCCATGCACCTCGACGATCTCTACGTCGACGAGGAGGCCCGCGGTGCCGGCCTCGGCCGTGCGCTCATCGAGTTCGTGCACGCGCGCGCGGCCGAGGTCGGCGCGGGCGGGGTCTCGTGGATCACCGCGGCCGACAACGCCGTCGCGCAGCGCGTCTACGACGAGCTCGCGACCCGCACCACCTGGGTCACCTACGAGATGTCCGCCTGATGCAGCTCGGCACGCGTTGGGCGCTCGGCGCGCAGCCTCCGGCCTCGGTGCCGGCCGAACTGCGCGAACAGATCGTCGCAGTCGAGACCCTGCGAGCGAACGCAGCGGGCCACTGGACCCTCACCTGGCTCGAGGGTCGGCCGATCGCCGAGCTCGACGACGGCACCAGGGTCACGCTCGCCGGCGTGATCGAGCCGACGGCCGAGAGCGACGTCGAAGACGAGTGGTGACGGCGCGCGCCGCCGAGCTCGAGCAGAGGAACGCTCGGCCCGGCGACGCGCTCGGCCCGCTCGCGCGTGCATTCAGCCGCGCGCGATGATCTCCGCGTGCGGCATGAGCATCCACCCGTCGGCATCGGCCGCCCACGCGAGCCAGCCGTCGGCGATGCGCCGCAGCTCCGCCGCGTTCGAGTGACCGGACTCGATCGCGTGCACCGCGAACTGCGACTCGGTCGCCCGCGACGCCCATGACTGCCCCCACCATTCGCGTTCGGCATCCGAGGCGAACACCCAGACGGAGCCCGACGCGGTCACGTCGGTGAATCCGGCGTCGCGCACCCATGCCTTGAGACGCCGCCCGGCGTCGGGTTCGCCCCCGTTCCATGCGTGCACCGCATGGTAGAGCTCCAACCATCTCGTGAGCGCATCGCTGGCGGGCGCGGTGAGCACGCCACCGTAGTCGACGTCGCGCACCGCGAGCACGCCGCCCGGCCGCAGTACCCGACGCAGTTCGCGCAGCGCGTCGACGGGGTGCTGCAGGTGCTGCAGGGTCTGATGGGCGTGCACGACGTCGAACGTGTCGTCGTCGAAGTCGAGCGCATACGCGTCACCGACGCGGAACTCGACATTGCCGACGGCCGAGCTCGCCGCGAGTCCATTCGCCTGGGCGACGATCTCGCTGGAGGCGTCGACGCCGATCACGCGACCGGGGCTCACCCGGCGGGCGAGATCGACGGTGATCGTGCCCGGCCCGCTGCCGAGGTCGAGGATATCGAGCCCCTCTCGCAGGTGCGGCACGAGGTACGCCGCGGAGTTCTCGACCGTGCGCCAGGTGTGCGAGCGCAGGACGCTCTCGTGATGGCCGTGCGTGTAGACGTCTCTGTGGCCCGCGTGGTGCGGTGTGGTGGCGGTCATCCTTCGACTCTAGGCCGATAGGGTCGGCGGATGGATGTCGTGACGAACCCGCTCCTCGAGCCGAGCCCGCTCCCCTACGGCCTGCCCTTGTTCGCCCTCATCCGCCACGATCACTACCCCGAGGCGCTCGAGGCGACGATGGCCGAGCAGCGTGCCGCGGTCGAGGCGATCGCGGGCGACCTCGACGAGCCGACGTTCGCCAACACGATGCTGGCGCTCGAACGATCCGGCCTCGCACTCGACCACGTGCTCGCGGTGTTCGAGAACGCGAGTTCCGCTGACACCGACGCCGAGATCGAGGCGATCGACGCGCGCTTCGCCCCGCTGCTCGCAGCCCACCGCGACGCGATCCTGCTCGACCAGCGCCTCTTCGCCCGGGTGCGATCGCTCTACGATCGGCTCGACGAACTCGACCTCGCGTCCGATGAGCAGTACCTCGTCGAGCGGGCGCACCACGACGCGGTGCTCGCCGGCGCCGCACTCGACGAACCCGGTCGGGTCCGTCTGGGCGAGCTCAACCAACGGCTGTCGGTGCTCACGACCTCGTTCCAACAGCACCTGCTCGCCGACACGAACGACCTCGCCCTGCACCTCGCCGACCGCGAGGACATCGCCGGACTCGATGAGGGTGGTGCATCGGCCGCTCGAGAGGCCGCGGCATCCCGAGGCCTCGACGGATGGCTGCTGACGCTCGTACTGCCGACCGGGCAGCCGGCGCTCGCGACGTTGTCGAACCCCGCGACCCGCGAAGCGCTGCTCGCCGCCTCGCGCGCTCGGGGATGCCGCGGGGGCGAGCACGACACCCGATCGACCCTGCTCGAGATCGTCGGGCTACGCGCCGAACGCGCAGCGCTGCTCGGGTTCGCGTCGCACGCCGCGGCCGTCACGGCCGGACAGACGGCCGGCTCCCCCGAAGCGGTCGCCGACCTGCTCGCCGAGCTCACGGCGCCGGCGATGCGCAACGTCGAGCGGGAACGCGAACAGCTCGCCGCTGCGGCGGCGTCGACCGGATCGCGCGAGATCGCGGCATCCGACTGGGCGTTCCTCGCCGACCGCAGCGCCGCGGAACCCGACGCCCTCGACCCCGCGGAGGTGCGGCAATACCTCGAGTTCGAGCGTGTGCTCGTCGACGGCGTCTTCCACGCGGCGACCCTGCTGTACGGACTCAGGTTCCATGCGCGGCCCGACCTCATCGGGTACCACCCCGACACCCGCGTCTACGAGGTGTTCGAGCACGACGGCGAACCCGTCGGCCTGTACCTCCTCGATGCGTACACACGCGACTCCAAGCGGGGCGGAGCGTGGATGAGTTCGCTCCTCGAACAGTCCGGCCTGACGGGCCGACTGCCGGTCGTCGTCAACAACCTGAACATCCCGAAGCCCGCACCGGGCGAGCCGACGCTGCTCACCTTCGACGAAGCCGGCACGCTCTTCCACGAGTTCGGTCACGCGCTGCACGGCCTGCTCGCCCGCGTCCGGTTTCCCTCGCAGGCGGGCACCCGCGTGTTCCGCGACTTCGTCGAGCTGCCGAGCCAGGTGAACGAGCTCTGGCTGCTGCGCCCCGAGGTCATGGCGAGCTTCGCCGTGCACCACGGGACGGGCGAACGGATGCCGCAGCACTTCCAGGATCGCCTTCGCGAGACCGCCGGCATCGAGTCGGGCTTCTCGACCGCCGAGTACCTCGCCGCCGCCGCGCTCGACCAGGCCTGGCACCGCGTCCCAGCGGGATCGAGTGCCGACCCGTCCGACCTCGACGCCGTCGCGGCATTCGAGCATGAGGCGCTCGAGGTCGTCGGGCTCTCGCATCCGCTCGTGCCGCCCCGCTACGCGAGCACCTACTTCGCCCACGTCTTCGCCGGCGGGTACGACGCGGGCTACTACTCGTACATCTGGAGCGAGGTGCCCGGCGCCGACATCATGGCGTGGTTCGAAGCCAACGGCGGCGCCACTCGCGCGAACGGCGACCGCTTCCGTCGCGAGATCCTGGGCCCCGGCGGTTCGCGGGACCCGCGCGATTCGATCCGGGCGCTGCTCGGCCGCGAGGCGTCGATCGAGCCGCTCCTCGCACGCCGTGGCCTCGGCTGACCGAGCCTCGGCCGACTCGTCCATCGAGGCCGACACGAGCGCGTCGGCCGAGACGAGCGCTTCGCGAAGGCCGGAAACGGCGGATGCCCCGTGCAGACGTGCTGCACGGGGCATCCCTCGTTCGTGGTGGAGCGCTCAGATCGCGAACCCGAGGGCGCGCATCATGTCGCGCCCGTCGTCGGTGATGCGCTCGGGGCCCCACGGCGGCATCCACACCCAGTTGATGCGGAATGCCTCGACGACCCCGTCGAGCGCCTCTGCGGTCTGCTCCTCGAGCACGTCGGTGAGCGGGCAGCCGGCGCTCGTGAGCGTCATGTGGATGATGAGCGCGTTGTTCTCGTCGTCCCATCCGAGGTCGTAGATGAGGCCGAGATCGACGACGTTGACGCCCAACTCGGGGTCGACGACGTCCTTCAACGCCTCTTCGACCTCGTCGTAGCGCTCAGGTGCGAGTGAGGTGGCCATGATCGGATTCTACTCGTGCCTACTCGGCTGCCGACTCGGCGACCTGGTAGCGGTCGTAGCCCTCTGCTTCGAGTCGGTCGGCGAGCTCGGGTCCGCCCTGCTCGGCGATGCGGCCGGCGACGAACACGTGCACGAAGTCGGGCTTGATGTACCGGAGGATGCGCGTGTAGTGCGTGATGAGCAGCACACCGAGGCCCGTGTTCGCCTTGGCACGATTGACGCCCTCGGACACGATCTTCAGTGCATCGACGTCGAGGCCGGAGTCGGTCTCGTCGAGCACCGCGAACTTCGGCTTGAGCAGCTCGAGCTGGAGGATCTCGTTGCGCTTCTTCTCGCCGCCCGAGAAGCCCTCGTTGACGTTGCGCTCGGCGAAGGCCGAGTCCATCTTGAGGTTCTTCATCGACTCGCGCACGTCCTTGACCCACGTGCGCACCGAGGGTGCCTCGCCGTCGATCGCGGTCTTTGCGGTACGGAGGAAGTTGGTGACGGTGACGCCGGGAATCTCGACGGGATACTGCATGGCCAGGAAGATGCCCACGCGCGCACGCTCGTCGACGGACATCTCGAGCACGTTCTCGCCGTCGAGGAGGATCTCGCCCTCGACGACGGAGTACTTCGGGTGGCCGGCGATCGTGTAGGCGAGCGTCGACTTGCCGGAGCCGTTCGGGCCCATGATGGCGTGGATCTCGCCCTCGTTGATGACCAGGTCGACGCCGCGGAGGATCTCGCGGGTTCCCTGATCGGTCTCGACGTTGACGTGCAGGTTCTTGATCTCGAGCACGGACATGGTGATGGGGGTTCTCTTTCGATTGTCGGCCGCGCGGGCCGGAAACTGATTCAGACGGCCAGGGTGACCGCGGGGTCGATGTGCACGTCGCCGTCGGTGATCTGCACCTGGTAGACGGGCACGGGTTCGTAGGCGGGCAGCGTGAGCGGCTTGCCGGTCTTCAGCGAGAACTTCGAACCGTGGGCCCAGCACTCCAAGGTGTCGTCCTCGACGAAGCCCTCGGAGAGGGAGATGTCGCCGTGGGTGCACACGTCGCCGATGGCGAACACGTCACCCGCGGAGTCCTTGACGACCGCGATCGGCAGGCCTTCGAGCACGAAGCGCGAGGCCTCGTTCTCGACGAGGTCGGCGATCGAGCAGACACGAACGGATGCCACGTCAGCGACCTTCCAGTTCGGCCTCGATCGCCGCCGTGAGGCGGGCTTCGAGGTCGGCGGAGCCGATCTTCTGCACGATGTCGGTCAGGAACCCGCGCACGACGAGGCGACGCGCCTCGTCTTCGCGGATGCCGCGCGCCATGAGGTAGAAGAGCTGCTCGTCGTCGAAGCGGCCGGTGGCACTCGCGTGCCCCGCGCCCTCGATGTCGCCGGTCTCGATCTCGAGGTTCGGCACGGAATCGGCGCGGGTGCCCTCGGTGAGCACCAGGTTGCGATTCTGCTCGTAGCTGTCGGTGCCGACCGCGGCGTTGCCGATGAGCACGTCGCCGATCCAGACGGTGCGTGCGCCGGCGCCCTGCAGCGCGCCCTTGTAGGTCACGCGGCTCTTCGTGTGCGGCGCATCGTGGTGCACGAAGACCTGCTGCTCGAGGTGCTGGCCGGCGTCGGCGAAGTACAGGCCGAGCGACTCGATGTCGGCGCCCTGCTCGGCGAGGTGGGTCGACGGGTTCACCCGCACGACCTTGCCGCCGAGGGAGACGACGATGTGCTTCAGGAACGAGTCGCGGCCGAGGCGGGCGAACTGGCTCGAGAGGTGAACGGCCTCGTCGCTCCACTCCTGCAGCGAGACGACGGTGAGGGAGGCTCCGTCGCCGACGATGATCTCGACGTTCTCGCTCAGACGAGCATCGCCCGTGCCGGCGAGCACGATGAAGCCGCGGCTGTTCGGTGCGGCCTCGATGACGGTGTGCGCGGCGCGCGGCGTATCGCCGAGTCCGGTGCGGGTCACGAAGGCGACCTTCTCGTCTTCGCCGGTGACCGAGACGAGGAGCGCCTCGCCGAAGTTCGTCCAGGCGTTCGCGCTCGCGCGATCCTCGGGCGTGCCCGCCGCGCCGATGCGTGCATCGTCGCGCGGGATGGACGAGACGGCGACGCCCGCGACATCCGTCGTCTCGATCGGCAGGGGCGATCCGTCGAGCTCACCGCTGGTGAGGTCGGCGAAGGCGGCGACCGGGGAGAGCTTCCACTCGTGCTCCCGGCCGTTCACGGGCGCGAAGTCGTCGACGTTCACCGAGCGGAACCGCTCGGAGCGCGTCTGCACGGGCACGAACGCGCCGTCGGAGTGGGCGACGAGGCCGTGCTGCCCTGCCGTGGGCATGGCTGTGCTGGTCATCTGGGCGGTCACTGCTAGCCCACCGATCCTTCCATGCCCATCTCGATGAGCTTGTTGAGTTCCATCGCGTATTCCATGGGGAGCTCGCGGGCGATCGGCTCGATGAAGCCGCGCACGATCATCGACATGGCCTCGGTCTCGTCGATGCCACGGCTCATCAGGTAGAAGAGCTGCTCCTCGCTGACCTTCGAGACGGTCGCCTCGTGCCCGAGCTTCACGTCGTCGACGCGGATGTCGATGGCCGGATACGTGTCGGACCGCGAGATCGTGTCGACCAGGAGCGCGTCGCACACGACGCTGTTCGCCGAGTGGTGCGCGTTCGCGTCGATGCGGACCTCGCCGCGGTAGCCGGCTCGGCCTCCGCCGCGCGCGATCGACTTCGAGACGATCGACGACTGCGTGTACGGCGCCATGTGGATCATCTTCGCGCCGGCGTCCTGGTGCTGGCCGGGGCCCGCGAACGCGACCGAGAGCGTCTCGCCCTTGGCGTGCTCGCCCATGAGGAAGATCGACGGGTACTTCATGGTGACCTTGGAGCCGATGTTGCCGTCGACCCACTCCATGGTGGCGCCCTCGGCGGCGGTGGCCCGCTTGGTGACGAGGTTGTAGACGTTGTTCGACCAGTTCTGGATCGTCGTGTAGCGAACGCGGGCGTTCTTCTTGACGATGATCTCCACGACGGCCGAGTGCAGCGAGTCGGACTTGTAGATCGGCGCCGTGCAGCCCTCGATGTAGTGCACGTAGCTGCCCTCGTCGGCGATGATCAGCGTGCGCTCGAACTGGCCCATGTTCTCGGTGTTGATGCGGAAGTAGGCCTGCAGCGGGATCTCGACGTGGACGCCCGGCGGCACGTAGACGAACGAGCCGCCCGACCACACGGCCGTGTTCAGCGCAGCGAACTTGTTGTCGCCGGCCGGGATCACGGTGCCGAAGTACTCCTCGAAGAACTCGGGGTGCTCCTTCAGCGCGGTGTCGGTGTCCATGAAGATGACACCCTGGCGCTCGAGCTCCTCGTTGATCTGGTGGTAGACCACCTCGGACTCGTACTGCGCGGCGACGCCGGCGACGAGGCGCTGGCGCTCGGCCTCGGGGATGCCGAGCTTCTCGTAGGTGTTCTTGATGTCGTCGGGCAGGTCTTCCCAGGTCTGGGCCTGCTTCTCGGTCGAGCGCACGAAGTACTTGATGTTGTCGAAGTCGATCTCGGAGAGATCGGCGCCCCACGTGGGCATCGGCTTGCGCTCGAAGAGCTGCAGGGCGCGCTGGCGTCGCTGCAGCATCCATTCGGGCTCCGCCTTCAACGCGGAGATGTCGGCGACGACCTCCGGCGAGATGCCGCGTCGGGCGGAAGCCCCCGCGGCGTCGGAGTCGGCCCAGCCGAACTCGTACGTGCCGAGTCCTTCCAGTTCCGGGCGATCGATCAGTACGTCCGTCATGCTCTCCCTCTTCTCCTCCCGTGCAACCGGCTATCAGGCCGGCCCATCGCCTCTCGTGAGTCGAGGCGCTCGTGGAGATGGTGATGATGTGCGGGTGGCGTCAATGCAAACCTAAGATGGTCGGGTACCGCATCGCGCGTTCTCTCGCGCGCCTCGCGGCATTCCCCAACCACCCAAGTCTATAGGGTCGCGCCGCGCACTGGTCCGTACTCCCAGTGGCGTCACAGGCCGGCCCGGAGCAGGACTCCCAGCGTGAACCGCTTCACCGCGTGGCTCCCCCAGCACGTCGACCGCCGCATCCGCTTCTTCGCGTGGCTCTCGTTCATCGCGCAGACCACGATCATCGCGACGGGCGGTGCGGTGCGGCTCACGGGTTCCGGCCTCGGATGCCCCACCTGGCCGACGTGCACGCCCGGGTCGCTCGTGCCGACCGAAGAGCTGAGCTACCACTCGCTGATCGAGTTCGGCAACCGCCTCATGACGGGCGTCGTCGGCATCGTCGCGCTGATCCTCTTCATCCTCGTGTGGCGCATCCGCGCCGAACGACGCGACCTGTTCACGCTGTCCTTCATCGTTGGCGTCGGCATCGTCGCCCAGGCGCTCGTCGGCGGCATCACCGTCTGGACCGGCCTCAACCCGTTCATCGTCGGGTTCCACTACGTCTCGTCGCTGCTGCTCGTCTGCGTCATGGCGGCGTTCCTCGTGCGCATGAACGGCGAGCCCGGGCCCCGCGAGCGGGCGGTCCCCGCGTGGTACGCCGGCCTCACCCATGCCACGAGCGCGGTCCTCGCGATCTCGATCGTGTTCGGCATCCTGACCACCGGCGCGGGCCCACACTCCGGAGATGCCGCCGCAGGCCGCAACGGCTTCGATGCCGAGGTCCTCGAGCACATCCACGCCTGGCCGGGCTACGCGGTGTTCGCGCTCACGCTCGCGCTCGTGATCGGCGCCTGGTCGCTGAAACTGCCCACGCTCCGCTGGTCGCTCGTGCTGCTCGGCGTCGAGCTCGTGCAGATCGCCGTCGGCCTGTACCAGGCGCGCAACGGCCTGCCGCCGCTCGCCGTCGGCATCCACATGGTGCTCGCCGCCCTGACCGCGGCGGCCATGACCGTCGTGATCCTGCACCTCAAGCGCCCGAGTGCGACGGATGCCGCGGCGGCCGTCGCGCCCGTCGAGGCGGCCGCGCGCTGATGCTCGTCCGTCATCGCGGCCGCGACCCGTTCATCTCACCCGCGGCCACGGTGGCGCCGGGGGCGATCATCTCTGGCGACGTCGTCGTCGACGCGGGTGCGCGCATCATGCACGGCGCCGTGCTCACCGCCGAGGACGGCCGGGTGCGCGTCGGTGCCGAGAGCGTCGTGCTCGAGCACGCGGTGGTTCGCGGGCGGGCCGGACACCCCGCGATCATCGGCTCGCACGTCATGATCGGTCCGCACGCCCACGTCAACGGGGCCGAGATCGGCGACGGCGCCTTCATCGCGACCGGTGCGGCCGTGTTCCCCGGTGCGGTCGTCGGCGCCGGCGCCGAGGTGCGCGTGAACGGCGTCGTCCAGGTGAACACGACGCTCGAGCCGGGCGCGGTGGTGCCCATCGGCTGGATCGCGGTCGGCACGCCCGCGCAGCTGTTCGCCCCCGAACGCCACGACGAGATCTGGGCCGTGCAGCGGCCCCTCGACTTCCCTGGCACGGTCTACGGCGTCGACCGCACCGCGGGCATGGACGAGATCCTCCGACGGCAGTCGGCGTTCTACGCGGCCCATGACGACGACGTGGTCATCGTCGACGACGACGCCTGACGCGGCATCCGATCGGCGAGATCAGGTCGACGCGACATCCGCTCGAAGATCGAGGTCGAGATGGAGGTCGACCAGATCAGATCAGACCGGGCCGGATCAGAACGGCAGCAGCGGATCGATGCCGACGGCGAGGAACACCAGCGTCAGGTAGGCGATCGAGCCATGGAAGACGCGCATCGGCGAGACCTGCACGTGGCGGATCGCGAGGTTGTACAGGCGGTGCGTCTCGTAGATGAACCACACGCCCGTGACGAGCGCGACGCTCGAGTAGAGCAGGCCCATGCCGGCCACGGGGATGAGCAGCAGCGAGCACGCCACGGTCGCCCAGGCGTAGAGGATGACCTGCAGGCCGACCTGGGCGCGACCGCGCACGACCGCGAGCATCGGCACGCCGGCGGCCGCGTAGTCGTCCTTGTACTTCATCGAGAGCGGCCAGTAGTGCGGCGGCGTCCAGAGGAAGATGATGAGGAACAGGATGAACGGCGGCCAGCTCAGGTCGCCCGTGACCGCGGCCCAGCCGATGAGCACCGGCATGCAGCCGGCGATGCCGCCCCACACGATGTTCTGCGCCGTGCGGCGCTTGAGGATCAGGCTGTAGAAGACGACGTACAGCAGGATCGCGGCGAGCGAGAGCGCCGCGGCGACCCAGTTCGTGAAGATGCCGAGCCACACGATCGACGCGATGCCCAGTCCGTAGGCGAAGACGAGCGCCTCGCGGTCGGACAGCTCGCCCGTGACGAGCGGGCGACCCTGGGTGCGCTTCATGACGCGGTCGATGTCGCGGTCGATGTAGCAGTTGAACGCGCCGGCCGATCCGGCGCTCATCGCGCCGCCGATCAGGGTCGCGACCATGAGCCAGAGGCTCGGCAGGCCGTTCTGGGCCAGGATCATCGTCGGCGCGGTGACCACGAGCAGCAGCTCGATCACGCGCGGCTTCGTGAGTGCCAGGTACGCCGAGAGCTTGCGCTTCAGGGTCGACTCGGTCGTCGCTTGCCGCGTCTCAACTGCTGCCTGCATCGCTCCTCTTCCGCGCGGGCGCGACGAACACGACGCGGCCCACACGGCATTCTATGTCATCCGGCGTCATCGGTATCCGCGACCGCGCCCCGGCGGTTTCCCCGGATGAGGCGACCTCACACGATGATCTCGGGTCCGTGAACCCACTGTCACGTCCGCGAAACTGAGCCTTTCCATATACTTTGAGCATGCGGGCCTCCCCGCGTTGTTCACGACCCACACACTCCGAGAGTGTGCTCGTGCGCGCGGGCTGGCAACGTCGCCGCAGCGATTTCCCTGGCTGACCGAGAAACTCGGGGCCGCTCACCATCGGAAGGAACACTCCACTCGTGACTCACCTGAACTGGGAGACCATCGACGATCGCGCTGTCGACACCGCACGGATCCTGGCGGCCGACGCCGTCGAGAAGGTCGGCAACGGCCACCCCGGCACGGCCATGAGCCTCGCTCCGGCCGCGTACCTGCTGTTCCAGAAGGTCATGCGCCGCGACCCCGCCGACCACCAGTGGCTCGGCCGCGACCGCTTCATCCTCTCGGCGGGCCACAGCTCGCTCACCCAGTACGTGCAGCTCTACCTGGCCGGCGACGGCCTCGAGCTCGACGACCTCAAGTCGCTGCGCACCTGGGGCTCGAAGACCCCCGGACACCCCGAGTACGGCCACACCGACGGCGTCGAGATCACCACGGGCCCGCTCGGGCAGGGTCTCGCCTCTGCCGTCGGCTTCGCCTACGCCTCACGCTTCGAGCGCGGCCTGTTCGACCCGGATGCCGCGGCGGGCACGAGCCCGTTCGACCACCACGTGTACGTGATCGCTGGCGACGGCGACCTGCAGGAGGGCATCACGAGCGAGGCGTCCTCGCTCGCCGGGCACCAGCAGCTCGGCAACCTCGTCGTGATCTACGACTCCAACCAGATCTCGATCGAGGACGACACGAACATCGCCTTCACCGAGAATGTGGCCGAGCGCTACGCGGCCTACGGATGGCACGTGCAGACCGTCGACTGGAAGAAGACCGGCCAGTACGTCGAAGACGTCGCCGAGCTGCACGCCGCGATCGAGGCCGCGAAGGGCGAGACCTCGAAGCCGTCGATCATCATCCTGAAGACGATCATCGGCTGGCCGTCGCCCGGCAAGCAGAACTCGGGCAAGATCCACGGCTCGGCGCTCGGCGCCTCCGAGCTCGCCGCGACGAAGGAGGTGCTCGGCTTCGACCCCGAGGCGACCTTCGTCGTCGCCGAAGACGTCATCGAGCACACCCGCGGTGCGCACGAGCGCGGCGCCGCGGCCAAGGCCGAGTGGCAGGTGTCGTTCGACGCATGGGCCGCCGCGAACCCCGAGCGCAAGCAGCTCCTCGACCGGCTCGAGGCCGGCGAACTGCCAGAGGGCATCGCCGACGCGCTGCCCGCGTTCGAGGGCGGCACCGAGGTGTCCACCCGTGCCGCGAGCGGCAAGGTCATCAACGCCCTGGCCGCGCAGCTCCCCGAGTTCTGGGGCGGCTCCGCCGACCTCGCCGAGTCGAACCTCACGACGATCAACGGCGCCGCCTCGTTCATCCCGGCCGAGTGGTCGACGCACGAGTTCTCGGGCAACCCGTACGGCCGCGTGCTGCACTTCGGCATCCGCGAGCACGCCATGGGCGCCATCGTCAACGGCATCGTCCTGCACGGCAAGACGCGTCCGTTCGGCGGCACGTTCCTGATCTTCAGCGACTACATGCGCCCCGCAGTGCGCCTCGCGGCGCTCATGAAGGTGCCCTCGATCTTCGTCTGGACCCACGACTCGGTCGCGCTCGGCGAAGACGGCCCGACGCACCAGCCGATCGAGCAGCTCGCGACGCTCCGCGCGATCCCCGGGTTCACGGTCGTGCGCCCGGCCGACGCGAACGAGACGGCCGCCGCCTGGCTCGAGATCCTCACGCGCCGCGACGCCCCCGTCGGCATCGCGCTGACCCGCCAGAACATCCCCGTGTTCGCACGCGGCGAGGGCGAGGCATCCGGCGACGCGCTCGCCTCCACCGACGGCGTCGCGAAGGGCGCGTACGTGCTCGCCGATGCCGCCTCGGGCACGCCCGACGTGATCCTCATCGCGACCGGCTCCGAGGTGCAGCTCGCCGTCGCGGCGCGCGAGCAGCTCGCCGCCGACGGCATCCAGGCGCGCGTCGTCTCGGCGCCGAGCCTCGAGTGGTTCGAGGAGCAGGATGCCGCGTACCGCGAGTCCGTGCTTCCGGCCGCCGTCACCGCGCGTGTCTCGGTCGAGGCCGGCATCGCGCTCAGCTGGGGCCGCTACGTCGGCGACCGCGGTCGCAGCGTGTCCATCGAGCACTTCGGCGCATCCGCCGACTACAAGACGCTCTTCCGGGAGTTCGGCATCACGACCGAAGCCGTCGTCGCCGCCGCCAAGGAATCGCTCGCGTCGGCCTGACGCGAACACGAAGGAGATCCGAGAACCATGAGCACCACCACCCCCACCGCCGAACTCTCCGCAGCCGGCGTCAGCATCTGGCTCGACGACCTGTCGCGCGAGCGCATCGCCTCCGGAGGCCTCGAGAAGCTGATCGCCGAGCGCGACGTCGTCGGCGTCACCACGAACCCGACGATCTTCGCCGGGGCGCTCACGAACGGCGCCGCGTACGCGGACCAGGTCGCAGCCCTGGCCGCCGCCGGAGCCGACGTCGACACCGCCGTGTTCGAGATCACGACCGACGACGTGCGGGCGGCATCCGACATCTTCCGCCCGGTCTACGACGCGAGCAAGGGCTATGACGGCCGTGTGTCGATCGAGGTCGCCCCCGACCTCGCGCACGACACCGACGGCACCATCGCCTCGGCGAAGGCGCTCTGGGCCAAGGTCGACCGCCCCAACGCCATGATCAAGATCCCGGCGACCGTCGAGGGCCTCGCCGCCATCACGGCCGCGATCGGCGCGGGCATCAGCGTGAACGTGACGCTGATCTTCAGCCTCGACCGCTACCGCGCCGTCATCGCGGCCTACCTCGCGGGCCTCGAGATCGCGAAGGAGGCCGGCATCGACCTCTCGACCATCCACTCGGTGGCATCGTTCTTCGTGTCGCGCGTCGACACCGAGATCGACAAGCGCCTCGAGGCGATCGGCACCGACGAGGCGCTCGCCCTCAAGTCCAAGGCCGGCGTGGCCAACGCCCAGCTCGCCTACGAGCTGTTCGAGCAGGAGTTCGGCGGCGAGCGTGCCACCGCGCTCCTCGAGGCCGGCGCGAACCGCCAGCGCCCGCTGTGGGCGTCGACGGGCGTCAAGGACCCGGCGCTGCCCGACACGCTCTACGTGACCGGACTCGTCGCGCAGGGCGTCGTGAACACCATGCCCGAGAAGACCCTCGAGGCCACCTTCGACCACGGCGTGATCGAGGGCGACAGCATCACCGGCGCCTACGCATCCGCCGCCGAGGTGCTCGACGCCCTCGCCGCGGTCGGCGTCTCCTACGACGACGTGACGGCACTCCTCGAGCGCGAGGGCGTCGAGAAGTTCATCGTCTCGTGGCACGAGCTGCTCGACACGGTCCGGGGCGCGCTGGAGTCGGCGCGATGAGCTTCCGCATCGCCGTCAGCGGCGCCGCCGCCGAGGCCGTCCGGTCGACCGTCCCCGGCCTCGTGACCGAGCTGCTCGCGAGCGGCATCACCGCCCAGGACGGCTCGCTCTGGGGCCCCGCCGCCGAAGAGGAGTCGTCGAAGCGTCTCGGGTGGACCGAGGCCGTCGCCATCTCCCGTCCGCTGGTGCCCGAGATCGAGGCACTGCGCGCGCAGCTCCACGCCGAGGGCGTCCGTCACATCGTGCTCGCGGGCATGGGCGGCTCCTCGCTCGCGCCCGAGGTCATCACGCGCACCGCCGGCGTCGAGCTGACCGTGCTCGACTCCACCGAGCCCGGCCAGGTTCGCGCGGCACTCGCCGACCGCCTCGCGGAGTCGGCGCTCGTCGTCTCGTCGAAGTCCGGATCGACCGTCGAGACCGACAGCCAGCGTCGCGTGTACGAGCAGGCCTTCACCGAGGCCGGCATCGACCCCGTCAGCCGCATCGTGATCGTGACCGACCCCGGTTCGCCCCTCGACGAGTCGGCGCGTGCCGCGGGCTACCGCGTGTTCAACGCCGACCCGAACGTCGGCGGGCGCTACTCCGCGCTCACCGCGTTCGGCCTCGTGCCGTCCGGACTCGCGGGCGTCGACATCGCCGAGATCCTCGACGAGGCCGAGAGCATCGAGCTCGCACTCGCCGTCGACTCCCCCGAGAACCCCGGACTCGTGCTCGGTGCGGCCATCGCCGCCACGACGCCGCGCCGCGACAAGCTCGCGATCGTCGCCGACGGCACGCACATCGTCGGGTTCGCCGACTGGGCCGAGCAGCTGATCGCCGAGTCGACGGGCAAGGAGGGCACCGGCATCCTGCCCGTCGTCCTCGAGACGGGCGCTCCCGAGCTCTCCGGCGATCTCGCCGACCTCCAGGTCGTGCGCGTCGTCGGCGACGCCGGCCTCGAGCAGCTCGTCGACGACGGCACCGACGAGATCCGCGTCTCCGGCACGCTCGGCGCGCAGCTCCTCGTCTGGGAGTACGCCACCGCCGTCGCCGGTCGCCTCCTCGGCATCAACCCCTTCGACCAGCCCGACGTCGAGTCCGCGAAGATCGCCGCTCGCGGCCTGCTCGACGCACGCCCCGAGCCCACGCCCGCGGCGTTCGTCGCCGCCGGCATCGAGGTGCGCGGCACGCCCGAGGTCATCGGCGCGTCGAGCGACCTCGAGTCCGCGATCGAGGTGCTGCTCGAGGAGCTGCCCGAGAACGGCTACCTCTCGGTGCAGGCCTACGTCGACCGCGTCGCGCACCCCGAGCTCGAAGAGCTCCGGGCACGCCTCGCCGCACGCGCCGGCCGTCCGGTCACCTTCGGATGGGGCCCCCGCTTCCTGCACTCGACCGGCCAGTTCCACAAGGGCGGCCCCGCCGTCGGCGTGTTCCTCCAGGTCACCCAGGCGGTCGCAGAGGACCTCTCGATCCCCGAGCGCCCGTTCACCTTCGGCCAGCTCATCGCCGCACAGGCGTCGGGTGACTCGAGCGTGCTGGCCGACCACGGTCGCCCGGTGCTCACGCTCACCCTCACCGATCCTGCGACGAACGTCGCGGCGCTCTTCGACGCCATCGGCTGATCCAGGAAGGGTCCACATGCCTCCGGCAACCATCTCCGCCGCGCACAACCCGCTGCGGTCCCCGAAGGACTACCGGCTCAATCGCATCGCCGGTCCTTCGAGCCTCATCATCTTCGGCGTGACGGGCGACCTGTCGCGCAAGAAGCTGATGCCGGCCGTGTACGACCTCGCCAACCGAGGCCTGCTCCCTCCCGGATTCGCGCTCGTGGGCTTCGCCCGCCGCGACTGGCAGGACCAGGACTTCGAGAAGGTCGTGCACGACTCGGTGCGGCAGTACGCCCGCACCGAGTTCCGTGAAGACGTCTGGAAGCAGCTCGCCCGAGGCATCCGCTTCGTCCAGGGCGACTTCGACGACGACGCCGCGTTCGACCGCCTCCGCGGCGTCGTCGCCGACCTCGACGCCGAGCGCGGAACGATGGGCAACCACGCGTTCTACCTCTCGATCCCGCCGAAGTCGTTCCCGCTCGTGACGGAGCAGCTCAAGCGCTCCGGCCTCACCGAGCAGAAGGACGGCCAGTGGCGCCGCGTCGTCATCGAGAAGCCGTTCGGCTCCGACCTGAAGACGGCGCGCGAGCTGAACGACGTCGTGGCCTCGGTCTTCCCGCCCGACTCGGTGTTCCGCATCGACCACTACCTGGGCAAGGAGACCGTTCAGAACATCCTCGCCCTGCGCTTCGCGAACCAGCTCTACGAGCCCATCTGGAATGCGAACTACGTCGACCACGTGCAGATCACCATGGCCGAGGACATCGGCGTCGGTGGTCGTGCGGGGTACTACGACGGCATCGGCGCGGCGCGCGACGTCATCCAGAACCACCTGTTGCAGCTCCTCGCGCTCACCGCGATGGAGGAGCCGATCTCCTTCGAGGCCGCCGACCTGCGCGCCGAGAAGGAGAAGATCCTCGCGGCAGTACGGCTGCCAGAGGATCTCGCGACCGGCACCGCCCGCGGCCAGTACGCGGGCGGTTGGCAGGGCGGCGAGGAGGTCATCGGCTTCCTCGACGAAGACGGCATGAACCCCGAGTCGCTCACCGAGACGTACGCGGCCATGAAGCTGACCATCGGCACCCGCCGTTGGGCCGGCGTGCCGTTCTACCTGCGCGCAGGCAAGCGCCTGGGGCGCCGTGTGACCGAGATCGCGGTCGTCTTCAAGCGCGCGCCGCAGCAGCTGTTCGCCGACAGCCAGACCTCGCAGCTCGGCGAGAACGCCCTCGTGATCCGCGTTCAGCCCGACGAGGGCGTGACGATCCGATTCGGCTCGAAGGTCCCTGGCGCCGGCATGCAGGTGCGCGACGTGACCATGGACTTCGGCTACGGCCACGCCTTCACCGAGGCGAGCCCCGAGGCGTACGAGCGGCTCATCCTCGACGTGCTGCTCGGCGACCCGCCGCTGTTCCCCCGTCAGGAGGAGGTCGAGCTCTCCTGGAAGATCCTCGACCCGATCGAGGAGTTCTGGTCCACGCAGGGCCAACCCGAGCAGTACCGCCCCGGCACGTGGGGTCCGGCATCCGCCGACGCCCTGCTCGCCCGCGACGGACGAACCTGGAGGCGCCCGTGATCGTCGACCTGCCCGACACCACCACCAGCAAGGTCTCGAAGTCGCTCGTCAAGATCCGCGAGGAGAACGGCGTCGTCGCGCTCGGACGCGTGCTGACCCTCGTCATCGCCACGACGCCCGGCGTCGAAGAGGAGGCGATCGAGGCGGCGAACGACGCCTCGCGCGAGCACCCGATGCGCGTCATCGTGGTCTCGGTCGACCCCGATGAGGCCGACGGCGTCGAGCCGCGCCTCGACGCGGAGATCCGAGTCGGCGGCGATGCCGGTGCGAGCGAGGTCATCGTGCTGCGCGCGCACGGCCCCGTCGCCCACGACGAGGAGAGCCTCGTCATGGCGCTGCTGCTGCCCGACGCCCCCGTCGTGACCTGGTGGCCGGGTGCGGCCCCCGCGGTGCCGGGCACGTCGCCGCTCGGTCGCATCGCCCAGCGTCGCATCACGGATGCCTCGAGCCAGCCCGACCCGCAGGCGGCGCTCCGCGCCCTCGTCGACAGCTACACGCCGGGCGACGCCGACTTCGCGTGGACGCGTCTCACGCTGTGGCGTGCGCAGCTCGCGGCGGTGCTCGACCAGCCGCCGCACGCACCGGTGACCAAGGTGCACGTGACGGGCGCGGTCGACTCTCCGTCGACGACGCTCCTGGCCGCCTGGCTGCACCTGCAGCTCGACGCGCCGACGAGCTACGTGCTGACGGATGTCTCGGAGGGGTCGCACGGCATCCACGGCGTCACGCTCGAGCGCGAGACCGGGGCCATCGAGCTCATCCGCGACGTGCCCGGCGTGGCGACGCTCCGTCAGCCCGGCCAGCCGCTGCACGACGTGGCGCTGCCGCGTCGCACGCTCCGCGACTGCCTCGCCGACGAGCTTCGCCGACTCGACCCCGATGAGCTGTACGGTGAGGTCATCAGGAGCGGCCTCGCGCTGCTCAGCGAACCGTCGGCCGAGGGAGCCACCGCATGACGAATGAACGCCGAGTCCTGGTGCACCCCGACAAGGGTTCGCTGGCCAGTTCGGTGGCGGCGCGGTTCATCACGAAGATGCTCGACATCCTCGACGACCAGCCGATCGCGCACGTCGTGCTGACCGGTGGGTCGATGGCCGGTGCGGTGCTCGAATCGATCGCCTCCTCCCCCGCCCGCACGAGCATCGACTGGGCGCGCGTGCACTTCTGGTGGGGCGACGAGCGGTGGGTTCCCGCAGGGAGTGAGGAACGCAACGACTGGATCGCCGATCGGGCCCTGCTCGACGACCTCGACCTGCCCGAAGAGAACGTGCACCGCTTCCCGGCATCCGACGCGGGCCTGACGCTCGACGAGGCGGCGGTCTCGTTCGCGGGCGAGCTCGCCGAGCACGGCGTCGACGGAGCAGAGGCGCCGGCGTTCGACATCACGTTCCTCGGCGTGGGGCCCGACGGCCACATCGCGTCGTTGTTCCCGCACCGGTCGGGCATCCAGGTCACCGATCGATCGGTCATCGCCGTTCGCAACTCCCCCAAGCCGCCGCCCGAGCGCCTCAGTCTCACGAGACCGGTGATCAACGCGTCGCAGCGCATCTGGTTCGTGCTGTCCGGGGCCGACAAGGCCTCGGCGCTCGGCTTGGCGCTCGCGGGTGCCAGCCGCGACGAGGTGCCCGTGGCGGGCATCAAGGGCCGTCGCCGCACCGTGTTCTTCGTGGACTCGGATGCCGCCGCCGAGGTTCCCGAGGGCCTCATCGCGCGCGACTACTGACGCCGAGAGCGTACGAAGAAGGGGCGAGCCGTTCGGCTCGCCCCTTCTTCATGTCTGCTCGGCGATCGCGATCGCAACCCTCGCGGCGTCGGCTACGCCTTGGGCGTCTGCCCGCGACGCGCGCGGAGCTGCGTCAATGCCTCTTCGAGGAGCGCGGCGGCTTCTTCGTCGCTGCGACGCTCCTTCACGTAGGCGAGGTGCGTCTTGTACGGCTCGAGCTTGGAGACCGAAGGCGGGTTCTCCTTGTCACGGCCTGCCGGCAGCCCGGTGGACGGGCTGTCGATGGTCTCGGGGATCTCCTCTTCGGGCAGGCTCGCCGCGAAGTAGCGGACGGTCTCGTTGCCCTGGGCGTCCCAGTAGCTCACGGCGACGCGGTCGGCGTGGAAGCCGCGGTCCTGTTCGCCCATGGGGCCTGCACCGACCCGCGATCCGCGGATGGCGCTGTTTCCGGAAGCCATGCGCTCAGATTCCCGAGTCGAACTTCGTGATCAGGCCGAGGATGACGATGCACGTCACCCAGACGAGGCCCAGGATCACGGTGATGCGATTGAGGTTGCGCTCGGCAACACCCGATGCACCGAGGCTTGAGGTGACGCCGCCGCCGAACATGTCGGACAGACCGCCACCGCGGCCCTTGTGCAGCAGGATGAGCAGCGTCAGCAGGAGGCTCGTGATACCGAGCAGGACCTGCAGGACGACCTGGAGAATCTCCACGGTGAACCTTTCCGGGCACGACAAGGGGGTCTGTGCCGATATACGAGTATAGCGGGACGGAAAGCGCGGGGCCGGAGACACGCGTCTCCGGCCCCGCGCCGCCTGAATCAGGCTCCGACGTGCTTCTTGAAGCGGACGATGCTCGAGAACTCGTCGATGTCGAGGCTCGCGCCGCCGACGAGCGCGCCGTCGACGTTCGGCTCCCGGAGGAACGAGGCGATGTTCGCCGCCTTGACCGAGCCGCCGTAGAGCACGCGCGTGGCGCCGGCGACGTCGTCGCCGAAGAGTTCGCGCAGCACTCCGCGGAGCGCCTCGCAGACCTGCTCGGCCTGCTGCGGCGTCGCCGCCTGGCCGGATCCGATGGCCCAGACGGGCTCGTACGCGATGACGAGGCCCTTCGCGCCCTCGACGTTCTCGAGGGCGGCGCGGAGTTGCGCCACCGGCACGGCGCTCGGGCCGTGCTCCTCGAGGTCTTCGGCGGTCTCGCCGACGCAGAGCACCGGCACGATGCCGTGGCGGTGAGCCGCGAGCACCTTCGCGTTGACGTCCGCATCGGTCTCGCCGTGCAGTGTGCGACGCTCGGAGTGGCCGATGATCACGTACGCGCACTCGAGCTTCGCGAGGAACGCGCCGGAGACCTCACCCGTGTAGGCGCCCGAGTCGTGGGCCGAGACATCCTGAGCGCCATAGGCGATCGGCAGGT
Source organism: Agromyces sp. Leaf222 (assembly GCF_001421565.1). NCBI lineage: Bacteria > Bacillati > Actinomycetota > Actinomycetes > Micrococcales > Microbacteriaceae > Agromyces > Agromyces sp. Leaf222. Next base: position 2,101,381 of record NZ_LMKQ01000001.1, on the reverse strand, counting down.
TGTCGGCCGCGATGAGCGTCTGCACCGAGCGGATGTCGGTGAACGGCGGGAAGACCGCGACCTCGGCATCGGCCGGGTCGTGCTTCGCGTCCTTCAGCGACCACGCGAGCTTCTGCGTGAACGCGACCGCCTGCAGGTGATCGAGGTTCATCTTCCAGTTGCCTGCGATGAACGGGGTGCGCTTGCCTACCATCCGAGGACCTCCAGTCCGGGGAGCTTCTTGCCCTCGAGGAACTCGAGGCTCGCGCCGCCGCCCGTCGAGATGTGACCGAACTGGTCGTCCGAGAATCCGAGCTGGCGGACCGCGGCTGCCGAGTCGCCGCCGCCGACGACGCTGAGACCGTCGACCTCGGTGAGCGCCTGCGCGACGGCACGAGTGCCGCCCGCGAAGGGTGCGAGCTCGAACACGCCCATCGGGCCGTTCCAGAACACCGTCTTCGACGAGCGGATGTGCTCGGCGAAGGCGGCGGCCGTCTCGGGTCCGATGTCGAGGCCGAGGCCGGATGCGCCGAACGGCGTCTCCTCGATGGCATCGGCGGGAGCGACCACGTGCTCCGCCTCGCCCGAGAACGACGCGGCGACGACGACATCCGTCGGCAGCACGATGTCGACGCCGCGCTCGGCGGCCTCGGCGAGGTAGCCCTTCACGGTCTCGATCTGGTCGGCCTCCAGCAGGCTGGAGCCGACCTTGTGGCCCTGGGCCGCGAGGAAGGTGAAGAGCATGCCGCCGCCGATGAGCAGCGTGTCGACCCGCGGCAGCAGGTGCGCGATCACGCCGAGCTTGTCGGACACCTTCGAGCCGCCGAGCACGACCGCGTACGGACGCTCGGGGTTCTCGGTGAGGCGGTCGAGCACGTCGAGCTCGGCGGCGATGAGCAGGCCGGCCGCACTCGGGCGGAGCTCTTCGAGTTCGAAGACGCTCGCCTGCTTGCGGTGCACCACGCCGAATCCGTCGGAGACGACGGAATCGGCGAACGCCGCCAGCTCGCCGGCGAATGCGGTGCGCTCGGCTTCGTTCTTCGAGGTCTCCCCCGGGTTGAACCGCAGGTTCTCGAGCACGAGGATCTCGCCGTCGGCGAGGGCCTCCACCTTGGCCGTGGCGTCGTCGCCGACCGTGTCGGTCGCGAACGCGACGGGCACGTCGACGAGTTCGCCGAGGCGGGCGGCGACCGGCGCGAGGCTGTACTTCGCGTCGGGGGCGCCCTCAGGGCGGCCGAGGTGGGAGACGACGATCACGCGCGCCCCTTGGTCGGTCAGCGCGGTGAGTGTCGGCAGCGACGCCCGAACGCGACCGTCGTCCGTGATGACCCCGTCCTTGAGAGGAACGTTGAGGTCACAACGGACGACGATGCGCGAACCGGCGAGCGAACCGAGGCTATCGATCGTTCGCAGTGTCACGATGACGCGATTCAGAGACGTTCGGCGACGTACTCGGTCAGGTCGACGAGACGGTTGGAGTAGCCCCACTCGTTGTCGTACCAGCTCGAGAGCTTCACCTGGTTGCCGATGACGCGCACGAGCCCGGCGTCGAAGATCGACGAGTGCGGGTCGGTCACGATGTCGCTCGACACGATGTCGTCTTCGGTGTACTTGAGGATGCCCTTCAGGGGGCCCTCGGCCGCAGCCTTGTAGGCGGCCTTGACCTCATCGACCGTGACCGGGGTCTTGGTGGTGACCGTGAGGTCGGTGATCGAGCCGGTGGGCACCGGCACGCGCAGCGCGAAGCCGTCGAGCTTGCCGACGAGCTCGGGCAGCACGAGGCCGATGGCCTTGGCCGCACCGGTCGACGTGGGGACGATGTTGATCGCCGCTGCGCGAGCACGACGGAGGTCGCTGTGCGGGCCGTCCTGCAGGTTCTGGTCGGCCGTGTAGGCGTGCACCGTGGTCATGAGGCCGTGCTCGATGCCGAAGGTGTCGTTGAACACCTTGGCGAGCGGCGCGAGGCAGTTCGTGGTGCACGACGCGTTCGAGATGATGTGGTGCTTCTCGGGGTCGTACTCGTGCTCGTTGACGCCGATGACGAACGTGGCGTCCTCGTCGGTCGCGGGGGCCGAGATGAGCACCTTCTTGGCGCCGGCCTCGATGTGCTTGCGGGCGGCGGCGGCCTTGGTGAAGAAGCCGGTCGACTCGATGACGATGTCGACGCCGAGCTCGCCCCAGGGCAGGTTGGCGGGGTCGCGCTCCGCGAAGGCCTTGATCGCGGTGCCGTTGACGATGATGTTGTTCTCGTCGTAGTCGACCGTCGCGTCCAGGCGACCCGTGATCGAGTCGTACTTCAGCAGGTGTGCGAGCGTCTTGTTGTCGGTGAGGTCGTTGACCGCGACGATCTCGAGATCTGCTCCCTGGGCGAGGGCAGCACGGAAATAGTTGCGGCCGATGCGGCCGAAGCCGTTGATGCCGATCTTTACAGACACGGATCTCTCCTGAATTGACGGTGCGCGAGCGCGCGGGTTTTTGGAATGATCGGACGGCGGTGTCCCCGGACGATGCCCGAGGACACCGTCACGATTACGACAGTAGCAGCAGCCCTGAGGTCTTCTCGTTTGCTGCCGCGAAGCGCTTCTGCACGTTGTCCCAGTCGGCGATCGTCCAGAACGCCTTGACGTAGTCGGCGCGCACATTGCGGTAGTCGAGGTAGTAGGCGTGCTCCCACACGTCCAGCATGAGCAGCGGCACGATACCGGCGGGCAGGTTGCCCTGCTGGTCGAAGAACTGCACGATGATCAGGCGCTGGCCGAGCGAGTCCCAGGCGAGCACCGCCCATCCGGAGCCCTGCACGCCGAGCGCGGTCGCGGTGAAGTGCGCCTGGAAGGCGTCGAACGAACCGAACTGGTCGTCGATGGCCGCCGCGAGCTCACCGGTGGGCTTGTCGCCGCCGTTCGGCGAGAGATTGGTCCAGAAGATCGAGTGGTTGATGTGACCGCCGAGGTTGAACGAGAGGTCCTTCTCGAGCTTGTTCACGTTGGCGAGGTTGCCCGTCTCGCGCGCCTCGGCGAGCTGCGCGAGGGCGGTGTTCGCACCCGTCACGTACGCCTGGTGATGCTTCGAGTGGTGCAGCTCCATGATGGTGCCACTGATCGCCGGCTCGAGCGCCGAGTAGTCGTAGGCGAGATCGGGGAGGGTGTAGTCAGCCATTGCTTCTCCTTGTCAGATGCCGGGCGTTCCGGGCCTCTGCCCGGTGTTCCGCGGCTGCGCATTCGAGTCTATGCCCGCTGCCGGGCACGCCGGGCCGGGGTTGACGTTCGATGACACGAGGCGCAGGGGTCGACGAAGCGACGGATGCCGCGGCATCCGTCGCTTCGATCAAGGTCGGTCTAGACGTCGTCGAGGTCGGCCGGCAGGCTCGCCTCGGTGCCCGGCACCCCGAGCGCGGCGGCACGGTTGTCGGCCATGGCCAGCAGGCGGCGGATGCGGCCCGCGACGGCGTCCTTCGTCATGGGCGGGTCGGCGTGGTGACCGAGCTCGTCGAGGCTCGACTCGCGGTGCGCGAGTCGCAGTTCGCCGGCGTACTTCAGGTGCTGCGGGATGTCGTCGCCGAGCAGCTCCATCGCCCGCTCGACGCGCGCGCACGCCGCGACGGCGGCCTGAGCCGACCGGCGGAGGTTCGCGTCGTCGAAGTTCACGAGCCGGTTCGCGGTCGCACGCACCTCGCGACGCTGCCGCAGTTCCTCCCAGTTGCGCACGGTGCCGCTCGCGCCCATGAGCGAGAGCATGGCGCTGATGGCCTCGCCGTCGCGGATGACGACGCGGTGCACGCCGCGCACCTCGCGCGCCTTCGCCGAGATGCCGAGTCGCCCGGCGGCGCCGACGAGGGCCATCGCCGTCTCGTTGCCGGGGCAGGTGATCTCGAGCGCGGCCGACCGGCCCGGATCGGTGAGGCTGCCGTGCGCGAGGAACGCCCCGCGCCACACGGCCGCGACCTCGTCGCGCGACCCGGTCGTGAGCTTGTTCGGCAGTCCGCGAACCGGCCGGCGACGCGCGTCGAGCAGGCCGGTCTGGCGTGCGAGCGTCTCACCGCCATCGAGCACCCGGAGCAGGAACTGGTTCGAACGGCGGATGCCGGAGGGCGCGATCACCGAGACATCCGGTCGCACACCATAGAGCTCCCCCAGGTCGCGCGTGACGCGCTTCGCGGTCGTCGGGGAATCGAGCTCGGCCTCGATCGCGATACGACCCGAGATGATGTGCAGGCCGCCGGCGAACCGCAGCACCGAGGCCAGCTCGGCCGCCCGGACGCTCGTCTTCGAGACGTCGACGCGGGCCAGTTCTTCTTTCACATCCGCGGTCAATGCCACCTCGTGATCCTTCCTTTGGGTGGATGCGCGGGAATGGCACCCCGCGCGTCATGGACAGTTCGAACGCTCACTCGCGCCCGAGGTCGCGGTGCCGCACGCTGACCGCGAGGTCGGGGAACTCGGCGAGGCGCGACGCGAGCTCGCGGACCATCGCCACCGAGCGGTGCTTGCCGCCGGTGCAGCCGACCGCGATCGTCGCGTGGCCCTTGTTCTCGCGCTGATAGCCGCTCAGCACGGGCTCGAGCGCCTTGACGTAGGCGTCGACGAACTCCTGCGCCCCCGGTTGCCTCAGGACGTAGTCGGACACGGCCGGATCTTCGCCCGTGAGATTGCGGAGCTCGCCGATCCAGAACGGGTTCGGCAGGAACCGCGCGTCGGCGACGAGGTCGGCGTCGGTCGGCAGCCCGTACTTGAAGCCGAAGCTGAGCAGTGTCACGCGGACGCCGGCTCTGCCGGCCTCGGCGAAGGTGTCGGTGATCAAGTTCGCGAGCTGATGGATGTTGAGCTCGGACGTGTCGACCACGAGGTCGGCCGCCTCGCGGAGCTCGGCGAGGCGCGAGCGCTCGGCTCCGATTCCGTCGAGCAGCGTGCCGTTGCCCTGCAGCGGGTGCGGGCGCCGGACGGCCTCGAAACGACGCACGAGCACCGTATCGGTCGCGTCGAGGAACACCACGCGCACGTTCACCCCGGTGCGGAGCGCCTGGATGATCTCGCGGAGCTCGGCGAAGAAGTCACGGCCGCGGATGTCGACCACCGCGGCGATGCGCGGCAGCGACGCGCCGGCCCGCTCGACGAGTTCGACCAACGGCCGGAGCATCTGCGGTGGCAGGTTGTCGACCACGTACCAGCCGAGATCCTCGAGGGCGTTGCCGACGGTCGAACGACCGGCCCCCGACATCCCGGTGACGATGAGCATCTCCTGCTCGACCTCGGTTGCCATCGCCTCGGTTCCCCTTCCCGCACGTCGAGAACCAGCCTAGCGGGGTTGGGCTGCGGCACCGGTTCGAAGCTCCTCGTGCACGACGGCCGCGAGCGTCGGCCCGAACCCGTCGACGCTGCCGATCTCGTCGACGGATGCCGCGCGCAGGCGCTTCACCGATCCGAAGTGCCGCAGCAGCGTCTTGATGCGGGTGGGGCCGAGGCCCGGGATCTCGGCGAGCACCGATGAGATGTCGCGCTTGCGGCGCTGCCGCTGGTGCGTGATCGCGAACCGGTGCGCCTCGTCGCGGACGCGCTGGAACAGGAACAGCGCATCGCTGTTGCGCGGCAGGATCACCGGGTAGTCGGCGTCGGGGGTCCAGATCTCCTCGAGGCGCTTCGCGATGCCGCAGAGGTAGATGCCCTCGACGCCGGACTCCGCGAGCGCCCGTGCGGCGGCCTCGACCTGCGGCTCCCCGCCGTCGACCACGAGGAGGTTGGGCCGGTACGAGAACTTCGAGCGACGCGTGCCGTCGACGACCTCCGCTGCTGCGGGGTCGTCGGCCGCAGGCTCCCCGGCCGGCGCCGCAAGATACGCGAGCCTCCGGGTCAGCACCTGGTGGATCGAATCGGTGTCGTCGGTCGACTCGGGGATCGTGAACCGCCGGTACTCGTCTTTTCGGGGCAGGCCGTCTTCGAAGACGACCATGGAGGCGACGATGTTCGTGCCGCTCAGGTGCGACACGTCGAAGCACTCGATGCGCAGCGGGGCATCCGCCATGCCGAGCGCCTCCTGGATGTCTTCGAGCGCCCGGGAACGCGTCGTGAAATCGGCGCTCCGTCGGGTCTTGTAGAGCATGAGCGACTGCTTCGCGTTCTGCGTCGCGGTCGCGAGCAGCGCTGCCTTGTCGCCGCGCTGCGCGGCGCGCAGCCGCACCTTTCGGCCGGCCCGCTCGGTGAGCCAGGTCTCGAGCGCCGGGGCGTCGTCGGGCAGCTCTGGCACGACGACCTCGCGCGGCGGAGCGAGCTGGCCGCCGTAGGCGTTCTGCACGACGGAGTCGACGAGGTCGCCGATGGGCACGTCGAGCTCCTTGTCGACGGTCCACGAGTGCACACCGCGCACCCGACCCCCGCGCACGACGAAGATCTGCACCGCTGCAGCGAGTTCGTCGTGGTCGATTCCGAACACGTCGACATCGACGTCGTCGCGGAGCACGACCGCACTCTTCTCGAAGAACTCGGTGGCCGCCTGAAGCTGGTCGCGCCTGCGAGCCGCGGTCTCGTACTCGAACGATGCGGATGCCTCGAGCATCTGCTGCGAGAGTTCGTCGACGATGCGGCGATCCTGGTTCGTCATGAACGAGACGAACCGTTCGACGTTCGCCCGGTGCTCCTCGATGCCGACCTGCCCCGAACACGGCCCGAAGCACCGACCGATCTGCCCGGCGAAGCACGGTCGGCCGGTGGCCATCGCCCGGCGATAGTCGGAGTCCTTGCAGGTGCGGATCGGGAACAGCTTCAGCAGGAGCTCGAGCGTCTCGTTGACCGCCCAGACCTTCGGGTACGGACCGAAGTACCGGGCTCCGGGGATGCCGCTGCGGCGCGTGACGATCGCGCGAGGCGCCTCATCGGCGAGCGTCACCGCGAGGTAGGGGTACGACTTGTCGTCTCGGTACTTGACGTTGAACGGCGGATCGAACTCCTTGATCCACGTGTACTCGAGCTGCAGCGCCTCGACGTCGTTGCCGACGACGGTCCATTCGACCGAGGTCGCCGTGGTCACCATGCGCCGCGTGCGCTCGTGAAGCGTTCGGAGCGGCGCGAAGTAGTTCGAGAGCCGGGCGCGCAGGTTCTTGGCCTTGCCGACGTAGAGCACCCGACGGTCGTCGTCGCGGAACCGGTAGACGCCGGGCGCCGTCGGGATCTCCCCCGCCTTCGGGCGGTAGGCGAGCTCGTCGCTCATGGTCAGCTGGCGACTTCGACGCCCGCTCGCGCGACGTCGAAGATCTCGCGCAGGAAGTACCCCGTGTGGCTCTCGGACACGGCGGCGACCTGCTCGGGCGTGCCGGTGGCGACGATCTGACCGCCGCCCGAGCCGCCCTCAGGGCCGAGGTCGATGATCCAGTCGGCCGACTTGATCACGTCGAGGCTGTGCTCGATGACGATCACCGTGTTGCCCTTGTCGACGAGCTTGCCGAGCACCTTCAGGAGCTTGCGCACGTCTTCGAAGTGCAGGCCGGTGGTCGGCTCGTCGAGCACGTAGACGCTGCGCCCGTTGGAGCGGCGCTGCAGTTCGGTCGCGAGCTTGACGCGCTGGGCCTCGCCGCCCGAGAGCGTCGTGGCGCTCTGACCGAGCTGCACGTAGCCGAGGCCGACGTCGACGAGGGTCTTGAGGTAGCGGTGGATCGCCGAGATCGGCTCGAAGAACTCGGCCGCCTCGCTGATCGGCATCTGGAGCACTTCGGCGATGTTCTTGCCCTTGTAGTGCACCTGCAGGGTCTCGCGGTTGTAGCGCTGGCCGCCGCAGACCTCGCACGCCACGTACACGTCCGGCAGGAAGTTCATCTCGATCTTGATCGTGCCGTCGCCGGAGCACGCCTCGCATCGGCCGCCCTTGACGTTGAAGCTGAACCGACCCGGCAGGTAGCCGCGCGCCTTCGCCTCGTTGGTCTCGGAGAACAGGGTGCGGACGCGATCGAAGACGCCCGTGTAGGTCGCGGGGTTCGAACGCGGGGTGCGACCGATCGGCGCCTGATCGACGTGCACGACCTTGTCGAGCTGGTCGAGACCCGTGACGCGACGGTGCCTGCCCGGCAGCTTGCGCGCACCGTTCAGGCGGTTGGCGAGCACGCGGTACAGGATGTCGTTGACGAGCGAGGACTTGCCCGACCCGCTCACGCCGGTCACCGCGGTGAACACGCCGAGCGGGAAGTCCACGTCGACGCCGCGGAGGTTGTTCGCCTCGGCGCCCTGCACCGAGATCATGCGCTCGGCATCGATCGGCCTGCGCCGTTCGGGGATCGGGATCTCCTTGCGGCCGGAGAGGTAGTCGCCGGTCAGCGAGCGGGTGTTCTTCAGCAGGTCGCCGTAGCTGCCCGAGTGCACGACGGTGCCGCCGTTGACGCCTGCTCCCGGGCCGATGTCGACGATCCAGTCGGCGGTGCGGATCGTGTCTTCGTCGTGCTCGACCACGATGAGCGTGTTGCCCAGGTCGCGCAATGCCACGAGCGTGTCGATGAGGCGCCGGTTGTCGCGCTGATGCAGGCCGATGCTCGGCTCGTCGAGCACGTAGAGCACGCCCGTGAGGCCTGAGCCGATCTGCGTCGCGAGCCGGATGCGCTGCGCCTCGCCGCCCGAGAGCGTCGCCGCCGCCCTCGAGAGGTCGAGGTAGCTGAGCCCGACGCGGATCAGGAAGTCGAGCCGCAGCTTGATCTCGCGCAGCACCTGCGCGGCGATGGCCTGCTCGCGATCGGTGAGCTCGAGGCGGTCCATGAACGAGCGGGCATCGGTGAGGCTCAGGAGCCCGACATCTGCGATGCTCGCGTCGTGGATGAGCACGGAGAGCACCTCTGGCTTGAGTCGCTTGCCCTTGCAGACCGGACACGGCACCTCGCGCAGGTACTCGGACCAGCGGACGCGTTGCGCGTCGGTCTCGGCCTGCAGGTACTGGCGTTCGATGTACGGCACGACGCCCTCGAAGCCGGAGGTGTAGCTCATCTCGCGGCCGTATCGGTTGCGCCACTTCACCTTGACCTCGAAGTTGTCGCCCCGCAGCACGGCATCGCGGGCGGCCTCGTCGAGGTTCTCCCACGGGGTGTCGAGCGAGAACCCGAGGTCGCGCGAGAGGCCGACGAGGAGCTTCTCGTAGTAGTTGTAGAGGCTCTTGCCCTGTGAGGTCCAGGGGATGATCACGCCTTCGGCGATGCTGAGCGACGGATCGCCGAGCAGCAGCTGCTCGTCGACCGCCATGCGCGTACCGAGGCCGGAGCACTCGGGGCAGGCCCCGAACGGCGCGTTGAACGAGAAGGTCCGCGGCTCGATCTCGGTCAGCTGGATCGGGTGCTGGTTCGGGCACGAGAGCTTCTCGGAGAACATGTCCCAGGCTTCTGGCCCGGTCTTGTCGACGTAGTTGATCTGCACCAGGCCATCGGTCAGGCGCAACGCGGTCTCGAGGGAGTCCGTCAGGCGCCCGAGCACGTCGGGCCCGGCGACGAGCCGGTCGACGACCACCGAGATGTCGTGCTTGACCTGCTTCTTCAGCTTCGGCGGCTCGTCGAGGCGGATGAGCTCGCCATCGACCACGGCACGCGAGTAACCGCCGGCGGCCAGTTCGCGGAAGAGGTCGACGAACTCGCCCTTCTTCTGGGATACGACCGGGCTGAGCACCTGGAAGCGAACGCCGTGGTCGAGCTGCATGAGTTGATCGGCGATCTGCTGCACCGTCTGGCGCTGGATGGGCTCACCGCACACCGGGCAGTGCGGCACGCCGATGCGCGCCCACAGCAGTCGCATGTAGTCGTAGATCTCGGTGATCGTGCCGACCGTCGAGCGCGGGTTGCGGTTCGTCGACTTCTGATCGATCGAGACGGCCGGGCTGAGGCCCTCGATGAAATCGACGTCTGGGCGATCGACCTGGCCGAGGAACTGCCTCGCGTAGGCCGAGAGCGACTCGACGTAGCGGCGCTGGCCCTCGGCGAAGATCGTGTCGAACGCGAGCGACGACTTGCCGGAACCCGAGAGGCCGGTGAAGACCACCATCGCATCGCGTGGGATCTCGACGTCGACGTCTCGGAGGTTGTGTACGCGGGCACCGCGGACACTCAGGTGCGAATGGGCATCGAGACGTGAAACAGGCACTCTACGAGTGTAGGCAGACCCACCGACACGAACGCCGTGAGCGCACGCGCTCTGAGCGAACATATGTTCGATTCAGTCGAGATGTCCGGCCTTCTCCATCTGCCGGAGCTCTCGCTTCAGCTCGGAGACCTCATCGCGGAGGCGCGCGGCGAGCTCGAACTTGAGCTCGCCGGCCGCGACGAGCATCTGGTCGTTCAGGTCGCGGATGAGCTCTTCGAGATCGTTCGCGCCCTCGGCGGCGATGCCCTGACGGCGGAGGTTCGGCACTGGGGCCTTCTTGCGCGAGTCGCGACCCGCGAGCAACGCCGCGGTGTCGGCCTCCTCACGCGCGAGCAGTTGCGTGATGTCGGCGATGCGCTTGCGCAGGGGCTGCGGGTCGATGCCGTTGACCCGGTTGTACTCGATCTGGCGCTCGCGGCGCCGATCGGTCTCGTCGATCGCGGCGTTCATCGAGTCGGTGAGGACGTCGGCGTACATGTGCACTTCGCCCGAGACGTTTCGCGCGGCGCGGCCGATCGTCTGGATCAACGACGTGGAGGATCTCAGGAAGCCCTCCTTGTCGGCGTCGAGGATCGCCACGAGCGACACCTCGGGAAGGTCGAGTCCCTCTCGCAGCAGGTTGATGCCGACGAGCACGTCGTAGACGCCGGCGCGCAGCTCGGTCAGCAGTTCGACGCGGCGGAGCGTGTCGACATCCGAGTGCAGGTAGCGCACGCGAACCCCGGCTTCGGTGAGGTAGTCGGTGAGCTCCTCGGCCATGCGCTTCGTCAGCGTCGTGACGAGCACGCGCTCGTCGCGGTCGGCGCGGACCTTGATCTCCTCGAGGAGGTCGTCGATCTGTCCCTTCGAGGGCTTCACGACGATCTGCGGGTCGACGAGGCCGGTCGGACGGATGATCTGCTCGACCACGCCGTCGGCGATGCCCATCTCGTACCGGCCGGGGGTCGCCGAGAGGTACACGGCCTGGCCGACGCGGTTCTTGAACTCGTTCCACTTGAGCGGTCGGTTGTCGAGGGCGCTGGGAAGCCGGAATCCGTGCTCGACGAGGGTTCGCTTGCGCGACGAGTCGCCCTCGTACATCGCACCGATCTGCGGAACCGTCACGTGCGACTCGTCGATCACGACGAGGAAGTCGTCGGCGAAGTAGTCGAGGAGGCAATGGGGGGCCTCCCCCGGTGCGCGCCCGTCGATGTGCCGCGAGTAGTTCTCGATGCCGGAGCAGAAGCCGATCTGCTCCATCATCTCGAGGTCGAAGGTCGTGCGCATGCGCAGTCGCTGCGCCTCGAGGAGCTTGCCCTCGCGCTCGAGCTCGGCCAGCCGCTCTTCGAGCTCGATGCGGATCGTGCCGATGGCCCGCTGCATGACGTCGGTGCTCGCGACGTAGTGCGACCCGGGGAACACGGGCACCACGTCGAGCTTCGCGACCACCTGGCCGGTCAACGGATGCAGGCTGTACAGCGCCTCGATCTCATCGCCGAACATCTCGATGCGGATGGCGAGCTCCTCGTACACCGGGATGATCTCGATCGTGTCGCCGCGCACCCGGAACGTGCCGCGCGAGAACTCGACGTCGTTGCGCTGGTACTGCATCGAGACGAACTTGCGGATGAGCCAGTCGCGGTCGACCTGCTGGCCGACCTGCAGCGGCATCATCGCCTTCAGGTACTCCTCGGGGGTGCCGAGGCCGTAGATGCAGGAGACGGTCGACACGACGACCACGTCGCGCCGGCTCAGCAGCGAGTTCGTGGTCGAGTGCCGCAGCCGCTCGACCTCGGCGTTGACCGAGGAGTCCTTCTCGATGAAGGTATCGGTCTGGGGCACGTAGGCCTCGGGCTGGTAGTAGTCGTAGTACGAGACGAAGTACTCGATCGCGTTGTTCGGCATGAGCTCGCGGAACTCGTTCGCCAACTGCGCGGCGAGGGTCTTGTTGTGTGCGAGGACGAGCGTCGGCCGCTGCACCTGCTCGATGAGCCAGGCCGTGGTGGCGGACTTGCCGGTGCCGGTGGCGCCGAGCAGCACGACATCGGTCTCACCTGCGTTGATGCGCCCTGCGAGTTCGGCGATCGCGGCCGGCTGATCGCCGCTCGGCACGTACTCGCTGACGACCTCGAACGGACGGACTGATCGGGTGGCCTGCATGCCTTCAAGTCTAGGTTCGACCTCCGACACGACGGCCGGTTCAGCGGAGATCAGCAGCGCACCGGCAGCGCCGCTCAGATCACTTGGAGCGGGCGGCGCGCTCGTCGAGGATGCGGAACCAGAGCTCGTCGGTCTGGCTCATCGTGTGCGCGAGCGTGCCGTCGGTGTCGATCACGACATCGGCGACGGCGAGGCGCTCGGTGTTGGCGACCTGCGCGTCGACCCTGGCCTCCGCCTGCATGGGATCGAGGCCGCGATCCTCGACCAGCCGCTTCAACTGCGTCCGGCGGGGCGCGCTCGTCACGACGATCAGGTCGAAGGGATGGTCGACGGATGCCTCGACGAGCAGTGGGACGTCGTAGACCACGACGGCATCGGGGTCGGCGGCCTCGGCCTTCGCGAAGACCTTCGCGGAGAGCTCGCGCACCGCGGGATGCACGATCGCGTTGAGCGCTGCCCTGGCCTCGTCGTCGTTGAACACCAGCTCTCCGAGCTTCGCACGGTCGAGCGTGCCGTCGGGTCGCAGCACTCCGCTGCCGAACCGATCGACGATCGCCGCGATGCCGGGAGTGCCGGGCTCGACGACGCGTCTTGCCAGCTGGTCGGCGTCGACGTGCACGGCACCGTGCTCGTAGAGTCGCCTGGCGACCGTGGACTTTCCTGAGGCGATGCCGCCGGTGAGACCGATCAGATACACGGCTCCACTCTAGCGAGGCGGAGCAGGGTGCGGTGCGCGGGCGCCGGCGGTGCGGGGGGGGGAAAACGCCGGAAGGCCGGCCCCCGAGGGGACCGGCCTTCCGAGTGCGGAACGATCCGAACTAGTTGCTGGACAGCTTCTCGCGCAGCGCAGCGAGCGAAGCGTCGTCGGCGAGGGTACCCGCGCCGGCCGTCTCGCTCGAGTACGAAGCGGTGCCCGCACCGAACGAGTCGTCGGAAGCAGCAGCAACGGCCGCCGAGGCGACCTGCTTCTTGTGCGCTTCCCAACGCTCCTGAGCGGCAGCGTAGTCCTGCTCCCACTTCTCGCGCTGGGCCTCGAAGCCTTCGCGCCACTCGTTGGTCTCGGGGTCGAAGCCCTCCGGGTACTTGTAGTTGCCCTGCTCGTCGTACTCCGTGAGCATGCCGTAGAGCGCCGGGTCGAACTCGGTGCCCTCGGGGTCGACGCCCTCGTTCGCCTGCTTCAGCGAGAGCGAGATGCGGCGACGCTCGAGGTCGATGTCGATGACCTTGACGAAGACCTCTTCGCCGACCGACACGACCTGCTCTGCGAGCTCGACGTGCTTGCCGGACAGCTCCGAGATGTGCACGAGGCCCTCGATGCCGTCTGCGACGCGAACGAACGCACCGAACGGAACGAGCTTGGTGACCTTACCCGGTGCGACCTGGCCGATCGCGTGGGTACGGGCGAACACCTGCCACGGGTCCTCCTGCGTCGCCTTGAGCGACAGCGAGACGCGCTCGCGGTCGAGCTCGACGGAGAGCACCTCGACGGTGACCTCCTGGCCGACCTCGACGACCTCGCTGGCGTGCTCGATGTGCTTCCACGAGAGCTCGGAGACGTGCACGAGACCGTCGACGCCACCGAGGTCGACGAACGCACCGAAGTTGACGATCGACGAGATGACACCCTTGCGGATCTGGCCCGGGTGCAGGTTGGCGAGGAAGGTCGAACGCGACTCGGACTGCGTCTGCTCGAGAAGCGCGCGGCGCGAGAGCACGACGTTGTTGCGGTTCTTGTCGAGCTCGAGGATCTTCGCCTCGATCTCCTGGCCGAGGTACGGCGTGAGGTCGCGCACGCGGCGGAGCTCGATGAGCGACGCCGGGAGGAAGCCACGGAGACCGATGTCGACGATCAGGCCGCCCTTGACGACCTCGATGACCGTACCGGTCACGACGCCATCGGCTTCCTTGATCTTCTCCACGTCGCCCCATGCGCGCTCGTACTGCGCACGCTTCTTCGACAGGATGAGGCGGCCTTCCTTGTCCTCCTTCTGGAGAACGAGCGCCTCGACGGTGTCGCCGACGCCGACGACCTCGCTGGGGTCGACATCATGCTTGATGGAAAGCTCACGCGAGGGGATGACACCCTCGGTCTTGTAGCCGACGTCGAGGAGGACCTCGTCGCGGTCGATCTTCACGACGGTACCCTCGATGAGGTCGCCGTCGTTGAAGAACTTCAAAGTCTTCTCGACCGCGGCGAGGAAATCGTCAGCAGATCCGATGTCGTTGATAGCGACCTGCTTGGGTGCCTTGGTCGTTGCGGTTGTCATGTAGTGAATGCTCCGTAAAGGACAGAATCGAGCCCATCGCGCGGGAGAGCGTTGTGTTGGTTCCGCGATGGGCATGCGGACAGGATCGTCACAGAAGTGACAATCCATCCTAGCGGACTCGGAGCGGGCACGGCAAGCCGGGCGCCTCGCACCGCTGCACGTTCAGCCGAGCAGGCTCCTGCGCAGCGTGTCGAGCCCGACTCCCCCGAGGTCGAGCGCACGGCGGTGGAACTCCTTGATGTCGAACTCCGCGCCCTCGCGTCGCTTCGCGTCGTCGCGCAGCTGCTCCCAGATGCGCTGGCCGACCTTGTACGACGGAGCCTGACCCGGCCACCCCAGGTAGCGGTTGACCTCGAAGTCCACGAAGCCCTGGTTCATGTTCACGTTCGCCCCGAGGAACTCGAACGCGTAGTCGCCGGTCCAGACGCCCTCGCCGTCGGGGCGCTGCTTGCCGAGGTGCACGCCGATGTCGAGCACCACGCGGGCCGCACGCATGCGCTGCCCGTCGAGCATGCCGAGCCGGTCGGCCGGGTCGTCGAGGTAGCCGAGGTCCTGCATGAGTCGCTCGGCGTAGAGCGCCCACCCTTCGGCATGACCCGAGGAACCGGCGAGTTGGCGACGCCAGGTGTTCAGCTTCGCGCGGTTCACGACCGCCTGGCCGATCTGCAGGTGATGCCCCGGAACGCCCTCGTGGTACACGGTCGTGAGCTCGCGCCACGTGTCGAACTCGGTCACGCCCTCTGGCACCGACCACCACATGCGCCCGGGACGGCTGAAGTCGTCGCTCGGACCGGTGTAGTAGATGCCGCCGGACTGGGTCGGCGCGATCATGCACTCGAGCGTGCGGATCTGTTGCGGGATGTCGAACTGGGTCGCGCCGAGCTCGGCCACCGCCCGATCGCTGACCTCCTGCATCCATCGCTGCAGCGCCTCGGTGCCCTGGAGCTTCCGGCTCACGTCGCCGTCGAGGAACGCGATCGCCTCGGCGACGGATGCCCCGGGCACGATCTCCCCGGCGACCGCCTCCTGCTCGGCGACCATGCGTGCGAGTTCCTCGATGCCCCACTCGTAGGTCTCGTCGAGATCGATGACGGCACCGAGGAAGTGCCGCGACTGCAGCTCGTAGATCTCCCGGCCGACCGCGTCGGCCTCGCCTGCTGCGGGCAGGAGGTCGTGCTCGAGAAATGTCGCGAGCCGCCCGTACGCCGCACCCGCGCCGCCTGCTCGAACGTCGAGATCGGCTCGAAGCGTGGCCGGCAGGCTCTCGGGCGCCGACCGCACGAACTCGGCGAAGAAGCCGTCGGCGGCTTCGAGCTTCCGTGCCTGCACGGCCACCTCGCGCACCTGGCGCTTCGCGGGAACGGTGCCGCGCTCGATGCCGAGCCGAAGGGTCCGGATGTAGCCGTCGACCGCCGCCGGGAGGGCGTCGAGACGCGTGGAGACCGTGGCCCAGTCGTCGGTGTCGTCGGTCGACATCAGGTCGAAGACCTCGCGCAGGTCCTGCGCCGGGCTCGCGATGACGTTGAGGTCGCGCAACGGCAGGCCGGCCTCGTGCGCCTCGACGTCGAGCGCGAGCTCGGATCGGAGATCGGTGAGCGTGACGGTGTCGACATCGTCGACGGGTGTCGCGGCATCGAGCTGCGCGATCGTGCGGCGCTTGGCCTCGAGCACGCGGTCGAGACCCTCGGGCGAGTAGTCGCCGAACCGGGCGTCGGCCTCCCTGCGCCCGATGTAGGTGCCGAGTGTCGGGCTCAGTTCGACGATGGTGTCGACCCAGTCCTCGGCGATCCGATCGATCTCGGTGGGGGTGCGCTGCTCGCTCGATGCCATGACTCCGAGCCTATGACACGGCGCGCGAGCGCACCGGATCACCGACGAACGCCGCGCCCACCGCCTTGGGGTGCGGCGCGCCGACGAGGCGTCCGCACGTCGCACCCGATCAGTGCGCCGCGTGCTCCCAGTCGCGCCCGCGTCCGACCGAGACGTCGAGCGGCACGAGCAGGTCGGCCGCCGTGGCCATGCGGTCGCGCACGACCGTCTCGAGCGTCTCGGACTCGCCGTCGGCGACCTCGAAGATGAGCTCGTCGTGCACCGTGAGCAGCATGCGGCTCGACATGCCGCGCGCGGCGAGCTCGGCCTCGACCGTGGTCATGGCGATCTTCATGATGTCGGCCGCCGAACCCTGGATCGGCGAGTTGAGCGCCGCGCGCTCCGCATTCTCGCGGTGCACGCGGTTCGGGCTCGTCAGGTCGGGGAACGGACGGCGACGACCGAAGATCGTCTCGGTGTACCCGTCGATGCGCGCCTGCTCGACGACGCCGCGCAGGTAGTCGCGCACCGCGCCGAACCGCTCGAAGTACTCCTTCATGAGCTGGGTCGCCTCGGCACGATCGATGCGGAGCTGCTTCGAGAGCCCGAACGCACTGAGCCCGTAGGCCAGGCCGTACGACATCGCCTTCACCTTCGTGCGCATCAGCGGCGTGACGTCGGTCGGGTCGACCGAGAAGACGCGCGCGCCGACGAACCGGTGCAGGTCTTCACCGGCGTTGAACGCCTCGATGAGGCCGGGGTCGCCGGAGAGGTGCGCCATGATGCGCATCTCGATCTGCGAGTAGTCGGCCGTCATCAGCTCGACGTAGTCGTCGCCGTGCCGGAACGCCTTGCGGATGCGCCTGCCGTCTTCGGTGCGCGTCGGGATGTTCTGCAGGTTCGGGTCGTTCGAGGACATGCGGCCCGTCGCTGCGCCGATCTGGCCGTACGAGGTGTGGATGCGGCCGTCGGCGGCGATCGACTTGTCGAGCGATTCGACGATCTGGCGGAGCTTGGTCGCATCGCGGTGCTCGAGCAGGAACCCGAGGAACGGGTGCGGGTTCGACTCCTGCAGGTCGGCCAAGGCGCTCGCATCGGTCGTGTAGCCGGTCTTCGTTGCGCGCGTCTTCGGCATGGCGAGCTGGTCGAAGAGCACCTCCTGGAGCTGCTTCGGCGAGCCGAGGTTCACCTCGCGGCCGATCTCGGCGTACGCGGCGGCGGCGAGGGCGGCCGCACGGTCGCCGAGCTCCGACGAGAGCGCCGACAGCTCGCCGTGATCGACGGTGACGCCGCGCAGTTCCATGGCCGCGAGCACCGGCACGAGCGGCATCTCGACCTCGGCGAGCAGCACGCGGGTGTTCTCGGGCAGCGCCCGCAGGATCACGGGTGCCAGGCGCAGGGTGTACCAGGCGAACTCGGGTGCTCCGGCGTCGGATCCCTCTTCTGGCACCAGGAGCGAGGGGTCGGCCTGCGGAAGGGTCTCGCCGAGGTGCACGTCGACGAGGTCGGCGAGGGAGCGCTCGGTGAGGTTCGGGCGGAGCAGCCAGCCGGCCACGAGCGTGTCGAGCACGAGCCCGTCGACCTCGAGGCCCGACCGGGAAGCGGCCTTCACCTGACCCTTCGCGTCGGTCATGACCTTGGGCGACGCACTCGCCAGCCATCGGTCGAAGGGTGCCACGGCCTCGTCGCCGGCGCGCCACGACAGGCGCACGCTCTCGGTCGAGGTCGCGATGCCCGCACCGATGACCACGCCGTCGAGCACGTCGAGGCTGAGGCCGAGGCCCGCAGGTTCGGCCGCGGCCGCACGTTCGAGCCAGTCGGCCAGCGCGTCGCCCGTGAGCGCCTGCGAAGCGGGAGCCTGCGGTGCGGCGACGCCGGGCGTCTCCGACTCGGCGGGGCCCGCGCCCGCCCCGGCGACGGCGGCGGGCGCATCGACGAGCTTCGCGAGGCGTTCGAGCAGCGTGCGGAACTCGAGTCGCTCGAACAGCGGTCGCACCTCGTCGAGCACGATCGGCTTCGCCTCGAGGGAATCGAGCTCGACGTCGAGCTCGACATCGGTCACCAGCCGGTTCAGACGGCGGTTGCGCACCGCGTTCTCGCGCTGGTCGCGCAGGTTCTGGCCGACGACGCCCTTGATCTCGTCGGCGTGCTCGAGGATGCCGTCGAGATCGCCGTACAGGCCGAGCCACTTCACGGCGGTCTTCTCGCCGACCTTCGAGATGCCGATCAGGTTGTCGCTGGATTCGCCGACGAGGGCCGCGACATCGGGGTACTGCTCGGGCCGGATGCCGTAGCGCTCGGTGACCGCCGCGGGGTCGTAGCGCTTGAGCTGCGAGACGCCCTGGGTGTTCGGGTAGAGCAGGGTGACGTCGTCGTTCACGAGCTGGATCGTGTCGCGGTCGCCCGAGACGAGGAGCACCCGATAGCCGTCGGCGCGACCGCGCGCCGCGAGCGTCGCGAGGATGTCGTCGGCCTCGAAGTCCTCCTTCTCGAGGGTCGTGATGCCCATGGCCTGCAGCGCCTCTTGGAGCAGCGGCACCTGGCCCTTGAACTCGACCGGCGTCTCACCGCGGGTGCCCTTGTACTCGGGGTACTCGCGGGTGCGGAAGGAGGCTCGCGACATGTCGAACGCGACCGCGAGGTGCGTCGGGTTCTCGTTCGCGAGCAGCAGGAGCAGCATCGAGAGGAACCCGTGGATGGCGTTCGTGTGCTGCCCGTCGCGCGTGGTGAAGCTGTCGACCGGCAGTGCGTAGAACGCCCGGAATGCCAACGAGTGGCCGTCGATCACGAGAAGGGTGGGCTTGTCTGCGTCTGGCACCCGCCAAGCCTACAAGCGGCCACCGACAGCGAATCACCCCGAGACGACGGATGCCGCGACGAGGCGTCTCGTCGCGGCATCCGTCGTGCGTGCGGGTGGTCTACTTCTTCGCGGCCAACTGTTCGATGATGGCCTGCGAGACGTCCTTCATGGTGAGGCGGCGGTCCATCGAGGCCTTCTGGATCCACCGGAATGCCTCGGGCTCGGTGAGGCCCATCTTCTCGTTGAGCAAGCCCTTGGCCCGGTCGACGAGCTTGCGCGTCTCGAAGCGCTCGACGAGGTCGCCGACCTCGGCCTCGAGTGCGATGATCTGGGCGTACCGGGCGAGGGCGATCTCGATGGCCGGCAGCAGGTCGTTCGGGGTGAACGGCTTGACGACGTAGGCGAGGGCTCCCGCCTCACTCGCCCGCTCGACGAGCTCCTTCTGGCTGAACGCCGTGAGCAGCACCACCGGGGCGATGTGGCCCTTCGAGAGGCGCTCGGCCGCCGAGATGCCGTCGAGCTGGGGCATCTTCACGTCCATGATGACGAGGTCGGGGCGGAGCTCGGTGGCGAGCTGGACCGCAGTCTCGCCGTCACCGGCCTCACCGACGACCTCGAAGCCGTTGTCGCGGAGGATCTCGACGATGTCGAGTCGGATCAGCGACTCGTCCTCTGCCACGACGACGCGGCGAGGGGCCGACTGGGTCTGTTCCGTGTCTGTCACGGAGGAAAGCCTACGGTATTCTGAGCGAGGCCTCTGGCCGGTGTGGCGGAATGGCAGACGCGGAGCACTCAAAATGCTTTGCCCGAAAGGGCGTGTGGGTTCGACCCCCACCACCGGCACCATCGCATCGCGTTCTCGCGATGCGCGATCAATCGGAACGCGCGGGCGGATGCTGCGATCCGCGGTGGATCTCGTACAGGCGGGCATGGCCGGGCGAGTCGGGGTCGTCGACGATCGGTCGATCGGCCATGAACAGCCTGATCATGTGGGCGAGCTCGCCCGAGTGGCTGAAGTTGATCGCGTGCGCGGCGCCCTCGATCTTGGCGATGAGCACTCGGTTGTCGGTCTGGCTTGCGACCTCCTGCACGCGATCGGCGCCGGGCATCAGTGGATCCCGGTCGCCGAGCACCGCCAGGGTGGGGATGTGCAGCGCGAGCATGCGCTCCAGCGATGGGTACCGCGTGAGCGCCTTGAACATGCGCACGGTGCTCGGAACGCCGAAGCGGAGGTAGTCCGGTGTCACGACGCGCATCAGCCCCGGCGGCTCGCGGGTGCCGTCACGGCTGATCTGCCCCATCGCGCGCCGGAGCGGCTGGTTGAAGACACCGCCCGCCGGCGAGACGAGCACCGCCCGTTCGATGCGATCGGGGTGGAGATGCGCGAACTCGCAGATCACCGGGCATCCCATGGAATTGCCGACCAGCGTCACGCGCTCGATGCCGCGATCGTCGAGGAACCTCGCGGCCGCATGCGCGAGGTCGGGCACGTCGAGGGATGACGCGGCCTTGCCGCTCCGCCCGAATCCCGGCAGGTCGGGCACGAGCGTGTGGAAGTCGTCGGCGAGCCGTTCGGCGGTCGGCAGGAGGTAGCGCCCCGAGAGCCCGAACCCGTGTACGTGCATCATCGCCGGCACGCCCGACGGCGGCTCGGGCGATTCGCGGTAGAAGACGTCGACGCCGTCGACGACCGTCCAACGCTCAGCGAGCGTGGTCGTCGAGCGCTTCGGCCCGCGCCGCGCGCTCCGCTGGTTCAGGGCTCCCCCGGCCTCATCGGCCCCCGCCGGCATCCGGTCCCGCATGAGGAGAGTTTCGCACGTCGGCACCGTGCTGCGCACCCTTCGGGCTTCGCAGCGCGCGTCGCCGGCACGGTGCCTCCGACATCGGATGCCGCGGAGGGGCGATGACCGCGGGAACGACGACGGCCCGGTCGCTCCGTGAGGAGCGCCGGGCCGACGATGGGACGTGCTAGAGCACCTCGCCGACGACGTGCACGCGCACGTCGTTCGTGGTGCCGGGGATTCCGGGAGGGGAGCCGGAGATGATGACGACCTTCTCGCCCTTGGCCGCTCGGCCGGTGCGTCCGAGCGCCTCGTCGACCTGGCCGACCATCTGGTCGGTGTGGGTGACGCGCTCGACGACGAAGGACTCGACGCCCCAGTTCAGCGCCATGCGGCGACGGATCGCGGGGTCGGGCGTGAACGCGAGGATCGGGATGTCGGAGCGCAGGCGCGACATGCGACGAACCGTCTCGCCCGATTCGGTGAACACGCAGAGGTACTTCGCCTCGACGAAGTCGGCGACCTCGACGGCGGCGAGCGTGATCGCACCGGCCTGGGTGCGCGGCTTCGTGCCGAGCGGCGCGATGCGCTCGAGGCCGTGCTTCTCGGTCGACTCGACGATGCGGGCCATCGTCTGCACCGTGATGACGGGGTACTCCCCCACGCTCGTCTCGCCCGAGAGCATGACCGCGTCGGCACCGTCGAGGATCGCGTTCGCGACGTCGGAGGTCTCGGCGCGCGTGGGCACGGGGCTGTGGATCATCGACTCGAGCATCTGCGTCGCGACGATGACCGGCTTCGCCAGACGACGCGCGATCTCGACGGCACGCTTCTGCACGATCGGCACGGCCTCGAGCGGCAGCTCGACGCCCAGGTCGCCACGGGCGACCATGATCGCGTCGAACGCCTCGGTGATCTCCTCGAGGGCGTCGACGGCCTGCGGCTTCTCGATCTTCGCGACGACCGGAACACGGCGTCCGACCTCGTCCATGATCTCGTGCACGCGCTCGATGTCGGCCGCGTTGCGCACGAACGAGAGCGCGATGAGGTCGGCGCCGAGCTCGAGGCCCCACCGCAGGTCGGCCTCGTCCTTGTCGGAGAGCGCGGGCACGTTCACCGCGACGCCCGGCAGGTTGATGCCCTTGTTGTTCGAGACGGGGCCCGCGACGATGACCTTCGTGGTGACCACGACGCCATCGGTCTCGACGACCTCGACGCGCACCTTGCCGTCGTCGATGAGGAGGAAGTCACCGGCCTTCACGTCTTGGGGCAGGCCCTTGAACGTGGTGCCAACGAGCTCCTTCGTGCCGACCACGTCTTCGGTCGTGATCTTGAAGATGTCGCCCTCGGCGAGGTCGTGCGGGCCGTCGGCGAACTTGCCGAGGCGGATCTTGGGACCCTGCAGGTCGACCAGCACCGCGACGGCCTTGCCGCTGTCGTTCGCGGCCTTCCGCACGTTCTGGTAGACGCCCTCGTGCACGTCGTAGCTGCCGTGGCTGAGGTTCATCCGCGCGACGTCGACGCCCGCATCGATGATCGCCCGGATCTGCTCGTAGCTCGATGTCGCCGGCCCGAGGGTGGCGACGATCTTCGCTCGTCTCATGTGGTTGTGCTCCAAGCTGTCTCCGCGCCTGCGCGCGGGGTTGTTTTTCGGGTGACGCGCCGTCGACGCGTCGTGGTCAGATGGCGAACGCGCGAGCGGTCGCCGGCACAGGACTCGGCAGGTCGGTCTTGCCTTCAAGGTACCGGTCGACGGCGGATGCCGCAGCCCGCCCCTCGGCGATCGCCCACACGATGAGCGACTGCCCGCGCCCGGCGTCGCCGGCCACGTACACGCCGGGAAGCGAGGTCGCGTAGTCGGCTCCGCGGGCGAAGTTGCCGCGCGCGTCGGCGGGCAGTTCGAGCTGATCGTCGGTCATCTCGGTCTCGGGCCCGGTGAATCCGAGGGCGAGCAGCACGAGGTCGGCGGGGAGCTCGCGCTCGGTGCCGGCCTTGGGCACGCGGCGCCCGTCGACGAACTCGGTCTCGGCGATGCGGATCGCCCGCAGCTCGCCGTTCTCGTTCGAGACGAACTCGACGGTCGAGGCGAGGTACTGTCGCTCGCCGCCCTCTTCGTGCGCACTCTGCATCTCGAACACGGTCGGATGCATCGGCCACGGCTGGTGGTCGGGCCGGGACTCGCCCGGCTGCTTGCCGATGGCGAGGTTCGTCACCGAGAGCGCGCCCTGGCGGTGCGCGGTGCCGATGCAGTCGGCACCGGTGTCGCCGCCGCCGAGCACGATGACGTGCTTTCCCTCTGCGGTGATCTGGTCGTAGACCTGGTCGCCGGCGACTGCACGGTTCGACTGCGTGAGGTACTCCATGGCGAAGTGCACGCCCGGGAGGTCTCGGCCGGGGATGGGGAGGTCGCGCGGCACCATCGCACCCGTGGCGACCACGACGGCGTCGTAGCGCTCGCGGAGCTGCGTCCACGTGATGTCCACGCCGATGTCGACGCCCGCACGGAAGCGGGTGCCCTCGGCGGTCATCTGCGCGATGCGCAGGTCGATGTGCTTCTTCTCCATCTTGAAGTCGGGGATGCCGTAGCGCAGCAGGCCGCCGATGCGGTCGTCGCGCTCGTACACCGCGACCGTGTGCCCTGCGCGAGTCAGCTGCTGCGCGGCGGCGAGTCCGGCCGGGCCGGAGCCGACGACCGCGACGGTCTTGCCCGTGAGGCGCCCCGGGGGCTGGGGCTGCACCCAGCCGCTGCCGAACGCCTGATCGATGATCGAGACCTCGACCTGCTTGATGGTGACGGCGGGCTGGTTGATGCCCAGCACGCAGGAAGACTCGCAGGGAGCCGGGCACAGCCGCCCCGTGAACTCCGGGAAGTTGTTCGTTGCGTGCAGGCGCTCGACGGCCGCGCGGCCCTCGCCGCGGTACATCAGGTCGTTCCACTCGGGGATCAGGTTGCCGAGGGGGCAGCCCTGATGGCAGAACGGGATGCCGCAGTCCATGCAACGGCCGGCCTGACGACGCAACTGGGCGGGGTCGCCCTGCTCGTAGACCTCCTTGAAGTCCATGATGCGCACCGGCACGGGACGCCGCTTGGGCAGCTCGCGCTCGGTGACCTTCAGAAAGCCCTTCGGGTCAGCCACCCGTCACCTCCAGGATACGAGTCCAGACCACGTCGCCGTCGGGGTCGAGCCCCTCGTCGACCGCGCTCTGGCGGGTGCGGAGCACTGCGGCGTAGTCTCGCGGCAGCACCTTGGTGAAGCGCTCGAACGCAGCATCGCCTGCTTCGAGCAGGTCGGCGGCCACGGTCGAGTCGGTGTTGGCGACATGCTGCTCGAGCAGGTCGCGGACGATCTCGCGATCGGCGCTGCCGAGCGGATGCAGCTCGAGCTCGCCGGTCTTCAGCGACTCGATGTTGACGCGCTCGGAGCGGAGGTCGAGCACGTACGCCGTGCCGCCGGACATGCCGGCGCCGAGGTTGCGCCCCGTGTCGCCCAGGATCAGGGCGAGGCCGCCGGTCATGTACTCGAGCGCGTGGTCGCCCACGCCCTCGACCACCGCGGTCGCGCCGGAGTTGCGCACGAGGAACCGCTCGCCGACGATGCCGCGAATGAACATGCTGCCGCGGGTGGCGCCGTAGCCGATCACGTTGCCGGCGATCACGTTGCGCTCGGCGGCGAAGCTGCTGTCGCGGGCCGGACGCACGATGATCTGCCCGCCGGAGAGACCCTTGCCGACGTAGTCGTTCGAGTCGCCCTCGAGGCGGAGCGTGATGCCGCTCGGCAGGAACGCGCCGAGGCTCTGCCCGGCGGAGCCGGTGAGCGTGACGTCGATCGATCCGGTCGGCAGGCCGTGCTCGCCGTGGCGGACCGTGACCTCGTGGCCGAGCATCGTTCCCACCGCGCGCTCGGTGTTCTTCACGGGCAGTGCGATCTCGACGGTCGCGCCGGCTTCGAGCGCGTCGGCACTGCGGCGGATCAGCTCGTTGTCGAAGTGCTTCTCGAGCTCGTGGTCCTGCGACCGGAGGTTGCGACGGGGGTCGGAGTCCGAGAAGTCCGGTCCGACGAGCACGGGCGTCAGGTCGAGGCCGGACGCCTTCCAGTGATCGACCGCACGGTCGATGTCGAGCAGCTCACGACGACCGACGATCTCGTCGATCGAGCGGTACCCGAGTTCGGCGAGGTACTCGCGCACCTCCTGGGCGATGAACTCGAAGAAGTTCACGACGAACTCCGGCTTGCCCGTGAACCGCTTGCGCAGCTCGGGGTTCTGGGTGGCGACGCCGACCGGGCAGGTGTCGAGGTGGCAGACGCGCATCATGACGCAGCCCTGCACGACCAGCGGAGCCGTGGCGAAGCCGAACTCCTCTGCGCCGAGCAGTGCGCCGATGATCACGTCGCGCCCGGTCTTCAGCTGGCCGTCGACCTGCACGACCACGCGATCGCGCATGGCGTTCAGCATCAGCGTCTGCTGGGTCTCGGCCAGGCCGAGCTCCCACGGCGTGCCGGCATGCTTCAGCGAGTTGAGCGGGCTCGCGCCCGTTCCGCCGTCGTGGCCGGACACGAGGATGACGTCGGCCAGCGCCTTGGCGGTGCCGGCGGCGACCGCGCCGATGCCCGACTGGCTCACGAGCTTGACGTGCACTCGCGCCTCGGGGTTCGCACGCTTCAGGTCGAAGATGAGCTGCTTGAGGTCTTCGATCGAGTAGATGTCGTGGTGCGGGGGCGGCGAGATGAGGCCGACTCCCGCGGTTGCGTGACGCGTTCGGGCCACCCAGGGGTAGACCTTGGTCGGGGGCAGCTGGCCGCCCTCGCCGGGCTTCGCACCCTGTGCGAGCTTGATCTGGATGTCGTCGGCGTGCGTCAGGTACATGCTCGTGACGCCGAACCGACCGGAGGCGACCTGCTTGATCGCACTGCGGCGCTCGGGGTCGAGGAGGCGGTCGACGTCTTCCCCGCCCTCGCCGGTGTTCGACTTCGCGCCGATGCGGTTCATCGCGATCGCGAGCGACTCGTGCGCCTCCTTGGAGATCGAGCCGTAGCTCATCGCTCCCGTCGAGAAGCGCTTCACGATGGACTCGACCGATTCGACCTCGTCGATCGGCACCGCAGGACGCGTTCCGTTGCGGAGCGCGAACAGGCCACGGAGGGTCATCAGCTCTTCGGCCTGCGAGTCGACGAGCGACGTGTACTCGCGGAAGACGTCGTAGCGACGGTTGCGGGTCGAGTGCTGCAGCCGGAAGACCGTCTCGGGGTTGAAGAGGTGCGGCGATCCGTCGCGGCGCCACTGGTACTCGCCGCCGGTCGACAGCCGCTCGTGCGCGCGCACCGCGGCGTCTTCGGGGTAGGCCGCCCGATGGCGTGCGAGGTTCTCGGCCGCCACGACGTCGATGCCGACGCCGCCCAGCTTCGAGACCGTGCCCGTGAAGTACTCGGCGATGAAGTCCTGTGCGAGGCCGACAGCCTCGAAGGCCTGCGCACCGGCGTACGACGAGATGGTCGAGATGCCCATCTTGGACATGATCTTCAGCACGCCCTTGCCGAGCGCGTAGATGACGTTGCGAACGGCCTTCTCGGGCGTGACGCCCGTGATGACGCCGGCACGCACGAGGTCCTCGCAGGTCTCCATGGCGAGGTACGGGTTGACGGCGGATGCGCCGAACCCGACGAGCAGCGCCACGTGGTGCACCTCGCGAACGTCGCCGGCCTCGACCACGAGGCCGACCTCCATGCGCGTCTCGGAGCGGATCAGGTGGTGGTGCACGGCCGAGAGCATGAGCAGCGACGGGATCGGCGCGAGTTCGGCCGTCGAGTCGCGGTCGCTCAGCACGACGAAGCGCGCGCCGTCGGCGATCGCCTGGTCGGCCTCGACGCACAGCTCGTCGAGGCGCGCACGCATCGCCTCGGGGCCGTCGTCGACTCGGTAGAGGCCCTTGAGCGTCTTCGTGGTGCGCGATCCGCCGTCGCGGGGATCGATGTGCACGATCTTCGCGAGCTCGTCGTTGTCGATCACCGGGAAGTCGAGCGAGACCTGGCGGGCGTGGTCTGGCCCCTGCGCGAGCAGGTTGTGCTCGGGGCCGAGCGACGTGCCGAGCGAGGTGACGACCGCCTCGCGGATCGAGTCGAGCGGCGGGTTCGTGACCTGCGCGAACTGCTGCGTGAAGTAGTCGAAGAGCAGCCGCGGGCGCTGCGACAGCACCGCGACCGGCGTGTCCGAGCCCATGGCGCCGAGCGGTTCGGCACCTGTGCGCGCCATCGGCGCGAGCAGGATCTTCACCTCTTCCTCGGTGTAGCCGAATGTTCGCTGCCGGCGGTTGACGGATGCCGGCGGGTGCACGATGTGCTCGCGCTCGGGCAACTCCGCCAGGCGGATGCGGCCGGTGTCGAGCCAGTCGCCCCATGGTGCGGATGCCGCGAGGTCGGCCTTGATCTCGTCGTCCTCGATGAGGCGACCGGCTTCGGTGTCGACGAGGAACATGCGGCCGGGCTGCAGGCGACCCTTGCGCACGACCTTCGAGGACGCCACCTCGAGCACGCCGATCTCGCTGGCGAGCACGACGAGGCCGTCATCGGTGACGACGTAACGGCCGGGGCGGAGCCCGTTTCGGTCGAGCGTGGCACCGACGAGCGAGCCGTCGGTGAAGACGATCGCGGCGGGGCCGTCCCACGGCTCCATGAGCATGGAGTGGTATTCGTAGAACGCGCGGCGCTCGGGCGAGATCTCGGTCTGGTTCTCCCAGGCCTCGGGAACCATCATCATGATGGCGTGCGGGAGGCTGCGGCCGGCGAGCGTGAGCAGCTCCACGACCTCGTCGAACGAGGCGGAGTCGCTCGCACCCGGCGTCACGATCGGCAGGATCGGGTCGAGGTCGCCGAGCAGCTCGGACTCGAGCTGCGACTGGCGCGCCCGCATCCAGTTGCGGTTGCCCTGGATCGTGTTGATCTCGCCGTTGTGCGCGATCATGCGGAACGGCTGCGCGAGCGGCCACGACGGGAAGGTGTTCGTCGAGTACCGCGAGTGCACGAGCGCGAGCTTCGAGGCGAACCGCTCGTCGGAGAGGTCGGGGTAGAACGGCTCGAGCTGCAGCGTCGTGACCATGCCCTTGTAGACCATGGTGCGGCTCGACAGCGACATGAAGTAGAGCTCGAGTTCGCGCTCGGCGCGCTTGCGAAGGCGGAAGGCGAGACGGTCGAGCGCGATGCCCGAGAGTCGACGGCCCTGCTCGTCGGCCGAGGCCGACTGCACGAAGAGCTGGTGCACGGCTGGCATCGCCGCGCGGGCGAGCGTGCCGAGTTCTTCGGGGCGCACGGGCACCTCGCGCCAGGCGATGATGTCGAGGCCCTCGGACACGGCGATGGCGCGCAGGCCCTGCTTGATCTTCGAGCGCAGGCTCGGGTCGATCGGCAGGAAGGCGTTGCCGACGGCGTACGAGCCCTCAGCCGGCAGCTCGACGTCGACGACGGCGCGCAGGAACGCGTCGGGGATCTGCGTGATGATGCCGGCGCCGTCGCCGGTGCCGGCGTCGGAGCCGATGGCGCCGCGGTGCTCGAGGTGGCGCAGCGCCTCGAGCGCGGTCGCGATGATGTCATGCCCGGCGGTGCCGCGGAGCGTCGCGACCATCGCGAGCCCGCAGGCGTCTTTCTCGGCGGCGGGGTCGTACATGCCCTGGGCTGCGGGGATCGAACCGAACCTCGCGAAGGGTGGAGTGAGCGACACGTGTGACCGTCCTCATCTACTAGGTGGCAGCGGGGGACGACGTCGGCCCAGCGGAGAGAGTGGCGACGCTAGGTGCGGCGTCGCTTCGGAGAACGAGGCTGAAGGGCCTAGGGGGTGGTGGACCTGTGCGTGCTTGTGGCCGCGGTCTCGCCCTCGATGTTCTCACTCTCGACCTCGTTGTCGAGAGAGTCGGAGTCGGACTCAGTTTCGTCCGAGTCTAGCGCAGCGTCGGGCCCCTTCCATTCACGGCCGGGAACGTAGGGGGTGACCTCCGAACCGGTGTGACGGCGGTGCTGCACGATGAGCAGGATCACGCCGACGAGGATCGCGGCGAACGACGCCCAGACGTTGACCCGGATACCGAGGAACATCTCGCTCGGGTCGAGGCGGATCGACTCGAGGAACGATCGGCCGAGCCCGTACCAGATGAGGTACACGGCGAAGGCGCGGCCCCAGCGCATGTTGAACGCGCGCTCGAGCAGCAGGATCGCGACCACGCCGGCGATGTTCCAGATGATCTCGTACAGGAACGTCGGGTGGAACAGCGTGCCCTCGGCGAGGCCGGCGGGGAACGCCGCGTTGTCGGAGGAGATCTCGAGGCCCCAGGGCAGGTCGGTGGGTGCGCCGAAGAGCTCGTGGTTGAACCAGTTGCCGAGTCGGCCGGCGGCCTGCGCGAGCAGGAGTCCGGGGGCGAGGGCGTCGGCGAACGAGAGGAAGCGGATGCCGGTGAAGCGGCAGCCGATGAGCACACCGACCGCGCCGCCGATGAGGGCGCCGTAGATGGCGTTGCCGCCCTCCCAGATGTTCCAGATGGCGCCGGGTTCGAAGGGGTTCCAGACGTTCGCGCCCTCGAAGAAGTAGTCGCTGGGGTGCGTGAGGACATGGTAGAACCGGGCGCCGATGATGCCCAGCGGCACGGCCCAGAGGGCGATGTCGAGCACGACGCCGGGCTCGGCCCCGCGCTTGGTCAGCCGGCGCGAGGTGACGATCACGGCCAGGATGATGCCCACGAGAATGCAGATCGCGTACATGTGGATCGTGAACGGACCGACCTGGAACGACTGCCATTCGGGGGACGGGCTCGGGATGCTCAGCGGTGCGATCACGCGGACTGCTGCCTTTCGTCTGGGGCTTCGGCCACTCGGGCCTCAGTCAGCGTACTTCACTCGGAACGCGTGCCGCGCGCGAGGTCGGCGGCCAGCGCCCCTGCGGCAGCGACACCGCCGTCTGCCAGCGCCTTGACCAGCGCGGAGCCGACGATCGCGCCCTGCGCGTACGCGAGCACCTCGGCGACCTGGGCGGCCGTCGAGATGCCGACGCCGACGCAGCTGGCCTCGGCCCCGGCGTCGTCGAGACGGCCGACGAGGGTTCGCGCCGCCGCGTCGACGTCGGCGCGGGCACCCGTGATGCCCATGGTCGAGACGGCGTAGACGAATCCGCGGCTCGCCTCGACGGTGGCGGCGAGCCGGACGTCGGTGGAGGTCGGCGCCGCGAGGAACACCCGGTCGAGCCCGGTGCGCTCGGATGCGGCGATCCAGTCGGCACCCTCGTCGGGGATGAGGTCGGGCGTGATGAGCCCGGCTCCCCCGGCCGCCGCGAGGTCGTCGGCGAACCGGTCGACGCCGTACTGCACGACGGGGTTCCAGTAGGTCATCAGCAGCACCGGGGCATCCACCCGTTCGGTGACGCGTCGTACGGCCTCGAAGCCGTGCGAGAGCTTGAAGCCGTTGGCCAACGCCTGCTGCGTCGCCGCCTGGATGACGGGCCCGTCCATGACGGGATCCGAGTAGGGCAGGCCCAGCTCGAGCACGTCGACGCCGTTCTCGACGAGCGCCACCGCCGCCTCGACGCTCTCGTCGAGCGTGGGGAACCCGACCGGCAGGTAGCCGATGAGGGCACCGTTCGCCTCGTCGTTGCGGCGCCGGATGACGGGGGCGACCGTTCTCACTTGGCGTCCTCCTGGTCGTAGAGCTCGAAGTACTTCGCCGCGGTGTCCATGTCCTTGTCGCCGCGCCCCGAGAGGTTGACGAGGATCGTGGCCTCCGGTCCGAGCTCGAGGCCGAGCTGGAGCGCGCCGGCGAGGGCGTGCGCGGACTCGATCGCGGGGATGATGCCCTCGGTGCGCGTGAGCAGGCGCAGCGCCTGCATGGCCGCGTCGTCGGTCACCGGTCGGTACTCGGCACGGCCGATCGCCGAGAGCCACGAGTGCTCGGGGCCGACGCCCGGGTAGTCGAGGCCGGCGGAGATCGAGTGCGACTCGATCGTCTGGCCGTCTTCGTCTTGCAGCATGTAGCTGCGGGCGCCGTGGAGGACGCCGGGGCGGCCCTTGCTGATCGTCGCGGCGTGGCGTGGCGTCTCGACGCCTTCTCCGCCGGCCTCGAACCCGTAGATCTTCACCTCGGCGTCGTCGAGGAACGCGTGGAACAGGCCGATGGCGTTCGAGCCGCCGCCGACGCACGCGACGACCGCCGTGGGCAGCGCGCCCGTGAGATCGAGCACCTGCTGACGCGCCTCCTCGCCGATGATCTTCTGGAAGTCGCGCACCATCTCGGGGAACGGGTGCGGCCCCGCGACGGTGCCGAAGATGTAGTTGGTGGTCTCGACGTTCGTGACCCAGTCGCGCATGGCGTCGTTGATCGCGTCTTTCAGGGTGCGCGAGCCGGTCTTCACGGCGATGACCTCGGCGCCGAGCAGGCGCATGCGGGCGACGTTGAGCGCCTGGCGCTCGGTGTCCACCTCGCCCATGTAGATGGTGCACTCGAGGTCGAAGAGCGCCGCCGCCGTCGCCGTGGCGACGCCGTGCTGGCCTGCGCCGGTCTCGGCGATGACGCGTGACTTGCCGATGCGCTTCGTGAGCAGCGCCTGGCCGAGCACGTTGTTGATCTTGTGCGAGCCCGTGTGGTTGAGGTCTTCACGCTTCAGGATGATGCGCGCACCACCGGCGTGCTTCGCGAAGCGCGGCACCTCGGTGATGATCGACGGGCGCCCCGTGTAGCTGCGCCCGAGCTCCGCGAGTTCCTCGGCGAACGTCGGATCGAGCTTCGCGAGGTCGTATGCCTCGCCGAGCTGGTCGAGGGCGGCGATCAGGGACTCGGGCACGAAGCGCCCACCGAACTCGCCGAAGTACGGACCGGTCTGCGCTCTGAGCGCCATGTCACACCGCCAGGAATGCTGAGAGGTTGGCCATCGGGTCGCCCGTGACGAGCGCCTCGCCCACGAGGACGGCGTCGGCGCCGGACGCGCGGTAGTGCGCGACATCCGCCGCGGAGAGCACCGCGGACTCGGCGACGCGGATGGCATCTGAGGGGAATCGGTCAGCGAGCCGGCCGAAGAGGTCGCGATCGAGCTCGAACGTCGAGAGATCGCGGGCGTTGACGCCGATCAGGCGCGCACCGAGGGCCTTCGCCCGCTCGAGCTCGTCGGCGGAATGCGTCTCGACGAGCGCCGTCATGCCGAGCGAGCCGATGAGCTCGTGGAGCTCGTGGAGCGTGGCGTCGTCGAGGGCCGCTACGATCAGCAGCACCAGGTCCGCACCGGCCGCGCGCGCCTCGAAAACCTGGTAGGGCGTGGCGATGAAGTCCTTGCGCAGCACGGGGATCGCCACCGCCGCGCGGACGTTCTCGAGGTCTTCGAGCGACCCCTTGAACTTGCGCCCCTCGGTGAGCACGCTGATGGCGCTCGCGCCGCCGAGTTCGTAGGTGCGGGCGAGTTCGGCGGGATCGTCGATGCTCGCGAGCGCGCCGCGCGACGGGCTCGCCCGCTTGATCTCGGCGATGACCTTCACGTGCTCGGCGGGCCGGAGAGCCAGCAGGGCGTCGAGCGCCGGGGCGCGATCGAGTGCGGCGCGCTCGACGACGTCGAGCGGCCTGGATTCACGGCGTGCGAGTGCGTCGGCGACCGAGTTCGCCGTCAGGTCGGCGAGCACGCGTCAGTGGGCCTTCGCGGCGACCTTGTCGCCCCCGACGCCGTAGCCGGCGCGGGCGAGCAGCCAGCCGACGAGCAGGCCGATGAGCACGATGCCCGCCGAGGCCCAGACGAGCCACACGATCTCGAACCAGAAGGCGAACGTGCCGACGGTGAAGCCGACGAGCATGATGATGACGGCGATCCACGCCGCGGGCGAGTGTCCGTGGCCGGGGTCTGCGGTCTCAGTGCTCATGTTGCTCCTTCGTGCTGGGGGTTTCGCCGCAAGTCTAGCGGCTGGGTTCGGTGGGGCTCTCACGCCCGTCGCGGGCCGCGTCATCTTCGCGGGCCGGCCCGCCTGCGCCTGCCGGGGTGCCTGCGGCGGCGTCGTCGACGGCGTCGGCGCCGGAGTCGGCGGAGGTCTCGCCGGGCGCGCCGGCATCGTCGTCGGTGGGGTCGTCGCCTCGGCTCAGCTCGTCCCACGCGTCGACGGCGCGGTCGGAGGCACGTCGACGGGCGTCGGTCTCGGGCAGCGCGCGCTCGTCGCCCCCAGCCGCGACGACGGTGGCGGCAGCGGCGTCGGAAACGCCATCCGCATCGCCGACGTCCACGGCGCCGGCGTCAGCCAGACGTGTCGTCGAGTAGCGCCGCGACGAGCCGGGCCAGCGCCCTCCGGTCACGAGCGCCGCGATGCCGGCGAGCACGACGAGCACGCCGCCCACGACTGCGACCCACGGCCACGCGGTCGCGTCGACGGAGGCCACGAGCGAGGCCGTCGGTCCGGAACCCGCGACGCCCGTGGCATCCGTCACCGCCGGCGCCACCGCCCGCACCGGGTCTCCGATGGCGATCGAGCTCGCCAGCACGATCGAGCCCCCGAGCAGCACCTGGATCACGGCGAGCACCACGCGGATGAACGGGCCCGCGATCGCGAGCGCCGCGACGAGCGCGAGCCCGGCGAGTCCGAGCGCCGCGAGGGCCGGCGAGGCGATGCCGCCGCCGACCTCGATCGGGTCGCCTCCGCCCTGGGTCACCGGATCGACGATGCGGAGCTCGAACCAGGTCTGGCTCCAGGAGAGCAGCGCCAGCCCGGCACCGACGAGGGCGAGGAGGAGGGTGAGCGACTTCAGCCGCGAGCCGCTCACGGAATGCTCCGCAGGGCGTTCGCGATCGCGACCGCCCGCAACGGCGCCGCCGCCTTGTTGCGCGACTCCTCGAACTCCGATTCGGCGACCGAGTCGGCGACGAGTCCGGCACCGGCCTGAACCCGCGCGACTCCCCCGCTGATGGTGGCCGTGCGGATCGCGATCGCCAGGTCGGCGTCGCCGCCGAAGCCGAAGTAGCCGACGACGCCGCCGTAGAGGCCGCGCTGGGCCGGCTCGAGCTCGTCGATGATCTCGAGCGCTCGGGGCTTCGGGGCGCCCGACAGCGTGCCGGCGGGGAACGCCGCGCGGAACACGTCGACGGCGTTCGCGTTCGGCGCGAGATCGCCCTCGACCGAGGAGACGAGGTGCATGATGTGGCTGAAGCGCTCGACGCGCATGAACTCGGTGACCTCGACGGAGCCGGCGCGGCAGACCTTCGCGAGGTCGTTGCGCGCGAGGTCGACGAGCATCAGGTGCTCGGCCTGCTCCTTCGGATCGGCGATGAGCTCGGCCTCGAACTCGGCATCGGCCTCTGGCGTCGCGCCGCGCGGCTTGGATCCGGCGATCGGGTGCGTGAACACGCGCCCCTGCTGCACCTTCACGAGCGCCTCGGGCGACGAGCCCACGATGTGGATCGGCTCGCCCGCGGCATCCGACACGTGCACGAAGTACATGTACGGGCTCGGGTTCAGCGTGCGGAGCACCCGGTAGACGTCGAGCGGGTCGGCCGTGACCTCCTGCTCGAAGCGCTGCGAGATGACCACCTGGAAGACGTCGCCCTCGCGGATGTACTCGCGCGAGCGCTCGACCGCGTCGAGGAAGTCGGCCTGCTCGGTGCGATGCGTGGGGGTCGCCGCGACGTCGAGGTCGATGGTCGCGAGGTGGGCCTCTGACGGTCGCGAGAGGTCGCGCTGCATGCGGTCGAGTCGCTCCTGCGCCCCGACCCACATCTCGTCGGGCTCGTCGACCCCGTCGTTCAGCACGGATGCCACGAGCTGCACGGTGCCGGTGCGGTGGTCGATGACCGCGAGCTCGGCGACGAAGCAGAACGCCTGGCCGGGCATGTCGAAATCGGCCGGCGGGCGGTTCGGCAGGTGCTCGATCTGGCGGATCGCCTCCCACCCGATGAATCCGACGAGGCCGCCCGTGAGCGGCGCCGCGCCCGGCACGTCGTCGGAGCGCCAGCGCTCGTAGAGCGACTCGAGGGCGGCGAGCGGTTCGAGGCTCGCGGCGTCGCCGAGCGCGCGGCCGGCGTCGAGCCCGAGGCCGTGGTCGTTCCACCGCACACCGCCTTCGTGCTCGGTGAGCACGCCGTACGACGAGACCCCGACGAACGAGTAGCGCGACCAGATGCCGCCCTGCTCGGCCGACTCGAGCAGGAAGGTGCCCGGCCGGTCGCGTGCGAGCTTGCGATAGATGCCGACCGGCGTCTCGCCGTCGGCGAAGAGCTCCCGCACGACGGGCACGACGCGGCGACCGGGCAGGAGCGCAGTGAACTCGTCGAACGTGGTGGTGGCTGGCACGCGGGGACTCCTCGTCAGTCGGCGGGCGGGAAGCCCTGGACGACCTCGAGCGGGTCGCCGATGAAACAGGTCCGGGTTCCGGTGTGGCAGGCGACGCCGACCTGCTCGACGGTCACGAGGAGCGTGTCCGCGTCGCAGTCGAGCGCGGCGGCGCGCACGTACTGGGCGTGGCCCGACGTGTCGCCCTTGCGCCAGTACTCCTGCCGCGACCGCGACCAGAACGTGACGCGCCCCTCGGTGAGGGTTCGCCGCATGGCCTCGCGGTCCATCCAGCCGAGCATGAGCACCTCGCCGGTGCCCTCCTGCTGGATCACGGCAGGCAGCAGGCCGTCGCCGTTGAACGTCGCGCGGTCGAGGGCGCTCTGCACCAGGTCGGTCATCGCACGACCCTCCCGTCTGCCGCGAGAGCGGCCTTCACCTCGCCGATGGTCAGCTCGGCATTGTGGAACACGGATGCCGCGAGCACCGCATCGGCGCCCACCGCGACGGCCGGTGCGAAGTGCTCGACCGCGCCGGCACCGCCGGAGGCGATCACGGGCACGCTCGACAGCTCGTGCATGAGGGCGACGAGCTCGAGGTCGAAGCCCGCCTTCGTGCCGTCGGCGTCGATCGAGTTCACGAGCAGCTCGCCCGCGCCGAGTTCGATGGCCGTTCGCGCCCACTCGAGCGCGTCGAGGTCGGTCTCGGTGCGCCCGCCGTGGGTCGTGACCACGAACCCCGACGCGGTGCGCTCCGAGCGCTTCACGTCGAGCGAGAGCACGAGCACCTGCGCGCCGAAGCGGTCGGCGATCTCGCCGATGAGGGCGGGGCGTGCGATCGCGGCGCTGTTGACCCCCACCTTGTCGGCGCCGTGGCCGAGCAGGCGGGCGACGTCGTCGTTCGAGCGGATGCCGCCGCCGACCGTGAGCGGGATGAACACCTGTTCGGCGACCCGTTGCACCATGTCGTAGGTGGTCGAGCGGTCGTCGACGGTCGCCGTGACATCGAGGAACGTCAGTTCGTCGGCCCCTTGCTCGCCGTAGCGGGCCGCGAGCTCGACGGGGTCTCCGGCGTCGCGGAGGTTCTCGAAGTTGACGCCCTTGACGACGCGGCCGGCGGCCACGTCGAGGCACGGGATCACGCGGATCGCGAGCGTCATGCCCGGCTCACAACCGCGCGGCGTGGATCGCGCTCACGAGGATCGCGCGTGCGCCGATCGCATAGAGCTCGTCCATGACCTGGTTCATGTCGGTGCGCGGGATCATGACCCGCACGGCGACCCACTCGGGGTCGTGCAGCGGCGAGACGGTCGGCGACTCGAAGCCGGGCGCCGCGGCGGTCGCGCGCTCGAGGTGCGCCACGGGCACGTCGTAGTCGAGCAGCACGTACTGACGCGCGACCAGCACGCCCTGCAGGCGTCGGAGGAGGGTGTCGGCACCGGCCTTGTCGACGCCCGAGCCGATGAGCACGGCCTCGGAGTCGAGGATCACGGGACCGAAGATCTCGAGGCCGGCCTGTCGGAGGGTGGACCCGGTCGACACGACGTCGGCGACCGCGTCGGCGACGCCGAGGCGCACGGCCGACTCGACCGCGCCGTCGAGCTTCACGAGCTTCGACGTGACGCCGTGGCCGGCGAGGAAGCCGCCGACGAGCCCGGGGTAGCTCGTCGCGACCCTGACGCCCTGCAGGTCGGAGAGCTCGGTGAAGGCGCCCGCCGGTCCGGCGAACCGGAACGTGGAGTCGCCGAACCCGAGCGGGGCGATCTCGGAGGCGTCGGAGCCGGAGTCGAGCAGGAGGTCTCGACCCGTGATGCCGACGTCGAGCGCGCCCGAGCCGACGTAGGTCGCGATGTCACGCGGACGCAGGTAGAAGAACTCGACCCCGTTGCGGGGGTCGGCGGTGTGCAGGTCGCGCGGGTCGCGGCGACCGGTGTACCCGGCCTCCCACAGCATCTGCGCGGCGGTCTCTGACAGCGAGCCCTTGTTGGGCACGGCGATTCGAAGCATGTTCTGGCCTTCTTGTGCGGGATGCACGATCGTGTCGACGGGTCTGACGGGTCGGAGCGCGATCAGAGATGTCGGTACACGTCGGCGGGCGAGAGCCCCTTCGCGAGCATCAGCACCTGCAGGTGGTAGAGCAGCTGCGAGATCTCCTCGGCAGCCTCGTCGTCGGTCTGGTACTCGGCGGCCATCCACACCTCGGCCGCTTCCTCGACGATCTTCTTTCCGATGGCGTGCACGCCTGCATCGAGCTCGCGCACGGTGCCGGAACCCTCAGGACGGGTGCGGGCCTTCTCGCTGAGCTCGACGAAGAGTTCGTCGAATGTCTTCACGCCTTCAGACTACCGGTGCCCGGCAATGCCCCATGCCGATGTGTCGCCGCGAGGTCGCGGAGCGCCGCGATGCGCTCGGCGGGGACCTCGGCCCCGAACACCGCCGAGCCGGCGACGAACGTGTCGGCTCCTGCCTCGGCGGCGATGCCGATCGTGTCGAGCGAGATGCCGCCGTCGACCTGGAGCCACACGTCGAGTCCGGCTGCGCGCACGGCGTCGGCCACCCGACTCAGCTTCGGCATCGTCTCATGCATGAAGGACTGGCCGCCGAATCCGGGCTCGACGGTCATGATGAGCACCTGGTCGAATTCGGGCAGCAGGTCGAGGAAGGGTTCGGCATCCGTTCCGGGCTTCAGGGCGATGCCCGCGCGCGCGCCGATCTCGCGCAGCCGACGCGCGAGCCGCACCGGCTCATCGGTCGCCTCGGCGTGGAAGGTGACCGAGTAGGCGCCGAGTTCGGCGTAGCCCGGAGCCCATCGGTCGACATCCGAGATCATGAGGTGCACGTCGAGCGGGATCGGACTGACGTCCTGCAGGCGACCGACCATCTGCGGGCCGAACGTGAGGTTCGGCACGAAGTGGTTGTCCATGACGTCGACGTGCACGAGGTCGGCGCTCGCGATGCGCGCGAGCTCGGACTCGAGGTTCACGAAGTCGGCAGCGAGGATGCTCGGGTTGATCCGCGTCGTCATGCTGCCAGCCTATCGATGCCCCGCCCGAGGGTTCGGTCGGCTCGATGGCGCCGGCCGGCGACCGGGCTCACGATGCGATGCGGCGCACGAGGGCGATGAACATCGCGTCGGTGCCGTGCCGGTGCGGCCAGAGCTGCACCGTCGCGGCATCCGATGCCAGGTCGAGCGGATGTCGCGACACGGCCTGCACGACCGCGGCCGTGTCGAGCTGCTCGGCCGCGCCGCCCCAGCGACTGAGCGCCGCGCCCAGCGAACCGTGGGTCTCGGCGGTGTGCGGCGAGCACGTGACGTAGGCCAGGATGCCGCCGGGGGCGAGCGCCGCGAACGCCGCGTCGAGCAGCTCGCCCTGCAGCAGCGTGAGCTCGGCGACGTCTTGGGGGCGCTTGCGCCACCGCGCCTCAGGCCGGCGCCGGAGCGCGCCGAGGCCGGTGCACGGCGCGTCGAGCAGGATCCGGTCGAAGCCGCCGTCGGCACCGAACGCCGCAGGGTCGAGCTCACGGCCGTCGCCGACGCGCACCTCGACCTCGAGCGGCACGCCGGCGATCGCCGAGCGCACGAGGTCGGCCCTCACCGGCACCACCTCGTTGGCGGAGAGCACGGCGCCGCCGGTGAGCGCCTCGGCGGCGAGCACGGCGGTCTTGCCGCCGGGGCCCGAGCAGAGGTCGAGCCACCGCTCCCCCGCACGCACCGGCACGGCCCGGCTGAGCGCGAGGGCCGCGAGCTGCGAGCCCTCGTCCTGCACGCGGATGCGCCCGCCCGCGGCCTCGATGACGGCGATCGGGTCGCTCGCGGTCGCGCCGATCGGCGAGTAGAGGTCGGGCGCGAGCCCGTCGACCCCGAGTTCGTCGGCCGCGTCGACGAGGCCGGGCAGCAGTGCGAGGTTCACGCGCGGCGACGAGTTGTCGGCCTGCAGCAGCGCCTCGAGCTCGTCGCCGCGCCCCTCGTGCTCGAGCGCCGAACGGAGCGCGCGGACGACCCACACCGGGTGGCTCTCGAGACGCGCGAGGCGTTCGTCTTCGCTCGGAGCGGCCTCGGCGACGAGCTCGCGCCACGCCTCGACGTCGGTGCGCGAGACCGTGCGGAGCACCGCGTTGACGAACCCGGACGCCTTGGGTGCGACGGTGCGCACGAGGTCGACCTGCTCGTTGACGGCCGCGTGCGTCGGCACCCGCGTCGCGAGCAGCTGGTGCACGCCCAGGCGCAGCACGTTCAGCACGGCCGGATCGATCGCGTCGGCCGGACGGTCGGCGGCGAGCTCGATCACGCGGTCGTAGGTGCCCTGCCGACGCAGGGTGCCGTAGGTCAGCTCGGTCGCGAGGGCGGCGTCGGCATGGCTGAGCTTCGCCCTGCGGATGCGCGTCGGAAGCAGCAGGTTGGCGTACGCCTCGTCGACGCGCACCGCTTCGAGCACCTCGAACGCGACCCGGCGTGCTGGCGAGATGCGCGCCGGCTGGGGGGCATCCGGTCGACGGCCCCCTCGCCGCGGAGCGCCTCCTCGGGCCCCACCACGCTGCTCGCTCATTCGGCCACCACCCCGTCCCGTCCGGCACCGCGCCACCAGTCGGCGGCCGCCATGCCCGTGCGG
The DNA here is from genome assembly GCF_001421565.1 of Agromyces sp. Leaf222. NCBI lineage: Bacteria > Bacillati > Actinomycetota > Actinomycetes > Micrococcales > Microbacteriaceae > Agromyces > Agromyces sp. Leaf222. Next base: position 2,061,646 of record NZ_LMKQ01000001.1, on the reverse strand, counting down.
CCCGCAGGCTGCACACGTCGTACCTCGAGCGGCGCATCGGCCGTTCCGACGAGCAGGCGTCGCCCGCTCGCCGCCAGCTCCCCCGGGCCGAGACGCGGCTCGTCGGCGCCCGCATCGACGGACGCGAGCTCGAGCACCTTCACCCGCTGGCCCTCGACCGTGGTCCAGGCGCCGGGCTCGGGGGTGACGCCGCGGTAGCGCGCGAGCACCTCGGCCGCGGGCACGGCCCAGTCGAGTCGCGCGTCGTCGATGCCGAGCTTCGGGGCGAACGATGCGGCTCCCTTCTGAGGGACGGCCTTCGCCGACCCGTCGGCGAGGCCGTCGACGACCCCCTCGAGCAGCTCGGCCCCCGAGACGGCGAGTTCGTCGAGCAGGCTGCCCGCCGTGTCCTGCGCCACGATCGGCCGTCGCAGCTCGGCGAACACGTCTCCGGCGTCGAGCTCGGACACGAGCTGGAACACCGCCGCACCCGTCTCGGACTCCCCCGCGATCAGCGCGTGCTGCACCGGTGCGGCGCCACGCCATGCGGGCAGCAGCGAGAAGTGCAGGTTGATCCAACCGTGCGCCGGCATCGAGAGCAGGGGCTCGCGCACGAGCCCGCCATAGGCGACGATGACCCCGAGATCGGGGCCGGATGCCGCGATGCGCGCCGTGGCATCGGCATCGAGCCGGGCCGCCTCGATGATCGGGAGTCCGAGCCGCTCGGCCGCCTGGGCCACGGCCGACGGCGTCAGCACGCGCTTGCGCCCGAGCGGCGCAGCCGGACGCGTGACCACCGCCACGATCTCATGGCCGCTCGCGGCGAGCCGTTCGAGCGAGGGGACGGCGGCCGCCGGGGTACCGGCGAAGACGAGTCGGAGCTTCTGCACACTCCATTGTCGCCGACGACCGGGTCGACGCCGGATCCGACGTCGTCGTCGGGGTCGGGGCGGAACGCGATTCAGGGCACCTCGGGGTCGTCGAACCGCACCCGGAGCACGGCGGGCCTCCGAACCGGACGGCCGGCGACGGGCCTGCGACGCTCGGTCGCGACCCGGATCATCTCGGAACGCAACTCGTTTGCCACTCGCGCCCCCGAACCGTAGTCGAACCGCACGAGGGCCCGCACGAGGCCGTCATCGACAGGGACCGGTCCGAGCACATCGACGCCGACGGCGGCCTCGGCCGCCGTGATCGCCGCCGCCACGTTCGCCGCCGACGCGGTGACGCTCGCCACCCGCACCGCGGGCGGGAACCGCAGCGCCCGCCGCGACGCGAGTTCGGCGCCGGCCCAGTCGGCCTGCCGCCACGTCGTCAACGCGGTCGCGAGCGCACCGCCGACGCCGACCAGGAACACCGGCGAGCCCGGAGCCACGAGCGCCGCCGCGTTCGACCACCACCGCAGGCAGTCCTCGGCCACCCGGAGGGACTCGCGGAGCAGCATGCGTTCGCCGTCGAGCAGCAGCACGGCGCGATAGCCGCCGTCGGCGATCGGCTCGGCACCCCTCGTCGCGACCACCAGGGCGGGCTCGCCGCCGACGCGCAGCACGGGCTTCTCGCCGTCGGAGAGCACCACCCTCGTGTTCGGGAACGCCCGGCCCAACTCGTCGGCCGTTCGACTGGCCCCGATCGTGACCGCACGCAGGCGGGTGCCCTCGCACGTCGGGCACGCCCAGCCCGTCGCCGCGGTGCCGCAGAGCACGCATCTCGCCGCCCCACCCGAGCGCGGGATCGCGAGCCCGCCGCCGCACGCGGCGCACCTGGCCGGCTCTCGGCAGCGGTCGCACGCCAGCTGCGGCGTGTTGCCCGGGCGCGCCACCTGCACCAGCACCGGGCCCGACTGCACCGCCTCCTGCGCCTGGCGCCACGCCGCGGTGGGGATGCGCGCCGAGGTCGTCTCGGGCGTGTGCTGATGCTCGGTCGCGATCACCCGTGGCCGTGCGTGGCGCTCGGCCGGAACCTCGTGCATCCAGCCGATCTCGACGAGCCGCGCCACCTCGACGCTCGGCGAGTGCGAGAGCACGAGCATGGCCGCCCCGGACTGCTCCTGACGGATCAGCGCGGCGTCCCTCGGGTGCACGCCGGGCGACAGCGGCTCGTTCATGAGCGAGTCGCCGTCGTCCCACAGCGCGATGAGCCCGAGCCGACTCGCCGGTGCGTACACCGTCGACCGATTGCCGATGATCACGCGCGCCGCATCGCCCGTCGCGTCGAGGAACGCCCGGAACCTGACGCCGCCGGCCTGCCTGGCGTCGGTGCGCAGCACGCGTCGCGCATCGACCGTGGCCGCGAGGGCCGCCTCGAGCTGATCCTGGTCGCGGTAGTCGGGCACCACGAGCAGGCTCGACCGATCGGAGGCGAGCGCGTGGGCCGCGGCCTGCGCCATCGTCAACGCCCAGGCGCCGACCCAGACCCCCGAGGAGAGGCGAACCGGGCGAGGATCGGCGGCCAGCGACATCCGCTCGCCCGCCGCGATGCCGGTCTCGACGCGGCCCGATGGAGCGCCGTGCACGGGAGCCACGTCGACGGGGAGCTCACCCGTGTCCGGCGCCGCCGCAGACCAGGCGCGCTCGACGCGCACGTACCGGGACGGCACCGCGAGTCGCAGCACGTCGCTCGCATTGCCCGCCGCGCGATCGGCGGCAGCACGGGCGAGCGTCCAGACCTCGGGGGTCAGCAGCGGCACCTCGGAGACGACGTCTTCGAGGTCGCTGAGCCGCCCCTCGAACTCGCTCGTCTCGGCGAGCTCGACCAGCCAGCCGTTCGCGATGCGCCCGCCGGACCGCAGCGGCGCGCGCACGCGCACCCCGGGTCGCGCCTGGTCGCGCAGTCGCTCGGGAACCCGGTAGTCGAAGAGCTGGTCGAGCTGCGGAAGCGGGGAGTCGAGCAGCACCCTGGCGACGGAGCCGCCCGCCACGTCAGAGCCCGGCGGTGGCGCGCAGGTCGTCGACGCGGTCGAGACGCTCCCACGTGAAGTCGGGGAGTTCGCGCCCGAAGTGCCCGTAGGCGGCGGTCTGGGCGTAGATCGGCCGCAGCAGGTCGAGATCGCGGATGATCGCCGCAGGGCGGAGGTCGAACACCTCGCGGATCGCGGCGATGATGCGCTCTTCCGGCACCTGGGCCGTGCCGAACGTCTCGACGTAGAGGCCCACCGGCGCTGCCTTGCCGATCGCGTACGCGATCTGGACCTCGAGCCGGTCGGCGAGGCCGGCCGCGACCGCGTTCTTCGCGACCCATCGCATGGCGTAGGCCGCGGAGCGGTCGACCTTCGAGGGGTCCTTGCCGCTGAACGCGCCGCCGCCGTGCCGGCTGGCACCGCCGTAGGTGTCGATGATGATCTTGCGGCCGGTCAGCCCGGCGTCGCCCTGCGGGCCGCCGATCTCGAACCGCCCGGTCGGGTTGATGAGGACGTTGAGCTCTGGGCGCGCGAGATCGACGGTGTCGAGCACGGGCTTGATCACGAGCTCCTCGACCTCGGCGCGGAGCTGCTCGGTCGAGACCTTCGGCGAATGCTGGGTCGAGAGCACGACCGTCTCGATGGTGCGGGGCACCTGCCCGTCGTAGCCGACCGTGACCTGGGTCTTGCCGTCGGGGCGCAGGTAGTCGAGCTCGCCGCCCTTGCGCACCTCGGTGAGCCGTTCGGCGAGGCGGTGCGCGATCCAGATCGGCACCGGCATGAGCTGCGGCGTCTCGCGCGTGGCGTAGCCGAACATGATGCCCTGATCGCCGGCCCCCTGCTTGTCGAGGAGGTCTTCGCTCGAGCGCTCGCGCGACTCGAACGCGTCGTCGACACCCTGCGCGATGTCGGGCGACTGGCCGCCGATCGAGACGGACACGCCGCACGAGCGGCCGTCGAACCAGACGTCGGAGGAGTTGTAGCCGATCGAGGTGACCCGCTCGCGCACGATCGCCGGGATCTCGACGTACCCCGAGGTGGTGACCTCGCCTGCGACGTGCACCAAGCCGGTCGTCACGAGCGTCTCGACCGCGACCCGGCTGTGCGGGTCGACCGTCAGCAGCGCGTCGAGGATGGAGTCCGAGATCTGGTCGCAGATCTTGTCGGGGTGCCCCTCGGTGACCGACTCGGAGGTGAACAGTCGAAGCTGGCTCATGGTCGCGGTTCTACTTTCGTCGGTGATGCGTGTGCGGCTCGGGCGTCGGCGGGATCCCGGCGTCAGCCGGACGGATCCGACCGCTCAGGCCCGTCGCTCGAACCCGGTGCTCGGTCGTGCAGCTGCGGCACTGCGACATCGAGGATCTCGTGCGCCACTGACATCTTGCTGCCGACGGCACGCGCGAGGACACCTTCATTGCCGAGGATGACGACGCGGTTGTCGTCTCGGGCGAAGCCCTCGGTCCAGCCGACGCGATTGACCACGAGCAGGTCGGCGCCCTTCGCCTCGAGCTTGGCCGCGCCGAGCGCGAGCAGTCGGTCGTCGTCGGCCTCGGTCTCTGCCGCGAACCCCACGAGCAGCGTGCCATCATGGGGCGCATGTCCGAGCCCGGCGAGGATGTCGGGGTTGCGCACGAGCTCGAGGGTGAGCCCGTCGTCGCCCGGCTGCTTCTTGATCTTCGACTCGCTGACCTCGGCGGGACGGTAGTCGGCGACCGCGGCCGCCATGACCACCAGGTCGGCGCCCTGTGCGGCCTCGGTCACTGCAGCCTGCAGCTCGAGGGTCGTCGAGACCGGGCGGATGTCGCAACCGCCGGGCGCGGCGACCTCGAGGTTCGCGGCGATCAGCGTCACCCGAGCACCCCTGGCGCGCGCCGCCTCGGCGATCGCGACGCCCTGCTTGCCGCTGGAACGGTTGCCCAGGAAGCGCACGGGATCGAGCGGCTCGCGCGTGCCGCCCGCCGTCACGACCACGTGGCGACCGGCGAGATCACCGCGCGCCTCGGGAGCGGCAGCCGCGACCCTGGCCAGTGCGGCCGCGACGATGACGTCGGGCTCCTCCATGCGACCTGGTCCGCTGTCGGTGCCGGTGAGCTGGCCGACCGCGGGACCGATGATCGTGATGCCGCGCTCGCGCAGCGTCACCACGTTGGCGACCGTCGCCGCATTGCGCCACATCTCGGTGTGCATCGCGGGAGCGATGACGATCGGCGCCTCACTCGCGAGCACCGTGTTGCCGAGGAGGTCGTCGGCGAGTCCCGCCGCGAGCTTGGCGATGGTGTTCGCCGTCGCCGGGGCGATCACGATGAGGTCGGCCGCCTGGCCGATCGCCACGTGGCGCACCTCGGCGACACCCTCGTAGAGGTCGGTGTGCACCGGGTTGCGCGAGATCGCCTCGAGCGTCGGTCGCCCCACGAAGCGGAGCGCGCCGTCGGTCGGCACCACGTGCACGTCATGCCCGGCGAGCACGAGGGCCCGCACGACGCCGACCGCCTTGTACGCCGCGATGCCGCCCGTGATGCCGACGACGATGTTGAGCCGCGACATCCGCTCGTGCTTACTCGCCGAGGGGGCGGAGCACCAGCTTGTCTTCGTTGATCTCGTGCATCGCCACCGAGAGGGGCTTGTCGTCGATCGACGAGTCGACCAGCGGGCCGACGTTGTCGAACAGGCTGCCCTCGTGCAGGTCGGCGTAGTAGTCGTTGATCTGACGCGCGCGCTTGGAGGCGAAGATCACGAGCTGGTACTTGGAATCGACCTTCGACAGCAGGTCGTCGATGGGCGGGTCGATGATGCCGGACAGCTTCTCAGCCATGGAGATACTCCTTCGAAACGAACATGCGCACCTCGCGTGCGCCGGAAAATCGTGACCCGGGCAGCTCAACGCCGCCCTGAACGGGGCCTCATCAAGTCTACGACCTTTTGCGCAGCCTCGGGCACGTCGTGATTGACGACCTGGTGATCGAACTCGTCGACGGCCGCGAGCTCGACCTTCGCGGTCTCGAGACGGCGCTGCTGCTCGGCCGGCGATTCGGTGCCGCGACCGACGAGCCGGCGCACCAGTTCGTCCCACGTGGGCGGGAGCAGGAACACGAGCGTCGCCTCGGGCATCGCACGGCGAACCGAGCGTGCGCCCTGGATGTCGATCTCGAGCAGCACGCTGTCGCCGGCGGCGATGGCCTGCTCGACCGGGCCGCGCGGCGTGCCGTAGCGGTACGCGTTGTGCACGGTCGCCCACTCGAGCAGGTCGCCCGCCTCGACCATGCGGTCGAACTCGGCATCGTCGACGAAGAAGTAGCTCTCCCCCTCGACCTCGCCCGGTCGCGGCGCGCGCGTGGTCGCCGACACCGACAGCCTGACCTCGGGATGGTGGCGGCGGATGTACGAGGCGACCGTGCCCTTGCCCACGGCCGTCGGACCGGCCAGCACGACGAGTCGATCGCCGGTGCCGCCGTGGGAGGCGACCCAGCCCGCGACGAACTCGCGGAGCCGTCGGCGCTGCAGGCGGCCGAGGCCGCCGAGGCGCTTCGCCGTCGAGATCTCGAGGTCCTCGAGGATCCGGGCGCACTTGGTCACGCCGATCGCCGGGATCGACGTCAGGAACTCGGTGACCCGCAGGCGGCCCTCAGCAGAGTCGGGCTCGGCGAACGCGACGCGGAGCACGTCGAGCGGACTGCGCGAGCCGGCCGCGATCTCGGACTTCACGCCCGCCCGCGCGCGCCGGGCTGCGACGGCGGCACGGGACGCCGCGACGCGGTCGACCTCGGGTGGCGTGGATCTCGTGTTCTGCTCAGGCACCGGCGGCCCCATACTCGTCGGCGCGCCGGGCGATCGCGTCACCCAGCCCGTCTGGGCCGGCCGAGAGCAGCGACCGGGACTCGTTCGCGATGACGCCGGCGGCGTAGCCGCCGAAGCGCACGCGCAGGTCGCCGGGCTCGGCGCCCTGATGTCCGAATCCGGGGGCGAGCACCGGAAGCCCGGGTCGCGGCGGTTCGATATCGGTCGGGACGCCGGCCGCCTTGAGGTCGGTCGTCGCGCCGAACACGACGCCGATGGAGCCGAACGGGTTCGACGCGGCATCCGCTCGACCCTGGTTCCATCCGATGACGCCCTGCGTGATCGCGCCGGCCACCGTGTGCCCTGCGCGACTCGACTGCTGCAGCACGGCGCGCTGGATCGCCGCCGCCTCGGGGTTGGACGTCGCGGCGAGCACGAACAGGCCCTTGCCCGCCGCCTCGGCCGCGGCCATGACCTGCTCGATCGAACCGAGCCCCTGGTAGGCGCTGATCGTCATCGCGTCGGCCTCGAGGCTGGAGCCGCGCCGGAGCCACGACTCGCCGTACGCCTCGACCGTCGAGCCGATGTCGCCGCGCTTGACGTCGGCGATCACGAGCAGTCCCGCCTCGCGCGCCTCGGCCAGCAGCCGCTCGAGCACCGCGTAACCCGCGGCCCCGTGGCGCTCGAAGAACGCGATCTGCGGCTTCAGGATGCCGACGCGATCGGCCGCGGCCTCGATGACCCGCAGGCCGAATTCGCGAAGGCCCTCGGCCGAGTCGGGCTGCCCCCACCGCTCGAGGAGCGAGGCGTGGGGATCGAGCCCGACGCAGAGACGGCCGTATGCGGCGAAGACCGATGCCAGGCGTTCGCCGAAGGGAATCAGGTCGCTCATGCCGACGCACCGCGACGAATCGCGTACTCCTGCAGACTGGTCACCTCGAACGCCTCGCCGCCCGCATCGATCGATGCGACGGCGGCCGACAGCTCGGCGATGGTCGTGAACAGCGGCACGTCGGCCGAGACGGCCGCCGCGCGGATCTCGTAGCCGTCGGCACGGGCCGAGCGACCGCTCGGCGTGTTCACGACGACATCGACCTCGCCGCGGTGGATCAACTCGACCACCGAGACGGCGTCGTCGGAGGACTTGTCGCTGTACTTCAGCACCTCGCGCGCGGCGATGCCGTTGCGACGCAGCACCTCGGCCGTGCCCTCGGTCGCGGCGATCTCGAAGCCAAGCTGCTGCAGGCGCAGGATAGGCAGGATGATCGAACGCTTGTCGCGGTCGGAGACCGAGACGAACACCGTGCCGCCCGTCGGCATGCCGCCGTACGCGGCCAGCTGGCTCTTGGCGAAGGCCCGCGGGAAGTCGCGGTCGATGCCCATGACCTCACCCGTCGAACGCATCTCGGGGCCGAGCACCGAGTCGACGATGAGGCCCTCCTTGGTGCGGAAGCGGTGGAACGGCAGCACGGCCTCCTTGACCGCGACGGGCGCGTCGAGCGGCACGCGCGAACCGTCGACGGCGGGCAGCATGCCCTCGGCGATGAGCTCGGCGACGGTGGCGCCGACCATGATGCGCGATGCGGCCTTGGCCAGCGGGATGCCGAGCGCCTTCGAGACGAACGGAACCGTGCGGCTCGCGCGCGGGTTCGCCTCGAGCACGTAGAGCACCCCGGCGCCGATCGCGAACTGCACGTTGAGCAGGCCCTTCACGCCGATGCCCTCGGCGATCGAGCGCGTGGCCACGCGCACCCGGTCGATCTCGGCACGACCGAGCGTGACGGGCGGCAGCGTGCAGCTGGAGTCGCCGGAGTGGATGCCGGCCTCCTCGATGTGCTCCATGACGCCGCCGATGTAGAGGTCGGTGCCGTCGTACAGCGCGTCGACGTCGATCTCGATCGCGTCGTCGAGGAAGCGGTCGACGAGCAGCGGATGCGTCGGGCCGACGATGCCCTGACCCTCGATGCGCGCGAAGTAGTCGGCGAGCGAGGGCGTGTCGTAGATGATCTCCATGCCGCGGCCGCCGAGCACGTAGCTCGGGCGCACGAGCACGGGGTAGCCGATCTCCTCGGCCACCTGCACGGCGCCGTTGAGCTCGATCGCGGTGCCGTTGCGCGGCGCGAGCAGGCCGGCCGACTCGAGGATGCCGGCGAACAGGCCGCGCTCCTCGGCGAGGTCGATCGCGTCGGGGGTCGTGCCGAGGATCGGCACGCTGGCCGCCTCGAGGCCCTTGGCGAGGCCGAGCGCGGTCTGTCCGCCGAGCTGCACCACGACGCCGACGAGTTCGCCCGACTGGGATTCGGCATGGATGACCTCGAGCACGTCTTCGAGCGTGAGCGGCTCGAAGTAGAGCCGGTCGCTCGTGTCGTAGTCGGTCGAGACCGTCTCGGGGTTGCAGTTGATCATGATCGTCTCGAAGCCGGCATCCGACAATGCGAACGAGGCGTGCACGCAGGAGTAGTCGAACTCGACGCCCTGGCCGATGCGGTTGGGGCCGGAGCCGAGGATCACGACCTTGCGGCGATCCGACGGCACGACCTCGGTCTCGAAGTCGTAGCTCGAGTAGTGGTACGGCGTGAGCGCCGGGAACTCCCCCGCGCACGTGTCGACGGTCTTGAAGACCGGGCGGATGCCGAGGATGTGCCGCACCTCGCGGGCGTCGGCCTCGCCGAAGCCGCGGAGCTGGCCGATCTGGGCGTCGGAGAACCCGTGGTCCTTCGCGAGGAGCAGCAGGTCGGTGTCGAGGTTCTCGGCCGCGGCGACCTGCTCGGCCACCTCGTTGATGAGCACGATCTGGTCGAGGAACCACGGGTCGATCTTCGTCGCCTCGAAGGCCTGCTCGATCGACGCGCCCTTGCGGAGCGCCTGCTGCACGAGCACGATGCGGCCGTCGGTCGGGGTGCGCGACTCCTCGAGCAGCTCCTCGGCCGTGCGGGCCTCCTCGCCCCAGTGGAACGACGAGCCGCGCTTCTCGAGCGAACGCAGCGCCTTCTGCAGCGCGGTCGCGTAGTTGCGGCCGATGGCCATGGCCTCGCCCACGGACTTCATGGTCGTCGTGAGGGTGGGGTCGGCGGCCGGGAACTTCTCGAACGCGAACCGGGGCACCTTGACGACGACGTAGTCGAGCGTCGGCTCGAAGCTCGCCGGCGTCACCTTGGTGATGTCGTTCGGGATCTCGTCGAGGCGGTAGCCGATCGCGAGCTTCGCGGCGATCTTCGCGATCGGGAAGCCGGTGGCCTTCGACGCGAGCGCCGACGAGCGCGACACGCGCGGGTTCATCTCGATGACGATGATGCGGCCGTCGGCGGGGTCGATCGCGAACTGGATGTTGCAGCCGCCCGTGTCGACGCCCACCCGGCGGATGATGTCGATGCCGATGTCGCGGAGCTTCTGGTACTCGCGGTCGGTCAGCGTCAGCGCGGGCGCGACGGTGATGGAGTCGCCCGTGTGCACGCCGACCGGGTCGACGTTCTCGATCGAGCAGACGACGACCGTGTTGTCGGCCGTGTCGCGCATGAGCTCGAGCTCGTACTCCTTCCAGCCTAGGATCGACTCCTCGAGGAGCACCTCGGTCGTGGGCGAGTCGTGCAGGCCCTGCGTGACGATGCGCACGAGCTCTTCCTCGGTGTAGGCGAAGCCGGAGCCGAGGCCGCCCATCGTGAACGACGGGCGCACGACGAGCGGGTAGCCGAGGTCTTCGGCGAACACCTTCGCGTCTTCGAGGGTCTTCGCCACGTGCGAACGTGCGACGCCGGCACCGGCCTCGATGACGAGGTCCTTGAAGAGCTGGCGGTCCTCGCCCTTGCGGATGGCCTCGACCTTCGCGCCGATGAGCTCGACGCCGTGCTTCTCGAGGATGCCCGCCTCGTGCAGGGCGATCGCGGCGTTCAGGGCCGTCTGGCCGCCGAGCGTCGGCAGCACTGCATCGGGCCGCTCCTTGATGATGATCGACTCGATGATCTCGGGGGTGATCGGCTCGATGTACGTCGCGTCGGCGAAGTCGGGATCGGTCATGATCGTGGCCGGGTTCGGGTTCACGAGGATGACGCGCACCCCCTCGGCCCGCAGAACGCGGCACGCCTGGGTGCCCGAGTAGTCGAACTCGGCCGCCTGTCCGATGACGATCGGACCGGATCCGATGACGAGGACGCTGTTGATGTCGTCGCGCTTGGGCATCAGGCCTGGTTCTCCTTGCTCGCGATGACCATGTCGCGGAACCGGTCGAAGAGATAGTTGGCGTCGTGCGGGCCGGCCGCGGACTCCGGGTGGTACTGCACCGAGAAGGCTGGGATGTCGAGGCAGTTGAGGCCCTCGACGACGTTGTCGTTGAGGTCGACGTGGCTGACCTCGACGCGGCCGAAGCCCTCGCTGGACTCGCTGACCCGGTCGATCGGGGCGTCGACGGCGAAGCCGTGGTTGTGCGCGGTGATCTCGACGCGGCCGGTGGCCTTGTCGACCACGGGCTGGTTGATGCCGCGGTGGCCGAACGGCAGCTTGTAGGTGCCGTAGCCGAGCGCGCGACCGAGGAGCTGGTTGCCGAAGCAGATGCCGAAATACGGCACGCCGGCCCGGAGCGCGCTGCGGAGGATCTCGACATGTCGATCGGATGCCGCGGGGTCGCCGGGCCCGTTCGAGAAGAACAGGGCGTCGGGCGCGAGTGCGAGCACCTCTTCGGCGGTGACCGACTGCGGGAGGACGTTCACGTCGAAGCCGCGCTCGGCGAGGAAGTTCAGGGTCGAGGTCTTCACGCCGAGGTCGAGCACGGCGACCGTGCCGACGCGCTCGCCGGTGGCCGGAAGCTGGTACGGCTCGGTCGTCGAGACGTCGCCCGAGAGGTTCCGGCCGCTCATTTCGGCGGCCGTCTGCACGAGCTCGAGCTGCTCGCCGTGGGTGAGCGCGAACGCGTCGCCCGAGAAGATGCCGGAGCGCATGGCGCCGGCCGAGCGCAGGTGCCGGGTCAGGGCGCGCGTGTCGATGCCGCTGATGCCGACGACGCCGGAGGAGGCGAGGTCGTCGTCGAGGCTCCGCTGCGAGCGGAAGTTCGACACGACGCGTGACGGGTCGCGCACGATGAAGCCGGAGACCCAGATGCGGGCGGACTCCATGTCCTCGTCGTTCATGCCGGTGTTGCCGATGTGCGGCGCCGTCATCATGACGATCTGGCCCGCGTACGACGGGTCGGTCAGGGTCTCCTGGTAGCCGGTCATGCCGGTCGAGAAGACGGCTTCGCCGAGGGTGCGTCCGCGGGCGCCGTAGGCCCGGCCCTCGTAGCGGGTGCCGTCCTCGAGCACGAGCACGGCCGGCTCGTGCGGGCGGGTGGTGGTCTCAGTCATCCGAGGCCTCGCTCTCATGGTGGGGCTGCATCACGGTGCGTGCTGCAGCGATGTCGTTGACGGCGACGATGATCCGCGCCGAGTCGCCCTGGTGCCGGGCTCTGAGGTAGGAGTCGACGTAGGGTGCGACCTGCTCGGGCTCTGCGTCGTGGAGATCGACGATCCAGCTGAGCGCGACGAGGCCGCCGGGCTCGACTCCGCGATCGATCGCGTAGGTGGCCTCCCCCGCCGACACGACGCGTGCCGCGGGCAGGAACGAGGGCTGCTCGCCGGCGATGCGGAGCACGACGCCCTCGGGGAACACCTCGACTCGCCCGGAGCCGCGGAACGCGAGGCCCTGCACGGCGAGCCGCTCGAGCGGCGAGCCGATCGGCGTCGTCGCCACATAGAGCACCTCGGTCTCGAGGAGCGCCTTGCCCTCCAGCGCGGGCAGCGGGTAGGCCGACAGCGTCGCGTCGCGTCGCTCGCGGCGACGCCACGCGCGGTAGGCGAGCCAGAGCAGGCCGCCCACGACGACGAGCGCGACGAGGGCGCCGATCCACTTATCCACGCGCGCCTCCCGTGTTGGTCGCGGCCCGGGCGACCTCGTCGGCGGGCTGCACGATGCCGTCGAGCAGCGTCGCGTAGCCCGCGTGGAAGGTCGCGATGACGCGCCCCGGCAGCGTGCGTCCGAGGTACGGCGAGTTGATGCTGCGCCCGGCGAGGCGGTCGAGCGCGAACTCGGATGCCGCAGACGGGTCGTAGAGCGTCACCTCGGGCGCCGCGCCCGCCACGATGCCCTCGCCCTGTCCGGCCAGGCGCCCGATGCGGGCGGGGGTCGAGGAGAGCACCCGAGCGACGTCGGACCAGTCGAGCAGGCCGTTCTCGACGGCCGCGGCGTGCACGACCGAGAGGGCGGACTCGAGGCCGACCATGCCGTTCGCCGCGGCATCCCACTCGCTCTGCTTGGCCTCGATGGGGTGCGGTGCATGGTCGGTCGCAACGATGTCGATCGTGCCGTCGGCGAGGGCGGCGCGCAGCGCCTCGACGTCTTCGGCACGGCGGAGCGGCGGGTTGACCTTGTACCGCGGGTCGTAGCCGGCGACGAGGTCTTCGGTGAGCAGCAGGTGGTGCGGCGTGACCTCGGCGGTCACGTCGATGCCGCGGGCCTTGGCCCACCGGATGACTTCGACCGAACCGGCAGTCGACACGTGGCACACGTGCAGGCGGCTGTCCACGTGCTCGGCGAGCAGCACGTCGCGCGCGATGATCGACTCCTCGGCCACGGCGGGCCAGCCGGCGAGGCCGAGCTCGCCCGAGAGGGCTCCCTCGTTCATCTGCGCGCCCTGCGTGAGGCGGGGCTCCTGCGCATGCTGGGCGACGACGCCGTCGAACGCCTTGACGTACTCGAGGGCGCGGCGCATGAGCAGGGGGTCGAAGACGCAGAACCCGTCGTCGCTGAAGACGCGCACTGCGGCGCGCGAGCGGGCCATCGCCCCGAGCTCGGCGAGCTGCTCGCCCTTGAGCCCGACGGTGACGGCGCCGATCGGCTGCACCGTGGCGTAGCCGGCCGCGGTGCCGAGGCTCGCGACCTGCTCGACGACGCCCGCCGTGTCGGCCACGGGCGAGGTGTTCGCCATCGCGAAGACCGCGGTGAAGCCGCCGGCCGCAGCTGCCTGCGTGCCCGTGAGCACGGTCTCGCTCTGCTCGTAGCCCGGCTCGCGCAGGTGGGTGTGCAGGTCGACCAGACCCGGCAGTGCGATCAGGCCCGCGGCGTCGACGACCGTCGCGCCCGCGGCATCCGAGATGCGACCGACGTCGCTGATGCGACCGTCGGCGATGCGGATGTCGGCGCGCTCGCCCGATGCGAGCGTCGCACCCGTGATGAGGAACGACTCGGTCATCGCACGTCACCTCGCTCGCCCGAAAGCAGCAGATACAGGGCGGCCATTCTCACTGATACTCCGTTCGCGACCTGCTCCCTGACCGTGGACTGCGCTGAGTCCGCCGCGAGGGCGGAGATCTCCAGCCCTCGGTTCATCGGCCCGGGATGCATGACCATCGTAGTCGTGGGCAACTGGGAGAACCTGGCATCGTCCAGTCCCCAGGTTCGTGCGTATTCGCGGCTGTTCGGGAAGAACGAGCCGTGCATGCGCTCCGCCTGGATGCGGAGCATCATGACCACGTCGGGCTTCGTCGCGAGCGCCTCGTCGAGGTCGAAGACGACGGATGCCGGCCAGCCGGCGGTGTCGACGGGCACGAGCGTGGGCGGCGCGACGAGCGTGACCTCGGCGCCGAGCGTCGCGAGCAGCCACACGTTCGACCGGGCGACGCGGGAGTGCAGGATGTCGCCGACGATCACGACGTGCACGCCGTCGAGGCCCTTGCCGCGGCTGGCGGCGCCGTGCAGGCGGCTGCGCATCGTGAACGCGTCGAGCAGGGCCTGGGTGGGGTGCTCGTGCGTGCCGTCGCCGGCGTTGACGACGCCGGCGTCGATCCATCCGCTGGTGGCGAGGGTGTACGGCGCGCCGGATGCGGGGTGGCGGATGACGACGCCGTCGGCGCCCATCGCCTGCAGGGTCTGCGCGGTGTCCTTCAGGCTCTCGCCCTTGGAGACGCTCGAGCCCTTGGCGCTGAAGTTGATGACGTCGGCCGAGAGGCGCTTCGCCGCGGCCTCGAACGAGATGCGGGTGCGCGTGGAGTCCTCGAAGAAGAGATTGACCACGGTCTTGCCGCGCAGCGTCGGGAGCTTCTTCACCTCGCGGTGCTGCACGGCCGCCATGTCCTCGGCGATGTCGAGCAGGGCGATCGCCTCCTCGCGCGCGAGCGAGCGGGTGCTGAGCAGGTGCCTCATTCGGCTCCCCCCTCGATCGTGACGTGGTCGTCGCCGCCGTCGACCTCGGCGAGGCGCACGTTGATGCGCTCGCTGGCGGCGCTCGGCAGGTTCTTGCCCACGAAGTCCGCCCGGATCGGGAACTCGCGGTGGCCGCGGTCGACGAGCACGGCGAGGCGCACGGCGCGCGGGCGGCCGAGATCGCTCAGCGCATCGAAGGCCGAGCGGATGGTGCGACCCGAGTAGAGCACGTCGTCGACGAGCACCACCGTGCGGCCGTCGATGCCGCCGGGCGGCAGCTCGGTCGGAGCGGGCATGCGGATGCCGCTGCGCGACAGGTCGTCGCGGTACATGGTCACGTCGAGCGACCCGGCCAACTGCACCGGGGCCGTGGGCTCGATGCGCTGGATGAGTTCGGCGATGCGACGGGCCAGAACGGTGCCGCGCGTCGGAATGCCGAGGATGACGAGATGCTCCGCGCCGCGATCGGACTCGAGGATCTCATGAGCGATGCGGGTCAGCGCCCGCGAAATGTCAGCGTGATTGAGCACTGTGCGCGCCATCAGACCGACTCCCTTCTCCGCCTCACGGGACGGCCTTAAAGGTTGTCAACTCCTCGAGCCTATCAGCCGCCTGATCAGGCTCGTTGCACGCAGAGGGGCCGCACCGGATCGGTCCGGCCCCTCTGGATGCGGTGGGCGGGAGCGATCACCGGCGGATCGGGCGCTTGAGCGCGGTCGCGGCGACGACCATCGCCGCGGTGACGAGCACCAGGTCCTTCAGGATGTACTGCGCGGTGAGCGTCGGGCCGGCGGCGGTGAACAGCTCGGCGTTGAAGAAGACGAGCGGCGAGAAGATGCCGACGAACGTGCCGGCGAGGGCGATGAGCCCGATCCGCACGAAGACGCCCGTGACGAGCGTGAGCCCGACGAACACCTCGAGCGTCGCGGTGATCGCGAGCGCCGCGTATCCGTCGATGACGCCGAACGAGAGCACGTTCCAGGTGCGCGAGACGAGCCCCTCGACCGGGCTGACGCCCGGCAGGTACTTGAGTGCACCGAAGACGAGGAACACCAGGCCGAGACTGACCCGCAGGGCCGGCACCGAGGTGCGTGAGAGGAAGCGCTGGACGACGGCCTGCGCGGCCTCGGCGCGATCGAGGATCGTGTCGAGGGAGGCGGCGGTCGAGGTGCGACCGCTCACGAGGGTGGTGCTGGACATGCGAGGAGTTCCTTCCGGGGAGATGAGCCGCGGACGATCGTCCGGGCGGCCGCTCGGGGCGACGTCGCCAATCTCATCGCGGACCGGTGCTCCGCACGTCGGGGCCTCCGCTGAACCCTGCTCGGTGGGATCGCTGAACGTTCCTCCGGGCCTGCACCCCCGCCGTATGGACGATCCCACGTGCGCGGGTGAACGCGAGCGTGCTCATCGGCGCACGCGAAAAGGCGCACGAGCATCGAATGCTCGTGCGCCCTCGCGTGGAACCGGTGCGGTCAGCCCTTCGAGTGCGAGATCGCCGCGAGCAGGCCGTTCACGAAGCCGGCCGAGTCGTCGGTCGACAGCACGGTGGCGGCCTCGACCGCCTCGGAGATCGCCACGGGGTCGGGCACCTGGTCGTTGTAGAGGATCTCCCACGCGCCGATGCGCAGCAGGGCGCGGTCGACGGCGGGCATGCGCTCGAGGGTCCAGCCGCGCGAGTGCGTGGTGATGAGCTCGTCGATCTCCTCGCGGTGGTCGACGATGCCGTCGACGATCTCGCGTGCGTAGAGCCACGACGCCTGCCGCTCGGGCTCGCTGACGGCGCGCTCGGCCTCGGTCACGAGCAACTGCTCGACCGGCACCTGCCGCATGTCGGCGGAGTAGAGCAGGTCGAGGGCGCGCTTGCGCGCCTTCGTTCGGGAGCTCACTAGTCGTTCACGCGCCCGAGGTAGGAGCCGTCGCGGGTGTCGACCTTGACCCTGGTGCCGGTCTCGAGGAACAGCGGGACCTGGATCTCGTAGCCGGTCTGCACCGTGGCGGGCTTCGTGCCACCGGTCGAGCGGTCGCCCTGCAGGCCGGGCTCGGTGTACGTGATCTCGAGCACGACGGATGCCGGAAGCTCGACGTAGAGCGGGTTGCCGTTGTTCAGGGCGATCGTGACGGCCTGGTTCTCGAGCATGAAGTTGGCGGCGTCGCCGACGACGGTGCCGGGAACGGTGATCTGGTCGTAGTCGGAGGTGTCCATGAACACGTAGCCGTCGCCATCGGCGTAGAGGTAGCTGAAGTCGCGACGGTCGACGTTCTCGATCTCGATCTTGGCGCCCGCGTTGTACGTGCGGTCGACGACCTTGCCCGACACGACGTTCTTGAGCTTGGTGCGCACGAAAGCGCCGCCCTTGCCCGGCTTGACGTGCTGGAACTCGATGACGCTCCAGAGCTGGCCGTCGATGGAGAGGACGACGCCGTTCTTGATGTCAGCGGTGCTTGCCATGAAGATGATTCCGTTCGATTCGAGGAAAGTTTCGGGCGCACGACGAAGGTGTGCGACTGATCGAGTGTAGTCGACTCACCCGAGCGAACGCAGAACCGCCTGCACCGCGAGGTGGTACGAGTCGGGGCCGAAGCCGGCGATCACGCCCGTCGCCACGCCCGAGATCACGCTCGTGTGCCGGAACGTCTCGCGGGAATGCGGGTTCGAGAGGTGCACCTCGACCAGCGGCACGCCGGCCTGCTTGAGTTGCGCCGCGGCATCCCTCAGCGCGTAGCTGTAATGCGTGAACGCCGCGGGATTCAGCACGACCGGCAGACGACGGTCGACGGCCTCGTGGATCCAGCCGATGAGCTCGGCCTCGTCATCGGACTGCCGGAAGTCGACCTCGACCCCGTCGGGAACGGATGCCGCGAGCCCCGCTCCGATCTCCTCGAGCGTCTCGCTGCCGTACACCTCGGGTTCGCGAGTGCCGAGCCGGCCGAGGTTCGGGCCGTTCAGCACGAGGATCGTCGTCATGCCCGAAAGCCTATCGGCGCGGCATCCGCCGACCTGACGAGGCGTCGCGCCGAGACACTCCGCTCGACTCGGCTCAGGAGCCGATCTCTTGATACGCGGCGAAGAGCAGCGACTGGTCGGGCGCCTGCATGACGGTGGGCTTCGCGAGGTCGTCGAGCACGATGAAGCGCAACTGGCCGCCGCGCGACTTCTTGTCGCGCTGCATCGTCGCGAGGAGCGTCGGCCAGCGCCCGGCGGGGTAGCTCGTCGGCAGGCCGAGCAGCTCGAGGATGCTGCGGTGGCGATCCGCGACCTCGTCGGAGAGCCGGCCGGACAGTCGCCCGAGCTCGGCCGCGAACGCCATGCCCACCGAGATCGCGGCGCCGTGCCGCCACTGGTAGCGCTCCGCATGCTCGACGGCGTGTCCGAGCGTGTGCCCGTAGTTCAGGATCTCGCGGAGGCCCTGCTCGGTGAGGTCCTCGGAGACGACGTCGGCCTTCATCTGGATCGCCAGCTCGACGACCCGACGGAACTGCGGCGTGGTCGGATCGGTCGCCGCATCGGGGTCCGCCTCGATCGTGTCGAGGATCTCGGGGTACCGGATGAACCCCGCCTTCACGATCTCGGCGAAGCCCGCGAGGATCTCGTTGCGCGGCAGCGTGTCGAGCAGGTCGAGGTCGCAGAGCACCGCAGCCGGCGGGTGGAACGCGCCGACGAGGTTCTTGCCCTCGTTCGTGTTGATGCCGGTCTTGCCGCCGACCGCGGCGTCGACCATGCCGAGCACCGTCGTCGGCACCTGCACGACCCGCACGCCGCGCAGCCAGGTCGCCGCCACGAACCCGGCGAGGTCGGTGACCGCACCGCCGCCGATGCCGACGACCGCGTCGCTGCGCGTGAAGTCCGCCTGCCCGAGCACCTGCCAGCAGAACGCGGCGACCTCGATGCGCTTGCCGGCCTCGGCGTCGGGGATCTCGGCGAGCAGCACCTCGAAGCGGTCGGAGAGCGACTCGCGCAACGCCGCGGCACGGGCGCCGAGCGTCGACGGATGCACGACCAGCACCTTGCGAACGGCGGGGCCGAGCGCGTCGCCGAGGTCGGCGAGCACGCCGTTGCCGATGACGACGTCGTAGCCGCCCTCTCCCCCGACGCGGATGCTCGTGCTTGGCGCGGCTGCGGTCATCGTGTTCCTCCGAAGCGCTCGGTGATCTGTTCGACGATCCGTGCGACCGAGCGGCGCGACGTGTCGATCTCGAGGTCGGCGAGTGAGGCGTACACCGGCTCGCGCTCGAGCTGGATCTCGTTCCACCTCGTCAGCCCGCCCTCGGCGAGCAGGGGGCGGTTGCCGCCGGCCAGGCGCACGGCGACCGCCTCTGCGGTCACCACGAGTCGCACGACGGCGAGCTCCGCGAGGTCGGCCTGCGTGTCGGGGTGCAGCACGGCTCCGCCGCCGAGCGACACGATCGCCTGCTCGGTCAGGGCCTCCGCCACGACCTCGCGCTCGACCACTCGGAAGCCGGGCTCGCCGTCTCTGGCGAAGATCGCGTCGATCGGGCCGTGGCGCTCCTCGATGCGGGTGTCGGTGTCGATGAACGGCACGCCGACGGATGCCGCGAGCCGGGCTCCGACGCGCGACTTGCCAGCCCCCATCGGGCCGATGAGCACGAGCGGGAGCTGCAGGATCGGCGCGGACTCGTCAGGCACGGGTCGGAGCGGCATCCGCCGACGCGACCTCGGTGCGGAGCGCGTCGGGGATCGCCGCGAGGTAGGACTCGAGGTTTCGGCGCGTCTCGCCGACGGAGTCGCCGCCGAACTTCTCGAGCACGGCGTTCGCGAGCGTCAAGGCGACCATCGCCTCGGCGACGACGCCGGCCGCTGGAACGGCGCAGACATCCGATCGCTGGTGGTGCGCAGCGGCGGCCTCGCCGGTGGCGATGTCGACCGTCGGCAGGGCGTGCGGAATCGTCGCGATCGGCTTCATGCCGGCTCGCACGCGGAGCACGGTGCCCGTGGACATGCCGCCCTCGGTGCCGCCCGCGCGATCGCTCGAGCGCACGATGCGGCCGTCGGCGAGGTGGAGCTCGTCGTGGGCGGCCGAACCGCGACGGCGCGTGGTCTCGAACCCGTCGCCGACCTCGACGCCCTTGATCGCCTGGATGCCCATGAGCGCCGCGGCGAGCTGCGAGTCGAGCCTGCGGTCCCAGTGCACGTGCGAGCCGAGGCCCGGGGGCACACCGTAGGCGAGCACCTCGACGACGCCGCCGAGCGTGTCGCCGTCCTTGTGGGCCGCGTCGACCTCGGCGACCATGAGCGCCGAGGTCTCGGCGTCGAAGCAGCGCAGCGGGTCGGCGTCGAGCGCGTCGACGTCGCCCGGCAACGGCAGCGGCCGCCCCTCGGGAACGCGCACGGGCCCGATGGCGATCGTGTGGGCGACGAGCTCGATGCCGAGCTCGGACAGGAAGCTCCGGGCGATCGCGCCGAGCGCGACGCGTGCGGCCGTCTCGCGGGCGCTGGCCCGCTCGAGCACCGGCCGGGCCTCGTCGAAGTCGTACTTCTGCATGCCGACGAGATCGGCGTGACCGGGGCGGGGGCGGGTGAGCGCTGCTCCGCGACCGCGGCCGAGGCGTGCCGGGTCGATCGGCTCGGGGCTCATCACCTCCTGCCACTTGGGCCATTCGGTGTTGCCGACGCGCACGGCGACCGGGCTGCCGAGGCTGAGGCCGTGGCGCACACCGCCAGAGATGGCGAGCTCGTCCTGCTCGAACTTCATGCGCGCTCCGCGGCCGTAGCCGAGTTTGCGGCGCGCGAGATCGGCACGGATGTCATCGAGTGAAACGGGGATACCGGCGGGAAGACCCTCGAGGATCGCGACCAACTCTGGGCCGTGCGATTCTCCGGCAGTGAGCCAACGGAGCATGCCGTCTATCCTTCCACAGCCGCGTCAGAGCGATTCGCGCATGACGGCGAGCACGTCGGCCTCGTCGGGCAGCGGCACGGTCGGGTCGCCGCCGACGAAGACGCGCACCTGCAGCAGGGCCTGGTGCAGCAGCATGCCGCTGCCGTCGATGACGCGCCCGCCCGCCGCGATCCATTGCGAGGCGAGCGGCGTCGGCCACGGCGCGTAGGCGACGTCGAGCAGCAGCGCTCCCCCGACGAGATCTTCGGATGCCGCGACGCCGGCGTCCGTGCCGCCCGGCAGCGTGCTGACGACCACGTCGACCGCCTCGGTCGCGGCGGCCGTCGCGAGGTCGGCGATGTGCGCCGGCGTGACGCGGATGCCGACCGACCGGCCGAGCTCGACGAGCACGTCGCCGGCCTCGGGCCGTCGCAGCAGCAGGTGCACGTGGGCGACGCCGAGCTCGGCGAGTGCCACGAGAGCGGATGCCGCGGTGGCACCGCCTCCGAGCACGATCGCCGTTCGTGCCCGCTCGACGCCCGCGTCGGCGAGCGAGCGCACGATGCCGCCGACATCCGTGTTGAAGCCGAGCCGGCGACCGTCGTCGAACAAGACGGTGTTCGCCGCGCCCGTGAGCCGTGCGACGGCATCGATCTCGTCGAGCACCGGGATGACGTCGTACTTGAGCGGCATCGTGAGCGAGAGTCCCCGCCACGAGGCGTCGCGGCTGGTCACGAACTCGCCGACGCCGGCGCCGTCGACCTCGATGCGGTCGTACGACCAGTCGAGGCCGAGGCGATGGTACGCCGCGAGATGGAGACCGGGGCTCTTGGAGTGGGTGATCGGCTTGCCGAGCACGGCGAGGCGGGTGCGGGCGTCACTCACAGTAGGCCGCATTCTCCTCGCTCGCGGCACACCACTCCTGCAGTTGGGCGACGGCCGCATCGTGCTCCTCGACCGTGGTGGAGAACACCGTCTCGCCGGTCGCGAGATTCACCGGCACGAAGAACAACCAGGTGCCCTCGGCTGGGTGGATGGCCGCGTTGATCGCCACGTCGCCCGGATTGCCGATCGGCCCGATGGGCAGGCCGGGATTCGCATACGTGTTGTAGAGGTTGCTCGCGTCGGCGCGTTCCTCGTCGGTGGTCCAGACGGTGTGCATGTTGCCGGTGCCGTAGGCGACCGTCGCGTCGGACTGGAGGTTGATGCCCTGGTCGAGCCGGTTCTGGAAGACCCGGGCGATCTTCGGGAAGTCGTCGGTGTTCGACCCGGCTTCCCGCTGGACGATCGAGGCGAGGATGACGGTCTTCCACCGGTCGGCGGGAGCGACCCCCGCTTCGTCGAGCGCCTGGAACTGTCGGTCGACGAGGGTCTTCAGGACACCATGCGCATCGATTCCCGGATCGAGCGTGTAGGTCGCCGGGAACAGGAAACCCTCGAGCGTCGTGGCCTCAGCAGGGAGCCCGTACGACTGCGGCGACTCGGCCGCAGCGGCCTGCAGGTCCTCGAGCGGGATCCCTGTGCCTTCGGAGGCCGCGACGAGCACGTCGGGCAGCGCGGTGCCCTCGGGGATCACGAACGTGTTCTCGAGCTTGTTCGCCGGATCGGTCAGGGCGTCGAGCGCCGCCTGCGAACTCATCTGGCTCGCCAACTGGTAGGCGCCGGGCTGGAATTCCGGCTCCGGGCTCTGCGCGAGCAGCAGGTCGTAGAAGGCGTCGTACGAGGCGACGACGTCCTGTGCCGCGAGGTTCTCGGCGATGCTCGCGCCCGTGTCGCCCTCGTGGATCATGAAGACGACCTCGCCGGTGCCGGCGCCCTCGTAGTCTTCAGCGGGCGTGAAGTAGTCGATCGCGGCCGTGATCGGCCCCTGCAGGAAGAACGCCGCCCCGGCGACGAGCCCGGCGACGATGAGCAGTCCGATGAGGCAGCCCCATGGGCCACGGCGCTTTCGCTTCGGTTCGTGGTATTCGTCGTAGGCGATCGCGCGCCGGTCGACCCGCGTCGCGACGAACGGATCGACGGGGGCCTCGGCCGGAGGCGGCGCACCCGCCGGCGATGCCGCG
The DNA here is from genome assembly GCF_001421565.1 of Agromyces sp. Leaf222. NCBI lineage: Bacteria > Bacillati > Actinomycetota > Actinomycetes > Micrococcales > Microbacteriaceae > Agromyces > Agromyces sp. Leaf222. The sequence continues at coordinate 2,038,931 of NZ_LMKQ01000001.1, read as the reverse complement.
GCGGCGGCGGCCGGCTGCACGAGGCGCTCGAACGGCTCGGCCTGCGAGGCGGGCACCGATGGCGATGCGAGCGGTTCCGGCGGCGACGCCGCAGCGCGCTCCGCCTGCTCCGCCTCGGCCTGCTGGCGCTGCTCGAGCTCGCGGAGCTCGCGACGCGTCATCGGCTGCGCCGCGTCGCCGGCAGCAGGTGCCGCGTCGGCGGCCGCCGGCTGCGGCGGATTCTGTGCGGCGGCCGCTCGGCGCGCGGCATCCGCCTGGGCCTCACCGTTGAGCAGCGCATGCCAGTCGGTGGCTGCGCGTGGGGGGGTGGGGTCTCGGCGCTCTGGGGGGAGCTGAGTCACAGGGTGGAGGGCCCTTCGTCGGGGTCGAGCGGGCGCCCCGGCGGGTTGCCCGAAGCGCGCTCGCTGTCGAGTGCGTGTTGCAGAATGATAACGGCCGCGACCTGGTCGACGACCGGACGCTGCGTGCGAGTCGAGCGACCCGAGGCGCGGAGCGCCTGCTGGGCGCTCACCGTCGAGAGCCGCTCATCGACGAGGCGCACCGCTGCGCCGAGGTCGGCGAGGCGCTGCGCGAAGGCGACGGCGTCGTCGGTCGAGGGCGTCGCCGCCCCCGACATCGAGAGCGGATGCCCGACGATCAACTCGAACGCGGAGTACTCCTCGGCGAGCTCGAGCACGCGCCGGATGTCGGCATCGCCGTCGGCGGCCCTGGGAACCGTCTCGATCGGCACGGCGAGCAGCCCGCCGGCGTCGCTGCGGGCGACGCCGATGCGGGCGCGACCGACATCGACGCCGAGACGGGCCCCGGAACGCATCGGGTCAGCCCGCGAACGCGCGGCGCACCGCGTCGAGTGCCGCGGGGATCGCCGAGAGGTCGCTGCCGCCGCCCTGGGCGAGGTCGGGCTTGCCGCCGCCACCGCCGCCGAGCACGCCGGCCATCGTCTTCGCGAGCGCGCCGGCGTTCGCGCCGACCTCGCGTGCCGCGGGCGAGGTCGCGACGATCGCCACCGGACGTCCGCCGACCTCGGCGGTCAGGGCGACGACGGATGCCGCGTCGCCGAGCCTGCCCCGCACAGCGGTCGCGAGCGAGCGGAGCTCGTCACCCGATCCGAGCGAGCCGACGGTCTCGGCGACGAGGAGCACGTCACCCGTGCGCACCGCATTCGCCGCGAGAGCCGGAACCCGGTCGGTGAGCGCCTTGGCCTCGAACTGGGCGATGCGCTTCTCGGCGGACTTCAGGTTCGCGACGAGGTCGCCGATGCGCTCGACGAGCTGGTCGGGGCGCGTCTTCAGGTTCGAACTGAGCTCGGAGACGAGGGCGCGCTCCGACGCGAAGCGTCGGAACGCGTCGAGGCCGACGAGGGACTCGACGCGACGGTTCGACGCGCCCACCGAGGACTCGCCGATGATGTTGATCATGCCGATCTCGGCGCTGGAGCGCACATGCGTTCCGGCGCAGAGTTCGCGAGACCATGGGCCGCCGATGTCGACCACGCGCACGACGTCGCCGTACTTCTCGCCGAAGAGCGCCATCGCGCCGAGGGCCTTCGCCTCGTCGAGCGGGAGCTCGCGCGTCACGACCTCGAGGTTGTCGCGCACCGCGTTGTTCGAGATCTCCTCGATCTCGGTGCGCGTCTCGGGCGACAGGGCCTGGTTCCAGCCGTAGTCGAGGCGGAGGTAGCCGGCCTTGTTGAAGGAGCCGGACTGGTGCGCGTTCGGGCCGAGCACCTCGCGGAGCGCGGCATGCACGAGGTGGGTGCCGGAGTGCGCCTGCGTCGCGCCGCGGCGATACTGCTCGTCGACGACGGAGGTCGCAGGCACGCCGACGCCCACCTCGCCCGAGAGCACCTTCACGGTGTGGCTGATGAGGCCCTTGACGGGCTTCTGCACGTCGAGCACCTGGAGTTCGAAGCCGTCGCCCACGATGCGCCCCTGGTCGGGCGCCTGGCCGCCGGACTCCGCGTAGAGCGAGGTCTCCGCGAGGATCACCTCTGCGGTCTGGCCGGCGACGGCCGCCGCGACGGGGTGGCCGTCGACGAGGATGCCGAGCACGCTCGACTCGGTGAGGAGTTCGGTGTAGCCCGTGAAGACCGTCTCGCCCTTCGCGCGGAAGTCGGCGTACACCGACAGGTCGGCGAGCACCTTCTTCTTCGACTTCGCGTCGGCCTTCGCACGCGTGCGCTGGGCGGTCATGAGTTCGTCGAAGGCGACGCGGTCGACCGCGAGGCCCGCCTCGTCGGCCATCTCGAGCGTCAGCTCGATCGGGAAGCCGTACGTGTCGTGCAGCAGGAACGCCGTGTTGCCGGCGAGCTCGCCCTTGCCGCTGGCCTTCGTCTCGCCGACGGCGCCGTCGAGAATCGTCGTGCCCGCTGCGAGCGTGCGCAGGAACGTCTCCTCCTCGCCGAGGGCCAACTGCTCGATGTGCGCGTAGTCGCGCTCGACCTCGGGGTACGCGGCCTTCATGGCGTCGCGCGACGCCGCGAACAGCTCGCGGAACGTCGTGCCCTCGACCCCGAGCAGGCGCATCGCGCGGATGCTGCGGCGCAGGAGGCGACGCAGGATGTACCCGCGCCCCTCGTTCGACGGGGCGACGCCGTCGCTCATGAGCATGAGGGCGGAGCGCACGTGGTCGGCGATGACGCGCATGCGCACGTCGTCGTCGTGGTTCGCGCCGTACGCGCGCCCCGACAGCTCGGCCGCGCGATCGAGCACCGGCCGTACCTGGTCGATCTCGTACATGTTCTCGACGCCCTGCTTGATGAAGGCGACGCGCTCGAGGCCCATGCCGGTGTCGATGTTCTTCTTCGGCAGTTCCTTCACGATGCGGAAGTCGGTCTTCGACGTCACGTCATCGATGAGGTACTGCATGAAGACGAGGTTCCAGATCTCGACGTAGCGGTCGTCATCGGTCGCCGGACCGCCGTCGATGCCGTACGCGGGACCGCGGTCGAAGAAGATCTCGGAGCAGGGGCCGGCCGGGCCCGGCTGGCCGGTGTGCCAGTAGTTGGTGTCCTTGCCGAGGCGCTGGATGCGCTCGTCGGGCAGCCCGGCGACCTTCTTCCAGAGTTCGATCGCCTCGTCGTCGTCTTCGTACACCGTCACCCAGAGGTCTTCGGGCCTGAACCCGTAGCCGCCGTCGTCCTCAGCGGAGGTGAGCAGTTCCCACGCCATCGAGATGGCGCCTTCCTTGAAGTAGTCGCCGAACGAGAAGTTGCCGTTCATCTGGAAGAACGTGCCGTGGCGCGGCGTCTTGCCGACCTCTTCGATGTCGTTCGTGCGGATGCACTTCTGCACGCTCGTGGCGCGCGGATACGGCGCGGGCACGATTCCCGTGAGGTACGGCACGAACGGCACCATGCCGGCGACCGTGAAGAGCAGCGTCGGGTCGTCGGAGACGAGTGAGGCGGACGGCACGACGGTGTGTCCGCGGCGTGCGAAGAAGTCCAGCCAGCGCTGGCGGATGTCTGCGGTCTGCATGGTTCCGTTCTGGATTCTGCTGCCGGAGTCGCCCCCGGGTGGAAGGAAGGGAAGGCCGCGGCTCAGTCGACGAGGTCGTCGACCGCGGACCTGAGTTCGGCCTCGCGCTCGTGGTAGCCGTCGGCGACGGCGCGCCCGAAGGCCTTGGCCTTGGCGTCGACCGAGGAGAAGAATTCGCGGCCCTGCGAGGTCTGGTTCACCTGGTGCGCGGCCACGAATCCGGCGATGATCCCGACCGCGAACCACAGAATGCTCTTCACGAAAGTGCTCCCTCAGCGTGTGTTGTCGTGCCGACGGGTCTGGGGCGTTCGAACAGCCCGGCATGCCGCCGCGTCTTCGTCACCAGTCTAGTGGCGGGTCCGGATGCCGCGGGCCGACGCCCGGAGACGACGCAGGGGCCGCGGAGAGAACTCCGCGACCCCTGCCCGACGAACGCTGGATCAGCGAGCGGCGTAGTACTCGACGACGAGCTGCACTTCACAGGTCACGGGGACCTCGGCGCGCTTCGGACGGCGAACGAGCGTCGCCTGGAGCTTGTCGAGCTCGACCTCGAGGTAGCCCGGGGTCTTGGGGAGCACGTCGACGTGACCGCCGGCGGCGGCGACCTGGAACGGCTCGGTGCCCTCGCTGCGTGCCTTGACGTGGATGAGCTGGCCCGGCTTCACGCGGAAGGAGGGGCGGTCGACGAGCTGGCCGTCGACGAGGATGTGACGGTGCACGACGAACTGGCGCGCCTGCGTGATGGTGCGGGCGAAGCCGGCGCGGAGCACGAGGGCGTCGAGACGCATCTCGAGCAGCTCGACCAGGTTCTCACCGGTCTGGCCCGCGGTGCGCTTGGCCTCGACGTAGGCGATCTTCAGCTGCTTCTCGCGGATGCCGTACTGGGCGCGCAGACGCTGCTTCTCGCGCAGACGAACGGCGTAGTCGCTGTCCTGCTTGCGCTTGGTGCGACCGTGCTCGCCGGGAGCATAGGGGCGCTTCTCCATGTAGCGCGCGGCCTTCGGGGTCAGGGCGACACCGAGGGCGCGGGAGAGGCGGGTCTTGCTACGTGACTGGTTCGACACGAATGTCCTTTCGGAAGAATCTCAAGTGAAATCGCGGCGCGAACGTGCGCCGGAAACTGTGTCAGAGGGATTCGCCAAGGGTGGATCGGCTACAGATCGCACCCGTTCGCCGGTGATTCCCTCGCAGCCGCGCTCGAGAATCAGGCTTCAGGCCAGCGACCATCGTACCACGACGGCCGCCGCGGGCTGTCGTCGATGACTAGCGCCCCTTCGACGCCCCGCGCACGATGCGGCGGAGCTTCGCCAGGCGCGACGACACCTCGCGCTCGTTGCCGTGCTCGGTCGGCTCGTAGTACACCGCGCCCCGCAGCGAGTCGGGAAGGTACTCCTGCCCCACCACGCCGATCGGGTCGTCGTGCGGATAGACGTAGCCCTTGCCGTGCCCGAGCCGCTTCGCCCCGGGGTAGTGCGCATCGCGCAGGTGCTTGGGCACCCGCCCGGCCTTGCCCGCGCGGACATCCGCGATGGCCTTGTCGATGCCGAGGTAGGCCGCATTCGACTTCGGCGCCGTCGCGAGGTGCACGACCGCCTGCGCGAGCGGGATGCGCCCCTCCGGCATGCCGATGAACTGCACCGCATCGGCGGCCGCGACCGCCACGCCGAGCGCCGTAGGATCGGCCAGGCCGATGTCCTCGGAGGCGAGCACGATGATGCGACGGGCGATGAACCTGGCGTCCTCTCCGGCCTCGATCATGCGTGCGAGGTAGTGCAGCGCGGCGTCGACGTCGCTGCCACGCACCGACTTGATGAACGCGCTGATGACGTCGTAGTGCTCGTCGCCGTTGCGGTCGTATCGCAGCAGCGCCCGGTCGACGGCACGGGCCACGAGTTCGGCCGTGATGACCGCACGCGGCCCGACCGCGACATCCGACCCCTGGCCGTCGGCGCCGTCAGCGCGGTCGTCGGCGCTGTCGTCGGTCGTGTCGGCCGGCACGTCGCCCTCGTGTGCGTCAACGCTGCTCGCCGGCTCGGCACCTGCTGCGGCATCGGCTGCGCTTCGGGCGTCTGCGAGCACCCCCGCCGCGGCGACGGCCGCCGCCTCGAGCGCGGTGAGGGCACGCCGCGCGTCGCCTGAGGCGAGCCGCACGATCGCCGCGCGGGCCTCGGGTTCGAGGTCGACGGCGCCGGAGAGCCCCCGTGGATCGGCGACGGCGCGATCGACGAGCACGCCGAGGTCGTCGTCGGAGAGGAGCTCGAGGGTCAGCAGCAGCGAACGCGAGAGCAGCGGCGAGATGACCGAGAACGAAGGGTTCTCGGTCGTGGCGGCCACGAGGATCACCCAGCCGTTCTCGACGCCTGGCAGCAGGGCGTCCTGCTGGGCCTTGGTGAAGCGGTGGATCTCGTCGAGGAACAGCACCGTCGAGACGCCGTAGAGGTCGCGGCTCGCCCGCGCCTCCTCCATGACCTGGCGCACGTCGCGCACGCCCGCGCTGACGGCCGAGAGTTCGACGAACTTGCGCCCCGAGGATCGCGCGATCGCCTGTGCCAGCGTGGTCTTGCCGGTGCCGGGCGGACCCCAGAGGATCACGGAGACCGACCCGGACTCCCCCGTTCGATCACCCGCGAGGGCGACGAGCGGCGACCCGGGAGAGAGCAGATGACGCTGCCCCGCGACCTCGTCGAGACTCGTCGGGCGCATGCGAACGGCCAGCGGGGTCGCGCCGGAGCGCAGGCCCTGCGCGGTGTTCACCATGCGTTCCAGCGTAGCCGCGGCATCCGACACCCGAGACGGACGCCGACGCGGCGACCCGACGGCGCGGACGATTGGTGCCGGAACCCGCGCTTGCGTAGAGTCTGCTCGCAGGAGTCCCCCCGAAGGAGCATGCGTGGTATCCAACGACCGTCAGGCGCGCGAGGAACGAGCGCGACTTCGCACCTACCAGGCACGACAGCGGGTGCATGAGGGCAAGATCCGTCGTCGCACGCGCGACAACGTGATCGCCGCCGTCGCACTCGTCGTGGTGCTCGCACTCGCGACCGCGGCCCAGCTGTTCTTCTTCAACGGCGGTCCAGGCACGCCCGAGCCCGTCGCGAGCCCCGAGGCGACCACCGCTCCCCCGACCGATGCCGCGGGCCAGAACACGGGCGACGTGCCCTCGTCCGACATCGCCGAGGGTCGCACGTGGACCGGAACCCTCACGCTGAACGACATCCCGCTCGGCATAGAGCTCGACGGCGCCGCAGCGCCGCAGGCGGTCTCGAGCGAGATCAGCCTGATCCAGTCCGGATTCTACGACGGCGTCTCGTGCCATCGCCTCACGACCGACGGCATCTTCGTGCTGCAGTGCGGCGACCCGAACGGCGACGGCTCCGGCGGCCCCGGCTACAGCTACGGCCCGATCGAGAACGATCCCGCCGACGGCGTCTACCCGGCGGGCACGATCGCCATGGCCAGGCAGGGCGGCAACGCCTACAGCCAGGGCAGCCAGTTCTTCATCGTCTACGGCGACACGACCCTCCCCTCCGAAGACGGCGTCGGCGGGTACACCGTGATCGGCAAGGTCACGAGCGGGCTCGACCAGCTCACCGCCGGTGTGGTCGACGCGGGTGTCGTCGACGGCGCCACCGATGGCGCGCCGGTCGTTCCGGTCGCGATCACATCCGTGACCGTCGAGTGACCTGCGCCCGCACCCCCGCCCGGTGGTGCAATAGGGTTGGAACCGTCAATGCCGCCCGATGGGCGGCTTCAGAGCACGACAGGGTGAGGCCGTGACCGATTCAGCACAACAGCCGTGGGGACGCGTCGATGAGACGGGCACCGTCTTCGTTCGCACGAACGACGGTGAGCGCGAAGTCGGGCAGTACCCCGACGCCACGCCAGAAGAGGCGCTCGCCTACTTCGAGCGCAAGTACGCAGACCTCGCGGGCCAGGTGACCCTCCTCGAGCAGCGCGCGCGACGCGGTGCTCCCGCGGCGGATGTCGCGAAGGCGGTCGAGACGCTCAAGACCTCCGTCGCCGCGGCTCATGCCGTCGGCGATCTCGAGGCACTCGCGAAGCGGCTCGAGGCGCTCTCCGGCACCACCAAGGAGCTGACCGAGCAGCAGCAGGCCGAGGCGAAGGCCGCGCTGGCCGACGCCCTCGCCGAGCGCGCGCGCATCGTCGAGCAGGCAGAGACGCTCGCCGCTCAAGACCCCGCGAAGACGCAGTGGAAGCAGACCAGCGCCGAGCTCGACGCCCTGTTCGCCGCATGGCAGCGCCATCAGCAGGACGGCCCCCGCCTTCCGAAGAACGACGCCAACGACCTGTGGAAGCGGTTCCGCGCCGCACGCTCGACGATCGAGACGCACCGCAAGGCGTTCTTCGCCGACCTCGATGCCTCGCACCGCGACGTGCGCACGCGCAAGCAGCGCCTGATCGAGCGCGCCGAGGCCCTTGCGCCGCGCGGCGCAGACGGCATCGGCGACTACCGCCTGCTGCTCGACGAGTGGAAGCAGGCCGGCCGGGCCGGCAAGAAGCTCGACGACGCGCTCTGGGCGAAGTTCAAGGCCGCCGGCGACGTGCTCTTCGGCGCCAAGGCCGAGATCGACGCACGCGACGACGAGGAGTACCAGGCGAACCTCACGGCCAAGCTGGCCCTGCTCGACGACGCCGACAAGATCCTCGGCGAGAAGGACCCCAAGCAGGCTCGTGCCGCCCTCAACAAGGTGCAGCGCGAATGGGACGAGATCGGTCGTGTCCCCCGCGATCAGGTCCGCCCCGTCGAAGATCGCCTCCGCAAGGTCGAGAACCACGTGCGCTCACTCGAAGATGAGCGGTGGGAGCGTGAAGACCCCGAGAAGAAGGCCCGCTCCGAGGGCATGCTCGGCCAGCTGCACGACGCGATCGCGAAGCTCGAGGCGGATCTCGCCGCCGCAGAGGCCGCTGGCGATGCCCGCGCCACCGCCGAGGCCCGAGAGGCGCTCGAGGCGCGGCGCGCCTGGCTGAAGGCCGTCGGAGGCTGATCGACTCCACGATTCGTGATGGCCCTCGGCCGTGACACCTGCGGGTGTCGTTGCCGGGGGCCATCGTCGTCTCCGGCTCGGCGTCGGCCGCGTTCTCGGCTCGCGACGTTCACGAACCGGGCGGGCTTGCAGGCGTCCTCGGAGATGCGCCGGCATCCCGAGTTCTCCACAATCGGGCCCGCGCCCTGAATCGGCGCCACCGCTGACGCGATCATGGGGAGCATGGCGAAACTCTCCTCCGTGCTCGGTACCGATGACTTCTCGATCGCCGAGCTCTGCGCCGCCAGGATCGACGGCGACCTCGTCGCGATCGCCGGAGCCTGGGCCCCGATCGACGAACCCGACGTACCGGCGTTCCGCGCCCTCGTCGTCGCGCACAGCGCCCCGCGGGCACTCGTCATCGAACGGATGTCGGCCGCCTGGGTGCACGGGGCACGCGTTGCGCCACCGCGCACTGCCCAGTTCTGCGTTCCGATCGACGCGCGCATCTCGATGATCGCCGATCCGGCGCTCACGGTTCGCGAGGTCCGCATCGACGACTCCGAGGTGGTCTCGTTCGACGGCGTCAGGTGCACCTCACTCGTACGAACCTCGTTCGACCTGCTGCGCGACACCTCCGTGACCGATGACGAGACGGTCGAGGTGGTGGCCTCATTGCTCGACGAACACCATGCACTCGAGCGGGCGGTTCGCCTGAAGCTCGAAGCAACGTCCCGGTTGCCGCACAAGGCACGCGCATCCGCAAGGCTCGACCGCGCGGCGGTTGTCTGCGGGCGCCGACCTGCGTCGCGGGCGAGTCGGGACGGCCAACACGGCCCGGCATGAACCGATGAGCCAGGCGCCCGACGCGCGGATGTCTCGGAGCTCAGCCGTCGCTGACGCGGTAGACGTCGTAGACCGCATCGATGCGGCGAACCGCATTGAGCACCCGGTCGAGGTGGGTGGTGTCGCCCATCTCGAAGACGAAGCGACTGAGCGCCAACCGGTCGGTCGACGTGGACACGCTCGCCGAGAGGATGTTCACGTGATGCTCCGAGAGCACTCGCGTCACGTCGGAGAGGAGCCCGGCACGATCGAGCGCCTCGATCTGGATCTGCACGAGGAACACGCTCTTCGAGCTCGGCGCCCATTCGACGTCGATCATGCGTTCGGGCTCGCGCATGAGCGACTGCACGTTGTGGCACGTCGACTGGTGCACCGAGACGCCCGACCCGCGCGTGATGAAGCCCACAATGGCATCGCCGGGCACCGGGGTGCAGCATCTGGCGAGCTTCACGAGGATGTCGGGAGCGCCACGCACGAGCACGCCGGAGTCCGAGTGCCGCTGCGCGGTGCGCGAGCGCGTGGGGATCGGGAGCTCGGGTTCATCGCCCTCTTGGGCATCGCGAACCAGTGCGACGACCTTCTCGAGCACGGATTGCGTCGAAACGTGGCCCTCGCCCACCGCGGCGTACAGCGCCGAGACGTCGTCGTAGCGGAGTTGCGCGGCCACCTCGGCGAAGGAGTCCTGGCTCATCAGCTTCTGCAGCGGCAGGTTCTGCTTGCGCATGGCCCTGGCGATCGCGTCGCGCCCCTGCTCGATGGCCTCGTCGCGTCGTTCCTTCGTGAACCACTGACGGATCTTGTTCCGCGCGCGGGGGCTCTTGACGAAGCCGAGCCAGTCCTGGCTCGGACCGGAGTCGGGGTTCTTCGAGGTGAAGACCTCGACGACGTCGCCGCTCGCGAGCGTGCTCTCGAGCGGAACGAGACGTCCGTTGACCTTGGCGCCCATCGTGCGATGCCCGACCTCGGTGTGCACGGCGTACGCGAAGTCGACGGGCGTCGCGCCCGATGGGAGCCCGATCACGCGCCCCTTCGGCGTGAAGACGTAGACCTCCTTCGCACCGATCTCGTATCGCAGCGAGTCGAGGAACTCCCCAGGGTCGGCGGTCTCGGCCTGCCAGTCGGAGATGTGCGCGAGCCACGCCATGTCGGTCTCGTTCGCGCTCGTGCTCGCGGAGTCGGTGCGGCTGCCGGTGGCCATCCGCTCCTTGTACTTCCAGTGCGCCGCGACGCCGTACTCGGCACGCTGGTGCATGTCGTGCGTTCGGATCTGGATCTCGACCGGCCGGCCCTTCGGCCCGATGACGGTCGTGTGCAGCGACTGGTAGAGGTTGAACTTCGGCGTCGCGATGTAGTCCTTGAAGCGACCGGGCACCGGGGTCCACCGGGCGTGGATCGAGCCGAGCACGGCGTAGCAGTCGCGAACGGAGTTCACGAGCACCCGGATGCCGACCAGGTCGTAGATCTCGTCGAAGTCACGGCCTCGCACGATCATCTTCTGGTAGATCGAGTAGTACTGCTTGGGCCGGCCCGCCACCTTGCCGCGGATGCGAGCGCTCTTGAGGTCGTCGTTCACGAGGTCGATGACCTGCTGCACGAACTCCTCGCGCTGGGGCGTGCGCTGCTTGACGAGGCTCTCGATCTCGGCGTAGAGCTTCGGGTAGAGCACCGCGAACGAGAGGTCTTCGAGTTCCCACTTGATCGTCTGGATCCCCAGTCGGTGCGCGAGCGGCGCGTAGATCTCGAGCGTCTCGGTTGCCTTGCGGGTCGCGGATGCCGCAGGCACGAAGCCCCAGGTGCGCGCGTTGTGCAGACGGTCGGCGAGTTTGATGATGAGTACGCGGATGTCCTTGGACATCGCGACGATCATCTTGCGGACGGTCTCGGCCTGCGTCGAGTCCCCGTACTTGACCTTGTCGAGCTTGGTGACGCCATCGACGAGCATCGCGATCTCGTCGCCGAAATCGGCACGGACCTGGTCGAGCGTGTACGCCGTGTCTTCGACGGTGTCGTGCAGGAGCGCGGCGGCGACCGTCTTCGAGCCGATGCCGAGATCCGCGAGGATCTGCGCCACCGCGACGGGATGCGTGATGTACGGCTCGCCGCTCTTGCGCTTCTGCCCCTCGTGCGCGCGCTCCGCGACCGTGTACGCCCGTTCGACGAGCGCGAGATCGGCCTTCGGATGGTGCATGCGCACCGTGCGGAGCAGCGTGTCGACTGCGCCCGAGGGCGTGGCCTTCGAGAAGATGCGCGGCACGAGCCGACGCAGCGATGCGGTCGAGTTGACCCCAGTCTCAGTCATGCGCACACCTCCGGAACTCAATTATCGTCGCTCCGGAGGCATGCACATGCCGATCTCGCCGAGGGCGGACATCACGCGTTCGCGGGCTCCGCCTCTGAACCGGCCGTTTCGCCGGCCCGTTCGCGATCCTTGAGGACCTTCTGGTCGTGCCGGCGGATCACCGGCTCGCTCTCGCGCAACTGCGAGTAGAGCGGAGCGGCGAGGAACACCGTCGACCAGGTGCCGACGAGGATGCCGATGAGCAGCGCGAGCGAGATGTCGCGCAGCGTGTCGGCGCCGAGCGCGCCTGCACCGATGAAGAGAATCGAGGCCACTGGCAGGGCCGCGACGACGCTCGTGTTGATGGAGCGCACGAGGGTCTGATTCACCGCGAGGTTGACCGACTCGGCGAACGTGCGACGCGACTCGCTGCCGTCCTGCTCGGTGTTCTCACGGATCTTGTCGAAGACCACGACCGTGTCGTACAGCGAGTAGCTGAGGATCGTGAGGATACCGATGGTCGCCGCCGGGCTGATCTCGAAGCCGACGGCCGCGTAGAGGCCGACGGTGACCACGAGGTCGGCGATGAGCGCGAGGATCGCCGCGAGCGACATCTTCCAGGTACGGAAGTAGATCGCCATGATGATGCCCGCGAGCAACAGGAACGCGCCGAGACCGACGAGCGCCTGCCTGGTGACATCCGCTCCCCAGCTCGGGCCGATGAACGACGACGTCACCTCGGACTCGGGCACGTCGTAGGCCTCGGCCAGGGCCTTGCTCACCGCGAGGGAGTCGGCCTGTTCGAGCTGGTCGGTCTGCACGCGGATGCCGTCTGCGCCGACCACCTGCACGATCGTCGTCGCCTCGGGCACCACTTCGGCGACGGCCTCTTGGGCGATCTCGGGATCGGGGTTCGCGACATCCGCGATCTGGAACTGCGAACCACCGCGGAACTCGATGCTGAACTGCACGCCGCGAACCGCGGGCACCAGGATCGAGAGCACGATCAGCACCGCGGCGATGATGTACCACTTCTTGCGGCCGCCGACGAAGTTGAACGAGCGCTTGCCCGTGTAGAGGTCGTTACCGAATGTGGTCAGACGGCTCGCCATCAGGACTCCTTGCCTTCACTCGAACCTGCGCCCGACGTCGCGTGCGCCTTGCGCTCCGCGATGGTCTGACGTCGCTGTGCTTCCTTCGAACTGGACGCCACCTTGCCCGCGGGCACGGCGACCGGCTTGCGGAACTCCGCGCGACCTCGGTAGACGGCGCCGAGGGCGGTCGGGTCGAGGCCCGACCACGGGTTGCCGCTCGAGAAGAACTTCGTCTGCGCGAGCAGCTGCAGCATCGGGTGGGTGAACAGGATCACCACGACGACGTCGATGATCGTCGTCAGACCGAGGGTGTAGGCGAAGCCCTTGACGCTGCCGACCGCGAGCACGAAGAGCACGACCGCCGCGAGGAGGTTCACGCCCTTCGATGCGAGCACCGTGCGGAACGCGCGCTTCCATCCGGCCTCGACGGCGCCAACGAGGGGGCGGCCGTCGCGGAGCTCGTCACGCACGCGCTCGAAGTACACGATGAACGAGTCCGCCGTGAATCCGATCGCGACGATCAGACCCGCGATACCGGCCAGCGAGAGACGGTATCCCTCGCGCCACGACAGGATCGTGATCATCAGGTAGGTGATGACACCGGCGATCACGAGCGACGCGATCGTGACCGAGCCGAGCGCCCGGTATTGGAACAGCGTGTAGATCACGACGAGGATCAGGCCGATGAGGCCCGCGAGCAGACCCGCCTGCAGCTGCGATGAACCCAGCGTCGGCGAGATCGTCTCTGAGGACTGCACGCTGAAGCTCAGCGGCAGCGCGCCGAACTTGAGCTGGTCGGCGAGGGCCTTCGAGGACTCCTGCGTGAAGCTGCCGGTGATCTGCGGGCGACCGTCGGTGATCGCGCCGTTCATCGACGGGGCGGTGAGCACCGCTCCGTCGAGCACGAACGCGAACTGGTCGCGCGGGGTCTGGCCCGAGAGGCCGAAGAGCCGCGTGCTGACCGACGCGAAGTCCTTCGTGCCCTGATCGTCGAACTGGATGTTGACGGCCCACGTTCCGGTGCTCGCACCGGTCTGGGTCTGCACCTGGCCGTTGGTCGCGTCGACGATGTTCTCGCCGCTCGCCTCGACCGGGCCGAGCAGGTACTTGACGGTGCGGCTCTGGTCGCAGGTGACGAGGGGCTCGTCTGCAGGTGCGACGTTCGTCGCGGCATCGTCGAGCGTCGAGCAGTCGAAGGTGTCGAACTCCTCTTGCAACGCGGGGGTCACCCACGCCGGGTCGCTGCCGTCGGTCGGAACCGCGGTCGGCGTCGACGAGAGCTCCTCGGCAGGATCGGTCGCCGCCGGGTCGTCGGTCGGGCTGATCTGCTGGTTCGTCGCGGCGTCGGACAGCAGCACCGCACGGAGCTCGAGCTTCGCCGACGACTCGATGCGCGCACGCGTCTGGTCGTCGAGCTCACCCGGGATGCGAACGACGACGTTCGACCCCTCGGTGTTGATCTCGGGCTCGGCGACGCCCGAGGCGTCGACGCGCTGGCGGATGATCGCCACCGCCTGGTCGAGCTGCTCTTGCGTCGCGGTCTGGCCGCTCTCGAGCTGAGGCTCGAGGATGATCTGCGTGCCGCCCTCGAGGTCGAGCGCGAGCTTGGGCGTCCAGGAACCACCGCCCCAGATGACGCCGGCAGCGTTGATGGCGAAGAGGCCGACGATGATGACACCGAGCCAGGTGAGCGATCGCCAAGCCTTGCGAACGGACGCCGGACGCGACGACCGCTTGGAGGGTGCAGCCACAGGTTCTGCTTTCTTTGCAGGAGCCCACGCCGAATCGACGTGGGCCGTTCCTCGGAAGGTGGGGGTTAGTCGTCCGACTTCTTGACGTCGGGAGTCGTGTCGCCGGGGGTCTCGGTGGTGTGCGCCTCGTCGCGCTCACCGAACTCGGGCTCGCGCTCGAGCGCTTCGGGAGCCGCGGTCTCGTCGTCGGTGACGGCGGGCTCGACCACGCGCGCGACGGTCTGGCGGTGCACGGTCAGGACCGTGCCGGGCGAGACCTCGAGCTGCACCTGGTTCTCTTCTTCGTCGATCGAGACGATGGTGCCGTAGACGCCGAAGTTCGTCATGACGCGTGCGCCGGGCTGGACCTTCGACTGCAGCTTCTGCGCTTCGGCCTGACGCTTGCGCGAGTTGCGGAACATGAAGAAGATCAGCACCGCCAGGACGGCGAGCATGATGATAGTGAACGGATCGAGCGTCATGAGGGGGTAGGACCTTCCGGAGTGCGGCGTACCGCACGAAGTCGACGGCGGCGAGGACGAAGCCTCATTGGATTATAGGTCATCGATCGGAAGCGCCGTGCCGCCCTGCGAGAGGCCGAAATGCCGCCATGCCTCGGGGGTGGCGACACGGCCGCGAGGGGTGCGCGTGATCAGGCCGATGCGCACCAGGAAGGGTTCGACGACCGCCTCGATGGTCTCGGACTCCTCGCCGACCGACACCGCGAGGGTGTTCAAGCCGACGGGCCCGCCGCCGAACCTCGTGAGGATCGTCTGCATGACCGCTCGGTCGAGCCGATCGAGTCCGAGGGCGTCGACGTCGTAGAGGTCGAGCGCCGCCTCGACGGTGGCGAGGTCGGCGCGGCCGGTGTGCACGAGCGCGTAGTCGCGGACGCGTCGAAGCAGCCGGTTCGCGATTCGGGGCGTGCCCCGGCAGCGGCCGGAGATCTCGACGAGCGCATCGTGGTCGACGTCGAGCCCGAGCATGGGGGCGGCGCGCGCGAGGACCTGTTCGAGCTCGGCGTCGTCGTAGAACTCGAGGTGAGCCGTGAAGCCGAAGCGGTCGCGCAGCGGGTTCGGGAGCAGGCCCGCCCGCGTCGTGGCTCCGACGAGGGTGAACGGCGAGAGGTCGAGCGGCACGGAGGTCGCGCCGGCGCCCTTGCCGACCATGATGTCGATGCGGAAGTCCTCCATGGCGAGGTAGAGCATCTCTTCGGCGGAGCGGGCCATGCGGTGGATCTCGTCGATGAAGAGCACCTCGCCCGGAACCAGCGAGCTGAGGATCGCGGCCAGGTCGCCGGCGTGCTGGATCGCGGGGCCGCTCGACATGCGCAGCGGCCGACCGCTCTCGTGGGCGACGATCATGGCGAGCGTCGTCTTGCCGAGCCCGGGAGGGCCGGCCAGGAGGATGTGGTCGGGCGTGCGCTGCTGCAGCGTCGCCGCGGTGAGCAGCAGCTGCAGTTGCCCGCGCACGCGAGTCTGGCCGACGAACTCGGCGAGACTGCGTGGACGAAGTGCGCCCTCGAAGGCCAGCTCTGCCTCGGAGGCGAGCACGGGGTCGGTGAGGTCGACGTCGCCGCCGACGGCGTCGCTCATCGCGACCGCCCGACGGTCTGCGCCGGGCCGAGCCGGGCGAGCGAGAGGCGGAGCACGGCCGGGATCGAGGCCGCGTCGGCGGCAGAGGCCTCGGCCATCACCTCGTCGACGGCCTCGACGGCCGCACGTTCGGTCCACCCGAGACCGGTGAGCGCCGCCAGCACGCTGTCGACCACACCTCGCGACGCCCCCGCCACGACGGGCACGTCGACGGCGTTCGGCGCGACGAGCTTGCCCGCCAGCGAGACGGTGATGAGCTTCGCGGTCTTCGGGCCGATGCCCGTGACCTTGCGGAACGCGGCATCGTCGTCGGCGGCGATGGCCGTGGCGACCTGCGACGGCGACAACGCCGAGAGCACGCCGAGCGCAGAACGCGGACCCACGCCGGTGACCCCGATGAGCAGTTCGAACACGTCGAGCTCGTCACGCGTGCCGAATCCGAACAGCGTCAGCGCGTCTTCGCGGACGATGAGCGTCGTGTGCACGAACAGCTCGTGACCGACGCGAGCCTCGAGCGCGAGCGCGGGCGTCGTGTTCACGTGCATGCCGACTCCGCCGACGTCGATCACGAGCGAGGTACCGGCAGCGACGAGCACTGGCCCGCGGAGGGAGGAGATCACTCCTTCACCCTACGGGCCGCCCCCGACACGGCGGCGGAGCGCTCGGCGGCGAGCCATGCGCGTTGCGCGGGCGTGAGGGCGCTGCGCGCCGCGGCATCCGGATCGGCTGCGTCGATGACGGCGGCACCCTGGAGCCCGCCGGTACGCCACGCGTGACAGATCGCCAGCGCGAGTGCGTCGGCGGCATCGGCGGGCTTCGGCACGGCGTCGAGGCCGAGGATCCGGGCGACCATGGCTCCGACCTGCGCCTTGTCGGCGCGCCCGTAGCCCGTGATCGCTGCCTTCACCTCGCTCGGGGTGTGCAGCGCCACCGGCAGTCGGCGCCGCGCGGCGAGCAGCATCGCCACGCCGGAGATCTGGGCCGTGCCCATGATGGTCGACACGTCGCTCCGGGCGAACACGCGCTCGAGTGCCACCGCCTGCGGGCGATGCTCGTCGAGGATCGCCTCGAGTCCTTCGGCGATGCGCACGAGCCGGTTGGGCGTGTCGAGGTCGGCGGGCGTGCGCAGCACGACGACGTCGACGAGGCGAGCCGTGCGGTTGGGCTCGACATCGACCACGCCCACTCCGCATCTGGTGAGCCCCGGGTCGATGCCGAGCACCCGCACGGCGATCGGCCTACTCCTCCGACTCGAGCTCGGCCTGGACCTCGGCCGAGAGGTCGAAGTTGCTGTAGATGTTCTGCACGTCGTCGCTGTCTTCGAGCGCGTCGATGAGGCGGAACACCTTGCGAGCGGTCTCGGCGTCGATCTCGACCTTGAGCGACGGCACGAACGCCGCGTCGGCCGAGTCGTAGTCGATGCCGGCCTCCTGCAGCGCGGTGCGGGCAGCGACCATGTCGGATGCCTCGGTGATGACCTCGAAGGTCTCGCCCTCGTCGGTGACCTCTTCGGCGCCCGCGTCGAGCACCGCGCCGAGCACGTCGTCTTCGGTCAGGCCGTCGGACTTGGCCACGACGATGACGCCCTTGCGTGCGAAGTTGTAGGCGACGGAACCGGGGTCGGCCATGGTGCCGCCGTTGCGGCTCATGAGCGTGCGCACCTCGGCGGCGGCACGGTTCTTGTTGTCGGTGAGGCACTCGACGAGCAGGGCGACGCCGTTGGGGCCGTAGCCCTCGTACATGATCGTCGCGTAGTCGATGGACTCACCGGTGAGTCCTGCGCCGCGCTTGATGGCCCGATCGATGTTGTCGTTGGGCACCGAGGTCTTCTTCGCCTTCTGCACGGCGTCGACGAGCGTCGGGTTGCCCGAGAGGTCGGCCCCGCCCATCTTGGCGGCGACCTCGATGTTCTTGATGAGCTTCGCGAACGACTTGGCACGGCGCGAGTCGATGATCGCCTTCTTGTGCTTGGTCGTCGCCCACTTGGAATGCCCGGACATGCGTCTCCTGAATCGAATCCTCCGCGACCGATGCGTTCCGGTTCGCGCCACACCATTCTAGGTCAGGGCACGTTCGGGCCGGGTTCAGGCCGGGCCGCGTCGACGCAGGGCGCCCACGCGCGGCTCGGGTCAGGCGAGCAGCTTGGCGAGCGTCCGCAGATTGCGGTTGGTGGTGCTCGGCTTGTACCTGGCCTTCGCGGTGAGCTTCGAGAACGCGCTGTCGACGCCGCGTTCGCGCCGATTGTGCCAGTAGAGCACGCCGTCGCCCTCGCGCACGAGGTCATCGGCCTCGTCGAGGTCGACAGAAGCCGACGCCAACTCGGCCAGGTGGGCGGCATCCGACCCGAAGAGCACGTACGGATGCCAGCCCTCGCGTTCGGCGTCGAACGGGAACGCCTCGACGACGCGCGCGAGTTCGGCGCGGGTCAGGAGCACGATCCAGGCCTCGTACCCGAATCGTTCGCCGAGCGACCGCTCGATGCGGCGCTTCAGACCGGCGGATGCCCCGGCGTCGCCGTCATCACCGGAGGAGCCCTGCTCGAACGCGACGTTGCCGCTCGCGAGCACCGTTCGCACCGATGCGAACCCCATCTCTTCGAAGAGGGCCTTGAGCTCGGCGGACTTCACGGTGATGCCGCCGACGTTCACCCCTCGCAGCAGCGCGATGTACTCGGTCACGTGGTCGAGGCTAGTCCCGGCCGACGACACGGGCCACGGCACGCACCGATGACCTGGGCGATCGACCGGCGGGATGCCGCGGCATCCGCTCGCGTCAGACCGCCTCGATGCGCGCCCGGACCCTGCCGAGGAAGTACTCGTGGAAGCGGTGCTCCCCCGTGATCTCGGGGTGGAAGCTCGTGCCGATCAGGTTGCCCTGCTCGACGGCCACGACGCGACCGTCGGCGAGCGACGCGAGCGGCGTCGCCGCCGGGCCGACGGACTCGACCACCGGGCCGCGGATGAACACCGCGTGCACGGGCTCCCCGCCGAGCGCCGGAACGTGGAGGTCGGTCTCGAACGACTGGTTCTGCGAGCCGAACGCATTGCGGCGCACCTCGACGTCGAGCCCTCCGAGCGACTCCTGCCCGGCGATCGCGTCGAGCACGGTGTCGGCGAGCATGATGAGCCCTGCGCAGGTGCCGTAGACCGGCAGGCCGCCCGCGATCGCCGCACGCAGCGGCTGCTGCAGACCGAAGAGGCGCGAGAGCTTGTCCATGACGCTGGACTCGCCGCCGGGGATCACCAGGCCGTCGATCGCCTCGAGCTCCGCTGGACGACGCACGAGCGAGACGCGCGCGCCGAGGCCGGCGAGCACCCTCGCGTGCTCGCGGAAGTCGCCCTGCAGGGCGAGCACCCCGACGCGGGGGCCGGCCGAGGCCGAATCCCCCGCGTCGAGCGACTCGCTTCGGAGGTTCGTCGTCACCAGCCGCGCTCGGAGAGGCGGTGCGGTGCGGCGAGGTCGGCGACGTTGATGCCGACCATGGCCTCGCCCAGGCCGCGTGAGACCTCGGCGATGACCGACGGGTCGTCGTAGAAGGCGGTCGCCTTGACGACGGCCGCGGCGCGCGCCTCGGGGTTGCCCGACTTGAAGATGCCGGAGCCCACGAAGACGCCGTCGGCGCCGAGCTGCATCATCATCGCGGCATCCGCGGGGGTGGCCACGCCGCCGGCCACGAAGAGCACGACGGGGAGCTTGCCGGTCTCCGCGACCTCGAGCACGAGCTCGTAGGGCGCCTGGAGCTCCTTCGCGGCGACGTAGAGCTCGTCCTTCGTCATCGAGCGGAGCACGTTGATCTCGGAGGAGATCTTGCGGATGTGCTTGGTCGCCTCGGAGACGTCGCCGGTGCCGGCCTCGCCCTTCGAGCGGATCATGGCAGCACCCTCGTTGATGCGGCGCAGGGCCTCACCGAGGTTCGTGGCACCGCAGACGAAGGGAGTGTTGAACGCCCACTTGTCGATGTGGTTCACGTAGTCGGCGGGCGAGAGCACCTCGGACTCGTCGATGTAGTCGACGTCGAGGGCCTGCAGCACCTGCGCCTCGACGAAGTGGCCGATGCGGGCCTTCGCCATGACGGGGATCGACACCTCGGCGATGATCGCGTCGATGAGGTCGGGGTCGCTCATGCGGGCGACGCCGCCCTGGGAGCGGATGTCGGCGGGCACACGCTCGAGGGCCATGACGGCGACGGCGCCGGCGTCTTCTGCGATGCGGGCCTGCTCGGGGGTGACGACGTCCATGATGACGCCGCCCTTCAGCATCTCGGCGAGGCCGCGCTTCACGCGGCTCGAGCCCGTCTCGGATACGGTCACTGGGGAATCCTTTCGGACGTGCGCGGGGACATGCGCAGCGCTTCAGACAAAGAGAATGTTTGTCCTAGGCCAAACGGTAGCATGGGTGCGAGAAGGCCGCACACGACAGGAAGGACGGTGACATGACCGTCGAGATCCAGGGAAGCTCCGCAGCCGAGATCGCCGACAGCCTGCGCACGCTCATCGAGCGCGGCGCGCTCCGACCCGGCGACGCGCTGCCTCCCGTCCGCACCCTGGCCGAGCAGCTCGGCGTCAATCGCAACACGGCCGTCTCCGCGTACCGGCAGCTGACGAACGCCGGCGTCGTGATCACCCTGGGCCGAGGCGGCACCCGAGTTGCGGGCGCCTCCCCCGTGGCTCAGGAGGGCTTCGCCGCCGACACGGCGCTGCGCGACATCGGCACGGGCAACCCCGACGCCTCCTTGATCCCCGATCCGTCGGTCGCGCTCGCGAGCATCGCCCGCCGACCCGTGCTGTACGGCGAGCCCGTCATCGACCCCGGCCTCGAGCAGTGGGCCCACGCGTGGATCGCCGCCGACCTCCCCGAGTCCACCCCCATGCGCATCACCGTCACCAGTGGCGCCGCCGACGCCGTCGAACGGCTGCTCGCCCAGGCGCTCACACGCGACGACGCCGTCGCCCTCGAGGACCCGTGCTTCCTCACGAGCATCCACACGGTGCGCGTGGCGGGCTACCGTCCGGTTCCCGTCCCCGTCGATGACGAGGGCATGACCGTCGAGGGCCTCCGTACCGCGCTCGAGCAGGGGGTTCGCGCCGTCATCTGCACGCCGCGCGCGCAGAACCCGACGGGCGCGAGCCTCTCGGCGCAGCGTGCGGCCGACCTGCGGGCCGTGCTCGCCGAGCATCCCTACGTCCTCGTCATCGAGGACGACCACTACTCGCTGCTCTCTCGCCGCCAGCACCATTCGCTCATCGGCAGTGGCCACCGACGTTGGGCCCTCGTGCGCTCCGTGTCGAAGTTCCTCGGCCCCGACATGTGCCTGGCCGTCACCGCTTCGGATCCCGAGACGGCCGACCGGCTCGCGATGCGCCTCACCCCCGGCACGACCTGGGTGAGCCACCTCCTGCAGCGGCTCGTGCATGCGCTCGCGACCGACCCCGAGGTGCAAGCGGGCATCGAGCACGCCGGCGAGCACTACGCCGACCGCAACATCGCGTTCGCCGACCGACTCACGGCTGAGGGCGTCCCCACCACTCCCGGCGACGGACTCAACGTCTGGGTCCCGCTCGGAGCTCCCGCCCGCGCGGTCTCCGAACAGCTCATGCGCCGCGGATGGCTCGTCCGCCCCGGTGACGAGTTCGCCCTGGGCGACCGCGCGCCGTCCGAGCACCTGCGGCTCACCGTGCACGACCTCGACGACGCCGACCAGGCGAAACTCGCCGCGGACCTCGGCGCCTCGGTGCGTGCCGTGCACACCGGGCGCGGGCGGCACCCGCTCACGGGCCGCCCGGCGGCTCCCGAAGTGCGATGATCGAACGGTGAAGATTCTCTCGATCCAGTCGGCGGTGGCGTACGGCCACGTCGGCAACTCCGCCGCCGTCTTCCCGCTCCAGCGCATCGGCGTCGAGGTGCTGCCGGTCTACACCGTCAACTTCTCCAACCACACGGGCTACGGCGCGTGGCGGGGTCCGATGATCAGCCCCGACGACGTGCGCGAGGTCATCAGCGGCATCGAGGACCGCGGCGCCTTCCCGCAGGTCGACGCCGTGCTCTCGGGCTACCAGGGCGGCGAGGGCATCGCCGACGTCATCCTCGATGCCGTCGCACGCGTCAAGGCCGCCAATCCCGATGCGCTCTACGCCTGCGACCCGGTCATGGGCAATGCGAAGTCCGGATGCTTCGTGGCACCGGCCATCCCGATCCTCCTCCGCGATCGCGTGGTGCCCGCCGCCGACCTGATCACCCCGAACCAGTTCGAGCTCGGATTCCTCACCGACACCCAGCCCGACACGCTCGAGTCCACGCTCGCCTCCGTCGACCTCGTGCGCGCAACGGGCCCCTCGATCGTGCTCGTCACGAGCGTCGAACGCCCCGACCGCGACGCGGGCACGATCGAGATGCTCGCGGTCGACGACTCGGGCGCATGGATCGTGCAGACCCCCCTGCTGCCCATGAAGGCCAACGGTTCCGGCGATGTCAGCGCGGCGCTCTTCACGGCGCACTACCTCCGCACGCGCGATGCCGCCGACGCCCTCGCGCGCACGACGTCGAGCGTGTTCGACCTGCTCGAGCGCACCCACGAGTCGGGTGAGCGCGAGCTGCAGCTCGTCGAGTCGCAGGAGGCCTACGCCCACCCGCGCATGCAGTTCACGGTGACGCAGGTTCGCTGACCCGCGTCATCCGCCCGGTCGTCACGATCGAGCGGATGTCGCGCGCCGGCGCCGTGCGACGAGTCGCCCGCTCGCCCCTACGCGATCGACGCAGGCCATGCCTCGGCGATCGCCACGCGCACGTCGCCGAGCAGCTGGGGAAGCGCCTTGGTGCGCGCGATGATCGGGAAGAAGTTCGCGTCGGACGCCCAGCGCGGCACGACGTGCTGGTGCAGGTGCTCGTCGACGCCGGCGCCGGCCACCGCGCCCTGGTTCATGCCGATGTTGAACCCGTCGCAGCGCGACACCTCGCGGAGCACGCGCATGCCAACCTGGGTGAGCTCGCCGATCTCGGCGACCTCCTCTGGCGTGGCCTGATCGTAGGTCGCGATGTGGCGGTAGGGGCACACGAGCAGGTGGCCGGAGTTGTACGGGAACAGGTTCAGCAGCACGTATGCGGAGCGACCGCGGTGCACGATGAGCCCGTCGGCGTCGGACTTCTCAGGTGCCGCGCAGAACGGGCACGCAGCGCGCATGGCGTCGGCTCCGGCATTGATGTAGGCCATGCGGTGCGGCGTCCAGAGTCGCTGGAACGCATCGGGCACGCCCGGGAGGGTCGCCGCATCGACGAGCCCCTTGACTGCGTCATCCGCAGGTTGGGGGCTCGCCGTGCGGTCGGTCACGCGAGGTCCTCGGCCGTGTTCACGAGCTTGCGACCGGAGATCGCGTCGAGGATGAGCGCGATCGCGTCATCGACGGGCACGCCGTTGGTCTGCGTGCCGTCGCGGAAGCGGAACGACACGGTGCCGCCGGAGCGGTCCTGCTCGCCGGCGATGAGCTGCAGCGGCACCTTCTGGGTGGTGTGCGTGCGGATCTTCTTCTGCATGCGGTCGTCGGAGTGGTCGACCTCGGCGCGGACGCCCTGAGCACGGAGCTTCGCGATGATCTCGTCGAGGTACTCGGAGAACTGCTCGGCCACCGGGATGCCGACGACCTGCACCGGCGCGAGCCACACGGGGAACGCGCCGGCGTAGTGCTCGAGGAGGATCGCGAAGAAGCGCTCGATCGAGCCGAACAGGGCGCGGTGGATCATGATCGGCCGGTGCTTCTCGCCGTCGGACCCGGTGTACTCGAGCCCGAAGCGCTCGGGCAGGTTCGGGTCGACCTGCACGGTCGAGAGCTGCCAGGTGCGGCCGATCGCGTCGCGGGTCTTCAGGTCGATCTTCGGACCGTAGAACGCGGCCTCGCCAGGAACCTCGGTGAGCTTCAGCCCGCTCGCGAGCGCCACGTTGCGCAGCGCGTTCGTGGAGTACTCCCAGAACTCGTCGGAGCCGATCCACTTCGACTTCTCGTCGTCGCGCATCGACAGCTCGAGCTCGAAGTCCTCGAGGCCGAAGTCGCGCAGCATCGAGACGACGAACTCGAGCACCCTGGTCGTCTCGGCCTCGAGCTGCTCGGGGGTCACGAACAGGTGCGAGTCGTCTTGAGTGAAGCCGCGCACCCTGGTCAGGCCGTGCAGCGCGCCGGAGAGCTCATTGCGGTAGACGGTGCCGTTCTCGGCGAGCCGCATCGGCAGGTCGCGGTAGCTGCGCCCGCGCTCCTTGTAGATGAGGATGTGCATCGGGCAGTTCATGGGCTTCAGGTAGTAGTCCTGGCCCTGCTTCGTGATGTTGCCCTCGGCGTCGCGCTCCTCGTCCATCACGATGGGCGGGAACATGCCGTCCTTGTAGGTGACGAGGTGGTTCGAGGTGAGGAAGAGGTCTTCCTTCGAGATGTGCGGCGTGTAGACGTAGGTGTAGCCGCCCTCGATGTGGCGGCGGCGTGCGTGCTGCTCCATCTCGCCGCGGATCACGCCGCCCTTGGGGTGCCAGACCGACAGGCCGGAGCCGATCTCGTCGGGGAACGAGAACAGGTCGAGGTCCTTGCCGAGCTTGCGGTGGTCGCGCTTGGCCGCCTCCTCGAGGCGGTGCTGGTAGGCGCGCAGCTCGTCTTTGGTGGGCCACGCGGTGCCGTAGATGCGCTGGAGCTGCGGGTTCTTCTCGCTGCCGCGCCAGTACGCTCCGGCGACGCGCTGCAGCGCCCAGCCGTTGCCGATCATGCGGGTGTTCGGCAGGTGCGGGCCGCGGCAGAGGTCCTTCCAGGCGACCTCGCCGGTCTTCGGGTCGACGTTGTCGTAGATGGTGAGCTCGCCGGCGCCGACCTCGACGGACTCGTGGTCGTCGCCGGTGCCCTTGCCGTGCCCGCCGGACCCCTTGAGCCCGATGAGCTCGAGCTTGTACGGCTCGTTCGCGAGCTCGGCCCGAGCCTCGTCGTCGGTCACGACCCGGCGCACGAAGCGCTGGCCGGAGCGGACGATGCGGCTCATCTCCTTCTCGAGCGCCTTGAGGTCGTCGGTGCTGAATGCCTCGGCGACGTCGAAGTCGTAGTAGAACCCGTCGGTGACGGGCGGACCGATGCCGAGCTTCGCCTCGGGATTCACCGACTGCACGGCCTGCGCGAGCACATGCGCGGCGGAGTGGCGGAGGATCGAGAGCCCGTCGGGCGAGTCGATCGTGACGGGCTCGACCTGGTCGGCATCCGTCACCGTGGTGGCCAGATCCTTGAGCTCTCCGTTGACGCGCATCGCGACAACGGATCGATCGGTGAAGAGCTCGAAACCGTCGACCACTGTGAACCACTCCCTGTGCGTTGAGATGAACCCTTCAACTGTAGTCGCGCACCGGCGATCGGTTGGCCCCGGCCGGCGTCCGTCGCGCCGCCGACGGCTGCTTGCGCCGACTCTTGCATCGATCGGGTCGGCAACCGGGTCGGCTTGCACCGTCTTGCGCTCCTGAACGAAAGAACTCGACATTTCCTCGACAATCACCGATGCCGCCTTGTGAGCGGCGAACGCGCGGCCGTACATTCGGCTCACGCGACGGGATCGCACCCGTCGCCCGACGTACCCACACGAGAGGAATCGAGTCGATGAGGACCCGAGACAGTTCCGAAGCCGTGCATCCGCTCCGACGATCGCACGCCCCGACACTGCGGCGCACGACCTCGTTCGTCGCGATCGCCGCGCTCGCGGTCGGCGCCGCCGTGACCGGCCCGCTCGCGGCATCCGCCGCCCAGCCGGCACCGGCGCCGGTCGTGACCCGTGCCGCGGTCGACCCGGCCCTCGTGCAGGGGCGCGGCGCCGACGTGCCCTTCCTCGAGCAGGAGGCCGAGAACGCGAAGACGACCGGCACCGTGATCGGCCCCGGCCGCGACGCGTACACGCTGCCGGCTGAGGCCTCGGGGCGCCGTGCGGTGCAGCTCGATCCGGGTGAGTACGTCGAGTTCACGCTTCCCGCCGCCGCGAACGCGATCACGGTGCGGTACAGCATCCCCGACTCCCCCGATGGCGGCGGCATCGAGGCGCCGCTCTCGGTCTCGGTGAACGGCGGTCGCGCGCAGACCATGACGCTCACCTCGAAGTACTCCTGGCTCTACAACCAGTACCCGTTCACGAACGACCCGGACTCCGACCTCCTGCACCCCGACTGGTGGATCACCGAGTGCGGGTGCGTACCCGGGGCCGGCTACGAGGTCGCCAAGCCGTTCCGCCCGATGCACTTCTACGACGAGCAGCGGATGCTGCTGGGCAAGACGTATCGTGCCGGCGACGTCGTGCGCCTCACCGCTCCGAAGAACTCCCCGGCGACGCTCACGACGATCGACCTCCTCGACTCGGAGCGCGTCGCGGCACCGCATGTGCGGATCAAGGCGGCGAACGTGCTGCTCTTCGGCGCCGACCCCTTCGGCAAGCGCGACGCCGCCGGCGCGTTCGATCGTGCCATCGCGTTCGCGAAGGCGCACCGGCTGCCGGTGTACGTGCCACCGGGCGTCTACTCGGTCAGTCGGCACATCATCGTCGACGACGTCACGATCGAGGGCGCCGGCAACTGGTACACAATCATCCGAGGCCGGGAGGTCGCGCTCGATCCGCCGGCGCCCGACGGCTCGGTGCACACCGGCGTCGGCTTCTACGGCAAGGATGCCGCGGCCGGGGGCAGCTCGAACGTGCACCTCTCGGGCTTCGCGATCGAAGGCGACGTGCGCGAGCGCATCGACACCGACCAGGTGAACGGCATCGGCGGATCGCTGAGCTCCTCGAGCATCCGCGGACTGCATATCCGGCACACGAAGGTGGGCATGTGGTTCGACGGCCCGATGCACGACCTCGTGATCGAGGACAACATCATCGTCGACCAGATCGCCGACGCACTGAACTTCCACACCGGCGTGACCGACTCGACCGTCTCGAACACGTTCGTGCGCAACACGGGCGACGATGGACTCGCCATGTGGTCGGAGCACGTCGCGAACGCGGGCAACGCGTTCGAGCACAACACCGTGCAGTCGCCCTCTCTCGCCAACGGCATCGCGATCTACGGCGGTGCCGACACGACCGTCTCGAACAACCTCGTCGCCGACCCCGTGCGCGAGGGCAGCGGCATCCACGCCGGATCCCGATTCGGAGCGGAGCCGTTCACCGGCGCGCTCTCGATCACCGACAACACGACCGTGCGCGCCGGAACGTTCGAGCTGAACTGGAACATCGGCCTCGGCGCGATCTGGTTCTACGCGCTCGACCGCTCGATCGACCAGGCCGACATCGTCGTGAGCGGCGACCACTTCCTCGACAACACCTACAGCGCGATGATGCTCGTCACCGAGTGGGGCGTGAAGGACGTCTATCGCATCGATGGCGTGCAGTTGCGCGACATCCGCATCGATGGCACCGGAACCAATGTCATCAGTGCACGAACGGCGGGCTCCGCGAGCTTCGAGAACGTGGATGTGCGCGGCGTCGGGCTCTGGGGCGTCAACAACTGCGGCGCGTTCAACTGGGACTGGGCGAACGGCTCGGAGTTCTCGCTCACCGATCTCGGCGGGAACGACGGCGTCGACGCGAACGAGTACCACCCGGGCACCCCGTGGCTCGCGCCCTACCTGCCCAACCTGATCACGTGCAACGACCGGCCACCGGTCACCGCTCCCCCGGCGCCGTCACCGTGGTGACCGGAACGCCGAAATGAAGAACGGCCCCGGCTCTCAGAGCCGGGGCCGTTCTGTTGGTGGGCGATACTGGGATCGAACCAGTGACCTCTTCCGTGTCAGGGAAGCGCGCTACCGCTGCGCCAATCGCCCAAAGCTGCGAACATGTTCACAGCTTGGAGGTGGATACGGGATTCGAACCCGTGTATACGGCTTTGCAGGCCGCTGCCTCGCCTCTCGGCCAATCCACCGTGTATGGGTTCTCCACCAAAAGAACAGGATCTATGCTTGCGCTCAGATCCTGATCAGAGCGGATGACGAGATTCGAACTCGCGACCCTCACCTTGGCAAGGTGATGCGCTACCACTGCGCCACATCCGCGTTGCTTTGCATTTCTGCGTGCAGAGAGACTCTAACTGATACCCGGATCGATTCACAAACTGAGCGCTGTTCACCCGACGTTCAGCCCGGTCGCAGGCGGAATTCAGGCTTGCAACCCGGGCGTGTCGGGCACCTGGAGCGTTCATCTCGGTCGCCTTCGCCACCCCTCGCGCAGAGGTCGACACGCCACGGATCGCTCGATGTGCAATTGCGCGCATTCGTCGCTAGTATCGAATCCGCGCGGTCACCCCGGTGAGCCGCGCATCCCACATGGGCGATTGGCGCAGCTGGTAGCGCGCTTCCTTCACACGGAAGAGGTCGTCGGTTCGAGCCCGGCATCGCCCACGAACGCCCCCACTCCACTGGGGGCGTTCTTCGTTTAAGCCGCGCACCACGTGCTGAACGAAGCGGGCCCGACGATGTCGCGCCGACCCGGCTTCGTTGCCGATCGACGGATGCCGGAGCAAGCCCCTGGGGGCTCTCGGCCTTCAGGCATGCCGGCGCCCTCTCGATCGGGTCAGCGCCAGCCGTAGCGTGCGCTGAGTGCCTCGGCGACCTTCAGGTAGCGCTTCGCGTCGAGCGACGCCGCCTCGCGCCGCATGCCGGCCGTGTGCACCCGGAACACCCGGTCGATGTTCGCCCAGCTCGGACGGCCCGCTGGATCCCACGCGCCCGCACCGAGTGCGACGAAGTCCCGGGAGCCGTCGTGCGCCTTGCTGGTCAGCTGCACCGCCAGGAAGGCCTCGGCGCCCGATGCCGCGACCACGACGACCGGGCGGTCCTTGCCGCGGCCGTCGCGCTCCTCGTACGGCACCCAGGTCCAGACGATCTCGCCGGGATCCGGCTGCCCGTCTGGAGACGGCGAGTAGGCCAGCCGGACCTTGCGGAGACGGCGCGGATCGACCTCGACGGTGGCCGAGGCCCCGGTCTGCCCCGGTGAGAGCAGACCCGTCGAGACGGACGCGCGCCCCGCGGCATCCGTCGACCTCGAACCGTTGCGCGACGCGCCGCCCGATGCGCCGAACATGCTGCGGAACGCACGACGAAGGGCGGTGAGGAAGCGGCCGGTGTCAGTCACACCCGCACACTACCCCACCGCCCTCGCGGTGATTCAGAGGTTCCTAGACGGTCTCGAGCTTGTACGCGTCCTCGCCGTGGACGGCGGTGTCGACGCCCGCCAGCTCGTCCTCGTTCGTGATGCGGAAGCCCATCGTCTTCTGGATGACCCAGCCGATCGCGAAGGCGAGCACGAACGAGTAGATCAGCACGGTGAAGGCGGCGATGGCCTGGACCATGAGCTGCGTCGGGTCACCGCTGTAGATGAGGCCGGTGTTGTTGGCGAAGAAGCCGAGGTACAGCGTTCCGATGAGGCCGCCGACGAGGTGGATGCCCACGACGTCGAGCGAGTCGTCGAAGCCGAACTTGAACTTCAGGTCGATCGCCAGGGCGCAGACGGCGCCCGCGATGAGGCCGAGCACGATCGCCCAGCCCGGGGTCAGCGAGGCGCACGCTGGGGTGATCGCGACGAGACCCGCGACGGCACCGGATGCCGCGCCGACCGAGGTCGGCTTGCCGTCCCTGATCTTCTCGACGATGAGCCAGGCGAGCAGCGCAGCGGCCGGAGCGGCGAGCGTGTTGACCCAGGCGAGCGCTGCGGTGCCGTCGGCGGCGAGCTCCGAGCCGGAGTTGAAGCCGAACCAGCCGAACCACAGGAGGCCGGCGCCGAGGAGCACGAACGGCGGGTTGTGGGGAACGTGCGCACCCTTCGAGAAGCCGACGCGCTTGCCGAGCACGAGTGCCAGGGCGAGCGCCGCAGCACCGGCGTTGATGTGCACCGCGGTGCCACCGGCGAAGTCGATGACGCCGACGCCGAAGGCCTCCTGCATGCCGTACGTGGTCCAGCCGCCATAGGCGAACGAGCCGTCGTCGGCGAGACCGAAGTTGAAGACCCAGCTCGCGACCGGGAAGTAGACGACGGTCGCCCAGATGGCCGCGAAGATCATCCATGCGCCGAACTTCGCGCGGTCGGCGATGGCGCCCGAGATGAGCGCGACCGTGATGATCGCGAAGGTCGCCTGGAAGGCCACGAATGCGAGCGGCGGGAATGCGGCGTCCTCGGGGACCTCGAGCAGGCTCGTGAGGCCGATGGCGGACCAGTCGATGGACCACGGGGCCACGAGTCCCTCGGAACCGGGGAACGCGATCGCGTAACCGTAGAGCACCCACAGCACGCCGATGAGGCCGATCGCGCCGAAGCTCATCATCATCATGCTGATGACGCTCTTCGCCTTGACGAGACCGCCGTAGAAGAAAGCGAGTCCCGGCGTCATGAGCAGCACCAATGCCGCCATGATCAACAGGAACGCGGTGTTGCCTTGATCCATCTCGAACCTCTCTCGGGGAAAACAGGCCGGGGAACCTGTGTCGCCAAGTTTCACGAGAGGACGTTTCGTGCGGGACCGTGTTCTGTTTCGCGAGTGTTACGTACTGCGCACCAACGTAAACAGCGCGTTTCGCGGCACCATCCAACCGATGGGAAACACCGCTGAAACAGCCGTGATCACTCGTGCGGGGGCAGCTCGCCGGTCGTCAGCGCGATCATGCGGCTCATCGCCCTGAGGTACTTCTTGCGGTACCCGCCGGCCATCATGTCGTCATCGAACACCCGGTCGAGCGCGAGCCCGCTCGCGACGATCGGCACCTCGGCGTCGTACACGCGGTCGATGAAGGCCACGAGGCGCAGCGCCGCGTTCTGGTCGGACAGCTCGTGCACGCCGCTCAGCGCGATGATCTCGACGCCGTCGAGGAGCTTCACGTACTTCGACGGATGCACGGTCGCGAGATGGGCGATGAGCGCGTCGAACGAGTCGAGGGAGACGCGGTGCCCTCGCTCGACGAGCGCATTCGCCTTGGCGGCGACATCCGCTTCGGAATCGAGCGTCGTGGAACGGCCCTGGGTGTCGCGACGACGGTAGTCGAGCCCGTCGATGCGGAGGGTCTCGAAGTTCGACGAGAGCGCCTGGATCTCGCGCAGGAAGTCGGCCGCGGCGAAGCGCCCCTCGCCGAGCGCGTTCGGAGGCGTGTTGCTCGTGGCCGCGACGCGGGTTCCGCTCGCCATGAGCTCCCCCAGGAACCGGGTCATGAGCATCGTGTCGCCCGGGTCGTCGAGCTCGAACTCGTCGATGCAGATGAGCTTGGCGCCGCGCAGCAGTTCGACCGCCTGCGCATAGCCGAGCGCTCCGACGAGCGCGGTGTACTCGATGAAGGTGCCGAAGTACTTCGGACCGTGCGCGACGTGCCAGAGCGACGCGAGCAGGTGCGTCTTGCCGACGCCGAACCCGCCGTCGAGATAGACGCCGGGCAGCTCGATGCGTGCAGGTCGCTTGCGCGAGAAGAAGCCGCCGGGGCGCTGCGCCGCGCGCCACGCGCCCGCGAACTGGTTGAGCCGGTCGAGCGCCGCCTGCTGCGACTCGAAGTTCGCGTCGGGCCGGTAGGACTCGAACGACGCGTGCGCGAACTGCGGCGGCGGCACGAGCTCCGACGCGATCTCGGCGCCCGAGATCGACGGATTCCGCTCGACGAGACGGATGAGGGCCTGGCTCGATGCCGTGGTCATTGCGTGAATGGCTCCAGTGTTGCCCCGGATGACCGGAGTGCGCTCTTCGACGGGCACGCCGCGTAGATTCGACGTGGATCAGGTCAACAGCCTAGACCGCCAGCCCCGCGCCCCCGTCCGACCGGACGACCACAGGAGGTACAGATGTCCGCCGAGCTCGATGCATCCGCGAAGTTCGCCGAGTACGCCCACCCCGAGCGGCTCGTGTCGACGCAATGGCTCGCCGAACACCTGGGCGAACCGGGTCTCGTCGTGGTCGAGTCCGACGAGGACGTGCTGCTGTACGAGACCGGGCACATCCCCGGCGCGGTCAAGGTCGACTGGCATACCGAGCTCAACGATCCCGTGGTTCGCGACTACCTCGACGGCGAGCAGTTCGCCGCGCTGCTCGGCTCGAAGGGCATCGCCCGCGACTCGACCGTCGTGATCTACGGCGACAAGAACAACTGGTGGGCCGCATACGCCCTCTGGGTCTTCACCCTCTTCGGTCACGACGACGTCAGGCTCCTCGACGGCGGCCGCGACCTCTGGATCGCCGAGGGCCGCGACCTCACGACCGAGCGCACGGCCGTGACGCCCGTCGAGTACCCGGTCGTCGAGCGATCCGACGTCGAGGTCCGCGCCTTCAAGGAGGACGTGCTCGCCCACTTCGGCAGCCCTCTCATCGACGTCCGCTCCCCCGAGGAGTACTCGGGTGAGCGCACGAGCGCCCCGGCCTACCCAGAAGAGGGCGCCCTCCGTGCCGGTCACATCCCGACCGCGGCATCCGTGCCGTGGGCCAGGGCCGCCGCCGGCGACGGCACCTTCAAAGAGCGCGCAGCGCTCGACGCCATCTACCGCGACGAGGTCGGCCTCCAGGACGGCGACGAGGTCATCGCCTACTGCCGCATCGGCGAGCGTTCGAGCCACACCTGGTTCGTCCTGACGCATCTGCTCGGCTTCGAGAACGTGCGCAACTACGACGGCTCGTGGACCGAGTGGGGCAGCGCAGTGCGGGTGCCGATCGCGACGGGCGCCGATCGGGGCGAGGCGCCCGCGCACTGATCGGCGCGACCTCCGCCTGCTCGGCCCGACCGCCCGTTCGGCGCACGGCCTCCGAACGGGCGCGACGAGCCGTCCGTGAGACCTGCTTGCCACCGCGCTGCGGCGTGACCCGAGGCGGCGTGATGGGAGAATGGACGAGATGGATGCCACGGCCCTGCCCCCGCGTCTCGCCGAGACCCGCGACGACTTTCTCGCGCTCGAGGTTCGAGACCGCCTGCAACTGCTGCTCGAGTTCTCGAACGAGCTGCCGGCGCTGCCCGAACGATACGCCGATCACCCCGACCTCCTCGAGCGCGTGCTCGAGTGCCAGTCGCCGGTGTTCATCTTCGTCGAGGTCGTCGACGGGCACGCGCACCTGCACGCCACCGCGCCGGCGGAGTCGCCGACGACGCGCGGGTTCGCGTCGATCCTCGTGCAGGGCATCGACGGCCTGAGCGTCGACGAGGTGCTGTCGATCCCCGACGACTACCCGCAGACGCTCGGCCTCGGCCAGGCGGTCTCGCCGCTGCGCGTGCGCGGCATGACCGGAATGCTGGCGCGCATCAAGCGCCAGGTGCGGTCTCGATCGGCCGAGTAGCCGCAGCGACCTCCGAGAGCCAGCCGCGCACCAGTCCCGACCACCGCTCGGGGTCGTGGTTCCACAACTTCGTGTGGCGTGCGTCGGTGAACTCCTCGAACCTGATGAGATCGGGCCTGGCCGCCGCGAGGCGGCGGGATCCGTCGATCGGCACGAACCCGTCATCGACGCTGTGCATGAGGAGCATCGGCACGGCGAACTCGTCGGCGCGGGCGACCGGATCCAGGTCCTCGACGGCGACCGGTGCCGCCAGGCCGGTGAGCCCACCGCTCCACGGCTCGCCGAGCACATGCGCGACCACGTCGCCGAGGCCCGTCGGCATGCCGAGCGCCCGCCCCTGGAATCTGAGGATGTCGACCCAGTCGATCGCCGGCGAATCGAGGATCACACCCACCAGGCGCTCGCGCACCTCGCTCGAGCGCAGCACGGCCTGCAGCACGATCGACCCGCCCATCGACCAGCCCATGAGCACGATGCGCCGGGCGCCGTGGTCGGTCGCGAATCGAACGGCGGCCTCGACATCCGCCCACTCGGTGCCGCCGAGACCGTACCGACGGTCGACGCTCTCTGGCGCCTCGCCGTCATTGCGGTAGCTGATGAGGAGCGTGCTCCAACCGGCATCCGTGATCGGCTCGATGCCGCGCAGCCCCTCGTGACGCTTCGCACCGCGCCCGTGGACCTGGATCACCCAGTCGTCGCCGCCCCGCTCAGCAGGCACGAGCCATGCGGGCGCCGGACCGAGGGCGGTCGGAACGATCACGTCCTCGTAGGGCCGGTCGAACTCCCATGGGCCGATGCGCACCCACCCGCTCATGCGGCCGTGGGTGGCGCGGTCGAGCCGGCCGAAGTCCACGGCTTCGATGCGACGGCGAACCACGCGTCCGTCGTCGTCGATGACGTCGCCGAGTCGGGCGTGGCCGGCGTCCTTGTCGAACCAGAAGCCATAGGTGCCGCGCATTCGGGTCTCGTTCGACGCGGCGAGACCGATGGTGCCGCTCGCGAGGTCGACGCCGATGATGCGCTCGTCGCCGCGCTTGGCGGGCTCGGGCGTCACGACGCGCCTCGCGAAGACGATCGTGAGCACCGCCGTGACCACCGCCAACCCGGTCGCCGTCGCGGCGACCAGCCCGATGGCCGCACCGATCACCGTCGTCGCCCTCGAACCTCGAGCCATCGCCACCCTCCCGCCGATGCCGTTGCGATGCGCGTGTCGTCGGGGGCGGCGTGCCGCCGCTGCGCACCCCATCGGAGACTCTAGTCTGCACTCGTGCCCGACTCCTCGACGCATCTCCCCCCAGAGTTCGAGGCCGCACTCGCCTCGCTGCGTGCGGCCTCTCCCCGTGCCGAGCTGCGCGTGCAGGAGATCCCTGCGCCCGGTTCGCTCGCCCCCTTCGCCGTCGCCCTGTCTGCGGATGTCTCACCGGCGCCCGATGGCCACGGCGACGACTCCGACCTCGGCACCGGACGCCTCGTGCTGCTGTACGACCCCATGGAACCCGAGGCATGGGGCGGACCGTTCCGCATCGTGTGCTTCGCCCAGGCTCCGCTCGAGACCGACATCGGGCTCGACCCGTTCCTCGCCGACGTCGCGTGGTCGTGGCTCGTCGACGCCCTCGATGCGAGGGGCGCCTCCTACATCTCCGCATCCGGAACCGCGACGAAGATCCTCTCCACCGGGTTCGGCGAACTCGCCCGCCAGGGCGACGGCGCCCAGATCGAGCTCAGGGCCTCCTGGACCCCGCTCGACGCGGAGATCGGCCCGCATGTGGAAGGCTGGAGCGAACTGTTGTGTATGTTGGCAGGCCTGCCGCCCCGCTCCGAAGGGGTGACCGCGCTGCCAAGACGGAGGACGAAACGTGGATGAATTGCGGGTGATCGAGACACCCGCCGAGTACGACGAGGCGGTCCGTCGTCTCCTCGACGGCGAAGGTCCGGTCGCCGTCGATGCGGAGCGGGCGAGCGGTTTCAAGTACTCGCAGCGCGCCTACCTCATCCAGATGCATCGCCGCGGCTCGGGAACCTTCCTGTTCGACCCGCCGCAGATCCCCGACTTCTCGTCACTGCAATCGGCCATCGTCGACGCCGAATGGGTGCTGCACGCGGCCAGCCAGGACCTCGCCTGCCTCCGCGAGGTCGGCCTCGACCCCTCGCTCATCTTCGACACCGAACTCGCGGCCCGCCTGCTCGGCATGCCGCGCGTGGGTCTCGCCGCCGTCGTCGAGGACCTGCTCGGCGTGCACCTCGCCAAGGAGCACTCGGCGGCCGACTGGTCGACGCGGCCGCTCCCCCAGTCCTGGCTCACGTACGCGGCCCTCGACGTCGACCTCCTCGTCGACGTGCGCGACGGCCTCGTGCAGCGCCTCGCCGAGGCGGGCAAGACCGAACTCGCCGCCGAGGAGTTCGAGGCGGTGCGCACGCGCGAACCGAAGGCGCCGAGCCCTGAGCCGTGGCGTCGGCTCTCGGGCATCCACGCGATCCGATCGCCCCGCAACCTCGCGGTCGCTCGAGAGCTCTGGCTCGCGCGTGACGCCTACGCATCGGAGTCGGATGTCGCGCCGGGCCGCCTGATCCCGGATGCCTCGATCCTCGCCGTGACGAAGGATCCCCCGCGCACCCGCAAGGGCCTCGCCGACCTCCGCGCGTTCACCGGGCGCGCGAGCCGCACCGAGCTGGATCGCTGGTGGGCCGCCGTCGAGCGCGGGTTGACGAGCGAGGAGCTGCCGGCGACGCGCGTGCCGAACGACGCACCGCCGCCCCCGCGAGCCTGGGCCATGCGCAACCCGGAGGCCGACGCCAGGCTCCGCCTCGCGAAGGCCGCCGTCGGCGAGGTCGCCGAGGAGATGACCATGCCGGTCGAGAACCTCCTCACCCCCGATCACCTCCGCCGGCTGGCGTGGACACCGCCGGCGGAATCCGACGCGGAATCGATCGGATCGGCACTCGAGGCGATCGGCGCCCGCCCCTGGCAGGTTGCGGCAACAGCACAGAAGATCGCCCTCGCCTTTGTGGAGGCTTCACAAGCGGTCGAGGACGCCGAGAAGCCCGCTTCGTAGGAACCGCCAAGCGATTCAAGGCTCCCAGCACCACTTCGTAGGATCGAAGCAATCCAGATCGAAAGTGAGCTGCAGCGTGGCACATCAAGCTGATGTCGTCTTCGTCGACGGGGTTCGGACCCCGTTCGGCAAAGCCGGTGAAAAGGGCATGTATTGGAACACTCGGGCCGATGACCTCGTCGTGAAGGCGATCGTCGGACTCCTCGAGCGCAACCCCGAGGTGCCGAAGGACCGCATCGACGACGTGGCCATCGCCGCGACGACCCAGACCGGAGACCAGGGCCTCACGCTCGGGCGCACCGCCGCGATCCTCGCGGGCCTCCCGAAGACCGTTCCCGGGTTCTCGATCGACCGCATGTGCGCCGGCGCGATGACCGCCGCCGCGATGGTGTCCGGCTCGATCGGGTTCGGCATGTACGACTTCGCCATCGCCGGCGGCGTCGAGCACATGGGCCACCACCCGATGGGCTCCGGCGTCGACCCGAACCCGCGCTTCCTGAGCGAGCGCCTCGTCGGCGAGGACGCCCTCGTCATGGGCGCGACGGCCGAGCGGATCCACGACCGCTTCCCGCAGCTGACGAAGGAGCGCAGCGACCGCTTCGCCCTCGCCAGCCAGCAGAAGACCGCGGCGGCCTACGCCGCCGGCAAGATCCAGCAGGATCTCGTCTCGGTCGCGATCCGCACCGAGCAGGGCTGGGGCCTCGCCACGCACGACGAGGTCATGCGCCCCGAGACGACCCTCGAGGGCCTCGCCGCACTGAAGACCCCGTTCCGTCCCCACGGCCGCGTCACGGCGGGCAACGCGTCCGGACTCAACGACGGCGCGACCGCCGCGCTGCTCGCTTCGGGCAGTGCTGCCAAGGAGTTCGGCCTCGCCCCGAAGATGAAGCTCGTGAGCTACGCATTCGCAGGCGTCGACCCCGAGATCATGGGCATCGGGCCGATCCCGGCCACCGAGAAGGCGCTCCGCAAGGCCGGCCTGACCATCGAGGACATCGACCTGTTCGAGATGAACGAGGCGTTCGCCGTGCAGGTGCTCTCCTTCATGGACCACTACGGCATCGACGACGAGGACCCCCGTATCAACCCCTGGGGCGGTGCGATCGCGGTCGGACACCCGCTCGCGTCATCCGGAGTCCGCCTGATGAACCAGCTCGCGAGCCAGTTCGCCGAGCGCCCCGAGCTCCGCTACGGCATCACGAGCATGTGCGTGGGCCTCGGCCAGGGCGGCACGATGATCTGGGAGAACCCGAACTTCGACAAGAAGGCGAAGAAGCGCGCATGACCGACTACTCGACCATCGACTTCGACTCGCTCGTCGCCCTCGCGGGCGACGACGAGGTCGTCACCCACTCGTACGTGCGCGACATCCGTCTCGCCTCGGGCAAGACCCTCGCGCTCGTGACCCTCGACAACGGGCGCGACCACACGCGGCCCAACACGCTCGGCGCGGCATCGCTGCTCGAGTACGCCGCGGTGCTCGACGCGCTCAAGGCGCGCGCGGCGGCCGGCGAGATCGACGCGGTCGCCGTCACGGGCAAGCCGTTCATCCTCGCCGCGGGCGCCGACCTCTCGAAGGTCGCCGAGATCCCCGACAAGGAGACCGCGAAGAAGTTCGTGCAGCTCGGGCACCACGCGCTCGCGAAGCTCTCGGGACTCGGCGTGCCCTCGTTCGCGTTCACGAACGGACTCGCGCTCGGCGGCGGCCTCGAGATCGGCCTGCACGCCGACTACCGCACCGTCGACGCGTCCGCTCCCGCCCTTGCGCTGCCCGAGGTCTTCCTCGGCCTCATCCCCGGATGGGGCGGCGCGACGATCCTGCCGAACCTCATCGGCATCGAGAACGCCCTCAAGGTCATCATCGAGAACCCGCTGAAGCAGAACCGCACGCTCAAGGCCCAGGACGCCTTCGACCTCGGCATCGCCGACGCGATCTTCCCCGCCGTGAACTACCTCGAGGACTCGCTGAAGTGGGCCGACGGCGTGATCAACGGCACCATCAAGGTCAAGCGGGCGAACGAGCCGGGCAAGCTCGAGCGCCTCGCCAAGTGGGACATCGCCATCAAGATCGCCCGCGACACCCTCGCGAAGCGCATCGGCACCGTGCCCCAGGCTCCGTACGCCGCGCTCGACCTCATGAAGGCGGCGAAGAGCGGTACCCGTGCCGAAGGCTTCCAGCGCGAAGACGAGGTGCTCTCCGAGCTCATCGCCGGCGACCAGCTGCAGGCGTCGATCTACTCGTTCAACCTCGTGCAGAAGCGCACGAAGCGCCCCGCCGGCGCCCCCGACAAGGCCATCGCCAAGAAGGTCAGCAAGGTCGGCGTGCTCGGAGCCGGCTACATGGCGAGCCAGCTCGCGCTGCTCTTCGTACGCCGCCTGCGCGTGCCGGTCGTCATCACCGACATCGACCAGGAGCGCGTCGACAAGGGCGTCGCCTACATCGCCGGCGAGATCGACACCCTGCTCGGCAAGGGCCGCATCTCCCCCGACGAGGCCAACCGGCTCAAGGCGCTCGTCACCGGTACGACCGACAAGGCCGACTTCGCCGACTGCGACTGGGTGATCGAGGCCGTCTTCGAGGAGCTCGCGATCAAGCAGGCCGTCTTCGCCGAGGTGGAGCAGTTCATCTCGCCCGAGGCCGTGCTCGCCACGAACACGTCGTCGCTCTCGGTCGAGCAGATCGGCGCGAACCTCGCCCACCCCGAGCGGCTCGTCGGCTTCCACTTCTTCACGCCCGTCGCGCTGATGCCGCTGATCGAGGTCGTCAAGACCTCGCACACCGACGAGGCCACGCTCTCGACCGCCATGGTCACGGCGAAGAACCTGAAGAAGAACGCCGTCATCACGGCCGACACCCCCGGCTTCGTGGTCAACCGTCTGCTGGCGGTGCTCCTCGGCGAGGCGATGAAGGCCGTCGACGAGGGCACGTCGTTCGAGACCGTCGACAAGGCGATCGCCCCGCTCGGCCTTCCCATGGCACCGTCGGCACTGCTCGACCTCGTGGGTCTGAAGGTCGGCGCGCACGTGCTCGATACGCACCACGCCGCGTTCCCCGACCGGTTCTACCGCAGTGAGAACCTGCACAAGCTCGCCGAGTACGGCACGCTGCTCGAGAAGGACGACAAGGGCAAGGTCAAGGGCTTCGACAAGGGCGCGCTCAAGATCGTCGCCGGCGGCAGCAACCCGCGCAGCGCCGAGGAGATCCTCGTCGCGCTGGAAGACGGCCTCGCCCGCGAGGTCAAGCTCATGCTCGACGACTCCGTGGTCGCCGCACCCGAGGACATCGACCTCTGCATGATCCTCGGCGCCGGGTTCCCGTTCCAGATGGGCGGTGTCACGCCGTACCTCGACCGCGTCGGCGCCTCCGAGCGGGTCTTCGGCGGTACGTTCCACAACCCGCCCGTGCGCGGCGTGGGCGCGTAGCCGACCAGCACCACCTCGAAGAAGGGGCCGGATCCGCAGTGCGGATCCGGCCCCTTCTCGCGTCTCGTGCGCGCCTCGGCTGTGGCGGGTGTCAGCGGTCTCGGGCGACGATCGGGCTCGCACCCGTGTCGCTCGAGACGCCGCGCGCGTGCGGCAGCTTCGACCCCAGCACCATGCCCATGACGTCGCGGGCGATGTGCTGCGGCGTCAACTGCGTGCGTTCGAGGATCTGCGCGCGGGAGGCGTGGTCGAGGAACTCGTCGGGCAGGCCGACCTCGGTCACCGCCGTGTCGACGCCGGCCTCGCGCAGGTCCTGGCGGATGCGAGTTCCGATGCCGCCGACGCGGATGCCGTCTTCGATGCACACGACGAGCCGGTGCTCCGCAGACATGCTCACCACGCTGCGCGGAACGGGCA
Source organism: Agromyces sp. Leaf222 (assembly GCF_001421565.1). Classification (NCBI taxonomy): domain Bacteria; kingdom Bacillati; phylum Actinomycetota; class Actinomycetes; order Micrococcales; family Microbacteriaceae; genus Agromyces; species Agromyces sp. Leaf222. The sequence continues at coordinate 1,998,753 of NZ_LMKQ01000001.1, read as the reverse complement.
CGACCCAGCGAGGGTCGACCACCGTCGCACCGATGCCCTGTGCGGCGAGGCGTTCGGCGACCTCGAGCCCGGTGCCGGCCATCGGCCCGACCGTCACGATGAGCACGTCCTTGCTCGCGCTCTCGCGCAGCACGTCGACCCCGTCGTCGGTGCGGCGCACCGCGTCGTAGAACTCGCCGACGCTGCCCTTCGGGAAGCGCAGGGCGGTCGGGCCGTCGTCGACGGCCACGGCCTCGGCGAGTTCCTCTTCGAGCCGAGCGGCGTCGCGCGGCGCGGCGAGCCTGATGCCCGGCACCACCTGGAGGATCGCGAGATCCCAGACGCCGTGGTGACTCGGGCCATCGGGGCCAGTGACGCCCGCGCGATCGAGCACGAAGGTGACGCCGGCCTTGTGCAGCGCGACATCCATGAGCACCTGGTCGAACGCGCGGTTCACGAACGTCGCATAGATCGCGACGACCGGATGCATGCCGCCGAAGGCGAGACCGGCAGCGGATGCCGCGGCGTGCTGCTCGGCGATGCCCACGTCGATGACCCGCTCGGGGAACCGCTCGGCCATCTTGTGCAGGCCGGTCGGGCGCAGCATCGCCGCGGTGATGCCGACGATGCGCTCGTTCTCGGCGGCGAGCTCGACGAGCTTGTCGCCGAAGACGCTGGTCCAGCTCGCCTTGCCACTCGTCTCGAGCGACTCGCCGGTCTCGGGGTCGATCTGCCCGACGGCGTGGAACTGGTCGGCGACGTCCTTCAGCGCCGGCTCGTAGCCACGCCCCTTCTCGGTGATGGCATGCACGATGACCGGCGCGCCGTAGTTCTTGGCCTGCTCGAACGCCTCGATCATCGCCGACACGTCGTGGCCGTGCACCGGCCCGATGTACTTGATGTCGAGGTTGGAGTAGAGGGCCTCATTGTTCGAGAAGCGTGCGAGGAACCCGTGGGTGCCGCCGCGGACGCCGCGGTAGATGGCTCGGCCGGGGCCGCCCAGACGATTGAACGCCCGCTGGCTCGTGAGGTAGAGGTTGCGGTAGCTGCGCCGCGTGCGCACGCCGTTGAGGAACCGCGCCATGCCGCCGATGGTCGGCGCGTACGAGCGTCCGTTGTCGTTGACGACGATGACCAGACGACGGTTGTTGTCGTCGCTGATGTTGTTCAGCGCCTCCCACGTCATTCCGCCGGTGAGCGCGCCGTCGCCCACGACGGCCACCACGAACCGGTCGTTCTGACCCGTCATCGAGAACGCCCTCGAGATGCCGTCTGCCCAGGACAGCGAGCTGGACGCATGCGAGCTCTCGACGATGTCGTGCTCGGACTCCGACCGCTGCGGGTAGCCGGCGAGGCCGCCCTCCTGGCGGAGGGTCGAGAAATCCTGACGACCGGTCAGGAGCTTGTGCACGTACGACTGGTGGCCCGTGTCGAAGACGATCGCATCACGCGGCGAATCGAACACCTTGTGCATGGCGATCGTCAGCTCGACGACCCCGAGGTTCGGGCCGAGGTGTCCGCCGGTCTTGGCGACGTTGCGCACCAGGTACTCGCGGATCTCGGCGGCCAGCTGCTCGAGCTGATCCTTCGAGAGAGCGTCGAGGTCGCGAGGACCTCCGATCGACTCCAGAAGGGACATCGAGACCACCTTTCGCTTCTGCATCGGACGGACCGGCGCATCACGTCATTCTACGCGGTCGGCCCTCGGGCAGCCCGACGCCGCGACACCGAACGGGGCCATGACGAACCCGATCGGACCTCGCATCGGATTCGGCGCGAACGAGAGACGACGGCCGCTCGGATCGAGAATCGCGAGCCGCCGTCGTACTGTTGAGACGGCTGCGGAACGCGCGGCCGAACGAGAGGCTCGCACATGGACACCGCACTGCTCCGCCACTACGTCGTCGTGGCGACCGAGCTGCACCTGGGCCGAGCCGCGGCATCGCTCGGCGTGCCTCGGGCGACCCTCAGGACATCCCTCGCCGATGTGCAGCGCGCCGTCGGCGCGGTGCTGCTCGAGCGCGACGACGACGAGATCACGCTCACCGAGGCCGGCACCATGTTTCTGGCGACCGCTCGATCGGAGCTCGCCGTGATCGACGCGGCGAACGCACCCCCGAAGCCCAAGGCCGGCGGCAAGGCGAAGGCGTCGAAGGGCAAGGGGCGGGCTCCCAAGGTCAAGGGCCAGCCGCTGCCGTACAAGAAGCGCCAGTCGCGCTGAGCCGAGACCGGGTCCGGCATCCGGGCATCGGTCAGGCGGATCATCGCGGGTGCGTCGGATGTCTCGCTCGCCCCACCTGGCCGAGCGCACCCGACGACGAACGCCCGCTCCCCCGCCCCCGAAGGTTCTGGGCGGAGAAGCGGGCGTCAGGTCGTGCAGGCTCAGACGAGCGAACGCAGCACGTACTGCAGGATGCCGCCGTTGCGGTAGTAGTCGGCTTCGCCCGGGGTGTCGATGCGCACGACCGCGTCGAACTCGACGGTCTGCTTGCCCGCGGGCGACTGCTCGCTCGGGGCGGCGACGACGTGCACCGTCTTCGGGGTGACACCCTCGTTCAGCTGCTCGAGACCCGAGATCGAGACGACCTCGGTGCCGTCGAGGCCGAGCGACGCCCAGCTCTCGCCTGCCGGGAACTGCAGCGGCACGACGCCCATGCCGATGAGGTTCGAGCGGTGGATCCGCTCGAAGCTCTCGGTGATGACGGCCTTGACGCCGAGGAGGCTCGTGCCCTTGGCTGCCCAGTCGCGCGAGGAGCCGGAACCGTACTCCTTGCCGCCGAAGATGACGAGCGGGGTGCCCTGAGCCTGGTAGTTCTGGCTCGCGTCGTAGATGAACGACTGAGGCGCGTCGGCCTGCGTGAAGTCGCGGGTGTAGCCGCCCTCGACACCGTCGAGGAGCTGGTTCTTCAGGCGGATGTTCGCGAACGTGCCGCGGATCATGACCTCGTGGTTGCCGCGGCGCGAGCCGTAGGAGTTGAAGTCCTTGCGCTCGACACCGTGCTCGGCGAGGTACCGTCCGGCAGGGCTGTCGGCCTTGATGTTACCGGCGGGCGAGATGTGGTCGGTCGTGACCGAGTCACCGAGCTTGGCGAGCACGCGCGCACCGACGATGTCGGCGACGGGGGTCGTCTCCATCGTCATGCCGTCGAAGTACGGGGGCTTGCGCACGTAGGTCGACGCCTCGTTCCACTCGAACGTGGAGCCGGTGGGGGTGTCGAGTCCTCGCCAGCGCTCGTCGCCCTCGAACACGCTCGCGTACTGCGTGACGAACATGTCGGTGTCGATCGAGGTGTCGATCGTGCGCTGCACCTCGGCGGCGTCGGGCCAGATGTCCTTCAGGAACACGTCGTTGCCGTCGTGGTCGGTGCCGAGCGCGTCGGCCTCGAAGTCGAAGTTCATCGACCCGGCGAGGGCGTACGCGATCACGAGCGGCGGGCTCGCGAGGTAGTTCATCTTTACGTCGGGGTTGATGCGACCCTCGAAGTTGCGGTTGCCGGAGAGTACCGCGGTGACGGCGAGGTCGGAGTCGTTGACCGCGGCCGAGATCTCGTCGAGCAGCGGGCCGGAGTTGCCGATGCAGGTCGTGCACCCGTAGCCGACCGTGTAGAAGCCGAGCGCCTCGAGGTCGTCGGTCAGGCCGGCCTTCTCGTAGTAGTCGGTGACGACCTTGGAGCCCGGCGCGAGGGTGGTCTTGACCCACGGCTTGGCCTTGAGGCCCTTCTTCGCCGCGTTGCGGGCGAGCAGGCCGGCGGCCAGCATGACCGACGGGTTCGACGTGTTCGTGCACGAGGTGATGGCCGCGATCGCGACGGCTCCGTGGTCGAGCACGAAGTTCTCGCCCGAGGCGAGCGTGACGTCGGTCGGCTTCGACACCGTCGCCGGTGCGTGGCTCCGGTGGGTGTGCAGGTGGTGCGAGTACTCGTCTTCGGGCGAGTTGCCGGGAGCATCGGATGCCGGGAACGACTCGGATCCCTCGAGGTCGACGAGGTCGTGCTCGACCGTCGCGTAATCGAGCAGGGCGCTCTCGAACGCCGACTTCGAATCGGAGAGCTCGATGCGGTCCTGCGGGCGCTTCGGACCGGCGATCGACGGCACGACCGTCGAGAGGTCGAGCTCCATGTACTCGCTGAAGACGGGCTCGTTGTCGGCGTCGTGCCAGAGCTTCTGGACCTTCGCGTACGCCTCGACGAGGGCGAGCTGCTGCTCGCTGCGACCGGTGAGCCGCAGGTAGTCGATGGTGACGTCGTCGATCGGGAACATCGCGGCGGTGGACCCGAACTCGGGGCTCATGTTGCCGATGGTCGCGCGGTTCGCGAGCGGCACGGATGCCACGCCCTCGCCGTAGAACTCGACGAACTTGCCGACGACGCCGCGCTTGCGGAGCATGTCGGTGATCGTGAGCACGACATCGGTCGCGGTCACGCCGGTGGGAATGGCGCCGGAGAGCTTGAAGCCGACGACCTTGGGGATGAGCATCGACACGGGCTGGCCGAGCATGGCCGCCTCGGCCTCGATGCCGCCGACGCCCCAGCCGAGCACGCCCAGGCCGTTGACCATGGTCGTGTGCGAGTCGGTGCCGACGCACGTGTCGGGGTAGGCCCGGAGCACGCCGTCGACGGTGCGGTCGTAGATGACCTTCGCGAGGTGCTCGATGTTCACCTGGTGCACGATGCCGGTGCCCGGCGGGACGACCTTGAAGTCGTCGAACGCGGTCTGACCCCAGCGGAGGAACTGGTAGCGCTCGCCGTTGCGCTCGTACTCGATCTCGACGTTGCGCTCGAGCGCGTTCTCGGTGCCGAAGAGGTCGGCGATGACCGAGTGGTCGATGACCATCTCGGCGGGCGAGAGCGGGTTGATCTTGTTCGGGTCGCCGCCGAGGGCGACCACGGCCTCGCGCATGGTCGCGAGGTCGACGATGCAGGGCACGCCGGTGAAGTCCTGCATGACCACGCGCGCGGGCGTGAACTGGATCTCGGTGTCGGGCTCGGCCGTGGGAACCCACGAGCCGAGTGCCTCGATCTGCTGCTTCGTCACGTTCGCACCGTCTTCGGTGCGGAGCAGGTTCTCGAGGAGAACCTTGAGGCTGAACGGAAGCTTCTCGTGGCCGGGCACCGTGTCGAGACGGAAGATCTCGTAGGATTCCTCGCCGACGCGGAGCGTGTCCTTCGCCCCGAAACTGTTCACTGCAGACACGATGTCCTCTCCTTCACGGATGCCGCGCGAACGACGCGCAACACTCCATCATCTCCGTCGAACATGGGGCTGTTCCAGCAAGGGTAACCTAAGCGCCACCGTGCCCGACAGGCTCCGCACGACCGCGGAATTTATCTCGACGTCGAGATAACTGTATCACTCGGCAGAGCGCGCCGACGACGGGTAGACGGCGCGCACCACGAGCCAGGAGAAGACGAGGACGAGCGCGTAGAGCGGCACGCCCATGAGCAGGCGGGAGACGCCGAGCGCCGCGACGTTGTCGACGAAGTAGAGCGGCACCTGCACCACGAGGCGAGCCGTGAAGAGCCCGATCCAGACGATGGTGAGGAACTGCGCGGCCCGCATCTTGCGACGATCCTCGCGCCACGCGGTTCCGTCGCCCATGAGGAAGCCGACGATGATGCCGATGGCCGGCCAGCGCACGAGCAGCGAGATGAGCAGGGCGACCGCGTAGGCCGCGTTGGTGAAGAACCCGAGCACGTAGTTGTCGCGCGCGTCGCCCGACCACAGCGAGAGCGCAGCCGAGGCGAGCACGCCGATGAGGCCTGCGATCGCCTGCGTCGGCTGCCCCTTCGTCGCGAGCCTGACGATCGTGAACACGACGGCGAGGCCGACGGATGCCGCGAGAGCCGGCACGAGCGCGGCCTGCGTGGTCCACCCGGAGAGGCTCGTGAGCACGGCGTAGGTGACGAGGAAGACCAGGCCGGGCAGCAGGGCCTCGAGCACGCCTCGGACGCCGCCGATCGCCTTCAGGAGGTCGCCGCCGCTGAGCTTCTCGTCGCGCGCGAGCGCGCCGAGGCCGCTGCGCTCGGCGGCTGCGGCCATCTGACGTGCGAACTCGCCAGAGGCCGCGTCGTCGGCCGCGGCATCCGCTCGCCCGTCGTCGCCGGACGGCTTCGAGTCGGGTTCGGCCATCGTCACGCGGTCGGCGCGCCGGCCGAAGTGCTCGGCATGCGGAGCGGGATCAGGTCGCGAGGGGGCATGGGCGTCGAACCGCGCACGACCACGATCGAGCGGAAGAGGTCCTCGACCTTCGCCGCCGCGGTCGGGTCGACCGCGGCCTCGCCGGCGATGACGCCGCGGAGGAACCACCGGGGTCCGTCGACGCCGATGAAGCGAGCGAGCCGCTGGTGGCCGGTCTGGCCCTCGGCCGCGGCGACCGGGATCTGCGCCAGGACCTCGGGGCCGAAGGTTCCCTCGCGCACGGTCGTGGTGCCGCCCTGGCGGGCGATCTGATCGGCGATCTGCGCGCGGATCTCGTGCCAGAGCCCGCTGTTGCGGGGAGCCGCGAACGGCTGCACCTGCAGGGTCGAGTTCGCGTAATCGAGGCCGATCGCCACGACGCGCTTGGTGCCCTCCTCGACCTCGAGGCGCACGTGCAGCCCCTCGCGAGGCAGCACCTTCAGTCCGCCGAGGTCGACGTACGGACGGACCGGGTTCGCCTCCGCCTCGTCGAACGGGCCGGCGGACGCTCGGTCGTCTGGTGCGGACTTGGGGTGGTCGACGGGGACTTCGTCGACGTTCTCGATATCGCTCACGCGTTCTCTCCTGACTTGTGCTCCCCGAAACCGGTGGAGCCGAATCCCCCCTCGCCTCGCTGGCTCCCGGGGAGCCGCTCGACTGCGACGAACCTCGCACGGCTCACCGGCATGACGATGAGCTGGGCGATGCGGTCGCCCACCTCGATCGCGTGCGGCTCACTCGTGTCGGTGTTCAACAACGCGACCTTGATCTCGCCGCGGTACCCCGCGTCGACCGTGCCCGGCGCGTTCACGATCGTGATGCCGTGCTTGAAGGCGAGGCCCGAGCGCGGAACCACGAAGCCGACGTAGCCGTCGGGCAGGGCGATCGCGACGCCGGTGCCGACGGTCGCCCGCTCACCGGGCTCGAGCACGATCGCCTCGGAGGCATGCAGGTCGGCTCCGGCATCGCCGGCGTGGGCGTAGGCGGGAACACGGTCTGCGGTGATGAGCACCTCGACGGAATCGGTCACCGTTCGAGGGTAGTGCAGAAGTCTGATCGAATAGAGCCATGCCCGTGTATCGCGAACGCCTCTGGCCGACCCCGTGGATCTACATCGCCACCCTGCTCCTCGTGCCGGCGAGCATCCTCGTGCTCGCACCGGTCTCGATGCCGGCCGGCATCATCACGGGCATCGTGCTCTACGGTGCGTGCATCGGCGTGTTGTCGGTGACCTCACCCCTGATCGAGATCTCCGACGGCGTGCTGCGGGCGGGTCGCGCCGAGATCCCGCTGAGCCAGACCGGGCATGCCGTCGCTGCGTACGACGAACGTGCGCGGGTCGAGACCGGAACGGGACTCGACGCCAGGGCCTTCCTCGTGATCCGGGGATGGGTGAAGCCCGTCGTGCGGATCCCCATCGAGGACCCGGCGGACCCCGTGCCCTACTGGCTCGTGTCGAGCCGCGAGGCAAATGAATTGGCCGCCGCGATCAATGGATCGCGACGGCCAGAGCACGGGGAGAGCGCCGACTAGGCAGCGCACTCCTGGCAGATCGGTCCGAGCTTTGACTCGTGATCGATCTGCGAGCGATGCTTCACCAGGAAGCAGTTCACGCATGTGAACTCGTCCGCCTGCGGCGGCAGCACGACGACGTCGAGTTCGACGTCCGAGAGGTCGGCACCGGGCAGGTCGAAACCACCGGGGTTGTCGGCGTCTTCGACGTCGACCACACCGGACATCTTGTCAGGCACGCGCTCCTTGAGGGCCTCGATCGACTCGGAGTCGTCCTCGGTCTTCCGTGGTGCGTCGTAATCCGTTGCCATTCCCATCCATTTCGTTCAGCGCCGAAGATTCGGCGGCCATAGTCTGCATCAAATCGCAGCCATTGGCAAACCATTCAGGCTGGTCTACCATTTGCTCCCTCTCAACTTCCGGCGCGCCCGGGGTATTCCCAGAATCGCCGTGATCGACATGGCATCCTTGGGCGGAGACAGAAGCACGGAAGGGCTTGTCGAGATGCAGGAACTCAAAGTAATCGGAGTCGAGAACGGCGCGCTGCTGGCCGCATCCGACGATGGCGCACGATTCCGGATCGAGATCGACGAAGTACTGCAGTCTCGGATCCGCCAGGCGCAGCCCGAGGTGCACACCGGACCGAAACCGTCACCGCGCGAGATCCAGGCCCTGGTGCGCTCCGGCCTCTCGGCCGAAGAGGTCGCCCAGGTGACCGGCGCGTCGGTCGACTACGTGCGGCGCTTCGAGGGCCCGGTCGTGGCCGAACGCGAGCACATGGTGACGAGCGCGCTCGCCGTGCCCGTGCACGCGGTCATCGAACAGGACTCCGACGAGCCCGTCACGTTCGGGCTCGCGATCCGCGATCGCCTCGCCAAGCTGGGTGCGCTCGGCGAACGCTGGGCGAGCTGGAAGGACGAGGAACGGGGCTGGATCGTCAAGCTCGAGTTCACGGCCGACAGCATCGACCACGACGCCCGCTGGGGCTTCGAGCCGCGCAAGCAGTCGCTGCAGCCGCTGAACTCCGAGGCCACCACGCTCTCGCAGCAGGGCGAGCTGAAGGGCGGGCTCATGCCGCGCCTGCGAGCAGTCGGTCCCGACAACGAGGACTCCCGCTTCGACAGCGGCGCCTTCACGTTCGAAGAGCCCGACGTCAACCCGCTCGACACCGCACCCCACCTCGAGCCGCTCCCCTACGCTCGTTCGACCACGTCGGTTTCGAGCCCTGCCGTGTCGCGCGCGGCGATCAAGCGCGCCGATGAGCCGACGCAGGCACTCGGCGAGACGGCCGACCTGCTCGAGGCGCTGCGTCGCCGCCGAGGCGAGCGCGAGGCGGCGAGCACCGATGCCGACCTGCAGCCCGAACTGCCGCTGCCCATCGATCCGCCGTCACCCCCGCAGGCTTCCAGTGACGACGAACTGCCCGACGAGCGTCAGTCGAGTCCGGCCCGCTCGATCTGGGGCAGCAAGGCGACGACGGGTTCGACGAGCGCGCCGCGGAATTCGAAGAAGGGTCGCGCCTCGATGCCGAGCTGGGACGAGATCGTCTTCGGCGCGCGCACCGACGACGACCTCGCCTGACGCCTCCGCAACGGCGGACGCCGCTGCTCACCCTGCGGCGCAGTTCCAGGGTTTCACACACGAACGCGGCGAGGCCGCAGCCACACGAGCAGCACGCCTCCGACGAGCAGTCCCCAGAACGCCGAGCCGATGCCGGCCACGGCGACGCCTGACGCCGTCACGAGGAACGTGCCGATCGCCGCGATGCGCGAGTCGACGCCCTCGAGTGCGCTCGTGACCGAAGCCACCAGGGCGCCGAGCAAGGCGAGCCCGGCGACCGCGGTGATGATGATCGGCGGCGACGCCTGCACGATCGCCGCCGCGAGTCCGGCGGCCGCGCCGAGCACGAGGTAGGAGCCGCCCGCCGACACCGTGGCGATCCAGCGCTTCGCGGGATCGGGGTTCGACTCCGGGCCGGCCATGATCGCCGCCGTGATCGCGGCCAGGTTGATGGCATGGCCGCCGAAGACGGCCGCGCCCATGCTCGCGGCGCCGGAGGTCACGAGCACCGGCCGAGGAGGAGCTTCGTAGCCGAAGGTCGACATCACGGCGAACCCGGGAACGTTCTGGCCGGCCATGGTGACGACGAACAGCGGCAGCCCGAGGCTCACGATCACCGCGGGATCGAAGACGGGGGCCACCACCTCGAGCGCGGGCATCACCGTGGGGGCATCGAGCACCGACGGCCCAGCGATGATGCCGATGCCGACGACCGCGACGGCCATGGCCGCAGGCACCGCCCACCGCGGCGCCAGGCGCGCCAGAAGCAGCCAGACGAGCACCATGGGCACCGCGATCGCGGGCTGCTCCACGGTCGCCGTGACGGGCGCCAGGCAGATCGGGAACAGGATGCCGGCGAGCATCGCGCTCGCGAGCGGTTTCGGGATCGACGTGATGAGCCGGCCGAATGCCGGCCAGAGTCCGGCGACGACGATGAGCGCGCCGCAGACGAGGAACGCGCCGATCGCCGCGCCGAACTGCTGCGTGGTCGTGGACGCCGAGACGAGCAGGGCCGCCCCCGGCGTCGACCAGGCGAACGAGACCGGCATCCGGAGCACGATCGGCAGCACGATGCAGGTGAGGCCGGTGGCGATGCACAGGGCGAAGAGCCCGGATGCCGCCTGCGAATCGGTCGCGCCCACCGCGCCGAACCCGGCGATGACCAGCGCGAACGAGCTAGCGAAGCCCGTGATGGCGGCGATGACCCCCGCGACGACCGTGTGGAAGATGGCCGTGCCGGGTTAGGCGGACTTCTCGGCGCGACGCGTCTTGTGCGGCACGATCGTCGGTGCCGCGTTGTCGAGCACTGCGGCCTTGGTCACGACGACCCGGGCGACGCCCGTGGAGGACGGCACCTCGAACATGATCGGCCCGAGCACCTCCTCCATGATCGCGCGGAGCCCTCGTGCGCCGGTCTGGCGGAGCACGGCGAGGTCGGCGATCGCCTGGAGGGCGGCCTCCTCGAAGTCGAGCTGCACCCCGTCGATCTCGAACATGCGCTGGTACTGCTTGACGAGGGCGTTCTTCGGCACGGTCAGGATCTCCATGAGCGCCTCGCGATCGAGCGGCGTCACCGTGGCGACCACGGGAAGGCGGCCGATGAACTCGGGGATCAGGCCGAACTTGTGGAGGTCTTCGGGAAGCACCTCGCTGAACAGCTGCGCATCGCTCTCTTTGTTGTGGAGCGGAGCGCCGAACCCGATGCCGCGCTTGCCGGCCCGCGACGAGATGATGCTCTCGAGTCCGGAGAACGCGCCGGCGACGATGAACAGCACGTTCGTCGTGTCGATCTGGATGAACTCCTGATGTGGATGCTTGCGCCCGCCCTGCGGCGGTACGGAGGCGACGGTGCCCTCGAGGATCTTGAGCAGGGCCTGCTGCACGCCCTCGCCCGAGACGTCGCGGGTGATCGACGGATTCTCGGCCTTGCGGGCGATCTTGTCGACCTCGTCGATGTAGATGATGCCGGTCTCGGCACGCTTGACGTCGTAGTCTGCGGCCTGGATCAGCTTCAGCAGGATGTTCTCGACGTCTTCGCCGACGTAGCCGGCCTCGGTCAGCGCCGTGGCGTCGGCGACCGCGAACGGTACGTTCAACTGCTTCGCGAGCGTCTGCGCGAGATAGGTCTTGCCGCAGCCCGTCGGACCGATGAGCAGGATGTTCGACTTGGCGATCTCGACATCGTCGTGCGCGCGGTCGGCGGTGGTCAACGTCGCCTTGGCCCGCACACGCTTGTAGTGGTTGTAGACCGCGACGGCGAGTGCCTTCTTCGCGGCCTCCTGGCCGATGACGTACTCCTCGAGGAATCCGAAGATCTCCTTCGGCTTGGGGAGCTCGAACTCCCCCGCCTCGGTCTCACCGGACTCGGCGAGCCGCTCCTCGATGATCTCGTTGCAGAGCTCGACGCACTCGTCGCAGATGTAGACGCCGGGACCGGCGATCAACTGCTGAACCTGCTTCTGGCTCTTTCCGCAGAACGAGCACTTGAGCAGATCGGCGCTCTCCCCGATGCGTGCCATCGAACCCTCCCTGTCGACGAGTCTGTTCCGAGCCTAGCCCGAGATCAACGCCCGACGGCCAGACGCGCCCGGAATGATCGTGCCGACGTTTCGCGCGGGGCGAACGGGCAGCCCGGTTTCATCGGAACCGCTTCACCGCCCACGCGAAGATGCCCCGGCGAATCCGCCGGGGCATCGTTCTCGGCGCGGTGTCAGCGCGACGGGATCAGCGCGTGATCGCCGGCAGCGCCTTGCGCGAGGTGAGCACCTGGTCGATGAGACCGTACTCGAACGCCTCCTGCGCGGACAGGATCTTGTCGCGATCGATGTCGCTGTTCACCTGCTCGGGGGTGCGGTTCGAGTGACGCGAGAGCGTCTCTTCGAGCCACGTGCGCATGCGCAGGATCTCGGCGGCCTGGATCTCGATGTCGGACGCCTGGCCGTGGCCGGCCTCGCCCATGGCGGGCTGGTGGATCAGCACGCGGGCGTTCGGCAGCGCGAGGCGCTTGCCGGGGGTGCCTGCGGCGGCCAGCACGGCGGCGGCGGACGCGGCCTGACCGAGCACGACGGTCATGACCTCGGGCCGGATGTACTGCATCGTGTCGTAGATCGCCGTCATGGCCGTGAACGAGCCACCGGGCGAGTTGATGTACATGATGATGTCGCGGTCGGGATCCATCGACTCGAGCACCAGCAGCTGCGCCATGATGTCGTCGGCCGACGCGTCGTCGACCTGCACGCCGAGGAAGATGATGCGGTCCTCGAAGAGCTTGGCGTAGGGGTCCTGGCGCTTGTAGCCGTAGGCCGTGCGCTCCTCGAAGCTCGGCAGGATGTAGCGCGACCCGGGAGCCTGCACGCCGTTGAAGGCGGTGCCACCGAAAGCGGGGATGTTCATTCGCTCGTTCTCTCTTCTCTCGATGCCTACGCCTGGGTTCCGCCGCCGCCGGCGACGTCGAGGGCCGACTCGCGGATGTGGTCGACGAATCCGTACTCGAGCGCCTCCTGCGCGGTGAACCAGCGGTCGCGGTCGCCGTCGGCGTTGATCTGCTCGACGGACTTGCCCGTCTGTGCGGCGGTGATCTCCGCGAGGCGGTTCTTCATCGAGACGATGAGCTGCGCCTGCGTCTGGATGTCGCTCGAGGTGCCGCCGAAGCCGCCGTGCGGCTGGTGCAGGAGCACTCGGGCGTTCGGCGTGATGTACCGCTTGCCCTTGGTGCCCGCCGTGAGGAGCAGCTGCCCCATCGAGGCGGCCATGCCGATGCCGACGGTGACGATGTCGTTCGGCACGAACTGCATGGTGTCGTAGATCGCCATGCCGGCCGTGATCGACCCGCCGGGCGAGTTGACGTAGAGGTAGATGTCCTTCTTCGGGTCTTCGGCGGCCAGGAGCAGCAGCTTGGCTGCGATCTCGTTGGCGTTCTCGTCACGCACCTCGGATCCGAGCCAGATGATGCGGTCCTTCAGCAGTCGATCGAAAACTCCGGTGCCGGGTGTCGCTTCGGCCATGTGTCGCTCCTTCTGCGTTGTCGCGTTGTGTCGAATCTATCCGGTGCAACACGCGCGAACGCGGCTGTTCGCCCTCGGCGGATGCCGCGTCGCGCCGGGTTCGCCCACAGCGGATCGGTGGGCGTCGACGAGCACGGATGCCCGGTCTGTTCACGGTCGCCCGCGGCATCCGACCACTCAGTCGAGCAGTTCGCGCGCGTAGTTCGTCACCGACCGGGTGTAGCGCCGCAGGTGCGGTGCGAGTGCGAGCAGGGCGACGGATGCCGCGCGCTCGGCCTCGCCCGACGTGACGAGGGCGAGCGCGAGGAACGCGGCGACCTCGTCGCGATACGGGGCCTCTGCGTGGTCGCGCAGTTCGCCTTCGAGCAGGTCGAGGGCTCGGGCGTTGTCTCCGAGGTTGCGGATGCTGCTCGCCATCTGGATGACGGCCTGCGGGCGGTTCTCGTCGTCGAGGCCGAGCCGGAGCGCGCGCTCGTAGAGCGGTACCGCCTCGTCCGGGCGACCGGCGGAGTCGCGCGCTCCCGCGCGCTCGAGCACGGCCTGCGCGTCGTCGTCGCCCCGCTCCGCCGCGATCGCGTCGATGCGCGCGATCAGCTCGTCGTCGACGAGCCTGCCCGACGTGTCGTTCCAGATGGCGTCGATGCGCTGCTGCCAGTCGTCCATGGTTCCTCCTGCGAGAACGACGCAGGGCCAGACGTCGAGACGTCTGGCCCTGCGGTGATCGAACGCTCGAATTACTCGGCGTCGGCCTTCTTCGGCGCGCGCTTGCGAGCCGGCTTCTTCTCTGCCGCGGCGTCTTCGGCCGGAGCCTCGGCCTCGGCTGCGGCCTTCTTCGTGGCGCGCTTCTTGGGGGCCGGAGCCTCTTCGGCGGCCGGAGCCTCGTCGGCAGCCGGCGCCTCCTCGGCGACGGGAGCCTCGTCGGCAGCCTCGTCGTCGGCGACCGCGGTGAACTCGGAGAGGTCGACGGGCTTGCCCGCGGCATCCGACACCTTCGCCTTGCCGAGCGCGATCGCGAGCGCCTTGTTGCGCGCGACCTCGCCGACCATGGCGGGGATCTGGCCCTGCTGGCTCAGGATCTGCACGAACTCGTTGGGGTCCATGCCGTACTGCGCGGCGCCCTGCACGAGGTACTGCGTGAGCTCCTCCTGGCTGACCTTGACCTGCTCGGCCTCGGCGATCGCGTCGAGCACGATCTGCGTCTTGAAGGACTTGGTGCTCGCCTCGGTGACCTCGGCGCGGTGCTCGTCGTCTTCGAGGCGGTTCTCGCCCTCGAGGTGACGGTGCACCTCGTCTTCGATGACGCTGTCGGCGACGGGGACCTCGACGAGCTCGAGGAGCTTGTCGACGAGGAGGTCGCGGGCCTGCGAGCCCTGGCCGAAGGACTTGTTGCGGGCGACCTGCTCGGTCAGGCTCGCGGTCAGCTCGTCGAGCGTGTCGAACTCGCTGGCGATCTGCGCGAAGTCGTCGTCGGCGGCGGGGAGCTCGCGCTCCTTGACGGCGCCGACGGTCACGGTGATCTCGGCGGTCTGGCCCTCGTGCTCGCCGCCGAGCAGCTTGGACGCGAACGTGGTGGTCTCACCGGCGGTGAGCGAGTCGAGCGCCTCGTCGATGCCCTCGAGCAGCTCGCCGGAGCCGAGCTCGTAGGAGATGCCGTTGGCGGTGTCGACCTCGACGCCCTCGATCGTGGCGACCAGGTCGAGCGTCACGAAGTCGCCCTTCGCGGCGGGACGATCGACGGTGGCGAGCGTGCCGAAACGGGTGCGGAGACGCTCGAGCTCTTCGGTGACCTCGTCGTCGCCGACCTCGACCGAGTCGACGGTGATCTCGAGGCCGTCGTAGGCGGGCAGCTCGATCTCGGGGCGCACGTCGACCTCGATGGCGAGGAGGAGGTCGCCCGAGAAGTCCTTGTCGCTGGGCCACTCGACGATGTCGGCCTCGGGGCGGCCGAGCGGGCGGAGCTCGTGCTCGGCGACCGCGGCGCGGAAGAAGCCGTCGAGGCCCTCGTTCACGGCGTGCTCGAGCACGGCGCCCTTGCCGACGCGCTGGTCGATGATGGGCGGCGGCACCTTGCCCTTGCGGAAGCCGGGCACGTTGACCTGCTCGGCGATGTGCTCGTACGCGTGGGCGATGCTGGGCTTCAGCTCCTCGGGCGTCACCGAGATGGTGAGCTTGGCGCGAGTGGGGCTCAGCTTCTCAACCGAAGTGGTCGGCATGTGAAGATCTCTCCTGTTTGGTGGAAGTTCGTGTCGAGTCTCACGACCCGTCGGGGCGACAGGATTCGAACCTGCGACCTCCCGCTCCCAAAGCGGGCGCTCTAGCCAAGCTGAGCTACGCCCCGAGTCGTTGACGCAACTCGTCTGCCCACACGCCGAGGCACGCCGAAACGGCACGAAGACGGGTGGACCCCCGAAAGTCTACTGCACGAGCGGGCCCTGAACCTGCGCGCGTCGACGACCACGGTGAACGGTCGAGCACTCAAGATGCATTACGATGATCGAGTGCCCGAAATCGGGTCACGGGGATGTAGCTCAATGGTAGAGCCTCAGTCTTCCAAACTGATCACGCGGGTTCGATTCCCGTCATCCCCTCCATACGACGCCCTGCCGATGCACCTCCGGCAGGGCGTTCGTCGTTCCCGGCGCCGAACGGCGGCACGATCGCCACGCCGGTTGCGGGGGTTCTCCCCCGCTTCCCACGGGGGCGGACCGGCTGACGGCCCGCCGCGCCCGTTCGTACGTTCTCCCCGTGCCCGAGATTCCGGGCGAATCGTCACGGGGAGACGCCATGTCCGTCGAAGTCCGCTCCACCGCAGAAGACCGCCGGCCGCAGCCGGCCCACGGCTCGGAGCCGCAGCGCATCCGCTGGCACCGGCCGCTCATGGCCCTCGCGGCGGCCAGCGCGCTCGTGAGCGTGGCATCCGTCGTCGGACTCGTGTTCGACCAGCGTGAGCTCGTCGGTGCGCCGATCTGGGCGAAGGCCCTCAAGTTCGGCGTCTCGATCCTGATCTACGCGGTCACCTGGGCGTGGCTCATCGGGCAGCTCACGAGGTTCCGCCGCACGGCGTGGTGGGCCGGGACCGTCATCTCGGTCACGCTGCTCGCCGAGCTCGCGATCATCACGCTGCAGGTCGTGCGCGGGCACCGCAGCCACTACAACAACGCGAACCCGCTCGACGAGGCGCTCTGGTCGATCATGGGGACGGCGATCATGGTGCTGTGGCTCGCGACCCTCGTCGCGGCGGTCCTGCTCTGGTTCACCCCTGGCGCCGACCGGGCGCGCACGCTCGCGATCCGCCTCGGGTCGACGATCAGCCTCGTTGGCCTCGGCCTCGGGTTCCTCATGACCATGCCGACGGAGGCGCAGCTCGCGTCCGGCGGCGACATCATCGGTGCGCACACCGTCGGCGCGGGCGACGGCGGCCCCGGCCTGCCGGTGCTGGGCTGGTCGACCGAGCACGGCGACCTCCGGATCCCGCACTTCGTGGGCATGCACGCGCTGCAGCTCATTCCGCTCGCCCTCCTGCTCATCGAGCTCGCGTCGCGCCGGGTCGTCGCGTTCCGCAGCGTTCGCACGCGCATCGGTCTCGTGTGGACGGTCGCCGCGGTCTGGGCTGCGGTCGTCGCGCTGGTGACCTGGCAGGCGCTCAGGGGCCAGTCGATCGTCGCGCCCGATGCGCTCACCGTCTGGGCGGCCGTGCTCATCGTCGTCGGCGGGCTCGCCGGAATCGGCCTGAGCCTCGCGTCCGGTCGGCACCGGGCCATCGAGCCCGCCGAACAGCAGAGGTGACGAGGGGCGGATGCCGCGGCATCCGCTCTGGGCGAACAGGAATGCCAGATCAGCCCAGCCTTCCCTTCCTTGAAATACCTGACAGGACGCGTAGCGTTGCATCTGACAGACGAACGACACGCTTCAGGAGAGGTGGACCAGATGACCGACATCCAGACCACACCGCAGACGGGTTCCACGGCCGACGTCGCCGCCGGGGCCGCACAGTTCCTCACGCCCGTCGTGCACGAGCTCATCGCCCTCGCCGTGAACGGCAAGCAGGCGCACTGGCATGTGCGCGGCGCCAACTTCATCGCCGTACACGAGTTGCTCGACTCGGTCGTCGACCACGCCCAGGAGTGGTCGGACACCGCCGCCGAGCGCGTCGTCGCCCTCGGCCTGCCGATCGACGGACGCCTCGCGACCGTTGCGCAGAAGAGCGCCGGCGCGAACCCCAAGCTCGGGTTCCTGCCCTACGAAGAGGCCATCGCCGACGTCGTCGCGCAGATCGACGTCGTCACGCAGCGCGTGAACGCCGCCATCGAGGGCCTCGCCGAGCTCGACCCGGCCAGCCAGGACGTCGTGATCGAGATCCGTCGCGGCCTCGACAAGGACCGCTGGTTCCTCTCCTCGCACGTCGCCGTCGCCTAGGTGTAGTTCGCGAGGACGCGCAGCCGACGCGACGCTGGCGGCCTGACGGGCCCGGGTGCAGAATGCCGCTATGACGGCCGACGCACCCGGGCCCGTTCCGTCGTCGGTGCCACCTGCCGATGCGCCGCTCACCGACGCGCAGAAGTCGTTGCGCGCGCAGATGCTGGCCACCGAGCACTGGAGCCTGCTCGCGTCGCGCAGCACGACGCAGAGCGAGGTGCTCACCCGCATCGCGATCTTCCTCACGCTCGTCTCGGCGGGGCTCGTGACGCTCGGCGTGCTCGGCAACGCGACCGGGTTCCGCGGCTGGTTCGGGCTCGCGGCCATCGGGGTGCTGGTGCTCCTCGTGCTGCTCGGGATCATCACGCAGATCCGCGTGTTCAACACCGCCACCGAGGACCTCGCCTACGTGCTCGCGATGAACCGGCTGCGCGGCGCCTACGTCGACCTCGACCCCGGCATCGAGCCGTACCTCCTGATGGGCACGACCGATGATGCGCCCGGCATCCATCGCACGTACTTCCCGTTCGCGACGCGCGACCGCTCGCAGGTCTTCGCGAGCTCGATGATGGTGATGCTGGTCGTCAACACCGCCATCGGCGGGCTGCTGGTCGGCGCCCTCGTGTACGCGACGACGCGCTCGGCCGGCTGGGCACTCGCCGTCGGCGCGGTCCTGGCCGGGGTCGCCTTCGTGCTCTGGATGAGGTGGGGATACCGCAGCTACACGCACATCCTCCGCGTGCACGTCCCGCTGCGGCGCTCGCCCGACGCCTGAGCCATGGCACCCGACGCTCGGCCGGCGACGCCCGACGCCTAGCGCTGCAGCCAGGCCAGCACCGCGAGCACGCGGCGGTGGTCGGTGCCGGAGTCCTCGAGAGCGAGCTTCTGGAAGATCGAGGTGACGTTCTTCTCGACGGCGCCGACGCCGATGAAGAGCTGCTTCGCGATGCCCGCGTTCGTGCGCCCCTCGGCCATGAGCGCCATGACCTCGCGCTCGCGCGGCGTGAGCGACGCGAGCGGGTCGCCGCGTCGCGCGAGCAGTTCGCGCACGACCTGCGGATCGAGCACCGTGCCGCCCTGGCTCACGCGTTCGACGGCGTCCTGCAGTTCGTCGAGCGAGGCGACCCGGTCCTTCAGCAGGTAGCCCATTCCGCCCTCGCCCGACGAGAGGAGCTCGTTGGCGTACGTGCCCTCGACGTACTGGCTGAGCAGCAGCACGCCGACCCGCGGCATCCGCCGGCGGATCTCGATCGCCGCACGCACGCCCTCGTCGCGGAAGGTCGGCGGCATGCGCACGTCGAGCACCGCGACATCGGGGGCTGCACGCTCGAGGTCGTCGAGCAGGGTGTCCGCGTCGCCGTAGGCGGCCACCGTCTCGAAACCGGCCTCGCCGAACAGGCGCACGAGGCCCTCGCGCAGCAGCACGGAGTCTTCAGCGAGCACGATGCGGAGCGGGCGCGGCGCCGGGTCGGTCATGCGCCAACCCTATCGAGGCCGCCGTTCGCCGCGCGGCGGCGGACGGCGGCCACGACGGCTCAGGGACGGTCGGATGCCGCGAGCGCCACGTACGGGATGTGCGCGCCGATCGAGGTCGGCCCGCCGACCGGGCTGTCGACCACGAGCACCCCGTCGAGCCCGCGCACGCGCTCGTCGAGCCCGGCGAGCCCGTGCCCGGGCACCGCGGATGCGCCGCCGCGCCCGTTGTCGGTGACCCAGAGGTCGATCCAGCGCCCGGTCGCGCCGGTGTCGCGCGTGCTCACGCGCAGGCGGAGTCCGCTCGCCTCGGCGTGTTTCACCGCATTCGTGAGCAGCTCGGCCGCCACGAAGTAGACGTTGCGCTCGATCGAGGCGGGGAGCGCGGCATCCGTCGGCAGTTCGAGCTCGACCGTCACGGGGATGACGCTGCGGGCAGCGAGCGACTCGAGCGCGACCGCGAGTCCGCGATCCTGCAGGATCGGCGGCGCGAAGCCGCGCGAGAGGGCGCGCAGCTCGTCGAGCGTCTCACGGGCCTGCTCGCGGGCCTCGCCGAGCATGTCGCGCGCGGCCTCGGGGTCGCGCTCGAGGGCGCGCTCGATGCTCGCGAGGTCCATCTGCAGGCGCACGAGCCGCTGCTGCGGCCCGTCGTGGATGTCGCGCTCGAGGCGTCGGAGCGACGCGTCCTCGGCCTGCACCGCCGCGCCCCGCGACGCGGAGAGCCTCGTGACCTCGGCTTCGAGCATCTCGCTGCGCCAGGCTCCGAGCAGGCCCTTGGCGATGACGTGGTGCAGGGCGGTGAGGCCCCGGAACACGAACGGGAGGGTCCCGAGGAAGATCAGCCCGACGATGAACTCGAACACCGTCTCGCCCATCGAGGGCTCGATCGTGAAGGCGTTCTTCGGGAAGAGGTAGTCGAGCACGACGTCGTGCAGCCAGAAGTCGCGGTCGTACTCGGGGATGAAGCCGCGCCACATCCAGCTCGTCGTGCCGCCGACGGCGCCGGCGACCCACGTGATCGTGAGGCTCCAGGTCACGACGCTCACGATCGGATTGATGATGAGCGTGTGCAGCAGGTACAGCCAGTAGTGCCCGTCGACGAATGGGGCGAAGACCGACCGCCAGAAGCCGCTCTCACGTCCGTCGCGGTTCCAGACCGGCTGCGCGATCGGCGGTCGGCCGGCCCAGTGCAGCCGAACGAGCTCGAGCACGCCGAACCCTCGCGCCGTGCCGAGCGCGGCGACGACGAGGAAGATGCCGAAGACGAGCGCGATGGTGCCGATGCCCGTGAAGAACAGGGTCGAGACGACCACGAGCCCCAAGATCGCGATCGGCATCGTGAGGATGAGGAACCCGAGTTCGCGCGGCACGCCCGCCCAGAGCCGCCAGTAGCTGCGACGGCGGGGCGCGGCATCCGTCGTTCCGACCTCGCTCGTGGCGGCCGGATCGGCGGGAATGGTCTCAGTGCTCATGGTGGGTTCCTTCGCTCATCGTCGCACGCTGACCGGGCTCGACGACGGCGAACTGGCCCATCATGCCCTGATCCTCGTGCCACAGCAGGTGGCAGTGGTACATGTACGGCGTGCCCGGGTCGGCGTAGTCGTCGAAGCGCATGAGCAGTTCGTACGTGGTCTCGGGTTCGGTGAAGATCGTGTCCTTCCAGCCCGCGAGCTCCGGCGGCGGCGCCTCGCCGTCGATCGACGCGATGCGGAACTGCACGTCGTGCACGTGGAAGCTGTGCGGCACGGCATTCGAGTTCTCGACGACCCAGCGTTCCAGGGTGCCGACCGTGACGGTCTCGTCGATGCGGCCCATGTCCATGGCCTCGCCGTTGATCTCGAAGCTGTCGCCGAGCTCGAAGGTGCGGGTGGTCGCGACGTCGGCCTCGTCGAAGTCGGTGATCTCGGCGAGCTTCGAAGCGACGGATGCCGCGGGCGCGAGTTCGTCGGCAGCGCGCACCTCGAGCACGTCGAACGCGTCGGCTCCCCCGTTCATCGAGGCGACGACCGGTTCGAGCCCGGCGGTCTCCGCCGTCATGCGGGACTGCAGCACGACCCGTTCGCCCGGGGCGACGCGCAGCAGCACCTCGGCGCGCTCGCCGGGCGAGAGCCGAACGTGGTCGAGCGCGACGGATGCCTCGAGCAGGCCCCCGTCGGTCGCGATCAGCTCGACGGGTCGCGCGTCGCTCCAGGTGAACGCGTAGGTGCGCGCGGGTGACGCGTTCAGCAGCCGGAGTCGCACGAGCTCGGTCCCGACCTCGAGGAAGGGGCCACGCGTCCCGTTGACCAGGAGCTCGTCGCCCAGCCCGCCCGCGTAGCCGCGCTGCGCGTCCTCGCGCACGCCATCGGCCGAGAACCCGGCGTCCTGCACGATCACCGGGATGTCGTCGACGCCGTACGCGCCGGGCAGGCCGAGCGCGCGCTCGGCCTCGTCGTGCAGCAGGAACATGCCCGCGAGGCCCTTCGTCACGTGCGACTCGGTCTCGCCGTGGGGATGCGGGTGGTACCAGAGGGTCGCCGCCGGCTGGTCGACGACCCACTCGGGCGAGAACGAGCCGCCGGGCTCGATCATCTGGTGCGGGCCGCCGTCCATCGCCGCCGGCAGGTGCATGCCGTGCCAATGCACGGTCGTGGCCTCGTCGAGCGAGTTCGTGACGTCGACGCGCACGCGCTCGCCGCGGTCGGCGACGAGCGTGGGGCCCAGGAACGAGCCGTTGAAGCCCCAGGTCGCGCTCGTGGCGCCCGGGGCGAACTCGGTGCTGCCCGCCTGCGCGTCGAGTGCGAACACCCGCGTGCCGTCGGCGTCGAGGTGCGACTCGGCGAGCGGCGGGATCGCGAGCGGTGCGTCGAAGTCGACCTCGCCGGTCGTGTCGACCGGGCCGGGGGCGACGATGCCGCATCCGGCGAACGAGAGCGCGACGAGGCCGCCCGCGGCCAGCGCGGCGATGGCGCTGCCGATCGTGACAGCGGGTCTGCGGAGTCGGGTCTGGAGCATGCCTCCAGCCTCGCGAGCGGCGATCGGCCGGCCCAGCCGGCGGACGCCCGAACCGCGAGGGGGGTTTTCCCCCGTTGCTCGCTCGAGCGATGAGATCGAGGGCTCGAGACGCTCCGCTCCTCGCCTCCGCTCCTCGCCTCCGCTCCTCGCCTCCGCTAGCCGACCGACGGCGTCGAGTGGGTGAACCGACCGGCCAGCAGGGTCGCCGAGACCGGCATCGTGCGCAGTTCGTCGACCGTGGCCGAGAGCGGGTCGCGTTCGAGCACCGCGAGATCGGCCGCCATGCCCTCGCGCACGGTATCGCCCGCGCCGTTCGTCGATGCCGCGAGGGCGACCCGAGCGGCGATGGCCTGCTCGGGGTGCCATGGGTCGCGGCCGTCGCGCGTGCGACCCACCGCGGCGGCGATCGCGACCCACGGGTCGAGCGGTGCCACCGGAGCATCCGAGCCGAGCGCGAGCTCGACGCCGGCCGTGGCGAGCTCGGCGAGCATGAACGCGCGGTCGGTGCGACCCGCCCAGTAGCGTTCGGCGACGTCGCGGTCGTCCATCGCGTGCTCGGGCTGCACGCTCGCGACGACGCCGAGCGCGGCGAAGCGCGCGACGTCCTCGTGGCGGAGCAGCTGCGCGTGCTCGATCGAGCCGCGGCATCCCACACGCTCGAACGCGTCGAGCACGCGCGCGTTCGCCTGGTCGCCGATCGCGTGCACGGCCGGCGTGAGGTCGGCCTGCGACGCGCGACGCATGAGCGGCACGAGCTCGTCGAACGGCACCGTCGCGAGTCCGTATGGGTGCTCGTGCGCGTCGAGTCCGGGATACGGGTCGAAGCACCAGGCCGTTCGGGTGTTCAGCGAACCGTCGGTGATGACCTTGTAGCCGCCAACCGTCACGAGGCCGCCGGTGCCCTCGATCGCGTCGCCCGTGCGCAGGCCCTCGGCGATCGCACGATCGAGGTGCTGCGTGTAGACGCCGAACGACACCCGGAGCGAGCGGATGCCGCGGGCGGCCCGCCTGGCCCAGTCGTCGCGGTTCCATCGCATCTCGTAGTCGGTGATGCCGACGACGCCGCGCGCCGCGGCGCGTTCGGCCGCGTCGCCGACCCAGGCGTCGAGCACGTCGTCGGCGATGTCGTCGAGCTCGCGCACGAGTGCGAAGCAGTCGTCTTCACGCAGCACGCCCGACGTGCCGGCCGTCTCGAGCACGCCGTGGCGCCTGGCCGCGGCCGAGTTCAGCCAGCACGCATGCAGGTCGGCCGAGACGAGCACGACGGGCACGTCACCCGAGACCGCGTCGAGCACGGCCAGCGTGGGGGCATCGGCCCAGAGCCCGTCGCGGTAGCCGAAGCCGATGACCTCGCCCGCTCCCGACGCGACGGCCGCGTCGACGGATGCCGCGACCAGCGCCGCGACCTCGGCCGCCGACCCGGCATCCGCGAGGTCGAGCCGGCGTGACACCATCGCCCACTGCGACGCGTGCACGTGGCGATCGTGCAGGCCCGGGACCACGAACCGTCCGTCGAGGTGGACCCGACGAACGGCGGCACCGTCGTCGGCACGTCGCTCGGGCATGCCGCCGGACGGCCGGATCGACGCGACCCGTCCGTCGACGACGTGCAGGTCGACGGGCCCGGGCGAGCCGGGCAGACGTGCACCGGAGAGGAGCAGCGGCGCAGCGGCATCCGGCACCTGCACGCTCGTCACGCCTGGCACCTCGGGCACCAGTAGAGCTTGCGGGCACCCATCTCCTCGAGCACGATGTTCGTGCCGCACACGCGGCACGGCTGACCCTCGCGCTTGTAGACCCAGTGGCGGTCGTCTCGACTCGCCATCGCGGCACGGTAGGCCTCGGGGTCGAGGTCGTCCATGGTCATCATCTGGCCGGTCTCGACGCCGATCGCGAGCAGCTTCGCCCAGTCCCGCCAGAGGTCGCGGACGAGCGCTTCGGGAACGAGCCGGCCCGGGGTGTGCGGGTTCAGGCGCGCGCGGAACAGGAGTTCGGCGCGATAGACGTTGCCGATGCCGGCGACGACGTTCTGGTCCATGAGCAGCAGGCCGATGGGCGTCGGCTTTCGGCGCACGACGCTCGTGAACCGCTCCTCGGCGTCGGGCCCGGGGTCGAGCAGCGGGTCGGGCCCGAGCTTCGCGACGATCGCCTCCACCTGGGCCGGGTCGAGTACCTCGCACGCGGTCGGCCCGCGCAGGTCGGCGCACACCGACTCGGTCAGCAGGCGCACGCGCACCTGGCCGATCGGCTCGGGCGGGAACGTCTCGAGACGCGCGCCCTCCTTCTCGGACTCGGACATGCGCAGACGCGTGCGGCGGGGTGCCCCGATCGAGGTGAGCGAGTTCTCGCCGGCGGAGTCGAACACCACGGCGTCGGGGTTGTCCCGATCGAGGAACGTGCCGCGCTGGTTCGTCTGCCCCATGCGGCCGTTCGCCGACGCGATCGTGGCGTCCATGAGGATGTCGCCCGCGAAGTCCCACGCGCCGTACATGCCGAGGTGCACGCGCAGCCACCGGTCGCCCTCGAACCCGAGGAACATCTGCTTGCCGACCGCGCGCGCATCGGTCACCCGGCGGCCGTCGAGGTCGGCGGCGCCCTGCACGAAGCGGCCCTGCGGGCTCGAGGCGCGCACGACGTGCCCGACGAAGTTTCGCTCGAACTGCCGGGTGATGCGGTGGACGGAATGCCCCTCGGGCACGCGGCGCCCTACGCCTCGGTCGCGGCGGGGCGGTTCACGCCCTTGCCGGCGATGTCGCCAGTGGTCTCGTACTCGGCGAGCTGCGCGATGCGGCGGGCGTGACGCTCGTCGCCCGAGAAGGGCTCGGCGATGAACGCGTCGATGTAGCGGATCGCCTCTTCTACCGTGTGCTGGCGGGCGCCGATCGAGATGACGTTCGCGTCGTTGTGCTGGCGGGAGAGGATCGCCGTGTCCATGCTCCACACGAGGGCGGCCCGGATGCCGCGCACCTTGTTGGCGGCGATCTGCTCGCCGTTGCCCGACCCGCCGAAGACGATGCCGAGCGCGTGCACGCCCGCCGACTGGTCGGCGGCCACGGCGAGCGCCGCGTTGATGCAGAACGCCGGGTAGTCGTCGAGGGCGTCGTATTCGGTGGGGCCGTGGTCGAGCACCTCGTGACCGGCGTTGGTCAGGTGGTCGACGAGCGTACGGCTGAACTCGAGGCCGGCGTGATCGGTCGCGATGTGGATGCGCATGCGCCAAGTCTAGGGATTCGGCACCCACGTGAGCGCACGCCCGTGGGGCTGCGCCCAGGCGACCTGGACGCCGTCGAGGGCGAGCACGAGATCGCTGCGCTCGTTGGGCACGTCGTCGCGCACCCGGATGCCGCGGAGCACGTTCCGGCCCTCGCAGGAGAGCCAGTGGCCGGGCAGTCCCCGCACCAGCCTGGTGAAGCGCTCGCGTCCTGGTTCGTCGAGGTACATGAGCACCGCCGTGTGGAACACGACGAGAGTGGCCTCCCGCGTGGCGGCTGCGGCGAGCGCGGCCAGCTGTTCGTTGAGGTCCCCGCCGACGAGCCGGGGCGGGTCCGCCGCGGCGATCTCGGCTGCGGCGCGGAGGCGGGCCCGCCGGTCGTCGTGCTCGGGCCAGACGAGAGCGTCGAGCCAGTCGACATCCGCTCGCGAGCGCACGTCGAGCGGGTTGAGGTCGATGCCGGCGCGCCAGACGATCTCGGGCATGCTCGTCGACACGGGCGGGGGTGTCGTGCCCCTGATCGCGCAGTCGAGCACGACCGGACTCGGGCCGTCGGCGGGGTCGAGGTGTGCGGTGCCGGCGAGGGCTTGCCCGGTGTACCGGTAGCTGTACCGATCGGGGTAGAGGCAGAGTCCGGCGGAGGCGCCGACCTCGAGCAGGGCGATGGGGCCTTCGATGCCGGCGAGCACCGGCAGGTGCAGGGCGCAGCGTGCGGCCTCGTTCGTCTGCGTCGCGTGCGTCATCGCGACCTCGCGCACGGCGTTCCAGTGCCCAGCGAGCCATGCGGCGAATTCCGCGTACGGGCCGGGCTCCGCTCCGACCAGGCGCGCGGCCGAGAAGACGAGGTTGGGCTGCCGCTTGGGCGCGGGCAGCTCGTCGATGAGCGCCTGCACCGCGGCATCCGTCGCCACCCCTGCGGCCCAGGCCTCGTACGTGGCGGACATGCCGTCGGCCTCGACCTCGGCGAAGACGCGGTATCGCTCGGCCGTTGCGGCGGACGCGTCGGTGCTGGTGCTCATGCGGTCACGCTACTCCGGCGGATGTCACGGCAGCCCGGTCGCGTGCGCCATCCGGTGCCGGCCGCGACTCTCAGGCGATCGTCGGCCGACACGCCGTAGAATTCGCGGATGCCCTCCGCCGCCCCCGCCTCCGTCAGCGCGCCGACGATCGACCCCGCCGACCTCGAGACGACGCTCCGCGTGCTGGCGACGCTCAGCGAGCTCGATCAGGACGACCCCGACTTCGAGACCGTGCGCCATGCGACGGCGAAGATGTTCAAGGCGGTCAAGGTCGCGCGTCGCCTCGAGAAGCGTCGCGTCATCCAGGACGCCGACCGTGCCGTCATCGCGGCGACGGCGACCGGGGCGCCGACCCGCATCGACGACGAGACCCGCGGCGCCGACCTCGTGAGCGGCACCGATGCCCGAACGGCCGGCGAGCTGCAGGTGGCGCGCCCCTGTTACATCTGCAAGCAGCGGTACACGCTCGTCGATGCCTTCTACCACCAGCTCTGCCCGACGTGCGCGGCGATGAGCCACGCCAAGCGCGACGCGCGCACCGACCTCACCGGCAAGCGGGCGCTGCTCACGGGCGGTCGGGCGAAGATCGGCATGTACATCGCGCTGCGCCTGCTGCGCGACGGCGCGCACACCACGATCACGACCCGGTTCCCGCGCGACGCGGCTCGGCGGTTCGCCGCGATGCCCGACGCCGCCGACTGGCTGCACCGCCTGAAGATCGTCGGCATCGACCTGCGCGACCCCGCCCAGGTCATCGCGCTCGCCGACGACGTCGCCGCGCAGGGCTCCCTCGACATCCTCATCAACAACGCGGCGCAGACGGTGCGCCGCTCCCCCGGCTCGTACTCGCCGCTCGTCGAGGCGGAGTCGTCTCCCCTGCCCGACGGGCCGATGCCCGAGCTCGTCAGCTTCGGGCACACGAACGACGCGCACCCGCTCGCCCTCGCGGACTCGGTGTCGAGCCATCCGGTGCTCTCGTCGGGCCTGTTCGCCGGCACGATGACCGCCGACGACCTCACCGCACTCGCGCTCGCCCCCGGCTCGAGCTCGCTCGCTCGGCTGGCCGACCGCACCGCGATCGACGCCGGCGGGCTCGTTCCCGACCTCCACCACGAGAACAGCTGGAGCGCGGTCGTGCAAGACGTCGATCCGCTCGAGATGCTCGAGGTGCAGCTCTGCAACACGACGGCGCCGTTCATCCTGGTGAGCCGCCTCCGCCCGTCGCTGGCCGCGTCGCCCGCCCGCCGTACCTATGTCGTCAACGTCTCGGCGATGGAGGGCGTGTTCAGCCGCGGGTACAAGGGCCCAGGGCACCCGCACACGAACATGGCGAAGGCCGCGATGAACATGCTCACGCGCACGAGCGCGAAGGAGATGCTCGCCGACGGCATCCTCATGACGAGCGTCGACACCGGCTGGATCACCGACGAGC
This sequence comes from Agromyces sp. Leaf222, assembly GCF_001421565.1. NCBI lineage: Bacteria > Bacillati > Actinomycetota > Actinomycetes > Micrococcales > Microbacteriaceae > Agromyces > Agromyces sp. Leaf222. The sequence continues at coordinate 1,970,976 of NZ_LMKQ01000001.1, read as the reverse complement.
GCCCGCACCCCACCAAGGTGCGCCTCGCCGAGGAGGGCTTCCACGCCCCGCTCGACCTCGTCGACGGCGCCGCCCGGGTGTACGACCCGATCGTGCGCGGCGAGGCCGGCGAAGACGTGACCGGCGTGTTCCTGAAGGACTACTCGCGCGCCGACTGGTGAGCCCGGCCCCCTCGCTGGGGACGGCGGGCGACGGCCTCCCGCCAGTATGCTCACGGGCATCGGCGAGGGAGGCGAGGCGCCATGCTGCTCATGGTCGCGTGCGGCGCACTGCTCGCCATCGGCGTCGTGCTCGCCGTGCGCTGGTCGGGCGAGCGGCTGCGACCGCCGCAACGGCCCGTCGCACTCGCGGCACGGCCCGCCGCGACATCCGACCGTGGCCGATGGATGCCGCGGCACGCCGCCGGCCTGAGGCTCTACCTCTGGTGGGCGACCGTGTTCACGGGCATCGGCACGCTCTCGGGCCTGCTGATCACGGGCGCCGGCGGACGCCTCGTCATGCGCCTGCTCGCCGCGACCACGCCGGAGGCCGCAGGTCGCAGCACCGAGGCGCAGGCGATCGTCGGCGAGATCTCGCCGCAGGGAACCCTGGCGTACCTGGTCTTCGGCGCACTGCCCTTCGCCTTCGCGTCGGCGGCGCTGTACCTGCTCGTCGCGCCGTGGCTGCCGCGCGGCCGGTGGGGCGGGCCGGTGTTCGGACTGCTCATCCTCGTCGTCGTCTCGCCGTTCGTCGACCCCCTGCGGCAGGCCAACGTCGACTTCGACGTCGTCGGACCGGGCTGGCTCTCGGTGCTGGCGTTCGCAGCACTCTCGATCCTGCAGGGCGCGTTCCTCGCGGCGGTCGCGGGACGCCTCTCGCGGAGCCTCCAGCTCATCTCGCGGGAGCGGTGGGCCGAGCCGCTCGCCCCGTTGCTCGCCGCGGTCGTGCTGCTCCCGATCGGCGTGGTGCTCGCCGCGGGCGCCGTCATCGCGTTCCTCGCGCCGAGGGTGCTCCCGTGGTTCCTCGACCTCCGCGCCTCGCGACGCGGCGTGCTCGTCGGACGCGTGCTCCTGGGGCTCGGCGTGCTCGCGGCGCTGCCGGCCTTCGTGAGCGCGGTGTTCTCGATCGTGCAGCGCTGACCCCGACCCGAGCGCACGACGCCGCGGCGCGGCATCCGCTCGCTCGGAGCCCTTCGACGAACCCGAATCGGCCGTGCCGGGCATCTGGCGCGACGGCTAGGCTGGATCGCGTTGCCCGCGGCCACGAGCCGCGCAGATATCCGCGAAGGAGCCCACGTGCCTGGAGAGAACCTCACCCGATCCGAAGCCGAGGAGCGCGCGGCGCTCGTCACCGTGCACGACTACGACGTCGTGCTCGACGTGACCACCGGCCCCGAGGTCTTCAAGACGACGACCACGGTGCGGTTCGACGCCACCGAAGGCGCCTCGACCTTCATCGACGCCATCACCGCGGCCGTGCACCGCGTCAGCCTCAACGGCGTCGAGCTCGACCCCTCCGAGGTCAGCGACGGCGTGCGCATCCAGCTGCCGAACCTCGCCGCGCAGAACGAGCTCGTCGTCGAGGCCGACGGCCGCTACATGAACACGGGCGAGGGCCTGCACCGCTTCGTCGACCCCGTCGACGGCGAGGTGTACCTCTACACCCAGTTCGAGGTGCCCGACTCGCGGCGCATGTTCGCCGTGTTCGAGCAGCCCGACCTGAAGGCGGCGTTCCGGTTCACGGTCACCGCGCCCGCGCACTGGGAGGTCGTGTCGAACTCGGCCACGCCCGAGCCCGTCGACGCGCACGAGGGTGCGAAGACGTGGGCGTTCGAGCCCACCCAGCGCATCTCGAGCTACATCACCGCCCTCATCGCCGGCCCCTACGCGGTCGTGCGCGACGAGCTCACGAGCTCCGACGGCCGCGTCATCCCGCTCGGCGTGTTCAGCCGCAAGAGCCTGTCGCAGTACCTCGACGCCGACTACGTCTTCGAGAAGACGAAGCAGGGCTTCGAGTACTTCGAGGCGAAGTTCGACATCGCCTACCCGTTCCCGAAGTACGACCAGCTCTTCGTGCCCGAGTACAACGCGGGCGCGATGGAGAACGCGGGTGCCGTCACCTTCACCGAGGCGTACGTGTTCCGCTCGAAGGTCACCGACGCCATCCGCGAGCGTCGCGTCGTCACGATCCTGCACGAGCTCGCCCACATGTGGTTCGGCGACCTCGTGACCATGAAGTGGTGGAACGACCTGTGGCTGAACGAGTCGTTCGCCGAGTGGGCGTCGACCATCGCCACCGCAGAGGCCACCGAGTGGACCGAGGCCTGGACCACGTTCAACTCCATGGAGAAGAGCTGGGCCTACCGCCAGGACCAGCTGCCCTCGACCCACCCGATCGTGGCGACCATCAACGACCTCGAAGACGTGCTCGTCAACTTCGACGGCATCACGTACGCCAAGGGCGGCTCGGTGCTGAAGCAGCTCGTCGCCTGGGTCGGCATCGACGCCTTCTTCGCGGGCGTCTCGGCGTACTTCAAGAAGCACCAGTGGGGCAACACGACCCTCGCCGACCTGCTCGTCGAGCTCGAGGCAGCCAGCGGGCGAGACCTCTCCGAGTGGTCGAAGCTGTGGCTCGAGACCTCGGGCGTCAACACGCTGCGCCCCGAGATCGAGACCGATGCCGAGGGCCGGATCACGGCGTTCACGGTGCTGCAGTCGGCGCCAGCCGACTACCCCACGATCCGCCCGCACCGCCTCGCGATCGGCTTCTACAACCTCGTCGACGGCAAGCTCGTGCGCGACCACCGCGTCGAACTCGACGTCGACGGCGAGCGCACCGAGGTCGCCGAGCTCGTCGGCCTCTCGCGCCCCGCGCTCGTGCTGCTGAACGACGACGACCTCGCCTACGCGAAGATCCGCCTCGACGACGCCTCGCACGGCGTCGCACTCGCCAACCTCAGCGAGATCGAGGACCCGCTGGCCCGCGCCCTCGTCTGGAGCTCGGTGTGGGACGCCACGCGCGACGGCGAGACGCGCGCGAGCGACTACCTCGCCCTCGTGCTCGGCAACATCGCGAGCGAGACCGAGTCGACCACCCTGCGCATCGTGCTCGCCAACGCGGCGCTCGCCGCAGGCGCGTACACGGCGCCCGACCGGCAGGACGACGCCCTCCGCGCCGTCGCCGACGGCTTCTGGCGCCTCGCACAGGAGGCGACGGCCGGCAGCGACGCGCAGTTCCAGTTCACGACGAACTTCGCCGGCATCGCCGAGCACGGCTCCCACGTCGACGAGCTCGCGGCACTCTTCTCGGGCGACCTGCAGCTCGACGGCCTCGAGATCGACGCCGACCTCGGATGGCGCCTGCTCATCGCGCTCGTCGCCGCGGGCCGCGCCGGCGACGCCGAGATCGACGCGCGACTCGCCGACGACAACACGGCCACCGGCCAGCAGTCGGCCGCCCACGCACGAGCGGCGATCCAGACCGTCGACGGCAAGGAGCGCGCCTGGTCGTCGCTCGTCGACGTCGACACCGCGACGAACACGATCGTGCGCGAGTCGGCCGCCGGGTTCGTGCGCACCACCGATCCGGCCCTGCTCGAGTCGTTCGTCGAGCGGTACTTCGCGATGCTCGAGCCCGTCTGGGAGTCCCGCAGCTATGCGATCGCCGAGAAGCTCGTCGACGGCCTGTACCCCTCGCCGCTCGCGAACCGGGGGCTCGCCGACGCGAGCCGTGCGTGGCTCGACGCGCACCCCGACGTGCCGGCCCTGCGCCGCCTCGTCATCGAGCGCCTCGCCGGCGTCGACCGCGCCCTCGTGGCGCAGGAGCGCGACGCGCAGCAGGCCTGACAGCCGATCCGGGGCGGGGCGACGTGGTACCGCGGTACCACCTCGCCCCGCCCCGGACCATTCGCGAGGCGGATGTGCGGCCCTCCGCCGATCCGTAACGTTGCAGGCATGATCACGGCAGAAGGGCTCGTCAAGCGCTACGGCGCGAAGACCGCCGTCAACGACATCAGTTTCACCGTCCGGCCAGGACAGGTCACCGGATTCCTCGGACCCAACGGCGCCGGCAAGTCCACCACGATGCGCATGATCGTCGGGCTCGACCGACCGAGTGCCGGCAGCGTGAGCGTCAACGGCAAGCCGTACGCGGCGCATCGAGCCCCGCTCCACGAGGTGGGCGCACTGCTCGACGCGAAGGCCGTGCACACCGGCCGCAGCGCCTACAACCACCTGCTCGCGATGGCGGCCACGCACGGCATCGGCGCGAGCCGGGTGCGCGAGGTCATCGAGCTCACCGGCCTCGAGTCCGTCGCCCGCAAGCGCGTCGGCGGATTCTCGCTCGGCATGGGCCAGCGACTCGGCATCGCCGCTGCGATGCTCGGAGACCCGGCGACGCTCATCCTCGACGAACCGGTCAACGGCCTCGACCCCGAGGGCGTGCTGTGGGTGCGCCAGTTCGTGCGCCACCTCGCATCCGAGGGCCGCACGATCTTCCTCTCCTCGCACCTCATGAGCGAGATGGCGCTCACGGCCGACCACCTCATCGTGCTCGGACGCGGCGAGATCATCGCCGACGCACCGGTCGCCGACATCATCGCCGGCGGCACGCGAGCGCGGGTGCTCGTGCGCTCACCGCACGCCTCGCAGCTCGCCGAGCTGCTCGCCGCCCCCGAGATCGCAGTGATCCGCTCGGAGGCGGGCGTGCTCGAGGTGACCGGCCTCCCGGCATCCGGCATCGGCGACCTCGCCGCACAGCACGGACTCGCCATCCACGAACTCACCCCGCTCAGCGCGTCGCTCGAGGAGGCCTACATGGCCCTGACCTCCGACGCCGTCGAATACCGTACGGAGGCCGTCCGATGACCGCCATCACCGCACAGCAGGCGCACCCCTCGCAGCGCACCCGCCCCACCTCGCTGACCTTCGCCGGCGTGCTCCGCTCCGAGTGGATCAAGCTCCGCAGCCTCCGCTCGACCACGTGGTCGTACCTCATCGTGATCGCGATCTCCCTCGGCATGGCGCTCATCATGTCGCTGAGCATGGTCGGCGGCATGGGCGGCGGGCTCGACGTCGGCGCGGCACCGGCCGACCAGCAGGCGCAGCTCGTGCTGCAGGCCTCGGTGTTCGGCGTCTACTTCGGCCAGCTCGTCGCCGGCGTGCTCGGCGTGCTCGTGATCAGCGGCGAGTACACCACGGGCATGATCCGCTCGACGCTCACGGCCGTGCCCAAGCGGCTCCCGGCGCTCGCGGCCAAGGCCGTCGTGCTGTTCGTCGCGACGTTCGTGGTCGGCCTCGTCGCCAACCTGCTGGCCTTCGCGGTCTCGTCGGCGGTGTTCGCCGGCAGCGACGTCTCCGCGAGCCTGACCGACCCGGCCGTGTTCCTGCCGCTGCTCGGCGGCGCGCTCTACCTCGCGCTCGTGTCGGTCTTCGCGCTCGGCGTGGGCACGATGCTCCGCAGCAGTGCCGGCGGCATCGCGGCAGTGCTCGGGCTCATCCTGCTGCTGCCGACGGTGCTCGCGATGATCCCCGCCGAGTGGGCCCAGGACCTGGTTCCGTACCTGCTCTCGAGCGCCGGCATGAACATGTTCACGTCGACGACCGCGGGCCCGTCCGGCGACGCCCTCGGCGTGTGGCTGAACCTGCTGATCGTGCTCGGCTGGGTCGCGGCATCCGTCGTCGGCGCCGCCGCGCTGCTGAAGCGACGGGACGCGTAGAGTCCCGTACATGTCGGACGCATCCTTCTCCCCCGGCTACCCGGCTTCGGTGGTCGGGGGAGAACTGCGTCTGCCCAAGCCGCCCGGGGTGGTGCGCCAGTTCTGGGCGCGGCATCCGTGGCTCACCGACTCGCTGATCGCGGCCCTCTACGTCGTGCCGACGTTCATCGGCTCGCTCGTGCTCGGGTTCGGCCCGACGCCGCCGCCGCTCTGGATCACGATCGCGCAGCTCGTCGCCATCGCCGTCGCCGGCGCCGCGATCCTGCTCTTCCGCCGGCGCCGCCCCTGGCTGCTCCTGGTGGTCTCGTGGAGCGTCTGCCTCGTGGTGTACCCGTTCGGGTCGACCGATGTGTTTCCGATGCTGCTCGGGCTCTACGCGCTGGCCGTCTACGGCTCCACCCGTTCCGCGTGGATCGGGTTCGGCGGTTCGGTCGTCGTGGCGACGGCATCGTCGTACATCGCGGTCTGGGCGCACGCCGACGACACCGTCGCGCCGTTCGGCGCCGACGCACCGGCATCCGCGACGCAGTTCACGGTGCTGCTGCTGATCGCGACGCTCATCGGCGTGACCGTCGGCAACCGACGTCGCTATCTGAACGCCCTGATCGCGAGGGCACACGACCTCGCCCGCGAACGCGACCAGCAGGCGCGCCTCGCGACGGCGGTCGAACGCTCGAGGATCGCCCGCGAGATGCACGACATCGTCTCCCACGGCCTCACGGTCATGGTGACCCTGGCCGACGGCTCCTCGGCGATCGCCGGCCGCGATCCCGATCGGGCCGCCGAGGCGATGCGGCTCGTCGCCGAGACCGGTCGATCCGCCCTCGCCGACATGCGGCGCATGCTCGGGGTGCTCTCCGAGCCCGCCGTGACCTCCGAAGAACTGGCGCCGCAGCCGGGTGCTGCCGCGATCCCGGCGCTCGTCGAGCGCTTCCGTTCGGCCGGCCTCCCGGTGCAGCTGACCACCGCGGGTCCGCCGATCGAGGACCCCAACCTGCAGCTCACGGTCTACCGGATCGTGCAGGAGGGCCTCACGAACGCGCTCCGGCACGCCGCGACGGCGCATGCGGTGGAGGTCCGTGTCGCGCACGTCGATGCCGTGGTGCACGTCGACGTCGTCGACGACGCGACCGCCGCCTCGAACCCCGAGGTCGCGAGCGGCGGTCACGGCCTCGTCGGCATGCGCGAACGCGTGGCGCTGTACGGGGGCACGCTCGAGGCCGGTCCCCGCTCCATCCGCGGCTGGCGGCTGCACGCCGAGCTCAGCTCCCGCGACGAGGGCGCCGAACCCGAGGAGGAGCGCCCATGAGCACCGCCGGCCGGCCCATCCGAGTCGCCATCGCCGACGACCAGGCGCTCGTGCGCACCGGCCTCCGCATGGTGCTCGAGGCCGAACCCGACCTCGTCGTCGTCGGCGAGGCGAACGACGGAGGCAGCGCGATCGACCTGGTCGCCGCCCTCGACGTCGACGTCATGCTCATGGACGTGCGGATGCCGGGGGTCGACGGCATCGCGGCGACCGAGGCGATCGTGGCGGGCGGCCGACCCACCCGGGTGCTCGTGCTGACCACGTTCGACCTCGACGAGTACGCCTTCGCGGCGATCCGCGCCGGCGCGAGCGGATTCCTGCTGAAGGACTCGCGCCCGGTCGAGCTGGCGGGTGCGATCCGAACGGTGCACGCGGGCGAGGCCGCGCTCGCACCCCGGGTCACGCGCCGCATGATCGAGCTGTTCGGCGCCGAGCTGCCCCGCCCGGCGGCCGCCGAGGCGCCCGGGCTGTCGTCGCTGACCGCCCGCGAGCACGAGATCCTCATCGCCATCGCAGAGGGCCGGAGCAACACCGAGATCGCGGCCGACTTCGTGCTCTCGGAGTCGACCGTGAAGACGCACGTCGGACGCGTGCTCCTCAAGCTCGACGCCCGCGACCGCGTGCAGCTGGTGATCTACGCGTACGAGCACGGCCTGCTCCCCCGTGCCGGCTCGGCCTGACTCAGTAGGCTGGGCTGGCCCGTCAACGACCACTCGGAGGCCACGCCCATGCCCGCTGCCGATCTCACCCGTATCGAAGCCGAGGAGCGCGCGGCGATCATCGCCGACGTCTCGTACGAGGTCGAGCTCGACCTCACCGGCGACGAGACGTTCGCGTCGACGACGGTCGTGCGGTTCGCCGCGGTGCCGGGCTCCGCGACGTTCATCGAGGCGACGACGCGCGAGGTGCACGCGATCACGTTGAACGGGCGCACGATCGACCCGGCCGCGGCATCCGATGGCGGGCGCATCAGGCTCGACGGGCTCGCAGCCGCGAACGAGCTCCGTGTCGTGAGCACGTGCGCGTACACGAACACGGGCGAGGGCCTGCACCGCTTCGTCGACCCCGTCGACGACGCCGTCTACCTCTACACCGAGTTCGCCGTCGCCGAGGCGAACCGGGTCTACGCGGTGTTCGACCAGCCCGACCTGAAGGCCGCGGTGCGGTTCACGATCACGGCACCGTCGCACTGGGTCGTGCTGAGCAACGCGCCGACGCCCGCGCCCGTCGCATCGTCGTCGACGACGGATGCCGCGGTCTGGGCGTTCGAGACCGGCCCGGTGATCTCCAGCTACATCGTCGCGATCGTCGCCGGCGCCTACGCCCACTGGCACGGCAGCGCGACGAGCGCCGACGGCCGCGACATCCCGCTCGGGGTCTTCACCCGGGCATCGCTCGCGCAGCATGCCGAGCCCGACGTGATGTTCGACACCGTCCAGGCGGGCCTCGCGTTCTACGAGCGGGCGTTCGGCGTGCCGTACCCGTTCGGCAAGTACGACCAGATCTTCGTGCCCGAGTACAACTGGGGCGCCATGGAGAACGTCGGCGCCGTCACGTTCAACGAGAACTACCTGTTCCGGTCGCGGGTCTCCGACGCACGACGCGAGCAGCGCGCCATCGTCATCCTGCACGAGCTCTCGCACATGTGGTTCGGCGACTCGGTCACCATGCGCTGGTGGAACGACCTGTGGCTGAACGAGTCGTTCGCCACGTGGGCCTCGACGCTCGCGACCTCGCAGGTCACCGAGTTCACGGGCGTCTGGGCGACCTTCGCGAGCGACGAGAAGACGTACGCCGCCGAGCAGGATCAGCTGCCGTCGACGCATCCGATCGTCGCCCCCATCGAATCGCTCGCCGATGTCGAGGTCAACTTCGACGCGATCACCTACGACAAGGGCGCCTCAGTGCTGAAGCAGCTCGTCGCCTGGGTCGGGCTCGAGGCGTTCCAGCAGGGCGTCGGCGCGTACCTGCGTGCCAACGCCGACGGCAACGCGACACTCCGCGACCTGCTCGACGAGCTCGAGCGCGCGAGCGGCCGCGACCTCACCCGCTGGTCCGAGCTCTGGCTCGAGACCGCGGGCGTCAACACGCTCCGCCCGGTGCTCGAGACCGACGAATCCGGCACGATCACCTCGGCCGTCATCGAGCAGACGGCGGCCGACGCGCACCCGACCCTTCGTCCGCATCGGGTGGCACTGGGCTGCTACTCGGGCGACCCCTCCACCCCGCTCGTGCGCAGCCACCGCTTCGAGATCGACGTCGACGGCGTGTCGACTCCAGTGCCCGAGCTCGTGGGACTCCCCCGCCCCGACTTGCTGCTCGTGAACGACGACGACCTCACCTACGCGAAGGTGCGGCTCGACGATGCGTCGTTCGCGACGGCCGTCGATCGCCTGAGCGACGTCGGCGACCCGGTCGCCCGCGCCGTGATCCTCGGATCCGCGTGGGACGCCGTGCGCGACGCCGAGTTCGCGGCGACCGACTTCGTGCGGCTCGTGCTCGGCAGCGTCGGCCACGAGAGCCAGTCCTCGGCGCGCGGCCTCGCCCTCACCCGCCTCGAGACGGCGCTCTCGCGCTACCTCGCCGACGAGCACCGCGAACGCGTCGCGTCGGAGGCCGGCGATGCCGTGTGGGCCCTCGCCGAACTCGCCGAGCCCGCGTCCGACGCCCAGCTGCAGTTCGTGAAGGCGTTCACGCAGCTCGCGAGTTCCGCGGCTCATGCCGACGTGCTCGGCAGCCTGCTCGACGGCTCCATCAAGCTCGACGGCCTCGACGTCGACCTCGACCTGCGCTGGGAGATCGTGATCTCGCGCGCGGCGCTCGTCGCGGCATCCGACGACGTGATCGACGACGAGATCGCCGCGGCGCTCGCCCTCGACGACACGGCCAAGGGGCGGCGACTCGCAGAGACGGCTCGCGCGGCACGACCCGACCAGGCGGTGAAGGATGCCGCGTGGCAACGGGTGGCCACCGACGCCGCGATCTCGAACGACCTCGCACGGGCGCTCGCCGACGGCTGGCGTCGCACCTCGTCGCCGGCCCTGCTCGGCTCGACGCTGACGCAGTACTTCGCGATCCTGCAGGCCGTCTGGGCCGGGCGCAGCTTCACGATGGCCTCGCTCATCGTGAAGCGGCTGTTCCCGGCGCCGCTCGTCACCGACGAGGTCGCGGATGCCGCGCGCAGCTGGCTCGCCGCGAATCCCACGCCCGCTCCGCTGCACCGGCTCGTCTCCGAGCAGCTCGACGAACTGGAGCGTGCGCTGCGGGCGCGCGGCCGCGACGCGGACGCGCTCGGCTGACTCCCAAACGGGTCTCAGTAGACTCGCTTCGATGTTGGATCCGACGCCGACCCCTACCCGAACCGACCCGCGAGCGGAGGCGACCGCATGACCGATGTCTGGACGACCTTCATCGAGTGGTGGAACGTCACCTGGCCTGACTTCCTCGGGAACGTGATCGAGGTCGTGGTGATCGTCTCCATCGCCCTCCTCGTGCGATGGGTGCTGCTCAGCGTGATCGACCGGGTCGTCGACCAGATCGTCACCGGGGTCAAGCGCAAGCAGGACGTCACCGACACTCAGGCGCTGCAGGCCTCGCCGCTCGCCGCCGTCCGCGTGGTGCAGCGCACCCGCACGCTGGGTTCCGTCTTCCGCAACGTCATCAACGTCACGCTCTTCATCATCACGACACTGCTCGTGGTGAACGCCATCAGTGCCGACGTCCTCGGCTCGTTCGCCCTGCTGTCGGCCGCGATCGGCGCCGGACTCGGTTTCGGCGCGCAGAACATCGTGAAGGACGTGCTCAACGGTCTCTTCATGGTCGTCGAGGACCAGCTGGGCGTCGGCGACGTCGTCGACCTCGGGCCCGCGACCGGCATCGTCGAGGAGGTGCAGATCCGCATCACGAAGGTGCGCGACGTCAACGGCACGCTGTGGTTCGTGCGCAATGGCGAGATCCTGCGCGTCGGCAACATGTCGCAGGGCTGGGCGCGCGTCATCGTCGACCTCGCGGTGCCCTACGACGCCGACATCGACGCCGTCGAGGCGCAACTGCTGAACACCGCGAGCGAGATGGCGCACGGGAGCAAGTGGCGATCGCGCGTACTGGAGCGTCCCGAGGTCTGGGGTCTCGAATCGATCTCCGACGACGCCATGGTGATCCGCGTCGTCATGAAGGTCCGCACCTCGTCGAAGGACGACATCGCGCGTGAACTCCGCATGCGGCTCAAGCACGCGGTCGACGAGATGGGTGTGAAGATGCCGAGCCTCAACTCGGTGGTGCTTGCGGGCTTCGACGGCGCGACCCGGGTGAAGGGTGCGAAGCCGCCGAAGACCGCCCCGAGTGCGGTCCTCACCAACGAGGCCGTGAAGGCATCCACGGCCAAGGCCAAGAAGGCCCAGCGCGCCAAGGCCGCACCGAAGCCGCCGAGCACCCCCACCGACCCGCCGACCCCCGGAGCGACCCCGTGACCGACGAACGATACGAGCCACCGGCATCCGTCCCCCTCTCCACCGTGCCGCCGGCCTCCGTCCCCCTGCGGGGCAGCGAGCACGGCTCTGCGCTCGGCGCCTCGTTCTACGAGACGGTGGGCGGGCGCCCGACGTTCGAACGCCTCGTGCACGAGTTCTACCGGGGCGTCGCCGACGACCCCGTGCTGCGCCCGATGTACCCCGAGGAGGACCTCGGCCCGGCCGAGGAGCGCCTCCTGCTGTTCCTCGAGCAGTACTGGGGCGGGCCCGGCACGTACAGCGAGCAGCGCGGTCACCCCAGGCTGCGCATGCGGCACGCAGGGTTCAAGGTGAACCCCGATGCGCGCGACCGCTGGCTGGCGCACATGCGCACCGCCGTCGATGCGCTCGAGCTTCCGCCACTCGCCGAGGAGACTCTGTGGGATTATCTTCAGCGTGCGGCGTTCGCGATGGTGAACACGTTCGAGGAGTGACCCGGCCCTCGGCGACCCGAGCCGCACGTGAGTGAGACGAAGGAGTCCCCTGTGCCCGCATCCCCCACCGCGCGCCCCGAACCCGCCGCGATCGTCGTCGGAGCGGGCCTGTCCGGCCTCGTGGCCGCCGCCGAGCTCGTCGATGCGGGCAAACGCGTGCTCATCGTCGACCAGGAGCCCGAGGCCAGCCTCGGGGGGCAGGCGCACTGGTCCTTCGGCGGCCTGTTCCTCATCGACTCGCCCGAGCAGCGTCGCATGGGCGTCAGGGACTCGCTCGACCTCGCCCGACAGGACTGGGACGGCACGGCCGGCTTCGACCGCGACGAAGACGAGTGGGGCCGCAAGTGGGCCGACGCGTATCTCGACTTCGCCGCCGGCGAGAAGCGCGCCTGGCTGCACCAGAAGGGCGTCCGGTTCTTCCCGATCGTCGGATGGGCCGAGCGCGGCGGTTACAACGCCATCGGCCACGGCAACTCGGTGCCGCGCTTCCACATCACGTGGGGCACCGGCCCCGGCGTGCTCGCGCCGTTCATCGCACGGGTGAAGGCCGGCGAGGCGGCCGGGCTCGTCGAGTTCAAGCATCGGCACCGCGTCGACGAGCTCATCGTCGAGGGCGGTGCGGTCGTCGGCGTGCGCGGTGCGATCCTGGCTCCGGATGCCGCGGGGCGAGGCGAGTCGAGCAACCGCGACGTCGTCGGCGAGTTCGACCTCCGAGCGCCGGCCGTGATCGTCGCCTCGGGCGGCATCGGCGGCAACCACGACCTCGTGCGCCAGGCGTGGCCCGAGCGCCTCGGCACCCCGCCCGAGCACATGCTCTCGGGAGTTCCCGCCCACGTCGACGGCCGCATGCTCGGCATCTCCGAGCAGGCCGGCGCGCGCCTCGTCAACGGCGACCGCATGTGGCACTACACCGAGGGCATCACGAACTGGGATCCGATCTGGCCCATGCACGGCATCCGCATCCTGCCCGGCCCGTCGTCGCTCTGGTTCGACGCGTCGGGCAAGCGGATGCCGGTGCCGCTGTTCCCCGGATTCGATACCCTCGGCACGCTCGAGCACATCCAGACGACCGGGCACGAGCACACCTGGTTCGTGCTGACGCAGAAGATCATCGAGAAGGAGTTCGCGCTCTCCGGCAGCGAGCAGAATCCCGATCTCACCGGCAAGGACTTCAAGCTGCTGGCCGAGCGGCTCGGCTCGGGGGCGACCGGCCCGGTCGAGGCGTTCAAGGAGCACGGCGCGGACTTCGTCGTGGCCGACACGCTCGACGAGCTGCTCGAGGGCATGCGCGCGCTCTCCCCCGAGGTCGAGCTCGACACCGCGAACGTCGAGCGCGAGATCGTCGCGCGCGACCGCGAGGTCGACAACGAGTTCTCGAAGGACCTGCAGCTGACCGCCGTGCGCGGGGCGCGCAAGTACCGCGGTGACAAGCTCATCCGCGTGGCGACGCCGCACCGCATCCTCGACCCGAAGGCCGGACCGCTGATCGCGGTGAAGCTGCACATCCTGACGCGCAAGAGCCTCGGCGGCATCCAGACGAACCTCGACGCGCAGGCGCTCGACGCCGAGGGCACGCCCGTGCCCGGGCTCTACGCGGTCGGCGAGGCGGCGGGCTTCGGCGGTGGCGGCGTGCACGGCTACCGGGCCCTCGAGGGCACGTTCCTCGGCGGATGCCTCTTCACGGGTCGCACGGCCGGGCGCGCGGTCGCTCGGGGCTGACCTCGCACCCGCCGGCGGCCGGCTCGCGCGCATGCGCGGGCCGGCCGCCGGCGATCGGGTCGTGCCGGCTGCCGTTGCGCGAACGACGACCGCTGCGGCGGTGCGGCTGCGGCTAGGCCTTGAGCGTCCAGGGCTTGCGGCGCACGAGCACGTGTCCGCGTCGCGAGCTGAGCCGGGTCCACGGGCCGGTCTCGAACAGGCGCACCTCGTCTTCGCCGAGGAACCCCAGGCTGAACGCCGCGAAGGCCGCCCCCGTCGGAATGTACTCGACGCCCTCGACGCCGCGACCCCACACCTCGGAGCGCACCCGCTGCACGAGCTGCTCGCCCGTGCCGGCCGGGATCGCCGCGGCGACCTCGTCGATGCCGGCGCGCGCCGCCGATTCGAGCGTCGCGGCATCCGTCTCGCCGAGGGCGCGCCAACCGCCGCGGGGCGGGGAGATGCCCGCCCACGTGACCGTGTTGACCTCGGGCGGGCGCGACATCGTGACCGGTCGCGACTCGTCGTCCTCGCCGAGATCGCCGCGCGCGCGCACGATGCGGTCCACGAGCGAGCGCATCGGCACGACCGAGTCGAAGTCTTCGGTGTCGACGAGCGAGAACGTGCGGAGGCCGAGGACCGTCGGGCTCTCGTCGAGGATGCCGCGGGGATACAGGATCGCCGTGTACACCGCGAGGATGCCGGAGCCGGCGATGAGTCGTACCGACCCGTCTTCGACCCGGCCCGCGCGTTGCAGGTAGGTGTGCAGGTCGCCGAGCGAGAGGCTGTCGGCAAGCGTGAATTGAGAGACCATCTGCTGTCTAAACTACCAATTGCGCGCCCGCCTGCGGTTCGAATGCACCCGTCGGATGTCGCGGCCCGCGTTCGAGCGACATCGGAGACATCATGAACGGACCCATCGACGGCCTGCTGAGCACCCTTCGACTCACGAACACGGGTGCTCGCACCACCGAGGACATCTTCACCGGACCGTCGCAGTGGATGCCGCTCGGCCGCGTCTTCGGCGGGCAGGTGCTCGCGCAGTCGCTCATCGCGGCCATGCACACCGTCGGCGAGGCGCGCGTGCTGCACTCGATGCACGGGTACTTCCTGCGCCCAGGCGACGTCGACCACCCGATCACGTTCTCGGTCGATCGCCTGCACGACGGCCGGTCATTCTCGACGCGCCGCACGCACGCCTACCAGAAGGGCGAGCCGATCCTCTCGCTCATCGCGTCGTTCCAGACCGAAGACGAGGGCGTCGAGCACCAGGTCGACATGCCGACCGATCTGCCCGACCCCGAGTCGCTGCCCTCGACGGCCGACCTCATCGGCCACCTCGACCACGCCATGGCGCAGTTCTGGGCCTCGGAGCGCGCCTTCGACGTGCGGCACATCCCGTCGCCGATCTACCTCAGCGTCGAGGGTGAGAAGGTGCCGCGCCAGGCCGTGTGGATGCGCGCGGTCGGCCGCCTGCCCGACGACCCGAAGCAGCATCGCGCGGCCCTCGCGTACGCCAGCGACTACTCGATCCTCGAGCCCGTGCTGCGCGCCCACGGGGTGCCGTGGGCGACCCCCGGCCTCCGGGTCGCGAGCCTCGACCACGCGATGTGGTGGCACCGCGACGCCCGGGTCGACGAGTGGCTGCTCTACGTGCAGGAGTCCCCGTCGGCGCAGGGCGGGCGCGGCCTCGCGATCGGCCGCATCTACACGCGCGAGGGCGTGCTCGTGGCCAGCGTCGCGCAAGAGGGCATGGTGCGGGCGCCAGGCGCGCACTGAGCCCGCGCGCGATCACCGCTCGCCGTCGCCCCCGCCGCGGATCCCCCGATCCCCTGCGTGGCGCCCCTCGCATACGACGCCGTTCCGTTCCACAATGGCTGGAGCGCGATGCTCGCGCGACGTGGAGCGAACGAGGAGACCTCATGGCGGATGTCACGCAACCTGCCCGACGCACGATCCTCACCCTCGGAGCGACCGGCGCCTTCGGCGGCGCGCTCGTGCTCGCGGGCTGCGCTCCCTCCTCGCCGCAGTCGCCGTCGACGACGCCGGCCGCACCGGAGTCGAGTGCACCCGAGGTCACGAACGAGCCGCCCGCCGAGTCGACCGGACCCGATGAGCCCGCCACCGGAGACGACGTCGCCGCCCTCGCCGACGTCCCGGTCGGCGGCAGCATCGACGCCACGATCGACGGCGGACCCGCGCTCGTGGCCCAGCCGACCGCAGGTCAGGTCGTCGCCTTCAGCGCGATCTGCACGCATCAGGGATGCGTCGTGGCCGCCGCCGGCGCGGAGTTCCACTGCCCGTGCCATGGCTCCCGCTTCGACGCGGCGACCGGCGAGGTGCTGAATGGACCCGCCATCGACCCGCTGAGCCCGATCGAGGTGGCGGTCTCGGGCGACCGCATCGTCGCGGCCTCCTGACATGGGCGACGTCGACTACGTCTTCCAGGGGCTGCCGCTGCACGTGCTGCTCGTGCATGCCGTGGTCATCGCGGTCCCGCTGGTCGCCGTCCTGCTCGTGGTGCTCGCCGCCTGGCCGGCGGCGCGGCGGGTGCTGTGGATCCCGGCGCTCGTCGCGGCCGCACTGCTGGTGCCGCTCGGCCTCGTGACGGTCGAGGCCGGTGAATGGCTCGAGGAGCGCGTGCCCGCGGCTCCCCTGATCCAGGCGCACACCTCCATCGGAGAGACCATCGTGCCGTGGCTGTGGGCGGTGCTCGGCGTCGCCGTGCTCGTCGCCGCCTGGCAGGTCGTCACCCTCGTCGCCCGACGTCGTTCCGCGTCTGCGGATGCAGCCGCGTCACCCCCCGCAGCGGGCGCTCCCATCGGCGCCTCGGTGGGCGTGAGTCGCACCGCGAACGTCATCGTCTCGATCGTGCTGACGTTCGTCGCGATCGGCGTCGCCGTCGGTGCGATCTGGACGGTCGTGTTGATCGGCGAGTCCGGCAGCCGCGCCGTGTGGGAGGGCTCGTTCAGCGAGACCCCGCTCGAGGACTGACCCGGCTCGCCGGCTCGCCCTGCCGACGGGTCGGAGCGTCGACCCGAACGGCGGGGTTCGCCGCCCTCGGCGCGCTCGCGGTCAGCGGCGGCGGAACTCGATGGGCGCCTCGAGATACGGCGTCCACGCATCGCGCTCGACCGAGGTGATGCGCCGCGGACGCTCGGACTCCGCGTCGACCAGCACGATCGTCGTCGCCGCGCGCGTGTGGAGCACCCTGGGCTCGACCCCGACGGGCGAGTACACCTCGTAGCAGACGTCGAGGCTGGCACCGCCGAGGGTGCCGATCCACAGTTCGATGTCGAGCGGCAGACGCTGATACGGGATCGGCGCGAGGTACTCGACCTCTTGACGGGCGATCAACGAGAGCGTGCTCGAACCGGGTGTGGCGTCGATAACCGCAGTCGATGCGCCGACCGCGTGCTCGGACGTCGATTCACTCACCCAGAACGCCTGGATGCGAGCCTCCTCGAGGAGGCTCAGCATCCGGGCGTTGTTGACGTGCCCGTATGCGTCGAGATCTCCCCAACGCAACGGAGTCGGCACGTGCAGGCGCATGTCAGTCGCGCGTGAGCTTGCGGTACGCCGAACGGTGGGGCTTCGCGGCGTCGGGGCCCAGGCGCTCGACCTTGTTGGCCTCGTAAGACTCGAAGTTGCCCTCGAACCAGTGCCAGTACGACGGGTTCTCCTCGGTGCCCTCGTACGCGAGGATGTGCGTCGCGATGCGGTCGAGGAACCACCGGTCGTGGGTGATGACCACGGCGCAGCCGGGGAACTCGAGCAGTGCGTTCTCGAGGCTCGACAGCGTCTCGACGTCGAGGTCGTTGGTGGGCTCGTCGAGGAGCAGCAGGTTGCCGCCCTGCTTGAGCGTGAGCGCGAGGTTGAGGCGGTTGCGCTCACCGCCCGACAGGATGCCGGCGCGCTTCTGCTGGTCTGGGCCCTTGAAGCCGAACGTCGACACGTAGGCGCGGCTCGGAACCTCGGTCCTGCCGACCTGGATGTAGTCGAGTCCGTCGGAGACGACCTCCCAGAGCGACTTGTTGGGGTCGATGCCGCCGCGCGACTGGTCGACGTAGGAGATCTTGACGGTCTCGCCGATCTTCACGTTGCCGGCGTCGCTCGGCTCGAGGCCGACGATCGTCTTGAACAGCGTGGTCTTGCCGACGCCGTTGGGGCCGATGATGCCGACGATGCCGTTGCGCGGGAGCGAGAAGCTCAGGCCGTCGATGAGCGTGCGGTCGCCGAACCCCTTCTTGAGGTTCTTGACCTCGAGCACGATGTCGCCGAGACGCGGACCCGCGGGGATCTGGATCTCCTCGAAGTCGAGCTTGCGCGTGCGCTCGGCCTCGGTCGCCATCTCCTCGTAGCGGGCGAGGCGGGCCTTGGACTTCGCCTGACGGCCCTTCGCGTTCGAGCGCACCCAGTCGAGTTCCTCGGCGAGGCGCTTCGCGAGCTTCGCGTCCTTCTTGCCCTGGACGGTGAGTCGTTCCTGCTTCTTCTCGAGGTAGGTCGAGTAGTTGCCCTCGTACGGGTAGAGGCGACCGCGGTCGACCTCGCAGATCCACTCGGCCACGTGGTCGAGGAAGTACCGGTCGTGGGTCACGGCGAGTACGGCGCCGGGGTACTTCGCGAGGTGCTGCTCGAGCCAGAGCACGCTCTCGGCGTCGAGGTGGTTGGTGGGTTCGTCGAGCAGCAGCAGGTCGGGCTTCTGCAGCAGCAGCTTGCAGAGCGCGACGCGACGCTTTTCACCGCCGGAGAGCACGGAGACCTGCTCGTCGCCCGGCGGGCAGCGCAGGGCGTCCATCGCCTGCTCGAGCTGCGAGTCGAGGTCCCACGCATCGGCGGCGTCGATCGCCTCCTGCAGCGTGCCCATCTCGGCGAGCAGTGCGTCGAAGTCGGCGTCGGGCTCGGCCATCGCGAGGGAGATCGCGTTGAAGCGATCGACCTTCTCCTTGATCGGGCCGACGCCCTCCTGCACGTTCTCGAGCACCGTCTTGGACTCGTCGAGGACGGGCTCCTGCATCAGGATGCCGACCGAGTAGCCGGGGGTGAGCTTCGCCTCGCCGTTGGAGGGCTGGTCGAGTCCGGCCATGATCTTGAGGATCGTGGACTTACCCGCACCGTTCGGGCCGACGACGCCGATCTTCGCCCCTGGGAGGAACGCCATCGTCACGTCGTCGAGAATGACCTTGTCGCCGACCGCCTTGCGGGCGCGCACCATCGAGTAAATGTAATCCGCCATATCGCCTACCAGTCTATGGGTCGTGTCTGCCCGATGAGACAGCCGCCGGTGCCGAGCCCGGGCTTGACGGCGCCGTGGTAGCCGCCCGACTTGGGGCCGTACTGCCCTACGAGGCACTCGTCGTTGAAGAGCACCGAGAACTGCACCGAATCGGCCGGTTCGCCGAGCGTCGTCTGATCGGAGGTGACCTGCATGGCCGCCCGGTCGAACCCGGCGGCCGTCAGCGCGTCGATGAAGTCGCGCCCGCCGGCGGCCGCGTTCGCCGCCACGACCTGCTGGTTGACCTGATCGAAGAACGGGAGGTTCTCGGCGGCCGGGAGGTCGGGGTGCAGCCCCACCGGCGCGGTCGTCGCCTCGCCGGTCGGCACCGGGCGAGCGGTCGAAGGGGACGGCGACGGCGACGGCGACCCCGTGCAGCCCGTCAGCACGGCCACGAACAACGCGGCCCCGGCGATCGCCAGGGCCGCGGAAGCGCTGTGCCGTGCCATCGTTCCCCCATCGGGATGCCCTCGAATGCATCCGAAGGCGATTCTAGGCGCAGCGCGCTGCTCGATGCCGGTCAGAACGGGAGCGCGACCGCCTCCTCGTCGACGCGCGCTCCGCGCTCGTCGGGGTCGACGGACGCGGGGCCGTCGCCGTCTCGGTCGGACTCGGGTTCGGACGCGAATGCGACCGCGGCCCGCGCCTCGGCGTCGGCCGCGGCGTCGGCTGGGTCGGCCGGCCACCCCTCGGCGGTGACGGACGAGGAGGCGCCGGTTGCGGCATCCGCACCGCCGGACGAGCCCGACGCGCGGGTCTTCGTCAGGGCGCTGGTGCCCCAGGTGAGGTCGTGCCCGACCGCCTCGGCGTCGATCTCGATCGCGGTTCCGGACTTCTCGCCGCTCTCCCATGCGCGCAGGCGCAGGCGGCCGGTCACGACGACGCGATCGCCGCGACGGATCGACACGGAGGCGTTCTTCGCGAGCTGGCGGAAGGTCGAGACGGTGTACCAGTTGGTGTCCCCGTCCTCCCACGTGCCCTTGACGCGGTCGAAGATGCGCCTGGTCGAGGCGAGGCGGAACGAGGTGATCGTGAGGCCCTGGCTCGTGGTGTGCACGCGCGGGTCGCTGCCCACGGCGCCGATCACGGTGATGTTGTCGGTCATGTCTGCTCCAATTCGGTGGTGCGGATGTCGGATGGCGGATGTCGGTGGCACGAGCGGCGTGGTGCGAGTGGTCGAGCGTGCCGGCCTGGGCCGGGCCGCGGCATCCGGTGCCTCGTGCCGTTTCAGGTCCGGATGCCGCGTGGCCCAACCCTCGCCGCTCGGCCGGGTGCACATGGCGGCCGATCCCGATCGGTGCGGACCGCACGCGCACATGGCCTCCGGGGAGGACGAGTCGTCGGCGGGCCCCAATAGAGTCGACCCATGAGCTATCAGGCAGACCCGGCACGTTACGAGTCCATGCAGTACAACCGAATCGGCCGCAGCGGGCTGAAGCTGCCCGCGCTCTCGCTCGGCCTCTGGCACAACTTCGGACACGACCGCCCGCTCGACACGCAGCGCGCCATCGTGCGTCGCGCATTCGACCTCGGCATCACGCACTTCGACCTCGCGAACAACTACGGTCCGCCCTACGGCAGCGCCGAGGAGAACTTCGGCCGCATCCTCGCCACCGACCTCGCGCCCTACCGCGACGAGATCATCGTCTCGTCGAAGGCCGGCTACGACATGTGGCCCGGCCCCTACGGCGACCACGGCTCGCGCAAGTACCTGCTCGCGTCGCTCGACCAGAGCCTCGGGCGCCTCGGCCTCGACTACGTCGAC
Source organism: Agromyces sp. Leaf222 (assembly GCF_001421565.1). NCBI lineage: Bacteria > Bacillati > Actinomycetota > Actinomycetes > Micrococcales > Microbacteriaceae > Agromyces > Agromyces sp. Leaf222. The sequence goes on along the minus strand of NZ_LMKQ01000001.1, from coordinate 1,950,292 downwards.
ATCTTCTACTCGCACCGGCCCGACCCCGAGACCCCGATCGAGGAGACGATGGGCGCGCTCGTGAGCGCGGTCCGCCAGGGCAAGGCGCTCTACGTGGGCATCTCGAACTACTCGCCCGAGCAGACCGCGGCCGCAGCCGCAGCGCTGGCCGCCGAGGGTGTTCCGCTGCTGATCCACCAGCCGCGCTACTCGATGTTCGACCGGCACATCGAGGATGGGCTCTTCCCGGTGCTCGAAGAGGTCGGCGCGGCGAGCATCGTCTTCTCGCCGCTCGCACAGGGGTTGCTGACCGACCGCTACATCTCGGGCGAGGTGCCCGCGGACTCGCGAGCGGCCACCAGCCGGTTCCTCTCCCCCGATCGCATCAGCGCCGACTACCTCGAGCGCGTCCGAGGACTCGCCGAGATCGCCGACGGACGTGGGCAGAGCGTCGCCCAGCTCGCGCTGTCGTGGGTGCTCCGCCAGCCGCTCGTCGCGAGCGCGCTGATCGGCGCGTCGAGCGTCGCGCAGCTCGAGCAGAACGTCGCGACCCTCGAAGCCCCGGCCCTGACCGAAGACGAGATCGCGCGCATCGAGCCGTTCGCCGCACACGGCACCACCCTCGGCTGACCCGGCGCCATCCGACGGTGCGTCCGCGACGTCGAGGTCGATGTCGACGGGCGCACCATCGGGCGCGCCGGTGATGCTGCCGAGCGGATGCCTCGCGAGCCGTTAGCCTTCGCTCATGCAGTGGTGGAACGAATTCATCTCATGGCTCACCTCGAGCGAGGCGGAGTCGACCGTCTTCGCGGCCGCCGTGCTCTTCGTCGCGGTCGTGGTCGCGGCGTTGCTCGGCGCCTGGATCGCGACGAGCGCCGTCCGGCGCATCGTCGCGCAGCGCGACCGCGAACTCAAGACCGCGGCCATCGCGGCACTCGTCGATGCGGCGACCGAGGCCTCGGTCTGGAACTCGCTCACTCCGCAGGAGCAGGTGCTCGCCGACCGCACGGTCGGCCAGGCCGACATCCACGTTCGGCTCCTGCCGATCCGCGGTTCGGATGTCGCGGCGAACTGGGCGGCGCACCAGCTGCACGAGCTGAAGCGCGCTTCGGCGACCTTCGGCTACCAGCTCGACCCCGCGGTCGCCGAGTTCCGCGACCGGTTGCTCGACTGGCAGCGCCACCCGGCCCGGGCGCGCAAGCAGTTCCAGAACGACCTCGTGCGCTGGCGCGCGCAGCGTCAGGAGCCCGACCAGGCCGCGCTCGAGGAGCAGGACACCTGGGTCGCGGAGCAGCATCACGAGCGCTACCGCTCGGCCACCGAGATCTCCTCGCCCGCCGAGCCGGCACGAGACACCGCGCCGACTCCGACGCAGGCCGTCGCCCAGCCGACCCAGCCCCTCGACGACGCCCGCGCCTGAGCGCGGATCCCCTTCACGGCTGAGGCCCCACCCGCTCCGGGTGGGGCCCTCGGTCATCTCCGCGGCCGCATGGTCGCCAGGAGGGCGACGGCGGCGAACGTCGGCGACGGCGGCGACTGGCTCAGCGCCACCAGTCGTCGAACATCGAGACCGGCTCGGTGCGCTTGTGCCTGGTCTGCAGGTACCTCGCCTCGATGCGCTCGGCGACGTCGTCGGCGATCTCCTCGCCCTCGAGGAACGCATCGATGTCCGCGTACTCGAGGCCGAGGTTCGCCTCGTCGGCCTGGCCGGGCTCGCCGTCGAGCAGGTCGGCGGTGGGCGTCTTCAGGTACAGCCGATCGGGCGCCCCGAGGTACTGCAGCAGGGCGCGCCCCTGCCGCTTCGTCAGGCCGGTGAGCGGCAGCACGTCGGCACCGCCGTCGCCGAACTTCGTGAAGAACCCCGTGACCGCCTCGGCCGCATGGTCGGTGCCCACGACGAGCAGTCCGGCCTCGCCCGCGAGCGCGTACTGGGCGACCATGCGCATGCGCGCCTTCACGTTGCCCTTGCCGAAGTCGCTGATCGGCGCGCCCGCGGCATCCGAGAAGTCCGCTGCGAGCCCGTCGACGCCCTGACGGATGTTGAAGGTCACGACCTCCTGCGGCTCGATGAATTCGAGCGCGAGCGCGGCATCCGCCTCGTCGTGTTGGACGCCGTACGGAAGGCGGACGGCGATGAAGCGCGAGGGAAGGCCCTCGGCCACGAGTTCGTCGACGGCGACGCGGCACAGGCGGCCGGCGAGCGAGGAGTCCTGTCCTCCGGAGATGCCGAGCACGAGGCCGGCCGCGCCGGTCGTGCGCAGGTAGTCCTTGAGGAACTCGACCCGTGCCCGAACCTCCTCGGCGGGCTCGACGGACGGCTTGACGTTGAGTTCGGCGATGATGCTCGCCTGGAGGTCTCGCATGCGACGACGATACCGCCAGCGTGTTTCGATGACGCTACGCCGGAGGCCGCATGGTGGACGGCCCTCCAGAGTCGCGCGGTTCCCGGGCCGCGCGCCTGCCAGTGCCGAGCCGTTTGCACCTCCCGACACTTGGATAGCATCGGGCAGGGGTGCGCGCTCGCGCCCGTCCGAGGGGGTAGACGTGGAGATCTCGATCGGCACCATGGTGCTCATCCCGTTGGTGGCGGTCGCGGCGCCGCTGCTCGTGCGCGCCGTCGGCGTCTGGGTCGCCGTGCCGCTCGTCGTGTTCGAGATCGTCCTCGGCATCCTGCTCGGCCCCTCCGTCGCCGGGTGGATCGTCCCCGACGACTTCGTCAAGCTGCTCTCGGACCTCGGGCTCGCGATGCTCTTCTTCCTCGCGGGCAACGAGATCGACTTCCGGAGGATCCGCGGGCGGCCGCTCTCCCGCGCCGCGATCGGCTGGATCATCTCGCTCGCAGCCGGATTCGGCATCGCCGTGCTGCTGGCCCCCGACCTCCCCTCTGCCGCCTTCATCGGCATCGCGCTGACCTCGACGGCGCTCGGCACGGTCATGCCGATCCTCCGCGATGCTGGCGACCTGAAGACGCCGTTCGGCATCGGCGTCATCGCCCTCGGCGCCATCGGCGAGTTCGGGCCGCTCCTCGCGATCTCGCTCTTCCTCACCGGGCGAACACCGGTCCTCGCGGCGATCGTCCTGGTGGGGTTCGCGCTGGTCGCCGGCGTGGCGATCTATATGGCGGCCAAGGGCCACGGCGATCGCCTTCACGTGGTGATCACCGCGACGATGCACACGAGCGCCCAGTTCGGCGTGCGCCTCGTGGTGCTCGTGCTCGTCGCGCTGCTGGCGCTCAGCATCGTGCTCGACCTGGACATGCTCCTCGGCGCGTTCACCGCGGGCGTGCTCTTCCGGGTGCTCATCTCGGGCGCACCCGAATCCGACCGGAAGCTGCTGGAGACGAAGGTCGAGGCGCTCGGATACGGCTTCCTCGTTCCGGTGTTCTTCATCATGACGGGCGTGACCTTCGATCTCGAGGCGCTCGGCGACCCCGCGACGCTGGCCCTCGTGCCCCTGTTCGTGGTGCTGCTGCTCGTCGTGCGCGGCATCCCCTCGATCCTCGCCGCCCCCGTCGGGGCCGACCGCTGGACCGTCGCGGCGACCGCCCTGTTCGGCGCGACCGGCCTGCCGATCATCGTCGCCGTCACCGGCATCGGCATCGACACGGGCGACCTCGAGACCGGTGTCGCGGCGGCCCTCGTCGGGTCGGGCATGATCTCGGTGCTCCTGTTCCCCCTCATCGGCCTCGCGCTGAGGAAGCGGGCTTCGGATGCCACGGGCCGGCGCATCGACGACGACACCGAGGTGCCCGTCGAGGGCTAGCGGGCAGAAGCCCGGTAAGCTTGGCGAGCCGGCCCCCGTAGCTCAGCGGATAGAGCAGCAGCCTTCTAATCTGACGGTCGCAGGTTCGATTCCTGCCGGGGGCACCGAAGAACGGCGCCGGTGCGTGCCCGGCACGGTGCGACATCCGCCCGTGTCGGAGCGCACCGGTAGACTCGCGGTCATGGCAACAGCGAGCGACCGACTGGTCTGGATCGACTGCGAGATGACCGGCCTCGACCTCGAGGTCGACGAGCTCGTCGAGATCGCCGTCGTGATCACCGATTACGACCTCAACCCCGTCGACGAGGGCCTGGACATCGTGATCCGACCCGACGCGAGCGCACTCGAGAACATGGGCGACTTCGTCCGCAACATGCACACCGAGTCCGGCCTCATCGAGGAGATCCCCAACGGGGTCACCGTCGCCGACGCCGAGTACCAGGTGCTCGAGTACGTGCTCAAGCACGTCCCCGAAGAGCAGAAGGCGCCGCTCGCCGGCAACTCCATCGGCACCGACCGCGCGTTCCTCGCCAAGCAGATGCCACGCCTCGACGGGCACCTGCACTACCGCAACGTCGACGTCTCCTCGATCAAGGAGCTCGCTCGCCGGTGGTACCCACGCGCGTACTTCCAGTCGCCCGCGAAGAACGGCGGGCACCGCGCCCTCGCCGACATCCTCGAGTCGATCCGAGAGCTGCGCTACTACCGGCGCGCCGTCTTCGTCGCCGACCCCGGCCCCACGAGTGCCGAGCTCCACGACATCGCCGAGGCCGTCGTGAACGAGTTCGACGTAAAGGTGTAGTAAGCTCGTCGAGTTGCCTGATCGCATGTCGATCAGGTCATGGTGGGTATAGCTCAGTTGGTAGAGCGCCTGGTTGTGGTCCAGGAGGTCGCGGGTTCAAGCCCCGTTACTCACCCCAAAGTTTCTCTGCGCAGTGCTCGATCGGTCGTGTTCGCACGCCGCGCGACGCTACGCGAACCGCATCGCCCAGTGCCAGCCGCACGTGTCCGCCCAGTTCGATCCAGCGGGCGCTCCCCGCGACGCACACCACGCCCGCACCGATGAAGGTACCGACATGGCAAAGGTCTCGTCGCTCGAGCGCTACTCCGACGAGGCCGGCAACGTCATCGAGTACGAGGGCCCGGCGGTTCCCGTGAACATCGTGTTCACCGGTCGCGACAACACCGTACGCATCGCCTCCGATGCGCGGATCGGAACGCTCTCGATCCAGTTCGACTGCGACAACGGCGTGGCCTCGATCGCCTCCTCGAAGGGCGTGCCGGCCTTCTCCGCGAGAATCCGCGTCGGCCAGGACTCCCGCGTGCTCATCGGCGAGAACGTCTCGACCACCGAGCCCGTCGGCATCTCGGCGACCGAGGGCACGACGGTCGAGGTCGGCCGCGACACGATGATCGCGATCGGCGTGCAGTTACGGGCCGACGACGGACACCCGATCTTCGACGTGCGCACCGAACGGCGGGTCAACCTCTCGCGCAGCATCTCGATCGGCCCGCACGTCTGGCTCGCGACGAACGCGACCGTGCTCGGCGGCGTCACCGTCGGCTCCGGTGCCGTCATCGGCTTCGGCAGCATCGTGACGAAGGACGTGCCGAACAACTGCGTGGCGGTGGGCAACCCGGCCCGCGTCGTTCGACGCGACACGGCCTGGGAACGTCCCCATCTCTCGCTCGTCCGCCCGTTCTACAAGCCCGATGCCTCGACGGTCCCGCGCACCGCGTACTGGGCGCTCACCGAGGGCCCAGCGCCGAGGCCTCGCAACGTGTGGATCCGACGGCTCCGGCACCCTCGTCGCACGCTCGCAGCCGCCTGGGCCGCCCTGACTCGGTAGGCTGACGAGTCCGGGCGCCGCCCGTCCGCGGTTACCGCGTCACCCCACCAGCCGATCGGAGTCGTCCGTGCAACTCGATGCCGAAGCGTTCGAGGCGCTGGTGGTCGACGAGCTCGACGAGCTGCCCGACGAGATGATCGACGGCCTCGAGAACGTCGTGTTCGTGGTCGAGGACCGCCCCGAAGACGGCTCGCTCGACCTGCTGGGCCTCTACGACGGCTTCGCGCTCACCGAACGCGACCGCTACGGACTCGGCGAGATGCCCGACCGCATCATCCTGTACCGCGAACCGCTGCTCGCCATCTGCGACGACGAGGCCGAACTCCGCGATGAGATCCACGTCACCCTGGTGCACGAGATCGCGCATTTCTACGGCATCGACGACGACCGGCTGCACGAGTTGGGCTGGGCGTGACTCGGTCGCGGTTACGCTGATTCCATGAGTTCCCCCGCTCGCATGCTCGGCATCACCGTCGGCGCACTCGCGATCCTCGGCATCGGCGTCTACGCCCCTGCGATGCTCCTCGGGCCGCTTCCCGAGGTCACCGTGCGCACGGTCGCCGGCGCCGCCGCCCTGCCCGAATCGGCTCCGCTCGCCCTGCCCGAGGCCGGCGCGAGCGCGCTGGCCGTCATGGCCGACGACGGCACGGCGAGCGTGCTCGCGACCGCCGGCGACGGCGAGGCCGTCCCGATGGGCGGTGCGGCGAAGCTCGTGACGCTGCTGGCGACGCTCGACTCGCTCCCGTTGCCCGCTCCCGGCGAGGGCGAGGGCCCGAAGATCAAGATCGGCCCGGCCGACTACACCGACTACCTGCGCTACGAGTCCGAGGGCTCGCGCACGCTGCGGGTCTCCCCCGGCGACTCGTGGACGGAGCGCGACGTCGCGCGGGCGATCCTGCTCACGTCCAGCAACAACCACGCCGACACGCTCGCCCGGTGGGCGTTCGGATCCGTCGACGCCTACGTCGAGGGCGCCAACGCGTGGCTGGCCGATCAGGGCTTCAGCACGATGCACGTCGCCGATGCCACCGGCCTGTCGGGCGAGAACGTGGGCAGCGCCGAAGAGCTCGCGAAGCTCGCCGGCCTGGTGCTCGCCGACCCGAGCCTCGCCGCGATGCTCGAGCACCCGGACGAGGCCGTGTTGAGCGCGCACGCTGCGCCCGACCTCGTCGATCGCACGACCGGCGACGGCGTGCGCGAGATCACGCGCAGCTATACCGACCAGGCCGGGTTGTCGTCGGTCTTCAGCACCGAGGTCCGCGTCGACGGGTCCGATGCATCGCACCAGGTCATCGGCGTGATGATGCTGATGCCCGACTACGAGACGCTCGACCCCGCTATCGAGGCATCCGTCGCCTCCGTGACCGCGGCGGCCGCACCCGTGACCGTCATCGCCGAGGGCACGGCGTACGCGAAGGCCAGTTCGGCGTGGGGTGCCTCCTCCGACGTCGTCGCGACGGTGAGCCGTTCGGAGTCTCCCTGGGGTGCCTCGATCGGCGACGCGACCGTCGACGTCGAGCCGTTCACCACCTCGTCCGACGCGCGCGACATCGGCAGGGTGACCGTCTCGACGGGCGGCGACGCCGTGTCGTCGCCCCTGCGGCTGACGAAGGAGATCCGCGACCCCGGGCCGATCTGGCGGCTCACGCACCCGTTCCCGGTGATCGGCGCCTTCATCGAGGCCCAGGGCCGCTGACGGGTCGACTCGGTGCGCGACCGTGCGCGCCCTCTCGGGCCGGCCGTCAGCGCATCCGCACCCTGATCGTGGCTGCGGATGTCGCGCCCAGGCGCCGCTCGTACCTGCGCCACTGACCATCCCAGACGTCCCAGAACGGGTCGAACGCGCCGGCGTCCCTCGTGAGCGCGCGTTCGCGGCGCTCGGCGTCGGGCGCGTCGACCCGCACGCGAACGGCCGAGCGAACGTCCGGCGCGGTGCCGTGCGCGCCGCAGCCCTCGATCACGAGCGCGTTGCCCGGGCGGAGCGGAGTGACCACGGCGGGCCGGTCCGCCTCCCAGTCCCACCCCTGCGTGCGACCCGGGGTCGAGCGCAGCCACGGCCTGACGAGGCTGCGTTCGAGGCTCTGGACGGCCCGTTCGAGGCCGTACCACCCCGGGTACACGTCGTCGAGGCGAATGAGATCGGGCGCACGCCCCGGCCATGCGGCGACGATCAGATCGGCGAACGTCGACTTGCCCGCGCCACTGGGCCCGTCGATGAGCACGAGCGGTCGACGGATGCCGGTGACGGCCGCTCGCACGGCCTGCAGGGCCGCATCGGGCAGCCGGTGCCCCGCGCGGGCCGGATCACGACCAGACGACATTCCAGCTTCCCGTCGTGACGGCGATCGTCACCGACAGCGCCGCGACGAGGCATCCGACCGCGATCACCAGCCACTCGGTGCGCCCGAAGTGCGCGGGCCTGGCCCACGTGCGCTCGACCTCCGTGCCGAAGCCGCGGGCCTCCATCGCGGTCGCGAGGGTGCTGCCGCGGCGGATCGAGAGCACCAGCATCGCGAACGCCTGCCCGAGGAATCGGAGGAGCATCCCGCGATCGGCGATGCCGCGCGCTCGACGGGCGAGGTTCAGCGTGCGCCAGTCGTCGATCGAGGACCCGACCAGGCGGAGCGCGGCGAGGGCGCCGAGCACGAACCGGGCGGGCAGCCGCAGCGTCTGGGCGAGCCCGTCGGCGAAGTCGGTCGGGTCGATCGTGAGGAACAGCACCACCGCGGGCAGGGCGATCGCGATCACGCGGGCCGTCGTGGCGAGGCCGATCTGCACCGACCCCTCGGTCACGTGGATGAGCCCGAAGTCCCAGAGCGTCGCGCCCGACGGCGCACCGTAGAGCACCATGCTGAGCCCGGTCAGGGGCGCCGCGATCCACACGGGCAGTGTTCGGGGCGACCAGAGCAGTCCGCCGAGGCCGATGAGCGTGAACACGAGCAGCTCGCAGACGATCGCGACGGTCGCCGACACGACATCGAGGGTGAGGATCAGCACGATGCTGAGCGGCACGGTGGCCGCGACCTTCGCGACCGGGTTCACGGCGGCGAGGGGCAAGCCGGGTCGGATGCTCGCGATGCTCATCGGCCGGAACCTCCCCTGCGCTCGGCGACGCCCGCCGAGGTGGTCGCCGCCTGGGTCGAGGCACCCTGTTCGCGCGGGCGCAACTCGAACCGGTCGTCGGCGATCGCGTCGACGAAGACCTCGTCGTGCGTCACCGCGACGAGGGCCACGCCGTCGTCACGGAGGCCGACGAGCAGCTTCGAGAGCTCGCGCCAGGTCGCGGCATCCTGTCCGAAGGTGGGCTCGTCGAGCACGAGCACGCGGGGTCGCGTCGCGATCGCGGTGGCGACCGAGAGCCGTCGCTTCTCGCCCCCGCTGAGGGTGAACGGGTTCGCCCCGGCGAGATGGTCGAGCCGAAGCACGCCGAGCAGCTCGTCGGTGCGGGCCCGTCGCTCACCGGCGCCGAGTTTGAGGGCGCGCGGACCGACCTCGAGCTCGGCGCGCACCGAGCCCGTCAGGAACTGGTGCTCCGGGCTCTGGAACACGGTGCCGATGCGGGTGAGGAGGTCTCGCGAACGCCAGCGCCACGGTTCTGGGCGCAGGCCACGCGTCAGGAGTTCGGATGCCGCGAGGTCGCCGCCCTGGGGCTCGAGCAGGCCCGCGAGGGTCAGCGCCAGGGTCGACTTGCCGACGCCGTTCGGGCCGGCGATCGCCAGCACGCGCCCGGCGTCGACGGTCAGGTCGATGCCGAGCTGCACGGGAGCGCCGGCGGTGCGCCCGATGTCGAGCGCCGAAGCCTCGAGCAGCGGATGCCGCGGGCCGGCCGCCGCTGCGGGTGCACGCCACGGCACCTCGTCTGGCAGCCAGACGCCGGCCGTGCGGAGCTCGTCGGCACGCTCGGCGAGCACCTCGGACGGGCGACCGTCGGCGAGCACGCCGCCCGCCGCGCCGAGCACCACGACGCGGTCGACCACCGGAAGCCAGGTCGAGACCCGGTGCTCGACGACGACGAGCGTCGTGCCGGTGGCCGACGCGACCGCGGCGACGGCGTCGCGCACCTCGCGGACGCCCTCGGGGTCGAGGTTCGCGGTCGGCTCGTCGAGCAGGATCAGGCCCGGCCGCATGGCGAGCACGCCGGCGAGGGCGAGGCGCTGACGCTGGCCGCCCGAGAGCTCGGCCGTGGCGTGCCCGAGCGGGAGGTCGAGGCCGACGGCATCGAGCGCCGAGCGAACCCGCAGCCAGATCTCGTCGCGCGCGACCCCGAGGTTCTCGAGCCCGAATGCCACGTCGTCGCCGACGCGCGCCATGATCACCTGCGCGTCGGGGTCCTGCAGCACGAGCCCGGCCCGGCCGCGGATGGCGGCGGGATGCCGGCCGTCGACGAGCAGCTCGCCGAGCGTCTCCCCGTCGTCGTCGCCGCCGAGCACGCCGGCCATACCGTGCAGCAGCGTGGACTTGCCGGCCCCCGAGGCGCCGAGGAGCAGCACGCGTTCGCCTGGGCCGATCTCGAGGTCGAGGTGCTGCACGGCCGGGTGGCGCCGCCCTCCGTGACGCCATCCCCAGCCGCGTGCGCTGACGGAAGCGGCCGGTGGGCGCGAGTCGCCGTGCACGGCGGCTAGACCGTCCGCAGCTCACGCCCGGCGGCGAACCGGTCGAGCGCCCCAGCCCGTGCGAGTCCGCGAACCGCGAGCCAGGACAGGCCGCCGGCGATCACCGCGCCGCCGAGGACCGCGGAGATCGTGTAGATCGTCGAGAACAGCGGCGCAGCGCCGGCGTAGTAGAGCACGAGGTCGTTGATCGCCATCGCGAGCCCGGCACCCGCCCCCGCGAGGAGCGCGACCGGGAACCGCCAGTTGCGGTAGAGGAAGATCGCGAACACGAGCTCGGCGCCGAGCCCCTGCACGAGGCCCGCCTCGATGGTCAGCAGCCCACCCCACTGGCTCCCGATGAGCGCGGAGACCACGGCCGCGACGAGCTCGGTGTAGAGCGCGGCGCCGGGCTTGCGGATGATGAGCCCGCCCAGCACGCCGGCGATGACCCAGAGCGCCGCGGGAGCCGCCTGCAGTCCGGGGAGCAGCGCCTCGATCGGCGCGGAGATGGGCCCCCACACCACGCCCCAGGCCCAGAAGACGACGCCGACGGCGACGCCGATGACGCTCGCCACGACGATGTCGACGACGCGCCAGCGGAAGCGCGGCGACGACGAGACGGAGGACCCGGGTGCTGCGGTGGCTGCGGCCCGGTTGGTGGATGTGTGCACTGGCGTGCCCTTTCGTTCGAAGGAAAGCGGCACGGGATTGTTGAGATGTGGATGCCTCCCTGCGCTGGCATGATCCAGATCAGGTTCGACGGTCGAAGGTTGAGAACCTTCCTCTCAGCCCGGCTCACCGGACTCCCGTGTTCGTGCACCAGCGTACACGCAGGCGTCACCGTCGCTCGCGCACGAGCATCGCCGCTGCCCGCGAGTTCAGACCTCCGAGTGGGCTCGGCTCAGCGCTTGAGGGCGCGGATCACCGACTTCAACGCGTGCCCGACGACGAACACGAAGGGGGTCGCGACGAGCACGAGCCCGATGACGTTCGGCTCGAACCTCACCCGCCCGCCGCCGCCGACGTAGGCGCCGAGCGGAACCGAGAGCCCGCCTCCTGCGCCGCCGCTTCCGCTGCCGGTGAAGTTGGACGTGGCGTCGCCATTGCCGTTGCCCCCGCCGAACCCGTAGTAGCCGAGGGCGACGGGCACCACCTCGACGCCGTCGATCTCGATCTTGTCGCCGTAGGCGGTCTTCACTCCGACGCCCGCGACGCGCTCTGCCAGGTCCAATACGAGTTCAGCCATGTCGGCCACGCTACCCGTGCCGGGGCGCGGCTACCAGCCCCATCCGGCGGCGGTCGGGTCGAAGGGGGCGTCACCGTCGCCCTCGTCGCGACCGGGTCGAGTGCGGCGCGCCGCCGGCGGCGGCGGCGCAGCGGAGTCGCCAGCGTCGGACCGTGCCGCGCGACGCTGCTCGCGCACCTGCTCGCGCTGCACGAGCGATGCCGGACGCAGGGCGCCCCGCCCGAACTTCGCCGAGACCCGATCGATCGTGCGCTCGGCATCGCGCCACTCCTCGTCGGGGTCCCAGAGCATCGCGCCCGACCCGGATTCGCGGAGGTTCTCGGCGCGCACGCCGATCAGTCGCACCCGCTGACCGTCGCCGATGAGCCCGACGAGCGCCTCGGTCGCCTCGTCGTAGATGCGACGCGCGACATCGGTCGGCTCGCCCAGCGTGCGCGACCTCGTGAGGGTGCGGAAGTCGCCGTAGCGCAGCTTGAGCGAGACGGTGCGAGCCACGAGCCCGGCCTTGCGGAGGCGCACGGCGACGTTGCCCGAGAGCTGCAGCAGTTCACGGCGGATCTCGATGGGATCGACGAGGTCGTGCCCGAAGGTCTGCTCGTGCCCGATGCTCTTCTCGACCCTCGCGGTGTGCACCGCCCGGGGGTCCTCGCCGCGGGCGAGGTGGGCGAGCCGGGCCGCGAGCGAGGGACCGACCGCGCGCTCGAGTGCGCCCGGCGGCATGGCTGCGACGTCGCCGACCGTGCGGAGGCCGAGCCGCAGCAGCGATTCCTCGGTGACCTTGCCGACGCCCCAGAGTGCCGAGACCGGCAACGGATGCAGGAACGCGACCGTCTCGTGCGCCGGCACCACGAGCATGCCGTCGGGCTTCGCCCGCCCCGAGGCGACCTTCGCGACGTACTTCGTGGCCGCGACCCCGATGGAGCAGGTGAGCCCGGTCTCGGCCTGCACGCGCTCGCGGATGGTCCACGCGATCTCGGCCGGCGTGCCGTGCAGGCGCCGGGCGCCCGACACGTCGAGGAACGCCTCGTCGATCGAGAGCGGCTCGACGAGCGGGGTGATCTGCCCGAAGATCTCCATGACCCGCTTCGAGTACGTCGAGTACGACGGGTAGTCGCCGCGCAGCACGATCGCGTTCGGGCAGCGCTGGAGCGCCACCGACATCGGCATGGCCGAGTTCACGCCGTAGCGCCGCGCCTCGTAACTCGCGGCGGCGACGACGCCGCGGCCCGCCGTGCCCCCGACGAGCACGGGCTTGCCGCGCAGCTCGGGCCTGGAGAGCAGCTCGACCGAGACGAAGAAGGCGTCCATGTCGACGTGCAGGATCGGGGTCGCCGAATCATCGACGGGCCCCGTGGTGACCTGTCTCGACGAGCCGTCCTGCTTGCTCACGTGGTGACCCTACCCGCAGCCACCGTCATGCGCCGACTCGGGGCTCAGAAGCCGAAGTCTCCCCCGAAGTCGCCCCCGCCGAAGTCACCGCCGAAGCCACCGTCGCCGCCCGATGCGTCGGAGGCCGTGCCGGACGCGTCCGCTGCGGCACCGCCGGCGACGTCGCCGCCGAAGTCGGGACCGGGAAGGAACGCCTGCGCGATCATCGAACCGACCACGACGCCCGCGACCGTGCCGAGCATCGAGCCGCCGAACATGGAGCCGAAGGACGGACCGCCGTAGGCCGGGCGGCCGTTCGCGGCATCCGTCGCCTGGAACGTTCGCTCCATCGTGCCCGGCGCACGCAGCTCGGCCCGCGTCGCGGCACGGGCCAGAACCGCCGGCTCATCGGAGACGAGCCGCTCGCCCGCAGGAGCCTGAGCGGCCAGCGCGCGATAGACCTGCCCGCGCTGCTCGGGGGTGAGCTTGGCGAACGCCTCGGTGTGCACGGCCTCGATCGACTCGGGCGGGGCGGTACGCAGCAGGTAGCGATACCGCTCGATCGCGCGCTCGTCAGCGGATTGGGTGCGTGCCTGCGGCATCGGTCGCGCGGGCTGGGCTGCGCGGTCGTCGGGTGCGCCGAAGAGTCGATCCAGGAAACCCATGAGTGCTCACCAATCGTTCAGGGGACGACCAGCCTAGGGTTCGCAGCCTCGAACCCGCTGTGAGTGCGCGGCCGGTGACCCTCGCTCGAGACGCACGGCCCGGCCCTGCGGTCGAAGGGCTCGAGCACCGGATGCCGCGAACGGCCGCATCGACGACGACGGGCGGTGCCCGACCGAAGGTCGATGCACCGCCCGCAGACGGGAGCCCGGTGGGTCGTTACTCGGCCGTGGCCCGCTCGAGCACGAGCTCGCGCACGCGCGCCGCGTCGGCCTTGCCCTGCATCGCCTTCATGACCGCGCCGATGACCGCGCCGGCGGCCTGGACCTTGCCGTCGCGGATCTTCTCGAGCACGTCGGGCTGCGAGGCCAGCGCCTGGTCGATCGCCGCGATGAGGGCCCCGTCGTCGGAGACCACGGCGAGACCGCGGGCGTCGACGATCTGCTGCGGCGAACCCTCGCCGGCGACGACGCCCTCGAGCACCTGGCGGGCCAGGCGGTCGGTGAGGGTGCCGGCCTCGACGAGGGCCGCGAGCTCGGCGACGTGGGTCGGCGACGCCAGCGACGCGGCATCCGCGTCTCGGGTGTTCGCGAGGCGGGTGAGCTCGCCGGTCCACCACTTGCGGGCGGCCGCGGGCGACGCGCCGGCGGCCACGGTCTCGGTGACCTCGACGAGGAGACCGCCGTTCACGACATCCTGGAACTCGAGGTCGGTGAAGCCCCACTCGCCCTTCAGCCGGCGACGGCGAGCCGCCGGCGGCTCGGGCAGTTCGGCGCGGAGCTGTTCGATGAGCTCGGCCGACGGCACGACCGGCAGCAGGTCGGGCTCGGGGAAGTAGCGGTAGTCGTCGGCGTCGGACTTCGGACGGCCGGCGCTCGTGGTGCCCGTGTCCTCGTGCCAGTGCCGCGTCTCTTGGGTGATCGACCCGCCGTCGGCGAGGATCGCCGCCTGCCGCTGGATCTCGTAGCGGACCGCGCGCTCGATCGAGCGGAACGAGTTCACGTTCTTCGTCTCGGTGCGGGTGCCGAGCTTCTCCTGGCCGCGCGGGCGCAGCGAGACGTTCGCGTCGCAGCGGAGGTTTCCGCGCTCCATGCGCGCCTCGGAGATGCCGAGCGAGAGTGCGATGTCCCGGATGATCGACACGTAGGCGCGCGCGAGCGCGGGGGCATCCGCCTCGGCACCGAAGATCGGGCGCGTGACGATCTCGACGAGCGGCACGCCGGCGCGGTTGTAGTCGACGAGCGAGTACTCGGCGCCCTGGATGCGGCCGGTCGCACCACCGACGTGCGTCAGCTTGCCCGCATCTTCCTCCATGTGGGCGCGCTCGATCGGCACCTGGAAGATCCGGCCGTTCTCGAGCTCGACCTCGACCTCGCCGTCGAACGCGATCGGCTCGTCGTACTGCGAGATCTGGTAGTTCTTCGCCAGGTCGGGGTAGAAGTAGTTCTTGCGCGCGAACCGACTCGATTCGGCGATCGAGCACCCGAGCGCGAGGCCCAGCGAGATCGACGAGCGGATCGCCTGCTCGTTCACGACGGGCAGCGAACCCGGCAGGCCGAGGCAGACGGGCGTGATCAGCGTGTTCGGCGCCGCGTCGTGGAACGCCGAGTTCGCCGGGTTCGGCGCCGACGAGAACATCTTCGTCGTGGTGTTCAGCTCGACGTGCACCTCGAGCCCGATGACCGGTTCGAAGAGCTCGAGCGCCTTGTCGAAGTCCATGAGTGCCGCGCGGGCCATCAGAGTGCACCTTCCTCGGCCGCAGCCATCTCATGCGAAGACAGATCGGGCGCGCGGCTCAGCAGCGGCGCCCCCCACTCGGCCTCGAGCAGGCGCTCGAGCGCCCCGCCCACGTTGTAGAGGCGCGCGTCCTGGCGCGCCGGCGCGAGGAACTGGATGCCGACGGGCAGGCCGTCTTCGGGCGCGAGGCCCGCGGGCAGCGAGATGCCGGGAACACCGGCGAGGTTCGCCGGGATCGTCGCGACATCGTTGAGGTACATCGACAGCGGGTCGTCGAGCTTCTCGCCGAGCTTGAACGCGGTCGTCGGCGCCGTCGGCGTGGCGAGCACGTCGACCTTCGCGAAGGCCGAGTCGAAGTCGCGCTGCACGAGCGTGCGCACCTTCTGCGCACTGCCGTAGTAGGCGTCGTAGTAGCCGGCCGACAGAGCGTAGGTGCCGAGGATGATGCGTCGCTTGACCTCGGGGCCGAAGCCGGCCTCGCGCGTGGCCGCCATGACCTGCTCGACCGTGCCGCCGCCCTCAGGCGTGACCCGGAGGCCGAAGCGCACCGAGTCGAACTTCGCCAGGTTGGAGGAGGCCTCGGCCGGGAGGATCAGGTAGTAGGCGGCGATCGCGTACTCGAAGCTCGGGGCGTCGATCTCGACGATCTCGGCGCCGTTGCGTTCGAGGAGGGCGAGCGCCTCGTGGAAGCGCGAGCGCACGCCCGCCTGCACGCCGTCGGAGTCGAGCTGCTTCACGACGCCGATGCGCACGCCCGCGACATCCGCTCGGCGCACCGCGTCGGCCATCGACGGCCAGGCCTCGGGGATCGACGTGGAGTCGTGAGGATCGTGGCCGGCGATCACGTCTTGCAGCAGCGCCGCGTCGAGCACGGTGCGCGTGACGGGGCCGATCTGGTCGAGCGAGGAGGCGAGGGCGATCGAGCCGTAGCGGCTCACCGCGCCGTACGTGGGCTTGACGCCGACCGTGCCCGTGACGTGGGCGGGCTGGCGGATCGAGCCGCCCGTGTCGCTGCCGAGCGCGAGCGGCGCCTCGAAGGCCGCGACGGATGCCGCAGAGCCACCGCCCGACCCGCCGGGGATGCGGTCGAGATCCCACGGGTTGTGGGTCGGCCCGTAGGCGGAGTGCTCGGTGGAGGAGCCCATGGCGAACTCGTCCATGTTGGTCTTGCCGAGCGGAATCATGCCCGCCTCGCGCACGAGGCGCACCGGCGTCGCGTCGTACGGCGGGATCCAGCCCTCGAGGATGCGCGAACCGGCGGTCGAGGGCATGCCCTCGGTGACGAGCACGTCCTTCACGGCGATGGGCACGCCGGCCAGCGGGCCGAACGCCTCGCCCGCCGCGCGGCGACGGTCGACGTCGGCGGCCGCCGCGAGGGCGCCCTCGGCGTCGACGTGCAGGAACGCGTGCACCGCGCCGTCGACGGCGGCGATGCGGTCGAGGTGGGCGCGCGTGGCCTCGACCGACGAGACGTCGCCCGAGGCGATGCGCTCGCCGAGCTCGGCGGCGGTCAGGCGGATGATCTCGCTCACTGCTCCTCCCCCAGGATCGCCGACACGACGAACCGCGTGCCGTCGACCGCCGGTGCTCCGGCCACGGCCTGCTCGGCCGTCAGCACATCATCGCCGACCACGTCGGCGCGGAACACGTTCTGCAGCGGGATCGGGTGACTGGTCGGCGGAACGTCGGGGGTCGCGACCTCGCTGACCGTCTCGACGGCCTGCATGATCTGGCCGAGCTCCGTCGTGAGGTGCGCGATCTCTTCTTCGGTGAGCGCGATGCGAGCGAGGTTCGCGAGATGCGCGACCTGCTCCGCAGTGATTTCGGACATGCTGCTCCGTCGTCTCGTGATGGGGATGCTTCGATTCTATCGGCGGCGGGCCGTGCGGCGCGTCGGGCCCCGCACCCGGCCTATCCCTGCACGCCGAAGAGCCCGTCGCCGTACTTGTGCAGCAGCCGGTACGCGTCGGCGTAGGTCTCGGGCTCCGGCTCGTCGGCCTGCCCGAAGCGCGCCAGCAGCATGCCGAGCAGGCCCCGCGCGGGCGGACTCAACGGCTTGTCCTTGTGCACGTGGGCCGGGTGCGGCGGCGTGGCCTGCGGGTTCGGCGGCAGGTACTGCGGCGTCGTCGACGGCCAGGTCGACGGATGTCGCGGCGCATCGAGGTTGACGGCGTTGAAGAGGTTGTTCGCACCCGCGTCTCGACGCGTGAGCGGCTTCAGCCCGTGCAGGCGCGCCAGCGTGGCGATCACCGCCGCGTGGTGCATCTCGTCGTGGACGACGGTGCCCGCCCTCGTGTAGGCGGAGACGGCGATGGCCGGCACGCGGCATCCGAGCCGGTCGAAGGTGAAGCCCATCTCGCCGGGATCCTCGTCTTCGTGGGGCGGCGTCGCGACCGGCGGCGGCACGTGGTCGTAGGTGCCGCCGTGCTCGTCGAACGTGATGAGCAGGAGCGTGTTCAGCGCGTTCGACCCGCCCGAGCTCGCGCTCGTCTTGACCGCCTCGTAGATGCGGTGGATGAGCAACTCGCCCGCGCGGACGTCGGAGACCGCGCTGTCGATGATCTCGGTGCCGTCGAAGTCGGACTCGCGGAGCTTGCCGAACGGCGGATGGAAGTCGTTGTGGTTGTAGACCATGCGCGGCTCGATGAAGGCATAGGCCGGGAGCCTGCCGGTGCGCACGTCGTCGTAGAACTGCTCCATGGTCGCGAACCGCTCGGTTCGCCAGTACGGCTCGAGCACCGGCGCGTGCAGCACGCCCGTGAACGACACGAGCTGGAGCTCGTCGAAGTAGATGCGCCAGCTCACGCCGGCCTCCTCGAGCCGGTTGAAGACGGTCGGCGTCGGATCGGCGTCGATCCACTTGCGGTAGCCGCCGCCGTGCTTGTTCGTGACGAAGCCGTGCGAGGTCGACGCGTGGAAGAACGAGCGGTTGCAGAACGTCTGCGACGGCACGCCGCAGTGCCAGGCGTCGTACACGGCGAAGTTCTTCGCCAGGGTCGAGAGCACCGGCAGCATCTCGGGCGAGAACGACCCCATGATCTGGTTCGCCTCGTCGGCCGTGGGCTGCTTGCCCTTCTTCAGCCGCTCGTAGTTGATGACGTAGTCGTCGAGGAAGCCCTTCATCGTCGGCTTCTGCCCCGGCTTGGGTGCGTTGTACGGCGCGTCCATGTCGCCGACCTCGACCTCGGAGTTCGTCGACGGGTCGACGATGCCGAACAGCTGGGTGTTCACATGCGGGAACTCCTCGCCGGGATCGGGGTTGGGCTTGCCCATGATCTCGTCGGTCGTGCCCTCGTACACATGCACCGGCACCTCGGTGCCGTCGAGCCCGGTGTTCGAATACGTGCCGAAGGCGAGCCCGTCGAAGCCCGCAGCGGGCACGTCGTCGGGGGTGTACAGCCAACCGAGCAGGTTGTCGAACGACCGGTTCTCGCCCATGACGACGACGAGGTGGTCGAATCCGGCCTGCTCGCGAGGGGTGAGCGCCGCGAACTCGTCGGAACCCTCGGCGAAGCCGCGCGCATGGCCGACGGCGAGCCCCGCCGATGCGCCGGCGCCGGCGCCGACCACCGCTCCGGCCGCCGCCGCACCGCCGAGCTTCAGGAAGTCCCTGCGCGAGGCTCCTTCGGCCGGGGACGCCTGGACCGCCTCCGCTTCGGTCGAGTCCGATGCGCTCGACGCGCCTGATGCGTCGCCGTGATCCGGCGCGTCGGCGCTCGAAGTCGTCTCTTCGGTCATCTGCTCCCCCGTCGGCCGTTCGGTTCGACCGCGGCCCCTCCCGCCCGGTCGTCGGCTCCGCAGCTACTCGTCGAGCGCTGCGGGCCCCTGTGTCACGAGTATGGCGAACTGCGCGGCATCGAGCACGCGGAGTCCGAGTTCTTCGGCCTTGGCGAGCTTGGACCCTGCACCGGGCCCGGCCGCGACGAAGTCCGTCTTCTTCGAGACGCTCGACGCCGCCTTGCCGCCCGCGTTGATGATCGCCTCCTGGGCGCCCTCGCGGGTGAACCCCTCAAGCGACCCGGTCGCGACCACCGTGAGACCGGCGAGCACGCCCCCGGCGGCGGCCGCGGCCCCCGGACCCGGATGGCCGTCGGTCTGCCACTTCACCCCAGCCGCCGTCCACCGGTCGATGATCTCGCGGTGCCACTCGACCTCGAACCACTCGAGCAGCGAGTCGGCGATGATGCCCCCGACGCCGTCGACCTCGGCGAGTTCGTCGCGCGTCGCGGCGCGGACGCTCTCGAGGGAGCCGAACCAGTCCGCGAGCGCTCGCGCGGCGACCGGACCCACGTGACGGATATTCAACGAGACGATGAGCCGCCAGAGGGGCTTCGTCTTGGCCTTCTCGAGCTCGGCGAGGAGCTTGGTCGCCGCCTCGGACGGGCCGACCTCGCGGAAGTCCTTCTTCACGCCGGCGGATCGCCGCTCGGCCGGCGTCAGCGTCTCGGTGCCGGGCGGGTAGGTGATGCGGACCTTCTGGAACGGCGCGCGCCTGACCGGTTCACCGGTCGCCTCGTCGAGCTTGGCCTCACCGGTCTCGGCATCGCGCACGACGACCTCGATCGGCACGAGCTCGTCGAGCGTGAGCTCGAACAGTCGCGCCTCGGTCGGGAGGGGCGGTTCGGCCGGGAACGAGGGCTGCGTGAGCGCTGCCGCGGTGACCTCGCCGAGCGCCTCGATGTCGAGGCCTCCGCGTGAGCCGATGTGCTCGACGCGCCCGCGCACCTGCGCCGGGCACGACTCCGCGTTCGGGCACCGCAGGTCGATGTCGCCCTCCTTCATGGCCCGGAGCGGCGTGCCGCATTCGGGGCAGACCTCTGGCATGTGCCACTCGACCTCGTTGCCGTCGCGCAGTTGCTCGACTGCGCCCAGGATCTCGGGGATCACGTCGCCGGCCTTGCGCAGCACGACCGTGTCGCCGATGAGCACGCCCTTCGCACGCACGACCTGCTGGTTGTGCAGGGTCGCCTGACGCACGGTGCTGCCGGCCACCTTGACGGGCTCCATGACCGCGTACGGTGTCGCCCGGCCCGTGCGGCCGACGCCGACGACGATGTCGAGCAGCTTCGTGTGCACCTCTTCTGGCGGGTACTTGTAGGCGATCGCCCAGCGCGGGGCCCGGCTCGTTGCGCCGAGCTCGTCGTGCAGTTCGAGCTCGTCGATCTTGACGACGATGCCGTCGATCTCGTGCTCGACGTCGTGCCGGTGCTCGCCGCGGTCGGCGATGTACCCGGCGACCTCGTCGACGCTGCCGAAGACGCGCGAGTGCGGGGAGACCGGCAGCCCCCACGAGGCGAGCAGGCCGTAGATCTCAGATTGGGCCGCGACGTCGGGGTGCGCCCACGCGCCGATGCCGTGCAGGTAGAGCGAGAGCCGCCCGAGGCGCTCGCGCATGAGCACGAGGTCGGTCTCGCTCTTGTTCTCGCGCCGCTGGCGGAGGCTGCCCGCGGCGGTGTTGCGGGCGTTCGCGAACTCGGCGTACCGCGTCGGGATCGCGTCGGCCGGCCTGCCCTTCGCGACCCATTCGGTCTCGAAGGCGGCCTGCAGCTCGTGCTGTCGCTCGTTGAGCGCCTCGAAATCGGCCGAGCGGAGGAACACCTCGCCGCGCACCTCGAAGAAGCCGGGATAGCCGGAGCCCTCGAGCCGACGCGGGATCACCGGGATGAGGTCGACGTTCTCGGTGATGTCCTCGCCGACCCGTCCGTCGCCGCGGGTGGTCGCGGTCTCGAGCACGCCGTCGCGATAGGCGAGGCTGATCGCGAGTCCGTCGATCTTCAGCTCGCTGAGCCAGTGCACGCGACGCCCGGCGGAGGCCTCGGCCTTGGCCGCCCACTCGCGGAACTCCTCGATCGAGAAGACGTTGTCGAGGCTGAGCATGCGTTCGGCGTGCTCGTGCTCGGGGAACCCGGCCGTGACGATGGCGGCGCCGACCTGCTGCGTTGGGCTGTCCTGCCCGGCGAGTTCGGGGAAGAACCGCTCGAGCGCCTCGAGCCGGTGGAAGTCGGCGTCGTACTCGGCGTCGGAGAGCGGCGAGTCGCCATCGCCGTAGTAGGCGAGTCGCGCGCCCTCGATGCGCGCGGTGAGCGCATCGGCTTCGGCACGGGCCGCCTCGAAGTCTGCGGGCACGTCGGTCTCGGCGGGGATCTCGCTCACAGGCTCATCCTATGAGCGACCACCGACGCGACGCCCGACGCGACGCCGAGAACCGGCACCGGCGCGCTGTCAGGTCGCGTCCCAGAGCGCTCGGTAGTAGGCGATGCGCTCGGCGTCGGGCTCGATGCCGTAGGCCTCGAAGAATGCGGGCTCGGAACCGCCGCCGAAGTTCCACTCGAGGCTCCAGCTGCCGACGGCGAGGTCGGCCCAGCGGTCGGCGACGCCGAGCCTCGCCACATCGACGATGCCCGCGAACGCCCCGCGCACGTCGATGAGGGTGTTCGGCGCGCAGGGGTCGCCGTGGCAGACCACGAGCCGGTCGATGGGCGGCGCGTCGCGCAGGTGCGGCGGCACGACGAGCCAGGAGTCCTCCGCGACCGCGATGCGAGCGGCGACCGACCAGTCGAACGGGCATTCATCGGGGTCGACGGCGTCGTGCAGGCGCCGCAGTCCGGTGCCCATGGCGCGCGCCGCGACATCCGCTCGTGCCGACCAGGCGGCCGAGACCGCGGATGCCGCGTCGATCGCCTCGGTCGCGAGCCACTCGCCGCGCTCGTCGTGACCGGACGCCACGACCCGCGGGGCGGCGATGCGGCCGCGAAGCCACGAGAGACGTCGCTCCTCGTCGGCGAGCGACTCCCCCGTGCCGTTCGGATTCCACTTGACGAAGCAGGAACCGCCCGCGGCGGCGGGGCGCTCGACCCGGAACGTCAGCCCGCCCGCCGTGTTGCGCCAGACGGGCGTGATCGACCCGCCGGAGGCGAAC
This sequence comes from Agromyces sp. Leaf222, assembly GCF_001421565.1. Taxonomy (NCBI): domain Bacteria; kingdom Bacillati; phylum Actinomycetota; class Actinomycetes; order Micrococcales; family Microbacteriaceae; genus Agromyces; species Agromyces sp. Leaf222. Next base: position 1,928,176 of record NZ_LMKQ01000001.1, on the reverse strand, counting down.
GCCTCGACCGCGTCGGGCACCGTCACCGCCTCGTCGGGAACGCCGGCGAGCTCACGCGTCACGTGAGCTCACCGGCGTGATGGTCGGCAGGGGGCGGATCAGCGCTCCTCGACGAATCCGGCGCGGTCGACACGGCGGTGGTACCGCGTGCCCGACATGCCGCCGAGCACGGCGCCGGCGAGGCTCGAGACGAGCACGATCGCCGCGATGACGAGGCCGGCGACGGTGAACTCCTCGGGGCTCATCTGGATGCGCGGGTACAGGTTCGCATTGGCGAGCACGTCGACCTGGCTGCCGATGATGACGCTGACGAGCGACACCACGATCGCGATCACGAGTGCCCAGACCCAGACGGCGAGCCCCTGCACCGCGCCGTTGAACCGCGCCATGCGCGCTGCGACGTAGCCGCCGCACCAGTACGACGCGAGGAGGATCAGGGCGAGCACGGTCACGGCCACCCATCCGACGCTCTCGGAGGCGACGCCCGTGAGCACGGCTGCCCGACCCGTCGTGTCGATGCCGAGGGCGGTGCTCGCCCCGGCGACGGTGCCCGTCAGGATCGCCGCGGTTCCCGTGGCGGTCAGCCAGCCGAAGAGTGCGGAACCGATCTTCACGCCGCCGAAGGCCTCGCGCTGGCGTGCGACGACGGCCCGGCGGGCGGCTGCGCCGTAGGGCGCGGCGTCGGCTTCACCGTCGGCGGCGGTCGGCTCGTCGGAAGCGGAAGCGGAAGCGGAAGCGGGTGCGGGTGCGGCGGGCGCTTCGACCGTGCCGGTCTTCGTGCCGCGGGCGTCCGGACCGGTCGCGACCACGGGGTACGCGACGGTGTCGCGGTCGTCGGCCGTGCGGTCGTCGGTACGTGCGGGGGTGCGGTCGGCGGCCTCGCGCTCGTCGATGACGGCGGTGGCGGGTGCGGCGGATGCTGCGGGTGCGGGGTGCGTGGCGCTTCGTTCTTCGGGAACTCGGGGGGTGGTCACGTCGTCCTCCTCGGGGTGCGCCGCTCGATCGAGCGACGTCCGATGAATCTAGTGAAGGCTCGATTCACGCCGCTGGGCCTTGACACCGCGGCCGCAGAACCGCTATTTCACGCGCGGCATCCGCCTGATCGCCTCCGACTCGTCGGCTTGGGGCCCACGCCGCCCGACCCGAACAGCGGATGCCGCGACCGGCCGCGCGACCGACCGCTACGCCCCGACGGGCACCGCACTGACGGTGCGGTCGATCGTGAACTGGCCCAACACCCGCGTGCCGACGTAGATCACGGCGGTCTGCCCGGGGGCGACCCCGTCGAGCGGGATCTCGGGCGTCACGACGAACTCCGGCGTGCCCGCGGCATCCGGCACGACCTGTGCAACTGCGGGAACGGGATCGGCATGCGCGCGGATCTGCACCTCGCACGCGAACTCCGTCGACGGGTCGGCCGGCGCGAGCCCGGCCCAGGTGTAGCGGGAGCCGGCGATGAGCGCGGTCGCGAGGGCCTCCTTGGGGCCGACCACGACGGTGTTGTCCTTCGGTCGCACCTCGAGCACGAAGCGCGGCTTGCCGTCGGCCGCGGGGGTTCCGAGGCGCATGCCGCGACGCTGGCCGACCGTGTAGGCGTGCGCGCCCTCGTGGGTGCCGACGACGGCGCCCGTGCGGTCGACGATGTCGCCGGTCGCGGTGCCGACGCGCTCGGCGAGCCAGCCCTTCGTGTCGCCGTCGGGGATGAAGCAGATGTCGTACGAGTCGGGCTTCTGCGCGACGCTCAGGCCGCGCTCGGCGGCCTCGGCGCGCACGAGCGCCTTCGTCGGCGTGTCGCCGAGCGGGAAGTAGGCGTGGGCGAGCTGCTCTGCGGTGAGCACCCCGAGCACGTAGCTCTGGTCCTTCGCCTCGGCGCTCGCGCGGTGCAGTTCGCGGTTGCCCGCGGAATCGGTCGTGATCTTGGCGTAGTGGCCCGTTGCGACGGCGTCGAACCCGAGGGCGAGCGCCTTCTCGAGCAGCGCGGCGAACTTGATGCGCTCGTTGCAGCGCATGCACGGGTTGGGCGTGCGGCCCGCGGAGTACTCGGCGACGAAGTCGTCGACGACGTCGGCCTTGAAGCGCTCCGAGAAGTCCCACACGTAGTACGGGATGCCGAGCACGTTCGCCGCACGCTGGGCGTCCATCGAGTCCTCGATGGTGCAGCAGCCGCGGCTGCCGGTGCGCAGGGTGCCCGGCATGCGGCTGAGCGCCAGGTGCACGCCGACGACCTCGTGCCCCGCCTCGACCGCGCGCGCGGCCGCGACGGCGCTGTCGACGCCACCGCTCATCGCTGCAAGAACCTTCACCACTCCAGTGTAGGCAGGTGCCCCTGAGCGGATGCCGCGTGCGGGCCTCAGCGGTCGAACGACGTGGCCCGGGCGGCGAGCCCAGCCTTCGCGGCCTGCGCGTGCGCGGCCGGCAGCGCGGCGAGGAACGCCTCGACGTCGGCGTCGGTCGAGTCGTGGCCGAGCGTGATGCGCAGGGCGCCCCGTGCGTCGGCCTCGGTGCGACCCATGGCCATGAGCACGTGGGAGGGTTCGGGCACGCCGGCCTGGCACGCCGACCCGGTCGACACGGCGACCCCTGCGGCGTCGAGCAGGAACAGCAGGGAGTCGCCCTCGCACCCGTCGAAGGAGAGGTGCACGTTGCCGGGCAGCCGGCCATCGGCGGTCGGGTCGCCCGAGAGGTGCACGCCGGGCACCGCGGCGAGCGCGCCGCTGATGAGCCGGTCGCGGAGGCCGGCCATGCGTGCTGCGTCTTCGGGGAGCGCGGACTGCACGGCCTCGGCGGCGGCGGCGAACGCGGCGGCCGCGGCGACGTCCTGCGTGCCCGAGCGCACCTTGCGCTGCTGACCGCCGCCGTGGATGAGCGGTTCGAGTGAGGCCGACCGGTCGAGCACGAGCGCGCCGATGCCGGTGGGGCCGCCGATCTTGTGCGCCGAGACGCTGAGCGCGACGAGTCCGGCGCCGCGCGGCGCCTGGGTGTCGCGACGGATGCCCCGGACGTCGATCGGCACCTGTCCGTACGCCGACACGGCGTCGACGTGCAGCGGCACGCCGGCCGCGGCCGTGAGGCGAGCGACCTCGGCGACCGGCTGGATCGTGCCGACCTCGTTGTTGGCCCAGAGCATCGTGACGAGGGCGACGGATGCCGCGTGCTCGTCGAGCAGTCGCTCGAGCACGTCGAGTCGCAGCCGTCCGACCCCGTCGAGCGGCACCTCGTCGACGACGGCACCCTCGTGGGTCGCCAGCCATTCGACCGTGTCGACGGTGGCGTGGTGCTCGCCCGCGGGAACCAGGATGCGGCGGCGCGCGCCGGAACCGTCTGGTGTGCTCGCCTGCCGACTCCACCAGAGGCCCTTGATCGCGAGGTTGACGGCCTCGGTGCCGTTGCCGGTGAACACGACCTCGATGCCGTCGACGCCGAGGGTCGCGGCGATGCGCTCGCGGGACTCCTCGAGGACCCGCTTCGCGTGCTGCCCGGCGCTGTGGATCGAGGCGGGATTGCCGACCAGCCGCATCGCGTCGACCATGGCGTCGATCGCCTCCGGCCGCATGGGGGTGGTGGCCGCGTGGTCGAGGTAGACCGCCATGCGCCCTCCGTCCCTCGTGTGGATCTACTCTAGAACGCATGTCTGAGCGCGATCCCCTGCACGACCTCGGCGTTCGAACGAGCGCCGACGGCGGAACCGTCCGCGTGTGGTCGGCGAATGCGACCTCGATCGAGCTCGAGGTCTTCGACCGTGCCGACGCCGGATGGGCGACCGACCGGGTCGAACTCGTGCGCGACGAGCACGGCGTCTGGCAGGGCTCGTCGGCCGCGCTGGTGCACGGCGCGCGTTACGGCTTCCGCGTCGACGGCCCTTCGGGTGTCGAGCACGCGTTCAACCCGGCGCAGACCCTGCTCGACCCGTACGCCAGGGGGCTCGCGTCCGTCGGCGGCGGATCGTGGCACGGCGTCGCGCTCGAGCCGCTGACCGGGGCCGGCGGCGCGAACGCCGACCACGACGGCGCGTTCGACTGGGGCGGCGCCGAGAAGCCGCGGGTGCCGCTCGACCACACGGTCGTCTACGAGGCGCATGTGCGCGGCTTCTCGAAGCTGAATCCGGCCGTGCCCGAGGCGATGCGCGGAACCTATGCGGGTCTCGGTCACGACGCCTCGATCGAGTACCTCACAGGCCTCGGCGTCACGACGGTCGAGCTGCTGCCCGTGCAGGCGTTCCTGTCGGAGCACCGGCTGAAGCGCCAGGGCCGCACGAACTACTGGGGCTACAACACGCTCGGGTTCTTCGCGCCGCACGCGCCGTATGCAACGGCCGCCGCCCGCGCGAACGGCGCGGGGGCGGTGCGGCGCGAGTTCGCCGACATGGTGCGCCGTCTGCACGACGCCGGCTTGGAGGTCGTGCTCGACGTCGTCTACAACCACACCGCCGAAGAGGGCCGCCAGGGCCCGACCTACTCGTTCCGCGGCATCGACAACGCGGCGTACTACCGGCACGACGCGCACGGCCGCTACGTCGACACGACCGGATGCGGCAACTCGCTCGACTTCGGGCGCGACGAACCCCAACGGCTCGTGCTCGACTCGATGCGCTACTTCGCCGACGAGCTCCAGGTCGACGGGTTCCGCCTCGACCTCGCCGCGACCCTCGGCCGTGACGACCACGAGGCGTACACGCCCGACCATCCGCTGCTGCAGGCGATGCTCGCCGATCCGGTGCTCGGGGCGTCGAAGCTCATCGCCGAACCGTGGGACGTTGGCCCGGGCGGCTGGCAGACGGGCAACTTCCCGCGTGGGTTCATCGAGTGGAACGACCGCTACCGCGACCGCATGCGCGACTTCTGGCTCGGCGACCTGCGTCGCGAGCGCGAGACCGGCGACGCCGGCAGCGGCATCGGCCGCTTCGCGACGCGTCTCGCGGGCTCCTCGAACACGTTCAGCCGCGAGCGGGGGCCGCTCGCGAGCCTCAACTTCATCACCGCGCACGACGGCTTCACGCTCGCCGACCTGACCGCCTACGACGTCAAGCACAACCTCGGCAACGGCGAGCAGAACCGCGACGGCACCGACGGCAACAACTCCTACAACCACGGCGTCGAGGGCGAGACCGACGACGTCGAGGTGCTCGCGGCGCGTCGGCGCAGCATCCGGAACCTGCTCGGCACCCTGCTGCTCTCGGCGGGCGTGCCCATGCTCACCGCCGGCGACGAGTACGGGCGCTCCCAGCGCGGCAACAACAACGCCTACTGCCAGGACTCCGACCTGACCTGGCTGTCGTGGAGCGCCGACGACCGCGACGCGGGCATCGAGGCGACCGCCCGTCGACTCGTGCACCTGCGCCGCGAGAACCCGGCGATCCGGCCCGTGCGCTTCGGCGTCTTCGGCGAGACGACGCCGAGCGCGTCGCAGATGGACTGGTACACCGCCGACGGCGAGACCATGACCATCGACGACTGGAACGACCCCGCCGAGCGCACGCTGCAGTACCTCGCGGCCTCGACGCCGGAGGTCGAGGAGTTCAACCGCATCCTGCTCGTGGTGCACGCGCACGAGGCGGCGGCCGAGGTCGTGCTGCCCGAGCACGACGGGGTCACGGGCTACATGCTGCTCTGGGACTCGTCCGACGAGCACCCGGTGACGGAGTCGAGCGAGCACCTCCCCGGCGAGCGCGTCGGCGTTCCGCCGCAGTCGATGCTGCTCTACCGCGCATTGGGCGAGGCGTCGAGCGCAGCGTCGGTGGCGGGCGCGGCTCCCGCCGCGGCTCCGGGCGACGTATCCGAGGCGACCACCGGTCGAATCTGATGGCCAGACGGTCGGATGCCGCGGCGGGCACGCCCGCGACCCTCGCGCTGACCCGGGCGGGCGTCGCGTTCCGCGCGCACGCCTACGAGCATGACCCCCGCGCCGCCGCATACGGGCTCGAGGCCGCCGAGAAGCTCGGCCTCGACCCCGACCGCGTGTTCAAGACGCTGCTCGCGGTCGTCGACGGCTCGCTCGCCGTCGCGATCGTGCCCGTCGCGATGCAGCTCGACCTCAAGGCGTTCGCACAGGCCCTGGGCGGCAAGCGGGCAGAGATGGCCGATCCCGCCGTCGCCGAACGCAAGACCGGGTACGTCGTCGGCGGCATCAGTCCCATCGGGCAGAAGACGCCGCTGCCGACCGTGCTCGACGAGTCGGCCATCCTCTGCGAACGGGTCTACGTGTCCGGCGGTCGCCGCGGGCTCGACCTCGAGCTCGCACCCGACGACCTCATCGCCGTCACCTCGGGCCGCTACGCGCCCATCGCCCGCGCCCGCTGACGGCCGCACGGCCGCCGCGGCGCTCAGCCGGCGACGGCGACGAGTCCCAGTTCCGCCGGCGAGGTGAGCAGCGCATGCCGCGGCACGACGCGCACGGTGTACCCGAACGAGCCCGCCCGGTCGAGCACGATGGTGCCGGTGTACAGCTGCGGCCCCGAGGCGGCGGACCCGGCATCCGTGCCCGACACCGCGGGCGTCAGCGGCGTGCGCTGCGCGTGCTCGATGCGCTCGTCGGAGCGGCTGCGCCCGTGCACGGCCTCGACCGTGACGTCATCGGCCGCGAGCCCGCCGAGGTCGACGTGCGCGCGCAACCGCAGCTCGTCGCCGACGTGCGGCGCGTCGACGCCGCCCGACTCGACGTGCCTGACCTGCACCCTCGGCCACGCCTCGCGCAGCCGCGCGCGGTACGCAGCGAGCTCCTTCGCGCCCCGGTCGTTGTCGGCGGCCACGCGCTCGGCCTGCTCGGCGGCGGGCCGGTAGAGCTCCTCGACGTACTGCTTCACCATGCGGTCGGCGCCGAGTTCGGGCGCGAGGGCCGTCAGCGTGGTGCGCACCCGGCGCACCCACTCGACGGGCACTCCGTCGTGGTCGCGCTCGTAGTAGCGGGTCGCGACGCGGTGCTCGAGCAGTTCGTAGAGGGATGCCGCCTCGAGCGCGTCGCGCTCGCCGGCGTCGCCCGCCGCATCCGCCGACGGGATCACCCAGCCGTAGTCCTCGCCCTCGTACTCGGCCCACCAGCCGTCGAGGATCGACAGGTTGAGCGCACCGTTGATCGCGGCCTTCATGCCGGAGGTGCCGCATGCCTCGAGCGGGCGCAGCGGGTTGTTCAGCCATACGTCGCAGCCGGGGTAGAGCAGCTCGGCCATGCCCATGTCGTAGTCGGGCAGGAACACGATCCGCTCGCGGAGCTCGGGCTGGGAGGCGAACTGCACGAGCTTCTGGATGAGCCGCTTGCCCTCGTCGTCGGCGGGGTGGGACTTGCCGGCGATCACGAACTGCACGGGGCGGTCGGGATTCGTGAGGATCGCCTTCAGCCGCTCGGGGTCCTGCAGCATGAGCGTGAGGCGCTTGTAGGTCGGCACGCGGCGCGCGAAGCCGACCGTGAGCGTGTCGGGGTCGAGCACGCGACCGACCCACCGTGGAGGCTGGGCGCCGGCGTGCTGCTCGCTCCACGCGGTCGCGAGGCGCCGACGCGCGTCTTCGACGAGCTGCAGGCGCATGCTGCGCTTGACGCCCCAGAACTCCCCGTCGGAGATCGCGTCGCTGCGCCAGTCGGCGTGCTCGGTGTCGCCGGTTCCGAGGTTCGACTCGGCGAGCGCGAGCAGGGCGGGGTCGGTCCAGGTCGGCGCGTGCACGCCGTTCGTGATCGACGTGATCGGCACCTCGTCGGTGTCGAAGCCGGGCCACAGGTCGCCGAACATGCGCCGGCTCACCTCGCCGTGCAGCTTCGAGACGCCGTTCGCGTGCTGCGCGAGGCGGAGGCCCATGACGGCCATGTTGAACGCGCTCGTCGCCGGATCCGCGCCGGGCTCGACGCCGAGGGCGAGGGCGTCTTCCAACTCGACCCCCGGCAGCAGCGACGACGTGAGGTAGCGCTCGACGAGACCCCGGTCGAAGCGGTCGATGCCGGCGGGCACGGGCGTGTGCGTCGTGAACACGGTGCCGGCGCGCACGACCTGCAGCGCCTCGGCGAACGAGAGGCCCTCGCCGATGTGCGTCGAGATGCGCTCGAGGCCGAGGAATCCCGCGTGCCCCTCGTTCATGTGGAACACGTCGGGCGCGGGTCGCGATGCGAGTTCGGTGTACATCTTCACCGCGCGGGCGCCGCCGACGCCGAGCAGCAGCTCCTGCAGCAGGCGGTGCTCGCCGCCGCCGCCGTAGAGGCGATCGGTCACCGAGCGCAGCGCGTCGGAGTTCACCGGGATGTCGGTGTCGAGCATGAGCAGCGTGATGCGGCCGACGGCGGCCGTCCACACGCGTGCGTGCAGCTCCGCGTCGTCCGGCAGGGCGAGGGTGACCTGCACGGGCGACCCGTCGGGGTGGCGCAGCATCGAGAGCGGCAGCCCGTCGGGGTCGAGCACCGGGTAGCGCTCCTGCTGCCATCCGTCGTCGGTGATCGACTGCGAGAAGTACCCGGCCTTGTAGAACAGGCCGACGCCGATGAGCGGCACCCCCAGATCGGACGCCGCCTTCAGGTGGTCGCCGGCGAGGATGCCGAGGCCGCCCGAATACTGCGGCAGGGCCGCCGTGATGCCGAACTCGGGCGAGAAGTACGCGATCGTGCGCGGCACGTCGGCGCCGAGCGACTGGAACCAGCGCGGCTGCTCGAGGTACTCGCGCAGTCCGGCGCGTTCGCGCTCGGCCCACTCGACGTACCCGCCGTCGCGGGCGAGCTCGTCGAGCCGCTCGGGGGCGACCTCGCCGAGCAACGTCACGGGGTCGCGGTTCGACGCCCGCCACAGCTCGGGATCGATGGCCTCGAACAGACGCCGGGTCGGCTCGTGCCACGACCAGCGCAGATTGGCGGCCAGCTCCTCGAGCGCCGAGAGCGGGGCCGGGACGACGGCTCGGACGGTGAACTTGCGAATGGGCTTCACGGCACCAACCTACGTGCCGTGCATGTCGAATGTGTGAACGTCGGGGCGCTCGGGCGGGGCATTTCCGCGCTACGGTCGTTCACGTGAGCACCCGTACCGTTCGCGCCGGTCGTATCCCCGTCACCCGGCTCTCCCCCGCCGTGCCCGATCCTCGCTGGCATCCGAAGGCGTTCGAGGGCGAGGTGGTGCCGTTCCGCGCGAACGTGTTCCGCGAGGGGCACGACCAGGTCGGCGCGATGCTCGTGATCACCGCCCCGTCCGGCGTCGAACGGCGCGAGCGCATGACGCTCACCGCGCCCGGAACCGACCGGTGGGAGGCGAAGGTCCGTCTCGACGAGGTCGGCGAGTGGCACTGGCGCGTCACCGGCTTCGACGACGAGATCGCCACGTGGCGTCACGACGCCGCGCTGAAGATCGACGCGGGAGTGGATGTCGAGCTGATGTTCGAGATCGGCGCACGCCTGCTCGACCGGGCCGTCGCCGAGAAGGCGCGGCCGGCCACGGTGCGCAAGCGGCTGACGGCGATCTCGTCGCACCTGCGCGACACCGCGGCATCCGTCGCCGTCCGGCGTGCGCTCGTCGACGACCCGGCGCTCGCCGAGTTCGAGACGCGGCCGCTCGCGCTGCTCGCGACCGACTCCGACGAGCACACGATTCTCGTCGAGCGCCGGCGCGCGGGCGTCGGCTCCTGGTACGAGTTCTTCCCCCGCTCGGAGGGCGCGCGGCGGCAGCGGAACGGTGTCTGGAAGTCGGGCACGTTCCGCACGGCGGCCAAGCGGCTCGACGGCGTCGCGGCCATGGGCTTCGACGTGCTCTACCTGCCGCCGATCCACCCGATCGGCGTGACGAACCGCAAGGGGCCGAACAACACGCTCGACCCGGCGCCGGGCGATCCCGGGTCGCCGTGGGCGATCGGCGGCCCCCTCGCCGACGGCACGGCCGGCGGTCACGACGCAGTGCATCCCGACCTCGGCACGCTCGCCGACTTCCGCGCCTTCGTGCGCCGGGCGAACGCGCTCGGCATCGAGGTCGCCCTCGACCTCGCACTGCAGGCCTCCCCCGACCACCCGTGGGTCGCCGAGCATCCCGAGTGGTTCACCGTGCTGCCCGACGGCAGCATCCGCTTCGCCGAGAACCCGCCGAAGAAGTACCAGGACATCTACCCCGTCAACTTCGACCTCGACCCCGAGGGCATCCTCGTCGAGGTCGAGCGCGTCATCCGGCACTGGATGAAGCAGGGCGTGCGCATCTTCAGGGTCGACAACCCCCACACGAAGCCGCTCGCGTTCTGGGAGCGGATCATCGGCGACATCAACGCGACCGACCCCGACGTGGTGTTCCTCGCCGAGGCCTTCACCAGGCCCTCGATGATGCAGGCGCTCGCAATGGTCGGGTTCCAGCAGTCGTACTCGTACTTCACCTGGCGCAACACGAAGGAGGAGCTCGAGGAGTTCCTCACGAGCGTCTCGCAGGAGACGGCCGACTTCATGCGCCCGAACCTGTTCGTGAACACGCCGGACATCCTCACCGAGTACCTGCAGTTCGGCGGCCCGGCGGCCTTCACCGTGCGGGCGACGATCGCCGCGACCGCCGCGCCGAACTGGGGCGTCTACTCGGGCTTCGAGCTCTTCGAATCCGTCGCGCGCCCCGGTGCCGAAGAGGCCATCGACAACGAGAAGTTCGAGTACAAGCCGCGCGACTTCGCCGCCGCAGAGGCCGAGGGCCGTTCGCTCGGCCTCTACCTCGGCATCCTGAACGGCATCCGTTCCGCCCACCCCGCGCTCGGGCAGCTGCGCAACATCAGGTTCCACGCCAGCGACGACGACGCCGTGCTCGTGTACTCGAAGCACCTCGAGGGCCGCTTCACGCCCGACGGCCTCGACGACACGATCATCGTCATCGCGAACGTGGATCCCCACTCCGTGAGGGAGACCACCGTGCACCTCGACCTCGAGACCATCGGGCTCGCACCCGGCGCGCGCTTCACCGTCGAAGACCTCGTGACAGGGCACCGATGGGACTGGGGCGACTCGAACTACGTGCGGCTCGACGCGTTCACGCGTCCCGCCCACATCCTGCACGTCGTGCGGGTGCCGAATGTCTGAGCGCGCGCCGCAGACGGGTCCGGCCGTCGCCGACGACGTGCTGCTCGCGGTCGCCGAGGGCCGCCACGCCGATCCGCATTCGGTGCTCGGCCAGCATCCGCTGCATCCCGAGCGAGCGGATGTCGCGGCGCAGACGGTGATCCGAACCCGCCGTCCCCTCGCCGACACGGTCGAGGCCGTGTTCGACGGCGCCCCCGCCCTGCCCCTGCAGCACGTCGGGCACGGCATCTGGGCCGGCGTCGCCGACGACGCGCCACGCGACTACCGCATCCGCGCCGTCTACGGTGAAGACGACTGGACGAGCGACGAGCCGTACCGGTTCGCGCCGAGCATCGGCGAGCTCGACCTGCACCTGATCGGCGAGGGCCGGCATGAGGAGCTCTGGAGGGTGCTCGGGGCGCACCACCGCGCGCACTGGGGCATCACCGGCTCCCTCGACGGCACCTCGTTCACGGTGTGGGCTCCGCGCGCCAGAGCCGTGAGGGTCGTCGGCGGGTTCAACCGCTGGGACGGCACGTCGCATGCCATGCGCAGCATGGGCGCCTCCGGCGTCTGGGAGCTGTTCGTGCCGGGCATCGATCCCGGCACCGTCTACAAGTTCGAGATCCTCACGGCCTCCGGCGAGTGGATCATGAAGGCCGACCCGATGGCCAGGCAGGCCGAGGTCGCGCCCGCCACCGGGTCGATCGTGTCGACCACCACCCACGAGTGGGGCGACGGCGAGTGGATCTCGCGCCGGGCGCACGCCAACGTGCACGAACTGCCCATGAGCATCTACGAGATGCACCTCGGCTCGTGGCGTCCCGGACGCGGCTACCGAGACGTCGCCGACGAGCTCATCGAGTACCTCGGCTGGCTGGGTTACACGCACGTCGAGTTCATGCCGCTGGCGGAGCATCCGTTCGGCGGATCGTGGGGCTACCAGGTCACCGGCTATTACGCGGTGACCAGCCGGTTCGGCTCCCCCGACGACCTCAAGTACCTCATCGACCGCCTGCACCGGGCCGGCTACGGCGTGATCATGGACTGGGTGCCCGGCCACTTCCCGAAGGACGCGTTCGCGCTCGCACGCTTCGACGGCGAGGCGCTCTACGAGCACCCCGATCCCCGCCGCGGCGAGCAGAAGGAGTGGGGCACGTACGTCTTCGACTACGGCAACCCGCGCGTGCGCAACTTCCTCGTCGCGAACGCGCTGTTCTGGCTCGAGGAGATGCACGTCGACGGCCTGCGCGTCGACGCCGTCGCCTCGATGATCTACCTCGACTACTCCCGCGCCGACGGCGAGTGGCTGCCGAACATCCACGGCGGGCGCGAGCACCTCGAGGCCATCGGATTCCTCCAGGAGGCCAGCGCCACCGCCTACAAGCGCAACCCGGGCGTCGTCATGATCGCCGAGGAGTCCACGTCGTTCCCCGGGGTCACCGCCGCGACCTCGAGCGGCGGCCTCGGCTTCGGCTACAAGTGGAACATGGGCTGGATGCACGACACCCTGCAGTACATCTCGAAGGACCCGATGTACCGCTCGCACCACCACCACGACCTCACGTTCTCGTTCCTGTATGCGTTCAGCGAGCATTTCGTGCTGCCGATCAGCCACGACGAGGTCGTGCACGGCAAGGGCTCGCTGATCCGCAAGATGCCGGGCGACCACTGGCAGCAGCTCGCCAACGTGCGCGCCTACCTCTCGTTCATGTGGGCGCACCCCGGCAAGCAGCTCCTCTTCATGGGCCAGGAGTTCGGCCAGCTCTCCGAGTGGAGCGAGGAACGCGGCCTCGACTGGTGGATCCTTGAACAGCCGAGCCACAAGCAGCTCGCCGAGTTCGTCGGCGCCCTGAACCGCGTCTACCGAGAGCACTCCGCGCTCTGGCAGCTCGACGACGACTCGGCCGGATTCGAATGGGTCGAGGGCGGGGCCGCACAGCTCAACGTCGTCGCATTCCTCCGCTACGACCGCGATCGCCGCCCGCTGCTCTGCGTCGTCAACTTCGCCGGCGTGCCGCACGAACGGGTCCGCCTCGGCCTGCCCGTCGCGGGGCGCTGGCGCGAGGTGCTGAACTCGGATGCCGCGCAGTGGGGTGGATCCGGCGTCGGCAACCTCGGCGCGATCGACGCGACCGAGACGCCATGGGCCGGGCGACCCGCCTCGGCCGAGTTCACGCTGCCGCCGCTCGGCGCGGTCTGGTTCACGCTGGAGTGAACGGCGTCACCCCGACGTGACGACGAAGGCCTCGCCGATGCGGCGAGGCCTTCGTCGATCACCGCGTACGGCTGACGTCGGACCGCTCAGAACAGCAGGTTCGTGAGTCGACGGCGAGCGACCGCGACCCGGGGGTCCTCGGTTCCGACGACCTCGAACAGCTCGACGAGGCGCTCCCGCACGAGCTTCTTCTGGTCGGCGTCGAGCTTCACGAACATCGTGAGCAGCCGGTCGAACGCGTCGTCGACGTGTCCGCCCGACAGGTCGAGGTCGGCGACGTCGAGCTGGGCAGACAGGTCGTCGGGGTCGGCTGCGGCCGCGTTGCGGATCGCGTCGAGCGTCTTGCCGCTGAGGCGGCCGAGCAGGTTCGCCTGTGCGAGGCCCGCGACGGCCATCTGGTCGCGGGGGTCCTGCGCGATCGCCTTGCGGTAGGTCGCGGCGGCCGTGTCGAAGTCGCCGCGCTCGATCGCGTCGTACGCCTCTTGATGAAGCGGCGGCAGCGGAGGCTCGGCGGGCGCCTGCGCCTCGGCATCGGGCTCGCCCGCGTCATCCGTCGCCTCGACCGAGCCGGTCACGCCGTGCTGCGACGCGAGCTCGAGGAGCTGGTCGAAGACCTGGTCGATGACCTCGTCGGGCTGGACGCCCGCGAACAGCGGGACGGGCTGCCCTGCGACCACGGCGACGACCGTCGGCACCGACTGCACCTGGAACGCCTGCACGAGCTGCGGGCTGCGGTCGGCGTCGGCCGTCGCGAGCACCAGACGACCCGAACGGGCGCGAACGAGCCGGTCGAGCGTCGCGACGAGCTCGACCGAGGGCTCGCTCCACGAACCCCACACGGCCACGACGACCGGAACCGTGCGCGAGAGCTCGAGCGCGGCCGGGAATCCCTGGTCGTCGGTCGCGAAGACGACCTGACCTGGCGCGGGCGCAGCCGGTGCGGCGCCGGCCGGTGCACCCGCCTGGGGCGGACGCTGCACGAGCGACGAGAGGTCGACGGCGCCGCGGAGCGCGGCGTGGGGGGTGGGATCGGTCACGGTACCTCCGATGCGCCGACGAGTCCCTCGGACCACCCGAGGAGTCGGATCTGTTCGTCTGAGCCGACGGCGGGCACGTAGAACACCATCTGGATGCCGATGATGCGCTGCACGCCCTTCGCGCTCTTGCCGGTGAAGCCCGAGAGGGCTGCGCCGGGCGCACCCTCCTGGAAGCCGATCGTGCCGCCGTCGTTGGGCGTCACCTTCTCGGTCTGCTCGATGGTCGCCGTCACGAGCGCGCCCGAGTCGTTCGTCGCGAGGGCGATCGTCGGCCCGTCGCCGACGGCGTTCGTGAACGCGATGTCGGCCGTGGGCGATGTCGCCTTCAGGTCGTCGCGGATGACCTGCTGCCCGGCGACGCCGAGCTGCTCGCGCAGGAGGTCGCCCTCGGGGTCGAAGAACTCGGCGTACGCGGAGTCGTCGCCCTTCAGCAGCAGGTCGGCATAGGCCGCGCCGACCTCGTCGGGCTGCATGACGAGGCCCTTGAACTCGGGCGAGATCAGCGGCGCTCCGATGCTCGCCGGAGCCACCTCGGGCACGTCGGCGTCAGGGGCGAGGGCCATCGCGTAGACGACCTTGTAGTTCTCGCGGGGCGAGGCCTGCTGCAGGTACAGCGCGGTCGGCGCGACGGTCGGGTCGTCGGAGGCCTTCTCGATGACGAGCACCGTTCGACCGGTCGCCGGCCAGCCCGCGACCTGCTGCGGCAGGATCAGCGTCGGCGTCGTCGCGGGAACCGGAACCGGGCCGGGCTGGTCGGGCAGCGACGTGCGGATCGCGTAGTTCGCGCGGCGGGCCTCGAGGGCCGGGCCGGTGAACCGGTCGGCCGCGAGGTCGCCGTCGAGCGCCTCGTCGGCGGCTGCCGTGCTCTCGGCCACGCGCGCCATGATGCGTTCCATCTGCGGCACGGTGACGGCGGGAACGAGCGGCTCAGCGGCCGGCTCGTCGGCTTCGGGGTCGTCGGTCGCCGCGGGCTCGACCGGTGGGGCCGTCGTCGCTGGCGCGGTCGTCGCCGGCGGCTGGTCGAAGCTCGGCCAGTAGTCGGGCGAGCACGCCGTGAGGGCGAGGGCTGGCAGGAGCAGCACGGGCACGAGTGCGACCCGCTTCGATCGCCCGATCGCACGGCGTCCGCCGCCCATCGGGCCGCGACGGAGCTCCGCCGGCTTGGGGCCGCTGCCCATGCGACCCTTCGGCAGGTTGCGGCGCGGGCCGCGCGAACGTCGGTGGTGCATGAATCCGGAGATCACGAGCGCGATGCCGATGAGGAACAGCACGCCGCCGCCGAGCAGCAGCGGACCGGCCCACGGAGTCGAATTGTCGAGCGGCCACGTGATGGTGAGGCGCGACGGCGCCGGGTTCGTGCCGTCGGAGGCGATCAGCACCGCGATGTCGTCGGGCACGTCGATGGTCGTCGTGACGCTGCGCTCGCCCGAGAGTTCGTCGAGCCACAGGTCGGAGCCGACCGGCGAGTTCGCCGGCACCACCTTCAACAGTTCGTCGCCGTCGGCCGCGTCGGCGTCGGCGGCATCGTCCTCGGTGGCATCGCCGTCGGCCGGCGTCGGCTCGGGCGTCGGGGCCGGGGTCTCGGTCGGCGACGGGCGGGTCGACGCGTCGGTCTCGCCCTCGTCTCCGTCGGTTGCGCCGTCGCCCTCGGTGGCGGCATCGCCGTCATCGCCCGCGGCGTCACGCGAGTCGATCGCGGACAGCTCGCCGGCGTCGGCGTCGTGGGTGACGGCGACGTACGGGGCGTCCCCGATCCAGGACTCGACGTCGCTCAACCGCCCGTAGGCGAGGAACACCGTGTCTGGGCCGGCGACGGTCAGGGTCTGCTTGCCCGGATGCGCGGCGAGCGCCCCCGGCTCGACGACGACGTAGGCGGCATCCGACTCGGTGGTCGACGTCAGCGAGACGCGGTCGGGTTCGAGGAACACCGTGCGCTGCGCGATGCCGAATCCGATCATCACGGCTGCGGCGGCGAACGCCAGGATGGCGAAGACGAATCGCACGTTACCTCCGGTACCGCTCTGGGCGGCATTGAACAAAGACAACCAAGCCTACCGACATCAGCCTGAGAGTCGGCTCCGCCGCGACGCGACCCGTCACGCGGGGATGCACTCCACCACCCGTACCGACACGCCCTCGCGCACCCGTAGAATCATGTGATCCCGCACGAGCCCCCACGACGCGGGACAGAGCCCGGAGGAAGAATTGGCCGTCGAAGAGACCGAGTTCACGCAGGTATTCCGTGGATACGACAAAGACGAAGTCGACAAGAACATCAACGGACTTCGTCGTGACGTCATCACCGCGAACAACCAGCTGGCAGAGCAGTCGAAAGAGAACAAGCGCCTGCTCGCGCGCATCGAAGAGCTGAGCGCAGAGCTCGAAGAGGTCGGCAGCCCGACCTTCTCGGGGCTCGGCACCAAGCTCGAGAACACCCTGCGCGTCGCCGAGGAGCAGTCCACGCGGCTCATCGCCCAGGCCGACATCGACGCCGAGAAGCTCCGTCGCGCGGCCGAAGACGAGGTGCACCTGCTTCGCTCCGACGCGAACGAGCTCGCCGAGCGCACGCTCACCGAGGCCCGCTCGCAGGCGGCCCGCATGCTCGAGAACGCCCGTGCCGAGGCCGACGACATGGTCTCGCGCGCCCATGAGTCGAGCGAGCAGCTGCGCAACGACGCCGCTCGGGATGCCGCGGCGATCCGCGGCGCGGCCACGACCGAGGCGGCCGACCTCCGTTCGAGCGGCAAGCGCGATGCGGCCGCCGCCATCGCCGGCGCCGAGCGCAAGGCGTCCGAGATCCTCGTCTCCGCAAACAACGAGGCGTCCGAGGCGCGGGCGACCGCTGCCGGACTTACGCAGGAGACCGAGCAGACCCGCGCCGAGGTCGCGATCGAGCTCGACCGCGCACGCGCCGAGCTCGCGAAGGAGACCGAGCAGGCGCGCATCGACCTCGCCTCCGAGACCGAGCAGTCGCGTCTCGACCTCGAACGCGAGAGCGACGAGGGTCGTGCCGCACTCGAGGCGGAGATCTCCGAGCGCCGCGCCGCGCTCGTGCACGAGCTCGAGCAGGCCCGCACCGACCTCGACCGCGAACTCGCGGCGAGCCGCGCCGAGCTCGAGCAGCAGCGCGAGCAGGCGAGCGTCGACCTCACCCGCGAGGCCGAACTCGCACGCGTGAAGCTGCAGAGCGAACTCGACCGCCTGCGGGCCAAGCACGCCGCAGACCTCGAGCAGATGCGTGCCGACCTCGCGCTCGAGCAGGAGCAGGCTCGCGCCGACTTCGACGCCGAGTCCGAGCAGTCCCGCATCGACCTCGACAACCAGCTCACGTCGATGCGCAAGAAGACCACGCACGAGGTCAACCGCATGCGCCGTGAGATCGAGAAGGCGCACCTCGACCTCGAGGCCGAGCTCGCCACCAAGCGCGACGAGGCCGAGCAGGAGCTCCTCGCGAGCCACCAGGAGGCGACCTCGCAGACGCAGAAGTTCCTCGAGGACGCGAACGCCGAGCTCGCCGAGGCGACCGCTCGCACGGCCGAGAGCCGCGCCGAGGCCGACCGCCTCGAGACCGAGGTCCGCGGCGAGATCGCGAAGCTCCGCGACAAGGCCGACGACGAGGCGCGCGAGCGCATCGCCGCCGCGCACACGCAGGCCCGCAAGCTCATCGCCGACGGCGAGGAGCGCACTCGCGCGCTCGTCGCCGACGCTGAAGACCGCCTCTCGCAGATCAAGATCGAGCGCGACGCGGTGGCCGGCTACTTCGAGAGCCTCCGTGGCGTGCTGACGCAGGCCGAGCAGGTCGCTGCGGCGAGCCGCGGCTAGTCCCCCGCTCAATCCGACGGTCGGCGAGGCTCGATGAAGATCCAGAACGCGTTCCGCATCGGCCTCGTCGGCACGCTCGGCGTCGGTGTCGGCATCGTCATCCTCGCGTCGATCGCGAGCCTGTCAACGGTGCTGACGTACGTCGGCGCAGCACTCTTCCTGGCCCTCGGCCTCGAACCGGCCATCGGCTGGCTCGAGCGCCGGGGGCTTCCCCGTTGGGCGTCCATCCTCATCGTGATGACCGGGGTCGGGCTCCTCGTGGCCGCCCTCGTGCTCGCCGTGGTGCCGATCGTCGTCGACCAGGTGGGACAGCTCGTCGAGGAGATCCCGGCGATCGCCGACCGCGTGCAATCGCTGGAGTGGCTCGAGGACCTGACCAGGCAGTTCCCCCAGGTGCCGATCCAGGACATCACCGAGCAGGTCACCGCCGCGATCACCGACTTCTTCACGAACCCAGAAAAGCTCAGTGAACTCGCGGGCGGCGTGCTCCAGGTCGCGATCGCACTCGGGGCCGGCATCTTCGCCCTCGTGATCGTCTTCATCCTGACGCTGTACTTCTCCGCCTCGCTGAGCGCGATGAAGCACACCGCCTACCAGCTGGTCCCAGCATCTCGCCGGTCGCGGTTCGCCGACCTGACCGAGCAGATCACGCAGTCGGTCGGTCGTTACGTGCTCGGCCAGGCGGGCCTCGCAGCCTGCAACGGCGTCGCGAGCTTCATCTTCCTGTCGATCATCCAGGCACCGTTCCCGGCGGTGCTGGCCTTCCTCGCGTTCATCTTCTCGCTGGTGCCGCTCGTCGGCACCCTGTCGGCATCCGTGATCATCGTGCTCGTCTGCCTGATCCCCGGGCTCGGGTCGCCGCTCACCGCGCTCGTCGCGGCGATCTACTACCTGGTGTACATGCAGGTCGAGGCATACGTGCTGAGCCCCCGCATCATGAACCGCGCCGTGAAGGTCCCCGGAGCGCTCGTCGTCATCGCGGCGCTGGCCGGAGGCACGCTCCTCGGCCTGCTCGGCGCGCTCGTCGCGATCCCGGTCGCGGCGTCGTTCCTGCTCATCATCAAGCAGGTCGTCATTCCGCGCCAGAACGAGCTCTGACGAGCCGCATCAGGCCGAATGCGCCGGCTCGGGCGACCCACCCGACGGTGCCGCGGTCGGCGGCCACGTCGTCGGCAAGGGCAGCGCCGCCGGATGGACCGCCGCGACGATCTCGTCGAGCACGCGCCGGGTCTGGGTCTCCCCCACCCACAGGTGGCGCCCTCCCTCGACGTCGATGCGGGCGATCTTCGGAGCGACCGCGAACCGTTCGGCCGCGGCATCCGGTCGGAGGTAGTCGTCGAACTCGGGGATCAGGGCCACGACCGGCACGGAGACGTCGTTCCACCGGCGCAGTTCCTCGACCGAGGTGCGGTGCAGCGGCGGCGACAGCAGCACGGCCCCGGAGATGTCATGCTCGAGGCCGTACTTGAGCGCGAGCTCGGTGCCGAACGACCAGCCAACGAGCCAGGGGTTCGGCAGGCCCCGCTGCGCGACGAACGCCATGGCCGCGGCGACGTCCTCGCGCTCCGAGACGCCTTCGCCGAACGAGCCGTCGCTCGTGCCACGGGGCGAGGTGGTGCCCCGGGTGTTGAACCGGAGCACCGCGAGGTTCGCGAGCGCCGGCAGCCGCGCCGCAGCCTTGCGGATGATGTGCGAGTCCATGAAGCCGCCGGCGGTGGGCAGCGGATGCAACGTCACGAGCGTGGCGACCGGCTCCACGCCGACCGGGGTCGCGAGTTCGCCGACGAGGGTGAGGCCGTCGGCCGTGTGCAGGCGAACCTCCTCGCGTACGGCGGGCAGTTCGACCGCGGCGCGGATCTCGACCGGCGCAGATTCGGGGTTGGTCATCTCGTTCCGATCCTCCAACAGTGCTGATGCCAATGCCGTCGCGCGGCGAGGTCTGCCGCATCGCCGAGCACGCCGTCGGCACGCCAGACGACGAGGTGCGCGACGCCGGGTGCGACCTCGAGCCCGCAGGCCGGGCACACGTAGGTCTTCACCGCCTGCGCCTCGGAGACGGGCTGCACGTTCCACTCGCGGCCGCCGCGCGACTCCGTTCGTCGCCAGCCTGAGCTCAGGCGCTCGACGTCGAGCTCGGGGTGCGGTTCGCGTGCCCGCGCCGCGCGACCATGGGAACGGTTCGAGCGCGGCATGTCACAAGTCTACGGTCGGATGCGGCATCCGCCGGTCCGATGGCCTGCATGCACCACCGTGTGCGGCCGCCGAAGGGCGTGCGCGCGCGGCTCAGTACCAGCCGATGGACTCGGAGTGGGCCCACGCCCCGCAGGGCGTTCCGTAGCGACCCTGCACGTACCCGAGGCCCCATTCGACCTGGGTCGCCGCGTTCGTCTCCCAGTCGGCGCCCGCCGATGCCATCTTCGAGCCGGGCAGTGCCTGCGGGATGCCGTAGGCACCGCTGCCCGCGTTGTACGCGTTGACCCGCCAGCCGGACTCCTTGTTCCAGAGGGCGACGAGGCAGTCGAACTCCGTCGTGGCCCAGCCGCGTGCCGCGACGGCCGTCGCGGCGTACGCCTGCGCGGAACCGGGATCAGGCGTCACCGCGGGCGGCGCCCAACCGCTCTCCTCGCTCGTGGACGCGGGCTCCACGTATGCGGGCTTCGCCTCGACGGCGTAGCCCTCCTTCGAGGCGTCGAGCGTGTAGTCGCCGTCGACCTCGAAAGCCTGGATCGCGGCGCCGCCGAATCGGTCGCCGGACACGCCGTCGGGCGTTGCCGTCGCACCCGCATTCGGGTCGACGAGGTTGATGGCGACGAAGCTCAACGCCGCGCAGAACGCGAAGACGACGGTGACGCCCTGCTTGACCGCGCTGCGCGTGGAGACGGCCGTTCGAGGAGGGGTCGCGGGCGTCTCGCCCTGCTCGATGCCTGTATGCCTGCCCACGATTCGTCGAGTGTATCCGAGGTCCGCGCGCTCGAGCGAACGGCGTCCTCGCGCCTGCCCGCTCAGCGGACGGCCTGCATGACGTCGACGACGGCGTCGAGCACGAGGTCGACCTGCGACTCGCGGTATCCGCCTCGTTGCGTGGAGAACACGACGCTTCGGACATCGTCGATGGAGATCGGCCATCCGTCGCGGAAGTAGCGGGTGAGCTTCTCCGCGAACTTGTCGACGTCACGCACCCGGTAGCCGAGCGCGAGCGGGCTCATGCGGTCGAATCGGTGTCCTTCGGGCCGTGCGAGCCGGTTGGAGACGACCTGCGCCGTCGTGCGCGCCTCGGCGAGCCAGACCTCGTCGCCGTGCAGGCGGGCGGCGACCTGGCGCTCCTCGACGGCGAAGGCGTCTTCGAGTCGCTCCATGGCGGCGTCGACGTCAGCCGTGACGTAGCCGCCCTTCTGCAGGGCGAACGCGGTCAGGCGGATTCGCTCCGAGTTCAACGGCGGGTCGGATGCGAGGGGCACGCCGTCGTAGGCCCGCCGAGCGACCTGCAGGAACTCGTCGACCTGCTCGGCGTGGTAGCCGCGCTGAGGCTTTCGGGTGCGGGGGAAGGTGGAGTCCACCGACCCATTATCACCGAGCTTCACCCGAAGATGCGGAACGCCACGAACGCGACCGCCGCAGACGGCAGGATCGAGTCGAGGCGATCGAGGAATCCGCCGTGGCCCGGAAGCCACGAGCTCATGTCCTTGATGCCGAGGTCGCGCTTGATGAGCGACTCCGCGAGATCGCCGAGCGTCGCCGTCAGGAAGATCGCGACGCCGAAGATGAGCCCGAACCACCACGTGTTGCCGAGCATGAAGAGCGAGAGCAGCACACCGGCGATCACGCTGGCGAGGCCTCCCCCGGCGAAGCCCTCCCAGGTCTTCTTCGGACTGATCACGGGCGCCATCGGGTGCTTGCCGAACATGAGCCCAGATGCGTACGCACCGGTGTCGGCCGAGATCGCGACGATCACGAACGCGAGGGTCCACCACTGCCCGCCATCGGCTGCGGTGAGCACGACCGCGAAGGTCGCGAGGAACGTCACGTACCCCTGCACGAACGCCGTGGCACCGAGGTCGCGCAGCAGCATTCGACCCGAGGTGCGCCGGCCCGCGAAGAACTGCTCGCAGAGCCGCCACGCCGAGACCAGCACGATGCCGACGAGGACCGCGATGACCTGCCCACCCGCGCCGCCGAAGTACGCGAACGGCACGACGGCCACGGCCACGACCACCGTCGGGATGCGTGGAACGTCGAAGCGCCCCTTGCGCAGCGCCTGCGCGAGCTCGTAGCTCGCGAACGCCACGAGGGCGACCGCGAACACCAGGAAGAGTTCCTTGATCACCAGGAGGCTGAGCAGCAATGCACCGCCGAAGCCCAATCCGATGGCGATCGCGAGGATCAGATTGCGGCCCGTGCGGGCGTTGATCTTCTCCTGCGCCTGATCGAACTGCGCCTTCGACGCCTCGAACTGCCGCTCGATATCGACACGTCTCGCATGCACCTGCGACCGGAACTCATCGCGAGCGTTGCGATCCCGCCCAGCGGCGTCCGCATCGTCATGTTCAGGGACGCCCGACATCGTCTTCTCTCAGACCTCGAGGAGTTCGGCTTCCTTGCGCTTGAGCGCGTCGTCGATCGCGTCGATGTTCGACTTCGTGACCTGCTCGAGCTCCTTCTCGCCGCGACCGACCTCGTCGTCACCGACCTCGCCCTTCAGCGCGTCGAGGTCGTCCTTCGCCTTGCGACGGATGTTGCGAACGGAGACCTTGGCGTCTTCGGCCTTGGACTTGACGATCTTGACGTACTCGCGACGGCGCTCCTCGGTGAGCTCGGGAAGCGTCACGCGAATGATGTTGCCGTCGTTGCTCGGGTTCGCGCCGAGGTTCGGGGTGTCGCGGATGGCCTGCTCGATGTCGCGGAGGGCGCTCTTGTCGTAGGGCGTCACGACGAGCGTGCGAGCCTCGGGGTTCGCCAGCGACGCGAGCTGCGCGAGCGGCGTGGGCGTTCCGTAGTAGTTCACCAGGATCTTCTGGAAGAGCTGGGGATTGGCACGGCCGGTGCGGACGGACGCGAAGTCGTCTTTGGCGACCTCGACCGCCTTCTGCATGCGTGCATTGGCATCGGACAGTACATCCGCGATCACGGGGGCTCCTTCGTTCGCTGCTCGGATCAGTCTATCGAGTCGCCGGGGACTCGCTGTTGCTGACGATGGTGCCGAGGTCGGCGCCCAGGATCGCCGCGGTGACGTTGCCGCCCGGCTCCATGCCGAAGACCTGCATGGGCATGCCGTTGTCCATGCACAGGCTGAACGCCGTCGAGTCGACCACCTTGAGGCCGCGCTGGAGCGCCTCCTGGTAGGTGATCCGGTCGATCTTGTGCGCGTCGGGGTTGGTGCGCGGGTCGTCGGAGTAGACACCGTCGACGCCGTTCTTCGCGACGAGCACGACCTCCGCGTCGATCTCGAGCGCACGCTGGGCTGCGACGGTGTCGGTGGAGAAGTACGGGAGTCCGGCACCGGCACCGAAGATGACGACGCGGCCCTTCTCGAGGTGGCGCTCCGCGCGGCGCGGGATGTACGGCTCGGCGACCTGCGTCATCGAGATCGCCGACTGCACGCGGGTCTCGGCGCCGGCCTGCTCGAGGAAGTCCTGGAGCGCCAGCGAGTTCATGACCGTGCCGAGCATGCCCATGTAGTCGGCGCGCCCGCGGTCCATGCCGCGCTGGGAGAGCTCTGCACCGCGGAAGAAGTTCCCGCCGCCGACGACGATCGCGATCTCGACCGTTCGTGCGGCATCGGCGATCTCTCGTGCGAGTGCGCTCACCACGTCGGGGTTCACGCCGAGCGAGCCTCCGCCGAACGCCTCGCCCGAGAGCTTGAGCATGACCCTGCGTCTACGTTCCGTCATCCCCGACCGTTCCTTCCCCTTGGGAGTCAAAGTTAGTGCTTCTCGTGCTGCGGCGCGTGCCGAACACGGGTCGATCCTCGATGGATCCTTCGTCGGCCGGCCGGGATGCCCCGGACACAGCAAAGGAGTCCGGATCGCGAGGCGATCCGGACTCCTTCACAACGACTTACGCCGTGGCCTTGAAGCGGGCGAACGACGACACGGTGATGCCGGCGTCGGCCAGGACCTTCTGGACCTGCTGCTTGTTGTCGCGGGCGTAGTCCTGCTCGAGCAGGGCGACCTGCTTGAAGAACGACGTCAGGCGACCCTCGATGATCTTCGGCAGGGCAGCCTCGGGCTTGCCCTCGTTGCGGCTGATCTCGGTGACGATCTCGCGCTCCTTCTCGACGACGTCGGCCGGAACCTCGTCGCGCGTCAGGTACGTGGGGTCGAACATCGCGATGTGCTGTGCGATCGCACGAGCGGTCTCGGCGTCTTCACCCGAGTAGGACACCACGACGCCGATCTGCGGCGGGAGGTCCTTCGAGGTCTTGTGCAGGTAGACCGCGAACTGGTCGCCCGGCAGCGTGACGGCGCGCGTGAGCGCGACCTTCTCGCCGAGGACGGCGGCCTGCTCGTCGATGACCTCGCCGACGGTCTTGCCGTCGAGCGGCGCCGCGAGGGCGGCGTCGACGTCTGCGGCGCCGGCAGCGGCGACCGCGTCGAGCACGCGCTCCGAGAGGGCGACGAACTTGTCGTTCTTCGCGACGAAGTCGGTCTCGCATGCGAGCTGGATCAGGGTGTAGCCCGAGGGCGACTCCTTGGCCGCGACGAGGCCTTCGCTGGTCGAGCGGTCGGCACGCTTCGCGTTGCCCTTCGCACCCTTGAGGCGGAGGATCTCAGTGGCCTTCTCGAGGTCGCCGTCGGCTTCCTCGAGCGCCTTCTTGGTGTCGACCATGCCCGTGCCGAGCTGCTCGCGCAGGGCCTTGATGTCGGCGATGCTGATTGCCATTTCCGGCATTCTCCTTTGAGTTCGAGTTGAGCGGCGGAATTACTCTGCAGCAGCCTCGGGGGCGGCCTCTTCGACGACCTCTGCGGCCTCGGGAGCGTCAGCCTCTTCGACGACCTCTGCAGCTTCGGCCTTCGCCTCTGCCTCGGTCTCGGCGACCTTCTCGGTCTCGGCCGAAGCCTGCTCCGGGGTCGTCGCGGAACCGGCCTGGAGGAGCTCCTGCTCCCACTCGGCGAGCGGCTCGACGGCGGAGACGTTGCCGGCCTCTTCGGGCTTCTGGTGGCGCTCGATGAGGCCCTCAGCGGCGGCGTCGGCGATGATGCGGGTCAGCAGCGCGACCGAACGGATGGCGTCGTCGTTGCCCGGGATCGGGTACTGGACCTCGTCGGGGTCGCAGTTGGTGTCGAGGATGCCGATGACGGGGATGCCGAGCTTCTTGGCCTCGTCGATCGCCAGGTGCTCCTTCTTGGTGTCGACCACCCAGAGCGCCGAGGGCGTCTTCGACAGGTTGCGGATGCCGCCGAGCGACTTGTGCAGCTTGTCGAGCTCGCGCTTCTTGATGAGGAGTTCCTTCTTGGTGAAGCCACTCGTGGTGCCTTCGAAGTCGAGCTCCTCGAGCTCCTTCATGCGCGCGAGGCGCTTGGAGACCGTCTGGAAGTTGGTGAGGAGGCCACCGAGCCAACGCTGGTTGACGTAGGGCTGGCCGACGCGGGTCGCCTGCTCGGCGATGGACTCCTGTGCCTGCTTCTTCGTGCCGACGAAGAGGATGGTGCCGCCGTGGGCGACCGTCTCGCGGACGAAGTCGTACGCCTTGTCGATGAAGGCGAGCGACTGCTGCAGGTCGATGATGTAGATGCCGGAACGCTCGGTGAAGATGAACCGCTTCATCTTCGGGTTCCAACGGCGGGTCTGGTGCCCGAAGTGCACGCCGCTGTCGAGCAGCTGGCGAATGGTGACGACGGCCATGAGCCGTACTCCTTTGTTCTCAGTTGACGCTTCGACCGGCGGTCGGAGCCCTGGTGCCCGGCACGGCTCCGCCGCCTCCTGCTCGTGAGAGCCGAAGTTGGACTGAGTGGAGTCGTCTGCCGAAATGGCACGCGTAGTCACCCCGACGCGCGGGGTGCTCTCGAAAGTCTAGCACCGGCACCGGTCCTCCCCAACCCGGCGCGGGGGCCGACGCGTGCCGCACCGGCCCGCGCACGCCGCTCGGCCGTTCGGGATCACTGACGATCGGGGCATGACGATGCCCGATCCCGCCGTTCGACGGTCCGGTCGCCGCACTGCCCGCGGTCGGTGGCGCTCGATGGCGCTCCGCCTGACCGCGACGGCCGTGGTCTGCGCCATCACCGCCCCCGCCGGCAGTGGGGCGTTCGCGGATCCCGTACACCGGGGAGTGACGGATGCCGCGGGCCGGCCTCATTCCGCGATCGCGCCCATCGTGGCGCTCGGGCCCGAGCGAGCGACCGACGACGCAGACGGGTTGGTCGTCCGCGATGACTGGGCCTGGCCCACCGAGGCCCCGATCCTCGTCGAGGCGCCGTTCCGGGCCCCGGCGACCCCGTATGCGGCCGGTCATCGCGGAGTCGACCTCCGAGCGTCGTCCGGCGAACCCGTTCGTGCGCCGGCCGAGGGGGTCGTCTCGTTCGCGGGCATGGTCGCCGGACGCCCCGTCGTCTCGATCGACCACGGAGCCGGCCTCGTGAGTTCGATGGAGCCGGTCGACGCGAGCGTCGTCGAGGGAGACGCCGTCACGGCCGGCTCGGCGATCGGTGCGGTGGCATCGGGCGGCCACTGCGAAGATCGCTGCGTGCACCTCGGGGTGCGCCTGCACGGCGAGTACGTCTCGCCCATGCTCTACCTCGGCGGCGTTCCGAGGGCCGTGCTGCTTCCGCAGTGATCGCTGCGGCCCGCGCGGTGGCTCAGGCGCGCGGATGCGCCGTGCGGTAGCTCTGCTTCAGTCGCTCGGCGGAGACGTGCGTGTAGATCTGCGTCGTGCCGAGGCTCGCGTGGCCGAGGAACTCCTGCACCGCTCGGAGGTCAGCGCCCCCGTCGAGCAGGTGCGTCGCCGCCGTGTGCCGCAGTGCGTGCGGCCCGCTCGGACCGGTGCCCGGGATCTCCTCGAGCATGCCGGCGACGAGCCGGTACACGCTGCGCACCCCCATGCGCGCGCCGCGGATGCCGAGCAGCATCGCGGCCCGGTCGGGCTCACGTCGAGGCGTCGTCGCGGACGCGGCGGGAACTCGTTCGCGGCCGACCTGATCGGCTGCCGGAAGCTGCGCGGCGAGCCCCGCGACGATGGCGGGTCGCGCATGCTCGAGATAGCGGTCGATCGCTCGCGCGGCCGGAGCCCCGTACGGCACCACTCGCTCCTTCGAGCCCTTGCCCATGACGCGGACCGTTCGACGCTCGCGATCGACGTCGGGGAGGTCGAGTCCGACGAGCTCCGAGACGCGCAGGGCCGACGCGTAGAGAAGTTCGGCGATCGCGACATCCCGCTCGGCGATCGGATCGCCGTCGGCCGCCCGCCCCTCGAGGCGGGCGATCGCCCCTTCGAGTGCCGTCTGCGAGACGACCCGCGGCAGCGTGCGCAACGCCCGTGGCGCCTTCAACCGTGTTCCGTGGTCGACCTCGACGATGCCCTGCCTCGAGAGCCACGAGGTGAAGCCGCGAGCGGATGCCGCACGCCTGGCGATGCTGGCTCGCGCGAGGTCGCGCTCGGTCGCCACCCACAGCCAGTCGCGGAGGAGCGCGAGGTCGATGCCGACCGGGTCGGTCACGCCGCGCGACTCGGCGAAGGAGAGGAGATCGCCGAGGTCGCCCGCATAGGCGGCGAGCGTGTGCGCCGAGTATCCGCGCTCCGTCTTCACGTGCGCGAGGTAGTCCGCGAGGACGGCGTCGAGCCCCATCACCATGCCAGCCTGCACCGCCCCGCGCGCGGCGGATGCGAAGGCGCGCCAGAACGGCGGATCAGCCCGAGCGCTTCCGTGAGAAGCGCTCGAGGCGCTCTGCCGGGCCGAGGGCCTCGATCTCGTCGAGGAATTCCTCGCCGAAGCCGGCGACGACCCGATGCGGGCCGACCGGCACGACGGAGGTCACCACGTGCTCGTCGAAGAGGTGCACGAGGGTGAATGACCGCCCGCCGTCGACGCCCACGAGCTTGCGAGCCGAGGCTGCGACGTCGAGGGTGTACGCGGTGGCCCCGGCGACGGCCACCGGGATGCCGGCGAAACTGCCGTTCGTCGCGTAGTGGAGGTGCCCGCCGAGGATGAGCCTGACCTCGCGCCCGCGAACGACCTCGGCGAGCCCGTCTTGCCCTTGGAGCTCGAGCACGTCCATGAGCGCGATCGGCGTGGGGATCGGCGCGTGATGCAGGGCGAGGACCGTGCCGAACGGGGCGGGTTCGCAGAGCACCGCGTCGAGCCATTCGAGGGTCTGCGGCTCGAGCGCCCCGTGATGGTAGCCCGGGACGCTCGAGTCGAGCGCGATGACCCGGACGCCGCCGACGTCGACGACGTGGTTGACGGGCGTGTCGCCCTGCGGGGCGACGTCGAGCAGGGCGACACGGAAGGCATCTCGCTCGTCGTGGTTGCCCATGACCCAGACGAGCTCGGCCTCGGCGTCGGCGGCGAGCGGCTCGAGCACTGCTCGCACGCGCCGGTAGGCGTCGGGCTCGCCGAGGTCGGCGACGTCGCCGGTGACGACGATCGCGTCGAGGTCGGTGCCGAGCAGGGCGAGCTGCGACGCAGTGTGCGCGAGGGCCTCGACGGTGTCGGCCTCGCCGCCGAGCAGGGCGCCACCGTCGAGCAGATGCGTGTCGCTGACGTGGGCGATGACGTGCCTCGCCTCGGGATACCTGCCGAGCTGTACGGCCATGGCCACCTCCGTCGAAAGCCTACGGCCTGCCTCCGTCACCGTGCCCGCGCGTCATGAGGCGCGTCGCCGACGCACCCAGCCGTCGGCCCGGTGCACCGCGATGCCGTCGAGTTCGAGCACGCCGAGCACCGCCATGACCTCCCCTGTTCCGAGTCCGCTGCGCCGTGCCAGGTCTGCGACGTCGCGCTGCGCCCGAGTGCTGAGCGCGTCGAGCACACGCAGCTCCTCCGGAGCGGCACTCCCCGAGTCGGGGCCGGCATCCCGGTCTCGGGTCGCCCGGGCATCACGGGTCGTCGACTCGTCGATCGTCGGCGGCTCGATGGCGCCGACCAGCTCGACGACCTGCTCGGCGTTCACGATGCACACCGCGTCGAACTCGCGCAGGAGCCGGTGGCATCCTGCCGACGCCGGACTCGTGACCGGCCCGGGCAGCGCGCCGAGCGGACGCCCGAGCGCCGCCGCGTGCGCCGCCGTGTTGAGCGATCCCGAACGTGCGCCCGCCTCGAGCACGACCGTCGCCGCGCTGGCTGCCGCGATGAGCCGGTTGCGTTGGAGGAAGCGCCATTTCGTCGGCGAAGCGCCGCACGGCAACTCGGAGACGACCGCTCCGGTCTCGGTGATGCGCTGCAGGAGCCCGTCGTGTCCGACGGGGTAGAACCGATCGACGCCGCCCGCGAGGAAGGCGATGGTCGTTCCGCCGCTCGCCAGCGCGGATCGGTGGGCCATGCCGTCGATGCCGTAGGCGCCGCCGGAGACGACGGCGAACCCCCGATCGACGAGTCCGGCCGAGAGCTCCATCGTCATGTGCTCGCCGTACCCGGTCGCGGCGCGCGCCCCGACCAGGGCGACCGACGGGATCCGCGACCGCAGGTGCCACGGATCGCCGCGAACCCAGAGGCCGAGCGGTGCGTGAACGCCCAGGTCGTCGACGCCGACCGGCCAGCATGCGTCGCCGGGCGCGATGAACACCGCTCCGACGCGCTGCGCCTGGGCGATGCCGCGCACGAAGGCGCCGTGGTCGATGCGCGGGGTCCAACGTGCAAGGCCGTTCTCGAGGTCGCTCGCCGAGAGCGACTCCCCAGCGTCACGGGTCTCGGCGACGAGGCGGTCCACCGCCACCAGGTCGGCGGACGCAGTGCCGAGCAGGAGGTCGGCCGTTCGCACCGCGCCGAGTGCGGCGACGATGCGGCCGAGGGTTCCGTCACCGGGCTCGGCGAGCGTGCCGAGCAGGGCCCGGGCGAAGGCCGCCGTGCTCGGCTCCTCTTGCGGTGTGACCGGCTCATCGTCGAGGTGCCCGACCGTTTCGTCGCCGGAACGCAGCACACCGCGCCGGACCGCGGAGAACTCCTGCCGCAGGTGCCGCGCGGCGCGCTCGACCGCACTCATCGGGCGATGCCCTGTCGGAAGTAGAGCGCGTGGCCGATGTGGTTCGCGTCGGGCGTGCCCGCGCCGTCGAGGTCCGCCAGGGTCCACGCGGTCTTCAGCACTCGGTCGTAGCCGCGCATCGTGATGCCGCCGCGCTCGAGCGAGCGATCCAGCGACACCGTGGCACGGCCGCCGGGATGGAGTCCACCCGCTCCCCTGAGCCACGGCCCGGGCATCTGCGCATTCGTGCGCCACGGCGTGCCGCGGAGTCGTTCCGCGGCGACGGCTCGGGCCGCGGCGACCTTCGCCCTCGCCTCGGCACTGGTCATGCCCGGCTGCTCTCGGGCGAGGCGGAGACTCGGCGCGGTGACCCTCGGCACCCTCAGTTGCAGGTCGATGCGGTCGAGCAGCGGCCCGGAGATGCGCCCGAGGTACCGGCGACGCATGTTCGGCGGGCAGGTGCACTCGGCCGTGCCGTCGAGCCCGCACGGGCAGGGGTTGGCCGCGATCACGAGCTGGAAGCGGGCGGGAAAGCTCGCGACCGCGTTCGCCCGGTGGATGCTGATCGTGCCGGACTCGAGCGGCTGTCGCAGTACGTCGAGCACGGCCGACGGGAACTCGGGGGCCTCGTCGAGGAAGAGCACTCCGTGCGACGCCCGCGCGGCGGCCCCGGGCCGGATGAGCCGGCTGCCGCCGCCGACCATGGCCGCGGCGGTCGCCGTGTGGTGGGGCGCCTCGAAGGGCGGACGGAACGACAGCCCCGACCCGACCGGCCGCCCCGAGAGCGAGCGCAAGCAGGACACCTCGAGCGCGGCATCGGCGTCGAGGTCGGGCAGGATGCCGGGCAGCCTCGACGCGAGCATGGTCTTGCCCGCTCCGGGCGGGCCGATCAGCGACAGATGGTGCCCGCCGGCGGCGGCGGTGAGGAGCGCATCGATCGCGTCGGTGTTGCCCGCGACGTCGGCGAGGTCGCCCGAGGCCTCGACGGTGCCGACCTGCTCGACCCGCACCAGCGGAACGGCCGCGACGTCGCGCACCTCGAACGCCCCGCCGTGGTGGATCGCCGCATCGAGCAGCGAGACGACGCCGATGATCTCGACCTCGGGCACCAGCGACGCCTCGTCGGCGTTGGCCTTCGGCACCATGACCGTGCGGTGGCCCGCCCTGACGGCCGCGAGCACGGCCGGCAGGATGCCGTCGATCGGCCGCAGCCGCCCGTCGAGGCCGAGCTCGCCGAGGTGCACCACGCGGGCGACCGACTCGATCGAGACCTCACCAGCGGCAGCAAGGCACGCGACGGCGATCGCGAGATCGAACCCCGACCCGTGCTTCGGAAGCGCGGCGGGCGAGAGGTTCACGGTGAGCTTGCGCTGCGGCAGCGGGCACCCGGCGTTGACGGCCGCGGCGCGCACGCGCTCCCTCGCCTCGGCGAGGGCGGCGTCGGGCAGGCCGATGATCGAGAATCCCGGGAGTTGGGCGGACAGGTCGGCTTCGACCTCGACGATGGACCCCGTGAGGCCGAGCAGCGCGACGGCGTGGGTTCTGGCGACGGTCATCAGCAGACGCCCTCGAGATGCTCGATCAGCGCGGGCGCGTCGTCGGGGGCGAGCACGGCGACGGCGTCGATGCGGATGCGCGGAGCCGCGGCATCCGTCGCCTCGCACCAGGCGACCGCCAGCCGCCGCAACCGCGACAGCTTCGCGGGCGTGATCGCCTCGAACGGATGCCCGTAGTCGTGCGACGTGCGGGTCTTCACCTCGATGAAGACCGTCGCGTCGCCGTCGCGCGCGACGATGTCGATCTCGCCGACCGAGCATCGCCAGTTGCGGTCGATCACGCGCAGTCCGCGCGATTCCAGATGGTCGACCGCGAGTTGTTCGCCTCGCCGACCGAGTTCTGCATTGTGGGCCACCAGCACCACCTCCACGACCAGCGTGGCGGTGGCGGCGAGGAGCGAATCCGGGGATCGACGCGAGGTGCACGAACCGCTCGTTCAGCGCGCCTGTGGAGGGCGGGTGTCAGGACGCTCGGGGCCCGACCGGACTACTCGTCGAGCGCGAGTTCCTTCGGCAGCTCGAAC
The DNA here is from genome assembly GCF_001421565.1 of Agromyces sp. Leaf222. Taxonomy (NCBI): domain Bacteria; kingdom Bacillati; phylum Actinomycetota; class Actinomycetes; order Micrococcales; family Microbacteriaceae; genus Agromyces; species Agromyces sp. Leaf222. Next base: position 1,895,928 of record NZ_LMKQ01000001.1, on the reverse strand, counting down.
TCGCGCGTCGCGAGCTCTTCGACGTTGACGTCCTTGAAGGTGAGCACGCGCACGGACTTGACGAAGCGATCGGCCCGGTAGACGTCCCAGACCCAGACGTCTTTCATGGTGAGCTCGAAGTAGAAGTCGTGCTCGGTGTCGCGACGGACGAGCTCGACCTCGTTCGCGAGGTAGAAGCGACGCTCGGTCTCGACCACGAACTTGAACTGCGAAACGATGTCGCGGTACTCGCGGTACAGGGCAAGCTCGACCTCGCGGTCGTAGTCTTCGAATTCGTCGTCATCCATCGGATTCATCCTACGCCGAGGTCGAAGAGCGCGGGCGCCTCGACGGGACGCTCGTGCAGCCAGGTTCGCCGATGCAGGCCGCTCGGCCCGTGCTCGGCGATCGCGTCGAAGTGCGCGCGACTGGAGTAGCCCTTGTTCTCGTTCCAGGCGTACAGCGGCAGCTCGTGATGGGCCGTGTGCATGAGTCGGTCGCGGTGCACCTTCGCGAGCACGGATGCCGCGGCGACCGACGCGCAGTCGCGGTCGGCCTTGATGCGGGTGCTGACGCGCGCGCGGTGGTCGATCGCCCGGCTCAGCCAGTCGTGATTGCCGTCGAGCACGAGCGGCGCGTCGTCGAGTTCGCCCCCGGTGCCCGCAGCCTCTTCGGTTGCTCGGAGCGCGGTGAGCGCCCTGGCACCCGCCAGGCCGAGGCAGGCCATGATGCCGAGCTCGTCGATCTCGGCAGCGGATGCCTCGCCGACCGCCCAGGCGCGTACCCACGCCCCGGCGCGCGGCGCCATGAGCTCGCGCTTGGGCTCGGTGAGCAGCTTCGAGTCGCGGAGGCCCGTCGGCATGCGCCGCACCGACGGATCGATGACGACGAGGCCCACCGCGACCGGCCCGGCGAGCGCGCCGCGCCCCACCTCGTCGCAGGCGAGCACGACCGGAGCTCCGGACTCGAAGAGCTCGCGTTCGACCTTGAGGTTCGGGATGGCGGCCGGAGCCACGTCAGTCGCCGCCCTCTGCGGCCTCGTCGACGCCGTCGAACGTCTCGGGGTAGTTGCCGAGCCACGCCCAGTGCGACACCGGCCAGCTCACGACGAACGCTCGGCCGACGACGTTCTCGATGGGCACGAAGCCCTTGAGGGGCGTGTCGGCGTTGTAGCGCGAGTCCTTGGAGTTGTAGCGATTGTCGCCCATGACCCAGAGCGAGCCCTCTGGCACGACCTGGTCGAAGTCGTCGCGCGAGACCTTGGTGTCGCCGGCGGGCAGCACCACGTACGGTTCGTCGAGCGGCACGCCGTTGACGCTCATCTGGCCCAGCGCGTTGCAGCACGTGACGTGATCGCCCGGCAGTCCGATGACGCGCTTGACGAGGTGGTCGTTCGAGTCGGGGGCGGAGAGCCCGACGAACGCGAGGAACCAGTCGACCGCGGCCGCGAGCGGCGGGGTCTCGGGCTCGACGCGCGCCGGCAGCCATCCGCCGGGATCCTTGAACACGACGACGTCGCCGCGCTCGAGGGGCGTGACGCCCGGCACGAGCTGGTTGACGATGATGCGGTCGTCCTTGACGAGCGTCAACTCCATCGACTCCGACGGAATGAAGAACGACCGGATCAGGAACGTCTTGATCAGGAACGAGACGAGGACGGCCACCACGAAGATGACCAGAAGATCTCGCAGGAAGAGCAGGGCCCCTCGCTTGCGGCGGTTCGACGAGGACCGCTCGTCGTCGATACGAGTGGTGCTGATTTCTTCTGTCATTTAACCGCCTGAGCTCCTCACCCCAAGTGTAGGGGTGAGGAGCTCAGGTCGAAGGCCGTGGCCCGTGCGACGCGCGGGCCGCGAAGCCGGATCAGGCGTCGCGCTTCTCCTTGATCTTCGCCTTCTTGCCGCGGAGCTTACGCAGGTAGTAAAGCTTCGCGCGACGGACGTCACCGCGGGTGACGACCTCGATGTGGTCGATGACCGGGGAGTGCACCGGGAACTTGCGCTCGACGCCGACCTGGAAGCTGACCTTGCGGACCGTGAAGGTCTCGCGGACGCCTTCGCCCGAACGGCCGATGACGACGCCCTGGAAGACCTGGATACGCGAGCGCGTACCTTCGATGATGTTGACGTGCACCTTGACGGTGTCGCCCGCGCGGAAGTCGGGGACGTCCGACCGCAGGCTCGCAGCGTCGACGTGGTCGAGGATGTGCATAATGGTTCGCTCTCTGCGCCCGCAACCGGTCGAACGCGGATCAATGAATGGAAGAATCTGGTGCCGCCCGCGCGATCACTCGCGCTGTGCATGCTCCCCGGAGGCAGAGTCCCGCGGCGGCACAATCCTCTATTGTGCCATGTTCAGGCGCGCTGCGCCAAAGCGAGGGTCGGATGCCGCGCCGGCGCGTGCTGCGGACGGTCGCCGCGCCGCCGATCACGGCCGGGAGACCGCGATCAGTCGCGTTCGCGACGCTCTTCGACGACGATGACCTCGCCGAGGTCGAGGGGCTGCTGCATGGAGGGCCTACCACCGGCATCCGTTCGGGGAACCGCACCGGCCTGCGCGGCCCGCTCGTACTCGGCCATCTGCTCCTGCATGCGCTTGGCGCCATCGCGCACGAGTTGCACGATCGCGTACCAGAAGGCCACGAGCGCGAGGGCGATCGCGAGCACCGCGAACGAGGCCATCGACGGCCCCGAGAAGCCGAACCCGATGATCGCCGCGTGCCACGCGCCGAGGATGCCGACGTCCATCCACGAGACCGCTCGGGTCTCGCGCACGGTCGGACGCATCGACGTGAGCAGCGCGATGACCGCAAGTGAGAGGAAGGTCACCGGTACGGTGATGACCAGGCCCAGCGTGCCCCATCCGCCGCCGCCGAACACGGCCCAGCCGACCACGAGCCAGACCGGAAGCACGATCGTTGCGGCCTGGATCCATCGGAAGAAGATGCGCCGGAAGAGCATGGTCACAGGATAACGCGGCCCTCGTGCGCGGATGCCGGGTGTTCACTCAGGGCGGAGCCGCCAGAATGGACGAGGAGAGGAACAACCGTGATCGAACTGAGGACCACCGCCGAGATCGACGAGATGCGCGCCGCCGGGCGCTTCGTCGCGAGCGTCATCGAGGCCACGTCGCAGGCTGCGGCCGTCGGCGTGAACCTGCTCGAGCTCGACGCCCTCGCGCACGAGATGATCCGCAAGGCGGGCGCCGAGAGCTGCTACATCGACTACCACCCCTCGTTCGGCGCGAGCCCGTTCGGCAAGGTCATCTGCACCTCGGTCAACGACGCGGTGCTGCACGGACTCCCCCACGACTACACGCTGCGCGACGGCGACCTGCTGAGCCTCGACTTCGCCGCTTCGGTGAACGGCTGGGTCTGCGACTCGGCGCGCTCGATCGTCGTCGGCACCCCGCGCGAGGGCGACCTCCGCCTGATCGACACGACGCAGCGCGCGCTCGACGCCGGCATCGCCGCGGCGCGCACGGGCAACCGCATCGGCGACATCTCCCGGGCCATCGCGGATGTCGCGAAGGCCGAGGGCTACACGATCAACACCGACTTCGGCGGCCACGGCGTCGGCCGCACCATGCACGGCGACCCGCACATCCCGAACAACGGCCGCCCCGGCCGAGGGCTGCCGCTCAAGCCGGGACTCGTCATCGCGATCGAGCCGTGGTTCCTCGCGACGACCGATCGCATCTTCACCGATCCCGACGGCTGGACCCTCCGCAGCGCCGACGGCTCGCGCGGCGCGCACTCCGAGCACACGATCGCCATCACCGACGGCGACCCCATCGTGCTCACGAAGCGGGGCTGAGCACCTCGACCTCGACCATGCCGTCGAGGACGCGCGCCCCGAAGACGCGGAGCGAGAGCTCCCCGTTCGTGAGGCACTCGCCCGTGACGAGGTCGTAGACCTCCTTGTGCAGTGGCGAGGCGATCGTGAGCCGGTCGCCACGTGAACCCGTGATGCCGCGGGCCATGACGGGTGCGCCGGTGTGCGGGTCCCGGTGGTCGACCGCGTAGACCTCGTCGTCGCCGAGGCGCACGAGCGCGACCTGGTCGGTTCCGAGCAGGGCCACCTCGCCCCACCCGGGCTCGAGTTCCCGGACCTCGCAGACCCGAACCCAGGTCGTGGTCGCCTCGATCGTGATCGTCATGTCTCGCTCCTCCCGTTCGGTGCCTCCGAACGTACGGGGCCGGTGTTTCCGTGCGCGGCTGCGGGTGTTTCCCCGACGTGAAACCCGCCTCACACCGTGGCGCCCCGAAGGTGAGGCGCGGTTGCGGGAGCGGTTACGCCCACGTAACAGGGCCGAAACCGCTCGGTCGTACGTTGGCAGCATTCGAGCCACGGAGGCACCATGACCGAGAACAGCCCGGCCGGCATCCGCACGCGCGACGTCGTCATCGTCGGCGGCGGACCCGCCGCCCATCGACTCGCCGACAGCCTGCACATGCGCGACGAGGAGCGCACGCTCCGCGTCACCGTGATCGGCGACGAGCCCCACCTCCCCTACGACCGCGTGGCGCTCAGCACGCGCCTCGCCGACGGCTCCGCCGACCTGACGCTGCAGCCGACCGCGATGTGGGATCCGTCGCAGGTGCGGCTGATCACGGGCGAGCTGGTCGACTCGATCGACGCCGGGCTGCGGACCGCGACGACCTCGACGGGCACGGTGCTGCATTGGGACGAGCTCGTGCTCGCGACCGGTTCGAGCGCGCCGGTGCCCGCCATTCCCGGTGCCGAGAACGCCCGCGTGTACCGCACGATCGAGGACGTCGACAACCTCGTCGCCGAGGCCGCGCAGCTCGCCGAGCGGCACGGACGCCCGGCGCGCGTCGTCGTCGCGGGCGGCGGCCTGCTCGGCCTCGAGGCCGCAGGGGGGCTCGCGAAGCTCGGCGCGCACGTCGCCGTCGTGCACTCGGGCGGATGGCTCATGTCGGCGCAGCTCGACGAGGGCGCCGGCCGGGCGCTCGGCCGCATCATCTCGGCGCAGGGCATCGGCCTGCACCTCGGGGCCAGGCCCTCCGCGGTTCGCGTCGACGACGGCGCCGTCACGGCGGTCGAGCTCACGAACGAGCGCGTGATCGAGGCCGACCTCGTCATCTTCGCGATCGGCATCAGCCCGCGCGACGAACTCGCCCGCGATCTCGGGCTCGAGCTCGGACCCCGCGGCGGGGTGGCGATCGACGGGGCGTGCGCGACATCCGCGCCCGGTATCTGGGCGATCGGCGAGGTCGCGAGCTTCGAGGGCCGATGCACCGGCCTCGTCGCCCCCGCGAACGCCATGGCCGAGGTCGTCGCCGACCGCCTGCTCGGCGGGGCCGCCGAGTTCACGACCATCGACGACGCGACCAAGCTGAAGCTCTCGGGCGTCGACGTCGCGAGCTTCGGCGACGCGCTCGCCCGCACGGAGCAGGCGCTCGAGATCGTCTACGCCGATCCGGCACGCGGGCTCTACCAGAAGCTCGTCATGACCGACGATGCGAAGACGCTGCTCGGCGGCATCTTCGTCGGCGACGCGTCGCCGTACGCCTCGCTCAGGCCGATGCTCGGCATGCAGCTCTCGTCCGAGCCCGCTGCGTACCTGTCGGCCTCGGGCATGGAGGCGCCGGCCGGCGACGAGTTGCCCGCCTCGGCGCTCGTGTGCGCCTGCAACAACGTCGCGGCCGGCACCATCCGCGATGCCGTGAACGGAACCGAGCACGCCGAGGGGTGCACCGACCTCGGCGAGCTGAAGGCCTGCACCCGCGCCGGCACGCAGTGCGGCTCGTGCGTGCCGCTCGTGAAGAAGCTGCTCGAGGCCGAGCTCACGAAATCGGGCATCACGCCCTCGCGGGCCCTCTGCGAGCACTTCGAGCTCTCGCGGCAGGAGCTCTTCGAGTCGATCCGGGTGCTCGAGCTCACCTCGTTCGACGAGATCATCGCGCGCCTCGGAACCGGCCGCGGCTGCGACGTCTGCAAGCCGGTCGTCGGGTCGATCCTCGCCACCCAGCACGGCTCCTACATCCTCGACGGCGGCCGCGGCGGCCTGCAGGACACGAACGACCGTGCCATGGCGAACATGCAGAAGGACGGCACGTACTCGGTCGTGCCGCGCATCCCCGCCGGCGAGATCACGCCCGAGAAGCTCCTCGTCATCGCCCAGGTCGCGACCGACTACGGCCTCTACACGAAGATCACGGGCGGCCAGCGCATCGACCTCTTCGGTGCACGGCTCGACCAACTGCCCGACATCTGGAAGCGGCTCGTGGACGCCGGCTTCGAGTCGGGCCAGGCATACGGCAAGGCGCTCCGCAACGTGAAGAGCTGCGTCGGCTCGACCTGGTGCCGCTACGGCGTGCAGGACTCGGTCGCGATGGCCGTGCAGCTCGAGCTGCGCTACCGCGGCCTCCGCTCGCCGCACAAGCTCAAGTTCGGTGTCTCGGGCTGCGCCCGTGAATGCGCGGAGGCCAGGGGCAAGGACGTCGGCGTGATCGCCACCGACCAGGGGTGGAACATGTACGTCGGCGGTAACGGCGGATTCCAGCCGGCCCACGCGCAACTGCTCGCGAGCGACCTCGACGACGAGACCCTGCTGAAGTACATCGACCGCTACATCATGTACTACGTGCGCACGGCCGACCGGCTGCAGCGCACCGCACGCTGGATCGAGGACATCGAGGGCGGACTCGACCACGTGCGCGACGTCGTCGTGCACGACTCGCTCGGCCTCGCAGACGAGCTCGAGCGGGCCGTCGACCGACACGTCGACGGCTACGAGGACGAGTGGGCGGCGACGCTGGCCGACCCCGAGCGCCTGCGCCGGTTCCGGTCCTTCGTGAACGCGCCGCACGTGCCGGATCCGTCGGTCGCCCAGGTGCCTGACGGTCGCGGCCAGATGCGACCCGCGACCGCCGAGGAGCGCGAGCGCGGCGAGGCCGTGCTGGTGGCCGGCATGACGATCCCGGTTCGCGGGGTGGACGCGTGAGCGCCGACCTGACCGGCGACGGCCGTGCGACCGGCGACGGCCGTGCGACCGGCAGCGTGACGCTCGTCGGCGGAGGCCCCGGCCGCGAGGACCTCCTCACGCTCGCCGCGGTGCGGGCTCTTCGCCACGCCGACGTCGTGCTCTACGACCGGCTCGCCCCGCACGACCGCCTCGACGAGCTCGCCCCCGGTGCGCTGCTCATCGACGTGGGCAAGCGACCGGGCCACCACGCGATCTCCCAGTCCGCGATCGAGGCGCTGCTCGTCGAGCACGCCCTCGCCGGATCCAGGGTCGTGCGGCTCAAGGGCGGCGACCCGTACGTGCTCGGCCGCGGTGGCGAAGAGGTGCTCGCCTGCCACGCCGCCGGCGTGCCGGTCGAGGTGATTCCCGGCGTCACGAGTGCGATCTCGGTGCCAGGGGCCGCCGGCATCCCCCTCACGCATCGCGGCGTCAGCCACCTGTTCACGGTCGTGTCGGGGCACCAGCCGCTCACGGCATCCGAATTGGAGCACCTCGCGGGCCTCGGCGGCACCATCGTGGTGCTCATGGGCGTGAACACCCTGCCCTCGCTCACCGCGGGCCTCGCCCGGGCCGGCATGGTCGGGCGGATGCCGGTGGCCATCGTCGAACGCGGGTTCTCGTCGGAGCAGCGCACGACCATCGGCGAACTCGCCGACATCGTCACGACGGCCGGACGCGCGCGCGTGTCCTCCCCGGCGGTCGTCGTCATCGGCGAGGTCGTGCGCCTCGCCCACGACGGCGACGCGAGCGCCGCCGAGCTCATGGAGCGCGCGGCCGGCTTCGCGGCGGTGGCCGGATGACCGACCTCCTCGAGTTCGCTCCCGGGTTCCGCGTCGACCAGCTCGTCGGGTTCCGCATCGGCGTCACGAGCGATCGCCGCTCGGCCGACCTCATCGACGCGCTCGCCCGCCGCGGTGCGACCGTCGTGCACGCGCCGACGCTGCGCATGACGAACGCCCTCTCCGACGATCCGGTGATCGCCGACACCCGGGCGATCATCGCGGCACGGCCCGAGGTGCTGCTCGCGACCACCGCGTACGGCGTGCGCCGCTGGTTCGAGGTCGCCGACGCCGCGGGCCTCGGCGAGGACCTGCTCGACGCGCTCGCCGACACCTCGATCCTCGTGCGCGGGCCGAAGGCCCGTGGCGGCATCCGTGCCGCGGGCCTGAACGACGTGGGCATGAGCTCCGAGGAGACCACCGAGTCGCTCATCGACCATGTGCTCGAGCACTATCCGGCAGACCTCACGGTGGCCGTGCAGCTGCACGGGTTCCTCGAGTCGTCGCAACTCCAGCGCTTGAGCGACGCGCACGACCGCGTGCTCACCGTCGCCCCGTACCGCTGGGTCGAGGTCGACAAGGCAGATGATCGCGTCGAGCGCCTCATCGAGGCGGCGTGCACCGGAGGCCTGGACGCCATCACATTCACCAGTGCACCGGCCGTGCACGCGCTCTTCGGCGCCGCGGAGGAGCTCGGGCGCTACGACGACCTCGTCGACGCCATGTGCGGCCCGGTCGTCGCCGCGGCGGTGGGCCCGGTCACCGCGCTCCCGCTGATCGCGGCGGGCATCACGCCGATCCAGCCCGACCGGTACCGCATGGGCGCGCTCATCAGGCTCGTGTGCGAGCACCTGGAGACGAACCGGGTGATCCGACTCGAGACGTTGCACGGGCCGCTCGCACTGCGCGGAAGCGTCGTCGACATCGCCGACCGCAGGGTCTCCCTTGCGCCGGTCGCGCTCATGATCCTCCGCACGCTCGTGCTCGCGCGCGGCTCGGTGGTCGCCCGCGATCGGCTCGCCGCCGGGTTGCCGGGCACGAACGACGAGCATGCCCTCGAGGTCGCCCTGAGCCGCCTGCGCCAGACGCTCGCCGTGCCGGGGCTGATCGCCACGGTGGTGAAGCGGGGGTACCGCATCGACGTGTGACGTCCGCCTCACACCGGGCCCTCGCCTGGGTGAGGAGGTGGAGACGCAGGGTTTACGACCGGGCCGATCCGCGGAAACACGACCTCAATAGCTTCGAGTCGAAGGCTCCACCACGTGATCCACACCTCGGAGGCACCCATGACCCAGACGACGAGCACCGCTCCCCCGGTCGCCGCGACATCCGCGACGGCGACGTCCGCGACCACGACGGCGACGACGGCCCCCGAGCTGACGACCCGGCCAGGCCGGTGGATCGACGGCTGGGACCCCGAGAACACCGATCAGTGGGAGTCGCAGGGGCGCTCGATCGCGCGGCGCAACCTCAACTGGTCGATCTTCGCCGAATTCCTCGGGTTCGTGGTCTGGCAGCTCTGGAGCGTCGTCGCCGTCGCGCTCCCCGCCGCCGGCTTCGACCTGACCACCGGCGAGATCTTCTGGCTCATCTCGATTCCGAGCCTGGTCGGCGCGACCCTGCGGATCCCGTACTCGTTCCTCGTGCCCAAGTTCGGCGGCCGCAACTGGACCATCATCTCGGCCGCGCTGCTGCTCGCGCCGACGATCGCGATGGTCGTGTGCGTGTCGAACCCCGAGACGCCGTTCCCGGTGCTGCTCGGCGCCGCCGCGCTCGCAGGCTTCGGCGGCGGCAACTTCGCCAGCTCGATGTCGAACATCACCTTCTTCTACCCCCAGCGCGAGAAGGGCTGGGCCCTCGGCCTGAACGCGGCCGGCGGAAACCTCGGCGCCGCGGTCGCGCAGTTCGTCGTGCCGATCGCGATCACCATCGGCGCCGGCGCCACCCTCAACCTGCCGGTCGCCGGGTGGATCTGGATCCCGTTGATCCTCGTCGCGATGCTCGGCGCCGCCCGGTACATGAACAACCTCTCGAACGCGAAGGCGGACTTCAGCGGATCGGCCGCAGCGCTGAAGGAGCCGCACCTCTGGCTGCTGTCGCTGCTCTACATCGGCACGTTCGGCTCGTTCATCGGCTTCGCGAGCGTGTTCCCGAAGCTCATCGCCGACCAGTTCCCGGAGTTCTCGGCGATCGCCATCGGCGGGGCCGCGGTGCCGCTCGCCTTCCTCGGTGCGCTCGTCGGCTCGCTCGCCCGCCCGTACGGCGGGCGCCTCTCCGACCGCTTCGGCGGTGCCCGCATCACGATGTGCGCCTTCGCCTCGATGGCCCTCGTCACGATCGCCGTGCTCGCGACGCTCCCGCTCGGCAACTTCTGGCTGTTCCTCGGCCTGTTCCTGCTGCTCTTCGCCTCGGCCGGCATCGGCAACGGCTCGACGTACCGCATGGTGCCCGTCGTGTTCGCCGTCCGCGGCGGCGGCACCGGTGACGTGTCGACGCAGCGGAAGGCCGCGGCGGCCCTCGGCCTGATCTCCGCGATCGGCGCCTACGGCGGGTTCCTCATTCCGCAGGCGCTGAACCTCTCGTTCCAGTCGACCGGCGGATACGGTGCCGCGTTCGCCGGCTTCATCGCGGCCTACGTCGTGCTCCTCGTGCTCACCTGGGCCGTGTACGTGCGCTCCGGCCGCCTCAGCGCCCACAAGATCTGAATCGAGCCCCATTGACCCACCCCGCCGACACGCACTGCCCGTACTGCGCCCTGCAGTGCGCGATGACCCTCACCCCGACGACCGGCACGACGGATGCCGCGGCGAACGCGGCGCCCGATGCCCACGTGCACTCGGCGCCGGTCACGGTCGAGGGCCGCGACTTCCCGACGAACCGGGGCGGCCTGTGCAAGAAGGGGTGGACCTCGGCGGAACTCCTGCGATCGCCCTCGCGTCTCGGCGCCCCGCTCGTGCGGGGCGCCGACGGCGCACTGCACGAGGCGTCGTGGGATGAGGCGCTCGACCTGATCGCGACGTCGCTGCGCGGCATCCGCTCGGAGTACGGAGCCGACGCGGTCGGCGTGTTCGGCGGCGGCGGCCTCACGAACGAGAAGTCGTACCTGCTCGGCAAGTTCGCGCGGCTCGCCCTCGGCACGAGCCGCATCGACTACAACGGCCGGTACTGCATGTCGTCGGCGGCCGCAGCGGGCAACCGGGCGTTCGGCGTCGACCGCGGGCTGCCGTTCCCGCTCGAGGACCTCGACGGTGCCGAGACGATCCTGCTGCTCGGCACGAACGTCGCCGAGACCATGCCCCCGTTCATCGGCCACCTCGCCGGCGCGCAGGCCGCCGGCGGCCTCGTCGTGGTCGACCCCCGACGCACGGCGACCGCGCGCCTGACCGACGACGGCAAGGGTCTGCACCTGCAGCCGGCTCCCGGCACCGACCTGCCGCTGCTGCTCGGGCTCATCCACGTCGTGATCGCCGAGCGCCTCGTCGACGTCGACTACGTCGAGTCCCGCACGGTCGGGTTCGACCGGGTGCGTCGCAGCGTCGCAGCCTGGTGGCCCGAGCGCGTGCAGTCGGTGACCGGCGTCGCGGCGCTCACGATCAGGCGGCTGGCCCGGAGGCTCGCCGCCGGCGGCACCACGTACCTCCTCACCGGGCGCGGCGTCGAGCAGCACGTCGACGGCACCGACACCGCGACCGCCGCGATCAACCTGGCGTTGCTGCTCGGCCTCCCCGGTCGGGCGGGCAGCGGCTACGGCACCCTCACCGGCCAGGGCAACGGCCAGGGCGGGCGCGAACACGGACAGAAGTGCGACCAGTTGCCCGGATACCGCAAGATCGTCGACCCCGAGGCACGTGCGCACGTGGCGGGCGTGTGGGGCGTCGACCCGGCCGACCTGCCCGGCCCCGGCGTGCCCGCGATCGAGCTGCTGAAGCTGCTCGGCGTCGACGGCGGTGTGCGCGCCCTCATGGTGCACGGCTCGAACCTCGTCGTCTCCTCCCCCAACGTGCGCGAGGTGCGCGAGGGGCTCGGCCGGCTCGACCTCCTCGTGGTCTGCGACTTCTTCCTCTCCGAGACCGCCGCGCTCGCCGACGTCGTGCTGCCCATCACGCAGTGGGCCGAGGAGGAAGGCACGATGACGTCGCTCGAGGGCCGCGTCATCCGTCGCCGTCGCGCCGTGACGCCTCCCGCCGGGGTGCGCGACGAGCTGTGGATCCTGCACGAGCTCGCCGAGCGCCTCGGCTGCACGGCCGCGTTCGACACCGATCCCGAGCAGGTGTTCGAGGAGCTGCGCCTGGCCTCCGAGGGCGGCCTCGCCGACTACTCCGGCATCGACTACGCGATGCTCGATCGCGGGGATGCCGCGTACTGGCCGTTCCCGCGCGACAGCGGTGGCACGCCGCGCCTGTTCGCCGACCGGTTCGCCCATGCCGACGGCCTCGCACGTCTCGTGCCCGTGACCGTGCGCGAGTCGGCCAGGCCCGCGCCCACTCCGGGGACCGACGAGATCACGCTCGTCACCGGGCGCCTCCTCGAGCACTACCAGAGCGGTGCGCAGACCCGTCGCGTGCCCGAACTGCTGGCATCGCAGCCCGAGGCGCTCGCCTCGATCCACCCGGCGACCGCCGAGCGCCTGGGCATCGGCGACGGCGACGAGGTCGAGATCTCCAACCACCGCGGCGTCGTGCGGTGCCGGGCGAGGCACACCCCCGACATCCGACCCGATGCGGTGTTCCTGCCGTTCCATTACGGCGACGACCAGGCCGCGAACCTCCTCACCTCCGACGCGGTCGACCCGATCTCGTCGATGCCCGAGTTCAAGACGAACGTCGTGCGCATGCGCAGCATCGCGGATGCCGCGTCGATCCGCCGTGCCGAAGAGACCGGAGTCCTCGCATGAGCCCGCTCAAGATCGTCCTCGTCGGCTACGGTCCGGTCGGCGCCCGGTTCGTCGAGGAACTCCTCCCCGGCGTGCTGCGCGGCGATGTCGAACTCACGGTGATCGCCGGTGAGGACGTCGAGGCCTACAACCGGGTGCTCGTCGCCGAGTACGCCGTCGGCAACGCCGACCTCGAGACCATGCTCGTCGGCGACCGCCTGACCGCCGAGGAGGCCGGCGCCCGCGTGCTGCTCGGCGTCGCCGTGACGGCCGTCGACCGCCAGGCCCGCTCGGTGCGCCTCGACACGGGCGAGACCCTGCCGTACGACCGGCTCGTGCTGGCCACCGGCGCCCGCGCGAACGTGCCGACCCTCGACGGCGTCGAGCGCCACCGCCGCGACCTCGCCTCGCTCGAGAAGTACGGGCGGCAGCTGGTCGCCCGTGACGACGAGCTCCCCACGGGCATCACCGCCCTCCGAGACCTCGCCGACGCCGAACGCGTGCTCGAGGCCGTGCGCGGGCGGCGGCGCATCATCGTGCTCGGTGCCGGGGTGCTCGGCCTCGAGCTCGCGCTGGCGGCTGCGCACGCCGGCGCCCAGGTGTGCGTCGTGCACCACGGACCGCACCCCATGCCGCGCAACCTCGACCGCGGCGGAGGCCAGGTGCTGCGAGCGGCGCTGCGGCGCACCGGCATCCAGGTGATCGCGCACAGCCGCGCAGAGGCGGTCGCCTTCCGCACCGACGACGACGGCGTGCGCCGCTTCGACATGCTCGTGACCGCCGACGGCAAGCAGTTGCGAGGCGACCTGCTCGTGCTCTCGTGCGGAGTCAGCGCCCGCACCGAGCTCGCCGTGCTCGCCGGGCTCCGCACCGCCGCGGGCATCGTCGTGCACCCGAACCTCGCCTCCTGGACCGACTCGTCGATCTTCGCGATCGGCGACTGCGCGCAGGTCGTCGAGCGCACCGACGAGCTGGCCGGCCAGCGCACGCTCCCCGGCGCGCCCTCGGGGCTCATCGGGCCCGGCTGGCGTCAGGCCGCGTGGCTCGCCGGGTCGTTCCTCGCCGAGGCCGAACGCCGCGAGCACGACATCGTGACGCCCGTCGAGCGGGATGCGCTCGTCATGCTGAAGGCCGAGCACATCGACGTCGTCGCCGTCGGCGACATCTCAGGCGACCCGTGGGACGACGACGGCCTGCACCCTCGGCGGCGCATCGCGCAGTGGGCCGACCCCGAGCACCTCCGCTACGTGAAGATGGTCACCGAGGAGGGCGTGCTGACGGGCTTCGTGAGCGTCGGGATGCCGCGCACGGCCGCCGAGCTCACCCTGCTGTTCGAGCGGGGCGGCGAGCTGCCCGCCGACCGGTCGCTGCTGCTGCGCTTCGACGGCCCCGACTACGATCCCGCAGCCGACGCCGACGCGTTCGCCCCTGCGACCACCGTCTGCTGGTGCAACGCCGTCACGGTCGGCCGCATCGAGGAATCCGCGGCCTGCGGCAACACGACCGTCGAGTGCGTCAGCCGCGACACCCGCGCCGGCACCGGCTGCGGCGGCTGCCGCGGCCGCATCGCCGAGGTGCTGGCACGGGTCGCCGACGCCGACGGCACGCCGACGCTCGCGGTCTGATCCGCCCCGCGCGCCGCGCCCCCGCGTCGCCGCGGGGTCAGGGGGTCAGGCGTAGTGGTGCCGCTCGGACTCGACGGCCTCGTACCGATCGAGCACCACCTCGACGAGTGCCGACGGCACCGCCCTTCCGGGTGCGATGAGCGGCTCGGCGATGAGGTCGGCACCCATCGCGACGGCAGCGTCGTAGAAGGTGCCGGGGGCGAGCACGTACGCCGCCACGGCGATGCGGGTGCCGGGATGCACCTCGCGGATCATCTCCATCGCGTCGGGCAGCCGCGGGATCGCCGAGGCGATGAACCCGACCGTGACGGGGCGCCCGAGGCGGTGCCCGAGTCGACGGGCCGTCTCGAAGCACTCGCGCACGGCACGGGGATCATTCGACCCGGCCGCGGCGAGCAGCACCGCGTCGCCGTCCTCGAGCCCGGCATCGACGAGACGCTCGGCGAGGATGCCGACGAGCCGGTCGTCGGGGCCGAGCTCGGCCGCGAGTCGTACTCCCCCGCCGATGCGCTCGAGACCGAACGCGAGGCCGGTGCGCACGTGGTAGCCCGCCGACAGCGTCAGCGGCACGATGACCGCGTCGGTCTGGCCCGCCGCCGCGACGGCCGCGGCGACGTCGGCGCTCTTCGCGTCGACGAAGTCGATCGCGACCTCGATGCCGGGCTCGACCATCGCGACGCGGTCGACCAGGCGCATCACGGCCTTGCGGTTCGCGGTCGACGGGGAGCCGTGCGTGACGGCGATCAGTCTCAGCGGCGGTCGCTCGTCGCGTCCCGACAGGGGGTCATCGCCACTCGGCCCAGCCATCGACAACCCGCACTCTCCGGCGGGGTCTCGCTCGATGCCGCCGGTATCGACGTTATAAACGGCGTGTTTCGCGACGTGCCCCCGTCTGTTTCGGGGACGTGAAGAAGACCTCACGCACCCCGATGCGGCGCGACGTTCGGCCATCGGAGCCGGGGGGCGGACCACGAGATCGACCTGACGCCGGCGCTGGTGCGAACGGTCAGTCGTCGAGGAGCTCCGGGCGCACCCGGCGCGTGCGCTCGACCTGCTGCTCGCGGCGCCACGCGGCGACGGCGCCGTGGTTGCCCGAGAGCAGCACGGGCGGGACCTCGAGGTCGCGCCACACCGACGGCTTGGTGTAGCTCGGATACTCGAGCAGGCCGTCTTCGTGGGACTCCTCGACGAGGCTCTCGGGGTTGCCGACGACCCCGGGCACGAGACGGCCGGCGGCCTCGATCATGGCCATGACGGCGACCTCGCCGCCGTTCAGCACGTAGTCGCCGAGGCTGATGAGGCGCACGCGCATGCGGCCCTCGTAGTGGTCGGACACGCGCTGGTCGATGCCCTCGTAGCGCCCGCAGGCGAACACGAGGTGCGACTCGGCCGCGAGCTCGCGCGCGACGGCCTGCGTGAACGGTTCGCCCGCAGGCGACGGCACGACGAGCACGGCCTCCGACGAACCGGGGCCGACGATCGAGTCGATCGCCTCGCCCCACGGTTCGGGCTTCATGACCATGCCGGCGCCGCCGCCGTACGGGGTGTCGTCGACCGTGCGATGACGGTCGTGGGTGAACGAGCGCAGATCGTGCGCCACGACCTCGATGATGCCCGCCTGCCTGGCCTTGCCGAGCAGCGAGATATCGAGCACCGAGAAGAACTCGGGGAAGATCGTGACGATGTCGATCCGCATATGCGCGCCTTACTCGGCGGGTGCGTCGGCCGAGGCGGAGCCGGACGCACCGGCCTCACCCCCGGCATCCGCCGAGGGCTCGTCGTCGACGAGCTCCTCGAAGAGACCGGCGGGCGGCGTGACGGTGACGACACCGGCTACGACGTCGACCTCGGGCACGATCGCCTGCACGAACGGCACCATGACCTCGCCTGTCGCCGTCTTCACGATGAGCAGGTCCTGCGCGGGGAAGTGGTCGACGCGCACGACCTCGCCGACCTTCGCGCCCTCGCGCACGACCGCGAGGCCGACCAGCTGGTGGTCGTACCACGCGTCGGGCTCGGCCTCCTCCTGGTCGACGTTCTCGACCCAGAGGATGGCCTTCAACAGCGCCTCCGCCGCCGAGCGGTCGTCGACGCCGTCGAAGAATCCGACCGGCATGCCGTTGTACCACCGCAGCTCGCGCAGCACGAGGTGCTTGCCGTGCCACGGCGAATCGGCCGGGACCTGCAGCGAGAACGCCGCGCCCGGAACGAACCGTCGCTCGGGGTCATCGGTGTAGAGCTCGAGCTTGATCGCGCCCTTCAGGCCGTGCGCCTTGGTGAGGCGACCGACCCGCAGCTGGGTTCGAGGTGCGTCTGACACGTCAGTCGTCGGTGTCGACGACGTCGACGCGAACGCGGCGACCGTCGGCGAGAGCCGTGACGAGCGTGCGCAGCGACTTCGCGGTGCGACCGGCGCGGCCGATGACGCGACCGAGGTCCTCGGGGTTCACGTGAACCTCGAGGACCTCGCCGCGTGCGCTCGACGCGGAGACGACCTTCACCTCGTCAGGGTGATCGACGATCCCCTTGACGAGGTGTTCGAGCGCGGACTGGAGCAAGACTTACGCCTCGTCCGTCGACGCGTCGGCTGCGACCTCGGCCTCTTCGGCCTTCGGAGCCGGCTTCTCGGCCTTGGGCTTGAGCACCGGCTTCTTCTTGTCGTCGGCGACGAAGGCGGCCTTGGGCTCGCGAACCTGAACGGTCGAGACCGCGTTCTTGTCGCCCTTGAACTTGCCCCAGTCGCCCGTGAGCTTGAGGATGGCCTCGACCTGCTCGGTCGGCTGCGCGCCGACGGAGAGCCAGTACTGGGCGCGGTCCGAGTCGACCTCGATGAACGAGGGGTTCTCGGTGGGGTGGTACTTGCCGATCTCCTCGATCACGCGACCGTCGCGCTTGGTGCGCGAGTCGGCGACGACGATGCGGTAGTACGGCGCACGGATCTTGCCGAGGCGCTTGAGACGAATCTTGACAGCCACAATTCTCCTGAAATGTTGTGAGTTGGGCGAACTGACAGCCGTGAGCGTGGGGTGCACACTCGGCGGAAGCTCTGAGTAGTTCTGCGCGCCGGATAGAGGGTCGGGCGCTACGGAACTCGACTGACCATTCTTGCAGATTTCGCGCCGGAAGGATAATCGCCACCTCTGCATGCCATGATGGGCCGACGGTGCCCGATGCGCCGTGCGAAGGGGGCCTGGGAATGCCGATCGAGTTCGCCCGATCCGCCCGTTCGACCGTCGGCATCGAGTGGGAGATCGCCATCGTGGATCGCGCCACCGGCGAACTCGCCTCGGTCGGCGACCGGGTGCTCGACGTGCTGCACTCTCGAAGCGATGGCGGGACGCATCCGACCATCACCGCCGAGATGCTGACGAACACGGTCGAACTCGTGAGCGGGGTCCACGAGCGCGTCGCCGATGCGGTCGCCGACCTGCAGGGTCAGCTCGACGAGGTGCGCACGGTCGTCGACGAGCTCGGCGAGTACGAGCTCATCTGCAGCGGATCGCACCCCTTCAGCCAGTGGTACGACCAGCACCTGACCGACAAGCCCAGGTACCACAAGCTCGTCGACCGCACGCGCTGGTGGGGTCGCAACATGATGATCTGGGGCGTGCACGTGCACGTCGGCATCGAAGACCAGGCCAAGGCGCTGCCGATCCTCGACGGCCTGCTCGCCTACCTCCCTCACCTGCAGGCGCTCTCGGCCTCGAGCCCGTTCTGGGCGGGCGTCGACACCGGCTACGCCTCGAACCGCGCGCTCATGTTCCAGCAGCTGCCGACCGCCGGCCTGCCGTACCCGCTTGCCGACTGGGCCGCCTACGAGCGCTACGTCGACGACCTCGTGCGCACCGGCGTCATCGAGGACTACAGCGAGGTGCGCTGGGACATCCGTCCGTCGGCGAAGTGGGGCACGGTCGAGGTGCGCGTCTGCGACGGCGTCTCGACGGCAGAGGAGCTCGCCGCGATCGGCGCGCTCGTGCAGTGCCTCGTCGAGTGGATGTCGACGCGCCTCGACGACGGCGAGACCCTGACGGTGCTCCAGCCCTGGTACGTGCGCGAGAACAAGTGGCGCGCCGCGCGGTACGGCCTCGACGCCGAGGTGATCACGGATGTCGCGGGCACCGAGCGTCTCGTCTCCGACGACCTCCGCGACCTGGTCACCACCCTCGTGCCCGTGGCCGAGCGGCTCGGCTGCGCGCAGGAACTCCAGCTCGTGCGCGGCATCCTCGACCGAGGCGGCAGCTACCAGCGGCAGCTCGCGGTCGCCGCGGCCAACGACGGCGACCTCCCGTCGGTCGTCGCCCACCTCGCGCGGGAGCTGCGCGGCGTCGACCGCGCCTCGCGGACGGATGCCGAGGCATCCGCCCGCTGAAGCCGATCGGTCGGCAGCGGCGGCCGTGACACGCAGCCGGTCAGCTCGCGCTCGTCACGCGCCCGCGACCTGCGACGACACGGGCGCATCCGGGATCGCGCGCGTGCGGATGAGCTCGGCGTACCAGAGCGCGGAGTCCTTCGGGAGGCGCTCGAACGTGTCGTAGTCGACGCGCACGATGCCGAACCGCTTCGAGTAGCCGTAGCCCCACTCGAAGTTGTCCATGAGCGACCAGACCTGGTAGCCGCGCAGGTCGACGCCGCGCTGGATCGCGCGGTGCGCCGCCGTGAAGTGGCGCCGCAGGTAGTCGGTGCGGTCGACGTCGTGCACCGCAGGGCCGTCGGGCCCGTCGACGACGACGTCCGCGAAGGCGGCGCCGTTCTCGGTGACCATGAGGGGCAGCTCGGGGTACGCGTCGTGGAGCGACACGAGCAGGTCCTCGAGGCCGGAGGGGTCGATGTTCCAGCCCATCTCGGTGTACGGGCCGGGCTGCTCGAGGAACTCCACCTGCTCCGAACCGGGCCACGCCGTGCCGCCCATGTCCTTGTGCCCGTCGGCGTTGACGCGGGGGCTCTCGCCGTCCCACATGCGCACCGTGACGGTGGAGTAGTAGTTGACGCCGAGCAGGCTGATCGGCTGGTGGATCAGCTCGGTGTCGCCCGGCTTCACGAAGGCCCAGTCGGTGACGTGGGCCGTGTCGGCGATGACGTCGGCCGGGTACTCGCCGTCGAGCAGCGGGCCGAGGAACACGCGGTTCGCGAGTCCGTCGATGCGTCGCGCCGCCTCGGCGCCGGTCGGTCCGGAGGGGCGGATCACGTGCAGGTTCAGGGTGATCGAGTAGCCGGGGTCGTTGGTGACGACCCCGCGCAGCGCCTCGATCGCGAGGCCGTGGGCGAGGTTCAGGTGGTGCACGGCCGCGAGGGCCTTCGCACCGTCCATGAGGCCGGGCGCGTGCGCACCGGAGCCGTAGCCGAGGTACGCGGAGCACCACGGCTCGTTGAGCGTGGTCCAGACGGCCACCCGGTCGCCGAGGCGTTCACCCAGGATGCGCGCATAGTCGGCGAAGGCCTCGGCCGTCGCGCGATTGGCCCATCCGCCCTCGTCTTCGAGCGCCTGCGGGAGATCCCAGTGGTAGAGGGTCGCGATCGGGCGGATGCCGCGGGCGATGAGCCCGTCGACGAGTCGCTCGTAGAACGAGAGGCCAGCCTCGTTCGCGGGGCCCCGGCCGGTCGGCTGGATGCGCGGCCACGCGATCGAGAAGCGGTAGGCCTCGAGGCCGAGGCGCGCCATGAGGTCGAGGTCCTCGTCGAGCCGGTGGTAGTGGTCGCAGGCGCGGTCGCCGGTGTCGCCGTTCCAGACCTTGCCCGGCGTGTGGCTGAACGTGTCCCAGATCGAGGCGCCCCGGCCGTCTTCGCCGGCGGCACCCTCGATCTGGTACGAGGCGGTGGCCGATCCGAACAGGAAGTCGGGGCCGAAGGCGAGGCCGGAGTCGCGGTAGTCCGCCGAACCGATGGTCATGATGTGAGGCTCCCCAATACGAGATGGCGGCAGTCGGCCGCCACGGATCACTGTATCGCGCCGAAGCCGTTGCTTACAGGCCTGTAAGTAAATCCGTCGTCCGTCCTAGAGTGGAACCCATGGACGCGCAGCCCCTCGAACTCGACTCCCCCGACGTGCGAGCCGAGCTGCTGCCCGGCCGCGGCAGGAACGGCGGCGTCTCGCTCGTCATCG
The DNA here is from genome assembly GCF_001421565.1 of Agromyces sp. Leaf222. Taxonomy (NCBI): domain Bacteria; kingdom Bacillati; phylum Actinomycetota; class Actinomycetes; order Micrococcales; family Microbacteriaceae; genus Agromyces; species Agromyces sp. Leaf222. The sequence continues at coordinate 1,875,582 of NZ_LMKQ01000001.1, read as the reverse complement.
ACGGCGTCACCCAGTCGCACGTCAACCCGATCGACGCCCGCGACCTGCAACTCGAGTACACGCGCTTCGTGGCGGCCATCGTCGACGGATGCCACGAGCCCGACGAGCCCGTGCACGTGCTGCACCTCGGCGCGGGCGCCCTGACCATCGCGAGGTACCTCGGCGCGACGCGCCCGGCATCCGTGCATCATGTCGTCGAACTGCACCGGTCGCTGGTGGAGTTCGTGCTCGACGCGCTGCCGCTCGACCCCGCGATCGAGATCACGTTCGAGTTCGACGACGCCCGCGAGGCCGTCGAGCGCGCGGTGACCCACTCCGCCTCGTTCGACCTCGTGATCGCCGACCTCTTCGCGGGCAGCCGCACGCCGGACCACCTCTCGACGGCCGAGTTCTTCGACGACCTCGGTCGGCTGCTCGCCCCCGGCGGAGTCCTGGTCGTGAACACGATCGCCACGGTCGGGCTCGGCACCTCGCGCGAGGTCGGGGCCACCCTCGTCGACGGGTTCGACGAGGTCGCGGCGGTGGCGTCCCCCACGGTCATCGCCGACGCGGGCCTCGGCAACGTGGTGTTCGCGGCCTCGAACGACGAACTGCCGCGCCGCCGCATCCGTCGCCGCCTGGATCAGACCCACCGGCGCATCGAACTGCTCGACGGGCCGTCACTCGCCGACTACCTCGGTCAGGCGCGAACGCGCCACGACTGAGCGATCAGCGACCGAGCAGCTTCTGCATCTTCGCGAGGTCTTCGGCAGAGGGCGTCGGCGCAGCGCCGCCCTTCGCGCCGAGGCCGAAGCCCGAGCCGGCCGGCGCCTGCGCCCCGGCGACCGGACGCCCCTCGGCGATCGCCGCATTCTCGGTCGCCCGCTTGGCCGGGTTGCCCGAGCGCGAGCCCGACGACTTCTTCTTGCCCTTGGCCGCCTGGCGCTTGCCGCCGCCGTGCGCGCCGCCGCCGGGCATCGGCCCCATGCCGGGGATCTGCGGCATGCCGCCGCGCGCCACGGTCTTCATCATCTTCGCGGCCTGCTCGAACCGCTGCACGAGCTGGTTCACGTCGGTGACGGTCATGCCGGCACCGCGGGCGATGCGCAGGCGTCGCGAGCCGTTGAGGAGTTTCGTGTTCTTGCGCTCGGCCGGCGTCATCGACTGAATGATCGCCTCGGTGCGCACGATCTCGCGCTCGTCGAAGTTCTCGAGCTGCTGCTTCATGCCGCCGGCGCCCGGGAGCATGCCGAGCATCTTCTTGATCGAGCCGGCGCCGCGGAGCTGCTGCATCTGCGCGAGGAAGTCCTCGAGGGTGAACTGCTCGGTCGCGAGCTTCTCGGCGACCTTCATCGCCTCTTCTTCATCGAAGGCGGACTGGGCCTGCTCGATGAGGGTCAGGATGTCGCCGAGGTCGAGGATTCGACTCGCCATGCGATCGGGGTGGAACGCCTCGAAGTCGTCGAGACCCTCACCGGTCGAGGCGAAGATGATCGGGCGCCCGGTGACCGAGGCGACCGAGAGCGCGGCACCGCCGCGCGCATCGCCGTCGAGCTTGGAGAGCACCACGCCGGTGAAGTCCACGCCGGCCTGGAAGGCCTTGGCCGTGGTGACCGCGTCTTGGCCGATCATCGCGTCGATGACGAAGAGCACCTCGTCGGGGTTCGTCGCCTTGCGGATGTTCGCGGCCTGCTTCATCATCTCGGCGTCGACGCCGAGGCGGCCGGCCGTGTCGATGATGACGACGTCGTGCTGGGCGCGCTGAGCCTGGGCCACGCCGTCCTTCGCGACCTTCACGGGGTCGCCGACGCCGTTGCCGGGCTCGGGAGCGTAGACCGGCACGCCGGCCTGACCGCCGACGACCTGGAGCTGGTTGACGGCGTTCGGGCGCTGCAGGTCGCTCGCGACGAGGAGCGGCGTGTGCCCCTCTTTCACGAGCCACTTCGCGAGCTTGCCCGCGAGCGTCGTCTTGCCGGCGCCCTGGAGGCCCGCGAGCATGATGACGGTCGGCGGGTTCTTCGCGAACTGCAGGCGCCGCTGCTGTCCGCCGAGGATCGCGACGAGCTCGTCGTTGACGATCTGCACGACCTGCTGTGCGGGGTTCAGCGCCTTGTTGACCTCGTCGCCGAGGGCGCGTTCGCGCACATGCGCCGTGAACTCCTTGACCACGTCGAGCGAGACGTCGGCATCGAGCAGCGCGCGACGGATCTCGCGCACGGTGCCGTCGACGTCGGCCGCAGAGAGCTTGCCCTTGGTGCGGAGATTCTTGAAGGTCTCGGCGAGGCGGTCAGACAGGTTTCCGAAGGTAGCCATGGTGCTTCGATTCTAAGCGACCGCGGATGCCTCGCTGCGCGCGCCCTGGAGGAACGGGGTCAGCCCTCGAACCGCACGTCGACGACCTCGCGTCCGACGTCGATCGTCGCGATGAGCCGCTCGTCGGTCTCGTCGGGCGCGAGCGCGTACTCGAACTCCGCGAAGGCCTCGCCCTCGCCGAAGAGCTCGGGGCGGAGGTCGACGCGCACGAGCGTCATCGACCGCAGCGCGTCGATCTGCCGGTCGCCGGAGTCGCGTCCGATCGCGTCCTCGATCTCTTCGGCGAGCTCGGACTCGGGGTCGAGCAGCACGTTGAGGAACTGCACGGCCGGGGAGCTTCCCGAGTCGAGCTGGCTGACGAACGCGTTGCGAACCTCGTCGTCGGCGAGCTCGAGCTCACTCACGAGTGCCGCCGCGGAATCGAGCGCCGGAATCGGCACCTCGTCGTCTTCGGTCTCGAGGACGACCTCGACCCGCTGGTCGGCGTACTCGATCATCTCGGACCAGTAGTCGCCGACGATGCCGAAGTAGTCGTGCTCGGTGGCCATGGGCCGCCCTCCTCTGGTGTGGCCGGCGTCAGCCGACGAGTTTCTGCGCGAAGACGTGGGGGGTGAAGCCGGTGAGGTCGTTGATGCCCTCGCCCTGGCCGATGAGCTTGATCGGCAGGCCCGTCTTCTCCTGCACGGCGAGCACGAAGCCGCCCTTCGCACTGCCGTCGAGCTTCGTGAGCACGAGGCCGGTGACCCCGCCGTGCTCGATGAACGCCTCGGCCTGCGCGAGCCCGTTCTGCCCGGTGGTCGCGTCGAGCACGAGCAGCACCTCGCTGATGGGGGCCTGCTTCTCGATGACGCGGCGGATCTTGCCGAGCTCGTCCATGAGCCCGCCCTTGGTGTGCAGGCGACCGGCGGTGTCGATGATGACGATCTCGATGCCCTCGCGCTTGGCGCGGTCGACGGTCTGGAAGGCGACGGATGCCGGGTCCTGGCCTTCGCGCTCGGGGCGCACGATCTCGACGCCGGCCCGCCCGGCCCACGTGGCCAGCTGGTCGACGGCCGCCGCGCGGAAGGTGTCGGCCGCGCCGACGACCACGGTGCGGTCGAACGTGCGGAGGAAGCGCGCGAACTTGCCGATGGTCGTCGTCTTGCCGACGCCGTTGACGCCGACGACGAGCACGACCGCCGGGCGCTCGGTGAGCTTCAGCGTCGGGTCGTACTTGACGAGCCGCTCCTCGACGATCTCGCGGAGCATGCGCTGCACGTCCTTCGGGTCGGTCGTGCGGTAGCGCTCGACCTGCGCCTTGATCTGGTCGACGATCTCCTCGGTGATCGCCGGTCCGAAGTCGGCGCGGATCAGGGCGGCCTCGAGGTCGTCCCAGGTGTCCTCGTCGATGGTCTTCGCTCCGAAGACCCCACGGAGGGCCGCGCCGAGCGACCAGGATGCGCGTTCTGCCATGCCTCCAGCCTAGAGCGCCCGGTACACGGCGGGCGGCGCGCGGGCAAGGGGTTGTCCGCCGGAGCCGGGCACGCGAGCCTCTGAATGACGGAAGGAGTGCGAATGACGATCGTGGGATTCCACGCCTCGCACGAACAGCTCCCGCCCAGCCGCCTGCTCCGGGCCGTGAAGCAGGCCGAGGAGGCGGGCTTCGACGCCGCGATGTGCAGCGACCACTTCGAACCGTGGAGCGCCAGACAGGGGCACTCCGGGTACGCGTGGAGCTGGCTCGGCGCGGCGCTCGAGTCCACCGGGTTCCCGCTGGGCGTGGTGACCGCCCCCGGACAGCGCTACCACCCGGCGATCGCCGCGCAGAAGCTGGCGACGCTCGCCGAGATGTACCCGCAACGGTTCTGGGCCGCCCTCGGCAGCGGCGAGGCGATCAACGAGCACGTCACCGGCGATCCGTGGCCGTCGAAGGAGGAGCGCGACGCGCGGCTGACCGAGACGGTCGACGTCATCCGCCGGCTCCTCGCCGGTGAGGAGGTGTCGGTGGACGGCCGGGTCACGGTGGATCGCGCCCGCATCTGGAGTCTCCCCGACATCCCTCCCCCGCTCCTCGCCGCGGCGGTGAGCACCGAGACCGCCCGGGAGGTCGCGGCGTGGGCCGACGGCGTCATCACCGTCGACCAGCCACGTGAGGACCTCCGTGCGTTCATCGCCGCATACCGCGACGCCGGCGGTGAGGGACCCGTCGCGGTGCAGGTGCACCTGAGCTGGGCGCCCACCGACGTCGAGGCGATCGAGATCGCCCACGACCAATGGCGGCAGAGCCTCGTGCCCCCGCACCTCGCCTGGGAGCTCGACCGACCGGAGGACTTCGACGCCCGTACCGCCGATGCCACGCCGGAGCAGGTGGCGGGCACCCTGATCGCCTCGGCCGACACCGGTCGCCACCTCGACCACCTCGCCGGCATCGCCGAGCTCGGCGTCGACCGCATCTTCCTGCACCACGTCGGCACGAAGCAGGACGCGTTCATCGACACGTTCGGCGAACGGGTGCTCCCCCAGCTGAAGGAGGCCGCACGATGAAGATCACCGACCGCAGCGACCTGTGGTGGAAGACGGCGGTCGTCTACTGCCTCGACGTCGAGACCTACATGGACTGGAACGACGACGGTTCCGGCGACTTCGAGGGCCTCGCGCACCGCCTCGACCACCTCGCTGAACTCGGGGTCACGTGCATCTGGCTGATGCCCTTCCAGCCGACGCCCGAACGCGACGACGGCTACGACATCACCGACTTCTTCGGCGTCGACCCGCGGCTCGGCTCGCTGGGCGACGTCGCCGAGTTCACCCGCACCGCGCGGGATCGCGGCATGCGGGTGATCATCGACTTCGTGATGAACCACACCTCGGAGAAGCATCCGTGGTTCAAGTCGGCCAGGCGGAGCCGCACCTCGCCGTACCGCGACTGGTACGTGTGGCGGGACGACCCGCCGAAGACGCCGAACGCCGTGTTCCCCGGCGAGGAGGACTCGATCTGGGAGCTCGACGAACGCACCGGCCAGTACTACCTGCACAGCTTCTACCGTCAGCAACCCGACCTGAACATCGCCAATCCGGCCGTGCGCGACGAGATCGCGAAGACGATCGGGTACTGGCTCCAACTGGGCATCTCGGGGTTCCGGGTCGATGCGGTGCCGTTCCTCATCGAACCGCCGGATGGCGTCGACATCGGCGATCCGCACGAGTTCCTCCGCGACATCCGACGCTTCCTGCAGCGCCGTTCGAGCGAGGCCGTACTGCTCGGCGAGGTGAACCTCCCGTATGACGAGCAGCTGGAGTTCTTCGGCCGCACCGGCGCCCCCGCCGAACTCACGATGCAGTTCGACTTCCTCGGCATGCAGGCGCTCTACCTCTCGCTCGCGCGCGAGGACGCCCGGCCCCTCGCCGAGACGCTCGCGAAGCGCCCGGTGCTCGAGCCGGAGGCCCAGTGGGCGAACTTCGTGCGCAATCACGACGAGCTCACGCTCGACAAGCTCTCGGATGCGGAGCGCGAGGAGGTCTTCGCGGCGTTCGCGCCCGAGGAGCGGATGCGGGTCTACGACCGGGGCATCGTGCGCAGGCTGCCCCCGATGCTCGACGGGGACCCTCGCCGCGTGCGCATGGTCTACAGCCTGCTCTTCTCCCTGCCCGGAACACCGGTGCTGTTCTACGGCGAGGAGATCGGCATGGGCGAGAACGCGGCGCAGGAGGGCCGCCAGGCCGTGCGCACGCCCATGCAGTGGACGAGCGGCGCCAACGGCGGCTTCTCGCGGGCGACGCCGTCGAGGCTCGTCGCCACGCCGCCGGGCGACGGCACCGCGCCTGAGCACGTCAACGTCGAGGCGCAGATGCACGACCCGGACTCGCTGCTCTCCTTCGTCAAGCGCCTCGCGGTGCGGTACCGGAGCTCGCCCGAGATCGGCTGGGGCGAGCTCGACATCCTCGCGACGGAGGACGACGCGATCCTCGCCCATCGCATCACCGCCGATGTCGGCCGATTCGTCGCCGTGCACAACTTCGCGCCGGCGCCCGCCCTCGTCTCCCTCGACCTCGGCCCGGTGGCGCCCGACAGCGTGCTCTCCGACCTGTTCGACGTCGCGACGACGCCACTGGATGAACGGGGACGCGTCGACGTGCACCTCGACGCGTACGGCTACCGCTGGTTCCGCATCGTCGAACCCGACGACCGTCGGCTGACCTGAGGAGGCGAGTCCTGCTCAGCTCGCCTTCGCCGCGGGCTCCTCGCGCACGCGCTGGCCGACGACCGCCGACACGCCGTCCTGCCGCATCGAGACGCCGTAGAGCGCGTCGGCGATCTCCATCGTGCGCTTCTGGTGGGTGATCACGATGAGCTGGCTGTTCTCGCGCAGGTCCTCGAGGGTGGTCAGCAGTCGCCCGAGGTTCGCGTCGTCGAGCGCCGCCTCGACCTCGTCCATGATGTAGAACGGGCTGGGGCGGGCCTTGAAGATCGCGAGCAGCAGCGCGACCGCGGCGAGCGATCGCTCGCCGCCCGAGAGCAGCGAGAGCCGCTCGATCTTCTTGCCGGCGGGGCGGACCGCCACCTCGATGCCGGTGGTCAGCATGTCGTCGGGGTTCGTCAGCGTGATGCTGCCCGCGCCGCCGGGGAAGAGCACCGGGAAGACCTTCGTGAACGCCTCCTGGGTGTCGTCGAAGGCGTCGCGGAAGATCGTCGACATCTTGCCGTCGATCTCCTCGATGATCGTGAGGAGGTCCTTGCGGGTGTTCGCGAGGTCGGTGAGCTGCTCGGTGAGGAACTTGTGCCGCTGCTCGAGCGCGGCGAACTCCTCGAGGGCGAGCGGGTTCACGCGGCCCAGCTGCGCCAGCTTGCGCTCGGCGGCGGTGTAGCGGCGCTGCTGCTCCTCGCGACGGTACGGGCGGGGCTCGGCATCGGGGTCGTCCGCGTCGTCGGGCGGGATCGGCACGTCGGGCCCGTACTCGGCGACGAGCACCGCCTCCTCGAGCCCGAGCTCGGACTCGGCGCGCTCGACCAGGCTGCCGACCTGCAGCTTCTTCTCGTAGATGCGCAGCTCGAGCCCGTGCACGTCTTCGGTGACGGCGTGCAGGCGCTCGCGCACGCTGCTCTCGTCGCGCCTGAGCGCCTGGAGCTCCTCGTTTCGCGCCGATCGCTCTGCCTCGGCACGCCCGAGTGCGAGCCCCGCCTCGCCCACCGACGCATCGACCGATGCGAGGGCCGCGGGCAGCCACGCGGCCACCGCGGTCGCGGCCTCGAGCTGCGATCGACGAACCACGGCACGCCGCGCGGCCTCGGCAGCCGCCCGTCGCTCGGCGTCGTGCTGGGCCTGCATCGCGCGGATGCGCGCCTCCTCGGCACGCACGCGCTCGCGGGCGGTCTCGAGTCGCAGCCTGGCCTCGACCTCGGCCTCGCGGGCGCGTTCGAGTCGAGCGGATGCCGCGTCGCGGGCGCTCGGGTCGAGCACCGGTCGCGGCACCGCGCGGGCGGCTTCGAGCGCATCCTTCGCGGTCGCAGCAGCGGTCTCGGCGGTGGCGACGCGCTCCTCGGCGTTGGCGGATGCGAGCTGCAGGCGCTCGGACTCCGACTCGGCCGCCTCGGCCTGCACGCGTGCGCGGTTCAGGCGCTCGGTGCGCTGTGCGAGCTGGGCGTCGAACTCCCGGAGCGCCGTCAGGGCGAGCTTCGAGGCGTCCTTCGCGCGGGCGTGCAGCTCCCGCTGCTCGCCGAGCTCGGCGCGACGTCGTTCGATCTCGCTCCGCACCTCGTCGAGGCGGGCCGCGGCCCGATCGCGTTCGGCGAGCAGCTCGATACGGCTCTGCTTGCGACCGGTGCCGCCTCGCACCACGAACCGGCCCACGACGGTGCCGTCGCGCGTGATCACGGTGGCGGGAACGGGGCGTGCCGCGAGCTCGGACTCGGCGGCGCGCACGGCGTCGAGGTCGTCGGCGATGAGCACCTCGGCCAGGAGGCCGAGCACTCCCGCGGGCGCGGTGACCACGTCGGCTGCGGCGACGAGGCCGTCTGGCACGTGGTCGCCGGCCGGAGCGGGCGACCCGGAGGTCTCGGCGAGCACGAGTGCCACGCGGCCGAGGTCGCCCTGCTCGGCGTGCACGAGTGCGCGATGCGCGGCACCGAGGTCGTCGACGAGCACGGCGTCGCTCAGCGAGCCGAGCGCGGCCGATACGGCCGCCTCGAATCCCGGCTGCACCTGGAGCGACTCGGCGAGCAGGCCGCGCACGCCGTCCAGGCGCGCTCCAGCGAGGGCGGCCGACCCGTCGCGCTGGTCGAGCGCGAGCGACAGCGCCTGCGTGCGGGCGGCGAGCGCGCCCTGTTCGCGTTCGCGCTCGTGCAGCTCCTCGCGGAGGCGTTCCATCTCGCCCTCGGCCTCGAACACGGCCGCCTGCGCGAGTTCGTACGCCTCGTCGAGGTCGGTCTCGGCCGACTGCTCGATCTCGGCCTCGGCCTGGGCCTCGGCGAGTGCCCGCGACGCGGCTTCGCGTCGCTCGGCGGAGGCCTCGAGGGCGTTCGCGTGCCGCAGCACCTCGCCGCGCACGGCCGCGAGCTTGGACGCCTCGGAGTCCGCCTGGCCCGTGAGCTTCGAGAGGCCGAGGTCGTACGCCTGCACCTCGGCGCTGCGTCGGGAGATCTCGACGTCGACCGAATCGAGTTCGGAGCGGGCATCGTGGGTCGCCTGCTGGGCGTCGTCGAGCGCGGAGGCCGCGACGTCGATGCCCTCGCGGATGTCGTCGAGTTCGGCCAGCGCGTCGTCGATCATCGAACGCGTCACGGTGGGCGCCGCATCCGATGCGTCGTCGGCGACGGAGAGCAGCGCGATGCGCTGGTTCGCGAGCGAGTCGAGCGATCGCAGCGCCGTGCGCGCCTGCTCGAGGGCGAAGCTCGTGGCCCGTGCCGCGTCGACGTCGTCGCCGAGGTGCGACTGCTCGAGTGCTGTGACCCGGGCCTGCCGCTGCTCGAGATGGTCCTGCAGCACGAGCCGCTCGGCATGGCGCTGCTGCTCGTTGCGGCCATGGTCCTCGAGCGCGCGGCGGAGGCCGATGACGTCGTCGGCGAGCAGGCGCGCCCGAGCGTCGCGCACGACGGCCGCGATGGTCGCCGCCTCCCTGGCCACCTCGGCCTGACGACCGAGCGGCTTCAACTGGCGGCGGATCTCGCCGGCCAGGTCGGACAGGCGCGTGAGGTTGGCCTGCATCGCGTCGAGCTTGCGGATCGTCTTCTCTTTGCGTCGACGGTGCTTCAGGATGCCCGCGGCCTCCTCGATGAAGCCGCGCCGGTCCTCGGGCGTGGCCCTGAGCACCGCGTCGAGCTGGCCCTGGCCGACGATGACGTGCATCTCGCGGCCGAGGCCCGAGTCCGAGAGGAGTTCCTGCACGTCGAGCAGGCGACAGGTCTCGCCGTTGATGGCGTACTCGCTCGACCCGTTGCGGAACAGCGTGCGGGAGATCGACACCTCGCTGTACTCGATCGGCAGCGCGCCGTCGGAGTTGTCGATCGTGAGGCTGACCTCGGCGCGGCCGAGCGGCCCCCGCGTGGAGGTGCCCGCGAAGATGACGTCCTCCATCTTGCCGCCGCGGAGCGTCTTCGCCCCCTGCTCGCCCATGACCCAGGCGAGCGCGTCGACGACGTTCGACTTGCCGGAGCCGTTGGGGCCGACGATGCAGGTCACGCCCTGTTCGAAGGCGAAGGTGGTCGGCTGTGCGAAGGACTTGAAGCCCTTCAGCGTCAGGCTCTTGAGGTACACGTCCCACCCTTCCGACTCGCGAGAGCGCTGCGACGAGCGTAGTCGAGGTCGGCACGTCGAACGGACTTCCCCGCCGGGCTTCGCCGGATCCGTCGGTTGCCGGCTCGGAACCCCCGCGATAGCCTGATCGGCTGCCTCCGGCTCCGATCCCGAACCCGAGCGGCCCCAGACGAGGAGGACGTGATGACGATCGAGATCAGGCCGGTGCCCGTGCCCGAGCGGCTCGGGGTCCCCGAGGCCGTCGAGTTCGAGGCCGCGGCCGAAGCCGTCGCCATCGTGGAGGAGTCGGTCTGGGGCCACCGCAAGTTCGCCTGGGACACGTACGAGCTGCTGCCCCGGTATCGCGACGAGACCTATCACGGCATGCGGGCGTTCGCCGCCTGGGACGGCGACCGCTGCGTCGGCCGCGTCGAATGCGAGTGGGAACGGTCCGACGGCGCCGAGACCGTCGACCTGGTGCTGGGGGTGATTCCCGAGCATCGACGCGCGGGCGTCGGCACCGCACTGCTCGACGCTGCCCTCGACCTGGCCGCGGGCCTCGGGCGGCCGACCCTGACCGCGATGTCCGACGTGCCCGCCTCCGCCCTCGACGCGCCGGGCGAGCGGCTCGAGGCGCGCGACGGCAGCGGCTCGATCCCCGCATCCGACCCCGGCGCGGCGTTCGCCGTGCACCACGGCTTCCGGCTCGCGCAGCTCGAACGCGTCAGCGGCCTCACCGTCACCGGCCGTGCCGACGCGTTCGCCGAGGCATCCGTCGAGCACGAGGCCCGCGCGAGCGCGTACCGGCTCGTGAGCTGGGTCGACCGTGCGCCAGACGAACTCCTCGACGAACTCGCGGTGGCGCACGCCGCGATGTCGACCGACCCGCCGGCCGGCACGGCGACCTTCGATGAGGAGATCTGGGATGCCGCGCGCGTGCGCGCCACCGAGGACGAAGCGCTCGACGGCCGCCGCACGACCCTAGTGACCGCCGCCGTCTCGACCGACGGACGGGTCGCCGGATACACGGAGCTCTCGCTGCCGGCCGAATCCGCCTCCGCGTTCCAGTGGGACACGATCGTGCTGAAGGAGCACCGAGGGCACCGCCTCGGCATGCGCGTGAAACTCGCGAACCTCGTCCTGCTCGGACGCGTCGCTCCCGACCGCACCGATGTCTACACCTGGAACGCCGACGAGAACGAGCACATGCTGGCCATCAACGTCGCCCTCGGCTTCACCGTGCGCGGACTCAGCGCGCTGTGGCAGCTCGACGCAGGCGCTGGCACCGCGGACAGCGGTGCGACGACCGGTTCATGAACGCCTCCCGCACCATCGGCGTGCCGCAGCGCGGGCACGGCAGGCCGCTCCGCCCGTAGGCGTTGAGCGAGTGCGCGAAGTAGCCAGACGCGCCGTTGACGTTCACGTACTGCGCATCGAAGCTCGTGCCGCCCTCGTCGAGCGCCTTGCCGAGCACGTCGCGCACGGCTCCGAGCAGGTCCTTCGCCCGACGCCGCGAGATGGACGACGCCGGCTGCTCTCCGTGCAGGCGCACCGCCCACAGCGACTCGTCGGCGTAGATGTTGCCGACGCCGCTCACGAGCCCCTGGTCGAGGAGCACCCGCTTGACGCCCGACGCGCGCCGCGACATCCGCTCGAGGAACAGCCCGTCGTCGAACGCCGGATCGAGCGGATCGCGGGCGATGTGCGCGACCTGCGTCGGGATGCTCCGTGCCCACTCCCCCGTGACGTCGCCGCTGAACCCGGCCACCGCGCCATCGGGCGTCGGCAGCATGCGGTCGACGGCGAGCGAACCGAAGGTGCGCTGGTCGAGGAAGTCGATGCGCAGCTCACCGTGATCGGGGTGCTCGAGGTGGATGCGCACGCGTGCATGGCGGTCGTCGCCCGGGTGCTCAGGCGACCGGAGCAGCATCTGACCGCTCATGCCGAGATGCCCGACGATCGCCCGGTCGCGACCGAGCGGCAGCCAGAGGAACTTGCCACGACGCACTGCCGCGGCGATCGTCGCACCCGTCGTGAGGGCCTCGAAGTCGCCGGATGCCGCGTCGTGCCGTGTGAGCGCACGTGCATCGAGCACGTCGACCGCCGCGATGCGGGCACCGGTCACCGCCGGCGCCAGGCCCGCGCGCACGACCTCGACCTCGGGGAGCTCGGGCACGTCAGGACGCGGTGAGCGCGGTCCAGGCCTCGAGCGCCGCGGCCATCTCGGCCTGCTTCTTGCTCGAACCCTCGCCGGAGGCCTCCACCAGCGTGCCGACGACGACCGTCGCAACGAAGTGCTTGTGATGGTCGGGGCCGCTCTCGGTGAGCGTGTAGACGGGCGGCGGGGCGCTGCGCTTGGCCGCGATCTCCTGCAGGCTCGTCTTGGGGTCCATCGAGGCGCCGAACCGTTCGGGGTCGCGCATCAACGGCGTGATCAGGCTCAGCACGAACGCGGTCGCGACATCGCCGCCCGCATCGAGGTAGACGGCGCCGATGATGGCCTCGACGGTGTCGGCCAGGATCGACGGCTTGTCGGCCCCACCGGTGAGCGTCTCGCCGCGCCCGAGCCGGATGTACCGGCCGAGCGCCAGCCTGCGCGCCACCTCGGCCAATGCCGCACTCGACACGAGGCTCGCGCGCCGTTTGGCGAGCTCGCCCTCGTCGAGTTCTGGGTGGTCGCGGAACAACCGCACCGTGACCGCCTGGCCGAGGATCGAATCGCCGAGGAACTCGAGGCGTTCGTTGGTCGGAATGGCGCCGTTCTCGTACGCGAACGACCGGTGCGTGAGCGCCAGGAGCAGGAGCTCGGGATCGATCTCGATCTGCAGCAATTGCTGCAGCTCAACGAGATTCGGCTCCGCGAGCCCTGTGCGCTCCGTGCGCGTCACGACCGGTCGTTGCTGCTGCGAGGGGCGTCGACTAGACGTCGGCGACCTTACGGCCCTTGTACTCGAGGAACAGCGGGGTGCCCGCAGAGTCCTCGACGACCTTCGCGCGGTGCGGCAGGCTGTACGTGACCTTGCCGTTCTCGACGGTCTTCACCAGCGTGGGGGCCTCAGCCTTCCACTGCGAACGACGCGCGTGGGTGTTTGCTCGCGACTTCTTCCGCTTCGGAACAGCCATGACGTTCTCTCAATCTCTCTTCGGGTCGGCGTCGGATGCGACATCCGTGCCCTGGTCTTCGGAAGCTTGCAGCCCTGCGAGCGCGGCCCATCGCGGGTCGTGCTCGGTCGGGGTGTCGAGTTCAGGATGATCAGCCAGTCGCAGCCCGGTCTCTGGGTCGAGACCAGGGCAGTCCGGCCGGCAGACCGGCTGGAACGGCAGTGACAGCACCACCGCATCTCGGATGAGCGGTTCAAGATCCACGTGGTCGTCTTGAACCTCAAACTCGAAAGCTTCTCCAGAATGATACGCGAAAAGCTCCTGGAACTCGACTTCGACGGGCAGCGACACGTCGATCAGGCATCGACCGCACTCGCCATCGGCGACCGTATCGATGCTCGTCGACACGAGGATGCCCTCGTGGACGGACTCCAGCCGCACGTCGAGATCGAGCTCGGACCCCTCGCGAACGGCGACGAGCCCCTCACCGAGGGGTTCGCGCACCGGCACCCGGAACTGATGCTCGCGCATCTCGCCAGGTCGGTTGAGGAGGTCGCGCACGTTCACGCGGAACGGCGAATACTGAATGGCCACAAGCGATGATTCTACGCGCCGTCCGCTGTGCGAATGCCGGATGCGCGCCGAACGCGGTCTGCGAGCGACTTGGGAATCAGCACGGCGATCGCGCGGTCGCGCGGACTCGCGTCGCGGATCATCGCGCGACACGCCAGGTCGAGGTCGGCCAGCAGTCCCGATCGCGGGTTCGGACCGGCTCCTTCGGTCGCCGGGCCGGCGTCGACGCCCACGCCATCGGGTCCGTATCGCGCGCGCTCGACCGCATCACGCAGGCGCACGAGGGCGTCGAGCGTCGCAGGATCGCGGAAGCCCGGTCGCGCCCCGACGTACGCGGCGAACACCCTCGGCGTGGCCTGGACCCCTTCGATGCCGAGGTCGCTCGCCGTGGCGATCAGCTCGTCCCACGCGGCATCCGCAGGACCCTGACCGAGGCGGATGCGGCGGCGTCGCGTCGCACGCTGGAGCACGCGCAGCCCCGCGGGCAGCAGCAGCAGCGCGAGCACGGCGAGCAGCAGCGCGGCCGCCCGAATCGCCGCGTCGTTCTGCTGCGAACCGACGGCGCCGCCCGCGAGGCCGCGATCGGGGTCGACCTCGGGGCGACCGGTCGCCGGCGCGGTCGACGACGGGGCCGCAGGCAGCACCGACGTCTGCGCCTGTCCCGCACCGGGCCGCGAGTACTCGGGCACGGTTCCACGACCGGGGGTGGGCTCGAACGGCACCCAGCCGACGCCCTCGAAGTAGAGCTCGGGCCAGGCGTGCAGGTCGTGCGAGTCGACCTCGACGCGCTGCACGCCGTCGACCCGCTCGGTGGTCGGGGTGCCGGAGGTGTACCCGACCGAGATGCGCGACGGGATGCCCGCCTCACGGGCCAGCACCGCCATCGTGGATGCGAAGTGCACGCAGTACCCGCTCTTCGCCTCGAGGAACGCGGCGATGACCTCGAATCCGCCGCCGTCGTAGCCCTCCTCGACGGGGGCATCGGTCGAGTACTCGAAGTCGGCCGAGCGGAGGTACGCCTGGATCGCGACCGCCGCGTCGTACGGGGTCGCCGCCGACCCCGCCAGTTCGGAGGCCGTCGCGGTGATGATCTCGGGCACCTCGTCGGGCAGCTCGAGGAACTGCGGATCCGCCGCGCTCGGGGGCCCTGCGGCCCGAAGCTGATCGACCGTGGGCTCGACCTCGAGCCTGGTCACCTCGTACCGCTGGCCGGCGGTGTTCGTGTCGACGCTGCGCACGGTGAGTGCGCCGTCGTCCCAGTACCAGGACCCGGAGAGCCCGTCGATGCGCGTCGACGGGTAGGGCACCGGCAGCCAGGTGGTGCGCACCTCGTTCACCAGCACGTCAATCGGATGCTCGGAGGTCTGCACGTCGGCGCCCAGGCCCTCGGGCGCACCGAGTGCATCGACCGTGTTGTCGCCGTCGACCGGGCTCTCGGTCACCGCCCACACGTCTCCCTCGAACCGGTCGAGCGTCAGCAGCGTGAAGTTGGGGCGATCGCCGTCGCGCGCCAGGTAGCGGAACGCCGGCCTCGCCTCTGGCCGACGCAGGTCGCGGCCCAGGTCGAGGAAGGGGCTCACCCCGCGCGCGAAGAGTGCGCCCTGCGACCCGTTGCCGAGGAGCAGGCTGGTCGAGATGCTCGGGGTCGAGGCGGTGAGCAGCGACGCGACGATGAGCCCCGTGACGGCGACACCGAGCGAGGCCCCGAGGGTCGACGCGACCGGCACCCGCTTCGGCGCGGCGACCGTCGCGACCTCGTCGTCATCGCCACGCGCGATGCGGGCGCGCCGCGTCACCCGCACGTCGACGCGCAGGAGGAACAGGTACGCCGCAGCCGTCGCCACGAGCACCGGGATGTCGACGCCGTCCTCGACGAGGAAGCCGGGGATGAGCACGGGCACGAAGGCCGGAACGGCCGCGAGCGCCGGGGCCCGCGCGATCTGCACGAACACGTCGAGCAGGATCGAGAGCGTGCCGACCCCGAGCGCGAGGGCGAACGTGAGGGCGGGCACCGCGACCGCCGGCACCGTCTGCTGCGCGATCGTGCGCTGCGAGCCGGTGAAGAGCTCGCCGAACAGTGCGAAGGTGTCCGGCGTCGGCACGATGAACGCGATCGCCGTCGCCCCGCCGAACAGCACCGTCAGCAGCAGCAGGAGCACGACGCCCTCGAGCACCGGCACGAGCCCCGACGGAACCCGCAGGGCGCGCAGCCCGGTGCCGCCGAAGAACACGCCCGCCGAGACGAACGCGCAGAGCCACCACCAGCCGCCGCCCGCGATCAGGGGGCCGAGCGACATCGTCGCCACGACCATCAGCAGGAACGACGCCGCGGTGAGGGTGAGCCGCCCGCGCTTCGTCAGCGCCGCATCAGGATGCATCGTGCACCGCCGTCGGCTTCGTGGCGACGGCCGACCAGGCCCCGCCGATCTCGACGGCACGACGGACGTCGACCACGTGCCAGTCCGCGTCTTCGAGCATGCGACGCACACCGGAGGTCACCGACGCCGTCACGAACGCGACGGCCGGCTCGAACCCGGCGCGGAGCGCGACGAGGGCGGCGGCCTCTGCCTGCCCGGGGTCGACGAGCACCGCGAAGCCGGGTTCTCGGGCGTCGCGACCCCTCGAGCGGAGCTCTGCCCATGAGCCCCGATCGTCGGAGCCGTGTCGCCCGTGGTCGTGGCGACCCTGATCATGCCGCCCGGCCTCGCGTCGGGCGGATTCGCGGCGGCCTGCGGGATTCGTCCTCGCGAGGTCCTCGAGCAACTGGTGGTCGCCGCCCGGCATGCGGTACTCGCCTCCGTAGGGCGCCGTCGGTACGAGCCCCTGCTCGGGGTCGGCGATGCCGGTGCAGCGCAACCGGAACCCGTTCTCGAGCAGGTGCACCCCGATCGACGCGGCGACCTCGATCGCGAGCTCGACGCGCTCGTCGACGAGGTCGTCGCGTTCGCGGTGCACCGCGAGACCATGACGCCCCTCGCCCGGCAGGTCGAGCAGGATGCGCGCCTCCGGGTCGCCCCGCTGCTCCTCCTCGCGCACCATCAGCTCGCCGCGCCGCGCCGTCGCCGGCCAGTTCACGCGTCGCAACGGGTCGCCGTAGCGGTACTCGCGGGCGATGAGTTCATCGGAGTTCGGATGCGTGCGGCGCTGCAGGCCGTGCACGACGCCGTCGATGCTGGCCGCGGTGGCCAGCGCCTCGGCCAGCGGCGTGACGCGCGGGGTGACCACGACCTCGTGCGGTGCGCCGGCCTCGCGCTCGACGTTCGCGAGGCCGAAGGGGTCGGTGACCCCGATGCGCAACGGGCCGACCGGGAAGACGCCGCGTCGCGGCATCCGAAGTCGATACTCGATCCTGACGCGATCGTCGCCCGACGGCAGCACGATCTCGTGCGGTCCGAGGGCGGGCAGCAGCGCCGACGGTGGACCGACGGTGCCCTCGGGGGCACGATCGCGCCAGTGCGCGCCGTCGAGCGTTCGCCGTCCGCGGTTCACGACGACCAGCGCGACCCGCGTGGCTTCGCCCGCGGAGACCACGGCGGGGGCGAAGGAACGCTGCACGGCGAGGCTCGGGCGCCGCAGCGCCACGAACGCGGCGGCGACGATCGGCATCGCGAGGCCCACGAACGCGAGCAGGAGGATGTCGCGGAGGTCGAACCACAGCGAGATGCCCACGAGCACGGCTCCGACCACGATGAGCGCGATGCCACGGCGGGTGAGGCGCGGCCACGACAGCGAGCGCAGGCGGTTGCGGGCCATGATCAGTTCCTTCGAGCGCTCCCGACGGGCACGGGCGTCTGCGCGATGATGCGACCGACGATGGCGTCGATCAGCGGCCCGCTGTCGCGATCGTGCGAGCCGACGGCCCGGCTGGTCGGCACGAGCCGGTGGGCGAGCACGGCGACCGCCAGGGCGTCGACGTCGTCGGGAAGCACGAACTCGCGACCGTGCATGGCCGCGTGGGCCTTCGCCGCGCGGATGAGCTGGAGCGTGGCGCGAGGGCTCGCGCCGAGCCGGAGCTGGCGGTCCTCGCGAGTGGCCCTCGCCAGCTCGACGGCGTACTCCTTGACGGGCTGCGACGTGAACACGTGCCGCACGGCGCGGATCATCGCCCGCAGCTCGTCGACCGAGACGACCTCTTCGAGGCTGTCGAGCGGGCTGGACGTCTCGCGCGTGGAGAGCATCGCGAGCTCGTCGACCGCTGAGGGGTACCCCATGGACACCCGGGCCATGAAGCGGTCGCGCTGCGCCTCGGGCAGCGGGTACGTGCCCTCCATCTCGACGGGGTTCTGCGTGGCCACCACGGTGAACGGCAGGTCGAGGAGGTAGGTCGTGCCGTCGGCCGTGACCTGGCGCTCCTCCATGCACTCGAGCAGGGCGGCCTGCGTCTTCGGGCTCGCACGGTTGATCTCGTCGCCGATGACGATGTTGGAGAACACCGGACCGCGCTTGAACTCGAAGCGTCGGCTCGCCTGGTCGAAGACCGAGACCCCGGTCACGTCGCTCGGCAGCAGGTCGGGGGTGAACTGGATGCGGCTCACGCTGCTGCCCACCGAGCGGGCCAGCGCCTTCGCGAGCATCGTCTTGCCGACGCCCGGAACGTCTTCGATGAGCAGGTGGCCCTCGGCGAGCAGCACGGTCAGGGCCGCGGTGATCGCGTCGCGCTTGCCCGCGATGACGGTCTCGACGTTCGTCACGATGCGGGCGGCCAGCACCCCCACCTCGTCGATCGACATCACGGATGCCGCGTCGTCGACCTCGTCGAGCACGATGCCCGGGTGCGCGGGGTCGATCTGCGCGGTGTCGGTCTGCGCGGTGTCGGTCTGCGCTGCGGGCGCCCGGCTCACGGATGCCTCGCTCACGAGGTCATCGCCGCTTGGAGGTACTCGGCGACGGCCGGGGGAACGTAGGGGGCGACGTCGCCGCCGAGCGCCGCAACCTGGCGGACGAGCGAACTCGACACGTGCGCATTGCCGGGATCGGGCAACAGGAAGACGGTTTCGACGCCCGCGAGATGACGGTTCACGATCGCCATCGGCGTCTCGTAGGCCACGTCGATCTGCGAGCGCACGCCCTTGACGAGCACCGTGGCGCCGACGTCGCTGCAGTAGTCGACGAGCAGGCCCATGCTCCACGACGCGACCACGATGCGACCCTCGATGCCGGCATCGGCGATGGCGCGCTCGATGAGGGCGACGCGCTGCGCGATGGGCAGCAGGGCGTTCTTGTCGGGGTTGTGCACGACCACGACGTGCAGTTCGTCGAAGATGCCGGCCGCCCGCTCGATGACGTCGAGATGACCCCTGGTGACGGGGTCGAAGGAACCGGGAACGACGGCGATCCGCTGCATACGCACCAGCGTAGTGCTCGGCGCTGGCGGCGAAAGGGGTCGCGGAGAGTCTCAGCCCTTGCTCAGGAATCCGGTCGCGTCGTCGTCGAGACGGCGACGCACCTCGGCCGCGAGCGCCGGATGCCGCTGCAGCGACGGGTCGGCCTCGAGCACCTCGCCGGCGACGGCCCTCGCATCGGCGATGACATCGCCGTCGCGGGCCACGCGCAGCAGCTTCAACGACGATCGGCCGCCGGACTGGGTGGCGCCGAGCACGTCGCCCTCTTGGCGGAGCTCGAGGTCGACGCGAGCGAGCTCGAAGCCGTCGAGCGTGGCCGCGACGGCCTCGACGCGCTGCCGCGCGAGCGAACCGGGATCGGCGGCCGTGACGAGCAGGCAGAGCCCAGGCAGGCCGCCTCGACCGACGCGCCCGCGCAGCTGGTGCAGCTGCGAGACGCCGAAGCGGTCGGCGTCGACCACGACCATCGCGCTCGCATTGGGCACGTCGACGCCGACCTCGATCACCGTGGTCGCCACGAGCACGTCGATCTCCCCCGCCGCGAAGGCGCGCATCGTCGCATCCTTCTCGTCGGCGGACATGCGTCCGTGCAGCTGGGCCACGCGGATGTCGGCGAACGCGGGCAGCTCGGCGAGCTCGGCGGACACCGACGCGACGGATGCGACGGGGCGAGCCGCGGCATCCGCCCCCGCGCCCTCGCCGCCGGCATCGGCGGGGCCGACGGGATCGGCCTCCTCGGCGACGCGCGCCTCGATCGCCGGGCAGACGACGAACCCCTGGCGGCCGGCAGCCACCTCTTCTGCGAGGCGCTCCCACACGCGGGAACGCCACCCCGGGCGCTCGGCGAGCGGCACGACGAACGACTCGATGCCGGCGCGCCCGGCCGGCAGCTCGCGGATCGTCGAGATGTCGAGATCGCCGAACACGGTCATCGCGACGGTTCGCGGGATCGGCGTGGCGGTGAGCACGAGCACATGCGGCGGCTGCCGGCCCTTGAGCCGCAGCGCCTCGCGCTGCTCGACGCCGAACCGGTGCTGCTCGTCGACCACGATGAGCCCGAGGTCGGCGAACGAGACGTTCTCGCCGATGAGCGCGTGCGTGCCCACGACGACGCGCGACTGCCCGGCTGCCGCACGCAGCAGGGCCTTGCGCCGCTCGGCGGCGGGCAGCTGGCCCGTGAGCAGGGTGGGCACGAGCGTCGCCGAGAGCTCGGGCCCGAGCATGCGCACGATCGAGCGCAAGTGCTGCGCCGCGAGCACCTCGGTGGGCGCGAGGAGCGCGGCCTGTCCGCCGGAGTCGGCGACGGCGAGCATCGCGCGCAGCGCCACCACGGTCTTGCCCGACCCCACCTCGCCCTGCACGAGCCGGTTCATGGGCACGGGCTCGCCGAGGTCGTCGGCGATCGCGCGCCCGACCTCGACCTGGTCGCCCGTGAGCTCGAACGGCAGCGACGCGTCGAAGCGCTCGAGGAGGCCGCCGGCGGCCGGATGCCGCGCGGTCGTCGCGTGCGCCCTGAGCTCGGCCCTGCGCTGCAGCAGCGCCGTCTGCAGCACGAGGGCCTCGGTGAACCGGAGCGTGCGCCTGGCCGTCTTCCAGTCGGACTCGACCTCGGGCCGGTGCACCTTCTCGAGCGCCTGCCGCTGGGCGATGAGGCCGCGAGCGGCGCGCACGGACTCGGGGATCGGGTCGCCGGCGGCATCGGTCGTCTCGAGGCCGTCGAGCAGCAGCGCGATCGCCTTCGCCAACTGCCAGCTCGCGAGCGCGCCCGTCGCCGGGTAGATCGGGATCGGGGCCTCGGCCCAGCGCTTGACCGAGGGGTCGGTCGGCGAACTCGGCGTCGCGTCGTCGAAGAGCTCGTAGTCGGGATGGGCGAGCTGGCGGGCACCCCGGTAGTCGCCGACCTTGCCCGCGAAGATGCCGCGCGCACCCGGCACGAGCTCCCGCGAACGCCACGCCTGGTTGAAGAAGGTGAGCGTGAGGATGCCCGTGCCGTCGGAGATCTTCACCTCGAGGATCGACCCGCGCCGAGACTTCATCGTGCGCTCGCGCACCTCGATGACCTCGGCGACGATCGTGACGTTCTCGTCGAGCGGCAGGCTGGCGAGCGCCGTCAGCTCGCCGCGGAGCGCGTAGCGACGCGGATAGTGCGAGAGGAGGTCGCCGACCGTTCGGTAGCCGAACGCACGCTCGAGGGCCTGGGCCGTGCGGCCGCCGAGCGCCCCGGTGAGGCGCGAGTCGAGCGTGTACCGGCCGACGGCTGCGGAGTCGTCTGGCGAGTCGGCGGTCATGCGTCGATCGTAGGCCGCCCCGCCGTCAACGCCTCGATCTCGGCCTGCACGTACGGGTCGTCGGGCCGGAGCCCGGCCAGTGCGAGCTGGAGTTCGAGCGCCTCGTCGGTGCGACCGAGCGTGCGCAGGCAGCGCGCGACCGACCAGCGTGCGACCTGCTGCTGCTCGCTCGAGCCGTACCGGTCGGCGATCTCGACGGCGCGCTCGAACTCGACGAGTGCAGCGCCCGCCCGCCCGCCGTCGTGCTTGACCCAGCCCAGGTTGTGGTGCAGCGCGATGCCCCAGCGGAGGGTGCGGGGGTCGCGCCGGCCCTCGAGCAGGTCGATGCCCTCGGCCGCCCACTCCTCTTCGTGCCCGGCGTCGTTCAGGGCGAGCATGTGCAGCGCGTCGAGCACCAGGAACGCCGAACCCGCCTGCGCCGCCTCGCGCACGGCGAGCGTGAACTCGGGCACGGCCTGCGTCGGGCGGTCATCGGCCGCCAGGAGCCGGCCACGTTCGATCGCGACCCTGGCCCGCACCTCGGCCGGAACCTCGTCGTGCCCTGCACCGTCGAAGATCGCGGCGACGCCGTCGAGCACGTCGGTCGCCTCCTCGGCGAGCTCCTGCAGGCCGAGTGCACGGGCGAGCTGGGTGGTCATCACCGCCTGCTCGTGCGGGGTGCCTGCGGCGCCGGCGGCGTCAGCCGCGGCACGGAACCGCTCGGCACTCGACTCGGCATCGCCGAAGTCCCACAGCCGGTCGATGAGCGCCTGATCGACGGGCTCGAGGCGGACCGGGTCGACGCGATCACGGGAGGTAGGGGCATCCACGCTCCCATCATGGCAGCGGAGGCCGGCCCGGTCACGCCCTCGACGACGCGCGACGTCCCGGTAGGCTGCCAGCAGCATGACGCGCATCATCGCCGGCGCCGCCGGCTCCCTCTCCCTCGCCGTGCCGCGATCCGGCACGCGGCCAACGAGCGACCGCGTGCGCGAGGCGATCTTCTCGGCGCTCGAGGCTCGCGACGCGATCGACGGGTCGGTCGTGCTCGACCTCTACGCCGGCTCCGGCGCGCTCGGGCTCGAGTCCGCCAGCCGCGGTGCGGTCGAGGTCGTGCTCGTGGAGCGCGCGAAGCCGGCCGCCGACGTGTGCCGGCGCAACGCCGACGCGGTCACGCGGGCGATCGGTCGCGGCGCCGCGCGCATCCGCGTCGTCGTGAAGCCCGTGGCCGCCTATCTCGAGACCGCGCCCGCCGGCGTCGACCTCGCGTTCATCGATCCGCCGTACGACCTCGACGAGGCGGCGGTCGCGCGCGACCTCGCCCTGCTCGCCCCGCTCCTCAATGCAGAAGCGCTCGTCGTCGTCGAACGCAGCGCTCGCTCGCCCGAACCCGCGTGGCCATCGGGCATCGAGCTCGAGCGGCGCCGCGACTACGGCGAGACGACCCTCTGGTGGGCGACCACGGCAGACCCGGCGGCCGACGAACCGGCAGCCGACGCGCTCGCAGCCGCCGAGCCCGCAGCCGACGAACCGGTCGCCTGAGAAGCGCGGGCGGCGTCGATCAGCCCGTTCGGCCGTCCCAGCCGGAGTAGGGGTCCCACCCGTCGGCCGCGATGTCACGACCGTCGAGCAGCACGCGCCCGGCACCTTCGACCACGCGGCCGATGGCCTCGAACGGTTCGGGGATGTCGCCGCCGGCCGGGAACGTCGCGAGCATGCCGTGATCCTCGCCGCCCGCGAGCGCGAGCCGCACCCGTTCGACGTCGTCGCCCAGCGCCGCCGAGTCGAAGTCGAACGCGACCCCGCTGTCCTCGGCGATCCGGCGCCCGTCGCGCGCGAGTCCGTCGGACACGTCGAGCATGGACGTCGCCCCGGCCTTCGCCGCGATGATGCCGGCGTGCACCGGCGGGCTCGGCGCGAGCTGGGCCCGCAGCAGGTCGGGCTCGCGCTCGCGCAGTGCGGCGGCGAGCTCGGCATCGGGCTCGCCCGCGGCATCCGTCGCCTCCTCGAACAGCAGGGCGAGGCCGCGCGCGGCGTCACCACGCTGACCGGCGTGCGCGATCACGTCGCCGACGCGGGCTCCTGAGCGGAGCACCGGGGCACGACCCTCGAGGTCGCCGAACGCCGTGACCGCGATAGTGAGCACCGACGAGGCGGAGAGGTCGCCGCCGACCACGCCGGCGCCGGGCGCGAGCGCGGCGAGCCCCTCGCGCAGGCCGTCGGCGATGCCCTCGAGCACCGAGACGCCCGTCGACGGCGGCGCGGCGATCGCGACGACGAGTGCCGTCGGGTTCGCCCCCATCGCCGCGACGTCGGTCAGGTTCGTCGCCGCCGCCTTCCACCCGAGCTCGAACGGCGTCGACCACGCGAGGCGGAAGTCGGGGCCGTGCACGAGCAGGTCGGTCGTGACCACGAACCGGCCGTCGGCCGCCGCGACCAGGGCCGCATCGTCGCCGGGGCCGAGCAGGGCGTGCCTGCCGGATTCGAGTCGAGGCAGGATGCGGCGGAGCACCGCGATCTCGCCGAGCTCGCCGGTCGTCGGCTCACCGGGCCCGCGTGCGCCCTCGACGTCGCTCGCGACATCCGCTCGATCTGCGGACACGGGTTCGGGTGAGGCGGGCACGTGGCAAGCCTAGGACAGCCGAACTTCCGCGTGATTCCGCGTGTCCCCCGAGCGGGGCACATGTCGGGCAAGTAACGGATACTTACAAATCCGGTGCACCTGCCGTACGCTGAACAGGCCTCCCCCCAGGCCGCGATACCCGAACCGCGGTGGCTCAGACGTTGCTCACCGTGCCGCAATGGAGCCCCAAGTGAGTCGACGAAGCGAACGAGCCGAACGCGAGCAATCGCGCCGCCACCACCGCCGCGTGGTCATGATGATCGCCGCGGGCGTCGTCGGCGTGGCCCTCGTCGGCGGCGCGGGCACGGCTTGGGCGAGCGGCTCGCTGAGCGCCTGGTTCGCCGGGGGCCCCGTCTGCGGCGAGCCCATCGAGCTCACCGTGGTCGCCGACACGGCGATCGCCCGGCCCGTCAAGGCCATCGCCGCCGAGTACGACGCACGCGAGGACGCGTGCTCGCGCACCGACGTCGTCGCGCAGGACAGCGCCGACACGGCGGCCCTGCTCGCCTCGGGCAACGGCTCCGACATCGACGCCTGGATCCCCGACTCCCCCGTGTGGCTCGTGCGCATGGCCGCGAGCGCGAGGTCGCTCGGCCGCGACGTGCCGGACCTCGCCCTCGAGCGCTCGATCGCCTCGAGCCCCGTCGTGTTCGCCGCACCGGTGAGCGGCGCCAAGGCCCTCGCGGGCCGCACGCTCAGCTGGACCGACGTGCTCTCGGGCGACCTGCCCACCCTCCTCGCCGACCCCGAGGCCTCGTCGGCGAGCCTCAACGGGTTACAGGCCATGGAGCGGGCCGCACCCATCGGCCAGGCCAAGCAGTTCCAGAACGCGATGATCCGGTTGAGCGACGGTGCACCCGCACGCGTCGACGCCGCATTCGGCTCGCTCGCCGTGAGCCCGCCCGGCACGGTCGCCATCGCGAGCGAGCAGCAGGTCGCGATGCACAACCACGACGATGCGTCGACGCCCCTGCTCGCGCTCTACCCCTCCGACGGCACCCTCGCGCTGCAATTCCCGTTCCTCCGCATGCTCGACGAGTCCGAACTCGCCAAGAACCTCGACGCCGAAGGCGAACCGACCGGCGACGACGCCGCCCGTGCCGAGCTCGAGCTGCGCGCCCAACAACTCGACGCCCTGAAGATCGCTCTGTGGGACGCCTCCGACCGGTTCGCCGCCGAGGGATTCCGCGACGGCACCGGCGGCGGCGAGCTCAAGCAGGACGGCGTCCTCGCCGACGCGACCGAGGTCGGGTCGGCCGCGGCATCCGCACAGGTCTCGATCCTGCGCACCTGGGGCGTCGTGAGCCTGCGCTCGCGCATCCTCTCGGTCATCGACGTTTCAGGTTCGATGGAGGAGCCCACGATCACCGGGCTCCGCCGCATCGACCTGCTGCAGCAGGCCGCGTCGACCACGATCTCGCAGCTCTCCGAGGCCGTCGACGTCGGCGTGTGGGCATTCTCGACCACCCGGATCGGCGACCAGGACTGGGAGGACCTCTCCCCCATCGAGCCGCTCGCCGACGAGGCCCACCGCACGCAGGTGCTCGACGTGCTCGCCTCGCTGCCCGCCAGGCTCGGCGGCGCGACCGGGCTCTACGACACGACGCTCGCCGCCGTGAAGCAGGTGCGCTCGGCGTACGACCCCGAGACCGTGAACTCGGTGCTGCTGCTCACCGACGGCAAGAACGAGGACGAGAACGGCATCAGCCGCGACCAGTTGCTCGACGAACTCGCCGCCATGGCCGAAGACGGCGAGCAGGTGCCCGTCGTGCTGGTCGGCATCGGCCCCGACACCGATATCGAGTCGATGCGCCTCATCGCCGAGGCCACCGGCGGGGCCGCGTACTCGGCCCAGCGCCCCGAAGACCTGAAGACCGTGCTCACCGACGCCCTGTCGCAGCGATCCTGCCGGCCGAACTGCTGATCCCGTGAAGGCGCGCATCCGCGCCTGCGCGCTGAGCCGCCGTCCGAACCGCCAGGGCCCGCACGGTACGCTGGAGCGGATGTCTCAGCACCCCGTCACGCCGCCGCGCCGCCGTCGTACCCGGGCCACCGGCATCCGCTCTGCGCTCGTCGCCTTGGCCGCCCTGACCGGCGCCGCCCTCACGGGCTGCACCCCGATCGTGAACATGCAGCCGGCCCCCGAGGCGATCGACGTCTCCTGCGCCGAACTCAGCGTGCGCCTTCCCGACGAGGTCGCCGAGCAGCCGCAACGCGAGACCGACGCGCAGGGCACGGGGGCGTGGGGCGACCCGGCATCCGTGCTGTTGCGCTGCGGCGTGCCGACCCCCGGACCCACCACGGACCCCTGCTACAGCGTCAACGACGTCGACTGGATCATGGACGACTCCGACAAGCCCAACTACCGGTTCACCACGTTCGGCCGCACGCCGGCCGTCGAGGTGTTCATCGACAGCGAGGTCGTCTCGGGCACGACGGTCATCACCGATCTCTCGACCGCGGTCTCGGTCATCCCGTCCGACGGCGCGTGCACCTCGGTCGACGACGCGGTGCCGACGGACTGAGCGCCGCCCCGCGAGGTCGTCGCAGAACCCGGACGTCGCGAGACCGGATGTCGCGAGACCGGATGTCGCGACACGGCGCGCAGGGTCGCATGGGCCGTGCCCGGCGAACCCGCACGCCGCCGAGCGACGCGAACGGCGCCGAGATGCGGGTGCATCCCGGCGCCGTTCGCCGAATCGTGGACCGCCCGCGTCAGCGCGCGCCGCGCGCGTGGCCGACCTCGATGAGCTCGGCGATGAGCTCGGGGTAGCTGAGGCCGGTGTTGAGCCAGCAGGTCGGGAACATAGAGATGGGCGTGAATCCGGGCATCGTGTTGATCTCGTTGACGACGAAGCCCTCGTCGCCGAGGAACACGTCGACGCGCGCGAGGCCCTCGGCGCCGATCGCCTCGAACGCGCGCCGGGCGATGCGCTCGAGCTCGAACGTCTCGCCGTCGCCGAGGTCGGCCGGGCAGACCAGGTCGATGCCAGGGGCGTCGAGGTACTTCGCCTCGAAGTCGTAGAACTCGCGGCCGGTGACGACCACCTCTCCGGCGACGCTCACGCGCACCCCATCGCGACCCTCGAGCACCGCGATCTCGATCTCGCGACCGGGCACCGCCTGCTCGACGAGCACCGTTCGGTCCTCGGCGAACGCCACCTCGAGCGCGGCCTCGAGGTCTGCCCAGTCGGAGACCTTCGTCACGCCGACCGACGATCCGGCCCGTGCCGGCTTGACGAACACCGGCAGCCCGAGGCCGCGAACCCGACGGTTCCACAGCTCGGCGTCGGCCTCGAGTGCGCCGCGCGAGAGCGTGACCCACGGCGCCACCGGGATGCCGGCCGCCTCGAGCGCGGTCTTCGTGAAGTGCTTGTCCATGCCGAGCGCCGAGGCCAGCACGCCGTTGCCGACGTAGGGCAGGCCGACGAGCTCGAGCAGTCCCTGCACGGTGCCGTCTTCGCCGAAGCGGCCGTGCAGGATCGGGAAGACGAGGTCGATCTCCCCGAGCGAACGCTCGCCCGCGGCATCGCTGACCCGGAGCTCGCGCGATGCCGCGCTCTCGGGCCAGCGCACGCGCGACCCGTTGTCGACGACCTCGGGCAGGTGGCCCGGATCGAGGGCGAAGCGCGTCGGATCGTCGCTCTCGAGCACGAAGGCGCCGTCGTGGGTGATCCCGACGGGGATCACCTCGAAGCGGTCACGATCGATCGCGCCCAGAACTCCGCCCGCCGTCGCGCAGCTGATCGAATGCTCGCTTGAACGCCCTCCGAAGAGCAGAACCACCCTGAGCTTGTCCATCCATCGTCCTTTCGCCCTGCGGCTCGTCATCGGTCGTGAGGTGAGGGGCGAGGTCGCGCGGCTCGAGCGTGCCGGCGAGCACCTGGCGCACCTGCTCGACGATCGGCATCTCGACGCCCTTGGCGCGCGCCAGTTCGAGCACGGGGCCGACCGATGCCAGGCCCTCGGTGGTCTGGTTCATCTGGTTCACGACGTCGGCGAGGTGGTAGCCCTGACCGAGCAGGCGCCCAGCGGTGTTGTTGCGCGAGAGCGGCGACTGGCTCGTCGCGATGAGGTCGCCGAGGCCGGCGAGCCCCGAGAGCGTCTCGCCCTGGGCGCCGTACGCGACGGCG
Organism: Agromyces sp. Leaf222; assembly: GCF_001421565.1. NCBI lineage: Bacteria > Bacillati > Actinomycetota > Actinomycetes > Micrococcales > Microbacteriaceae > Agromyces > Agromyces sp. Leaf222. The sequence goes on along the minus strand of NZ_LMKQ01000001.1, from coordinate 1,847,541 downwards.
AAGTCGGTCATCTCGACGAGGCCGCGCGTGATGATCGACGCCTTCGTGTTCTCGCCGTAGCCGACGCCGTCGACGATGCCGATGGCGACCGCGATCAGGTTCTTCAGCACGCCGCCGAACTCGGTGCCGATCACGTCGGTGTTCACGAACGAGCGGAAGTAGCGGTTGCGGGCGACGGATGCCACGGCCTGCGCCGTCTCGAGGCTCGATGACGAGACGACGGCCGCCGTCGGCTGCTCCTTCGCGATCTCGAGCGCGAGGTTCGGGCCCGAGATCACGGCGATGCGCGACGGGTCGATGGGCAGCACGTCGGCGATGACCTCGCTCATGCGCAGGCCCGTCGACTTCTCGACGCCCTTCATGAGCGAGACGATCGTCGCGCCGGCCGGCAGGAACGGCTCTGCCGCGATGAGGTTCTCGCGCAGCGTCTGGCTCGGGACCGACACGAAGACGTGCTCGGCGCCCGCGAGCGCCTCGTCGAGGCGGCTCGTGGCGCGCAGCGCCAATGGCAGGTTCACGCCCTGGAGGTAGTCGCTGTTGCGCTTGCCCTCGTTGATCTCCTTGGCGAGCTCGGGACGACGGGCCCAGATGACGACGTCGGCGCCGCCATCGGCGAGGATCTTCGCGAACGTCGTGCCCCAGCTGCCCGCGCCGAGCACGGCGACGCGGGCTCCGCGCCCGGTCTTGACCGCCCTAGCCATCGAGGCGCCCCGTCTCCTTCTGGCCGTGCTTGGTGGGATCCCACCGCTCGGCGGGCGCCTCCTCGCCACGCAGCTCGGCGAGGAGCTTCGCGATGGCGTCCATGAGCTCGCTCGTCGCCTTCAGCAGCGAGGCCTGGTCGAGCGGCTTGCCCCGGTACGCCGAGAGGTCGAGTGGCTCGCCGATGATGACGTCGATCGTCTTGCGCGGAAACGGCTTCAGCTTCTTGCCGTAGCGGCCCATGAGCTCCTGCGTGCCCCAGTGCGCGGCGGGCACGATCGGGATGTCCCGCTCGAGCGCGATGCGGACCGCGCCCGTCTTGCCGCGCATCGGCCACAGATCGGGATCACGTGTCAGGGAGCCCTCGGGATACACGACCACCATCCGCCCCTTCTCGACCAGCTCTTCGGCGGCACGGAGCGCCGCATGACTCTTGCTGCCCGCGCGTTCGACCGGGATCTGCCCCGACGTGCGCAAGAGCCACCCGAGCACGGGATTCTTGAACAGCGAGGCCTTGGCCATGAATCGGGGTGCTCTCCCGAGCTTCCAGGTCGCGGCGCCCATGACCACCGGATCGATCTCGCTGTAGTGATTGGGCGCGAGCACGAAGGCGCCGGCCTGCGGCATCCGATCGCGATGATGGAAGCGGAACCGCACCATCAGGCTCAGGATCGGCAGCACCAGCACGGCGAGGAGCCAGAAGAACGACGGGCGGCGGGTCTCCGAACGCGCCTTCACAGGATGGACGGGAGACGCGTCGTCGTGTTGCACTCACCCATTATGCGTCGAGTTCGAAGTCCGCCCCGAGGAGCTCGAGCTTCGTGATGAAGTTCTCGTACCCGCGCGCGATGATGCCCACGTTCGAGACCGTCGAGCGGCCGTCGGCCGTGAGCGCCGCGATGAGGTGGCTGAAGCCGCCGCGCAGGTCGGGAACCTCGATGTCGGCGCCCGTGAGCCGGGTCGGGCCCGAGATCACGGCGGAGTGCTTGAAGTTGCGCTGGCCGAACCGGCAGGTCGCCGAGCCGAGGCACTCCTTGTGCACCTCGATCGACGCGCCCATCTCGACGAGCGCGTCGACGAAGCCGAAGCGCTGCTCGTAGACGGTCTCGTGCACGATCGACACGCCCTTCGCCTTGCTGAGCGCCACGACGAGGGGCTGCTGCCAGTCGGTCATGAAGCCGGGGTGCACGTCGGTCTCGATGATGACCGGCTTCAGGTCTCCACCGGGGTGGAAGAAGCGGATGCCGTCCTCTTCGATGTCGAAGTCGCCGCCGACCTTGCGGAAGACGTTGAGGAAGGTCAGCATCTCGGCCTGGCGGGCGCCGCCGACGAAGATGTCGCCCTCGGTCGCGAGCGCGGCCGCGGCCCAGCTCGCGGCCTCGTTGCGGTCGAACAGCGCGCGGTGCGTGTAGCCGCTGAGCTTCTCGACGCCCTCGATGCGGATGACGCGGTCGGTGTCGACCGTGATGATCGCACCCATCTTCTGCAGGATGTTGATGAGATCCATGATCTCGGGCTCGATGGCCGCGCCCGAGAGCTCGGTGATGCCGTCGGCGAGCACCGCGGTCAGCAGCACCTGCTCGGTCGCACCGACGCTCGGGTACGGCAGCGCCACCTTGGCTCCGTGCAGCCCGTCGGGCGCCGACATGCGGATGCCGCTCGGGAGCTTCTCGACGATGGCGCCGAAGTTGCGCAGCACCTCGAGGTGGTAGTCGATGGGGCGGTCGCCGATTCGGCACCCGCCGAGGTCGGGAATGAACGCCTCGCCGAGGCGGTGCAGGAGCGGACCGCAGAACAGGATCGGGATGCGGCTCGAGCCGGCGTGCGCGTCGATGTCGGCCATGTGCGCCGTCTCGACGGCGGTCGGGTCGAGGATGAGCTCGCCCTCGACGGGACCGTCGGTCACCGTCACGCCGTGCACCTCGAGCAACCCGCGCACGATGCGCACGTCGCTGATGTTCGGCACGTCTTTCAGCACGCTCGGCCCATCGCCGAGGATCGCTGCGACCATCGCCTTGGTGACGAGGTTCTTCGCGCCCTTCAGTTCGATGCGCCCGACCAGCGGCTTGCCGCCGTTGATCGTGATGCGGTCGACATTGAGTCCGACCGCAGAAGCGTGGTTCTTGGCATCCTGCCCGAGTGTGTTCACAGAGTTCCTGATTCCGCCGGCTCCCGGATGGGGAGTGTCTTCGGCCGCCAGGCCTCTCGATGCGTCTCGAATTCGGCGATCGCCGCTTCGTCACGCAGGGTGAGCCCGATGTCATCGAGCCCTTCGAGAAGCCTCCACCGAGTGTAGTCGTCGATGTCGAACGACACCGTCAGCGTTCCGACGCTGACCGTACGAGCAACCAGATCGACCGTCACCGCTATTCCCGGCTGGGCCTCGATGACCTCCCACAGTCGTTCGACGTCCTCGTAGGCGACCTGTGCGGCGAGCAGGCCCTGCTTGCCGGAGTTGCCTCGGAAGATGTCGCCGAAGCGCGAGCTGATGACGACGTCGAAGCCGAAGTCGCGCAGCGCCCAGACGGCGTGCTCGCGGCTGGAGCCGGTGCCGAAGTCGGGTCCGGCGATGAGCACGCGGGCGCCCTGATAGGCCTGCTGGTTCAGGATGAACTCGGGGTCTTGCCGCCACGCGGAGAAGAGGGCGTCTTCGAAGCCCGTCTTGGTGACGCGCTTCAGGAAGACGGCGGGGATGATCTGGTCGGTGTCGACGTTCGAGCGGCGCAGGGGCGCCGCGATGCCCGTGACGGTCGTGAACTTCTCCATCAGCTCGCCTCTCCTTCGGTCTGCAGATCCCACGGGCTCGAGAGCGTGCCGCGGATCGCGGTGGCCGCGGCCACGAGCGGCGACACGAGGTGCGTGCGGCCGCCCTTGCCCTGACGTCCCTCGAAGTTGCGGTTCGACGTCGACGCGCAGCGCTCACCGGGGGCGAGTTGGTCGGGGTTCATGCCGAGGCACATCGAACAGCCGGCGAAGCGCCATTCGGCACCGAACGCCTCGAAGACCTTGTCGAGCCCCTCGGCCTCGGCCTCGAGCCGAACCCGGGCGGAGCCGGGAACGACCATGACGCGAACGCCGTCGGCCTTCTGCTTGCCCTCGATGATCGAGGCGAACGCACGGAGGTCCTCGATGCGGCTGTTCGTGCATGAGCCCATGAAGACGGCGTCGACGCGGATGTCCTTCAGAGGCGTGCCCGCCTCGAGGTCCATGTACTCGAGCGCCCGCTCGGCGGCGGCCCGCTCGTGCTGGTCTTCGATGGCCGCCGGGTCGGGCACGTTCTCGGAGAGCGAGACGCCCTGCCCCGGGTTCGTGCCCCAGGTGACGAACGGCTCGAGGTCGTCGGCGTCGACGAACACCTCGGCGTCGAACTCGGCGCCCTCGTCGGTGGCGAGGGTCTTCCAGTAGTCGACGGCGGCGATCCAGTCGTCGCCCTGCGGCGCGTGGGCACGACCCTCGAGGTAGTCGAAGGTCGTCTGGTCGGGCGCGACCATGCCCGCCCGGGCGCCCGCCTCGATCGACATGTTGCAGATCGTCATGCGGCCGTCCATCGAGAGGGCGCGGATGGCGCTGCCGCGGTACTCGAGCACGTAGCCCTGCCCGCCGCCGGTGCCGATCTTCGCGATGACGGCGAGGATGATGTCCTTCGCGGTCACGCCGGGTCGCAGCGCGCCCTCGACGTTGATCGCCATGGTCTTGAACGGCTTCAGCGGCAGCGTCTGCGTGGCCATCACGTGCTCGACCTCGCTCGTGCCGATGCCGAACGCCATGGCACCGAACGCGCCGTGCGTCGAGGTGTGCGAGTCGCCGCAGACGACCGTGATGCCCGGCTGCGTGAGTCCGAGCTGCGGGCCCACGACGTGCACGATGCCCTGCTCCTTGTCGCCGAGCGAGTGCAGGCGGATGCCGAACTCGGCCGCGTTGCGGCGGAGGGTCTCGATCTGCGTCCGGCTCGTCAGGTCGGCGATCGGCTTGTCGATCGCGAGGGTCGGCGTGTTGTGGTCTTCGGTCGCGATCGTGAGATCGGGTCGACGCACCGGGCGACCCGCCAGGCGCAGGCCGTCGAAGGCCTGCGGACTCGTCACCTCGTGCACGAGGTGGAGGTCGATGTAGATGAGGTCGGGCGTGCCGTCTTCGCCCTTCTTCACCAGATGGGCGTCCCAGACCTTCTCGGCCAGTGTGCGCGGGCGTGCAGTTGCGATGTTGTTGTTCATGCGTTCGTCTTCCTCGGAAACAGGGAACGGCCGACGACGGACTCCGCGACGGGAACGGCCTAGAACGAGGCCCCGCCGCGGCACCGAAGGAGAAGACGTCGTGTGGCGCGCATGGTCACAGGCTACACCGTGCCGCTGGTGGTCCGGCGCAGCGTCAGCGCGAGGTCGCCCAGTCGCAGGGTCGCCCCGACCTCGAGTTCGGCGGGTGCTCCGGGGTCGAGCACGGTGAGCTCGCCGCCGCCCGCCTGCACCGCGACGCCGTTCGTCGAGTGCAGGTCGGTGATCACGACCTGTCCCCCTCGGACCTCGATGAGCGCGTGCGTCTTCGACACCGTGCGGGTGGGGTCGATGAGCGCGATCGGGGTGGCACCGACCTGGTCGGCGCCGATCGTCGGGTTGCGCCCGACGACGACGCGGCCCACGATCTCGACCGTCTCGCCCGCCGCAGAGGTGAGGCTGAACGACGTTGCGGCCGCGGACTCCGGCATGGCAGGCCGAAGCGCTTGCGGCATTGCGAGGGATGCCGCGGGCGGGCCGCTCGGCAACGGCGTGAACGTTGGCAATGCGCGCCCTGGCAGCGCGCGCACGGTGTGGTCGCCCTGGTCGGCGCGCTCCGCCGGCGGTCGGGTGAGGCCGACTGCACCGGGCGCATCGGCGATCGGCACGCCGGCGATCGGCGCGTCGACGATCGGCACGTCAGCGGTCGGCGCTCCGGCGATCGGCGCGTCCGGCTTCGGCGCGTCTGGCTTCGGCACCTCGGGAATCAACCCGGGCGGCGGGACGATGAACTCCGGTGCGACCACGCAGGCAGTCTACCGACGTCGGCGCATGCGGTATCGGGCGATGAGCCGGCGCGAGCGCCCGACTGCCGCCGATACGACGGCTGCCGCGGCATCCGCTTCGCTCCATCGCTTCACGACGGTCTCGGAGGCGACCTGCTGGCCGTCGAAGACGTCGCGGTCGACGCTCGCCGCGAGTGCGGTCAGCCGGAGCGAGCCCGGATCCGAGTTCGGCAGGACCCCCTGCTCGACCGCCTGGTGCTCGAGCGCGCGTGCGGTCTGCAGCCGCGACGAGCGCTCGGGCGGTTCGAAGCCGAGTTCCGCGTAGCGGTCGATGAGCTCGTCCCAGGCCGCGGCCGCCGCGATCTCGTTGCCGCGGCCACGACGGCGGCGGCGACGCCGCTCCTTCGCCATCGCGACGAAGAGCATCGGAAGGAACACGATCGCGGCCGGGATGCCGAGCGATGCCGCCGTGACCCACACCCAGCCCGGAATCCGGAAGGGGCGGTCCTTGTCCTCGTCGTCGGTGTCGTCGATCTCGACGGTCGAGAGCAGGTCGTCCTCGACGTGCTCGGCGCGCGGAGGCTGGCGCACCTGCGGCTGCGGTTCGGACTTCGGCTTCGGCGTCTGGTCCTGCGGTGCGTCGACCTGGTCGGGCGTCGGCCGGAACGAGACCCAGCCGACCCCTTCGAACGGCACCTCGACCCAGGCCGTGACGTCTTCGCCGACCACCTCGACGGAATCGTCGTCTTCTCCGACCTCGGGTGCGAAGCCCATGACGACGCGCGACGGATACCCGAGCTGACGAGCCATGAGGGCCATCGCCGAGGCGTACTGCTCCTCGTCGCCGACCATCGAGGACCGCGTGAAGAGCTCGATGAGCCGGTCGGCACCGTGGCCTGCTCGCGAGGCGATCGAGTCGGACGCGAGACCGTGGCTGAGGAATCCGTTGGTCTTGAGGCCGCGTTCGATGTTGCGGAGCTGCTCGATCGGCGTGGTCGCGTCGCCGGCGTACTCCTCGCCCTTCGCCGTGACGACGTCGGGAACGTTCTCGACCGGCGGGAGCTCGATCGTGGCGACCGGCACGTCGGCGAGGTCCTCGTCGCTCGGTTCGACCTGCATGCGCGAGTCGAGCCGGTAGCGGGTGCCTTCGCCGACGCCGCTCGTCAGCACGGCCGTGCCCGCCGCGGCGTTGTAGCGCAGGTCGCCCGAACGGCCGGCGCTGCCGGTGTCGTCGAGCTTCAGCTCGGTGCCGTATCCGACGGTCGGGAGCCAGACGTCGTCGTACCCCGACACGTCGAGCTCGATCGAGCGCGTGCTGCCGAGCGTCGCGAGCGGCGGCTGCGGCAGCGTCGGTCCGGTGATGGCGTAGCCGCCGTCGTCGTCGGAGTCGCCCGGGCCGGCGACGTTCCAGAGCCGGCCCGTGTAGGAGTTCATCGAGGCCAGCCTGATGATGTCGCCGGGTTCGAGCCCGGTGACGGTGAACAACGGCTCCTCGGCGAGGTCCTTCGTGTAGTTGCGGAACCCGGCGAGCGGGCTCGAGAACTCGAGCGGGTCGAACGGCGGCACGACCTGATCGCGAAGCACGAAACGCTCCGGCGCGATCGGGGCGACGGCCAGCCCGGCCACGGCGCCGATCGCGACGGCGCCCGCCACGACCACGGCGGATCCGCGGACCTTCTGCGCCCGGAGCCGTCGCGCGCCGGCTGCGTCGGTCTCGACATCCGATCCCCGTCGCCAGGCGAGCCAGACCAGCGCGATCACGGCGAACGCCACTCCGCGCACCCCGGCGTAGAACGCCTCGTCGGTGCCGAGGAGGATGCCGGAGATGAACAGCAGCACCGGGCCGATGAGGATCACGGCACTGCGGGCGACGGTTCGGCGCTTCGGCAGCCAGCGCAGCACGAGCATCGAGCCGACGAGGGCGACCGCCCATGCGGCGACGTACGGCACCACGGCCACGTAGTAGGGAGCCTCGACCGGCGTGCCGATCGTCAGGATGTCGGCCCAGCCGTAGACCGCGCCGATCGCGAGGCCGGCGAGCGAGGTGAGGCTCGGCAGCACCCCGAAGATCGCCGACTCCGGCATCGTGAACGGCGTGCCGAGCACGAAGTACATGGCGAGGCCGAGCACGACCGTGGTCAGCACGCCCAGCCGCAGGACGGTGCCGAGGAGCGCGGCGGCCGTGCCGACGACGAGGCCCGCGACGGCCGCGAGCAGGAAGTCGAGGTCGCCGAAGCTCGTCTCGTAGCCGAGCACGGCGAGCAGCGAGAGCACCGACAGCACGACGAGGTCGGTCACGGCGGTACGCGGAATGCGGTTCACGGGCGCACCCTCCCGACCAGGCGCGAGAGGTCGGACAGGGCGCCGACCGTGACGACGGTGGTTCCGGCGACCTTCGCGATGCGCGAGGTCGCGCCGAGCTCGACGCGGAAGCCCAGGGTCTGCGTGTCGGCCCCGAAGACGGTCTCAGCCGACCGGTACTCGGCCAGCGGCACCATCGAGCCGGCGACGATGATCGCGACGCTCGGCGGCGACAGCCGCTTGGTGCGATCGCGCACGAAGGACCGCATCGAGTCGAAGGCTCCGGATGCCGCGGCGATGCGGCTCGTGTCGTCGAGCAGCGCGGTCGGGGTCGCCGTGCGAAGGCTGAGCTCCTCGGTGAGCACGTCGACGCGCGTCGCATCGCGGATCACCTGCACGCCGAGCGAGGCGAGCACCGAGACGCCGAGCTCGAACTCCTCGTCGGAGGCGTAGTTCGCCCGTTCGGTGCGCTGCAGCAGCGCGAGCTGCGATCGGCGGGTCTCCTCGTACTGGCGCACCATGAGCTGGCCTGTGCGCGCGGAGGTGCGCCAGTGCACGTTGCGGAGCGCATCGCCGGGCTGGTACGCCCGCAGGGCGTGAAAGGAGATGTCGTTGTCGGTGATGGTCTTCGTGACCTCGCCCTCGAGGTCGCGCACGAGCCCCGCCGCCGACGGCTTGAGGCGTGCGGTCACGGGGTGCACGAAGAGCTCGACGGGCTCGCTCCAGCGCACGATGCGGCGCAGCAGGCCGAGCTGGTCGCCGCGCACCGAGACCGCAGGCCCGGCGACGATGACCGCGCGGCGGTTGGTGGGCACGGCGAAGAGCTCCTCGTGCTCGTCGTCGGCCGGCAGCGCAGGCACGATGAACTCGGCGAGACCGGCGCCGACGGGCAGCTCGAGTCGCGACGGGATCGACGTCTTCGCGCCCGTGTTCGTGACCGCGAGACGACCGAAGGCGCGTTCCCCGGCGACGACGCGCGTCGGCTGCAGGGCGACCTCGACGCGGTAGTGCATTCGGCCGAGCGTGAACGGCACGCTCACGAGCATCGCGGCGAGCAGGGTCGCCCCGAGGAACGCGAGCTCGATCCAGCCGAGCGCCCAGGCCACGATGAACGAGACGAGCGAGGCGAGCAGCACGAGCCATCCGGTGACCGAGATCACGCCGGTGACCGGCGCGGCCCAGTCGGCGACCCGACGGGCGCCGCGAGCGACGCCCCCCTGCGCCGAGCGAGCGGATGCCGCGAGCGAACGCCCGACGGCCCGTGCAGCGATGCGCGCCTGCGACGGGGGTCGGGGCGCGCGCGGCTCGGCGCTCATGCGGCGCGGTAGGCGGGCGGGGCGACGTCGACGATCACCGAGGCGACGATGTCCTCGGCGGTGGCGCCGGCGAACTCGGCCTCGGGGTCGACGATGATGCGGTGCGCGAGCACCGACACCGCGAGCTCGCGCACGTCGTCGGGCGTGACGTACGTGCGGCCGTGCGCGATGGCCCAGGTCTTGGTCGCACGGGCCAGCGCGAGCGCGCCGCGCATGCTGACGCCGAGCGCGGAGTCCTTGTGCTCGCGCGTTCCGGTGACCAGCTCGTTGAGGTAGGAGAGCACCGAGGCGTCGACGTAGACCTCCGACGCGAGCTGGGCCATGGTGGTCACCGAGCTCGACGCGATGATCGGGGTGACCTTGCCGGCACGGGCGCGGTTGGCCGAGTCGAGCAGCAGCGTGACGGCGGTCTCGTGGTCGGGGTATCCGAGCGACGTCTTGATGAGGAAGCGGTCGAGCTGCGCCTCGGGAAGCGAATAGGTTCCGGCCTGCTCGACCGGGTTCTGCGTCGCGATGACCATGAACGGGCTGCCGACCTCGTAGCCGACGCCGTCGACCGTGACACGACCCTCCTCCATGACCTCGAGGAGCGCCGACTGGGTCTTCGGGCTCGCGCGGTTGATCTCGTCGGCGAGCACGATCGACGCGAAGATCGGGCCGCGGTGGAACTCGAAGTGCCCCTTGCCCTGGTCGAAGATCGTGACACCCGTGACGTCGGACGGCAGCAGGTCGGGCGTGAACTGGATGCGCGAGTGCGTGCCGTCGAGCGTGTTCGCGAGCGCCTTCGCGAGCACGGTCTTACCCGTGCCGGGGAAGTCCTCGAGCAGCACATGCCCGTCGGAGAGGAGCGCCGTGACGACGAGCTCGATCACATGGCGCTTGCCGAGGATCGCCTGGTCGATGTTGTCGACGAGCTTCGAGAAGGCGTCCTGGAACCACTGCGCCTGCTCCTGCGTTACTGCCATTGGTGCTCCTTGATCTCCGGGCCGGGGTCGGCGCCGTTCATGTCCCTGACGCGGCTCGCGTTCACCACGTGTTGTATCCCATGTTGTTCCACGTCGACCCGCTGATCTCGCCGAGGGTCTTGGAGACGGCGCCGCCTCCCTGTGCCTCGAACCGCACGGCGATGTTCTCGCTGCGGCGACCGAGGTGGTTCAGCAGCTGCAACTGGCCGTTCGCTCCGATGTCGACGGTCTGCTGGTAACTGCAGCACGAGGCGCCGTTCACCGTCGCGAACACCTTGTAGCGCCCGGGCGCCATGTCGTACCACGTGATGCGGACCTCGGCGCAGCCGCCGCCACCGCTGTCGCACGACCGGCTCGGCCCCTTGCCGATCCGGCCCGACGGGACCGGCGGCGGCTGCTGCTCGACGGTGAAGTTGCGCGATGCCGCGCCTCCCGCCCGACCGCTGCCGTCGTTGACCGCGCGGACCTGGACGTTGTGCGTGCCGACGCCGATGCCGCCGATGGCGTGGGAGCGCCCACCGCCGATGTCGGACCAGCCGCCGTTGTCGAGGTTGATCTGGTAGTGGATCGAACCGCCGCCGCTGATGTTCGGAGCCCCCCACGAGAAGTCGACCGCTGTCGGTCCGTAGCCGCGAGGCGACGCGCTGACCGACGGGACGTCGGACGGGGTGCCGTACGGGGTCACCGCAGCGCTGGCCGACGACCACTCGCCCCAGCCCTTCTCGTTCTGAGCACGCACTTGGAACGTGTACGTGGTGCCGTTGGTCAGCCCGGTGATCGGCTGGTCCGATCCGGCCGCACCAGCGCCGAACGACCTGCTGCCGCCGTCCCACTGCACCTCGTAGCCGGTGATGGGCGAGTTGTTCGTGGCCGGTTCGTTCCACCGCACGGTGGCCGCGGCATCCGAAGCGCTCGCTGCAGGCCTGTTCGGCTGGTCGGGTGGCGCGCGCACGATCACGGTGGCGCGACCGGTGGTCTGACGCAACGGGTCCTTCGTGCCGTCCTCGATGCGGTAGATCACGCTCACCGTGCCGGTGAAGGCCGCGCCGGTGCGCACCGTGATGTCGGTCGAGGTGAACGAGACGGAGGCGGTCGAGCCGACGGAGACCTGATCGATCTCGGCTCCGACCACCCGCAGCGGCACGCCGTCCTGCTCGAACGGGTTGAAGTCGTTGCCGAGCACGTCGATGAGCTTCGCGTCGCTGCGATTCATCTCGAACGGGCCGTCGTCGACGGTGCGCGGCATCGCCCGTGTCGACGAGACGACCTTCACGTCGACGTAGCCGGGCACCGTGAAGTCGTTGAAGTTCACGTCGAAGGTGAGCCTCGCCTCGGTGCCGGGCTGCACCCCGAGCGGTGCCTTGAACGAGAGCGTCGCGCCGTCGATGATCTCGGCCTGGATGTCCTCGGACGTACCGCCGAGGTTCGTGTAGGTGAACCGCTCGATGTTGTCGCGGTTCGGCTGGTCGCTCGACTGCCGGAGGTCGACGGTACGCGCCGCCTCGCCTGCCTCGATGGTCTCCGACCGCGGCGTGAAGCTCGGTGGCGTGTCGTTGAAGTCGGGGTCGCCGACGGTGATCGGCAGCGTCAGGATCGCGGTGCGGCCGATCGGGTCGTCTGCGCTCTTGCCGTCGGTGACCTGGAACGTCAGGGAGGCTGAGCCGCGGAAGTCCTGCCTGGGGATGTACTGCAGGTGCGTGCCGTCGACGAGGACCTCATCGTCGGTGGCGCTCGCGTTCGCCGTCAGGATGAGCGCCGGGTTGCCCGAGGGAACCTCGACGAGGTCGTTGACGCTCCACGCGATGCGGCCGTTCATGGGCACGATGATCGGATCGAGGTCCTTCAGGTACGGCGCCGGGAACTTCGCCTTCTCCTCGGCCTGCAGCTCCTCTGGCGTCTTCGGCTTCGGCGTCTCCTCAGGCCGCTGCGTCTCCTCGACGGCGTCGTCGCCGGCGGGTACGGGCGGCACGATGACGAAGGCCATGGCCGAGAGGTCGTCGAGGTCGTTCGTCAACCGGTACGCGACGGCATACCGATCGCGCCCGGGCTTCACCGTGATGCGACCGTCGGAGTCGACCTCGGCCTTCGAGGCATTGGGACCCTCGACGGTGACGACGAGGTCCTCGACGAGCCCGCCCGGGTTCGTCGCATCGCGGAGCGGCGTGACGGTCACGTCTTCGCCGTCGAGCACCTCTTCGGGTTCGATCACCTGGTCTTCGGCGGTCGGCGGGAGGATCACCGCGTCGTCGGTCACCGCGATCTGGAGGAATGCGGCGTCCGCACCGCCATGGCCGTTCGAGATCTCGTAGCGGATCGTGTAGGCGCCCTCTTGGTCGGGCGCCTTGACGACGACGCGTCGGAGGTCGCGGATCTCGGCCTCGAGCCCCTCGTCGACATCGGGCAGGCTCTCGACCCGGAGGCTGTAGCCGCTCGGGTCGGAGTCGTTGAGCAGGACCTCGACCGACGCCGTGCGACCGGGCTTCATCTCGATCGAGTCGTCGACCGCGCTCGGCGGCAGCTGCACCACGGGCCTCGGGATGACGCCGATGCGGATGGTGCCGGTGGCGCTCGCACCATAGGTGTCGCGCACCTCGTAGGTGAAGGTCTCGGTACCTGCCGAACCGGTCAGCGCCTCGTAGGTGAGGCTCGTGCTCGTGCGCTCGACGACGCGGCCGAGGGACGGCGTGCTGGAGATGCCGGTGAGCGTGACGGAGTCGCCGTCGGGGTCGAGACCGTCGAGCGGGATGTCGATCTTCACGGCGGAGCCCTCGAAGGTTCGCGAGGTGATCGGCGTCGGCAGCGGTGCTCGATTGCCCTCGCTGCCCCGACCGACGACCGTGATCGTGAGCTTCGCCTTGGCCGTCTGCTCGTGGTCGTCGCCGATCGCGTAGGAGAGGCTGTAGACACCGGCTTCCTCTGGCGCCTGGTAGCGCACCGTGTCGTCGTCGACGAACGCCAGGCCCTTGAAGTCGTCGCCGAACGCGAGTTCGGGCAGCACGTGGAACGCGGCGGCGTCGGGGTGGAAGTCGTTCCTCGTGACCGGCACCGTGACGATGTCGCCTGCCCGGACAATCGCCGTGTCCTCGGTGGCGACCGGCGGTTGGTTCTTCACGAGCGGCGGCACCGGAACCACGGTGACGGTCGTCGTGGCGGTGCCGACGCCGTCGGAGACCGTATACGCGAACTGCAGCTGTCGATCGAGCGCGGCGGAGGCCGTGACGCGAGCGACCGTGTTGGTCAGGAGCTCGACGGAGACGAGCCCGTCGGTCGCCGTGTCGTCGACGGACTGCACCGCGAGCACCCGACCCGAGGGCGAGACGTCATTGGCGAGCACGGGGATCGACAACGGCTCGCCGGGGCGCAGGTACGCGGTGTCCTTCACCGCGATGGGCGGCAACGCCTCGGCCGGGGCTTCGACGACCTGCACGCGGATCAGCCCGACGCTGACCGTCGCGCCCGCCCCGAGGTTGTAGACGAACACGTAGTCGCCGACCTCGGAGCTCGAGAACGTGATCGATCCCCGTTCGAGGTTCGGCGTGATCTCGGCCGATTCGGGAGCCTCCTCGATGCCGAGGAGGGAGAGCGGGGCACCAGACGGCGAGACGTCGTTCACGAGCGGTTCGATGAGCGTCTTCTCGCCGGCGAACACCCTCGTGAAGTCGGGCGTGCCGATCGGGTTCAGGGATCCCGACGGCTTGACCTCGACCGTGAGCATGCCGGTCGCGGCCGTCTGCCCGTCGGAGACCGTGAACTGCACCTCTTTCTGGCCGAGCTCAGCCGACTTGTGCTGGAACGTCAGGTTGCCGTCGGGACTGAAGCGCACGGAGTCGCCGCCGACCGGGGAGGCGTTCACGAGGTAGAGGTCGTCGCCGTCGGGGTCGATCCAGTCGGTCACGACGTTGTACGAGACCTGCTGCCCCTGCTCGACGCTGATCGCCCCCGAGCGCACCGAGACGGGCGCGGTGTTCTCGCTTTCGGGCACGACGCGCACGTTGACGGATGCCTCGGCGACGCCGCCACGGCCGTCATCGACCGAGTATCGGAACGACACCGTGCCGGCGGCACCCTCGGCCGGCGAGAACTGCAGCGCGCGACCGCCGTCGATCTGCTCGATGCGCCCCATCGACTCGGGGATGCCAGTGACGGATGAGACCGTCAGCACGTCGCCGTCGGGGTCGGTGTCGTTCTCGAGCACCTCGAGGATCGTGGTGCGCGTCGGGCGCGCCCCGAAGTCGTCTTCACGCGCGACGGGCGGCCGGTTCTGGTCGGTGCGCTCGGCGATCGTGTCCTCGAAGGTCTGCTGCGCGCTCTTCTCGTCGCCCTCGAGCTCATCGCTCTCCTCTGGCGGCGTCACCTCTTCCCAGTTGTCGACGAGCCGGAGATCGGAGTCGACGAGCCAGGCGTTGCCGTTGGTGAGGTTGTTGAGCGCGATCACGTCGCGGTTGACCCGGAACTCGAGTCGTGCCGCGGCCGTGGGCTGGTCGATGTCGAGCAGGCGCGGCTTCTCTCCGTCGCACGACGCGAGGTAGCGGCCGGCCTCGGCCCAGGCGCCGTGCACGCAGCCGTTCAGCCAGACCGGTGCCGCGACGTCCGCCGCCCCTGCCGATCCGACGGCCGCCTCGGCGTCGAGTTCGCGCACCTTGCCACCGTCGAGCGGGACTGCGACGAGACCGGTCGCGGTCGCGACGTAGGCCGTGTCGTTCTCTGCGCTCGACTGCTGCAGCCTCAGACCGGCATCGTCGAGTTCGGTGACCCGACCGTCGACGATGACGGCGTTGCGCTCCTCGTCGAAGATGACCGCGCGCTCGCCGATCGCCGCGATCTGGTGTTCACCGAGATCGGCGATCTTCGTGGTCTGCGGCGCATCGGCCTTGCCGCGCTCGAACCGCTGCACGCGCTCCTTGGCGATCGACGTCGCGAAGATCGTCCCGGTGTCGGAGACCGCGACTTCGGCGTCTTCGCCGAGCTTCGCGATGGGGTCGGTGCCGCGCCAATCGAACTGGAGCTCGGCGCCGGCCTGCACGTTCCACAGCTCACCGGCCGGTGAGAGCACGGCGATCACGTCGCCGCCGTAGGCGACCTTCGATGCCGGCGGCACGTCGATGCGCTGCGAGAGGGTCGTGAACGAGGGGTCGATGCGCTCGATCGAGCCGACCGCGGGGTCGTAGACGAACGCGTCGTCACCGTTCTGGAACACATCGGTCTCGTTCGACGCGGTCGACACCGCGGCGTCGAGTTCTTCGATCTGGCGGTTCAGGCGCCCGGCGAGCAGCTCTTCGGCATTGGTCACCCAGACGTCACGTGCGCGCAGGTCGGGATCGGTCACCGGGAAGCCCTGGTGCAGCACCGCGACCGTGACCGGTGCGCCGACGAGCACGGCGATCGCGACGCCCGAGGCGAGCGTCTTTCGCGCACGCAACCACGAGGTGAAGCCGGCCAATCTCTACTCCTCGTTGCATCCGTCGGTATGGGCGGCGGGGGTCGCCTGCTCGGCGGACCGCGGCCCACGCTAACACGGTCGGCGAGCACGCCCGAATGGGCAGGGCTTCCCATGGTACTTCGATGTCCAAGCGATACGGAGGGGGACCTCCGCATGCGTGCGGCTGATCCGGAGCCCGTTCAGCAGTCGGGGATCGACCTCCCGGGCCTGCTCGTGTCGTCGGCCCGGACGAACCATCCGTCGTACACGCCGACCTCCGAGGTGAAGTACAGCCAGGGCTGACCGTTCCGCTGCGAGTAGCAGACCGCATCGATGACCGTTCCGGCCCCGAGTGCGCCCTGCGGCTGGAACGAGCAGCCGCTGTCGCCGTTCCACGGTCCGGACGGATAGGCCGAGTTCGGCTCAGGGCAGGTCGTCGCCGTGATCGTCGTCGGATAGCGGGTCGGCGTCCAGGGCGGCGGGGCGGACGGCGTGGCGGCGTTCGAGCGTGTCCACGCGCCGCATCCGCGCGCGTTGCACGCCTGAACCTCGAACGAAGAGGTCGTGCCCACCGTTCGGCGCAGGTTCACCGCGGTGGCGCCGGTCTGCGTCGTGCCGCCGACTCCGACTTCGCGCCAGACGTAGTGCGAGATGCCGCGACCGCCGTCGGCCACCGGTGGGGACCAGAGCAGGGTCATGTCGCCGGTGCCGTTCGACGTCGCAGTGAGGGATGCCGCGGCGGGCGCTCCGGGAACGCCGTACGGGCGCACCGTCGCACTCTCGGGCGATGCGGGCGAATCGCCGACCGCATTGCGCGCGGAGACCCTGAAGGCGTAGGCGGTGCCGTTCTGGAGGCCGCCGACGGTGTACGTGCCCTCGGTCGGCACGGTGAGGCTACCGCCGGGCCACGTCACGGTGTAGTCGAGGATCGGCGAATTGTTCGACGCGGTCGAGGAGATGGTGACGCTCGCCGTGCCGTCGCCCTCGACGGCCGCGGGAGCCTGCGGCGCATCCGGCACGTCGACGATCGACAGCAGGATCCGCCCCTGCACCCGACGCGTGCGATCGTCGGTCGCATCCTGCACCACGTACACGGCGCTCAGTGTTCCGGTCGCTGAGGCACCCGTGCGGATCGTCACGGTCTCATCGGTGAAGGAGATGGATGCGCTCGCCCCTGCGCCCGCCTGATCGAGCAGTGCACCGACCACGCGAAGCGGCTCGCCTTCGGCCTCGAACGGGTTGATGTCGTTCGAGAGCACGTCGAGCGTGACCGTCTGCGAGGGCCGGTAGGTCGAGTTCTCGGCCGATGACGGATCGTCTGCCGGCATGGCCAGCGGCCGTGTCGAGGAGACGACGGTGACCTCGACCTCGCCCGGCACCGTGAGCCCGTTCAATGCGACGTCGAACGTCAGGGTCGCCCGAGCGCCCGGTTGGACGCCACGCGGCACGACGATCGTCAACGCGGCGCCGGCGAGACCGGCCCTGATGTCGGAGTTCGCTCCGGCCAGACCCGAGAACACCACTCGCTCGAGCATGGCGGGATTGGGATGGGAGGTGGACGCGAGGAGATCGACCTCCTGAGGATCCTCGCCGGCCTCGACGGTGACCGACTGCGCGGTGAACTTGGGCGCCACGTCCTCGAGGTCGGGATCGCCGACGGTGACGGCGAGGGTCAGGAGCACCTTCGCCCCGGTGGGGTCCGACTCCGAGCGGCCATCGGTCACCAGGAAGCTCACCGAGGCCGGGCCGCGGTACCCGCGCGCCGGCGTGTATCGGAGCGTCTCGCCGTCCACACGCACCGCGGACCCGTCGCCGTTCGTCGCCGACGCGCTGAGGATCAGCGCCGGTCGTCCCGACGGCACCTCCACGAGGTCGTCGACCGCCCACTCGATCGGCGTGTCCAGGTCGGTCTGCTGCGGAGGCAGGTCCTTCAGGTACGGAAGCGGGGGCTGCTGGTGCGCGGCCGCATCGGGGAGCGGCGGCACGATGATGAACGAGGTCGTCGTGAGGCCGTCGCGATTCGCGAGGCGATACGCGATGGTGGTTCGAGACGAGGTCGCACGCACCCGCACCTCGGAGGCACCGACGACCTCGGCCGCGTCGCGGTTGGGGCCGACGAGGGAGAGTTCGAGGTCGCCGAGGCGTCCACCGACGTTCTCCGCCCCGTCGAGCACGTCGACCTCGACCGACGGCGATGCCGCGAGATCCTCCATCGAGACGAACTGGTCGACGGACGTCGGAGGCACCGGCCGCGCATCGGTCGTGACGAGCACGTGCAGGAATGCGGAGTCCACGCCGCCGTGCCCGTTCTCGACCTGGTAGCGGATCGCGAAGGCTCCCTCCTCGTCGGGCGCCTCGACCACGACCCGATCGTCGACGACGGATGCCTCGATGCCGTCGTCGACCTCGAGCAGGTCGTCGGCGACGGTGAGCTTGTAGCCGTTCGGGTCGGAGTCGTTGCGCCAGACCGGCACGGACGCCACCCGCCCGGGCGGAACCTCGACCGTGTCGTCGACGGCGTTCGGCGGTGAATCGGTCGCCGGCCGTGGAACGACCCCGACCCTGATCGTCGACTCGGCGGTCGCCCCCGCGGTGTCCTCGACCTCGTACGCGAAGCTGTCGGTTCCCGCCATGCCCGGATACGCCTGGTATTCGATGGTGCCGGCATCGGTCGACACGATGCGCCCGAGCTTGGGCGACGTCGTGATGCTCCGGAGCACCACCGAGTCCCCGTCGGGGTCCAGGCCGTCGAGCGCGACCGGGATCTTCACCGTGGAGTCGGCGAACAGTCGCGAGGTCGCCGGCACCGCGACGGGCGGCAGGTTCTCCCCGGCCTGGCCGACCACGACGAACTGCACCGTGGCGACCGCGCTCTCGCGGTACGGATCGACCACCCGGTAGTCGATGCTGTAGACGCCGGGCTCGGCCGGAGCCTGGTAGCGCACGGTGTCGGCGTTCACGAAGGCCAGGCCGGGCGTGCCATCGGGAACGACGAGTTCGGGATCGACGCTGAGCGGGGCTCGATCGGGATGACGGTCGTTGTCGAGCACCGGCACCGTGACGATGTCGCCGGCACGCACCCGCGCGGAGTCGTCGACCGCGACCGGCGGCTGGTGCTTCACGAGCGGGGGCACGGGCACCACCGTGATGCCGGCCGTCGAGGTCGACGTCCCGTCGCTCACGGTGTAGTGGAACTGCGTCTGCTCGACGAGCGCCGACGACGGCGTCGCACGCACGACGGCGTTGCCGAGCATCTCGACCGTCAGCGCGATGTCGAGGCCGTCGGTCTGCACGGACTGCACCGCGAGGACGTCGCCGCTCGGCGAGACGTCGTTCGCGAGCACCGGGATCGAGAGTGGCTCCCCCGGTCGCAGGTACGCGATGTCGGTGACCGCGATCGGCGGGGGTGCCCCGTCGGGCGGTTCGAGCACATCGACCCTGACGAGGCCGACGCTCGTCTCCGTGCCGGCGCCGACCGTGTAGATCACCTCGTAGGAACCCGGCTCCGCCGCCGTGAACCCGATCGAGCCGCGCTCGAGGTTCGGCTCGACCTCGACGCCGTCGGGCACCTCTTCGAGGCCGATGAGGGCGAGCGGGGCACCGGACGGGCTCGCGTCGTTGCCGAGCGGCTGGATGTCCGCCGTTCGGCCGGCGAAGGTCTGGACGTGGTCGGGCGTGCCGATCGGCGCCAAGGTGCCGGCGGGTTCGACGTCGACGGTGAGCACGCCGCTCGCGGTGCCGTGTCCGTCGGAGACGACGTACACGACCTCCTTCGACCCGAGTTCGGCGGAGGTGTGCTCGAAGGTCAGCTCGCCGTCGGGGGCGGCACTCGCACGATCGCCGGACTTCGGCGTCGCAGAGACGAGGAAGACGGCGTCGCCATCGGGATCGATCCAGTCCTGCAGCACGTTGACCGTGGTGGATCCGCCCTGCTCGACGGCGGTGACGGTCTCCCTGCGCGCGACCGGCGGCTCGTCGACGTCCGCCTGATGCACCGAGATCGACGCCAGCGCCTCCGCGACCCCGCCCGGTCGCCCGTCGTTGGCCGTGTACCTGAACGAGAGGGAGCCGGAGAGCCCCTCTGCCGGCGTGAACTGGAGCGCGCGACCGCCGTCGATGAGCTGGAGGCTGCCCTGCGAGGCCGATACCTCGGGCACGGCCGAGATGGTGAGCACGTCGCCGTCGGGGTCGGTGTCGTTGTCGAGCACGGGAATCACGGTCGTGAGTCCGGGACGCACGCCGAATTCGTCGTCGCGAGCGGTCGGCGCACGGTTCTCGTCGGTGCGCTGGGCGAGGGTGTCCTCGAAGCTCTCGGTGGAGGCGGTCTCCTCCCCGTCCTCGGCGTCCTCCTCCTCGGGCGGGGTGACCTGCTCCCAGTCGTCGACGAGACGCAGGTCGTCGTCGAGCAGCCAGGTGTTGCCGGTGGTCAGGTCGTTGAGCGCGATGACGCTGCGATTGACCCGGAATTCGAGGGTCGACCCGCGCGTCTGCCGGTCGAGGTCGACCGAGCGGGGGTCGACGCCGTCGCAGGCGAGGAGGTACCTGGCCGCACCCGCCCAGGCCGCGTGTGCGCAGCCCTCGAGCCGCACCGGCGCCGAGACGTCGGCGGGGTCATCGAACGATCCCGAGAACCCGGGGTCGATGCTCTCCACCGCGGCCCCGGCCGTCAAGGGCACGTCGAGCAGCGCCGATCCGGTCGCCACGAGCACCGAGTCGTCGGCGGGACCGGATTGCTGGAGGCGCAGCGCGTGCGCGGGAAGGTCGATCTCGTCGGCTCCGACGAGCAGCCGGTCGTCCTCGAGATCGAGCACGACCGGGGTCCGGCCGACCGCGGTCACCTGATGGTCGCCGAGACGAGGCAGCGCCGAGGCGGTGGGTTCGGCACCCGGCTCGATGCGCACGAGCTCGCGATCGCGCGGGGAGGTCGCGAACACCGTTCCGTCGTCGGAGACGGCGACATGACCGCCCGGACCGACCTTCGTCAGCGGCTGCGCCGTCGCCGCGTCGAAGGCGAGCGGCAGCGCCGCATCGACCGTCCAGACCGATCCGGAACCGGGATCCATGATCGCCAGCACGTCGCCGCCGTAGGCGATCTCCGCGTCGAGCGGGACGCTCATCGCCTCGGTCAGGGTGGTGAACGACGGATCGATGCGCTGCACCGTGCCTGAGGAACGGTCGTGGAGGAAGACTTCCTCCCCGTGCTGGAACACGTCGATGTCGCGCGAGGTGGTGTTCACGGCACCGTCGAGCTCGGCGATGGGCTTGCTGAGTCGGCCGGCGAGGAGCTCGTCGCCGTTGGTGACCCACACGTCTCGGGCGTCGAGGTCGACGTCGACCACGGGATATCCGGGATGCAGCACCGCAACGCCGACCGGCACGATGACGATCGTCGCGAGCACGACGAGGGCGGCGACCTCGCGCGGACGCGTGCCGAGGAGCCGCCTCAGCACTGCGGAACGAGCAGCGTCAGCGGTGTCACTCCTCGGGCTCCGCCGCAGCGCGGTCGAGCAGGAGGAGGTCGTCGACGCTCACCAGCCGCGTCGCGACGGCGTACTCGACGAGTCGCATGCGCCGGTTCGTCGCGAGCTTGCCGCGCCCGCCGCGGAGCCCGTCGACGCCGAGGCGATCGAGCTTCTCGCAGACGTTGTCGAGCTTGCGGTTGAAGGTCGTCATGCTCCAGCCGAGACGAGCGGCGGCCTCGGCCGAGGTGGGCACCGTCGCGCGCCCGGCTGACGGCTGCACGAGCACGCGCTCGGCGAGGGCGACCACGAGCAGCCGCTGGCTCGAGGTCAGCGTGACGGGCATGATCGTGGTGCCGCCGTCGGCCGGGGTGGCCGTGAGCGAGGTGTTGTAGAAGTCCTCCTCGGCGTGGATCGAGAACTCGTAGGTCGTCGCGCCCGCGCTGAAGAGCACCTGCACCTGCTGGAAGACGAGCGGCAGCTTCGCACCCGGCGCGACCCACGCCTGCACGCTGCCCGTGGCATCCGACACCGTGGCCGAGAGCAGTTGGCCGACGTTCGAGAGCCACCACAGGCCGAACTCGGAACTCAGGGTGAGGAACGTGCGGTGCAGGTAGGGGTTCTCGTCGATCGTGAGGTCGGACTCGCGGCCGATCGTGAACGTGCGGCCCTCGTCGACGGTGTACCACTCGCCGCAGTACTCGACCTTGAGCGGCTGGAGCGGCCTCACGGCGTGCACCCCTTCGCCGGCTCGGAGGTGCGGCTGCCCCGCTGGGTCTGCACGTCGATGCAGACGGTCTGCCCCGCCGCGACTCCCGCGACGACGATCGGCGACGCGTCGGCGACCTCGACGGTGCCGCTGCCGTCGGAGCGCTTCCAGCGGAACCGGTCCCCCTCTTCGGGCTCGTCGAGCGAGACCTCGAACGACACGCTCGTGCCGTCGGCGGAGGGCACGCCGGGTTCGACCACGGGAACCGGGACGGTCGCCTCGGCGACGGCGTCCTGGCTCGCGGACTTGACGGGTGCCTCGGCCTCGGGCTTCGGCAGCGCACCGGAGAGGGCGATGGCGGCGACGACCGCGACGGCCACGACGGCGCCGGCGGCGATGCCGACGATGAGGCCGACCCTCGAACGCCGAGCCGGCGCCTCGACCTCGGTGACGGATGCCGCGGCCTGCGTCGCATCGTTCGCGGCGCGTGCGTCGCCGCGGGCGGCGCCCGTGGGCCTGACGATCGTGCCGTCATCGACGGGCTCGGCGGCGGCGCCGACCGCGGCGGAGCCGCGCGCATCGGCGACCGGAGCCTGACGGCCGGGTCGCATCATCGTGGCGTCGGGCAGTGGCGGCTGCGCGGCGACCGGCTGCGGCGCACGCGCGACGGTCGCGTCGGCCCCCGTCGGGGTCGGCGCGCTCGGGGGTGCGCCGACCGCACGTGCCGTGGCGGCGCCGGCTCCCGCGGCGGGAGGTGCGGCCTGCGCGTCGATCGTGCGCACGGCGCGGGCCCTGGTGGCATCCGCGGCGTCTTCGGTGCCGCGCTCCTCGACGACCGCGAGGTTCGGCACCTCGATCGTGGTCGCCGAGTAGCCGAGTTCGAGCTCGACGCGCTGCAGGGCGCGGGCGAACTCGACCGCGCTCGGATACCGGTCGTCGCGCGAGGTCGCCATGCCCTTGGCGAGCACCGCTTGGAGGCTGCGCGGCAGGTCGGCGCGATCCATGGGCGTGATCGCCCCGCGCTCGATGCGGCCGATGAGGTCGAGCGTGCCGTTCGAGCGCCCGGGGATCTCGAACGGCGAGCGCCCCGCGAGGAGCGTGTACACCGTCGCGGCCAGCGAGAAGACGTCGCTGCGGGGGTCGGGGCTCGGGTCGTCCTCGAACATCTCGGCCGGCGACCACGGCACGCTCATGCCGACCGCGGCCGTGCTGCCGGAGCCGGAGGTTCCGGTCGCCTGGTCGCCGGGGCGCACCGTCATCGTGTGCATCGGCAGCTCGCCGTCGAGGTTCGACGAGATGCCGAAGTCGGTCAGCGCGGGCCAGCCGTAGTCGTTCGTGAGCACGTTCGCGGGCTTGATGTCGCGGTGCAGGATGCCGGCCGCGTGCGCCGTGGCCACCGCGCCCGAGATTCGCACGCCCGTGCGAAGGGCGTCCTCGACGGCGAACGGCGCGCGCTTGTACTGCTCGGCGAGGCTCGGACCCGAGCAGTACTCCATGACGAAGTAGGGCCGGCCGTCGGCCGAGACATCCGCGTGGAAGATCGTGACGATGTAGGGGTGCGTCGACAGCTGGGCCATCAGGTTGGCCTCGGCGACGAACTGGGCGCGCGTGTCGCGACCGAGCTCTTCGGTGAGGAGCACCTTCACGGCGACCCTGCGCCGTGGCAGCCGCTGCTCGTAGAGGAACACGTCGGCGAAGCCGCCGGAGCCGAGCAGGCCCTGCGGGGTGTAGCCCGGCAGTTCGGGCGGGGTGGAGGTCGCGCGGCGCATCAGGAGGCGACCACCTGGATGGTCCAACCGCCGCCGAGGTCGACGACCGTGCCCACGAGCACCGGCGTCGGCTCGCCCGCGCGGAGGCGAACGGGCGCCTTGCCCGGCTGCGCGACATGCGTGCCGTTGCGCGAGTGCAGGTCGGTGATCACGACGGTGTCCCCCTCGACGGTGACGCGCACGTGATTGCGCGAGATGTCCTGGTCGCCTGCGCCGATCGCGACCACGCGCGGCAGGCGCCCGCCGGAGACCTGGCTGACGCTCGGCGCGCGCCCCAGCAGCACCTCGTGGGTCACCGGCTCGAGGGATCCGTCGGGCATGCGCAGGCTGAGCCTCGGCGAGGCGACGGCAGCGGATGCCGCGGGCCGGCCCTGCTCGCCCGACGCCGACTGCTCGGCTCGGCGTGCGTCGCGCTCGGCGCGCAGGCGCTGCACGTCGCCGCCGACGATGGTCAAGCCGTCGTGGTCGCCGGAGAGGGTGTCGCCGGGCGGGACGATCGTCTGCTCGGTGCCGGCGGTCGATGACGACGACGGTGCGATGGAGGCCGTCACCGGGGAGACGACGGTCGAGTCGTCGATCGCGTCGAACGCCCGTGCGGGGGTCGGCGGGGCCGGTGGGCCCGGGATCGTGGGACCGGTGTGCCCGATCGCGGGCGGAGTCCAGGCCGTCGGCGCCGAGAGCGGCTGAGCCGGCGTGGCGGGGGTGGGCAGGTCCAGGGCGGACGGGTCGGCGGCGGACGGGTCGGCGGCGGGCTCCGGCTCGGCACCGGCGGTCGGCTCCTGTCGTTCCTCAGGCGCGACCGGCACCGGCTCGGCCGGCGCCGCGACCGGCTCGATCGACTCCGAGTCGACGGACGCCGCGAACACGACGCCCTCGATGATCGGCAGCGCGACCGCAGCCGGGGTCGCCGCGGCATCCGTCGCACCGAGTTCGACCGCCGACCCCTCGATCGCACGCTCGACCCAGGTCGACACGCCCTCGCCCGTGAGCTGTTCGCCCGCCAGGCGCACCGAGAACCCGCCGCGAACGACGATGCGCACGACGGCATCGTCGTCGGCGCGCACGACGAGGCCGAACGACGGCGTCGCCGAGAGGCCGTCGACCGTCAGGCGGTCGAGCACCGCACGCACCGGGTCGGCCTCGACGAGCCGCGGCCACAGGTCGCCCACGAGCCCGGCGGATGCGGCGGGCAGCATGAGCACGACGCCGCCGCGCACGACCGCCAGGTGCTCCCCCGACGGGTCAGCCGTGTACGTCGCCACCGGCGCCTCCGTTCGTTCGCGGGGTGGTGTCCTCGATCGCCGACACCGTGGCCGCACGATCCTTGGTGGTCTCGTCGTCGAGGGCGCCGAGCTCGGACTCGACGACGACCGCCGTGACGTTGTCACGGCCGCCGTGCTCGAGCGCGAGGTCGACGAGTTCGCCGGCCAGCCCGGCCGCGTGGCCCGTGTCGCCCACGAGCACCCGGGCGATCGACTCGTCGTCGACCTCCTTGCTGAGCCCGTCGGAGCAGATGAGGAAGACCTGACGCCCTGCTGCCGGGATCAGCCACACGTCGGGATCGACGACGTCGTCGGCTCCGATCGCCCGCGTGATCACGTTGCGGTCTGGATGCCGCTCGGCATCCTCGGGCCGGATGAGTCCGGCGTCGACGAGCTCCTGCACGGCCGAGTGGTCGACGCTCAGCTGGCTCAGCGTGCGCCCGTTCCACGAGTAGATGCGCGAGTCGCCGACGTTGAAGGCCATCCAGTGGAATCCCGCCCCGTCGCCGGCATCGACCAGTGCGACGCCCGCGAGGGTCGTGCCGGCCACCGCCGTGCCCTCGTCTCCCTCGCCGCTGAGCGCGCGAACGGCGTCGTTCGACGAGTGGATCGCGTCGAGCACCTGCTCCGGCGACGACGGGCCGCCCGGCGCCAGGTGCCGACGGAACGTCTCGACGACGGTGCGGCTCGCCACGTCGCCGCGGGCATGGCCGCCCATGCCGTCGGCCACGAGGAAGACGGGCGCCTCGGCGAGGAACGCGTCCTCATTCATGCTGCGCACGCGCCCGACATCCGTTCGAGCACTGTGCGCGATCACCGCCGCTCCGCGATCGAGCTCGACGACGTCTTCGCCATCAGGGGACACGGTGCTCCTCGTCGCCGTTCTTCACCGGTGGGAACCGGGACGCCGCACCCCGTGCGCCGCCCACCAAAACTAGCAACACCCGGGACGTCTCGCCGACTCGCAGGTCAGCGGGCGTCGTCGTCGGTGAAGTGCGGGACCTCTTCCATCAGGGTGTGGCCGCGGCGCTTCGCGTCGACGTTCGCCTTGATGACGCTCGCCACGGTGGCGACGGCCATCGCCGCGATGATGACGCCCAGCGACATCCAGGTGGAGATCTCGGGCGCCCACTCGATGTGCTCGCCGCCGTTGATGAACGGCAGCTCGTTGACGTGCATCGCGTGCAGCACGAGCTTCACGCCGATGAACGCGAGGATGAACGCGATGCCGTACTTGAGGTACTCGAGGCGCTCGAGCAGGCCGCCGAGGAGGAAGTACAGCTGGCGCAGGCCCATGAGCGCGAACACGTTCGCCGTGAACACGATGAACGGGCTCTGCGTGATGCCGAAGATCGCCGGGATCGAGTCGAGCGCGAAGAGCAGGTCGGTCGTGCCGATCGCGATGAAGACGAACAGGATCGGCGTGAACACGCGGTGCCCGCCGATCACGGTGCGGATCTTGATGCCGTCGTAGTCGTCGGAGATCTTCACCCGCTTGCGCAGGATGCGCACGAGGAAGTTGTCCTTGTCGTCGTCGTGCTCGACGAACGCCTGCTGGTAGGCCGTGTAGACGAGCCAGACGCCGAAGATGTAGAAGATCCAGCTGAAGTTCTCGATGAGCTGCGCGCCGAGCAGGATGAAGATGCCGCGGAAGATCAGGGCCAGGATGATGCCGACCATGAGCACCTCCTGCTGCAGCTTCTTCGGCACCGCGAACCTGGCCATGATGATCACGAACACGAACAGGTTGTCGATCGACAGGCTGTACTCGGTGAGCCAACCCGCGATGAACTGGCCGGCGTGCTCGGCATCGCCGAGCAGGTACATGAGCAGCGCGAAGATGAGGGCGAGCGCGACGTAGAAGACGACCCAGAGCGTCGACTCGCGGAAGGACGGCACATGCGGTCGCTTGACGACGAGGAGGAGGTCGGCGACGAGGATCAAGGTGAGGACCACGAGGGATCCGATTTCGAACCAGGCGGGAAGCTGCAGCACGTGCGGCCTTTCGAAGAATTTGGGTAGGGCGGAACCCGAAAGTCTCTCCCAGTGCGCACTCGTGCGCCGCCACGCCCGGAGCGGCGTCTTCGGCGCTCGTACTGACGATCGTGGCTCGATGCGTGTGAACGCCTCGCGGGATACTCCCCTTCGCTCTCGGGAGTCTATCGGGTGCGATGCCCGGACCCGTACCCCCTGGCGTCTCCTCGGCGTGGCATTTCGTGTCTGTGGGGCATCGACAAGCCGGGCCGTCCTGTGCTCGCGAGCCCTTGGATGTTCGCACAGGAAATGATGAGCACTCGTCGGGGAATCCTCCACCGCTGTTAGCTTCGACCGACTCTCAGGGACGACGAGCCGCCGGAAACCGACAACGAGGTTGGGCCGGCACGGCGTCCCGGTGGCGCTCGGCCCGCCCACGGCGGCCGCGCACCCGACGCCCCGCACCGGCGTCGGCGAGTGGACCCGCAATCACCCCTCCCGGGCGCCTTCGCCGCGCCCGCATCCGATGGAGCCTCAATGACGAGAATCGACGCACCTCCCCACCGCCACGGAACCGGGCTGAAGGTCGCGGCAGTCGCCCTGACGATCGCCCTCATCGCCGCGATCGTGTTCTTCTTCCTCACCACTTCGAAGCTGGCGAACGGCGCCGGCCTGGTCGCCGACGGCGCCGGAACCGCGGGCGACGGGTCGAGCCGGATCGCCGATGGGGCCTCCGACCTGGCATCCGGCGCCGGCACGGCCCAGGACGGGTCGAGCGACCTCTCCGCGGGCGCGATCAAGCTCGAGGCCGGCGCGACGACGGCGGCGGGCGGCGCCGAGCGCCTGAAGGCGGGCGCCGAACGTGCCGCGGCCGGCACGATCAAGGTCGCCGACGGCCTGGGGCGGAGCGTCGACGGCACCACCGAGCTCTCGGCGGGCGCGAACGACGCCGCCGCCGGCGCGGTGCAGGTCTCGGACGGCATCACCCGGGCCGCGGCCGGTGCTGCGCGCGTCGCGAACGGCGCCGCAGAACTCGGCGCCGGGGCCGGACGCCTCGACGCCGGAGCGACCGAGCTCAGCGCCGGAGCCGGACGCCTCGACACCGGAGCGACCGAGCTCAGCGCCGGAGCCGGACGCCTCAACACCGGAGCGACCGAGCTCAGCGCCGGAGCCGGACGCCTCAACACCGGAGCGACCGAACTCGCCGCGGGTGCTGGCGCCGTCAACACCGGCGCCGCGGCGCTCGCATCCGGCGCGACCTCCTTGGCCGGTGGCGCCCAGAATCTGGCTGCCGGCGCGACGGCCGTGCACGAGAACGCGAAGCTCCTCTCCGCGGGCGGCGGCTCCGTCGCCGGCGGTGCGACGACCTTGGCGACGGGGCTGGCCGAGCTGAAGGCCGGCGGCGATGCCGTCGCAGCAGGAGCCGCGGCGACGAAGGCGGGTGCGGCGAGCGTGGCCGGCGGTGCAGCGGGAGTCGCAGCCGGACTCGCGAACCTCGAACAGGTGCTCACCGCGAGCGGCCTGCCGCCCGAGCTGCTCGCCCAGGTCGCCGAGCTCCGTGCGGGCGCCGATGCGACCAGTGCCGGCGCCACCGGTCTCAGCGCGGGGGCGACCGGCCTCGCGGCCGGAGCCGGCACGCTGAGCGCGGGCATCGCGAACGCGAGAACCGGTGCCGATGCACTTGCGACCGGAGCGGCCTCGCTCTCGTCTGGCCTCACGCAGCTCACGGTCGAGGGAACCGAACCGCTCGCCGCGGGTGCCCTGACGGTCGCCACCGGCGCGAGCTCCCTCGCGAGCGGTGCCGGCACGGTCGCCGCCGGCACGAACCTCCTCGCCGGCAAGTCGGGCGAACTCGCCATCGGCACCGGCACCCTCGCCGGCAAGTCGGGCGAACTCGCCATCGGCACGGGCACCCTCGCCGGCAGGTCCGGCGAGCTGGCCGTGGGCGCGGGCACCCTCTTCGGCAAGTTCGGCGAGTTCACCGCGGGCACCGCGACGCTCTCCGGCAAGTCGGGCGCCCTCGTCGACGGTGCCGCGCAAGTCGCCGGTGGCACGGCGACACTCGACCAGAAGGTCGACGGACTCGTCGCCGGCAACGAGCGGATCGCCGCCGGGCTCGAGCGCTCCCTCGACGGCACCCTCGAGCTGAAGGCGGGTGCCGATGAGCTCGTGACCGGCACCTCTGCACTGTCGACCGGAGCGGCGAGCCTCGCGACCGGCACGAAGACGCTCGCGAACGGCGCCACCACGCTCGCCGACGGATCCGCGAGCCTGGCCGAGGGCACCACGAAGCTCGCCGACGGCGCGACCACGCTCGCCGATGGCACGGCCGCCCTCGCCGACGGCAGCGGCGAGCTCGCCACGGGAAGCCGGACCCTGGCCGACGGTGCCGCGGGGGTCTCCCCCGCGACGCTGGTGCCGTGGCTGCTCGTGGTGCTCGGCGTGATCGCCGCGGTCGTCGCCTTCTGGATCGCGCACCGCGTTCGCCATGCGCGGCGCGAGATGCTGCCGGCCTGACCTGCAGACGCGTCGCAGCGGCGGCGGTCGGGGCATCCGTCCCGGCCGCCGCCGCGCTCGTCGTGATGCACTGGCCGGCGGCACCGACGACGCGGGGCCATGACGTGGCAGCGCGGCAATGCGGCGGCGGGGCGATGCGGCGGCGGGGCGACGGCGACCACGCGTCTTCGCACCGCGGAGACGACGAATGCCCCCGCCGAGGCGAGGGCATTCGAGGCGTTGTCAGGAAGTCGGATGCGTGACCCCAGCGGGATTTGAACCCGCGCTGCCGCCGTGAGAGGGCGGTGTCCTAGGCCGCTAAACGATGGGGCCGAACTGACAACGTGTATAGACGGAATGCCCCCGCCGAAGCGGAGGCATTCCGGGTGTTGCCAGCAAGTTCACGAAACGTGACCCCAGCGGGATTTGAACCCGCGCTGCCGCCGTGAGAGGGCGGTGTCCTAGGCCGCTAAACGATGGGGCCGAACTGACAACTTGAAGAGTATGACACACGTTCAGTGCGCCCTCCAAATCGAGCGGCCGGCGGTGCGCCTCCGAAACGACCGACCTCAGACGAAGACCCTGAGGGCCCCCGGGGCGACCTCGACGTCGATCGGCAGTGCCCCGACGCGCTCCCCGTCGGCGTAGGCCACGACGTCGTTCGCGTCGAGGGTCACCCGCTGCGCAGAGACGAATTCGACGGCGGGATGATCGGTGTGCTCACCGCGGAACACCTTCGGGAAGACCGCGATCAGGCGTGCCCGAGAGATCGGATGCACGATGAACACGTCGAGCAGGCCGTCTGACATGTCCGCGTGCGGAACGAGCTTCATGCCGCCGCCGATCGACCTGCCGTTGGCGACCGAGATGAGCATCGCCTTCTGCTCGCGCCGCACCCCGTCGATCGTGATCGTGTAGGCCCGGGGCCGGAAGGTCGCGAGTTCGCGCACGAGTGCGATCGTGTACCGGCTCGGCCCCCGCGGCCTCGTCATGCGGTTCGCTCGATCGTTGACGAGGGCGTCGAACCCCGCCGAGGCGATGCCGGCGAACCACACCGGCGCCGAATCGCTTCGCCGGATCACCCCGGCGTCGATCGTGCGCGGTTCGCGTTCGAGCGCCTCGAGCAGCGCTTCGATGCCCGCGATCGGGTCCTCGAACGGGAGTCCGAGCCCTCTCGCGAGGTCGTTGCCGGTGCCCGCGGCGACCACGCCGAAGGGAACCCCGGTGCCGGCGACGATGTTGACGGCGAGCGAGACCATGCCGTCGCCGCCGACGACGAGCAGCCCGTCCGTGCCGCGCTCGAAGGCGTGCTCGGTCTCGCGCCGGAGCAGCTCGAAGTTCGCCTCCTGCAGCAGCGTGACCTCGTGACCGGCCTCGGCCAGACGCGCGACCGCGGTCGCTCCGACGTCGCGGTGGCGGCCGAACGAGGCCGACGGATTCACCGCGACGATCACGCGCTTGGGACTTCGAGTCATGCAGAGATTCTGACAGGCCGTCGAGGGCTTGCATCGCACGAGCCGAACGGTGTTTGCTCGAACCATGCGCCTGACGAAACTCGAACATGCCGCACTCGTGATCGAGGACTCGGGCGACCGGCTCTTCATCGATCCCGGCAACTACACGACGCCGATCACGGATGCCACGGGCGCCGTCGCGGTCGTGATCACCCACGAGCACGCCGACCACTGGAGCCCCGAGCAGTTGCGGCGCATCGTCGACGCGAACCCCGACGTGCGGCTGTTCGGTCCGGCAGGCGTCGCGACCGCGGCATCCGAGTTCCCGATCGAGACCGTCGCCGCCGGCGACGAGGTCGAGGTCGGCCCGTTCCGCCTGCGCTTCTTCGGCGGCCGGCACGCGGAGATCCACTCGTCGATCCCGATCATCGACAACGTCGGCGTCATCGTGAACGAGGCGTTCGCCTACGCCGGCGATTCGTTCGTCGTGCCCGAGGGCGTCGCGGTCGACGTGCTCGCCGCACCGGCCGGTGCACCGTGGATGAAGATCTCCGAGTCGATGGAGTACGTGCGCGCGGTCGCCCCGAAGCGTGCGTTCGCGACGCACGAGATGGTGCTCTCGCAGTTCGGCAAGGAGCTCTCGCACGCGCGGCTCGCCTGGGCCGTCGAGCAGTCGGGCGGCGAGTACGTCAGGCTCGAACCCGGCGACACGCTCGACTTCTGACATCCGCTCTCCGCACCGACGACGTTCCGTCGGGGCATGGCCGACGTCACCCTCGCCCGGTCGGTCGTGGCCGGGTCAGTCGTCGCCCTGGTTCGGGCCGTTCCCGCGGCCGTCGTCGTCTCGGGGCTCGAGCGTGCGCCCACCGTCGTCGCCCTGATCGCCGGTTCCGGGATCGGGTGCGGGAGCAGGTGCCGGCGCGGGTGCCGGCGCGGGCGGCGGGGGCGGAGGCGGCGGCACGTACTGCGGCACGTCGTTGAACGGCTCGGGTGAGGTGAACGGCGCGACCGGCCCAGGGCCGTCCATGCGGAACTCGCCACCGCCGTACTTCGCGTTCGCGGCGGACATCACGATGGGCCACATGCGGTGACGGGCGGTGGCGGCCGACCCGGAGAAGAAGTCGATGCCGCGCTGGTTGGCGTCGCCGTTCACGCTCACGACGGCGACCGCCGTCGCGACCCGCGTGCTCGCACCCACCATCCAGGTGTCCTTCGCGCCGTCGGTGGTTCCGGTCTTGCCGATCAGCGGCACCCATGGATACGTCGCGCTGCTCGACTGCTGGCCCGTGCCGTTCGACATCACGCGGGACATGGCGTAGTGCATCGCCCCGGCGACCTCGGGGGTCACGGCGGCCTCGCAGTCGGACTTCGGCGGCGCGATCTCCTTGCCGTCGGCGCCGACGATGCGGTCGATCGCGATCGGCGTGCACGCGACACCGTCGTTCGCGATGCCGGCGAAGGCGACCGCCATGCTGAGCGGTGCGACCTCGTTGATGCCGAGCACGGCGGACGGGTACTGCACGAGCGGGTTGCCGTCGGCGCGGTGCACCCCGAACGCCTTCGCCTTGTTCGCGATGCCGCACTGGTCGATGAGCTTGGCCATGCCGAGGAATCCGGTGTTGATCGACCCGATCGTCGATTCGAGGGCGCTGTAGTTGCCACCCGGCTCGTTGGCGTCGTTGCGCGGGTTCCAACCCGCATCGGCGTACTGCGTGCCGAGGCAGCTGTCGTTGAACGCGCCCCAGTTGCTCTTGCGGCTCGAGTTCACGCGCTCGGTCAGCGCATGGCCCTCGGCGAGCCACTCGGCGAGGGTGAAGACCTTGTACGACGAGCCGGGCTGGAATCCGCTGGAGCCGCCGTAGTCGTAGTCGGTGTTGTAGTTGATCCCGGTGACGAACGGGTGGCCGGCCACGACCTCTGGGTCCTGGCTGTAGAGCTTGTTCTGCGCCATCGCGAGCACCCGGCCGGTGCCGACCTCGACGCTCGAGACGACGCCGCCGACATCCCAGCCGGGGAAGGTCGACGGCACGTTGTCGGTGATCGCCTTCTCGGCGGCGTACTGCAGGTCGAGATCGAGCGTCGTGTAGATCTGGTAGCCGCCGCGACGGAAGTTCAGCATGCGGGTCTCGTCGTCATCGCCGAACGTCGGGTCGTTCTGCAAGATGTGCTTGACGTAGTCGCAGAAGTAGGCGGACCCGCCGGCGGTCTGGCACCCCGTGCTCGGCTCGGTGAGCACCGGCTCGACCGGGGTCGCGATCGCGGCCTCGTACTGGTCGGTCGTGATCTTCTTCTCGCGGGCCATCTGCCGCAGCAGGTAGTCGCGGCGGTCGCGGTTGGCCGCGTAGCCGTTCTCGACGCCGTTCGTCGTGCTGTCGGGCTTGTCGAGCTGGAACTTCACGGGGTTGTTGACGATCGCGACGAGGGAGGCCGCCTGGGGAAGCGTGAGCTTCGCGGCGCTGGTGCTGAAGTAGTAGCTGGCCGCGGCCTCGATGCCGTACACCGTGCCGCCGAATCCGGCGATGTTGAGGTAGCCGAGCAGGATCTCGTTCTTCGTGTACCGCTTCTCGACGCCGATGGCGAGCCGCATCTCCTTGAGCTTGCGGTCGATGCTCGTCTCGGTGGCGCTGTCGTAGCACGCGAGGCGCTCTTCCTCGATGAGCGCGAACCGCTCGTCTCCGGTCAGGGCTGCGACCTCGTCGTCGGCCATGTCCTCGAACGCGGTCGTATCGGCCTCGCGCTCGCACTGCTGCACGCGCACGTTCTTCACGTACTGCTGGGCGATCGACGAGCCGCCCTGGGTCTCGCGCCCGGCCGCGGTCGTCAGGGCCGCTCGGATCGTGCCCTGCAGGTCGACGCCGCCGTGGTCGTAGAAGCGCGGGTCCTCACCCGCGACGGTCGCGTCCTTCACGAACGGGCTGATCTGGTCCCAGTCGACCTCGACCCGGTTCTGGTCGTAGAACGACGCGAGCAGCACGTTGCTGCCGTCGCTCCGGGTCGCGTAGATGTTGCTCTTCTGCGACAGCTCGCCGATCTGCAGGTAGCCGGGCAGCCGCTCGAACGTGTCGATCGTTCCGGATGCCGCCATGCCGACCGTCGCGAGCGCCGGCGTCACGCCGACGACGATGAGCGCGGCCGCCATCGCGCTCGCCACGACGAGTCCGAGGAACCCGCCGAGCACGCCCAACGGCGTCCGCGTCTCCGCGAAATCGCGATTGCGCCTATTGCGTTCCGTCACGCTCACCCCCAGTGCCGACCTCTGCGTTCGGCAGGGCGAACGACCTCGGTCATGTCAATGGAACATCACGTCGAGGTGCATGTCCAGCACCCGGCGGACGGCGCGCCGCAACGCGGCTCCGCGAGACGTTCGACGACCGCTTCGACGGGCGGGCGCGTCGTGCGCCCCCTCATCCGAGGCGCCCCCGACGCGCCCGCTCCGCGAAGCGATCGAGCGCCTCGACGATCTCGGTCGCGTGCCAGATCCGGTTGCGTTCACCGCCGGTCGCCCTGCTCAAGATGCCGACCTCGACCAGCCGATCGATGCCGTTCTGCGCCGTGACCTCGGTGACCTCGAGCGCCGCGGCGACGGTCTTCGCATTGACGACCGGCTGGCTCTGCAGGAACGAGATCAGGCGGTGCACCGACGAGTCGACGCGAGCGCGGACGGCGCCGTTCCATCGTTCGCCGGCGGAGCGGATGTCGCCGACCAGCGTGCGTCCGTTCGTCACCGCCGCGAACGAGGCGTCGGCGACCACGGCGACGATCGGGTCGATGCGGCCGGCCCGGTACTCGCCGAGCGCCGTGAAGTACCCCTCGGGGTCGCGCAGGAGCCCGGCCGAGACGGGCACCGTGACGTTGCGCGTGATGCGCCCGTGACGGAGCATGCCCTGCAGCAGCGCCCGGCCCGTGCGGCCGTTGCCGTCGGGGAACGGGTGGACGGTCTCGAACTGGGCGTGCGCGATGGCCGCCTGCACGAGCACGGGAACGTCGGTGCGCTCGGCGAAGGCGACGAGGTCGCGCATGAGGCCCGGAACACGCTCGTGGTGCGGCGGCACGAAGGTCGCCGCGTGCGGCGAGACCGCTCCCCCGCCGATCCACACCTGCTGATCGCGCCAGCCTCCGACGAACTGCGGGGCCGTGTCGCGGAGCAGCGCGTCGTGCATCGCGATGACCGCCGGCTCGTCGAGCCGGTCCGAGAGGTCGAGGGCGGCCTGCATGGCCCGCACGTTCGCGACCACGAGGCGTGCGTTCACCGAGGCCGCGGCACCGAGCTCGGCCAGGCCGACCTGCTTCGCGCTCGCGGTGAGGTGCTCGACCTCCGAGCTCGACGCGGATTCCGAGCGCAGCAGGATCGACGTGAAGGGCGCGGCGATCATGCCGACCTCGGCGTCGAAGCGCGCCAGTTCGGCGGTGGCGTCGTCGGCCAGTGCGGCGACCTCGGGCGACACCGTGGGCACCGCGGACGCGATGCTCGGCGGCACCGCGGCGGCATACGGCCCGCGGGCCTGCCGCAGGGCGCGGCGTGAGGCCGCGACCTCTGGGTCGTGCTCCCATGGCCGGTCCTCGAACTCGACGGGCGGCCAGCCGCCGATCGTGCGATCATCGCCCATTCGTCGACCTTACCAAAGGATATTCGAATATCCTTTGGTAACAACGGATGGAGTCCGTCGCGAACACGCTCGGCGAAGTTCGCCCGGAAACGCGAAAACCCCCGGCGAACCGGGGGTTTTTCACTGCTGGGGTACCTGGACTCGAACCAAGAACAACGGAACCAGAAACCGCCGTGTTGCCAATTACACCATACCCCAATGGCCTCGAAACCGTGTTCCGCGCCGAGATACGACTTTAGCCTATGGATCGGCTGCCTCCAAACTGAGACGGCCTCGCCATCGCCGGCCGTGCCCGGAGGCGGCGGAACCGCCGGTCGGGAGTGCGGTGACGGATGCCGCGGGCGGGCGCCGCGGCATCCGTCGCCGAGGCACTCAGCCGAGCTTCGCGGCCAACCCGTCGAGCCGCGCGAGCGAGTCGATCTTGCCGAGGATCTGCATCGACTCGAAGAGCGGCGGCGAGATGCGTCGACCCGAGATCGCCGTGCGCACCGGGCCGAACGCGACGCGCGGCTTGAGCCCGAGCCCGTCGATGAGCGCACCGCGCAGGGCCTCTTCGATCGACCCGTGCGTCCACTCCTCGGCCGGCAGGCGGTCGAGCGCCTCGCGGGAGGCGGCGAGCACCGCTGCGGCATCGGCGGGCAGCCCCTTCAGGGCGTCGTCGTCGATCGTGAGTCCCGCGGCATCGGTGAAGAGGAAGCCCAGCATGCCGGGCGCCTCGCCGAGCAGGGCGATGCGCTCCTGCACGAGCGGCGCGGCCTCGGCCAGGATCGCGGCCTGAGCGGGCGAGAGCGGGGCGGTGAGCACGCCGGCCGCCTCGAGGTACGGAACGGTGCGCGCCGCGAAGTCGGCGGTCTCGAGCAGCCTGATGTGGTCGCCGTTGATCGACTCGGCCTTCTTCTGGTCGAAGCGCGCCGGGTTGGGGTTCACGTTCGCGACGTCGAACGCGGCGACGAACTCGTCGCGGCTGAACACGTCGCGATCGGCCGAGAAGCCCCAGCCGAGCAGGGCGAGGTAGTTGACCAGGCCCTCGGGGATGAAGCCGCGATCACGGTGGTGGAAGAGGTTCGACTCCGGGTCGCGCTTCGAGAGCTTCTTGTTGCCGTCGCCCATGACGTAGGGCAGGTGGCCGAAGCGCGGCACGAAGGTGGTCACGCCGATGTCGATGAGCGCGTGGTACAGCGCGATCTGGCGCGGCGTGGAGCTCAGGATGTCTTCACCGCGGAGCACGTGCGTGATGCCCATGAGCGCGTCGTCGACCGGGTTCACGAGCGTGTACAGCGGCGCACCGTTCGGGCGCACGAGCACGAAGTCGATCGTGGAGCCCACCGGGAAGTCGATGCGGCCGCGCACGAGGTCGTCGAAGCCGAGGTCGGTCTCGGGCACGCGCAGGCGCAACGCGGGCTCGCGGCCCTCGGCGCGGAAGGCCGCCTTCTGCTCGTCGGTGAGGTCACGGTCGAAGTTGTCGTAGCCGAGCTGCTTCGGGCGACCGTTCGCCAGGTTGCGCGCGTCGATCTCCTCGGCCGTCGAGAACGACTCATAGAGGTGGCCGGCGGCCTTCAGCCGGGCGATGACGTCCTGGTAGATGTCGCTGCGCTGCGACTGGCGGTAGGGCTCGCTGGGGCCGCCCTTGTTGACGCCCTCGTCCCAGTCGAGGCCGAGCCAGGTGAGCGCGTCGATGATCTGGTCGAAGCTCTCCTCGCTGTCGCGAGCGGCGTCGGTGTCCTCGATGCGGAACACGAACGTGCCGCCCGTGTGGCGCGCGTACGCCCAGTTGAACAGGGCGGTGCGAACGAGGCCGACGTGCGGCGTGCCGGTGGGCGACGGGCAGAAGCGCACGCGGACGTCGCTGCCGGTGGCGGTGGTCGTGGGGTGGGTTGTCTCAGACATCCCGTCAATCGTACCGAGCGCGCGTCGTCACCGGCGCGGCGGATGCGCGTTCGGCGCGAGCGTCTCGAGCACGGCGATCGCCGCCGCGACGGCGGGCACCCGCGCTCCCCCGCGCGCCGTCACGAGGTGCAGCGAGCGCACGTCGGCTCCGGCGGTCGAGCGGGTCACGACGCCCGGATGCCTCGGCGAGGCCGCCAGCGCCAGCTCGGGCAGCAGCGCGACGCCGAGGCCCTGCGCGACCATCGACTCCACGGCGACGAAGTTGTCGGTCTCGAAGCCGATTCGGGGTCGGAATCCGGCCTTCGTCGTGAGTTCGAGCAGGTGGCCGCGGCAGCGCGGGCACCCGGCGATCCAGGCCTCGTCTGCGAGCTGCGCCAGGTCGACGATCTCGGATGCCGCGGCCGGGTGCGCCTCGGGCAGCACGAGTCGCATGGGCTCGACGCCGATCGACCGGACGTCGAGTCCGCGTGCGCTCTCGGTGTGCGGGTCGTGGCGGTCGCCCGGATAGCTGAACGTGATGGCCAGGTCGGCGCGGTCGGCGCGGACCGCCGCGACGGCCTCGGGCGGTTCGGCCTCGACGTAGGTGACCGTGACGCCCGGATGCCGCGCCGCGAGGCCCGCGATGAGCCTGGGCACGAGCGTGGCCGACGCCGACGGGAACGCGGCCAGGCGCACCCGCCCTGCCCGCAGCCCGCGGATCTCGGCGAGCTCGCCCGCGGCCGCCTCGAGCGCGGTCGCGACCGCGTTCGCATGCCTGGCGAGCACCCGGCCCGACTGGGTGAGGCGGATGCCGCGGCCCGCGCGTTCGACGAGCGCGATGCCCGTGCGCTGCTCGAAGCGACGCACCTGCTGGCTGACGGCGGGCTGACTGTAGCCGAGGGACGCGGCGGCGGCCGTGAGGGAGCCGAGCTCGGCGATGCGCCCGACGACGCGCACGGTCTGCAGGTCGATGGCCCCGGCCAGGTCTTCGATCGAGGTGTCGTCCGTCATGGAGGAATCATAACGCGGCAGCATGTCTTCGATTGATCAGTTGCCGTTGTGCAATGGGTTGTTCGGGTCGAGGCTGGAACCATGCACCACGAACGATCGCGCTACCTCGCCGGCCGCGGCTACCTCGCCGCCTGCACCCTCGGCCTGCCCGCCGACGTGACGCGCGCCGCCGTGCTGCGCGACCTCGAGGCGTGGGCCGCCGGAACCGCGTCGGCCGGCGACTACTCCGCGGCGCTCGAGCGCGCACGCGGACACGCGGCGACCCTGCTCGGCGCGCAGCCGCAGCAGGTCGCCACCGGATCCCAGGTGTCGGTGTTCACCGGTCTCGTCGCGGCATCCGCACCCTCCGGCGCCGAGGTGCTCTGCGTCGACGGCGACTTCTCGTCGATCGTGGCGCCGTTCCTCGCACGCGCCGACCTGCGCGTGCGACA
Organism: Agromyces sp. Leaf222; assembly: GCF_001421565.1. Lineage (NCBI taxonomy): Bacteria > Bacillati > Actinomycetota > Actinomycetes > Micrococcales > Microbacteriaceae > Agromyces > Agromyces sp. Leaf222. The sequence goes on along the minus strand of NZ_LMKQ01000001.1, from coordinate 1,808,810 downwards.
TGTGCCGCTCGACGCGCTCGCCGATGAGATCCGCCCAGACACCTGGCTCGTCTCCGCGTCGCTCGTGCAGTCGGCCACGGGAGCGCTCGCGGATGCCGCGTCCGTCGCCGCGGCCGCGCGCGACGCCGGCGCGCTCACCCTCATCGACACGACGCAGGCGACCGGGTGGATGCCGACCGACGACCTCGACGCCGACCTCGTCGTCTGCCACGCCTACAAGTGGCTCGGCGCCCCGCGCGGCGCCGCCTTCGCCGCCTTCTCGGACCGCGCGGTCGACGAGCTCACCCCCTTCACGGCCGGCTGGTACTCGGGTGCCGACCCGTGGACCTCGTGCTACGGCCCGGGCCTGCACCTCGCCCCCGATGCCACGCGCTTCGACGTCTCCCCCGCCTGGCACGCCTGGGCCGGAGCCGAGGCCGCACTCGGATTCGCCGCCTCGCTCGACCTGCACGCCGTGCGCCGCGACGACCTCGCCCTCGCGAACGCGTTCCGCGAACGGCTCGGACTCGCGGCATCCGACAGCGCGATCGTGACGTGGGAGGACCCCACCGGTTGCGACCTCGCCGCCCTCACGGCCGCCGGCATCACCGCCTCGGGGCGGGCCGGACGAGCGCGCGTCGCGTTCCACCTCTGGAACGACGAGGAGGACGTCGAGCTCGCGGCCGACGCCCTGCGGCCGAGCGGCTCCCGGGTTCCCTCGCACCGCTGAAGCGCGAGGTCGAGCCCGGCCGGCCGGGTCGGCCGACGCCGCAGGCCGGGATCTACGCCCGGCGCGCCCGGTTCGAGAGCGTGCCGAGCCCGGAGACCGAGACCTCGACCGTGTCGCCGTCGACGATCGGACCGACGCCGGCGGGGGTGCCGGTGAGGATCACGTCGCCGGGAAGCAGCGTGAACACGCTCGACGCGTACGCGATGATCGCCGGGATCGAGTGCACCATGTCGGCGAGGCGCCCCTCTTGGCGACGCTCGCCGTTCACGCTCGTCTCGATCGTGCCGTGCTCGAGGTCGAGCTCGGTGTCGATCACCGGGCCGAGCGGGCAGAACGTGTCGAAGCCCTTGGCTCGAGCCCACTGCCCGTCGCGCTGCTGCAGGTCGCGGGCCGTCACGTCGTTGGCGATCGTGTAGCCGAAGATGACGCTCGCGGCGTCGGCCTCTGCGACGTTCTTCGCGATGCGGCCGATGACGACGGCGACCTCGCCCTCGTGCTCGACGCGCTCGCTCTGCGGCGGCAGCACGATGACGTCGGACGGTCCGATCACCGACGTGTTCGGCTTGAGGAACAGCAACGGCTCGCTCGGGGCCTCTCCGCCCATCTCGGCCGCGTGCTCGCGGTAGTTCTTGCCGACGGCCACGATCTTCGACCGCGGGATCACGGGTGCCAGCAGCGTCGCGGCCGCCAGCGCCACCCGCTCGCCCGTCGGCTCGTAGCCCGCGAACATCGGGTCGGACTTGAGGACGACGAGCTCGTGCTCCTCTTCGTCGACGATTCCGAACGAGATGGTCTCACCATGCGAGAAGCGCGCGATCTTCATGCCCCAAGCCTACGGCGCGTCGGGGATGAGCCGCTTGCCGAGGCTCGCGACGTCGTCGACCCGGTATCCGAGGCTGCGGTAGAACGCGATGACCCCGGCGTTCGTCGAGCGCACCTGGAGGTTGAGCTTCGGGCATCCGCGCTCGGCGAGCAGGCGCTCGGCCTCGGCCATGAGGCGAGCGCCGAGGCCCTCGCCGCGGCGGGATCCGTCGACCGCGAGGTAGTTCACCCATCCGCGGTGCCCGTCGTAGCCGATCATCGCGGTCGCGACGAGCACGCCGTCGGACTCCCCCACGAGGAAGAGCTCGGGCTGCACGGTGAGCTTGCGCTCGATGTCGAGGTACGGGTCGTTCCACGGCACGACGAGACCGGCCGCGCGCCAGAGGGCGACCACCGGCTCGGTGTCCGCGACGGCGAACGGCCGGATCCGCCAGGACCCGGCCGTCACGTCGTCGATGACGGCGTCGCTCACGCGTCGAGGCGCAGCATCCAGCCGTGGCGGTCTTCGCGGCGCCCGTACTGGATGTCGGTCAGCTCTTCGCGCAGCGACAGGGCGAGGTCGGATGCCTCGGCGTGCGCGTGCACGATCTCGAAGTCGTCGGCCAGCAGGCGGCCGATCGGCACGACGACCGCGGCCGTGCCGCAGGCGAACGCGCCGACGATCTCGCCGGACTCGACGCCGGCGCGCCATTCGCCGATCGACACGTGGCGCCGCTCGACCACGTGGCCGCGATCGGCCGCGAGCTGCAGGATCGAGTCGCGCGTGATGCCCTCGAGGATCGAGTCGGACTCGGGCGTGATGAGCGTGCCGTCGCGCTTGACGATCACGACGTTCATGCCGCCGAGCTCTTCGAGGTTGCCCTCGTCGTCGAGGAACGCGACCTGCTGGCAGCCCTTCTCGTAGGCCTCGGCCTGCGGCAGCAGGCTGGACGCGTAGTTGCCGCCGGTCTTCGCCGCCCCGGTGCCGCCCTTGCCCGCACGGGCGTAGGTGGTCGACAGCCAGATGTTCACGGGGGCGACGCCGCCGGGGAAGTACGCGGCCGCGGGGCTCGCGATCACGTAGTACGCGACCTTCTTCGCCGGCCGCACGCCGAGGAACGCCTCTTTCGCGAACATGAACGGGCGGAGGTACAGGCTCGTCTCGGGGGCGCCGGGCACCCATTCGGCGTCGACGGCGATGAGCTTCTTCAGCGACTCGATGAAGATCTCGCTCGGCAGCTCGGGCAACGCGAGGCGCCTCGCCGAGCGCTGCATGCGCGCCGCGTTCTCGTAGGGGCGGAACGTGCGGATCGAGCCGTCGGCGTGACGGTAGGCCTTCATGCCCTCGAAGACCTCCTGCGCGTAGTGCAGCACCGCGGCGGCCGGGTCGAGCGAGATCGGGCCGTAGGGCGTGACCCGCGGACGGTGCCAGCCGCCCTTCTCGGACCAGCAGACATCGACCATGTGGTCGGTGAAGTGGTTGCCGAAGCCGGGGTCGGCGAGGATCTCGGCGCGCGCCTCAGGCGACTTCGCCTGCTCGTTGCGAACGGTCTGCCAGATGAGCCCTGCGGGAGACGGAGCCTGGAGCGGGAGGTTGATCGTCATGATGGGTCCTTCGATCGATGAGTCAGTCGAGTGAGCCGATACGAGCGGCGATCGCGTCGCCGACCTGGGAGGTCGAACGGGTCGCGTCGCCGCGCTCGGCGATGTCGGCGGCGACCGCACGCTCGACCCCGGCCGCGGCATCCGCTTCACCGAGATGGTGAAGCAGGAGGGCGACGGAGAGGATCGCGGCAGTGGGGTCGGCGATGCCCTTCCCGGCGATGTCGGGTGCGGAACCGTGAACCGGCTCGAACATGCTGGGGAATCGGCCGTCGGGGTTGATGTTGCCCGAGGCTGCGAGCCCGATGCCGCCGCTGATCGCGCCGGCCAGATCGGTGAGGATGTCGCCGAAGAGGTTGTCCGTGACGATGACGTCGAATCTAGCAGGATCCGTGACGAAGAAGATCGTCGCGGCGTCGACGTGCAGGTAGTCGACGGCGACCTCGGGGAACTCGGCTGCGACGGCGTCGACCGTGCGCTTCCACAGCGAGCCGGCGAACACGAGCACGTTCGTCTTGTGCACGAGGGTGAGCTTCTTGCGCGGTCGGGCGGATGCCGCGGCGAACGCGTAGCGCACCACGCGCTCGACGCCGTAGGCGGTGTTCACCGACACCTCGTTGGCGACCTCGGCGGGCGTACCGGTGCGGATCGCGCCGCCGTTGCCGACGTACGGGCCCTCGGTGCCCTCGCGCACGACGACGAAGTCGACCTCGCCCGGGTTCGAGAGCGGGCTCACGACGCCGGGGTGCAGCACCGTCGGCCGGAGGTTCACGTAGTGGTCGAGCTCGAAGCGGAGCTTCAGCAGCAGGCCGCGCTCGATGTTCGCGCCGACCAGGCGGGGGTCGCCCGGTGTGCCGCCGACGGCTCCGAGCAGGATCGCGTCGTGCGCCTTGATGGCGCTCAGGTCGTCGTCGGTCAGCACGTCGCCGGTCTCGAGATAGCGTGCCGCGCCGAGCGAGTACGGCGTCTGCTCGATGGCGAGATCGGTGCCCCGCACCGCCGCCTCGAGTGCTTTCAGGGCCTCGGAGACCACCTCCGGACCGATGCCGTCACCCGGAATGACCGCGAGCTTGACCGTGCGTACCATGAACGTCCCTTCGTGCGCCAGCCCTCTCAGCGTAGTGGCTCGCACGGCTAGCCTGACCACGTACGGGGCCACGCGGCCCCTGCTCGGGCGCGGCATCCGGCCGCCCCGCATGGTTGGAGGTACACGTGAGCATCGGACTCGGAATCGTCCTGTTCGTCATCGGCGCGATCCTCGCCTTCGCGGTCGAGGTCACGCTCGACTGGATCGACCTCAGCACGGTCGGCTACATCCTCATGGGCGCCGGCGCACTGGTCGTCGTGCTCGGCATCGTGCTGCTGGCACGTCGCCGCCGTACGATCTCGACGTCGCAGACGAGCGTCGACCCGTCGACCGGCACGCAGGTGCGCCGCGACGAGACGAGCGCGCCGGACTCGACTCGATCGACCGGGAGGTCAGTCGCGCGTCGCTGCGGGGTTGCGCAGGGTCACCGCCGCGATCACGGCAGCGCCGAGCATGAGGGCGACGCCGATGAGCGAGGTGAGCACCACACCGCCGTCGAACGCCGCTGCAGCCGAGGCGAGCAGGTCGTCGGCGACTCCGGTCGGCAGCTGGTCGGCGACCGCGGTGGTGCCGGCGAGCGTCTCGCGCGCGGCATGCGCCTGGGCGTCGGTGAGCGATGCCGGGAGCACGAGCGCCGACCGGTAGTGGGCCGCGAGGATGCTGCCGAGCACCGCGGTGCCGAGCACGGCGCCGAGCTCGTACGCCGTCTCGGAGACGGCGGACGCGGCTCCGACCTTCGCCGGCGGAGCGCTCGAGAGGATGAGCTCGTTCGAGACGGTCTCGGCCGCCCCGATGCCCACGCCGAGCAGCACGAACGCGACGACGATCGGGGCGATCGACGCGGCATCCGTCATCAGTGCGATCACGAGGTAGCCCGCGGCCGAGAGCGTGAGCGCCACCGGCACGAGCACTCGAGGGCGCACGCGCCTGGCGATCGGCACGACCGCGAGACCCGCGATGATCATCGCGACGAGCCCGGGCAGCAGGGCGAGCCCTGCCGAGACGGGGCTGAGGCCGGCGATGAGCTGCAGGTGCTGCGACACGAAGTAGAGGAAGCCGACCAGCGCGATGACGCTGAACAGGTTCACGAGCACCGCGCCGCCGAACGACCCCTTCGTGAAGAGGCGCACGTCGAGCATCGGCGACTCGCTCCGCAGCTGGCGCCGCACGAACCAGATCGCGCAGAAGACTCCGAACAGGATCGCCTGCACGCCGATGCCGCCGAGGCCGTCGGTCGCGATCGACTTGATGCCGAACACGATCGGCACCATGGCCGCGAGCGAGAGCACGATGCTGATGACGTCAATGCGTCCGGGAGACGGGTCGCGGCTCTCGGGGATCAGCAGCGGCACGAGGATGATGAGCGGCACGAGCACGGGCACCGCGAGGAGGAACACCGAGCCCCACGCGAAGTGCTCGAGCAGCAGGCCGCCGACGATCGGCCCGAAGGCGCTGCCGGCCGCGAAGCCCGTGGCCCAGATCGCGATCGCGAGACGGCGCTGCTCGCGGTCGGTGAAGACCGTGCGCAGCAGCGAGAGCGTCGAGGGCATGAGCATCGCGCCGAAGAAACCGAGCGCGGCACGCGCGGCGATGAGGGCCTCGGCGGTGGGCGCGAACGCCGCGCCGATCGAGACGACGGCGAAGCCGACCGAGCCGATGAGCAGCATGCGGCGGCGGCCGAAGCGGTCGCCGGCGCTGCCCATGGCCACGAGCAGGCCCGCGAGCACGAGCGGGTAGGCGTCGATGATCCAGAGTTGCTGGGCCGCGGTGGGCGCGAGCGCCAGCGAGATCTCGGGCAGGGCGAAGCTCAGCACCGTGTTGTCGATCGAGACGAGCAGCACGGGCAGCATGAGCACGGCGAGGGCGAACCAGGCGCGGCGCGGGGCGCGCGTCGTGGTCGCCACGGGCACGGCCGGCTCGCGGATGGACTCCTGCCCGGCGCTCGTCGCGGGGTTCGCGGGGGTCGTGGTGTTCTCGGTCATGCGTTCGCTCGTTCTGTGTCAGCGACGGATTACTGTACCGTCCAGTTGGTATAGTAACAGGATGTCGCACCGCCTGCCATCTCCGGCCCCGCGCCCGTTCTCCGCCACAATGGGTTCATGAGCCGTCCACCCGCCGCCCGCGAAGCGGTCCTCGACGCCTTCGAACGGCTGATCATCGCCGACGGCGAACGCGCCGCGACCCTCGACGCGACGGCCAGGGAGGCCGGCGTCTCGAAGGGCGGGCTGCTCTACCACTTCGGCTCGCGCCAGGCGCTCATCGCCGGGCTCATCGAGCGCCTGCACCGCCTCGTCGACGACGACGTCGCCCGCATCGACGAAGCGCCAGAGGGGCCCATCGCCTACTTCGTGCGCTCGTCGCTCGAGATCGAGACCGCCCTCGACCGCAGCTTCATCACTACCGTGCGCCTCGCGCAGGGCGGCGACCGCGATGCCGGACGCGCCATCGAGGAGGTGCGCGAACGCTGGCTCGTCGAGCTCGGCCGCCACGTCGACGATCCGGCGCTCGCCATCGCGATCACGCTCATCGGCGACGGCCTGTACTACCACTCCGCCCTGCGCGCCGAAGCGGTCGACGACGCCTCGACCGCCGGCTCCTTCAGCCCCGAGCAGATGGACGCGCTCGTCGCCCTGCTCGAGCGGCTCGCCGCCACCGGGCGCTGAACCGCCTTCGCGCCGCCGTCCGGATCCGGTCGCGCCCACCCGCGCTCTGCCGCGCGGCGGCCGGCCTCCCCCACGCGCCGCGCGCCGGCGAACCCCTCGAGACGACGGATGCCGCGTGCGACCGCGATCGGGTCGCACGCGGCATCCGCGTGGCTCGGGCTCGTGCCTACTCGGTGATGTCGATCTCGACGAACACCGACGCGTCGATCGCCTCGCGCACGCGCTCGAGCACGTCGGCGGGAACGGGCGAGTCGACCGTGAGCACGCTGAGCGCGCTGCCGCCGGCCTCGCGGCGCGCGATCTGCATGCCGGCGATGTTGATGCCGGCCTCGCCGAACTCGCGGCCGTAGACCGCGACGATGCCGGGGCGGTCGGCGTACTCCATGACGATGTGGATGTCGGCGATCGGCACCTCGAGCTCGTAGCCGTTGATGCCGACGAGCTTCTCGACCTGCTTCGTGCCGGTCAGCGTCCCGGACACCGAGATCTGGCGGCCGTCGGCGAGCGCACCGCTCAGCGTGATGACGTTGCGGAACTCGGCCGACTCGGCGTCGACGATCAGGCGCACGTCGATGCCGCGCTGCTCGGCGAGCAGCGGTGCGTTCACGTACGAGACGGACTCGCTCACGACGTTCGTGAAGACGCCCTTGAGTGCCGCGAGCTTCAGGACCTTGACGTCGTACTCGGAGAGCTCGCCGTGCACCTCGACGTCGAGGCTCGTGAGCGCGCCCTGCGCGAGGCCCGAGAAGAGCTGGCCGAGCTTCTCGACGAGCGGGATGCCGGGGCGCACGTACGGGTCGATGACACCGCCCGCGACGTTGACCGCGTCGGGCACGAGCTCGCCGGCGAGCGCGAGGCGCACCGACTTGGCGACCGAGATGCCCGCCTTCTCCTGGGCCTCGTCGGTGGATGCGCCGAGGTGCGGGGTGACGATGACGTTCGGCAGGGCGAGCAGCGGCGACTCGCGCGGCGGCTCGGTGACGAACACGTCGAGGCCGGCTCCGGCGATCGTGCCGGCGACGAGCGCCTCGTGCAGCGCGTCCTCGTCGATGAGCCCGCCGCGGGCGACGTTGACGATGTAGGCCGACGGCTTCATCTTCGCGAGCTGCTCGGTCGAGATCATGCCGGTCGTCTCGGGCGTCTTCGGCATGTGGATCGTGATGAAGTCGCTGCGCTCGAGCAGTTCGTCGAGCGAGACGGTCTGCACGCCGAGCTGCTGCGCGCGAGCGGCCGTGATGTAGGGGTCGTAGGCGATGACCTCGACGCCGAACGCCTGCAGGCGGGCCGTGATGAGCGCGCCGATGCGACCGAGGCCGATGATGCCGACGGTCTTCTCGTAGAGCTCGGTGCCCGTGTAGTGCGACCGCTTCCACTCCCCCTGCGCGAGCGCCGAGTGCGCCGCCGGGATGTGCCGCGCCAGGCTCAGGATGTGGCCGACCGTGAGCTCGGCCGCCGAGATGATGTTCGACGTCGGCGCGTTCACGACCATGACGCCCGCCGTGGTGGCGGACTTGATGTCGACGTTGTCGAGGCCGACGCCCGCACGGGCGATGACCTTCAGCTTCGGCGCCGCGGCGATGGCCTCGGCGTCGACCTTGGTGGCGGAGCGCACCAGGATCGCGTTGGCGTCGGAGAGCGCTGACAGCAGCGCCGCCCGGTCGGTGCCGTCGACGTTGCGGACGTCGAAGTCGGGCCCGAGGGCGTCGACGGTGGCGGGCGAGAGTTCTTCGGCGATCAGCACGACCGGCTTTGACACGAATGGTTCCTTCGGGTCTTGCGCGCACGAAGGCGCAGCACTGTGTTGGGTGGGATGCGCCACACGCCGTCGGGGGCGCAACCCGCTCAGCCTACTTCAGGCGCGACCCGTGTTTCGTCCGTATGACGACGCGCGGCCGGACACGGTGTCGCACGACGGTCGTGGCGCGGGTCAGACGACGACCCCGCCGATCTGCCCGAGCAGCACGGTGAGGCTGAGGAACAGCACCGCCGAGACGGCGAGCCCGGTGAAGTACAGCGCGATGCGCCCGAGCACCCCACGACGCCGCCCGAGCGCGAACGCCGCGGCGAAGCAGGCGAGCGGCGCCACGAGGGCGGCGATCATCACGGCCCAGCCCGCACCGCTGAACGAGAGGCCGAGGCCGAGCAGCTGCACGATCGACTCGACGACCTCCCACACGTCGTAGGCGTAGAAGAGTCCGAACAGCACGGCGAGGCTCACGTCGAGCCAGGTGGGCAGCGAACGGCCGCGCGTCGCGGCGGTGTCGTCGGCCGAGGCGCCGGTGGCGGCATCCCTCGACGCCGGCACACCGGGTTCGGGGGCGACGGGAACGGTGCTCATGCGGTGACCCCCAGGACGAACGGCAGCGGCGCGAGCACGACGACACCGACGATCAGCCAGGCCAGTCGGGCACGGCGCCCGCCCGCGCGGAGCGCGAGCGCGAACCAGCACGGCGCCGCGAGCACGGCGAGCCAGAGACCCAGCGCGTACATCGCATCGCTCACGATGCTCACGCCCGGCGCCGAGGTGCGCAGCGCGGTGATGAGCCAACCGATCGTGTAGAGCAGGTAGACGCCCGCGAGGATGCCGAGCACCACGAGCTCGACCGAGCCGGTCTGCGGTGCCGGGGCGGCCCGGTCGTCATCGGCTTCGTCGGCGTCCACGTCGGTGTCGGCGGCGGTGTCGGCGGCGCCGACCTCGGCGGCCGTGGCAGCCGTTGCCGCGGTGGCAGCGGTTTCGCCAGGGGCGTCGGATGCCGCGGCGGAACCGGCTCCGCCGGCGGTCGCCGCGACAGGCGGACCGACCGTCTTCCAGCCGGGAGCGAGCGTCGGATCGTCGTCGCCCTCCCAGCGCAGGGCGTCGTCCTCGGTCTCGCGCGTCATGCCGTCAAGCCTACCGACGCGCCGGTGCTTCAGTCGGCGCGGACCGTTCGCGCGGCCGCCACCGCGGCGCGCACGAGCACGACATCGGTCACGTCGAATCCGTCGACGCCGCCGCCGGGGCCGCTCGCACCGCCGCGCTCGTCTCGGCCCCTCGCCGAGAGGTGCACCGCGTCGACGCCTGCCGCGGCGAGGTCGCCGATGTCGGGCACGCGAACCCCGCCGCCGGACATGACCTCGAGACGCCCGCCGACCTCGGCGACCATGCGCTCGAGCGCGGGAAGGCCGGCACGGCAGTCGACGCCGCCGCCGGAGGTGAGCACGCGGCGCACCCCGAGCCCGGGGAGCGCCAGCACCGAGGCCACGGGGTCGGCACTCGCATCGACCGCTCGGTGCACGGTCACGTCGATGCCGTCGGCCGCGGCGACGAACGCGGCGATCGCTCGCTCGTCGAGCGCTCCCGTCTCGGTCAATGCACCGACGACCACGCCGTCGGCGCCGAGGCCGCCGGCCAGGCGGATGTCGCGCGCGATGGTGTCGAGTTCGTCGGCGTCGTAGACGAATCCCCCGCCGCGGGGCCGAACGAGCACGTGCACGAACCCCGGCGTCGATGCATCGGCGGCGGCCGCGACAGCCGCCTCGATCAGCCCGGCCGACGGCGTGAGGCCGCCGAGCCCGAGCGCCTGGCAGAGCTCGACGCGCGCGGCCCCCTGCTCGAGGGCGATGCGGACCCCCGCGACATCCTGGACGGCGATCTCGACCTGCAGCTGATTCGGCACCATGACACCGTAGCGGACGGGTGGGCGGTCATCCGGTCATGCGCGGCCGAGGGCCCCGCGGGCGCGCACGAGGTCGAAGAACGCACCCGGATCCACCCCCGGCGGCGGCGGGGCGAGCGGGCGGGCGGCGCCGGCACCGGCCGAGGACGGTGAGCGAACCGAGCGGGCGGGCGCGGCCGCCCCGGCGGGCGGGGCGCCGTGCACGTCGGTCGTCGCGGCATCCGCTCCGAGGGCCGCGACCAGCACCTCGGCCGGCTGCGGCACCGCACTGCCGCGAGCCGAACCAGGAGCCGAACCGCTGCGCTCGGCCGCGAGGCTCCGCACGAGGGCGAGGCACCGTCCGTCCTCCCAGCGCAGACTCACCGTCGCCCCGACCGGCACCGGGCGACCGCGGGTGCCGTCGCCGCGGGCCTCCGGCAGTCGGTCCCATGCCACCTTCACGAGCAGCTCGCGCTGGGGCGGCACCTGGGCCGGTCCGACCCGTTTCGTCGCGTCGATGCGCGGGAGCACCGTGAACGGCACGCCCGCCGGGATGCCGATCGCCCGGCGGTGGGCCGCGACGTACTCGTAGGCGGCGTAGTCGAGGTCGCGGAGCGCCTCCAGCTGCGCGGGCGGCACGTCGAGGGCCGATGGTCGCCGCCCGTGCAACTGCGCCTCGGCCGCGACGATGCCGCGCGTGACGAACCGAGTGGCGAACGCGTCGCGCCGTCGGCGCACCTCGGCGCTCGGCCGCCGACCGGTCGCCCCGTCGATCGCGCGATCGGCGGCGAAGGCGGCCCTGCCGATGTCCGCGAACCCCAGGTCGCCCGGCGGCAGGTAGTCGATGCCGCGCAGCACGAACCTGCGGAAGATCAGGTGCGCGGTGCCGAGCGCGCGGTTCGCCGCCTGCGCCGGGGTCTGCCGGCGGCCGCCGTCATGGCGCACGCGCCGTTCCTGCGCGAACCGGCCCTCGAAGATCTCGCGCAGCGTGTCGTAGTAGATCGCCGAGAGCAGGGTGCTGAGCTCGTGCGAACCGGCTCCGGCGAGCGCTGCGAGCGTCTCGTCGTTCGCGAGCTCGCGCAGCGCATGCCGCGCCATGCCGCCCGGACCGGGCTTCGAGACGCCGAACTGCTCGGCGATGGAGCTGAAGGCGTTGTGCTCGTCGATGCGGTTGCCGCTCCGCGCGAGCACGCTCGAGCGAAGTCGGTCGCTGTCGAGGGCCATGAGCACGGCGATCACGTCGGCGACCGCTTCGTGGATCGCGATCGACTCGCGCGTCGGCCGGTCCGAGAGCGACGGCTGCACGGCGTCGAGCAGCGCATGCCCGCACTCGTGGGCGACGATGTCGCGGCTGAGCGCCGTGTGCACGCGTTCGCCGTTCGTGCCGGTGAACGACGAGAAGGCGAGGCTCCGGGTCTTCCGGTCGTAGGCGGCGTTCGCCCGCTCCCCGGCGCGCGGCACGACGAGCAGCTGCTCGCCGCCGAACGCCCACGTGACCCGGCGACCGAGCGCATCGGGCCCCTCGAACATGCGGATCGTGCGGAACGCGATGCCGAACGCGTTCACGGCGAGCGCTGCGGGCGAGTCGGGCGCGTCGTCGATCGGGTACGTGCCGTCGAGCCCGCCGTCGCGATTCGGCTCGAACCGCGCGGGCGGCGGCAGCGGCATCCCGGTCTCGGGATCGAAGTCGACCACCGCGAGCCTGCGACAGGCCGGGCCGTCGAGGAAGCGGTCGTTCGCGTCGTCGGGCATCGCGAGCTCGCGGTTCTCGCGGAGCGGCACCTTCGCGCCGTCGATCGCGCCGAGGTCGACGGAGTCGTCCTGGATGAGCAGCGACACCGTCGCGACCGGCCCCCTGCGAACCACGCCGTCACCCGCCCAGCAGGGCCGAGCCGACGGCGCCGATGCCGGCGACGACGATGAGCGCGAGCGGCACCGGGTCGCGCCAGGCACGCGGATGCCGCGCCTCCCACCACACCGACAGGCTCGCGGCGGCGAGCACGACGATGCTGTGGCCCGGCACCATCGCCAGCATGAGCGGTCCGCAGAGGATCGCGCAGCGACGCCACTCCACGGCGCCGGCACGAGCAGCGGTGCGGATGCCGCGGCGGCCGCCCGGCGCGATCGGCGGCGTCACGGCGCAGCGCGTCAGCAACCGGGCGCGCCGGGCCGACCACCGTGCGAGGCCCGCCACGGCGAGCGCCGCGAGCTGCCACCAGAGGCTGCCGGCCGGGATCGACGCGAGCTGGGCGAACACGCCCGCGACGAGCCCGAACGCGAGCCAGAGCAGCGTCGCGACGGCGACCGCGACGATCGGCAGCCCGATGCGCCAGCGCGGGTACGACCCCGAGGCGATGCGGTTCGCGAGCGGCACGAGCAGCGGCCACATCATCGCGACGACCATGAGCAGCCAGCCCGCGATCCACGTGGGCGTGACGACCACGGATGCCGCGACATCCGTCACCGCGCCCACGGTCGAGCCGAGCGGGTCGCCGGTCCCGTGCGCTCCGCCCCCATGCAGGCCGATACCCGGTCCGAACGACCCCTGGATCGGCAGTGCGCCGAGCAGCAGCACCGCCCACGCCGCACCGGCGAGCACGGGAAGGGCATCGCCCACCCGCGGGCGTCCGCGGCCGCGTCGCCTGGCCGCCGCCGCTGCGGTGCGGCGGACCTCTGACGACCGGCTCGCCTGCAGGCTCATGGCGACTGCACGTACACGGTGACCTGGGCGACCGAGATGGCCCGCCCGTCGGCGCCTCGCTCGTCGCCGCCCTCGCCGTCTGCGCCCCCGTCTTCGGCGCCCTCGTCCGTCGGCAGCAGCCGGACGGTGAGCGCTCCGCCGGTCCAGCCCTCGGCGAGCAGCTCGGGCAGCACGGGCGACGCGTCGACGAGGTAATTGCGCACCTCGTCGTCGGGCGTGCCCGCGAGGCCGAACGTCGAGAAGCCCCGAACGAGGTGGGCCTCCGCATCGGGTGCCGACCGGATCTCGACGTCGTAGGCCGCATGCGGTTCGTGCGCGGTCGCTCCGGCGAGCTCGAGCATGAGCCGGGTCGGCGCCGCCTCGTCGAGCGAGAGGCCGCCGCCCTCGAACGGGATCTCGCGTTCCTCACCCGACGCGAGGTCGAAGGTCGCGGCCACCGGCTGCCATTTCGGCGCGTCGTCCAATCCGAGTCCACCTCCAGTGGCGGCGATGATCGCCGCACGTCGTTCGGCCACCCCGTCGGCGAGCGGATCGGCGAGCACGATCGACTCGTACTCGTAGTCCATCTGCTCGCTCGCGAGATCCTCGACCGCCGCCATTCCGTACGTCGTCGGCCGCTGCTCGTCGCCGAACCAGAACGTCGACGAGTCCCAGGCCGACAGGAGCTCCGGCGGCGTCCCAGGGGCATCCGTCAACCGCACCGAGCCCTCGAGCGAGAGCCACACCTCCCACAGGCGATCGATGTTCGCGTGGTGCAGCCAGAACACCGGGTCGCGCCCGGCCGTCGCGGGCGAGCGCATGACCCCGCCGATCGCCATGTGCACGTAGTTGTGCGGTCGGTCCTCGACCGTGCCGAAGAACTGGTCGGGTAGCGCGCCGCCGAACCCCGGCTCGCGCTCGAGCACGTAGTTCGGCTGGGCGAGCGCCTCCACGATGTCCGCGCTGTCGGTGGGGATCGGCTGCGCCGACCGTGCCGGGGAGAACAGCGGGTTGTCGACGAGTTCGCCGTCGACGGTGCGCTGCTCGACCGTGAACTCGACCGCCAGGCGCCGCGATGCGCCGGGCGCCGAGTAATCCCAGTACGGCAGGGCCCAGTCGTCGTCGCCCGCCGCCTCGCGGATGCTCTGCTCGAACCACGCCAGGTACGCGCGATGCCACGGCAGGAAGAACAATGACGCGTGCGTGCACTGCGCCCACGCCGGTCGCCGTGGCGTGAACTGGTCGACGCCGTGCGTGTTCGCCGCCCACATCCACGAATCGGGCGTCGGCTGACCGGCCGCGTCGCGCGCCTTCATCGCCTCGACACCCCGCGCGTACGCATCGAGGATCGGATGCCACTCGCCGGTCTCCGCGGTGGCTCGATCGCCCACCGTCAGCCCCGCGATATCCCTGCGAACGCGCATGACGACCCCCTTGGTGCGGATATGCGGCATCTGTCTACCACCGGGCCGGGACCGCGTCCAGAGTGCCGGCCGCCGACTTCACGAGCGGTCGAGCGGATGCCGCGGGCGGGCGTCGTGCATCACCGGGAGACGCCGAACGGCGGGGCCGGCCGAAGCCGACCCCGCCGTCGCGGGTGATGCCGTGGAGCTCGCGTCAGCGAGCGACCTCGCCGTCAGCGCCGCCGCTTGCGCGGCGCGGTGCAAGCACCGTTGACGGAGAGGGCGGCAGGTCCGCTCGCGTCAGCGAGCGACCTCGCCGTCCACGTAGTCGTCGTCGTCCGACGAGTTCCATGCGAAGAGGGCGCGCAGCTCACGGCCGGTGACCTCGATGGGGTGCTGCTCGCCCTTGGCGCGCAGCGCGAGGAACTCGGGGGCTCCGGCATCCTGGTCGGCGATGAAGCGCTTGGCGAAGGCACCCGACTGGATGTCGTCGAGCACGGCCTTCATATTCTCCTTGACGCTCGGGTCGATGACACGCGGGCCCGACACGTAGTCGCCGTACTCGGCCGTGTCGGAGACCGACCAGCGCTGCTTGGCGATGCCGCCCTCCCACATGAGGTCGACGATGAGCTTCAGCTCGTGGAGCACCTCGAAGTAGGCGATCTGCGGCTGGTAGCCGGCCTCGGTGAGGGTCTCGAAGCCGTACTGCACGAGCTGCGAGACGCCGCCGCAGAGCACGGACTGCTCGCCGAACAGGTCGGTCTCGGTCTCTTCGGTGAACGTCGTCTTGATGACGCCGGCGCGGGTGCCGCCGATGGCCTTGGCGTAGGACTTCGTGAGCTCCCACGCGGTGCCGGAGGCGTCCTGCTCGACGGCGATGATGTCGGGGATGCCGCGGCCGGCGACGAACTCGCGACGCACGGTGTGGCCCGGGGCCTTCGGCGCGACGAGCACGACGTCGATGCCCTCGGGCGCCTCGATGTAGCCGAAGCGGATGTTGAAGCCGTGGCCGAACACGAGGGTGTCGCCCTCGGCGAGGTTGTCCTTGACGGACTCGGCGTAGATGTGGCGCTGGAACTGGTCGGGCGCGAGGATCACGATGACGTCGGCCCAGGCGGACGCGTCGGCGACGCTCAGCACGCGGAAGCCGGCCTCTTCGGCCTTCGGGGTCGACTTCGAGCCCTCCTTGAGGCCGATGACGACCTCGACACCGGAGTCACGGAGGTTCTGCGCGTGCGCGTGGCCCTGCGAGCCGTAGCCGATGACGGCGACCTTCTTGCCCTGGATGAGCGAGAGGTCGGCGTCCTTGTCGTAGTAGATCTCAGCCATGATGCTGTCTTTCTCCTTGTGTGCGGTTCGATGACGGAGGTCGCGGCAGCGCGCCGCGGCATCCGCAGGTCAGTTCTTGAAGACGCGTTCGGTGATCGATTTGCCGCCGCGCCCGATGGCGAGCAGGCCGGACTGGGCGATCTCGCGGATGCCGTAGGGCTCGAGCACCCGCAGGAACGCGGTGGTCTTGCCGGAGTCGCCGGTGACCTCGATCACGAGCGCATCGGTCGAGACGTCGACGACGCGGGCTCGGAAGAGGTTGACGGCCTCGAGCACCTGCGAACGGGTCGAGTTGTCGACGCGCACCTTGATGAGCAGGTGCTCGCGCTGCACCGACTGGTTGGGGTCGAGCTCGACGATCTTGATGACGTTGATGAGCTTGTTCAGCTGCTTCGTCACCTGCTCGAGCGGGAGCTCGTCGACGTCGACGACGACCGTGATGCGCGAGAGTCCCTCGATCTCGGAGTGGCCCACGGCGAGCGACTCGATGTTGAAGCCGCGGCGGGCGAACAGCCCGGCGACGCGCGTGAGCAGACCGGGCTTGTCCTCGACGAGGAGCGACAGAACGTGGCTCGACATGGTCAGTCCTCCTCGCTGAAGGCCGGCGAGTGATCGCGGGCGTACTGGACGTAGCTGTTCGAGACGCCCTGCGGCACCATCGGCCACACCATGGCGTCGGCCGAGACGACGAAGTCGATCACGACCGGGCGGTCGTTCGTCTCGAGCGCGAGCTTGATGGCCGCGTCGATCTCGTCTTCCTTCGTGACCCGGATGCCGAGCGCGCCGTAGGCCTCGGCGAGCTTGACGAAGTCGGGCACCCGCACGCTGTCGTGGCCCGTGTTCAGGTCGGTGTTGGAGTAGCGGCCGTCGTAGAAGAGGGTCTGCCACTGCCGCACCATGCCGAGCGACGAGTTGTTGATGATCGCGACCTTGATCGGGATGTCGTTCAGCGTGCAGGTGGCGAGCTCTTGATTCGTCATCTGGAAGCAGCCGTCGCCGTCGATCGCCCACACGACGCGGTCGGGCTCGGCGACCTTGGCGCCCATCGCGGCGGGAACCGCGTAGCCCATGGTTCCGGCGCCGCCGGAGTTGAGCCACGAGTTCGGACGCTCGTACTTGATGAACTGCGCCGCCCACATCTGGTGCTGGCCGACGCCCGCGGCGTAGATGCCCTCTGGGCCGGTGAGCTCGCCGATGCGCTGGATCACCTGCTGAGGTGCCAGCAGCCCGTCGGTGGTCGGCGAGAACCCGAGCGGGAACTCGGCGCGGAGGCCGTCGAGCGTGGCCCACCACTCGCTGATGTCGGGTGCGCCGCCGGCGACCTGGTCGGCGTAGGCGACTCGGAGGTCGACGAGGACGTCTTTCAGGTCGCCCACGATCGGCACGTCGGCGACGCGGATCTTCGAGATCTCGGCGGGGTCGATGTCGACGTGCACGACCTTGGCGTTCGGCGCGAAGAGCGCCGCCTTACCCGTGACGCGGTCGTCGAAGCGGGCGCCGAGCGCGACGAGGAGGTCGGCCTCCTGGAGCGCGATCACGGCCGGGACCGTGCCGTGCATGCCGGGCATGCCGAGGTGCTGCTGGTGCGAGTCGGGGAATGCGCCGCGCGCCATGAGCGTGGTCACGACGGGTGCCCCGGTGAGCTCGGCGAGCTCGAGGAGCTCGTCGGACGCACGCGAGCGGATGACGCCGCCGCCGACGTAGAGCACCGGCCGCTTGGCCTCGGCGAGCAGCTGGGCCGCCGCCGTGACCTGCTTGCCGTGCGCCTTCGTGATCGGGCGGTAGCCGGGCAGGTCGATCTTCGGCGGCCAGGAGAAGGTGAACTTCGCCTGCTGCGCGTCTTTCGTGATGTCGACGAGCACGGGGCCAGGGCGACCGGTGGACGCGATGTGGGCCGCGGCCGCGATCGTCGCCGGGATCTCCTCGGCCTTCTTCACGAGGAAGGAGTGCTTCGTGATCGGCATCGTGATGCCGACGATGTCGGCCTCCTGGAACGCGTCGGTGCCCATGAGGTTCGAGAACACCTGGCCGGTGATCGCGAGCAGCGGCACCGAGTCCATGTGCGCGTCGGCGATGGCGGTGACGAGGTTCGTCGCGCCGGGGCCCGAGGTCGCGATCGCGACGCCGAGCTTGCCGGTCGACGAGGCGTAGCCCTGGGCCGCGTGACCCGCGCCCTGCTCGTGGCGGACGAGGATGTGGCGCAGCTTCTTGCTGTCGAGCAGCGGGTCGTAGACGGGGAGGATGGCGCCGCCGGGAAGTCCGAACACGTCGGTGATGCCGAGCATCTCGAGCGAGCGGACGACGCCCTCGGCCCCGGTGATCTCCACCGGGGCGTGCGGGGGCACGAGAGCGGGCGACGGCACGGGACTGGATTCCGTGGTCATTCGGTTCCTGTTCTGATGAGCGATGTGAACGGGGTGCGCAGTGCTCAGCCCGTCGTGGCGCCTTCGGCAGCCGAGCGCACGAGCTTGGAGTACTTCGCGAGGACGCCTCGGGTGTAGCGCGGGGGAAGCGGAGCCCAGCCTTCACGGCGGGCAGCCAGCTCGGCATCATCGACAAGTAGATCGATGGAACGAGCTGCGATATCGACCCGTATCAGATCACCATCGCGCACGAAGGCGATTGGACCTGCGTCCACCGCTTCGGGTGCCAGATGGCCGATGCACAGTCCGGTTGTGCCGCCTGAGAATCGACCGTCCGTCAAGAGTAGTACATCTTTTCCGAGCCCGGCGCCCTTGATGGCCGCCGTGATGGCGAGCATCTCGCGCATGCCGGGGCCGCCCTTCGGGCCCTCGTAGCGGATGACGACGACGTCGCCCGCCTTGATCTCGCCGGCGGTGAGGGCATCCATGGCCGAGCGCTCGCGCTCGAACACGCGGGCCGGACCCTCGAAGGTCGCCGCGTCGAAGCCGGCGGTCTTCACGACCGCGCCCTCGGGCGCGAGCGAGCCGTGCAGGATGGTCAGGCCGCCGGTCTCGTGGATCGGGTTGTCGAGCGTGCGCAGCACCTCGCCGTCGAGCGGCGGGAGGTTCAGCTCCTCGAGGTTCTCGGCCATGGTCTTGCCGGTGACGGTCATGACGTCGCCGTGCAGGAGGCCCGCGTCGAGCAGCGCCTTCATGAGCACGGGCACGCCGCCGCGGCGGTCGACGTCGTTCATGACGTACTTGCCGAAGGGCTTCAGGTCGCCGATGTGCGGCACCTTCGCGCCGATGCGGTTGAAGTCGTCGAGCGTGAGGTCGACCTCGGCCTCGCGGGCGATCGCGAGCAGGTGCAGCACGATGTTCGTCGAGCCGCCGAGCGCCATGCCGACCGCGATCGCGTTCTCGAACGCCTTCTTCGTGAGGATCTGGCGGGCGGTGATGCCGTGCTTGAGCAGGTTGACGACGGCCTCGCCCGAGCGGTGCGCGTAGTAGTCGCGGCGACGGTCGGCGGACGCCGGCGAGGCCGAGCCCGGCAGCGAGAGGCCGAGCGCCTCGGCGACCGAGGCCATGGTGTTCGCGGTGTACATGCCGCCGCAGGCGCCCTCGCCGGGCGCGAACGCGCACTCGATGCGGTGCGCGTCTTCGGCGCTCATGGTGCCGGCCTTGACCGCGCCGACCGCCTCGAACGAGTCGATGATCGTGATGTCCTTCTCGGTGCCGTCGGACAGGCGCACCCATCCGGGGGCGATCGAGCCGGCGTAGAGGAAGACCGACGAGAGGTCGAGGCGGGCCGCGGCCATGAGCATGCCGGGGATCGACTTGTCGCAGCCGGCGAGCAGCACCGAGCCGTCGAGGCGCTCGGCCTGCATGACGACCTCGACCGAGTCGGCGATGACCTCGCGCGAGACGAGCGAGAAGTGCATGCCCTCGTGGCCCATCGAGATGCCGTCGGAGACGGACACCGTGCCGAACTGCAGCGGGTAGCCGCCGCCGCCGTGGACACCCTCCTTCGCGGCCTGCGCGAGGCGGGCGAGCGAGAGGTTGCACGGCGTGATCTCGTTCCACGAGCTCGCGATGCCGATCTGGGGCTTGTCCCAGTCGGCATCCCCCATGCCGACGGCGCGGAGCATGCCCCGGCTGGTCATGGCCTCGATGCCATCGGTTACGGTGCGACTACGCGGTTTGGGATCGAACTCCGACATGCTGTCGAGTCTATTGCCAGCGGGAGGCCCCCTCGGCCGCCGCTTCACGCGCCGTCGCGAGGCGCTCGAGCAGCTCGGCGACGTCGTCGGGGTTGCGCACCCGGTAGGGCGCGATGGACTTGCCCTGGCCCACCTTGACCCCGATGTCGCCGTCGTCGAGCGAGGCGAACGCGTCTTCGTCGGTCACGTCGTCGCCCACGTAGAGGGCGGCGGTCGCCCGTGCGTGCTGGCGGAGCCTGACGAAGGACTCGCCCTTGTCGGTCGACCGCACCGCGAACTCGATGACCGACTTGCCCGTGCGCACCGTCACGCCGGCGAGCTCGGCGGCCACGCGCTCGCGTGCGGCGAGCTGCGCGGCGGTGGCCGCGCTCGACGTGAGTCCTCGTGTGTGCAGCGCGAGTCCGGCGGGCTTGCGCTCGACGCGCGCCCCGTCGACTCCGGCGGCCACCTCGTCGATGATGCGGCCCAGCTGCTCGAGCTTCAGCAGCTCGGCATCGCGCAGGTCGAGCGTGATCGCCCCGGTGTCGAGCTTCAGCTCGACACCGTGGGACCCGCTCAGCAGCACGCCGTCACCGGGTTCGGCGACATGTCCGAGGCTCTCGAGCGCTCGGCCCGAGACGAGGGCGACGCGCGTGTCGGGCGAGGCGACGAGGCGCGCCATCGCGGCCCTCGCGCGCTCGGTCGCCCTCGCGTCGTCCGGCCGGTCGACGAGCGGCGCGAGGGTGCCGTCGAAGTCGAGGGCGACCAGCAGCCGCTCGGTCGATGCCAGCTCCTCGATCGCACGCTCGAGCGGCTCGGTGATGCCGGGCTTGATGATGCCAGCGCCCGTCAGCGTCTCGAGGAAGCTGGCCGACCACTTCGCCACGTCGTTCTCGATCACGCGACGCCGCAGGGCGCGCATGCGACGGGTGCGCTCGCGCCGCGGCATCCGCACCGCCTCGACGATCGCGTCCTTCAGGCCCTCGATGTCGTGCGGGTTCACGAGCACGGCCTGGCGCAGTTCGTCGGATGCCCCGGCGAACTCGCTCAGCACGAGCACGCCGTCGCCGTCGAACCGGCACGCGACGTACTCCTTGGCGACGAGGTTCATGCCGTCGCGGAGCGCGGTGACGAGCATCACGTCGGCCGCGAGGTAGAGGGCGACCATCTCGTCGCGGGGGTAACCGTGGTGCAGGTAGGCGATGGCCTGGTGGCCGAGGGTCGCGTAGTCGCCGTTCAGGCGCCCGACCGTCAGCTCGATCTCGTCGCGCAGCTGGCGATAGGTCTCGACGCGCTCGCGCGACGGGCTCGCGACCTGCACGAGCGTGACGTCCTCGACGTTCAGCCGGCCGTCGCGGAGCAGCTCGCCGAAGGCCTTCATGCGATGCCGGATGCCCTTGGTGTAGTCGAGCCGGTCGACGCCGAGGATGATCGTCTCGGGGTTGCCGAGGCTCTCGCGGATCTCGGCCGCTCGGGCCTGCACCTCCGGCCGCCTGGCCATCTCCTCGAAGCCGGCGGCGTCGATCGAGATCGGGAACGCCCTCGCGACGACGCGACGCACGTCGGCGTCGGGCGTGGTGGTGTCGGTGATCGGCACGTCGATGACGGTGCCATGCGTGCGATAGCCGTAGAGGCGCCGCACGGCGCGCGAGAAGTTGCCGGCGTCGGCCACGCGCTGGAAGCCGATGACGTCGGCGCCGAGCAGCCCGTCGATGACCTGCCGTCGCCACGGCAGCTGAGAGTAGATGCCGTACGCGGGGAACGGGATGTGGTTGAAGAAGCCGATCACGAGGTCGGGCCGCGACTCCCGCAGCATGCGGGGCACGAGCTGCAGCTGGTAGTCCTGCACCCAGACGACGGCGCCGTCGGATGCCGCGCGGGCGGCGGCCTCGGCGAAGCGCCGGTTGACGCGAACGTAGGCCTCCCACCACTCGCGGTGGAACGACGGCGGCGCGATGACGTCGTGGTAGAGCGGCCAGAGGGTGTCGTTGGAGAACCCCTCGTAGTACTCCTCGAGCTCCGACTCGCTGAGCGGCACGGGGATGATCGAGATGCCGTCGTGCTCGAACGGGTCGAACTCGCGGTCGGCGACGCCTGCCCAGCCGATCCAGGCGCCGTCGGCGGCCCGCATCACGGGTTCGAGCGCGGTGACGAGACCGCCGGGCGAGCTCTTCCACCCGATGCTGCCGTCCGGCTGCTCCTCGTAGTCCACGGGGAGTCGGTTCGACACCACGATCATGTCGTAGGCGTGGTCGACGTACAGGTCTTCGGAATCCGGGTGAACGGCGTTCATGCGACTGGAGTCCCTCCTCGCGGTCCACCTCAGGCTAACAGCGGCGGTGCGGATCGACCGGCCGGTCAACCCCTCGCCAACGGGTCGCGGCGGCCGGTAGCGTTGCAGCATGCGCAAGTACCTCTTCAGCGGAGCAGTCCTCGGTGCCATCATCAGCGGAGTCGGCGTCGTGCGCGCCACGGCCTCCGGTCCCCGCGACTGGCGCCTGCTGCTCATGTGGGTCTCCTGGGCCGCGAGCCTCGCGATCGCGATCGGCACCGTCGCCGAGGAGGCACGAGACGGTGAACTGACCGAGTAGTCTCAGTCCGACCCGCCGCTTGCGGCGTGTTCTGCGGCATCCGACCCCCTTTCGGGCTGAGACTGGATGCAGTTCCGCACGGCCCGAACCGTGCGGCCACCGTTCCCACGAGAGGGGCCACCGATGTTCCGCCGTTGGCGCAGAGCGAGGCTTGCCGCACAGGCCTCCGCACACGCCGCCGCCAAGCCGCCGCGCCCCACCGCGGCAGACCTGCGCGGCGAGCACCTCTTCGAGTTGCTGAATGCGAAGCTCTCGGAGTTCATCGGCCCGAACGGCGCGTGGTCGCTCGTGCGCCGCGCCGAGGGCGACACCGACCGCATCTTCGATGCGGTCATCACCCACCAGATCTCGGCGGAGCTGACGCGTGCGGTGCTCGACGAGCGCGATGCCGTCGCCGTCGTGGTGCCCGCCGAGGCCGAGCCGCTCGCACTCAGCTGGGAGCCCGCTCCCCTCGTGGTGTGGGCCGAGCCGGTCGACGAGTCGACGGATGCCGCGGTCGAGACGATCCACGAGACGCCGATCTACGCCGAGCACGAGTTCGAGGCGCGCGCGGCCTGAGGCGGGGCCCACGCACGGTCCGACGGCACCGCTCCAAAATCCGACGTGGATTCTTGTACGGCGATGGGAGCGCGCGCAGTCCCGCCTTGCCTAGCGTGATGAGCGGGCCATCCGGCTCGCACGGGCCGATCGGCTCGGATCCGTCACGACTCGGGAGGCCCCGATGACCGCCGCTGAGCCCACCACGCATGCTTCCGCTGCCGACGACGATCGCGAGCGGCGTCCGAGGCGTCGCGGCACCGCGACGGACCTCGCCCAGATCGCCGTGTTCGCGGCGCTCATCGCCGCGCTCGGCCTGCCGGGCGCACTCGTCATCGGCGGTGGAGCCGTGCCGATCACGTTCCAGACGCTCGGCGTCATGCTCGCGGGCGCCATCCTCGGTGCGCGCAAGGGCTTCCTGTCGGTGCTGCTGCTGATCGCCCTCGTCGCGGCCGGGCTGCCGCTGCTCTCCGGCGGCCGCGGCGGGCTCGGCGTGTTCGTCGGCCCGTCGGTCGGGTACCTGCTCGGCTGGCTGCTCGGCGTGCTCGTCATCGGCTGGGCGACCGCCCGCCTGCTGCCGCGGTACCGCATCCTGCCCGCGCTGCTCTGGACCGCGCTCGGCGGCATCGTCGCCGTCTACCTCGTGGGCATCCCGATGTTCGCCGCGATCACGGGCACGCCGATCGTCGCGGCGGCGACGGCCTCGCTCGTCTTCCTTCCCGGCGACCTCATCAAGGTCGTCATCACGGTGCTCGTCGCCAAGGGCGTGCACCGCGCGTGGCCCGGCCTGATCGCGCCGCGCCCGTGGCCGTGGAAGCGCGAGGAGCGGGTCACCGCCTCGGCATGAGCAGCTGGCTGAACGGGTCCGCCGCCGACGTCGCCCTCGACTTCGGCGGCGAAGCCGTGCGCTTCGGCGAGCTGGCGCGCGCCGTCCGCTCGGCCGCACTGCCGGCCGGCACCGGCCCGCTCGGGTGCCCGGTCGGCACGGATCCGATCTCGCTCGTCACGCGCGTGCTCGCGGCGCTCGATCGCGGCAGGCCGGTGCTCGTCGGCGGGTCGCAGCGCGAGGCCGACCAGGTGGCGCGCCAGCTTCCGGCCGGCACCGAGCTGGCCCTGCTGACCTCGGGATCCTCCGGCGCCTCACCGCGTGTAGTGGCTCGCACGAACGACTCGTGGCTCGCCTCGGCCGAACCGCTCGCCGCCGTGGCCGGCCTCGGCTCGGGCGACCGCATCGCCGTGACCGGGCCGCTGCACGTGTCGATGCACCTCTACGGCGCGCTGCACGCGCTCTGGCTCGGCGCGACGGCGACCGACGCGCTCGAGGGCGCTGGCTCCGTGCACGCGACGCCGACCCGGCTCGCGCGGGTGCTCGACGCCGGCACCTGCCCGCCGTCGGCGGTCGTGGCGGGGGCCGCGCTCAGCCCGCTGCTGCGCGACCGGGCGGCGGCACGCGGCATCCGTCTCACCGAGTACTACGGCGCGGCCGAGCTCTCGTTCGTGCTCGCCGGTCATGGCGGGTCGCTGCACGGGTTCCCCGGCGTCGAGGTCGAACTGCGGGCGGATGACGCGGGCGAGGTGCTCTGGGCACGCTCGCCGTACCTGGCGCTCGGCGTGCTCGGCCGGGGCATGCTGCGGCGGGATGTCTCGGGGTTCGCCACCGTCGGCGACCTCGCGGAGCGCGCGGCCGACGGCGGATGGACCGTGCTGGGTCGCGGCGACGCGGCCATCACGACCGCCGGGTCGACCGTGATCGCCGAGTCCGTCGAGGCCGGGCTGACCGGCCTGGCCGGGGTGCGCGCTGCGGCCGTGCTCGGTGAACCGCATGCGCTCCTCGGCGAGCGCATCGTGGCCGTCGTGGAGCTCGCCGACGGAGCGTCGCTCGACGAGGTCGCATCCGCGGCCCGTCGCACGCTCCCGTCCGAAGAGCTGCCCCGACGCTGGTTCGCGGCGCCCGTGCCGCTCACCTCCGCGGGCAAGGTGGCCAGGGGCGCCCTGCGCACGGCGATGTCCGACGGGTCGCTCGGATCCGCGTACCCGCTCGTGCCGGATCGGACCGACGCATGACCTCCGAGGCATCCGGCCGCTTCCCCGTGATCGTCGCCGCACGCCGCACCCCCATCGGCACGGCGGGCCGAGGGTTCGCGGAGCACACGGTCGACGCGCTCGCGGCGCCCGTGCTCGCCGAGGTGGCGAGGCTCGTCGCGCCGGCCGGGGTCGCCGTCGACGACGTCGTTCTCGGCAACTGCATGGGCCCTGGCGGCGACGTCGCCCGCGTCGCCGCGCTGCGCGCCGGGCTCGGGGTCGACGTGCCGGGCGTCACGGTCGACCGCCAGTGCGGATCCGGGCTCGACGCCGTGCTGCAGGCCGCATCCCGCGTCAAGGCCGGCGACGCACGACTCGTGCTCGCGGGCGGCGCCGAGTCGGCGTCGACGGCGCCGCACCGCGCCTGGCCCGACTCCGGCGAGCGCTATGCGCGAGCCCCCTTCGCTCCCGCGGGGTTCCCCGATCCCGACATGGGCCCGGCCGCCGATCGCCTCGCCGCCGCGCGCGGCATCACGCGCGCCAGGCAGGACGCCTGGGCCGCGCGCTCGCACGCGCTCGCGGCATCCGCTCGTGACGCCGGCGCCTTCGAGGCCGAGATCGTCGCCGTCGACGGCGTCGAGCGCGACGACCGACCCCGCGCGGGTCTCGACGCTGTTCGTCTCGCCCGCTTCTCTCCCGCCTTCTCGTCTGATGCCGACGCGACGGTGACCGCCGGCAACTCCTGCGGGTTCTCCGACGGCGCGGCCGCGATGGCCGTGACGACCGAGCGGATCGCGCGCGACCTCGGACTGCCTGCCCTCCGCATCCGCGCCTCGGCCGTGGGCGCCGGCGACCCCGCCCTGCCCGGCCTCGGCGCCGCGCCCGCCGCACGAGCCGCCCTCGCCCGCGCCGGCCTCGACGCCCGCGACCTCGGGTTCGTCGAGATCACCGAGGCCTTCGCCGCGCAGGTGCTCGCCGTGAGCGATGAGCTCGGCCTCGACGAGGCGCTCATCAGCGGCGACGGCGGCGCCATCGCCCTCGGGCACCCGTGGGGGGCATCCGGAGCCGTGCTCCTCGTGCGACTGGCGGCGCGCATGGCGGCCGGCGACGACCCGAGGCCCGGCCTCGCCGCGTGCTCGATCGGCGGCGGACAGGGCGTGGCGATGATCGTGGAGAGGCTGGCATGAGCGAGATCGTGTTCGAGGGCGTCAGCCACGACTTCGGGGCCGAGCGCGTCGTCGACGACATGTCGCTCGTGCTGACCGAGCGACGCGTCGGCATCGTCGGGGCCAACGGCTCGGGCAAGTCGACGCTCGCGCGCATGATCAACGGCCTCGTCTCCCCCACCGTCGGTCGAGTGGTCGTCGACGGCCTCGACGTCTCCCGACGTGCGCGAGAGGTGCGCCGACGGGTCGGGTTCGTCTTCACCAACGCCGACAACCAGATCGTGATGCCCACGGTGCGCGAGGACGTCGCCTTCACCCTGCGTCGCCATCGGCTCGAGAAGGCGGATGCCGCGGCGCGCGTCGACGCGACCCTCGACCGGCTCGGCCTCACCGACCTGGCCGACCGCCCGGCGCACCGCCTCTCGGGCGGGCAGAAGCAGTTGCTCGCCCTCGCCTCGGTGCTCGTCGCGGAGCCCGAGATCCTCGTCGCCGACGAGCCGACGACCCTGCTCGACGCCCGCAACGCGCGGCTCATCGCCCGCCACTTCGAGGGCCTCGACCAGCAGCTCGTCGTGGTCAGCCACCAGCTCGAGCTGCTCGAGTCGTTCGACCGCGTGATCGTCATGGAGCACGGGCGCGTCGTCGCCGACGACGTCCCGTCGGTCGCACTCGACGCGTACCGGGTGCTGATCGCATGAGCGGCCAGTGCAGCCGCGGCGCTCCCGCGCGGGTCCCGTCCACGGGTTCACGACGATGATCGGCGTCTTCCACCCCGGCACGTCGATCGTGCACCGCGCGCCCGCGCTCGTGAAGCTCGGGCTCCTCGCGCTGTTCGTCACGGTGGTCGCCCTCGTCGGGTCGCTCGCATGGCTCGCCGCGGCATCCGTCGTGGTGCTCCTGCTCTTCGTGCTGGCACGGGTGCCGGCGCGGGTCGCCCTGCGGCAGATCGTGCCGATCCTGTGGGTGCTCGCCTTCGCGGTGCCGGTGCAGGTCGTCTTCGGCGGGTGGGAGGCGGCCGCGATCATGGCGGTGCGGCTGCTCATCGCGGTGGCGCTCGCGGCGCTCTACACGCTCACGACGCCCGTGAGCGCGACGCTCGACGCCATGCAGGGCCTGCTCCGCCCGTTCGGCCGTTGGGTGGACGCCGACCGCGTCGGACTCGCGCTCGCGCTCACCATCCGTTGCGTGCCGCTGCTGGCCGAGCTCGTGCGCGAGGTCATGGAGGCGCGCAAGGCGCGAGGCGCCGAGGGCTCGTTGCTGGCGCTCGCCGTTCCGGTGATCGTGCGGGCCCTCCGCATGGCCGAGCACCTCGGCGAGGCGCTCACGGCGCGCGGCTTCGACGACTGACCTGCAGCGAGCGGATGCCACGGCGGGCCGCCCGGGCCCGGTTCGCCCGATGTCGTGGGCACCCGGCAGACTGGTCGGCGGCCGATCGGCCGAGCACCGCGCCGACCGGAAGCAGCACGAGCATGATGGGCATCACGCACGCCACGAGCGGTGCTGCGGCATGGATCGCCGTCACCAGCACGATGCCCGTGCTCGGCCTCGGCGCATACCCGCTCGACCCCGTCGGCGTGCTCGCCGGCACCGCCGTGGCCGCGGGCGCGGCGCTGCTGCCCGACGCCGACCACCACAGCGCGACCATCGCCCATTCGGTGCCCGTGCTCGGCCGCCTCACGGCCCGCACGATCGGCACGCTCTCCGGCGGGCACCGGCAGGGCGCCCACTCGGCGATCGCCGTGGTCGTCGTCATGGTGCTCGCGTGGGCGCTCACCCTCGTCACCGTTCCGTATGAGGGGTTCGGCACCATCGCGATCGGCGCCGGCATCGGCACGGCCGTGCTCACCTGCTTCGGGCTCAAGGCCCGCGACTTCGTGCGCACCTGGGCGGCGGCCTGGGTGGCGGGCGCCGCGGTGGGTGCGGGCATCGTGGTCTTCGCGCCCGAGCAGGTGGCCTGGTTCCCGCTCGCGGTCACGATCGGCTTCGTGGTGCACCTGCTCGGCGACTTCCTCACGACCGGCGGGGTGCCCGGCGTGCTCTGGCCGCAGGTGCTGCGCCCGCCCGAGCGCTGGCGCGAGACGCCGGTGGTCAATCGCATGTGGCTCGCGAGCGGGCACGTCTCGTTGCCGCTGCTCGGCGACACGGGCTCGTTCCGCGAGACCATGCTCGGTGCGGCGCTCGGCCTGTACTGCTTCGCGAACTTCGGCTACGAGTGCCTGCGCATGATGGGCGTCGAGGTGCTCGCCGGCCGCTGAGCGACGAACGGCGTGGCGAGGCATCCGTCGGCGGCATCCGCTGTTCCCGATCGCCGTTCCGCCGTGGTCGTCGACGGAGGGTCGTGGCAGGATCGGCGTGTGACCGAACGCCTGATGCTCCTCGACACCGCCTCGCTCTACTTCCGCGCGTTCTACGGCGTGCCCGACTCCCTCAAGGCGGCCGACGGCACGTCGGTGAACGCCGTGCGCGGGCTGCTCGACATCATCTCGCGGCTCGTCACCGACTACGAGCCGACGCAGCTCGTCGCCTGCTGGGACGACGACTGGCGGCCCGCGTGGAGAGTCGAGCTCATCCCCAGCTACAAGGCGCACCGCGTGGTCGAGGTCGTCGAGACCGCGGCCGACATCGAGGAGACGCCCGACCCGCTCGTCGTGCAGATCCCGCTCATCCGCGAGGTGCTCGGCATCCTCGGCATCCCGATCGTGGGCGCGGCCGAGCACGAGGCCGACGACGTCATCGGCAGCCTCGCGACCCAGGCGAACGTACCGGTCGACGTGGTCACGGGCGACCGCGACCTGTTCCAGCTCGTCGACGACGCCAGAGACGTGCGCGTCATCTACACGGCGCGCGGCATGAGCAAGCTCGAGGTGCTCACCGATGCGTCCGTCGTCGCCAAGTACGCGGTGCTGCCCGAGCAGTACGCCGACTTCGCGGCCCTTCGCGGCGACGCCTCCGACGGGCTGCCCGGTGTCAAGGGCATCGGCGAGAAGACCGCGGCGAGCCTGCTGCGCGACTTCGTCGACCTCGACGGCATCCGCGCGGCGGCTGCCGACCCGTCGGTCGCGCTCTCGGCGACCATGCGGGCCCGCATCACCGATGCCGCGGCGTACCTCGACGTCGCCCCCAAGGTCGTCGAGGTCGTGCGCGACCTGCAGCTCGGCGAATTCGACGCGGCGATCCGTCCGCTCGACGACGAGCATCGCGCCGCGTTCGACCGCTTCGCCGAGCAGTGGAATCTCGGCGGTGCGGCACCGCGCGTGCTCGCGGCGCTCGGCAACGACTGAGTCCACTCGAGGCGGGGTGTCCGGCAATCCTTCGCGCGCGGTCGAAGATGTGATTTCATGACCTGAGGCGCGCTGAGCCCGTCGTCGGCACGAGTCGACGCGAGCGGTTCCGAACGCGCGATCCGGGGGGATGGGGGGCCGCATGGCCAGAAATCGGTGGTCCGCTCTCGTCGCGGTGATGGGAATCGGCGTGCTGGCGGCCGGGGTCGCCGTGACGGGGCTCCCGGCGTCGGCCTCCGTGAGGGCGGCCACGCCGACCATGGTTCGCGCCGCCGGGCCCGTCCTCCTCGCCCCCGGCCTGTCTGCGGTCAACCCGCTCACGCTCGCGGGCGGCTACACCGTGTACGCGCAGGGCAACGCCACGCTCGGCAACTCGGAGTTCGAGGGCAGCATCGCCGTCGGCGATCGGTTGCGGCTCACCCAGGCTGCGACGTACCAGTTCGCGCACGTCATCGCGGGCGCCGGCTCCTACGTGCTGCCCACCGTCGACGGGGATCCCACGCGCGTGCTCATCGGCGCCTACGCCTCCATCGACAACGTCGGGCGAGCGCAGATCACCAGCCGCGGCGCGACCCAGCCCTCGCAGGTCGGCGACCTCAAGGTCGTCGACCGAGCCGCCCCGTTCATCTCGTTCGAACGAGGCAGCTGGCTGCGCTATGCGCGGGCAGTCGGCATCGACGACCCCCCGCTCATCGATGCCCTGAACCAGGTCTACCCCGACGACTCCACGCCGCCCGCCAGCTCGGCGGGCGGCGGCAGCATCTTCACGTACGAGACCGGCGCAGACACTCGATCCGTCGTCGCCGATTACGTTCAGGCGAGCGCCGACGCCAACGAGGACGAGATCGCGCAGTGCTTCGCCGAGGTCATCGACCCGGACGAGCTGGTCGGCCACCCCGTCGAGATCCTCGAGGACGTCGGCGACCGCATCGTGCTCGGCCCGCTCTCGCCCGACCAGCCGAACGTGCTCCAGTACGCCGACATCGAGGGCGCGAAGCTCCTGCAGTTCTCCGATGGCACGCCAGGGCCGCTGAACCCGCTCGTGATCCACGTCGACCCCGGCACCACGACGATCCTGGCGCCCGCCATCGACCCCGAGGGAACCTACTCCCCCTACGTGGTGTGGGATCTCTCGCAGGTGACCGGCCCGGTGTCGATCAGCACCGACGGGCGCGGCGACGGTTCGATCTACGCGCCCGACGCGGACCTCACCATCACCGCCCAGCCGTGGGACGGGCAGATCATCGCGAACGACGTCACCATCGCGGGCGGCGAGGTCCACTCCTACATGTTCGCCGGCGCCCTGCCATGCGACACCCCGGAGGAGGCCGGCACGTTCTCGGTCGCGAAGGCGCTGTCGGGCGTGCCGCCCGGCGACCTCGCCCCGGACGCCGTGTTCCGCGTGCGCTACGTGGCGCTCGCGCCGGACGGCACGCGTTCCACCGGGGTCCTCGAACTCAGCCCCGACGGCACGCCGGTCTCGCCCGTCGAGGTGTTCCCGTACGGCACGATGATCGCGCTCTTCGAGATCCCGCCCGACGACGGCGACCTGCCACCCGACCTCGCCTGGACCGACGTCGCCTGGGACGGTGACACGACCTTCGTCATCGATGGGACGCATCCGTCGGTCGAACTCGTCGTGACGGACACCGCAGCACCGATCCCGGCAGGTTTCAGCGTCACCAAGACGCTCAGCGGCTCGGGTGAGACCGCGGTGCCATCGGGGGCGGAGTTCACACTGGGCTATGCGGTCAACGGGGGCGAGCCGATCGACCTCGTGGTCTCCCCCGACGAGCCGGCCGTCGTCGACGATCTCGTCGCCGGCGATGTCGTGACCATCGGCGAGATCGAGTTCCCCGACGTCGACGGCATCACCTGGGGCACCCCGGTCTGGTCGGTGAACGGTGAACCCGTGACGCCCGACGAGAACGGGGATGTCGAGTTCACGCTGGTCGGTGGCGAGACGATCGCCGTCGAGCTGACCAACGAAGCCGATGCGGTCGGCTGGATCGCGATCTCGAAGACCGTGGTCGGCGACGGCAGCTCCGCCCTGCCGGAGGGCACTATGTTCCCCCTCATCTACACCCTCGACGGCGGGCCCGAGACGACGATCGAGATTCCGGCATCCGAGGCGATCACCCTCGCGTCCCTGCCTGCCGGCACCGAGGTGACGGTGCGCGAGGGCGAGCTCCCCGAGATCCTCGGCGTCGAGTGGGGTACGCCCGGGTGGACGATCGACGGCTCCACGCAGGTTCCCGACGCGGAGGGCGAGATCACCTTCGTGGTCCAACCCGGCATGACCATCGCCCTGTCGCTGACGAACACCATGAACGGGTTCGGCTCGCTCTCGGCGGTCAAGACGACGACGGGCACCGGCTCGGACCTCGTGCCCGCCGACACGGCCTTCCCGGTCGAGTACCGCATCTCCAACGGCCCGGTCAACAGCACCGAGGTGTTCGTCGGCGAGCCGGTCACGATCGACGGCCTGCCCACCGGCGTCCCGATCTCGATTCGCGAGGACACCCCGCCGGCGGTCCCGGGCGTGACCTGGGGTGAACCGAGCTGGAAGGTCGATGGGGAACCCGTCGAGCCAGACGGCGAGGGCTGGGTGACGTTCGTCCCCTCGACGGGCACGACCGTGAGCCTCGGTCTCGAGAACACGGCGACCGCCGATGTCGGCCCCACGCCGACGCCGACGCCGACTGCCGCCCCTGCGGGCGGTCTCGCGGAGAGCGGGTTCGACGGCACGCCGTTCGCCTGGGCCGTGGCCGCGCTGCTCCTCGGGGTGGTCGCCAGCTCATCGGGGGCGGTCGCCCGCCGGGCGAGACGGAGCCGAACCGCGCGCCAGTGAGCCGAGGGCCTCACCGGCTACCCGCCGAGTGACACCTTCAGGATCTTCTCGTTGCTGTTGTTCGCGACGCTGTCCTTGTCGCCCAGGTTCGTCGTGGTGAGCCACAGTCCTCCGTCGGGCGTCGGCTCGACGGTGCGGAGCCGCCCGTACGTGCCGACGAAGAACTGCTGCACGTCGGTGAGCGAGTCGCCGCTGATCACCTCGCGATAGAGCCGCGAGCCGCGTCCGCAGGCCACGTAGACGACGTCGCGCACGATGGCGAGCCCGCTGCACGAGCCCTCCGACGTCGGATACGTTCGCTTCGGCGCGATGAGGCCGGCCGCGCCGCATCCGCTGCCCGACGTGCCCTCGCACTGCGGCCACCCGTAGTTGCCGCCCTTGACCACCAGGTTCGTCTCGTCCATGACGCTGTTGCCGAACTCCTGCTGCCAGAGCCGACCCCGGCTGTCGAACGCGAGGCCCTGCGGATTGCGATGCCCGTAGCTCCAGATGTAGGTGCCGAACGGATTGTCGCTCGGGATGCCGCCCGTGCGGGTCATCCGCAGGATCTTGCCGTTCAGCGCGCCGGTGCCCGTGAGGCGCTGCGAGTACGCGCCGTTCTGCGCGTCGCCCGTCGAGGCGTAGAGCATGCCGTCGGGCCCGAAGCGCAGGCGCCCGCCGTTGTGGTACTTGTTGCGCAGGATGCCGCTCACGAGCACCTGCACGGATGCCGTGTCGATCGCGCCTGAGGCGTACCGCATCCGCACGATCCGATTGTCGGTGGCCGTGCTGTGCATGACGTAGAGCCACGGGTCGGCGGCGAAGTCCGGTGCGATCGCGAGGCCCATGACGCCGCCCTCGCCGTCGGTGCTCTGGGCACCGGCGATCGTTCCCACGCTCGTCTTGGCACCCGTCGTCGGCACCAGCCGAACGATGTCGTGCGCGTCGCGCCGGGCGTAGAGCACCGAGCCGTCGGGAAGGGTGACGAGCCCCCACGGGATGTCGGTGTCGGTCGTGACCTCGGTCACGCCGCAGATGGCGCTGCCGCATGCCGACCCGGTCGTGGTCGTCGCGGCGGCGCTCGCGGCCGAGACGTTGTCCTGCGCGTCACGCGCGACGACGGTGTACGAGTAGGCGCGGTTCACCGCCAGGCCGCTGTCGGTGAAGGTGAGCACGGTGCCCGCGACCGACCCCACGACGGTGCCGTCGCGTCGGATGTCGTACTTGGTGACGGCGACGTTGTCGGTCGAGGCCGCCCAGGTCACCTTGACGCTCGTTCCGGATGCCACGGCCGCGACGGACTTCGGCACCGATGGGGCGACGGTGTCGGGCGCGCACTGCGGCGGCGACACCGTCAGCGTCGCGCTGGCCTGCGAGACGTTGCCCGCGGCATCCCTCGCGTTCACGTACCAGCCCCATGGCACGCCGGCGACGACCGCGACCGAGGTGGATCGGGTCGAGCCGGACACCGTCTTCACGAGCTGCCCGTCGTGGAAGAGGTCGTAGGCGGTGACGCCGACGGCGTCGGTCGAACCGGTCCAGGACAGCGTGACGCTCGAGCAGGTGAGCGCGGACCTCGTGAGGCCGGACGGCGTGGTGGGCGGGGTGACGTCGGCGAGCTTGGCCGGCACGGTCCACTTCTGGTTCGTGCCGGTGGTGCACGAGTGCAGGTACACCTCGGCCCCGGCGTTCGTCTTCGCTCCGCGCACGTCGAGGCACCAGCCGGTGCTCGTGTGCTTGAGCGTCTGCGCCGAGGTGTAGGTCCATTTCTGGGCTGCTCCGCCGTTGCAGAGGGCGATGACGGCCTTCCGGCCGGCGCCGAGGGCCGCACCCGCCTGCAGGCATCGCGTTCCGTCGAAGACCTGCAGCTCCCCGGCGGCGGATCGGGTCCACCGCTGGTCGGCCTTGCCGTCGCACGGGCCGATCGCGGTCCAGGAGCCGACCGTCGGCTTGGCGCCGAGGATGTCGAGGCACTTCTTCGAGGCGACGCCCACGATCGGCTTGCCGGCCGCGGCGTACGACGCCTCGGCCGGCAGTGCGAGCAGGAGCGCAGCCGCGCACGCGATGGACAGGATGCCGCCGAGCAGCGCCCGCACTGAGGTTCTCATCGTCGACCCCCCGGTCATGCGCCCCGTCGCCTCCTGATGAGTGATCAGGATGGGCGACGGCCACGCGCCGACTTCAGGCTAACGCCGATGCGGCGGAGCGGACAGCCCTTGCGCTGACGACGCCGAGCGCAGCCCGCTACGATCTGCCGAGGTCCGACGCCCGAGACGCGAGGGTCGCAGGCGCGGGGGGCTCAGGCGCGGGGGGCTCAGGCGCGGGGAGGAATGAGAAAAGCCCCGAACCTGGCGAGAGGTTCGGGGCTGATCGTGCACCCCCTGGGACTTGAACCCAGAACCCACTGATTAAGAGTCAGTTGCTCTGCCGATTGAGCTAGAGGTGCGTGATTCCGGCAGTTTTTCACTACCCGAACCGAGAGATGACTCTAGCAGGAGATCACGGCCGAATGCGAATCGAGGCCGCCGGGTCGCCCCGGCCGGGTGTGTCGCGTCCGTCCGCGACGCCGTCGAGGCTTTCGACACTGCTCGCCCGATAGCCTGTCACGGTGAACGGCGATGCGATCCCCTCCCCCGGTTCCGAACTCTCCGACGACCTCGCGCTCGCGCTCGAACTCGCCGACCTGGCCGATCGCGTCGCGCTCGAGCGCTTCCGGTCGGCCGACCTCGCGGTGTCGACGAAGCCCGATCGCACGTTCGTGACGGAGTCCGACCTGGCCGTCGAGCGCGCGATCCGCGAGCGCCTGGCCGAGGCCCGACCCGACGACGGCATCCTCGGCGAGGAGTTCGGGCGCAAGGACCGCGGCTCCCGGCAGTGGATCGTCGATCCGATCGACGGTACCTCCAACTTCCTCCGCGGCGTGCCCGTGTGGGGCGCGCTCATCGCGCTCGCCATCGACGGCACCCCGGTCGTCGGCGTCGCCTCGATGCCCACGTTCGGTCGGCGCTGGTGGGCCGCCCGTGGGCACGGCGCCTGGACGAACGCGCCCGAGGCTGCGAACACGCCCGACTCGTCCGGGGCGACCGACCAGACCGAGGCGACGGATGCCGGTGGCGGGCCCGCCGACGCCGATGCGGGGGTGGGCGGCTCGCCCGCGCGCCGCATCCGCGTGTCCGGCGTCGCCGACCTGGCCGACGCCTCGCTCAGCTTCCAGAGCATCGCCCAGTGGCGCGAGGCCGGACGTCTGCCGGCGCTGCTCGCCCTCGGCGAGGCCGTGTGGCGCGACCGCGCCTACGGCGACCTGTGGTCGTACATGCTGCTCGCCGAGGGCCTCGTCGACATCGTCGGCGAGTTCGACGTCAAGGAGTACGACCTCGCGGCGCTCGTGCCGATCGTCGAGGAGGCCGGTGGCGTGTTCAGCTCGGCCGACGGCGCGCCGGGCCACGCGCACGGCTCGTCGCTCGCGACGAACGGACTGCTGCACGAGCAGGTGCTCGCGATCATCGCCGCGCCCGCGGCATCCGGAACCGCCGAGGCAACGGGAACCGCCGCGGCATCCGACCACCCCGCCGAGAGGAACGCATGACCGACCCGACGCAGCACCGCCCCGCCTTCGAGGTGTGCCTCTTCACCGAACCGCAGCAGGGTGCGAGCTACGACGACCAGCTCGGGCACGCGTCGGCGGCGGAGCGATTCGGGTTCGACGGGTGGTTCCGCTCCGACCACTACCTGCGCATGGGCGGCGGCGACCCGCTGCCGGGGCCGACGGATGCCTGGACCACCCTCGCCGGCCTCGCACGCGAGACGAGCCGCATCCGCCTCGGCACGCTGGTGTCGTCGGTGACGTACCGGGTGCCGGCGATCCTCGCGATCCAGGTCGCGCAGGTCGATCGGATGTCGGGCGGCCGCGCCGAGCTCGGACTCGGCACCGGCTGGTTCGCCGAGGAGCACCGCGCCTACGGCATCCCCTTCCCCGAGCGCCGGTTCGGCCTGCTCGAGGAGCAGCTCGCGATCGTCACCGGACTCTGGGCGACGCCGGAGGGGTCGACGTTCGACTTCGCGGGTGAGCACTACACGCTCGAGGGCTCGCCCGCCCTGCCCAAGCCCCAGCAGCCGCGGGTGCCGGTCATCGTCGGTGGCGGCGGGCCGAAGCGCACGCCCGCGATCGCCGCACGATACGCGACCGAGTTCAACATCGGCTTCCGCGACGAGGCCGAGATCGCCGAGCGGTTCGAGGGCGTGCGTCGTGCATGCGAGGCGATCGACCGCGATCCGGCGACGCTCAAGCTCTCGGTCGCGCTGCCCACGGTCGTCGCGACCGACGACGCCACCTACCGGCGCCGGCTCGCGGCCATCGACGCCGACCCCGAGACCTTCGCCGAGGTCAACGTCGCCGGCAGCCCGGCCGCCGCGATCGAGAAGATCGAGCGCCTGCGCGCGCTGGGCGCCGACCGGGTCTACCTGCAGACCGTCGACCAGCTCGACCTCGAGCACGTGGAACTGCTGGGCACCGAGGTGCTCCCCCACCTCGCGGGGCGCGCGTGAACGCGTCGGGCGCGCAACCCGCGCCGTCGACTCGGGGCGTCGTCCCCGGCCTCTACGAGCACTACAAGGGCAACCGCTACGAGGTGCTCGAGCTCGCCCGGCATTCCGAGACCGAGGAGTGGTTCGTCGTCTACCGCGCCCTCTACGGCGAGCGGGGCGTCTGGATCAGGCCGCTCGACATGTTCGCCGAGCACGTGAGCGTCGATGGCATCGAGGTGCCGCGCTTCCGGCGGGTGGAGCAGGCCTAGGCGCCCGCGCCACCCACGCCGGGTCGTCGGACGCCCTCGGGCACCCGCCCGCGACATCCGTCTCAGGCCTTCGGATGCCGCGACGGCCGCCTGCTGATCGCGACCCCGATGAGGCAGAGCGCGCCGCCGACCATGCCGAGCAGGGTCGGCAGTTCGCCGAGCAGGAGCCAGCTCAGCAGCACGACGATCGCCGGCACCGCGAGCGTGGCCGAGGCGGTGAGCCCGGCCGGGCTGCGCTGCAGCACGTACGCCCAGAGCAGGAACGCGACGGCCGACGGGAACACGCCGAGGTAGACCGTGGCCCAGATCGCGGGAGCGGGCGCGCCGCCGAACTCGCCGATGGCCTGCGGCAGGAACGGCAGCAGCACCGCCGCGCCGATCGCGCAGCCGACCCAGGTGGCGCTCAGGGCGTCTGCCGAGCGGAGCGCGACCTTCTGCACGAGCACGCCGAGTGCGTAGAGCACGGCGGCGAGGATGCCGAGGGCGATGCCGAGCGGATCGCTGTGGGCGCCGATGCCGCCTGTCGCGATGATCACGACGCCCACGAAGGCGACGAGCATGCCGATCATGAGCGACCGCGGGAAGCCCTCCTTGAGGAACGCGCCGGCAGCGAGCGCGACGAGCAGCGGCGCGATGTTCACGAGCATGGCCGCGGTGCCGGCGTCGAGGTGGCGTTCGGCGAGGTTCAGCACGAGCGTGTAGCCCGCGAACCAGAGCACGCCGTACAGCGCGATGAGTGCGAGCGTGCGGCCTCGTGGCAGCGGCGGCCGACGGATCAGCGCGACCGCGACGAGCGCGGCCGTGCCGACGAGCTGGCGGCCGAGCGCGAGCGGGCCCGGCGAGACCGCGTCGCCGACGAAGCGGATGGCGATGAACGCCGAAGCCCACAGCACCAGCACGACGGCCATCGCGGCGAACACGCGCCCCCCGGCCTGCGCGGCGGGCGCCTGCGGCTGGGCGGTCGGTTCCGTCGACTCGGAGGCGGAGGTCGCTGCGGAGGTGTTGTGCATGACTCCAGCGTGGCGGCATCGACACCTCAGTACAAGCGAACGATCCTTCGCCTCCATGAAGTAACTCTGTACGATCGAGGGATGGTCGATCCTCACCGGCTCCACGTGTTCCGCGCGGTCGTGCAGACCGGCTCCATCAACCAGGCCGCCGTGCGCCTCGGCTACACCGCCTCGGCCGTGAGCCAGCACGTCAGCGCGCTGCAGCGCGAGACGGGCCTCACCCTCGTCGAGCGGCGCGGGCGCGGCATCGTGGCGACCGCGGCCGGGCTGGCCGTCGCCGATCGCGCCGGTCGGGTGCTCGACCACCTCGCCGACTTCGACGGCGTCGTCGACGACCTGCGCACGGGCCGTACCGGCACGTTGCGCATCGGCACGTTCTCGTCGGCCAATCGCGCGTGGATGCCGCAGGTCGTCGCCGCCCTCACCGAGGAGTTCCCGCAGCTGCGACTCGAGCTCACCATGATCGAGCTGCGGGGGCAGCTGACGGGCGACCCCGACATCGAGCTCTACGTGGCCGAGTCGGTGCGCGCCGACCGCGATCCGACGGCGGCCGAGGGAGCCGCCGACGCGTACGACCTCGAACCGCTGCGCGTCGAGGGGTACGTGGTGGTCGTGCCCGCGCGGCATCCGCTCGTCGGCCGCGACTCCGTCGAGCTCGCCGAACTCGCCGACGCCCCGTGGATCGACAACGACCACAGCCGCGGTCCGTGCCGCGAGATCGTGATGTCCGCGGCCGCCACGGCGGGCTTCGCACCCAGGTTCCGCGTCCAGGCGCCCGACTACACGAGCGCCTTCGACTACGTCGAGCACGGCGTCGGCATCACCGTGCTCCCCCGGCTCGGCGCCATCGCACTGCCGGCGGGCACCGTCATGATCCCCATCCGGGATGCCGCGGCCCACCGCCGCATCATGATGCGCGTCAAGCGCTCGATGCGCACGAACCCGGCCGTGCAGCGCGCGAGCGCGTTGCTGCGGGAGGCGTCGGCTCCGGGGGCGTGACCCGGCGCCCCGGCATGGCTTCGGGTCCGGGTCCGCGGCGAGGCGGGCGTCGACTCCGCGAGCCCGCCTCGTCGCGTTCAGTGCGTCACCTCGACGTGCACGCCCGTCCGTTCAGCGAGAACTGCCACGGCTCGGTCGCGGCTCCGACGCCGGTGACGACGAGCAGCGTCTTCTTGCCCGGCGCGAGCTTCGCGAGCCGCTTGGGCGCGTCGACCGTCACGTCGGCGCCGTGCTGCACGAACGACCCGCCCAGCACTCCCGTGACGCGTTGCGCGCCGTCGAAGGTCCAGGCGAGACGCCAGGGGTCGATCGCCGTGGTGCCGCGATTCTCGAGCACGAGCACCGCCGCGAACCCGCGACCGACCTTCGTGCCCGTCACCGCGACGTCGCACCCGAGCGGCGCGATGGCGGGCGTGGCGAGCGCGACGAGCTCGCGCGCCTGCTGCGTGAACCACTGTCCGGCGGCCGGATCCTCGATGCCCCGCGCGGGGTCGAGCGGCCCGGCGGTTCCGCGGTAGCACTTGCCGTCGGACTCGCCGGGCACCTTGATCCAGAGGTACGCGTCGACGAGCGGCACTCCGGTCGCGGTGCTCGGCTGCACGCCGAGGCCGCGGGCCGGCGGATTGCACCAGTCCTCGTGCGTCGGGTACGTGTCGGCCGGGTACTGCCACGGCCCGAGGCCGTTGCGGCTCGTGTCGATCACGAAATGCGTCGTCGGCGCGACATCCCCCAGGATCAGCCGGTAGCGCGAGTCGACGCCGCTCGTGTTCGCCGCCGGATCGGCCGCGTCGGCGCTCCATTCGGCGTACTGGGTCATCGCCGTGCCCTGCCAGCGGTTGTCCGGCCCGCCGTTCCAGTACTGGTTGCCGCATTCGCCGAATGCGGCGGGTGCCGTGTTCACCTCGGTCGCGTACGCGATGCACGACGAGACCCAGGTGCCGAACGCGGTCGAGTTCGCCGTGAACTGGTAGTTCGAGGCATTCAGGAAGAAGCCGTCGGCGCGCGCGACGCCCGCCTTGATCAGACGGTCCGAGATCTCGCCGACGTTCAGCCAGCTGGCGCCGGTTCCGTCGAGGTAGACGGATGTCGCGGCGCCGCCCTTCAGGCGATCGACGGCGCCGTTGAGCTGCAGGTACCGATCCGAGGCCGCCGTGGACGGGTCGAGCTCGGCCGGCTGGCACCATTCCTGCCCACCGTCGAGGGTCGTGTAGTGCGGGATGATGCCGACGCCGTCGGGCTCGAGGATCACGGTCGCGGGCCGTCCGCCGATACCTGCGGCGACCCCGTCGATCCAGGCGAGGTAGGACGCCGTGTCGGCGGCACCGCCGGCGGAGTACTGCGCGCAGTCCCGGAACGGCAGGTTGTAGGCCACGATCACGGGCATCTGGCCGCGCGCCGTCGCACGGTCGACGACCGCGTCGACCGCGGCCTTCGCCTCGGCGGGCGTGCCTTCGGTGATCCACGACCCGGAGGGGATGCTGCCGAGCAGCTGCGCGTCGGCGCGGGCCTGGCCGCCGAGCTGCTGCGCGGCTTCGAGGGTCGTGCTGAAGGGGTCGACGTAGAGGGTCGCTCCTGCGAGGTCGTCGGGCTCGTCTGCGGCGGCCGGTGCGGCCACCGCGGTGAGGGTCGCGGCCACGAGGCCGGCGGCGGCGACCGCAGCCCACGGTCGCCATGGGTGTCGGGCTTCGGATGTCATCGTCACGCTCCATTGATCTTCATCGACCACTGCCCGCCGAGGCGGCAGGGAACATCGGCACCTCACGTCGTGAGAGCGCTCTCATCTTCGAGAGCGATCCTCACGATTCCGTGAACGGGCACTCCCTGTCAAGGGGGTGCGACGTCGCCGATCGATGCCGGAGACGACGAGAGGCCGCCCCGAAGGGCGGCCTCTCGTCGAAGATCCGCAACGTGCGACAACGGCCGATGGTGGAGATGGGGGGAATTGAACCCCCGTCCATCGCTGAGTTTCCACGCCTTCTCCGGGCGCATCCTGTGCAAGCGTTCTGCTCGGCCCCGACCTTTGCCACAGGCACCTAAGTCGACAGGCCCAGCCTGAGTAAAGTCCCGCACGGCGCTCAGGCGACGACGTGCAGCAAGTTTCCTAGATGACGCCAGCGACCGGGGCGGAAACGAACCCGGGCTGACGGACTATCGGACTCGCTTAAGCAGCGAGGGCGAAGTCAGACTGCGTCTTATTGGCAGTTATTGTTTTCCAGAGATCGTTTACGAGATAACCCTGGATCCTCGGCCCGCTTCTCGTGGGTACACAGACGATGTCGAAACCGATCATCCCCATGTCGCACCGACCGGTCGAACCGGTTCGGCGAGCCGTTGTCACACGCTGTGGAGTTTCCAAACCCGCTCGACCCGAAGGTCAGGCGGCCTTACAGACTACAACAGCCAGCGCGCCGTGTCATTCCCGAACACACCGGCCCGCACGGAACGAACGGATGCCGCGGCGAACGGATGTCGCGGAGAACGGCCGACGCGGGGTCGCCCGGCATCGTTCATCGGGCCGTAACCTACGGCGGGCGCCGAGCACGTAACGTCCCCACATGGCCACGAAGTTCGCGACCGAGGCGCTCCGGGCGCCGCAGGCGATGGAGGCGGGGCGAGGATGCCCGGCATGATCGGTCGCGTCGACCCGTTCATCGGCACCGAGGCCACCGACCTGCCGCCGCGATCGGGGCTCGCCGCCACGTGGTGGTGGCCGAAGCCGCAGGTCGGCAACACGCATCCGGGGGCGACGTATCCGCTCGGGATGGTCTCGGCGTGCGCGTACTCCGGCGCGTACCCCACGGGGTACGGCCGGTACGACCTCGGCACCGAAGGGCTGCCCGTGCCGATCCACGAGCGAGCCGTGGCATCCGGATTCACGCATTTCCAGCAGTCGGGAACCGGCGCGATCCGCAAGTACTACAACTACTTCCGGGTGACGCCGATGATCGAACCGCTCGACGAACTCGGACGCCAGTGGGAGATCGTCGACGAGACGGCCGAACCCGGGTACTACGGCGCGACCCTCGAGAACGGCATCCGAGCCGAGCTCACGGTGGGGCCGAAGAGCGCCGTGCACCGGTACACGTTCCCGCGGCACCGCAACGCGCGCGTCGTGATCGACTTCTCGCTCGGCGGCCTCGGCATCCCCTACGGCGAGACGATCCCGCTGCGGGCGAAGCTCGAGTCGATCGGCCCCGGCATCGCGCAGGGCGAGATCGTCGTCGAGGGCACGCCGCTCGCCGTGTACATCGAGTGCGACGCGAGTTCGTGGCGGCAGATGCTCTGGTACGACCGTCGCCTGATGCCGGGCGGCACGCGGCTCGCGTTCGACCACATCAGGCCGACGACGCTGCGCCCGTTCGGGCTCATGTGGGCGGGGCCGAGCGAGCCGGGCCAGTCGGTCGAGGTGCGCATCGGGTTCTCGCTGCGCGGCGTCGAGCAGGCGAAGGCGAACCTGCGCGCCGACTGCGGCGATGGCGGCCATTCCCGGTTCGCGTCGCGTCGCGAGCGCACGCGCAAGACGTGGCGGCGCCAGCTGAAGACGATCGCGGTCGACGCCGCGAGCGCCGAACGCGACACTGTGTTCACGACGGCGCTGTACCACTCGCTCATCAAGCCGTGCCTCGCACCCGAGGAGAGTCCGTTCTGGCCCACCGAGGGCCCGTTCGTGTTCGACCTCTCCACGATGTGGGACATCTACCGCACGCAGTTGCCGCTCATCACGGCGCTCATGCCCGAGCGGGCGGTCGAGCTCGGCACCGCGCTCCTGACGATCTGCGAGGAGGAGGGCAACTTCCCGATCGGGTACCGGATGGCGCGCGGGAGCGACCGGTTCTCACGCCAGGGCAGCGCGCTCGCGCAGACATTCCTCGCCGACCTGTGCCAGCTCGAGCTGCCCGGAGTCGACTGGGACTGGGCGCTCGTGCACATGCACACCGACCTCAGGCGCACCTACGGCGAGGACTTCCTGCTGCGCGGTCACGCGCATCCGATCAGCCACACGCTCGATCTCGCGTTCGGCTACTGGTGCACCGCGAAGGTCGCCGAGCGGGTGGGCGATCGCGCCCTCGTCGAGCAGTTCCGAGGGCTCTCCTCGCGGTGGCGCAACGCCTTCGACCCCGAGACCGGCCTGCTCGTGGACTCGACGTTCTACGAGGGCAGCCGCCACAACTACTCGTTCCGCCTGCTGCACGACATGCGGGGTCGCATCGACCTCGCCGGCGGCGACGACCGCTTCGT
The DNA here is from genome assembly GCF_001421565.1 of Agromyces sp. Leaf222. Lineage (NCBI taxonomy): Bacteria > Bacillati > Actinomycetota > Actinomycetes > Micrococcales > Microbacteriaceae > Agromyces > Agromyces sp. Leaf222. The sequence goes on along the minus strand of NZ_LMKQ01000001.1, from coordinate 1,765,331 downwards.
CGCCATGCTCGACGCGTTCTTCGGCTACGGTGCGGAGCCGGTGCGCCAGCCCGGGCTGCAGCCGGGCCTCGAGGAGATGACGGCCGGCTACGCGCTCGGACGGTTCGAGGGCATGAACAACGAGCCAGACATGGACGCCCCATGGGCCTACCACTACGCCGGACGCCCCGATCGCACCGCGGAGGTCGTGCACGCCGCCGTGCAGCAGCAGTTCGGCACCGGCCGCGGCGGACTGCCGGGCAACGACGACTCCGGTGGGCTCAGCTCCTGGTACGTGTGGGCGTCGCTCGGGCTCTTCCCCGTCGCCGGTCAGAACCTGTTCCTCGTGAATGCCCCGGCCCACGCCGAGAGCCGCATCGCGATGAGCGGCGGCGACCTCGCGATCGAGACGAAGGGGTTCGTCGAGCCCCACCACGACGGGCCGGCCCAGTACGTGCAGTCCGTCACCCTGAACGGCGATCCGCTCGAACGCACGTGGCTCCGCGGTGACGAGGTGCACCGCGGCGGCCGATTACTCATCGAGCTCGGGCCCGAGCCCGGTGCATGGGGCGCCAACGCCCGTCCACCTTCGACCCCGAGCGGATGACCCGGGCACCACGTCAGCGCTGAAAGGAACCACATCATGGGCAGCACTCCACGCAACCGTCTCGTCATCGTCAACCGCGCCGACCCCGTGATCTGCGGGCACTCGGTCGAGGGGCGCAACCTGGCCGAGGCCGCGATCGAACGCGGATTCGACGAGGTGCGCATCATCACCTGGCCGATCGACCGGCTCGAGGCCACCGGGCTGCCGCTGAAGCCGCTCGACACGATGCTGCCGTACAGCGACGGCATCTTCGTCGAGCGCCCCGACCCGGTCGGCGACTATAAGGTGCCCGACGGCCGATACCTCGCGGGCATCACGGGCCGACTCATCGAGCTGTTCACCGATGGCGTGCCCACGGTCTGCCTCTCGCTGTACCTCAGCCCGCACACCATCGCGGTGGCCGACGCGGTGCGCGCGGCCTGGAACACGGGCCTGCCCGTGAACGTCACGACCATCGCCGAGGCCGTCGGATCGGATGTCACGAACGTCGTGCGCTCCTGCGTCGAGGAGGGCCGCTTCGGCGCCGCCGCCCACGTGCTCTCGAGCTACCTCTCGCAAGACCACTGCGTCGCGGTCTCGGAATACACGCGCGACCTCATCGTGTCCTCCGCCGCCGAGATCGACGCGGTGCACGGCACGGCGTTCGCCGACCAGTGCCGCCAGCGCATCGAGATCTCCTACCCGGCGATCGACACGTCGGCCTACCTCGACCTCGATCAGGCGGTGATCGAGGCCACCCTCGCGATGCGCGGCCTCGAACGCGACGGCTACGTGCTGTTCCTGTCGCGAATCACGAAGGCGAAGGGCGTCGACGACCTCATCATGGGCTTCGAGCGCACAGCGGCGAGCGAGCGCCTGAAGCTCGTCATCGTGGGTCGCGGACCCGAGGAGCAGGCGCTGCGCGAGTTCGCCGCGGCATCCCGACTGGCCGATCGCATCGTGTTCCTCGACGATGTCGACGACGCCGAGAAGCCGTACCTGATGGCGGGCTGCGCGACGTACGTGCTGCCGAGCAAGCCGCGGCCCGAGTTCGTCGAGACGTTCGGCATCGCGTTGGCCGAGCAGATGCTCGCGGGCGGCGGCGCGGTCATCACGACCGACACGGGCGGCATCATCGAGGCGGTCGGCGATCACGCGACGATCGTGCCCGTGGAGGATCCGGATGCCATCGCCACCGCGATCGACGCCGCGCTCGCCCTCTCCCCCGCCGAACGCGGCGAGCGGGCGGCCGCCGCTCGGGCGTACGCGATGCAGTTCGACCGCGGCATCGTGTTCGAGCGGCTCTTCGACCGGGCGGGAGCGCTGCCGGCGCGGCTCCCGGTGTGAGCCCGCGCGTCGGTCGGCCGGACGGTTCGGCGCTGCTCGGCGCGATCCTCGGCGTGGTCGGGCCCTCCGCCTAGGCTGGGCTCGGCCCCGTTCGTTCGGGTGCATCTCGGCGCCCGCACCGGGCGCGCCCGCAGACGAGAGGGACCACATGCCCACCACCATCGCCGTCACCGGACACGCCGAGGAGCGCATCGCGCCCGAACTCGCGGCCGTCACCCTCTCGGTCGGCGGCTCGGGCGATGCTCGAGACGACGTCGTCGCGCGCACGAGCGCCGCGCACGAGCGGTTGCTCGCCGCGATTCGCGAGCTCGAGGCATCCGGCGCCCTCGCGACCTGGTCGGCCCCGCAACTGCGGGTGTGGTCGCATCGCCCGTGGAACGCCGAAGGCCGGCAGCTGCCGCTCCTGCACGAGGCCAGTGCCGACGTCGAGGTCGTGTTCCGCGACCTCGACCGGCTCGGCGAGTGGCTCGGCACGGCGGCCGAGTCCGACGAGCTCACGATCGGCGGCATCGACTGGCGCCTCTCCGATGCCACGCACCGGCGCACCCGAGAGGCCGCGCAGCGGGCCGCGGTCGCCGGCGCGGTCGCGAAGGCCGGCGTCTACGCGTCCGCGCTCGGGCTCGGCACGCCGTCGGTCATCGAACTCGCCGACCACGGCCTGCTCGGCGACGGTCCGTCGCCGATGCCCAAGGCGATGATGATGCGCGCCATGGCCGACACGGGCGGCGGCGCGACGACCGAGTTCGCTCCGCAGGACCTCGTGATCGAGGCATCCGTCGATGCGCGATTCACCGCGGAGCCGGCCTGATCTCGGAGCGCGGGGCTGAGCTGCCCGCGCTCCAAGCCGGCTGACCTCTGTCGATGCCTCAGCGCATTGGGCTCCCAGCCGGGTCCACTTCCGGCGAGGGTCGGCTCCGGCGAGGGTCGGCTCTCAGCTGGGGTCGACGAGCAACTGCTCGAGCCGCGCGAGCTCGTCGAGCGTGAGCCCCGAGGTGAGCAGGTACTCGCGGGCGGAGCCGTGTGCGCGCTCGACGGTCTCGATGGCACCCTCGATCGCCTCGCGCGGGCTGCCGCCCATGAGCGTGCGCAATGCGGGGCTGTCGGGCACGCCGTAGCGGCCGATGAGGTCGATCATCTCTTCGAGCCACTCACCCGCGAGGTTGCCCTCGGTGCGCGCGTAGTCCTCGATGACGGCCTCACGATCGACGCCGACCGCGAGCAGGGCGATCGCGATCACGACTCCGGTGCGGTCTTTTCCGGCCGTGCAGTGCACGAGAACGGCCCGATCGCCGGCGCTCGCGATCTCGCGCACCGCGTCGACGACGACGGGTGCGTGCTGAGTGACGATGCGGTCGTAGAGCGCCTCGAGCGAGATGCCCGCAGCACCCTGCGACGCGCCGGACCCCTCGAACACGGGCAGGCGCAGCACCTCGACGTCGAGCCCGTCGATGTCGTCGGGCATGCGGTCGGCCTCCTGCTCGTCGCGCAGGTCGATGATGATGCCCACGCCGAGCTCGCGCAGCTGCTCGCGCCCCTCGTCGCCGATGCGGTACAGGCCGTCTGAACGGAAGAGCACGCCGTCGCGGACCGTGCCGGTCGAGGCGGGCAGCCCCCCGACATCACGGAAGTTGTACGTGCCGGCAACCGGGATGCGCGTCTGGATCTCCACGGCGACGAGCCTACCCCGCAGCGCCGACCGGGCGACTGGGAGGCTGCCGCGAACACGTGCCGCGCCCCGCGAGAGGATTCGCACCGGCGCGGATGACCGCGACCGGTCAGTCGCCGAGGTTGCGGCGGCTCGAGATCGCGCGGTCGGACTCGCGCTTGTCCTGCTTCTCGCGCAGGGCCTGCCGCTTGTCGTACTCGCGCTTGCCCTTGGCGACCGCGATCTCGACCTTCGCGCGACCGTCGGCGAAGTAGATCTGCAGGGGCACCAGCGTGTACCCGCCCTGCGACGTGCGGTGGCTGATCTTCACGATCTCGTGCTTGTGCAGGAGGAGCTTTCGCTTGCGCCGCGGCGAGTGGTTGTTCCACGTGCCCTCGGTGTACTCGGGGATGTGCACCGCGTCGAGCCATATCTCGCCGCCGTCGATGAACGCGTAGCCGTCGACGAGCGACGCCCGCCCCTCGCGCAGCGACTTCACCTCGGTGCCCGTGAGCACGATGCCGGCCTCGTAGGTGTCCTCGATCGTGTAGTCGTGGCGCGCCTTGCGGTTGGTCGCCACCACCTTCTGACCGCGTTCCCTGGGCACGGCATGCTCCTTCATTCGACGGATGCCCCGGGGCATCCGGAGCAGCCTTTCACTCTAGTGCACCCGAGACGCGCCGAGCGCACGCCTGCGCGCCGGCGCGGGCCGGACGAACGGGCTCAGACGCGCAGGTAGCGCCTGATCGCGATGCCCGCCGACAACGCCGCGAGCAGCACGCCGACGACGATGAGCAGTGGCACCACGAGCAGGGCGTCGCCGAGGTCGACGAACGTGAACGACAGGCGGTCGGCGAGGTAGCCCTGCACGAAGAAGTGCACGATCGCCACGACGGCACCGCCTGCGAGCACCGAGCCTATGAGTCCCGCGAACACTCCTTCGAGCACGAACGGCGTCTGGATGAACCGGTTCGAGGCGCCCACGAGTCGCATGATGCCGAGCTCGCGACGGCGCGAGAACGCCGACAATCGGATCGTCGTGGCGATCAGCAGCGCCGCGGCGACGAGCATGATCGCCGCCACGGCGATGGCCGTGTAGCTGGCGGCGTTCAGCACGTCGAAGATCTGGTCGAGGTACCGCCGTTGATCGACCACCTGCTCGACGCCGGCGAGCCCGGCCAGCGCCTCGACGAGCACGTCGGACTGCCCGGGATCGACGAGGTTCACCCAGAACGTCTCGTTCAGCACCTCGGGCGTGACGTAGTCGGCGGCGGGCGTGCCCGCGAACTGCTCCTGGAAGTTCTCGTACGCCTGCTGGCGGTCCTCGAAGTAGTACTCGTCGATGAAGGGCGAGAGCGTGTCCGAGGTCAGCTGCGCTTCGATCGCGTCCTTCTGCTCGGGCGTGGCCTCGCCGTCGATGCACCCGGCGGCCGTCGAGACCGAGGTGCAGAGGTACACCGCGACCTGCGCGCGGTCGTACCAGTAGTTCTTCATCTGCGCGATCTGCAGCTGCAGCAGGGCCGCGGTGCCGACGAACGTCAGCGAGATGAACGTCACGAGCACGACCGAGACGACCATGGTGATGTTGCGCCGCAGGCCGTTGCCGGCCTCGGCGAGGACGAGTCCGAACCTCATCGCGTCGGGCCCACTTCCTGGTCGTCGTCGCCCTCGCGCGGGCCTCCGGGAGCGCGCAGCCCCAGTCGCTCGGCGAGCGTGAGGTGCTGCTTCACGTCGGCCGCGGCATCCGTCTCGGGCGCCTTCTCGGGGGCGGCGTCACCGTCGGGCTCGTCTGGTCGGTCTTCGGATGCCGCGGCATCCGTCGGCGTCGACCCTCGGGGGATCTCGATCGACGCGGTCGCCGCCGCCGTGATCTCGGCCGCGGCGTCGGTCACCTCGTCGGTGGCCTCTGGCTCGACGTAGAGCGGCTGGCTCTGCTGCATCATCTCGGGGGTCACCTTCGGCGCGGCGGCCGTGATCGTCTCGGGGGCGTCGGGCGCCGTCGGTGCGACCGGTGCCGCCTGCTCCTCGCTCGCGGCGCGCTTCTTCGCCCTCGCGGAACGCTTCGGCTTGACCGCAGCCGCGGCCGCCGCCTCGCGTTCGTGCTGCTCGTGCATGAGCGCAGCGGATGCCGCCTCGGCCGCCGCGACCGCGGCCGCCGCCGCAACGGCGTCTTCGTCTTCGGGCAGCACGCCGGTCACCGAGCCGTAGCCCGCGGATCGCTCGTCGCGCACGATGTCGCCCGCGGAGAGCTCGATCACGCGTCGACGCATCTCGTCGACGATGCCGGCCTCGTGCGTGGCCATGATGACCGTCGTTCCGCCGGCGTTGATGCGCTCGAGGAGGGTCATGATGCCGGCCGAGGTCACCGGGTCGAGGTTGCCCGTCGGCTCGTCGGCGAGGAGGATCTGCGGCTTGTTCACGATGGCGCGGGCGATCGCCACGCGCTGCTGCTCGCCGCCGGACAGTTCATGCGGCATCCGCTTGCCCTTGCCGTCGAGGCCGACGAGCTTCAGGGTCTCGGGCACCGCGGAGTGGATGTAGCCCCGCGACTTGCCGATGACGCGCAGCGTGAAGGCGACGTTCTCGTACACCGACTTGTCGCGCAGCAGCCGGAAGTCCTGGAACACGACGCCGAGGTCGCGACGGAAGTAGGGGACCTTGCGGCTCGAGATCGAGCCGAGGTTCTGGCCGAGCACGTGGATCGTGCCCTTCGACGGCTTCTCCTCTTTCAGGATCAGTCGAAGGAAGCTGGACTTTCCGGAGCCGGAGGCGCCCACGAGGAACACGAACTCGCCGCGGAGGATCTCCACGCCGATGTCGTTCAGCGCGGGCTTCGCCTGCCCGGAGTAGGTCTTGGTGACGGAGTCGAAGCGGATCATCGCGTTCGAGCCTAAGCAGGCCATGCGCAAAAGTGGGCAGCGACACCGGGAATCGGCATCGCCGCCCACGGATCGGGACGCGCGGCTCGCGAACTCAGGCGCCGGCGAACCCGACCACGAGGTAGAGCACGAGCGTGAGGGCCGCGGCGATGCCCGCGTACGGCAGGATCGCCGTCATCAGGTTGAGCGGCTTGATGCCCGTCGAACGCGACGCGAGGATGATGCCGTCGCCGTAGAGGCACGTCGTCGAGCCGAGCGCTGCGCCCGAGAAGACCGCCGCACCCGCGATGATCGGGTCGACGTCCATCGCGAAGGCGAGCGGGATCACGATGGGCGTGATGACGGCTGCGAGGTCCCAGAACGAACCCGTCGCGTAGGCGTAGACGCCGCAGACGAGGAACACCATGGCGGGCAGCAGCGCGCCGTTCATGACCGGCTGGGTCGTGTCGATCACCCAGTCGGCGAGGTGCAGGTCGATGTTCATGTGCTGCACCATGAAGGCGAGCGCGGTGAGCACGATGACGAAGAGCATGCTGCCCACGCCGTCGAAGGCGGCCTCGAACACCGCCTTGACCTTCAGGCGGCGCTGCACGGTGTACATGACGATCGCGACGATGAGCGCGGCGACCGTGCCCTTGAGCACGTCGACCTCGGTGAGGATCGTCACGGCGATCATGACGGCGATCGGCACGAGGAAGTTCCACGGGCGCGGCTTCGCGTACTCGGGCGCGCGGGTCGCGACGGCGGTGGCGGTCGCCTCGGTCCCCGCCGACGTCGCGGTCGTGGCGTTCGCGCCGGAGACCTCTGGGGCGGATGCCACGGCTCGCGCTCCCCCGTCGCCGGAGGCCGCGAACTCGCCGACCTCGCCGTGCAGGGGCAGGCCGCCCTCGGCCTCGCGCTCCTCGGCGGTGGTGCCGACGGGGAACACGTCGCCCGTGGCATCCGCTCTGGCGATGTCCTTCTTCAGGGTGCCGAGCCTCGGGAACCAGCCGAACGCGACGAGGGCCGCGATCGCGATCGCGATCCAGCCGAAGAAGATGAACGGGATCGCCTGCAGGTAGGCGCCGAAGCCCGAGCCGTTCGCGGTGACGCCCTGCGCCTCGAGCAGCCCGGCGAAGAACAGCGCCCACGTCGAGAACGGCACGATGACGGCGATCGGGGCCGCGGTCATCTTCATGATGGTGCCGAGCTCGGTGCGGGGCACGTTGTAGCGGTCGGTGACGGCCTTCATCGACGTGCCGACGGTGAGCACGTTGAGGTAGTCGTCGACGAAGAGCACGATGCTGAGCAGGAAGCTCAGCACGGTCGACTTGCGCCGCGAGTTCACGAAGCGCTCGGCCCAGGCGGCGAACTCGCGAACGGCGCCCGACCGCTCGAAGAGCGTGATCAGGATGCCGAAGAGCACGACGACGAGCATGAGCCACTGCAGGGTCTCGTCGGCCATGGCGGTGCCGAAGTAGCCGATCCAGGAGTCGAAGAACTCCCAGCCGCCGAGCAGCACCGCGCCGGCGAGGGTGCCGCAGAGCATCGCGAAGAGCGTGCGCCGGGTGAACACGGCCACGACGAGGATGATGACGACGGGGAGGAGCGCGAGCGCGCCGACGTCTTGCATGGTTGCCTCTTGATTCGAAGGGGGTCAGGCGGCGGATGCCGCGTACAGGGGCTGCCCGTCGACGATCGTCGTGCGCACGGGGAGGTTCAGCAGGTCGTCCGCGCTGACGTCGAGGGGGCTGTCTTCCCACACGACGAGGTCGGCGCGGTACCCGGGCGCGATGACGCCGAGGTCGTGGTCGCCCTGGGCCTGCGCGGCCCAGACGGTGTAGCCCTGTAGGGCCTCGTACGGCGTGAGCACCTGGTCGGGCTCGAACACCGGGGCGTCGGGGTTGCCGGGTTCGCGGCGGAGCCGTGCCCATGCGAGGCCGATGCGCGCGTCGGTCTGCGCCACCGGCCAGTCGGAGCCGAGCGCCACGGGGGCGCCGGCGTCGATCATGTCGCGCACGCGCCAGCCGAGGGCGGCGCGCTCTGGGCCGAGTCGCTCGGCCCAGAAGTCGCTGCCGTCGGCCTTGCGCCACTGCATGTGCAGCGGCTGTACCGAGGCGGTGATGCCGTACTGGGCGAGGCGCGCGAGGTCGCGGTCGGCGAGCAGCTCGAGGTGCTCGATGCGGTGCGGCGCCCCGCGGCGCGAGTGCACGCCGGCCTTGAGGTAGGCGTCGATCGTCGTGCCGATCGCGCGGTCGCCGATCGCGTGCGTCGCGATCTGGAACCCGGCCGCCGCGTAGCGGGCGACGACGCGCTCGAACTCGTCGGGGTCGGCCCAGAACGAGGCGTTGCCGTCGCCGTGCGTGTCGGGCTCGTAGAGCCAGCCCGTGCCGGTGTCGATCACGCCGTCGTTGAAGAGCTTCACGAGTCCGCCGCGCCAGCGCGCACCGCGGCGGTCGCGCTGGGCGAGGTACCGCTCGGTGCGCTCCTCGTCGTAGCCGGGGTTGTGGGCCATCGCCGAGACGATGCGCACGGGCAGTCCGCTCACGGCGGCCTGGGCGTCGGATGCCGCGGGGCCGGCGTCTGCCGCGGATGCCGCGCCGTCGAGCTCGTCGAGCAGGTCGAGGGTTCCCGGGTTGCCGTCCATGATGCATCCGCCGGTGATGCCCGACGCCGAGAGCCCGCCGAGGATGCCGCGCACGCGCTCGAGCGTCTCGTCGCGCGTGTACTCGGGCGCCGTGCGCAGCACGAGGTCGAAGGCGGAGTCCTCGCGGAGGCATCCGGTCGGCACGCCCCGCTCGTCGACGACGATCTCGGAGGTGTCGCCGAAGCTGCGGGCGCCCGTGATGCCCGAGCGGCGCAGCGCCTCGGTGTTCGCGAGCGCGGTGTGCCCGTCGAAGCACATGAGGAACGCCGGCGCCGGCGAGGTCGCCTCGTCGATCGCGGCGGCCGTCATGGGCAGGGTTGAGAACACGTCGTAGTCGACGTTCCACCCGCGCACCCAGCCGCCGGATGCCCCGTCGGCGACCCGGTCGGCCTCGGCGCGCAGCATCGCGAGGAACACCTCGGGGTCGCGCACTCCCCCGAAGTCGATTCCGACCGCGAGTTCGATGCCCTGGATCGGGTGCATGTGCGCGTCGATGAGGCCGGGCGTGATGCAGGCGCCGTGCAGGTCGTCGACCCGGGTGCCCGGCCCGCGCAGCTCCATGAGCGTCGTGGCGTCGCCGACGGCGATGATGCGACCGCCGCGGATCGCGACGGCCTCGGCACTCGGCTGGCGCGGATTCATGGTGATCACGCGCGCTCCGACGAGAATGGTGTCGGCGAACACCTGATGCATGCGCTCTCGCCTTCCGGGCGCCCCGCCATCGGGTCGCCCATACTATTGAATGATCGTAAATAAATCGGGCACAGGCTACGCCTCGCCATCGCCCGCCGCAAATCCGACGAGGAGACCCGTGGCCGAGACCCCGACGAAGCGCACCGCCGGGCGCCCGCGCACGCGCGTGCTGAGCGTCGACCAGATCGTCGACGCGGCGTTCGAGCTCGCCCGAACCGCCGGCACCGATGGCTTCACGATGGCCGCCCTCGCCCGTTCGCTCTCGGTGCAGCCCCCCGCGCTCTACCACTACTTCGGCAGCCGCGACGAGGTGATCCGGGCCATGCGCGGGCGGCTCGCCGAGCGCATCGACACGAGCGGCTTCACCGATCGCGAAGTGGCCCTCGCCGAGGCCGTGCTGCGCTGGGCGCGAACCTACCGCGACGCGTTCGCCGCGTTCCCCTCGGGCAGCACCCTGCTCGCCACCACCTCGATCGACGGCCAGCAGCGGTCGGTCGACAACTACGAGGCGATCACCGTGCGACTGCTCGCCGAGGGCTGGCCCGAGGGCGACGTCGTCGACACGATCGTCGCGTTCGAATCCTTCATCATCGGCTCGGCGCTCGACGCCGTCGCCCCCGTCGACATCATGTCCCCAGGGGATGCCGCGGCGAGCGCCCCGGCGTACACCGCCGCGGAGGCCCGGCGAGCGCACGACGCCGCAGCACGCGGCATCCGCCCGACCGATCGCAGCTTCGAGCTCGGCCTGCGCGCAATGCTCGCGGGACTCACGCCCGGGTCAGCGGACGCCTCGACTCGCTAGTCGTCGTCCTTGCGCTTGCGCCACTTGATGCCGGCCGCGATGAGGCCGTCGAGGTCGCCGTCGAACACCGAGGCCGGGTTGCCGACCTCGTAGCCGGTGCGGAGGTCTTTCACGAGCTGCTGGCCGTAGAGGAAGTAGGAGCGCATCTGGTCGCCCCAGCTCGCCGTGATCGTGCCGGCGAGCTCCTTCTTCTTCGCGGCCTCTTCTTCGCGCTTCAGCAGCAGGAGTCGGGTCTGCAGCACGCGCATGGCGGCCGCGCGGTTCTGGATCTGCGACTTCTCGTTCTGCATCGAGACGACGAGCCCGGTCGGAAGGTGGGTCAGGCGCACGGCCGAGTCGGTCGTGTTGACCGACTGCCCGCCCGGACCCGACGAGCGGAAGACGTCGACGCGGATGTCGTTCTCGGGGATCTCGACCTCGACCGCCTCTTCCATCACGGGGATGACCTCGACCGCGGCGAAGCTGGTCTGGCGCTTGTCGGCCGAGCCGAAGGGGCTGATGCGCGCGAGGCGGTGCGTGCCGGCCTCGACCGAGAGCGTGCCGTAGGCGTAGGGCACGTCGATCTCGAAGGTCGCCGACTTGATGCCGGCGCCCTCGGCGTACGAGGTGTCCATGACCTTGACGGGGTACTTGTGCCGCTCGGCCCAGCGCAGGTACATGCGCATGAGCATCTCGGCGAAGTCGGTGGCGTCATCGCCGCCGGCGCCCGAACGGATCGTGACGACCGCGCCGCGCGGGTCGTACTCGCCGTCGAGCAGGGTCTGCACCTCGAGGGCTCCGATGACCTCTTCGAGGGCGGCGAGTTCTTGGCGCGCCTCGGTGGCGGAGTCTTCGTCGTCCATCTCGAGGGCCATCTCGATGAGCACGTCGAGGTCGTCGAGGCGCTGCTCGACGTCGGTGATGCGCTTCAGGTCGGACTGCCGGTGGCTGAGCGCACTCGTCACCTTCTGCGCGGCGGCAGGGTCGTCCCAGAGGTCGGGCTTGCCGGCCTCTTCGGACAGACGGGCGATGTCGGCCTTGACGGCTTCGACGTCGACGACGGCGCTGATATCGCTGAAGGTGGAGCGCAGCGCGGCGATCTCCTGCGTGAGGTCAAGATCCAACATGGCTCCCCCAGCCTACTCGGGCGCGCTTCGGCCCGAGAACCTCGCTCCGACAGCCGCCGGCCCGAGCAGCCCGGGAACCTCGGGAACCTCGGGAAGCTCACCGTCGAGCCCGTCAGAAGACCGGGATCTCGATGGGGCCGAAGTCGTGGATCGTGTACCGGCCGCAGTCGATCGTCGCGGCATCCGCGAGCCGCAGCTCGCCGGGCAGGTCGAACGGCGTGCTCTGGGCGTCGGTCACCAGGAACGAGACCGATCTGGTCGCGAAGTCGGTGCGGTTCACGAGCCAGGCGTACGGGTGCAGGTCGTCGGTCACCTGCAGCAGTCGGGCCGGGTCGTCGGCGTAGGCCTTCGGTGCGCGCACGGTCCAGAACTGGCCGGCGCCGTGCCGGTCGGTCGCGTTCACCCAGTCGGCGACGCAGGCGAGCGAGGTCGTGGATGCCGTGCTCGGGGCGGTCGCGAGGCGCACGATGCCGACGCCGGCGAGCCCGACGATGACGACGGATGCCGCGGCGAGCGCGAGCACGCTCTCCCGGCGTCCGCGTCGGTCGCCGCCGCCTGTCGGCTGCTGCCGCCTGCGCGGCACCAGCCACTCGGCGAGGCAGGCGAGCACGAGCACCGGTGCGAAGACCCACGGCTGCAGGTAACGGGGCGACGGGTTGCCGAGCACGATGACGCCGATCGTGCACGCGACGGGCGCGATCCAGGCCACGGCGACGAGCACGGCGGTGCCCGGCCGGTCGGCGGCCGTTCGCGAGAACGTGAGCGTCACGGCGAGCACGGTGAGCCCGAGCAGCAGGATCGCGGCGATGACGCCGCCCGGGCGCCCGAGTTCGACGGCGGCGGCGCGCAGCAGGTCGGTCAGGGCGGTGAGCTGGTTGCCGTCCTTCACGTAGTCGGCGCCCTGCGCCACGATCAGGTCTCCGACCGCCGAACGCGCGACGAGGCCCACGGCGGAGGCCCCGGCGAGCACGAGCACCAGCACGAGGGGCGGTGACGGTCGCCGCGTCATCCGGCCTCTGCTGCTCGTGGTCGTGCTCGCGCCCGTGTTCGCGCCCGTGTTCGCGCTCATGAGAACGAGGAGCACGAGCGCGGCAGGTGCGACGGCCCAGACGACGATGAGCGGGTTGCTGAACGCCGAGACGGCGACCATGCCCGCAAGCGGAGCCCACACGCGGGCATGCAGCCGGCCCGCGTCGAGGGCGCGGCGCACGAGGCCGATGACGAGCACCGAGGCGACGACGGTGGCGCTGTAGTACGTGGTCGTGCCGAGCAGGCTCGCGAGCTGCAGGCTGTTGCGGTCGCCGCCGGACTCGAGCAGCGCGATCGCGCAGAATCCGGCGTACGCGGCGACGGCGCCGAGCACGGGTGCGGTCGCCGTGCGCCGGCTGCCCGATGCGACGCGGAAGGCGCCGTAGAGCGCGACGAAGTTCAGCACCGAGCTCATGATGAACGCCATGCGCAGGTCGGGCACGACGGCCGAGACCGCGGCGAACGCGATCGCCTCTGGCACGAAGAGCACGGGCGACATCGCCCAGTCCTGCGGGGCGCCAGACGCGAACGAGTGCGCGAGCAGCGCGTTGAGCATCGAGTCGGCGTCGACGAACATCAGCTCGTGGCGCGTGATCGCGATGTGCGCGGTGACGAGCAACGCCATGGCGAGCGCGAACGCCCAGCCGAGCACCTCCCGGGTGACGGCGCGGCGCCGCTCGTGTTGCACGGCTCGTCCGTGGCGCTCGAACCTCTCGGGCTGCGCATGCGGCGCGCCCGACTGCTCGGACCGCCGGGCGCGCGACGGCACGGCGCCGGGGCCGTGGGCCGCGTCGTTCTCGTGGTCGTCGTGGATGCTCACTGCGACGTATCGTATGGGGCCTTGCGCGGTGAGCCTCCTGTCGGCGCGAATCGGGGGCGCCTCGCCGGCGCGTTCAATGGAACACCGAGCGCGCCGTGGTCGTGACCTCGATCGGCACGCTGAGCGGCAGCACCTCGGTGTGCAGCGGCGCCCGCCACTCGGCGCGGAGCGTCACGGTGGCGCTCCGTCCGTCGCGGGAGACGGCCTGCACGAGTTCCACGCCTTCGAGCCCACTGACGGCGTCGCCGAGGTAGGCCGCTGCGGCCGCCTGCACGGCGGCGTCGTCGAGCGCGACGCCCAGGGAATCACCTTCGATCGACACGGCATCGAGGCTCCAGGCCTCGGCCCCCGCGAGTGCCGCGCCATCGGCGAGGGTGAACAACCGCTTGCGTTCGAGGTAGAGCGAGGACGCCGCGACGACGACCAGCACGATGACGATGGCCAGAAACGAGAAGAAGATCGTGAGGAGCAGGGTGGATCCCTGCTCCTCGGCGAGGGTCGCGTCGCGTCCGATCGTCGGGTGACCGTTCGACGGACTCGTCGGCCCGGCGCTCATTCGGCGGCGCCCGCGAATCGAGAGATCGTCTGCGTTGCGGCGGACTCCACGGGGACGCTCCCGATGCTGCCGAGGTCGAGCACGTCGGGAACGAGTGGAAGGCCGACGCGGGCGCTGACCACCACGTCGATCCGCTCTCCCGGCGCATTGCAGTCGGCGGTCTCGCACGATAGCGATACCGAGGCCGAGCCGGGGTCGATGCCGAAGTCCTCGAGCGTGATGCGGACCGCGCGCTCGACGTCGGCGGCGGCACCCGGCGAACCGGCTCCGTCGGCGGCGAGCCGCGCGGCATGCCGAGCGGCTCCCTCGACGGCGAACGCGCCGGCCTGGATCGCCGACACGCTGAGCACGAGGTACACGATGGGCACGAGGAGGAGCAGTCCGACCGTCAGGAATTCGAGCGAGGCCGATCCGCGTTCGTCGCCGACGAGCCGCGCTGCCCCGAACTCCCGACGCTCAGTCCACCGACTCGACCGGAGCATGCCCGCTCACCTCCAGCCCGTTCGCGAAGCCCAGCAGTCCGATGACCGGCAGCGTCGACCGTACCCGGATCTCGACCGCCGGCGTTCCGCCGATCGACGTGCTGGCGGCCGTGACATCCTCGGCGTACCGGGCCGAGATCGCGGCATCGATGAGGTCTCTCGTGCGGGCGACGCCGGCCGCGGGCGAAGAACCGGCGAGTGCGCCGAAGCGCGCTCCCTCGGCCGCAGCGTCGAGCAGGGTGTTGCGCACGTGCAATGCGAGAGCGAGCTGCACCACGGCGAGCGCGAGCACCGTCAGCAGCACACCGACCATCGTGAACTCGGCGACCGCGGAGCCCCGCTCATCGGCGAACCGTGCCCGGATCGCCCTGATCGCCAGAGCAGAGCGTGTGCGCACCGTACGGCTGCGAGGGGCGCACGCCGGCCGCGTCGGAGTCCGGTGACTCAGAATCCCGTGACGCGGTCGATCGCCTGCTCGAACACCTCGGAGAGCGCCGGGCCGGCGAGCCCCCAGATCACGATCACGAGCCCGGCCGTCATGAGCGTGATGAGCACCCAGCCCGGAACGTCGCCCCGATCGTTCGACATCGCGGTGGCCAGACGCCGCAGGACGCGGCGCTGCAGTCGGTCGAAGTGCTGCTGCATGGAACTTCCTTTCGTTCGCGCCGTCGTGGCGCGGGTTCGGCGAGGGGAACGGGAATCGCATCAGAATCCCGTCTGGAGCACGAGGTAGCCGGGCAGGAGCGCGAACGCGATCGTCACCGGCAGGATGAGGAACACGAGCGGCACGAGCATCGCGATCTCCTTGCGCCCGGCGAGCTCGATGATCGTGCGCTTGGCCTGGTCGCGGGCGTCACCGGCCTGCGAGGCGAGCACGGACGCGAGCGGAGCACCACGGTCGAGCGCGCCGAGCACCTGGTCGAGCGCTCGGGACAGCGCCGGGTGGTCGAGTCCATCGCGGAGGGCCGTGATCGCATCGGCGAGCGGCACCCCGGTGCCGACCGCGGCGACGACGACCCTGAACTCCTGCGGCAGTTCGCCCGAGCCGATGCGCGCGACGCGGCGAAGCGCGTCGAGCATGCCCTCACCCGCGGTGAGGCTCAACGTCAGGAACTCGAGCACGGTCGGAAGCTCTTCGGAGATGCGGGTGAGGCGGCGCGCAGCGCTGCGCTGCAGCATCCAGTCGCGGGCGAGCACCCCGAGCGCGGCCGCAAGCACTGGCGACGCGAGCCGCACCGGAGCCGGAAGCGTCGCGAAGCCCGGCGCGAACAGCGCGAGCGCGGCAGCGGCCGCGAACGCCGTCGCACCCCAGGCCAACTGCTCCCCGCGGAATCGTTCGACGGTCGCCGAAGAGCCGGCCTGCCGAAGCCGACGCGCGACGGTCTCGGGTCCGCCGAGCCAGGAGGTCGCGATGGCGCGGAGCCGACGCAGCGCCGGCCCGAGGACGGCACCGAACACGGGCGAGGGATCCGACGAGCGCCGTGCGAGCATCGCCCTCGCCTCGACCGAGAAGTCGGCGACGTACGGCGCGACGCGCTCGGCGAGCCTCGGTCGCCCGATGCGCGGAACTGCGTTGAGTGCGATCCAGGCGCCCAGCCCGATCAGCACCCCGCAGAGCAGCGCGAGGGGAACGGTCGCGTTCAGCGGAACCATCTTCGCTCCTCGGGAAGTCGGCCGAGCGCGTTCATCGACTGATAGGCGATCACGGTCACGATGACGCCAACCACGATGAGCACGGCGCCCGCAGGCGAGTCGTAGGCGACGAGCGTCTCGTGGCGTGATGAGAGCACGACGAGGAGGAGCCACGGCGCCGCGACCCCGAGTCGCGCTGCGTTGCGGATCCAGGACTGGCGCGCGACGACCTCGGCGCGGAGGGCGGCGTCTTCGCGCAGGTACCCGGAGAGTCCGCGCAGCACCGCCGTCAACTCGGTGCCGCCGACCTCGCGAGCCATGCGCAGCGTCTCGAGGATGCGGTCAGCGATCGGGTCGGCGAGCACCTCCTTCAGCCGGTCGACGCAGAGCGAGAAGTTGCCCGTGCGGCGGTACTCGACCTCGAAGGCGGCGAAAGCTGAACGGGTCTGCGCCGGGCCGAGTACGCCGAGCGCGCCGACGCTCTCGGGGAGCGGCACACCCGACCGCACGGATGCGACGAGGTGATCGACCACATCGGGCCAGACCGCCCGGTTCGCGGCACGGCGCCGGTCGGCACGGGAACCGATGATCAGGGGCACCGCCGCTGCGCCGAGGAGCGCCGCGACCACGGTGATGGTGGGCACCTGCATGACGGCCTGCACCACGGCACCGAGCACGCTCGCGAACACGATCGAGACGACGGCGATGACCGGGATCGGCACCTGACCGAGCCCGGCGAGCGCGAGATCGTCGTGGATGCGGCGGCGGAGCGCGGACGGCGAGGAGGCGCGGACCATGTCGGGCTTCGCGGGCCACAGCAGCGGCGCGAGCGCGAGCAGCACGCCGACGCCCAGCAGCGCTCCGAGCGCGAGACTCATGCGGCCTGCCCGTTCGGCTCGGAGTGCTCCGTCGGCGCAGCGCCCTCGCGCGGCACCTCGGCTTCGCGCGCAGCGGGAGGCTCTCCCGACCCGGCGGGGTCGTTCTGCACGGCGTCGGCGACGAGTCCGGCGGCGCGGTACTTCTCGAGCCGACGCGGTCGCAGACCGGTGGCGCGAAGCTCGCCGCCGACGGTCGCGAAGATCGGGTCGACGTCGACGCTGCCATCGGTGCAGTCGCCGGTGGGCGCCGAGATCTCGACGATGCTGCGGCGCCCGGCGGCGTCGATGCCGAGGTGGACCACCAGGTCGATGCAGGTCGCGACCGTCGGCACCACGAACGACGCATCGATGTTTCGCCCGGCGAGCAGCGGCAGCGTGCAGAGCTTCGTGAGCGCGTCACGCGCCGAGTTGGCATGGATCGTGCACATGCCGGGCAAGCCCGAGTTCAGCGCGATGAGCAGGTCGAGGCTCTCGGCCTCGCGCACCTCGCCGACGATGAGGCGGTCGGGCCGCATGCGCAGGGATTCCTTGATGAGGCGCCTCAGCGTGATCTCGCCGGTGCCCTCGAGGCTCGGCTGGCGGCACTGCAGCGACACGAGGTCGCGCACGTCGAGGTCGAGTTCGAACGTCTCTTCAATGGTGATCACGCGCTCATCGACCCTGGCCGACGACATGAGCGCGTTCAACAGGGTGGTCTTGCCGGTGTGGGTCGCCCCCGAGACGAGGATGTTCGCGCCCGCGACGACACTCGCACGGAGGAATCCGGCGGCCTCGGCCGTGAGCGAGCCGAGTTCGACGAGCACCTCGAGCGTGCGGATGCGCCGCTGGAACTTGCGGATGTTCACGGCCCAGTGCGTGCGCGAGACGTCGGGGATCGCCACGTGAAGCCGCGACCCGTCGGGCAGCGACGCGTCGACGAACGGCGAGCTGAGGTCGACCCGGCGGCCGCTGTGCTGCAGCATGCGCTCGACGAGTTCGCGCACCTCTCGGTCGTTCAGCACGACCGTGGTGAGCTCGGCGACGCCGTTGCGGGCGACGAACACGCGCGTCGGACCGTTGATCCAGATCTCCTCGACGTCGGGGTCGTCGAAGTACGGCTGCAGCGGCCCGTAGCCCGTGATCGCCGCCTCGACCTCGCGCACGGTCGCGAGCTCGTCGAGCAGTTCGGCGTGCGCGCCGCCGAGCGCGCGTTCGCTGTAGCGCCGCACCTCTTCTCGCGTGAAGCGCGCCGCCGCATCGGTGTCGCGCCCGAGATCGACCCCCTCGTGCAGCACGCGGGTTCGCACGCGCTCGGTGATCGTGCGAACGGGGTCGGTCATGTCACCCATCTTGGGGTGAGGCTCGCCGGGCACCGCGAAGTTATCCACACGGGCGGCCGCGGCATCCGCTCGAGAGGGGCGACGGATGCTGCGCCACGACGCTGTGCGCCGTCACGACCCGTTCGAACCGTCGTCGCGCCGGCGAAAGGTCGTGGCGCGTGCCGGGCCCGGCCAGGGCCGACCGGGCTCAGTCGAGCGTGACCATGACCTTGTCGGCGGCGCCGGGCGTCGCGGCGACCTCGAGGGCGCGTTGTACGTCGTCGATCGTGAACCGGTCGCTGATGATGAGCTGGTACTTCTGCCAGTTGGCGATGAGGTCGTCGGTGACCTCGAAGATCTCGGTCGGGTAGCCCATCGACATGATGATCGAGATCTCGGTCGTGAGCAGGCCGCCGAAGTCGACCTCGACGGGCTTCTTGTGCACCGCGGGAATCACGAGGCGCGCGCCCTGCTTGACCAGGCCGAACACCGTGGTCGGCACGACGGGGGCGCCGGCCGCATCGAGGTAGACGTCGGTCGCCGGGCGGGCATCGCGGATGCCGACGACGGGCGGGGCTTCGCCGTGCAACTCGATGAGGCGGGCCTTGACGTCCTCTTCAGCCGAGTTGATGACGGCATCCGCACCGATCGCGAGGGCCTTCTCGAGGCGCGTCGGCAGGATGTCGATGACGACGACGTGGTCGACGCCCTTCGCCTTGAGGCTGAGCAGCGCGCCGAGGCCGATGGGGCCCGCGCCGAAGACGACAGCTTTCTCGCCGGCCTTCGCGCCGGAGCGGTTGACGGCGTGGCGGGCGACGGCCATGGGCTCGTTGAGCGCGGCGACCTCGAACGGGATCTCGTTCGGGATCACGCGGAAGTGCGTTCCGGCGACGGCGTCGAACAGCACGACGAACGGCGAGAAAGCGCCCTGCGCGCCGCCGGAGCCGATGATGCCGTCGCTCGCGGCCATCGGGTTGATGACGACGTGGTCGCCGACCTGCGCGCCCTGCACCTCGTCGCCGACGAACACGATCTCGCCGGCGGGCTCGTGGCCGAGCGGGGTCGCGCCCTGCCGCGGCGGGATGCCGCCGTACATCGTGTACATGTGGTCGCTGCCGCAGATGCCGCAGGCGCGGATGCGCACGAGCACGTCGCGGGGACCCGCGACGGGCTGCTCGACCTCCACGATCTCGGTGGTTCCGGGCCCGGTGACCATGACCGACTTCATCGCCGACATTCCTTTCTCGTCCGCCGTGCGTTGGGTTCGCGTCGCGGATCACTAAATCGAATAAGTGGAGTCTACGCTGGGAGCACGGCGACGCCATGCCGCTGACCCGACTCACAGCGAACCCGCCGGAAGGAGGCATCGTGAAGTCCACCCGCGTGACCATGAAGGACGTCTCGGTCGCCGCCGGCGTCTCGCAGGCGACCGTGAGCTTCGTGCTGAACGACAAGCCCGGCGAGACCATCTCCCCCGAGACGCGCGACCGCGTGCGCCGGGCGGCCGCCGAGCTCGGCTACGTGCCGAACGGCGCCGCGCGCGCCCTCCGCGAGGGCACCTCGCGCATCGTCATCCTGAACGTGGCCAGGCTCCCGCACGGCGGCACCGGGCTCGCGGCGTTCATCGACGCCCTCGACGCCGAGCTCGAGCGCCTCGACCACATGCTGCTCGTGCGCTATCGCCCGGGTTCCGCCGACATCGAGCGGATGACGGCGATGGTCGCCCCGCGCGCGGTGCTCGACCTCGACCGCATCTACAACTCCCCCGACACGGATGCCGAGACGGCCGACGGCGACTGGACCGAGGGCCTGGCCGCGCACACGGCGGTGCAGGTGCGGCACCTCGTCGACCTCGGGCACACGCGCATCGGCATGGCGCTGCCCGCGGGCCGCGCCGAGCTCGACCGCCTCGCCGCACTGCGGCTCGACTACGCCGCGCGCACCCTCGCCGACCACGGTCTCGACGCGCCGCTCCCTCTCGTGATGGGCCGCGACCTCGATGAGGACCGGCGTGCGCTCGCCGAGTTCCTCGATCGGCATCCCGACGTCACGGCCGTCGCCGGGCTCGACGACGACACCGCCCTGCGGGTGCTCGCCGCCGCACGCATCCTCGAGGTCGCCGTGCCGCAGCGCCTCGCCGTCATCGGCTTCGACGACGCGGGCGCCGGCGAGCTCGTCTCCCCCTCGCTCACGACCGTGCGCATCGACACGGCCGGCTTCGGTCGACGCCTCGCCCGCGAGGTGCTCGGCCTGCCCGAGGACCCAGGCGCCGCCGCACCGACGCCCGCCACCGTCATCCGCCGCCAGTCGACCTGAGACGCAGAGCCCGGGGCGCCGTCGACGGCGCCCGCCCCCGGCATCCGATCTCCGCATCCAGCCTCGCACGACAGGTAGTTGATCAGATGTAGTTGATCTGATAAAGTACCTGTCATGACCAAGGACACAGCCGCCGGCGCGACGCCGGACGATGCCTTCGCAGCCGACCTGCTGCGCGGTCACACCGACACGATCGTGCTCGGCGTGCTCCGTCGGCACGACAGCTACGGCTTCGAGATCTACAAGCTCATCCGCGACGCCACGGGCGGCGCGTACGAGATCAAGGAGGCGACGCTCTACGCGAGCTATCGGCGCCTCCTCCGCGACGGGCTCGCCGAGGCGTACTGGGGCGACGAGTCGCAGGGCGGCCGCCGCAAGTACTACCGCATCACCGACGCCGGCCGCGCCGCGTTCACACAGAACGTCGCCGCCTGGGTCGCGACCCGCACCATCATCGACTCCCTGCTGGGCAGCACGCCCGCAGCCAAGAAGGGCTCCTGACATGACCGACCACCGCTCCTCCGGCGGCGACCTGCACCGACTGCTCGACGAGGCCTTCGCCGGCATCGAGGTCACGCCCGAGATCCAAGACCTGAAAGAGGAGATCCGCGGCAACCTGCTCGCACGCATGGGCGAGCTCGAGGCATCCGGACTCTCCCAGGCGGATGCCGCGCGCAAGGCGATCGCCGAACTCGGCGACGTGCGCGAGCTCATCGACGTCGAGAACGATGGCACGGCGGATGCCGCGGGCGGGCCCACCGCGCCCGCGACCCGCGTCGGCGGCCACACGTCCGCGGCCCGCGCCGAGTCGGCGACCGCCGCAGCGCTGCGCAACCGCGTGCGCCCCAAGCCGGGCTTCGTCGTGCGCACCGTCGTGCTCTCGATCGTCGGCGCCGCCGCACTGGTGCTGCTCGTGCTCGGACTCACGCCGCTGCTCGCCCTCGGGGAGGGCGCCCTCGTCGGGCTCGCCGTCGTGTTCGGCCTCGCGCTCGGCGCGGTCACGGCCGACGCCCTGAGTCAAGAGACCACCACGAACCACCGCATGCCCGCCGGGCGCGCGATCGGCTACGGCGCGGCCACCGGCCTGCTGCTCGCGGGTCTCGCCTTCACGCCCGTGGTCATCGTGCACCTCGACCTCGCCTGGCTCGTGCTCGCCGGCGCCGCCGTCATCGGCGCGATCGGCGCCCTGAGCTACCTCGGCGCGACGCAGACCAACCGCCACAAGCCGTGGGTCGTGCAGCAGCACCGCGAGGCGGCGAACATCGGCACCCGCTTCGAAGAGGACCCCGCGGCCGGCGCCCGCTTCGGCATCTACACCGCCGTCATCTGGACCATCGCGTTCGTCGCGATCCCGATCATCGGCTTCACCGCAGGGTGGATCTGGGCGCCGCTCGCCTTCATCGGCGGCTTCGTGGCCATGATGCTCGTGCTCGCGCGCATGCTCTTCGGCGCCAAGGCGGAGAAGGCCGAGTAGACCGAGCCGCCGACGCTCGGCGACCCTGCCACGCGGCATCCGCATGCTTCGATTCACCTCGACTCGAAGCCGAGCGGATGCCGCGTTCCGCATGTCCTGGGCCGCTCTCCACACCTGACGTGTCGAGGCGCCGCGCTTGGGTATGCTCGCTCCACCGCATTCCGCGAGCCCGACGAGGAGCCCGATGACCAGCCTGCGCGATGACGCGTCCGCCCGCCTCGAGGCCGTCTCGCGGCGCGACCTGGTGATCGACCTCGCGAGGGTCGCGTGCATCCTGCTCGTCGTCGTCATCCACGTGCTCATGATCGGCGTCGGGTACGCCCCCGACGGCGAACTCGTCGTGTCGCGGCCCCTCGAGGCGCAGCCGTGGTTCGCCGCGGCCACGTGGGTCGGGCAGATCATGCCCCTGTTCTTCGCCGCCGGCGGGTTCACGGCGCTCACCGCGTGGCGCAGCCTCCGCCGCAAGGGCGGCGACCGCACCGACTTCGTGCGCGGGCGCGTGCTGCGCCTCACCTCGCCCGCACTGCCGCTCTTCGTGTTCTTCGCCGTGGTGCTCGGCGGCGCGACGATCGCGGGCGTCGACCCGGCGCTGCTCGACACCGTCGCCACGGGCACCGGCAGCCCGCTCTGGTTCCTGGCCGCGTTCCTGCTCGCGCAGTGCGCGGTGCCGTGGATGGTCGCGCTGCACGACCGGGCGCCGGGCGCCACGCTCGCCGTGCTCGCGGTCGGGGCCGTCGTGGTCGATGCCGCGCGGATCACGACGGGCATCGACGAGATCGGACTCCTCAACCTCGCGTTCGTCTGGCTCTTCGTGCAGCAACTCGGGTTCTGGTACGCCGACGGATGGTTCCGCGCGCGACATCCGCTCACGCTCATCGGGCTCGTGGTCGCCGCCTACGTGCTGCTCGGCCTCGTCGTCGCGGCGGGGTGGTACTCCCCCGACATGCTCACCAACCTGAACCCGCCGACGGTCCCGTTGCTCCTGCTCGGCGTCGCCCAGATCAGCCTGCTCACGCTGCTGCACCGACCGCTGGCCGCGCTCATGCGCACGCGCCCCGCGCAGGCGGTCGTCTACCTCGTCGGCAGCCGGGCGATGACGGTGTACCTGTGGCACCTGCCGGTCATCATCATCGTCGAGGGGGCCTCGCTGCTGATCCCGGGCGCCGCGCCCGAACCCGGCAGTGCCATCTGGTGGGCGACGCGGCCGATCGCGCTCGCTGTCGTGCTCGGCGTGGTGTTCGCGATCGCCCCGCTGCTGCTGCGCTTCGAGCAGGTGCCGACGACGATCCCGGCCGGGCGCCGGCGACCGGGCGCAGCCGCCGTCACCGCCGCGGCCCTGCTCGCGTTCGTGCCGCCGTTCCTCGTGCTGGAGTTCTTCCTCGACCTGCGCATCGCCGTCATCGGCGTCGTGCTGCTGTCGCTGTCGCTCTGGCTGCTGCGGAGCCGCCCGCTCGCTCCCGCCTAGACTGAACGGGCACTCGCGGGAGTGGTGAAATCGGCAGACACGCAGGATTTAGGTTCCTGTGCCTTCGGGCGTGAGGGTTCAAGTCCCTCCTTCCGCACGAACACGAACACGAACGAACGAACGAACGAACACGCACGAACGAACCGAAACGGCGCGCGCCTCAGCGGCCGGCGCGGATGATGCGCGCGAGCGCCCACCCGATGGCGGAGATCAGTGGCGCAGCGACGATGATCAGCGCGATCGGGTTCGCACGGAACCGCAGGCCGTCGGGTCCGCCGACATAGGCGCCGATCGGCACCGCGTAGCCGCCTCCGCCGCCACCGCTGCCCTCGCCCCGGCCCGCGGGCCCGTTGCCGTCATCGGGGCTCTCGCCGGAGCCCTCGCCCCCGCCGAAGCCGAAGGCGACGAGCGCCACCGGGATGATCTCGTGCCCGTGCAGCGTCGTCTGCTCGCCGTAGGCCAATTTCGCGCCCCACGAGGGCACGGACTCGGCAAGTCGTTCGGTGATGTTCGTCATGGCTCGACCGTACGCTCGCGCCCCCGGTGCCGTCACCCCCTCTTCCGCCGAGAGTCTCCCCAAGTCACTCGATGACGAGCGGATGCGGCGCGATCCTCACCGAGGATGAGCCGTGACTCAGGCCCGAGGCGGCCCGGCCGCGAGTCGCGCCCTGGCGTACGCCTCGATGCCGTCGGACGGCACGTTCCAGTCGGCCTCGAGCCACCACGTCGCGCCGGCCTCGGCCCACGGACGCACGACCGCGGCATCCGCCTCGGCATCGACGCCGGGGGTCGAGCCTTCCTGCACGACGTCGAACGGCCGGTCGGCGAGACCGAGGCGCTCGCGCTCGGCACGGATCCACGCGACCGCCTCGGCGGCCACCTCGGGAGTGAATCCGGGCGAGCCCGGCGCGAGCTCGGCACCGGGCGGAGCGAAGTTCGGCAACCAGCCGTCGTAGCGGGCGACGCGCCTCATCGACCTTGGCGCAGGCCAGACGCCGACGACCCAGATCGGGATGCGCGGCTGCTGCACGGCGGCGGGCGGCAGCATGCTCTCGGTGCGCGTCGCGCGGTAGTGCCGCCCCTCGTGCTCGAACGGTTCGCCGCGCCAGAGCTGCTCGAGCAGCTCGAGCGACTCGTCGAGGATCTCGGCCCGCTCGCGCCGGCCCGGGTCGGACTCGAAGAGCCAGAAGCGCGGCTCGACCGATTCGGGCACGCCGAGGCCGGCCGAGAGGATCACCCGTCCCTTCGAGAGCCGGTCGACGGTCATCGTCTGCCCGGCCAGCTCCCACGGGCGGCGTCTCGGCACGGGCGTCAGCATGGTTCCGAGCCGGATGGTCTCGGTCTTCACGGCGGCCGCGGCGAGGGTCGCCCAGGGGTCGGTGGCCCAGATGCCCTCCCAGACGAAGAACCCGTGCCAACCGTGGGCTTCGGCGAGGGAGGCGAGCTCGACCGCCAGTTCGGGATCGTCGCCCGTGTAGATGAACCCGTATCGCATAGCGCGACGGTACCGGCGACCGCCGACATCCTGCAGCGCCGGTCAGCCTGTAAGGTGAGCCTTACCTGATTTCCGTTACGAAGGACGCGCCCGATGACCATCGCTCCCCCCACCGAGTCCGCGACCGCCACCGAGCCCATCGATGTCGCGGCGCTGGTTCGCGCCGCCACGGCAGAAGACCACCGCAACGCCGAGACGCGCGGGTTCGTCACGCGGCTCATGGGCGGAGAGCTCTCGCTCGACGACTACACCCGCTACCTCGCCCAGTTCGCCTGGGTCTACGAGGCGCTCGAGGAGCGCGGCAGCCGCGAGGGCGACGGCGAGGTCTTCGACCCGAAGCTGGCACGACTGGCCGCGATCGAGTCCGACCTCGCAGCGCTGGGCGCGGCCGACTGGCGCGAGACCAATCCGCCGCTGCCCGCGACCGCCGCGTACGCCACCCACCTGCGCGCAGTGTCCGACGACGACGTGCGCTACCTCGCGCACCACTACACGCGCTACCTCGGCGACCTCTCGGGCGGCCAGGCCATCGCCGCGCTCGTGGGCCGCCACTACGGCGCGACGCCCGAGCAGCTGAGCTTCTACGACTTCGGCCTCGGCGCCGAGGGCCCCGTGCGCTACAAGCGCCGCTACCGCGACGCCATGAACGCGCTCGCGCTCGACCCGGTGCAGGTCGACGTGCTCATCGAGGAGGCGAAGGCCTCCTTCCGCCTCAACGGCGCGATCTTCGAGGACCTCGCGAAGTAACGGCTCCCCGCTCGACGCCTCGGCGCCGCGGCATCCGCCCTCGAGGTCGGATGCCGCGGCGCCGTCGTCTGCCCCCTCGGTACGACGCGCCTCATCCCCGGGGATGATTTCAGGGTCCGCACCCAGTCGGCGCCCGCATCGGCTCGGTAGACTGCATCGACACCACGCCGCCTGTGATCCGGCACTCGCCGTGTCCGACGACAGGAGCACGATCCCGTGATCAACACCGCACTCATCCCCTGGCTCGACCCCGAGACGATCATCGGCGGCGCCGGCCCGTGGGCCCTGCTCGTCGTGTGCGGCATCGTGTTCGCCGAGACCGGGCTGCTGGTGGGCTTCCTGCTGCCCGGCGACACGCTGCTGGTGATCTCGGGCCTGCTCACGCACACGTCGTTCGTGTTCGGCGTCGACATCTGGTGGGTCTGCCTCGCCATCGGATTCGCGGCGTTCATCGGCGGCGAGGTCGGCTATCTCATCGGCCACAAGGCCGGCCCGACGATCTTCGAACGCAAGGAGTCGGGCATCTTCAGCGTCAAGAACGTCGAACGCACGAACGCGTTCTTCGAGCGGTTCGGCGCGCTGGCCATCATCCTCGCCCGCTTCGTGCCGGTCGTGCGCACGTTCGCCCCGGTGGCCGCCGGCGTCGGCCACATGAACTACCGCAAGTACACGCTGTACAACCTCATCGGCGCACTCATCTGGGGCGCGGGCCTGACCTACTTCGGCTTCCTCATCGGCTACATCCCGCCGGTCGCCGACTTCGTCAAGGAGTACATCGACCTGATCCTGCTCGCCGCGGTGGGCGGCACCGCCGCCGTCACGCTCTGGCACTACCTGCGCGAGCGGTCCAAGGCCAAGAAGGCCGAGCGGGCGGGCGAAGACGTCGTCACCGACGAGACCGAGGCCGAACACCTCGTGCTCGACCCCGAGGTCTTCGACCGGGGCCCCGAAGAGCAGCGCTGACCCGACTCGAGCGGCTCGCCTGCACGCTCCGATGACGGATGTCGCGGTGCGGCGAGGTCGCCGGTGAGCAGGTCGATGCGGCGCACGGCGCAAACCCCCGTCCGGCGGATGCCGCCGCTCAGCGGTGCGTGCCCTGCTCCTGGTCGGCACGGCCGGCGGGCTCGAGCTGGAACGTGGAGTGCTCGACGTCGAAGTGCGCGGCGAGGCATCCGCCGAGCTCGTCGAGGAGTTCGCCCGTGCGACCCGATGCGAACACCTCGGGCTCGACCTCGACGTGGGCCGAGAACACGGGCTGACCCGAGGTGATCTGCCAGACGTGCACGTCGTGCACGGCGACCACGCCCGGCGTGCCGAGCAGGTGCTCACGGATCTCCGCGACATCCGTGTCGACCGGGGCCGACTCGAACAGCACGTGCACGACGTCGCGCAGCAGCGAGATCGCGCGCGGCACGATGAGCACCGCGATGCCGATCGAGGCGATCGGGTCGGCGGCGTCGAACCCGGTGAGCACGATCACGAGGGCCGCGATCATGACGAGCACCGAGCCGATCATGTCGCCGAGCACCTCGAGGTACGCGCCGCGCAGGTTGATCGAGTCCTTCGCGCCGCCCCGCAGCACGAGCATCGCGGCGATGTTCGCGACGAGACCCGCGGCGCCGACGATGAGCATGCCGCCGCCGGCGACCTCGTGGGCCTCGCCGGCCGCGCCCGAGACGAGTCGGGAGATCGCGCCGATCGCGACGGTCACGGCGACGACCACGAGGATCACGCCGTTCACGAGCGCTCCGAGCACCTCTGCGCGTCGGTACCCGTAGGTCTGGCGGTCGGTCGCCGGACGTGCCGCGACGGTCGCCGCGATGAGTGCCACGACGAGGCCGATGAGGTCGCTCGACATGTGGCCGGCGTCGGCCAGCAGCGCGAGCGACCCGGTGAGCGCCGAGCCGACGACCTGCACCACGAGGAACACGCCGATGATGGCGATCGCGATCCAGAGCCGGGTGCGATTCGCCGCGCCATGGGCGTGGCCGTGCGAGTGATCGTGTGAGTGCGCCATCACGTCAAGCGTATGCGGCGTTTGCCGGCCCCGCCCGTGATGGGAATGAGTCGCGTTCTCAGGCCTCGGGCTCGCCCACCAGCCCGGCGACGCGCTCGAGCTCCGGCAGCAGCTCGACGAACGCGAGCGCCCGGTGGCTCTTGGCGTTCTTCTCGTCGGGCGTCAGCTCGGCCGCCGTGATCTCGTGGCCGTCGGGCTCGAAGATCGGGTCGTAGCCGAAGCCGTGCGACCCGCGCGGCTCGTATGCGACCGTGCCGCGCCAGCGACCCTCGGCCACGAACTCCGTGCCGCCGGGGATCAGCCCGTCGGGCACGACCAGCGCGATGGTGCACCGGAACTCCGCACCGCGGTTCGGGCGCGCGAGATCGGAGAGCTGGTCGAGCAGCAGGCGGCGGTTCGCCTCGTCGCCGGCCCGGTGACCGGCCCACCGTGCCGAGAGGATGCCGGGGGCCTCGCCCAGCACGTCGACGACGATGCCGGAGTCATCGGCGAGCGAGATGCGTCCGGTGTGCGCCGCCGCCGCACGCGCCTTGAGGAGCGCGTTCTCGGCGAACGTCACGCCGTCTTCGATCGGCTCGGGTCCGTCGTAGGAGACGACGGCGACGTGCGGCATCCGCTCGCCGATGATGCGCTGGAACTCGCCGACCTTGTGCGCGTTGTGGGTCGCGAGGACGATCTCGAGGCTCACGCGTTCGCCCGGGCCTCGGCCAGCACGGCACGCTGGATCTCGGTGAGCGACGCGGTGCCGCCCAGCGCCAGGTCGAGCAGCGCGTCGAGCTCCCGGCGGTCGAACGGCGCGCCCTCCGCGGTGCCCTGCACCTCGACGAAGAGGCCGCGACCGGTCGCGACGACGTTCATGTCGGTCTCGGCGCGGGAGTCCTCGGTGTACGCGAGGTCGAGCATGGGCGTGCCGGCGACGATGCCGACCGAGATCGCCGCGACCGAGTCGATGAGCGGCTGCGCCTTCTGGCCGATGAACTTCTTGCCGCGCGCCCACTCGATCGCGTCGGCCATGGCGACGTACGCGCCCGTGATCGCCGCCGTGCGGGTGCCGCCGTCGGCCTGCAGCACGTCGCAGTCGATCTGGATCGTGTTCTCGCCGAGGCCCTTCATGTCGACGACGGCCCGCAGGCTGCGGCCGATGAGGCGGCTGATCTCGTGGGTGCGCCCGCCGATGCGGCCCTTCACGGCCTCGCGGTCGTTGCGCGTGTTCGTCGCGCGCGGCAGCATGGCGTACTCGGCCGTGACCCAGCCCTTGCCGCTGCCCGACATCCACCGCGGAACGCCGTTCGTGAAGCTCGCCGTGCAGAGCACCTTGGTGCGGCCGAACGAGATGAGCGCGCTGCCCTCGGCGTGCTCGCTCCAGCCGCGCTCGATGCTCACCTCGCGAAGGTCGTCGGGTGCGCGGCCGTCGGCGCGGACGATGGGGGCTGGTGCCTCGGTCATGCGTTCTCCTGTCGAAGTCGTACCTGGTCTGGAATGGTGACCGCGCCCGTCTCGACGAGCTCGACGCTCGGGATCTCGGGGGCGATGAGTCGGTGCGCGAGGTCGAGGAACGCGCTCGTGGAGCCGCCCGTCGCCTCGTAGCGGTAGGTGGGCGGCATGGCCGACCGACGCTCCATGTCGTTGCCGACGAGCACGCGGTACACGTCGTTGGCGGTCTCGACGTCGCTCGAGACGAGCGACACGCGCTCGCCCATGACGTACGAGATCGCGCCCTTGAGGAACGGGTAGTGCGTGCAGCCCAGCACCAGCGTGTCGACGTCGGCGGCGCGCAGCGGTGCGAGGTACTCCTCGGCGACCGCGAGCAGTTCGGCGCCGCTCGTGACACCCGCCTCGACGAACTCCACGAACCGCGGGCAGGCGACCGTGTGCAGGTCGAGGTGGGGGGCCGCGGCGAACGCGTCGTCGTAGGCGCGCGACGAGATCGTTCCGGCCGTGCCGATGACGCCGACCCGCCCGTTGCGGGTCGTCGCGACCGCACGCCGAACGGCGGGCTGGATCACCTCGACCACGGGCACGTCGTAGCGCTCGCGCGCGTCGCGGAGCATCGCGGCGGATGCCGTGTTGCAGGCGATGACGAGCATCTTCACGCCCTGCGCGACGAGGTCGTCGAGCACCGCGAGCGCGTAGCCGCGGACGTCGGCGATGCGCTTCGGCCCGTAGGGCGAGTGCTCGAGGTCGCCGATGTAGAGGATCGACTCGTTGGGCAACTGGTCCTTCACGGCTCGGGCCACTGTGAGCCCTCCGACGCCGGAGTCGAAGATCCCGATCGGTGCATCCGTCACGACAGTCCAGCTTAGGCGAGTCGGTCGCGCGGCGAGTCCGCCGGGCGAACGCCGCGTCGCGGCATCCGTCGGTAGGCTGATCGACGTGACCGGGTCCTCAGCACTGCTCACCGACCGATACGAGCTCACCATGGTGGATGCCGCGTTGCAGAACGGCACCGCGCACCGGGAGAGCCTCTTCGAGGCGTTCGCGCGCCGCCTGCCCGACGGGCGCCGCTACGGCGTCGTCGTCGGCACAGGGCGGCTGCTCGAGCTCATCACGGAGTTCCGCTTCGAGGAGGCCGAGCTCGAGTGGCTTCGCGCCAATCGCGTCGTGCGGCCCGAGACGCTCGACTGGCTCGCCGACTACCGGTTCCGCGGCGACGTGTGGGGATACCGCGAGGGCGAGGTGTACTTCCCCGGATCCCCGCTGCTGACGATCCAGGCGACCTTCGCCGAGGCGGTCATGCTCGAGACGCTCGTGCTGTCGACGCTGAACTTCGACTCGTCGGTCGCGAGCGCCGCCGCACGCATGGTGTCGGTCGCGCTCGGGCGCCCGCTCGCCGAGATGGGTTCGCGCCGCACCGGCGAACGCTCTGCAGTGGCCGCCGCCCGCGCCGCGTACATCGCCGGGTTCGATGCGACCTCGAACCTCGAGGCCGGCCGCACCTGGGGCATCCCGACCATGGGCACCGCCGCGCACGCGTTCACGCTGCTGCACGACTCGGAGGAGGAGGCGTTCCGCGCGCAGGTCGAGGCCTTCGGCCCCAAGACGACGCTGCTCGTCGACACGTACGACATCCGGCAGGGCGTCGAGACCGCCGTGCGCGTCGCCGGCACCGAGCTCGGCGCCGTGCGCATCGACTCGGGCGACCTGCCCGCCGTCGTCGCTGGCGTGCGCGACCAGCTCGACGAGCTCGGCGCCGTCGGCACGCGCATCACCGTCACGAGCGACCTCGACGAGTTCACCATCGCCGGCCTCTCGGGGTCTCCCGTCGACGCCTACGGCGTCGGCACGTCCGTCGTGACCGGCTCGGGCTCCCCCGCCGCCGGCATGGTGTTCAAGCTCGTCGCCCGTCGCGACGACGCCGGCGACTGGGTCCCGGTCGCGAAGGCCTCCGTCTCGAAGGCGAGCGTCGGCGGCCGCAAGAACGCGGCTCGGCGCCTCGACTCCACGCGCACGGCCCGCGAGGAGCTCGTGTTCATCGGCGATGGCCCGGGCGGCGAGGCGGAGTTCGAGCCGGGCACCCGGCTGCGCCCGCTCATGGTTCCGCTCATGACCGGCGGGGTCGCGGATGCCGCCCACCTCGGGCCAGAGGGCACCGCGGCGGCCAGGGCGCACCGCGCAGAGGTCATGCAGGAACTGCCGATCGAGGCGTTCCGGCTCGGACGCGGCGACGCCGCGATCCCGACGACGTACCGCTGACCGGAGTCCGGCACCGGGCCTCGGACGCCGGTCGTCGCGGTCCTCGCGGTGCTCGCCCGCGCGGAACTCGGCTGGAGCGGGCGCTCAGCCCTTCTTCATCTGCTCGTAGATCTCTTTGCACGTCGGGCACACCGGGAACTTCTCGGGGTCGCGCCCGGGCGTCCACTTCTTGCCGCAGAGCGCCTTGACGGGCTTGCCGGT
Organism: Agromyces sp. Leaf222; assembly: GCF_001421565.1. Lineage (NCBI taxonomy): Bacteria > Bacillati > Actinomycetota > Actinomycetes > Micrococcales > Microbacteriaceae > Agromyces > Agromyces sp. Leaf222. The sequence goes on along the minus strand of NZ_LMKQ01000001.1, from coordinate 1,733,565 downwards.
CATCGCGGACTCGAGGATCTTGTCCTTCTTGACGTAGTGCGAGAAGCGCTCGTGGTCGCCCGGCTCGATGGCCTCGTCTTGAAGCAGCTTCTCGAGTTCGCGGTCGAGCACCGAGGTGGCTCCGCCAGGGGCGTCTGGATCGGCGATGCTGGCGTTCACGGACTTGATCATGGGTCGATTCTACGGCCAGCGATGCGCACCCCGCCCGGTCGTCGCCGATGCGACGACCGACGCGCCGCGACGACGCGGATGCAGTAAGCGACCGGCTGCGAGCACGGGTCAGGCGCGGAGCGCGGCGCCCAGGATCTCCGGCCCGCGCCGGTCGAACACGCGGCCGCCGGCGAGGACTCCGATGACGAGCACGAGCACGCCCGCCGCGGTTCCGGCGATGAACGAGATCGCGTGCCACTTGGCGTCGCCCGTGAGCCCGAGGTAGGCGAAGTACACGGCGGGGGCCGCGACCAGGAGTGATCCGAGCATCGTGATCGACTGCACGAGCGCCGAGATCGCGCCCGTCGACTGCGGTTGCTGGAACGGGGAGTCGCCGGGCTTGACGGCCGGGTACGGGAACCGCGCCGAGCCGATGGAGCCGACGCCGAGTCCGCCGAAGAGCAGCGCCGTGCTGACGCCGATGAGGGAGGGCAGCACGGTGTCGTCGTCGATCGCGATCATGGTCAACGCGGCGCCGACGCCGATCACGAGCATGCCGCCGATGAGCACCGGGATGAGCCGGCCGAGCCGGTCGGCCCTGCCGCGCACGCCGGAGACGACGTGCAGCCAGACCGCGGTGCTGTCGTACGCGGTGTCGTTGTGCAGGGTCCAGCCGAGCAGCAGGCAGAGCAGCGGCACCGGGATGAGCGCGGTCACGGTCAGCGGGAATCCGGCGAGCGTGAGCGGCACGAGCACGATGAGCGGCACGAGCGGCAGCATCACGATCGACACCCAGTAGCGCGCGTCGCGACCCCAGTAGGTGAGGCTACGCGCGGCGATCGCACCTGCGGCGGTGCCCGGCATCCGATCGAACCATCCGAGGCCCCGGTACTGCTTCGCGGATGCCTCGCGGCCGGGGGTGACGAGCATGCGGGCGACGAGCGCCTGCCAGCCGAGCCAGAGCACGGCGAGGCTCGCCGCCGCGATGAGCAGCTTCGCGATCGCGACGAACCAGAGGCCGGCGGCCGCATCGCCCGGAACCGCGAACGCGGCGCCGAGCGGCGTCCAGCCGAGCACGTTGGCGAGCCCCTCGAGGAAGAGGAGTCCGTCGGTCTGCCAGTCGAGCGTCACCAGCACCACGATGACCGGCGAGAGCAGCACGAGCACGACGAGGCCGAGCACACCCCCGATCTCCTTCGCGCGGCGGGTCGCGAGCAGGAGCGACGCGACCGAGGTCGCGACCCGCGCCACGAGGAGGCACGTCGCGAATGCGAGCGCGGCACCGAGGATCGCGAAGATCACCTCGCCGACCCCGCGCGACCAGGTCACGATGGTGCCGAGCAGCACGATGCCGAGCACGATGGCCGGGATGCCGATCATCGCCGAGAGCGCGAGACCGAGCGCGAGCGTGCGATCGGGGATGCCGAACAGCGCGAACCGCCGCGGATCCATGGTGTCGTCGGTGCCGAACAGCAGCGGGAAGACCACGAAGCCGATCATCGTCAGGCTTCCGGCGACGATCAGGCCGTCGCGCACGAGCGTCACGTCTTCAACGGCGCGCAGCCCGACGAGCGCGCCGAACAGCAGCACCGACATCACGAGTCCGTACACGATGCCGAGCGAGATGCCCACGATCTGCCACGGGCTTCGCTGGAAGATGTTGCCGAGCAGCCGCAGCTTCAGTCGGAGAAACTGTGCAACCACTCCATGCCCTCCGCTGCCTGGCGCCCACCGGCGAGTTCGACGAATCGGTCCTCGAGCGTCTGCCCGGCGCGCACCTCGTCGAGGGTTCCGGATGCCAGGACGCGCCCGCCGACGATGATCGCCGCCGAGTCGCACACCCGCTCGATGAGGTCCATGCCGTGGCTCGAGAGCACGACCGTGCCGCCGCCCGCGACGTAGCGCTCGAGGATGTCGGTGAGGTTCGCCGCCGAGACCGGGTCGACCGACTCGAACGGCTCGTCGAGCACGAGCAGGCGCGGCGCGTGGATCATGGCGCAGGCGAGCGCGATCTTCTTCGTCATGCCCGCGGAGTAGTCGGCGACGAGGCGGTCGATCGCATCGTCGAGCCCGAAGGCCGCGATGAGGTCGGCGCTGCGCTCGCGCACCGTGCGGTTGTCGAGGCCGCGCAGGGAACCGGAGTACGAGAGCAGCTGCCCGCCCGTGAGCCGGTCGAAGAGGCGCAGCCGATCGGGCAGCACGCCGGTGGCGCGCTTCGCCGCCAGCGGGTCGGCCCATGCGTCGATGTCGTTGATGTGCACGGTGCCCTCGTCGGGGCGCAGCAGGCCGGTGATCATCGAGAGCGTCGTGGTCTTGCCTGCGCCGTTCGGTCCGACGATGCCGTAGAACGACCCGGCGCGCACGTCGAGCGAGATGTGGTCGACCGCGGTGTTGCCGCCGAAGTGCTTGACGAGGCCGTCGACCGCGAGCACGCGGGGTGCGTCGGCGGGCGGTGCCGACCTCGCCACCCGGAGCGTGCGCTTCTTGCGCGGCGTGGCCTTGGTCGGCGCAGCGATGACCGCGACGGCGACCGCCGTCTCGCCGACGGTGTCGGTGTCGGTGTCGGCCGTCTCGACGACGGGCACGGCCTCGTCCGGCGCGAGCTCGACCGGGGTCTCCGCGACCGCTTCGGCTTCGGCCTCGACCGGCGCTTCCTCGACCGGCGCTTCCGCAACCGGTGCTTCCGCAACCGGTGCTTCCGCAACGACTGCAGCTGCGGCAGCGGCAGCGACGATCGGCGCCACCTCGGCCGGCGCATCGACGACGGACTCGGGCTCGGGGGCGGGCTCGGGCTCGGGCTCGGGCTCGGGTGCGACGTCGGCTGACGGCGCGACGACGACGGGAGCGGCCTCCGCGATCGGCGCCACCTCCACGACGGGGGCGGCCTCGTCGACGGGGGCGGCCTCCACGACCGGCGTGACGATGACGGGCGCGAACTCGACCGGCAGCACCTCGTCGACGGTCTTGCGCGGGGTGCGTTCGGCGGCGGTGGTCTCGGTCGTCATCGCCGCCGCGACGCGCTGCGTCTGCCGCTGCTTCGCCGCCGCGGATGCGGCCCTGGAGCGAGCGGTGGGAGCCTCGGTCTTCGCCGCGGTGCGCGCAGTGCGCGCGGACTTCGCGGCATCCGTGCGCGCCGAGGCGGCACCGGCCGAAGCAGCCCGCGACGCCGCGGTGCGCTTCGAACCAGCCGACTCGACGCCGCTCTCTTCGGCCTCGCCCGAGGCCGCCTTCGCTGCGGCGCTCTTCGCGGCTGCGGCCTTCGCGGCGGTCGACTTCGCAGCCGTGGTCTTCGCAGCCGTGGTCTTCGCGGCAGCGGCCGGCGCCTTCGCAGCGGTCGTCTTCGCGGCCGGCGCCTTGGCAGGCGTGCCCTTGCTCGCCGCCCGCTTCGCGGGCGTGGTCTTCGCTGGAGCGCCCTCGGCTTCGGGGCCGTCGGCAGGAGCGCTCTTGGCCGATGCAGCGGCCGTTCTCCTGGCCGGCGCGCGCTTCGGCGCCGCCGCCCGGGCGGGCTCGGTGGCGCCGTCGCCCGCGGCGCGCTCGTCGGATGGCCCCCGGTCGGCAGACACCCCCGTGCCCGTGCCTTCGGGAGCTTCGTCGTCGTATTCGGAGCGCGAAACAGAAGTCACCACGCAAACCTATCAACGCCTGGCGGTCCGGCGCGCGTGTACGACGCTCTCACCGGCCGGGCACGCTGTGGATCTCCTGTGCGCCGCATCACGATCGCGCTACGAAGCGTGAGATCATTCAGCCAACCGTTATCGGCGCCCGCTACGCTGATCACGGCATAAAGGTGTGTCTTCAACAGATCTTCCGGATGAACTGCGTGTTAAATCTCGACACCGAGGCCGCGGCATCCGACTCTCGAAGGAGCAGCAATGACCACCCAGATCGTGATTCTCGCGGCCGGCATGGGGAGCCGGCTCGGGCGTTCCCTCCCCAAGCCGCTCACCGAGCTCAGCGACGGCCGCACCATCATGCGCCAGCAGTTCGACAACATCGAGCACGCGTTCGGCGCGGGCACCGATGTGACGATCGTCGTCGGCTACAAGCTCGAGCACATCATCGAGGCGTTCCCGCAGGCGTCCTTCGTCTACAACGAGGAGTACGACCAGACGAACACGTCGAAGTCGCTCATGCGCGCCCTCGCGGCCTCGCAGGCCGGCGGCGTGCTCTGGATGAACGGCGACGTCGTCTTCGACCCGCGCATCCTCGACCGCGCACTGCCGTACATCGCCCGCGACCAGTCGTTCGTCACGGTGAACCACGCCAAGGTCTCCGACGAAGAGGTGAAGTACACGATCAGCGCCGAGGGCTACGTGAAGGAGCTCTCGAAGACCGTCAAGGGCGGACTCGGCGAGGCAGTCGGCATCAACTACATCTCGAGCCGCGACAAGGCCACGTTCCTCGCGCACCTGCGCCGCGTGGGCGACCAGGACTACTTCGAGCGCGGCCTCGAGCTCGCCATCGAGAAGAACGGCCTGCTCGTCGAGCCGATGGACATCACCGACCTCTACGCGGTCGAGATCGATTTCGCCGAAGACCTCGAGCGGGCGAACCACTTCGTGTGATCGCATGTCGGCGTTCGCACGACGCCGACGATGCAGTTCGACACAGCAGTGAAGAGCGGATGCCACCGGCATCCGCTCTTCGCATCTCTGGCGCGCTCGGCTACGGCGTCTCGCCGGCCGACTGCGCGACGCCGGCCCGTGCGAGCCTCGCCGCGATGAGTCGGCCGATCCACGTGAACGCGACGGGACTCAGCACCCAGAGCGGCAGGGCGATCGCCCACGCCCACACGGTGTAGTGCTCGGCGCCGAGGCCGATGAAGACACCGATCGCGAGCACGACGCCCGAGAACACCGCGGCGATGTAGAACATCCACGGACTCCAGCGCCGGTAGCGCGTGATGAGGAACGGCACCTCGATGAGCGCGCCGACGAGCAGCCCGGTGCCGACGAACCGGCCGATCCACCACGGCGCGAAGACGGCGCCCACGAGCCCCGCGATCACGCCGGCGAGCACCGCGGTGCCTGGCCGTTTGAGCAGTGCCAGCGCGACGATGCTGGGCAGGAAGTGGGCGCCGACCGTGATGCCGTAGAACAGCGGGCCGAAGGCCGCGAACGCCGCGGCGAGGTAGCCGGACGCCCCGGCGACGAGCCCGCCGCCGACGCCGATCGCCGCGCAGCTCAGCAGGACACGGGTGGTTGTACGCCGCACGACGCTCCTCTCAGGGGCGCCGCAGACGGCGCCGCTCCAAATCTACCGTCGCCGGGCATCTACGATGAGATCGTGATGAGCACCACCTCGGTCGCGTACGGCGACGCCCACCCGCTGCAGCGCACCCGGTGGTCCCGCTATCGGCACTCCCTCTGGCTGCTCACCACCCGCGACCTCAAGGTGCGCTACTCCACGTCGGCCCTCGGCTACGTGTGGTCGGTGCTCGACCCGCTCGTGATGGCCGGCATCTACTGGTTCGTGTTCACCCAGGTCTTCGACAAGGGCGTCGGCACCGACCCGTACATCGTGTTCCTGCTGTCGGCGCTGCTGCCGTGGATGTGGTTCAACGGCGCGATCTCCGACTCGACGCGGGCGTTCCTGAAAGACGCGAAGCTCGTGCGGTCCACGATGATCCCGCGCACGATCTGGGTGAACCGCATCGTGCTCTCGAAGGGCATCGAGTTCCTGCTCGCCCTGCCGGTGCTCGCGCTCTTCGCGATCGTGTTCCACGCGCCGGTGACGTGGAACCTGCTGCTGTTCCCGCTCGCGATCGCCATCCAGGCCGTGCTCACGGCGGGCGTCGCCCTCATCGTCGCGCCGCTCGTCGTCTTCTTCCGCGACCTCGAGCGCGCCGTCAAGCTCGCCCTCCGCTTCCTGTTCTACGCGTCGCCGATCATCTACGGCGTCGCCGACCTGCCGAGCCAGCTGCACGTGTGGGCCGCGTTCAATCCGCTGTCCGGCATCTTCGGCCTGTACCGCTCGGCGTTCTTCCCGCAGGAGCTCGACTGGTTCGACGTCGTCATCGCCGCACTCATGTCGGGCGCGATCCTCGCGGTGGGCCTGCTCGTGTTCCGCGGCAGCGTTCGCCAGGTGCTGAAGGAGATCTGATGACGGATGCCACTGCCACCGCGCTCGCGCACGACGAGCCGTACGCGATCCGAACCGAGGGCCTCGGCATCCGGTTCCGCCGCAATCGGCGCGGCCGGCGCTCGTTCAAGGACCTGCTCGCGGGCCGCCGCCGCCGCACCCGCCCCGACGAGTTCTGGGCGCTGCGCGACGTGTCGATCACGGTGCGCCCCGGCGAGGCGATCGGGGTCGTCGGCCGCAACGGCCAGGGCAAGTCGACCCTGCTGAAGCTCGTGGCCGGCGTGATGATCGCCGACGAGGGCACCGTCGAGGTCACCGGGGGCGTCGCCCCGCTCATCGAGATCACCGGCGGCTTCGTCGACGACCTCACCGTGCGCGACAACGTGTACCTGACCGCCGGTCTGCACGGCATGACGCGGCCGCAGATCGACGAGAAGTTCGACGAGGTCGTCGACTTCTCGGGCGTCGGCGCCTTTCTCGACACGCCGTACAAGCACCTCTCGAGCGGCATGAAGGTGCGCATCGCGTTCGCCGTCATCGCGCAGCTCGAGGAGCCGATCCTGCTCGTCGACGAGGTACTCGCCGTCGGCGACAAGGCGTTCCGCGAGAAGTGCTACGCCCGCATCGAGGAGCTGCTCGCGGGCGGCCGCACGATGTTCTTCGTGTCGCACAACGAACGCGACCTCCGCCGGTTCTGCACCCGCGGCCTCTACCTCGACGGCGGTGCGCTGCAGCTCGACGGCCCGATCGGCGACGTGCTCGACCGGTACAACGCCGAGTACGGCACGACCTGAACCGGCGTCCTGCCTGACTCGCGGCATCCGCGCAACCCCCGGCGCCGCCCCAGCGCGCTCACGTATCATCGCCGCATGCCCGAACGCGTGTACGACATCTCCTCGATGGACGGCTCCATGCCGTCCGAGCCGAACGCCGAACGCGACGGCGCGCAGCCCGGGGAGACCCGCGTCTCCGACCAGCCGTCGGGCGTCGATCGCGGCATCGACCTCGTGCTCTCGATCCAGCGGCCCGTGGTCGTCGCGCACATCCGCAGCATCCGTCGCCGCGCCCCGCTCGCGACCCCCGAGCAACTCGTGCGCATGCTCGAGCGGCGCTACCTCGCCGCCGTGACGACGGGCGGGGCCGCGGTCGGTGCGACCGCCGTGATCCCCGGCATCGGCACGGGCGTGACGCTCGCGCTGTCGGGCCTCGAGACCGCCGGGTTCCTCGAGGCGACCGCGCTGTTCGCGCAGTCCGTCGCCGAGGTGCACGGCATCGCCATCGACAACCCCGATCGCGCCCGCGCACTCGTGATGACCCTCATGCTCGGCCGCGAGGGTGTCGACCTCGTGCGCCAGTTCGCGGGTCAGGCGGGCGGCAAGGGCATCGCCCGCGACGCGTACTGGGGCGAGCTCATCACGAACGGACTCCCCCGCGCGCTCATGGGCCCCGTCGTCGACCGCCTCCGCGCCACCTTCATCAAGCAGTTCGCCGTCAAGGGCGGCGCCGGCATCATCGGCAAGGCGTTGCCGTTCGGCATCGGCGCGGCCATCGGCGGCACCGGCAACCACCTGCTCGGCCGCAAGGTGCTGCAGCAGTCCAGGCTCGCGTTCGGCCAGGCGCCCGCCCGGCTGCCGCTCGTGCTCGAGCCCTCCGAGTCGACGCCGCTGCTGCAGGCGACCGGCGCCCGGCTCGCACGGGTCGGCCTCTCGGTCGGCGCCGCGGCCACGGCGACGAGCCGCGGCATCCGCACGGCCACCGCGCGCCTCACCCGCCGCGAGGCCAAGCCCGACGAGACGGCGGATGCCGCGGCTTCCGCCCTCGAAGCCGAACCCGGCATCGAGCCGACCGAGTCGAGCCCGCCGACCGCCGACCGCTGACCGCTGGCCCAGGTCAGCCGAGCGGCTCGACCTCGTCGTCGTCGGCCTCTTCGTCGTGCTCGTCGATCTCGCCGTCGGCGGCGTGGATCGCGGCGAAGCGCTCCCATTCGGCCATGAGGTGGTCGACCGCGGCATGGAACCGCTCGGTCGTGACGCCGGGCGTCGTGTCGCCGAAGTAGCGTTCGACCCAGAACCCGAGGCGCTCGAGTGCGGCCGCGTCGTGCGCGACCTCGTCGACGCGCGTGACGAGCGCCGCGGGATCGGTCGCGAAGAGCCATTCGCAGGCCTGCAGGTAGCCGCTCGTGTCGATCTGCGCCGCCGGGTTCGCCGGGCGGGTGATCAGCAGCGGCTTGCCGGCGGCGAGCCGGTCGTAGACCATCGCCGAGATGTCGACGATCGCGACGTCGGCCGCCGCGAGCTGCCAGCCGAGCTTCGGCCCGTGGTCGTAGAAGTGCTTCGCCGACGGATCGGCCGCGTTGGCCGTCGCGAGCGCCTGGATGATCTGCTGGTTCGCGGCGCCGTAGGCGGGGTCGACGACGCCCGAGCGCGGATGCGGGCGGTAGATCACCCGATGGCGGCCCGTCGCGATGAGGCCCTTCACGAGGTTCACGCCGTGCGTGGCGACCGACCCGTAGGCCGCGGCGTCGCGGTCGCCCTCCCAGGTGGGCGCGTACAGCACGACCTCGCGCCCGTCGGGCGTGTACGGCAGCTCGGTGCCGTCGAGGTAGTGGTCGGCCTGCGGACGCCCGATCGGGATCGCCCGCTTGTCGAAGTCGTAGTCCCAGAGCACCTTGTCGAGGCGGGCCCTGGCCGCATCGCCCGCGATCAGCGCGTAGTCGTAGGCCTTGAACTGGTTCGTCGTCATGTACATCTTGTCGGACTCGCCGTGGTTGATGAACACGTGCCAGCGGCGGCCGTACCGCATCATCTGGAAGTTCTTGGCGTTCTGGTTGACGTAGAAGATCACGTGCAGGTCCTGCTCGTGCACGACCCGCTCGAGGTCGGCGACGCGACGCACGTAGGCCACCGGCAGCGGAGACTCGTCGAGCAGCTTCAGCGCGGCGCCCGAGGCACGGCTGAGCAGCAGCACGGGGTGCCGCTCCGCGAGCTCGGCGAGGGGGGCGTACCACTGACGCAGCTGATAGAGGTTGACCTGGCCGTCGGCGAAGTACACGCCGACCCTGAACCGGTGCGGTTCGAGCGGCGGCTGCTCCTTGAGCTTCGTGCCGAGTGACCGCTGCGCCCGTCGCGACCAGATGATCTCCTTGGCCAGCTTGACGGCGCGGCGCGCATCTCTTCTCAATCCCACTCGGCAAGGGTAGCGAGGCGCGCCTGATCGGATGCCGCAGACGGCCGCCCGTTCCGCGACCGAGAGCCGATCGTTACCCGCGCCGACGGCCGCTCGGCCGACGGCAGCTCGGCCGACGATTCAGACGACGGGAGGACGCCCGGCGAGGGTCATGCGCCACACCGTGCGCCAGCGCATCGGACGGCGCTCCCCCGGGTTCTCGCGCCAGCCGGCCCGCCAGCCGCCGAACCACGCCTTCAGGGCCGCCGGCTGCCTGGCCCACCGCAGCACCTGGATGGCGGTCCATGATCCGACGTAGAACGGCACGAGCACGAGCGGGAGGTTGCGCCGAGCGAGCCACACGCGATTGCGGGCGTTGAGCCGGTAGTAGTAGGCGTGACGCGCCGGATCGATGACCGGGTGAGCGGCCTCGAGGTCGCCCGCGTACCAGGCGACGTGCCCGGTGTCCCAGACCCGCCACGCGAGCTCGATGCCCTCGTGCGCGTAGAAGAAGGGGTCGGCCCAGCCACGGGCGGCGTCGAACACGCGACGGGGCATGAGCACCGCGCCCTCCCAGCACGAGAACACGGGAGAGGAGTGCGCGGGGTCTCCCTTGCGGATGCGCGGGATCCATCGACGCGGCGACGCGAGCCCGGTGGGGTCGACGACGCGCGGCTGGATGAGGCCGAGCTCGGGTCGCTCGGCGAGCATGCGGCATCCGTCGCTCAGGAAGCCGGTGCTCGGCAGGAACGCGTCGTCGTCGAGGAAGAAGAGCGTGTCGCCCTCGACCTCGGGCACGCCCGCGTTGCGCCCCGCGGGGATGCCGAGGTTCTCGGGCAGGTGCAGGGTCTTGACGCCGTCGGGCAGCGCCGGGTGCGCGGTGGCCGGGTCCCAGCCGTTGCCGACGCACACGACGTCGACCTCGACGTCGCGCTGGTCGAGCACGCTCCGGATGCCGCGCGCGAGGTCGTCGGGCCGCTTGCCCATGGTGAGCACGACGACGCCGACGCGAGGCAGGACGACCTCGACGCGATGCGCGTCAGGAACGGACACGGTTGGACGCCATGATCGCGACGAAGTGCCCGATGACGGCGAGGATCGCGAGGGGGACCAGCGCGACGAGCACGATGCGGTCGACGAGCGGCTGCCCGAACACGAGCCCGACGAGCGATGCGGCGAACACGATGAGCGTCAGCTCGACCGAATGGTAGAGCCGGTGGAACGGCACGAATCGGGCGGCCTTGCGGAGCTTCGCGACGAGGCCGCCGCGCGGCGCGGTCTCGCCGTGCGTGTCGGCCAGCTTCGACAGGCCGGCATTGGCGCGCGCCACGTGCACCATGTCGTTGAGGGCCTTGTTGAGCACGATGACGAGCGCGAGCAGCGCGCCGAGCGTCGTGAAGAGGAAGTCGGCCGGGAACTCCAGCGGGTAGGCGGCCGCGCGGATGCCGAGGGCGAGCGGGATCAGCGCCTCGGTCGAGTAGTGGCCGACCTTGTCGAGGAACACGCCGGCCGGCGACGACGTGCGGCGCCACCTGGCGACCTCGCCGTCGCAGCAGTCGACGAGCATCTGCAGCTGGCCGAGCACGACCGCGAGCAGGGCGCCCCAGACGCCGGGGATCAGCAGCGCGGCGGCCGTCGACCAGCCAACGAGGATCATCAGCGCGGTCACGCCGTTGGCCGAGATCGGTGTCTTCAGCAGCCACCACGTGAGGTACGGCGAGAAGCGCCGCAGGTAGAGCGACGCGGTCCAGTGCTCGGCGTTGCGTCGGCCGCGCACCTCTGGCGGCTGCGCCACGGCGCGGAGCTCGGCGATGCTCGAGGGCCTCGCCGGATGCGGGTCGGTCTGCGACATGCGTGTCACCTTCCCGTGTGCTGTGCGATGTTGCTGGTCAACGCGAGGTACCCCGGAACGAACCCGGCCCCCCAGAAGACGTGGATGCATGGCAAGACTACGAGAAACCACAACGCCGTGCGCACGCCGTGCCCGCGGGCGTAGAGGAGCGTCGCGAGCACCACGAACACGAGGTAGACCGCGGGGATCGCGAACCCGAGCAGCAGCCACGGCGTCGCACCGACCGCGGCCTGCACGAGCCCGGCGAGGCCGAGCACCAGCCCGACGAACACGCCGACGACCATGACCGGGGGAATGAAGTACCGGATGCCGCTGGCCCCCGGGAAGCTGCGTGCGAGCTCGCCGCGCCAGAGGCCCGTCGAGAACATCTGCCTGGCGAGGCGCTCGAGCGAGGCGCGCGGACGGTACGTGACGGCGAGCTCGGGCGTGAACCACACGATGCCGCCCGCGGCGCGGAGGCGCCGGTTGAGCTCCCAGTCCTGCCCGCGCTTGATGCGCTCGTCGAAGAGGCCGACGCGGAGCAGCGCCTCACGACGGAACACGCCGAGGTACACGGTGTCGGCCGGACCGGCCTGACCGCCGACGTGGAACGAGCCTCCGCCGAGTCCGACCTTGGTCGTGTACGCCAGTGCCACCGCCTGCTGGAACGGGGTGATGCCCTGGGCGTCCATGATGCCGCCGACGTTGTCGGCGCCCGTGCGCTCGAGCACGTCGACCGCGACGCGCGTGTAGTCGGCTGGGAGCATCGAGTGCGAGTCGACCCGCACGACGACCGGGTGCACGGCGGTGCGGATGCCGAGGTTCAGCCCGGCCGGCGTCGACCCGGCCTCGTTGTCGAGCACGCGAACCCTGGCATCGCGCTCGGCGAGATCGGCCACGAGCTCGGCGGTGCCGTCGATCGATGGACCGAGCGCGATGAGCACCTCGACCGGGCCCTCGTAGTCTTGCGCGAGGATCGATTCGACCGCCTGCCGCACATGGGAGGCGTCGTTCAGGACGGGCATCACGTAGGAGACTCCGACGAGCGGCGACGGAGTCGCCTGGTGGTGCTGCTCGGGCATGTTCCTCACTCGTGATCGGGTCGATCGAGCCTAGCAGCCGCCGTGCTGCGAACCTGCGGTGGGCCGGGTCGCCGAACCCGCGGAGCACAGGGCCGAGGAGCCTGCGCCGCGCCTGCCCGAAGGGCGCGCGGAGACGACGAAGGCGGGGCCGGACCATGTGGTCCGGCCCCGCATCGCGGTTGTCTCGCCCGCTCAGCCCTCGAAGGTGCCGAGGGTGACGTCGGCGGTCTTCGACTCGCCGTCGCGCGTGTAGGTGACGGTGGTCTTCGCACCGCCGGGCAGCGCGCGCACCTGCGCGGTCAGGTCGGTCTGGTCGGTGATCGGCACGCCGTTGAACTCGGTGACCACGTCGCCGGCCTGCAGGCCCGCGTCGGCCGCGGCGCCACCGGATGCCGGCGCCTCGGCGATGAGCGCACCGACGGTGTCGCTCGTGCCGTCGCTCTCGGCGGACGTGACGACCGCGCCGAGCAGGCCGTGCGTGGCCGAACCGGTGTCGATGATCTCCTGCGCCACGCGAGCGGCGAGGTTCGCCGGCACCGCGAAGCCGACGCCGATGTTGCCGGACTCCGACGACGAACCCGTCGACAGGATCGCGACGTTGACGCCGATGAGCTTTCCGTCGGAGTCGAGCAGCGCGCCGCCCGAGTTGCCCGGGTTGATCGCGGCATCCGTCTGGATCACGGGCAGCGAGACCTGGCTGGTCGCCGACTGCTGCGGCTGCTGCTCGCCACCGGATCCGCCCTCGCCGTCCGGCAGGTCGAAGAAGAAGTCGAACGGGCTGTCGGACCCGCCGTCGCCGCCCTCGCTCCCGTCGCCGCTGTCGCCCTCGGTGGAGTCGTCGGGCGTGGACGGCGCGGCCGAGGAGGCCACGTCGATCGAACGGTTCAGAGCGCTCACGATGCCGTTGGTGACCGTGCCGGAGAGGCCCAGCGGCGCACCGATCGCGATGGCCGTGTCGCCGACGTTGAGCTCGTCGGAGTCGGCGAACTCGAGCGGCGTGAGGCCCGACGCATCGGTGAGCTTGATGACCGCGAGGTCGGAGAGCGGGTCGGTGCCGACGACCGTGGCCGCGTAGAGGTGGCCGTCGCTCGTCTTGACCTGAATGGTCGGGTCGGCGATCTCGCCGTCGAGCGTGACGACGTGCGTGTTCGTGAGCACGTAGCCGTCGTCGGAGAGGATGATGCCCGAACCCGTGCCGCCGGCGCTGCTGCCGGAGACCGAGATCGTGACGACGCTCGGGCTCGCCTTCGCGGCGACCGCCGTGATCTGGTTCACCGAGTCGGTGTCGTTGACGACGATGTTCTGCGTGTCGGCCGCATCGCTCGAGGTCGTGCCCTGGTCGTTCGAGGTCACGAGGGCCGTGATGCCCGCGCCCGACGCTCCGCCGATGAGGGCGGCCGCGACGGCGACCGCCGCGATGAGGCCGAAGCCTGCACGCTTCTTGGGCTGGCCGGCGACCGCGGGGCCTCCTGCGCCCGGCTGGTACGGCGGGACGCCCGCGTGGGTCGACTCGTGCTCGCCGGGGCGGGGGCCGCCGAATGCGGGCGGCACCTGGCCGGGCTGTGCGAGCGGCGCGGTCTCGCCCGTCGACGCCTGCGGCGCGATCGGGGCCGTCGGCGTCGCCGCGCGGGCGGGAGCTGCGGCGGTCGCGGCGTACGGCTGGGGCGCCTGGCCCGGCGTGTAGACGGTGCCGGTGGCCTGCACGGGCGCCGGGGCGGCCGGGGCAGCGGGTGCTGCGGGGGTGGCGGGTGCTGCCGGGGCGGCGGGCACGGGCGCCTCGTCGACCGGAGCGGCGACGGGCTCGACGACGTCGCCGGCGGCATCCGTCGTGGGTGCGACCTGCGCCTCGGGCGTGGTCTCGGCGACCGGGGCGGCTGAGCCGTCGGTCGCGGGGGCTGCGGGGACTTCGGACGTCACGGACTTCGCGGCAGCGGCCTCAGGGGCCTGCTCGCCATCGGGAGTGTTGCGTCCGTCGGTGCTGTCGGTCATGGTGTGCTCCTTCCAAAGCGAAGCCAGCTTCTCGCCGCAACCTGTGCGGGGCATCGGCGAAGTCTATGACTTCGCTATCCCCCGGCGGTGAAGGCTCCGAGTGCGGAAGCCAGCGGTTGGAACGCCGTGGGTCAGCGTACCCGCCGCAGCCTGCCGTACGGTGAGAGCGTGAGCGATCTCCCACCGAATCCGAGGGTGCATCCGTCGTCGTCCGCACGGCTTCGACCGTGGCAGCGCACAGCCGCCGGCGCCGGCCTGCTCGCGCCCGACGGCGGCATCGCCGCGACGATCTTCGCCGAGATGAGCGCGCTCGCGACCCGCACGGGCGCGATCAACCTCGGACACGGCTTCCCCGACGAGGACGGCCCGGCCGAGGTGCTCGAGGCCGCGCGCCGGGCCATCGCCGACGGGGTCAACCAGTACCCGCCTGGCACCGGCATGCCCGTGCTGCGCGAGGCCATCGCCCGCCACCAGCTGCGCTGGTACGGCATCGAGGCCGATCCGGCCTCCGAGGTGCTCGTGACCGCCGGCGCGACCGAGGCACTGGCGGCGACGATCCTCGCCCTGGTCGACGACGGCGACGAGGTGGTCACGTTCGAGCCCTACTACGACGCCTACGCGGCGCTCATCGCGAGGGCGGGCGGCGTGCATCGCACGGTTCCGCTGCGGTTCCCCGACTGGCGGCCCGACCTCGACGAGCTCGCCTCGGTCGTCGGCCCGCGCACACGCCTCATCATCGTCAACTCGCCCCACAACCCCACGGGAGCGGTGTTCGACGCCGACGTGCTCGCGAAGATCGTCGAGCTCGCCGAGCGCCACGACGCCCTCATCGTGACCGACGAGGTCTACGAGCACCTCGTGTTCGAGGGCGCGCACGTGCCGATCGCGACGCTGCCCGGCGCTCGCGAGCGCACGGTCACCATCTCGTCGGGCGGTAAGACGTTCAGCACGACCGGGTGGAAGATCGGGTGGCTCGTGGCCCCGGCACCCCTCGTCACCGCGATCCTCGCCGTCAAGCAGTACCTCACCTACGTCAACGGCGCGCCGTTCCAGCCCGCGATCGCCACGGGCCTCGACCTGCCCGATCAGGTGTTCGCGGATGCCGCGGCCGCCCTCGCGGCCAAGCGCGACGTGCTGGCCGCGGGGCTCGTCGCCGCCGGGTTCGAGATCTCGCCGCCCTCGGCCGGGTACTTCATCGTGGCGGATGCCGCGCCCCTCGGCTTCGACGACGGCGCCGAGTTCTGCCGGCGGCTGCCCGAGCTCGCCGGGGTCGTGGGGGTGCCGATCTCGGCGTTCGTGCATCCCGAGCGCCGCGCCGACACCAGGAGCCTCGTGCGGTTCGCGTTCTGCAAGCGCCTCGAGGTGCTGCAGGAGGCCTCGACGCGGCTCGCGCGGCTCGAGGCGCGATGACGGCCGGCGAGACGCCCGGCATCGACATCCGCCATGCGTCGCGACGTGACCTCGACCTCACCGAGGCCATCGAGAACGAGGCCGACGAGCTGCTGATCGCGCTCCTGCGGCCGCAGAGCTGGCGGCCGGCGCCGACCGGACGCGAGCGCGGCGCCCAGCGCGGATTCACGCTGATGGCCGTCGAGACCGGCACCGACCGCCGCATCGGATTCGTGCACGTGCTCGAGGTCGGCGACCTCGCGCACCTCGAGCAGCTCTCGGTGCTGCCCGACTCGACCCGGCGCGGGGTCGGGCGCCGACTGGTCGAGGCGGCCGCCGCCGAAGCGCAGCACCGCGGCCACGACCGGATCACGCTCCGCACCTTCGCCGACGTGCCGTTCAACGCCCCCTTCTACGAGACCTGCGGCTTCGTCGAGAC
The DNA here is from genome assembly GCF_001421565.1 of Agromyces sp. Leaf222. Lineage (NCBI taxonomy): Bacteria > Bacillati > Actinomycetota > Actinomycetes > Micrococcales > Microbacteriaceae > Agromyces > Agromyces sp. Leaf222. The sequence continues at coordinate 1,717,439 of NZ_LMKQ01000001.1, read as the reverse complement.
CGAGCCAGACACGGAGTTCCACCGCGGGCTCGTGGGAGCCGAGCAGGATCACGGGCTGTCGACGTCGGAGCGCCGCATCCAGATGACCCGACGCCTCGACGCCGCGCAGACCGGCTGACTCAGCGCGGCACCACGTCGAAGCGGCGGAGCGCGAGCGCCGGATTGACCCTGCGCACCGCGGCGATGCGCTCGGCCGAGACCCAGGCGACCGCGACATCCGTCGTCTCGCCGATGGTCGCGAGCTCGACGCCCATGGGGTCGACGATCATGCTGTTGCCCGCGCCGACCGGCGGGGCGTGGTCGGCCGCGGCGACGAAGATCGTGTTCTCGAGGGCACGGGCGGTCGTGAGCACGCGCCAGTGCGCCTCCTTCAACGGACCGCGCACCCACTCGGCGGGCATGCAGACGACGTCGGCGCCCGCATCGACGATGCGGCGCGTGACCTCGGGGAACCTCGCGTCGTAGCAGGTCTGCAGTCCGAACCGGAGACCGCCGGCCTCGAACACCTCCGGCTCCTCGACGGTGCCGGGCGCGACCCACTCGGACTCCCGCTGGCCGAACGCGTCGTACAGGTGCAGCTTGCGATAGGTCGCCACGACGCCGGAACCGGGCGCCACGGCGACGACGGTGTTCGACACCCGCTGCTCCCCCTCGACGCGCTCGATCATGCCGGCCACCAGGTGCACGCCGAGCCCGTCTGCGAGCGCGGCGAGCGCGTGCACGAACGCACCGTCGACGGGTTCGGCGGCCGCGAGCCACGAGGCGTCGGGCTGCGGGGTGAAGAAGCTGGAGTACTCGGGGAAGACGACGAGCCCGGCTCCGCGGGACGCCGCGAGCCCGGCGAGCCGCGCGATCTCGGCCAGGTTCGCCGCGGGGTCGGCGCCGGGGGCGAACTGCGCGACGGCGATGCCGAACGCGGACTCGGTCACGGTCGGCGTGCCGGCGGAATCGGGCTCAGGGCTCATGCTGCGATGCTACGCACGTGCGGCGTCGAGCGCCTCGAGCGCCCACGCGTAGTGCCCGCCGAGGCATTCGTGCACGGGCTCGGCGAGCGGGCCCCCGAGCCACTCGTGTCCCGTCAGGTCGAACAACTGCTCGTCGGTGAGCGACTCGACGCGTGCCAGCACGGTCATGTGGCTCTCGCGCAGCCGTTCACGAGCCGTCGCGAGCGTGCCGCCGTTGCGATACCGGTCGCGCAGCGCCACGTTGAGCTCGTCGAGCTGCGCCCACGTGTGCCCCTCGGCCGGATAGGCCACCAGCTCCCCCGCCCGCTCGGCATCGAGCCAGCCGAGCAGCAGCAGGTGCCATGCGTACAGGTGATCGAGCAGGTCGCGGATGTCGCGGTCGCGGCCCTCGCGCGGGAAGGGCGCCTCGCGCTCGGCCTCGGGGATGCGCTCGATGGCCTCGTCGAAGCGGTGGAACCCGCGCACGGCGGCGGCCTCGAGCTGGACGCGATTCGTCGGTACCGACATGGGCCAATGCTAGAGCAGGCCTCCGAGCGCGCGACGGGCGGCACGGCCGTCGGCCATGCCGCCCGTCGCGGGCCACCGTGGACTACGCCGCGGCGATGGTGAACACGAACGTGCTCGAGTTGCCGGCCGTGTCGACCACGACGACGGTGTTCTCGCCCGCGACGACGGCGTAGTTGCCCGCGTTCAGGTCGGACCACTTGCTGTCGGTGCGGTCGTACTTCTTGCCGTTGACGAGCACGTAGTCGACCTTGCCGGTGCCGGCGTCCTCGAGCTTGAAGCTCGGCGCGGTGGCGTACACGTTGCCGGCGGTCTCGCCGCCCTTGACGGTCGCCTTCGGTGCGACGCTGTCGAAGGTGAAGACGCGCGCCTCCGAGCGGTTGCCGGCCGTGTCGACGGCCACGATCGTGTTGACACCCTGCGCCGGCGTGTAGCCGTCGGCGTTCAGGTCCGACCACTTGTCATTGCTGCGCTCGAGCTTCGCACCGTTGACCTCGACGTAGTCGATCTGGCCGACGCCAGGGTCGACGAGCTTGAAGCTCGGGGCCGTCGAGAAGATGCCGTTCGTCGTCTCGGTGCCCTCCTTCAGGATGACGAGCGGAGCCGTGGTGTCGATCTCGAAGCCGAAGGCGCCCGTCGCCGACACGTTGCCGGCGAGGTCCGAGGCGTTGTACTTGATCGAGTACTCGCCGTCGGGCAGCGTGACGGACTTCTCGTGCGAGCCCGCGAGCGCGCCCGCCGCCGACGTCGAGGTGCTCTTGACGAGCGTCGTTCCCTCGTACACGTTGCCGGTGATGCGGTTGAGGCCGACGGCGTCGGTCGCGTCGACGCGGATGTCGATGCTCGACGAGGCGAACGGGCCGCCGGTGCTCGGGGTCACGAGCGTCGCGAGCGGCTTCGTGCGGTCGATCACGACCGGGTACGACTTGCCCGCCTGGTTGCCCTCGTCATCCCACGAGCTGACCTTGACCTGGGTCGCCACGCCCTCGGCGAGCGCTGCCGTGTCGACGGTGAAGGCGAACGTGTTCGTGTCGAAGAACCACTGGCCTGCCTTCTTCTGCCACTTGCCGGCCGCATCCTTCTGCTGGATCTCGACGTAGGCCTTCTGCGGGTTCGACTCGACCTGCTGGACGGTGAACGTCGCGGTGCCCTTGACCGGTGCGAACACCGAGTCGCCGAGCACCGGCTTCGTGGTGTCGGCCTCCACGGCGTTCGCCGCCGCAGCAGGTGCGGCGAGGACGGCGGCCAGTGCGACGACGGCCGCGACACGATACTTGGACATGTACTCCCCAATCGGTTCGAGCCGCGCGGGTGCGCGGCATCGAGCCCTCCCTGCGGTCTGCGCACGGAGGGACGCCGGCGGATCGGACGCGACCGCCTTCGGGCGCGCCTCGAGTCGATCGACCGGAACGTGCCGATCCTGACAGAACATGCGAACGCATGCGGTTCGCGGCGGCTCCCGCCGTGCGATGGGAAAGGCGTACCGGGTTGCCTTCCGGGGCGGGGAGATCCGCGGAATCCCGCGGAGGATCCCCGCCGCGCGGCAACCGCTTCCCCGCCGGTCGCGCACGGCGTGTGCCCTGAAGTGGGGGCGGAATCAGGCGGAATCGAGTCCGGATGCGACGCGCGCGGCGAAGCTCCACACCTCGGATGCGGCGGCCTCGTCGTCGAACCGCCGGAACCGCCGCGCTGCCGCCGGAGGCCCCGCGAGATGGAACCTGCCGGACGGCGCGATGATCGGCACCGACATGCGCCAATGCTAGGGCGTCGCGCCGCGCACGGCCGAGACGAGGTCGACGACGCGCTCGGGTTCGGCGATGCCGGTCGAGTACACGTAGGTCGCCGTGAACCCGAGGTCGGCGAGCTCGCGCACGGTGGCGGCGACGCCCTCGACGGTCGAGTCGCCGTGCACGCGGATCATCGCGGTCTTCTCGATGTCGTCGTAGTCGCGGCCGACCGCGTCGCAGTGCGCCCGCAACACGTCGAGCTTGCGGCCGGATTCGGGCGTGAAGCCGATGTTGCAGGCGTCGGCGTACTGCGCGACGAGCCGGAGCGTCTTGCGCTCACCACTGCCGCCGATCATGAGGTAGGGATGGGGTCGCGTGATCGACTGCGGCGAATTGAGCGTACGGCCGAGTCGGTAGACGTCGCCCTCGTACGGGTCGTCGACGTCCGACCACATCTGCAGCGCGATCTGGAGGGTCTCCTCGAGTCGGCGGAACCGCTCGGCGACCGGCGGGAACTCGAAGCCGAGGCCCTCGGACTCCTGCTCGTTCCACGCAGCGCCGACGCCGAGGCCGACCCTGCCCCCGGAGAGCACGTCGAGCGTCGTCACCTGCTTCACGAGCAGCGCGGGTTCGCGGTAGATCACCCCCGTGACGAGGGTGTGCAGCAGCGCCTTCTCGGTGTTCGCCACGATGAAGCCGAGCGTGGCGTAGGCCTCGAGCATCTCGTGCTCGACCGGGCCGATGCCCGGCAACTGCCAGAAGTGGTCCATGACCGTGATGCGCTCGATGCCGCTCGCCTCGGCGTTGCGAACGTGCCGTGCAAGCGCCGGCCCGAGGTCGCGCGCGCCACTCGTCCAGGTGTAGTCCGCGATGTGCAGTCCGAATTCCATGCCGATGCGCTCCATTCGGTGACGGGGCCCGGATGCCGCATCCGAACCCAGAGCGTCAGGGTACGCCCGCAGCGGCGATCCGTTGCGCAAGGGCCCACACCCGCGCCGCGGCCGCAGGGTCGTCGAGCCGCCTCGGGAGCTTTCGCGGCACGGGTCGGCCCGACAGTTGGAACGCGCCGGAGGGGGCGATGACACGGCCGGGCGCGACCTCCGTCGTCAGTGCGGCCAACGCCGGCTCGGCCGCCTGCGCGGGCGTGTTGCCGAGGCGCCTCGTCAGTCGCGCCTGATAGCCGGCGGCCTTCGCCCGCAGGTCGGCGGCGATGGCGGTGTCGGGGGCGACGCCCGGGTGGCAGAGGGCGACCCGCAGGCCGTCGGCCGCGTGACGCCGCCCGAGTTCGAGGCCGAAGAGCCCCAATGCGAGCTTCGACGAGGCGTAGGCCCGCAGCGGTGTGTACCGTCCCGTCACGAACTCGTCATCGAGATCGAGTCGAGCGGATGCCGCGGCCAGGCTCGCCTGCACCGCGACCCGGGGCTCGGGGGCGGCCAGCAGCAGCGGCAGGATGCCGAGCACGAGCACCGCGTGCCCGAGGAAGTTCGTCTGGAAGTGCAGCTCGTAGCCGTCGACGCTCATATGCCGCTCGCGGTCGCCGAGCAGCACGATGCCGGCGTTCAGCACGAGCAGGTCGACCGGTCGCCCCTCCTCGTTCAGCCGGCTCGCGAAGGATCGCACCGAGTCGAGCCGGGCGAGATCGAGGTCGGCCAGGAGCAGGCGCGCCTCGGCATCGTCTGCGCGGATGCGCTCACGAGCCCGCTCGCCCTTCGCACGGTCGCGCACGGGCATGATCACCTCGGCGCCCGCGCCGGCGAGCGCGCGCGCGATCTCGAGGCCGATGCCGTCGCTCGCGCCCGTGACGAGGGCGCGCGCCCCGCACAGGTCGGGCAGTTGCACCGAACCGGCGCGCTCGTCGCGGAGGCCGGTCATGCTCCGCCGCCGTTCGTACCGCCCCCACCGCGCCTGCCGCCCCCACCGCGTGCACCGCGCCACCGGCTCGATCGCTGCATGGCCGCAGCGTATCGAGGTCGCGCGGCGCGGTGCCTCCGGGCTTTCCCCGAGGCGCACGGGTCGATGATGTGCAGTGCCGGCGGCCCCGTGGCGCCGTGTGACGCGACCCGTGCGGCACGCGGCATCCGCTCGTAGCGTTGGCCCATGCCAGTCATCGCGTACTTCGAGTTTCCGCTGTCCGAAGGCCCGTGGGGTGACGACGCCGTCGGCGTCTTCACCGACCTCGCCGCCGAGATCTCCGCAGAACCCGGCTTCAGGTCGAAGATCTGGACCGAGGATCCAGGACGCGGCGTGGCCGGCGGGGTCTACGTCTTCGACGATGCGGCGAGCGCCGAGGCCTACGTGGCCAAGCACACGACGCGTCTCGCTGGATTCGGCATCACCGACATCGACGCGCGCATCATCGGCGTGAACGAGGGCCTCTCGGCGCTGACGAACGGAGCGGTGTCGGCCAACCCCGCCGGGTGACGACGAAGGAGCGCACCGCGGTGCTCTCCACAGTTCCAGTTTAACGTCCGGACGGGGCCTTGCCGCAAGGCCCCCCTCGTGTTGCAGAATGGTCGACCCGCCATGAACGACACGAGGAGAAGTCCTGACCAGCACCGCATTCAACCTGCCCGATCGACTCGCCGCGAAGGCGGAGCCCGAACTCATCGGGGTCGACGACGCCCACTTCGCCACGATCGCCGCGAGCCTCGATCGAGCGGTGGCCGAGGCATCCGCCCGCCTCGATGCCGTGCGCCGGCAACCCGGCGGACACGGGCAGCAGGCCCTCGACCGCGACCTCGAGGTACACCGCCTCACCGCGCGCCTGCGCACGCTGCGGCGCTTCGGCCTCGACCTGTGCCTCGGGCGCATCGTCGCCGACGCCGCGGAGGCTCCCGTGTACATCGGCCGCGCCGGGCTGGCCGACGGCAGCGGCGGTCGACTGCTGGTCGACTGGCGCTCCCCCGCCGCCGAACCGTACTTCGGGGCGACGCACGGCGACCCGATGGGGCTGGCCAGCCGGCGTCGCTACCGGTGGACGAACGGCCGCGTCACCGACTACTGGGACGAGGTCTTCACGGCCGACGGGCTCGAGGGGCACGCCGCGCTCGATGACCAGTCCGCGTTCATCGCGAGCCTGGGCGGCAGCCGCTCCGCGCGCATGCGCGACGTGCTCGGCACGATCCAGGCCGATCAGGATGCGATCATCCGGGCCGGCTCCCGCGGCGCGCTCGTCGTCGACGGCGGGCCCGGCACCGGCAAGACGGTCGTCGCCCTGCACCGCACCGCGTACCTGCTCTACTCGGACCCGCGGCTCGGGCATCGGCACGGCGGCGTGCTCTTCGTCGGACCGCACCAGCCCTACCTCGACTACGTCGCCGACGTGCTGCCGAGCCTCGGCGAGGAGGGCGTCGAGACGTGCACGCTGCGCGACCTCGTTCCCGAGGGCGCCGCGGCAGGCGCCGAGGAGCATGCGGAGGTCGCGCGCCTGAAGTCCTCGGCGAGGATCGTGCAGGCCGTCGAGTCGGCCGTGCGCCACTACGAGGAACCGCCGAGCGTCGGCCTCATGGTCGAGACGCCGTGGGCGGATGTCTGGCTCGACCCTGTCGACTGGGCCGAGGCGTTCGGCGCGCCCGACGCCGGCACCCCGCACAACGAGGCTCGGGGGCAGGTGTGGGACGCGCTCGTCGGCGTGCTCGCCGACAACCACGACGAGGTCGACGAGACCGTCACCGAGGCCATGGTCCGGCGTGCGTTGCAGCAGAACGCGGCGCTGCGCTCGGCGTTCAACCGCGCGTGGCCGTTGCTCGACGCGGCCGGCGTCGTGGGCGACCTGTGGTCGGTTCCGGCCTACCTCCGGGCGTGCGCGCCGTGGCTCGCGCCGTCCGAGGTCGAGGCCATGCAGCGCACCGACGCCCGCGCCTGGACGGTTTCGGACCTGCCCCTGCTCGACGCGGCACGGCAGCGCATCGGCGACCCGGAGGCATCCGCTCGCCGACGCCGCCGCGAGGCCGAGGCCGAGCACGAGCGGGCGGAGATGGGCACCGTCGTCGACCACCTCATCGCCTCGATGGAGCTCGACGACGGCGAGGGGCTCATGACGATGCTGCGAGGCGACGACGTGCAGCACACCCTGCTCGAGCACACCGCCGCACCCGCGAGCGACCCCGACGCGCTCGCGGGCCCGTTCGCGCACATCGTCGTCGACGAGGCGCAGGAGCTGACGGATGCCGAGTGGCAGATGCTGCTGCTGCGGTGCCCGTCGCGCAGCTTCACGATCGTCGGCGACCGTGCGCAGGCCAGGCACGGCTTCACCGAGTCCTGGGCGGAGCGCCTCGCCCGCGTCGGGCTCGATCGCGTCACGATCGCCTCGCTCACGGTCAACTACCGCACGCCCGAGGAGGTCATGCGCGAGGCCGCACCCGTGATCAGGGCCGCCCTGCCCGACGCGAACGTGCCGACCTCGGTGCGCAGCAGCGGGCTGCCCGTCGTGCACGGCCCGGTCGGCGACCTCGGCGAGGTGCTCGAGCGATGGCTCGCCGAGCACGACGAGGGCGTCGCCTGCGTGATCTCGGTCGGGCCCGGGGCTGGCGACTCCGATGCGCGAGCGGATGCCGCGGGCGGCACTCGGGCGAGTTCGGCCCGCGTGCGGTGGCTGACGCCCGAGCTGGCGAAGGGGCTCGAGTTCGACCTCGTGGTGCTCCTCGATCCCGAGCAATACGGGGAGGGCATCGAAGGAGCGGTCGACCGCTACGTCGCGATGACGAGGGCGACCGGGCAGCTCGCGATCCTCACGAGCGACTGAGGCCGGAGTCGCGCGACGCCGGCGCGCCGCCGCGTGTTCGCCGCCGGGCAGACCGTGACGTCGACGGATGTCCGGAGGCGTTGGGCGTGTCGCGCCCCGACCCGCTACATTCGAACACACGTTCGAATCGAGGGAGTCGCGACATGTCGATCACACTGGAGGCCGTGTCCATCTGGGAGCAGGGCGGGGTGCCTGTGAGGCTCGTGTACCGCGGCGAGCGCTGGCGCCCGGTCGACACCCCCATCCCGCTCACGCTCGAGCCCGAGACGCTGCCGGCCGCGGTCACCCACCCGCCTGCGCAGCAGTTCGGCTGGCGCATCCGCGCCTGCTCGGAGTCCGACGAACTCGTCACGCTCGACATCGTGCGCGTCGACGGCGGGTGGGTCGTCGACCACCTCTGGTCGTGATGGGCCCGGTCGGTGACGAGAGCGCCGGTCGCACGGCGGCCGGTCGCGGGCATGGCGCATGGCGGCCGACCGGTCAAGGGGGCGAACCGGTCGATCGCGGCCGGTAACGTCGTCTCATGCCACTCTTCGGACCTCGCGAGCCCCGCATCATCCGCCTGCAGAATCCGTCGGTCGCGCTGAAGGCCGACCGGGCGCCCTGGAGCCTCTGGGCCGACGGATTCGGACGCCTCGCGATCCGCTCGATCCAGGCGATCGTCGTCGTGGCGATCGCCGCGGGCATCATCTTCGTGATCCAGTCGCTCACGCTCGTCACGATCCCGCTGGTACTCGCCCTCATCTTCGCGAGCGCGTTCGCACCGGCCATGCGCTGGATGCGCGGCCGCGGCATCCCGTCGGTCTTCGCGACGCTCATCACGCTGCTCGTGACCGTCGCCCTGCTCGGCGGCCTCGGCTGGCTCATCGTCTGGGCCGTGCGCGACCAGTGGGACGAGCTCTACGCCCAGGCGCAGGAGGGTTTCAAATCCCTCGCGGTCTGGGCCCAGGACCTGCCGTTCTTCCCGACGCCCGACCAGCTCGACGACTGGATCTCGCAGATCACCGACTTCCTCACGAGCGCGCAGTTCGGGTCGGGTGCGATCGCCGGGGTGGGTGCGGTGGCGAGCTTCATCACGGGGTTCGTGCTGCTCGTCACGATCCTGTTCTTCTTCCTCAAGGACGGCCCGCAGATGTGGGAGTTCCTGCTCCGCCCGTTCCGCGGCGAGAACTACGCCCGCGCGCGTCGGGTCGGCGACAAGACCGTCTCGGTGCTCGGCTCGTACGTGCGCGGCACGGCGGCCGTCGCGCTCGTCGACGCCCTCGGCATCTACATCGGCCTCGTGATCCTGCAGGTGCCCCTCGCGATCCCGCTCGCGGTGCTCGTGTTCGTGCTCGCGTTCATCCCGATCGTGGGTGCCACGCTCGCCGGCATCCTCGCCGCCCTCGTCGCCCTCGTCGCCAACGACTGGATCAACGCGCTCTTCGTGGTCGGCGTCGTCGTGCTCGTCAACCAGCTCGAGGGCAACTTCCTGCAGCCGGTGCTCATGGGCCGCACGATGAAGCTGCACGCCTTCGTGATCCTCGTCGCCCTGACCGTCGGCACGGCACTCGGCGGCGTGCTCGGCGCCGTGCTCGCCGTGCCGATCACGGCCGTCGCGTGGGGCGTGATCCAGGTCTGGGACGGCCCGGGGCTGCCCGCCCGCTGGGCACGGGCGAAACGGCAGCCGCAACTCGTCGACTGATCTGCGGGTTCGCATCGCCGGCACGAGCACCCGAAATTACACCCGGCGTCGCAGAAACGTGCTGGCGCTGCGCCGACGCGCAGGCGTAGTGTGCCTCCGAGACGAGCATTGGGGATGCCATGACGGATGCCGCGACGAAGCCGACGATCGTGCTGGTGCACGGGGCGTGGGCCGACGGGTCGAGTTGGGACGCGGTCACGCGTGCCCTGCAGGCGAAGGGGTTCACGGTGCTCGTCCCGCCGAACCTGCTGCGGGGGCTCACTGAAGACAGCGCCTATGTGGCGTCGTTCCTCGCGCAGCGCACCAGCGGTCCGGTCGTGCTCGTCGGACACTCGTACGGCGGCGCCGTGATCACGAACGCCGGCACCGCGGGCGACGTGCGCGCGCTCGTCTACGTCAACGCGTTCATGCCCGACGAGGGTGAGACGGTCGTGCAGCTGCTCGAGGGCTCGAGTTCGGCCCTCGGCGTCGCGGATCCGACGACCATCTTCGACATCGCCGGGTACCCCGGCGCTCCTGAAGGAGCCGCCGAGGTGTTCCTGAAGCCCGAGGTCGTGCACGCATCGTTCGCGCCGGATCTCGACGAGGCGACCCGCTGGACCATCGCCGCCAGCCAGCGCCCGGCCTCGCTCGTCGCCAACGTGACGCCGTCGGGGCCTCCGGCCTGGAAGTCGATTCGCAGCTGGGCCGTGATCGGCACCGACGACCGCGTCATCCCGGCCGACGTGCTGCAGCGGATGGCCGAGCGGGCGGGCTCGACCGTCTCCGAGGTGGCCGCGTCGCACGTGTCGATGGTGTCGCACCCCGAGACGACGATCGACGCGATCCTCGCGGCGGTCGACACGGTCTGAGCGACCGAGGTCTGAGCGACCGGCGGCCTGAGCGACCTCAGACGTGCAGGGTCGTGCTGCGCTGCGACCTGGCGCGCTGGGCGGCCATCTGCTCGTCGAACTCGGTGCGCCAGTCGGGGCTGACGGCGATGCCCTGCCTGACGGCTTCTTCGGTCGAGAGCTCGATCGGGAACCCGAAGGTGTCGGAGAGCACGAACAGCTCTCCACCGGATACGCCGTCGGCGCGGAACGCCTCGAGCTGCCTGAGCCCCTTGCGCAGCGTTCGGCGGAATGCCTGCTCCTCCTTGGCGAGCACCCGCTGCACGTAGTCGGCGTGCTCGCCGACCTCGGGGAAATGCGCCTCGTAGATGCGCGCGATCGTCGGGACGATCGCGGGAAAGAAGTTCTCCTCGAGTCCGAGGTCGAAGGCGAACCTCACGGCCCGGCGGATCAGCCGGCGCATCACGTAGCCCTGCGCCTTGTTGCTCGGCTGCACCCCGTCGACAGCCAGGAACGCCGCACCACGCAGGTGGTCGGCGATGACCCGCATGGCGTGCGTCCGTTCCTCGTACGAGGTGCCGGACAGCTCCTGGAGTCGCTCGATGATCGGCCACAGGAGTCCGATGCGGAAGACATCGGGACTGTCCATCGCGGCCGCGGCGATGCGGGCCAGGCCGCCGCCGTAGTCGACGTTGCGTCGAGGCAGCGGCTCGAAGCCGGATTCGGTTCGCCGGTACTCCATGAACACCGAATTGCCGAGCTCGATGAACCGGCCGCAGTCGCAGTTCTGATGGCAGTGCGCCCCGTAGGCCGGATCATGTTCGACCTGCGGGAAGAGGTAGAAGATCTCGGAATCGGGCCCGCCGGGCTCGCCGATCGGCATCTCCTCGGCCTTGCCGCCTCGGCACCACCAGTTCTTCGAGCCATAGAAGGCGATGCGCGCCCCGTCGGTTCCGACGGCCGCGGCGTGCGCTTCGGTTCCGACGTCCGCCTGACCGGTCGAGACCCCGGCCTCCGAGAACAGCCGAGTCCAGATCGCGGCGGCCTCCTCGTCCTTCGGGATGCCGTGCACCAGGTCTCCGCTGAAGCACGAAACGTAGATGCGCGCAGGATCGAGCCCGACCCGCTGGGTCAGGAACTCCCAGACCTGCGGGATCTGCTCCTGCTTGAAGTAGTCCCCCAGACTCCAGTTGCCGAGCATCTCGAAGAAGGTCGTGTGCCGGTTGTCGCCGACCTCCTCGATGTCCTGAACGCGCAGGCAGGTCTGGCTGTCGGCGAGGCGGCTGCCGGCCGGATGCTCGGCGCCCAACAGGTACGGCAACAGGGGCTGCATGCCACTGCCCGTGAAGAGCGTCGTCGGATCGTCCCTCGGGATCAGCGGCGCCCTGGGAATGACGACGTGACCTCGCTCGGTCATCAGGTCGAGGAACGCCCGTCGGATCTCATCAGCGGTCAACGCGTCAGCGGTCATAGAGCCATTGGACACCATCGATCGCCGCGGGTCGAGAGGTGCGGAGAGTCGGCACCGATGTGTCGGCGAGCGTTCAGTGGCGGGCGTCGGCGGCGGTGACGACCTCCGGCGGCGTGAGCGTGTGCGACGTCGATGCGGCGGCCGCGGCGTACTCGAACTCGGTCGGCTTGCGGGTGATGCCCCGTGCGACGAGCAGCGCCAGTGCGATGCCGAGCACGCACCAGATGCCCATCGCGATCGACGACCACGAGAACGCATCGGCGAGTGCGGCGCTCTCGGAGGCGCCGTCGGCGATCCGATTCGCCGAGACCGAGCCGTAGACGGATGCCACGATCGCCGTCATCACGGCGGCGCCGACGTACCGCGCCATGTTCGAGATGCCCGATGCGGCGCCGACCTCGCGCGGCTCGACGCACGCGGTCGAGATCGAGGAGCACGGCCCGTTCTGCAGGCTCATGCCGGCGGCGACGCCGATGAGCGGCAGTACGAACAGCGCGTAGGTCCACGACTCGGTCACGAACGCGAGGGCCGCGAACGACACGGACATGATGACGAACCCGACCGCGATCGTGGTGCGCACGCCGATCCGGCCCACGATCGGGGTGATGAGCGGCGCGAGCACGACGGCCGCCGCCGCGACCGGAAGGGTCGCGAGGCCGGCCTGGAAGGCGTCCATGTCGAGCGTCGCCGGGTTCTGGAAGTACAGGCTGACGATGAACATGATGCCGTTGACGGTTCCGGAGCCGAGCAGGATCGACAACGTCGCACCCACGAGCACCTTGTTCTTGAGCAGCGCGAGGTCGAGCAGCGGCGCCTTCACGCTGCGCTCCACGAGCACGAACCCGATGGTCGCGCCGATCGTGATGGCGAAGCATCCGAGGGTCTGGATCGAACCCCAGCCCCAGGCGCTGCCGTTCGTGAGCGCGAAGATGAGCGGAGCGAGGATCGCGGCGATGAGCACCGTGCCGGCGAGGTCGATCGACCGCGGCCGCGTCGGGTCGCTCGACTCCAGCACGGCGATGAGCGTCACCGGGATGCAGAGCGCGGCGATCACCGCATCGATCCAGAACAGCCCCTGCCAGCCGAGCGTCGAGGCCAGCAGGCCGCCGACCAGCGGCCCGGCTGCGGCGCCCACCGCGGATGCTGCGCCCCACAGGGTGACCGCGCGCATCTGCTCCTTGCCGGTGCTCGACGCCGACAGGAGGCTCATGCCGCACGCGAGGATGGTCGCACCGGCGGCGCCCTGGATGCAGCGCCCCGCGATCACCCCGATGCCCTCCTGCGAGAGCGCGATGAGCACGCACGAGGCGATGAAGAGGAAGAGGCCGCCGAGGAAGATCTTGCGGCGGCCGAACACGTCGCCGAGCGACCCGGAGGTGACGATGACGGCGGCTCCGACGAGGGAGTATCCGGTGACCGCCCACTGCAGCGTGTCGGTCGGCGTGCCGGTGTCCTCCGAGATCGCCGGGATCAGGATCGACACGGCCGAGGTGTTCGCGTTCACCACCAATGCCGAGACGGATGTCGCGATGAGCGCGCCGAGCGCGCCCCGCCGAGCCGTTGCCGATGTCGTCGCCGTATCCCCCATGAGCATCTTCATACCACCGCGGCGGCCCGATCGGCCGCAGGCGGGCAGCCCGAGCGCAGGTGGACGTCCCGCCCCTACCGGAAGGCGCCGGTCAGGTGAGGGTCGACGTGGATCTTGGGGCCGAGGCCGGCGCCGGCCGGCCGCTCCCCCGCGAGGATGCCGCCGACGTCGTCGAGGCCGACGGTCGCCGCGACGAGCGGCCGTGGATCGACGGCGCCCGAGGCGTAGAGGTCGATCGCCCCGGCGAGTCCGGGTGATGCGCTCAGCACGCCGACGGCGGTGACGTCCTTGAGCGCCAGACTCCTGGTGTCGATGAGGCTCGGGCTGCCGGCCAGGCCGATGTAGACGACGCGGCCGGCCGGCTCGACGAGCTCGATCGCCCTGGCGGGCAGCGACGAGGCGTTCGAGGCGTCGATGACGGCGTCCCATGAAAGCGTCGGCAGGTCGTCTTCGGTCCAGACGCCGTCGAAGCCGAGCATGCCGGCGTGGTCGAGTGATCGACGGGAGCGGCCCAGGAGGTGCACCTCCGCACCCTCTGCGCGAGCGAACATCCCGGCCAGGAGTCCGATGGTGCCCGGGCCGAGCACGAGCACCCGGTCGCCATCGGAGAGGTTCGCGCCGCGCACGGCGCGCAGCGCATTGCCGCCCGGTTCGACGAGCGCGCCGAGGGTGTCGTCGACGGCGTCGGGAAGCGGATGCAGCGCGGTGACGGGCATCGCGAGCTGCTCGGCCAGCGCGCCGGCGAACCCGTTGCGGATTCCGACCTCGTCGCGGAACTCGCACACGTGCTGGTGCCCGGCTCGGCAGCGCCGGCAGGTTCCGCATCCGAGCATCGTGTCGCCCGTGACGCGGCGGCCGATCCAGGTCGGGTCCACGTCGGCTCCGACGGCGACGACGGTGCCCATCCATTCGTGCCCGAGCCGCAAGGGGTACTTCGCGTGCCCCTCGTGCAGGTACTGCATCTCACCGCTGTAGAACTCCACGTCCGTGCCGCAGACCCCGGCACGCCCGACGTCGATGACCACGTGACCGGAGGTCGCGACGGGCGCCGCGACATCCTGAACCTCGAACTCGCGAGGGCCGGTGAGCACGAAGGCACGCATGGGATCACCCGCGCGCTTCGTCGGCGGCCGTGAACCCGGCGAGGGCGGATGTCGCCCACGGGGTGGTGGGAATGCCCCTGGCCTGCACATCGGCGAGGAAGAGACGACCGGCATCCGGGAATCGGCGTCGCTCGTCGGCGCTCAGGTCGCGCGACGCCGTGGTGATGACGAGCCGTTCGAGGCGGTCGCCCACGAACGCGACGCTCGAGACATGCGGGGCCGGCACCCGAACCGTGTCGGCCCGCGTGCCGTCGGGCGTGAACGACCGCACCTCGCCGGCGCCCCACATCGCGACCCAGAGATGACCGCGCGCATCGACGCAGATGCCGTCGGGAAACTCGCCGTCGAAGCCCAGGTGCCTGCGGCGGGCACCGACGCGGCCCGACGCGACGTCGTAGTCGCGCACCCAGATGATGCCGGGGATCGTGTCGGTGCTGTACATCGACGTTCCGTCGGGAGACCAGGCGATGCCGTTCGACAGGTCGAGGTCGGCGTCGAGCGTCGTCAGGGACCCGTCGTGCTCGAGGCGGAGGAGTCGCTCCCCGCCCGCCCGCTCGTCGAGTGCGAGGGTGCCGACGATGAAGCGGCCGTCGGGGTCGCACGCGCCGTCGTTGGTGCGCCCGTCGACACCGGCGGCGACGATGAGCGGACCCTCGAGTCGGTCGCCTCCGGCCGTGACGTACACGAGGCGGTCGTGCGCGGCCACCAGGAGGCCTCCGTCGTCGCCGGGCACGGCGGCCCCGACCCGCCCGGCGAACTCCAGCTGCCTCGTCGGCCGGATCGCATCGCCGTCGAGTCGGCCCTCGTGCACGATGCCGAGCTCGACATCGACCCAGAGCACGGTCGAGGTCTCCGCAATCCAGACCGGCCCTTCGGCGAGCACGTGGGTTGCCGGCGATGCCACTGCGGCGTGGAACTCGGTCACAGGAGGGCCCTCGTCGATCCGCCGTCGACGTGAGGGGGCTGCCGCATCGTCCCGACGGCGGGATCGACCTTGGCGTTCATGGTGCTCCAGATGTTATGCATAACTCCTGACCTACGGAAGAAGACCCCGTGACCGAGCATCGCAGCTCCGAGTGGTACGCCGGCACCGATCGCAACGCCTACATCCACCGTGCGTGGATGCGGCGGGGCCTGCCGGAGAACGCCTTCGACGGCCGCCCGCACATCGCGATCGCCAACACCGCCTCCGATCTCACGCCGTGCAACTCCCACCTCGACGAGGTGATGTCGTCCGTGAAGGCCGGCATCCACGAAGCGGGCGGCGTGCCGTTGAACCTTCCCGTCGTCTCGCTCGGCGAGACGCAGGTGCGTCCGACGGCGATGCTCTGGCGCAACATGGCGGCCATGGCGACCGAGGAGATGCTGCGCGCAAACCCCATCGACGGCGTCGTGCTGCTCGGGGGCTGCGACAAGACGATCCCGAGCCTCCTGATGGCCGCGGCATCCGTCGACCTGCCGGCGATCGTCGTGCCGGGCGGCCCGATGCGGACCGGCACGTTCCGGGGCGCCCCGCTCGGATGCGGTACGGATGTCTGGCGGCTCAGCGAGGAGGTGCGCGCGGGAACCCTCGGCGAGCAGGAGTTCCTGCGCAGCGAGTCCTCGATGATCAGCAGCAAGGGCCACTGCAACACGATGGGCACCGCCTCGACCATGGCGCTCGTCGCCGAGGCGCTCGGCACGATCATCCCCGGGCTCGCCGGGACCTCGGCCGTCGACAGCCGGCTGCTCGAGCAGTCCCACGAGACCGGCCGCCTCATCGTCGACCTCGTCGAAGCCGATCGGCGGCCGAGCTCGTTCCTCACGATGGGGTCGTTCCAGAACGCGATCGTGGCACTCGCGGCGATCGGCGGGTCGACGAACGCCGTCGTGCACCTGCTCGCGATCGCCGGTCGCCTCGGCATCGACCTCACCCTCGACGATTTCGACGCGATCGGCTCCGGCGTGCCCCTGCTCGTCGACCTGCAGCCGGCGGGCCGGTACCTCATGGACGACTTCCAACGCGCGGGCGGGCTGTTGTCGGTGCTCCGCGAGGTACGGGACCTCCTCGACCCGACCGCGTTGACGGTGACCGGTGCGCCCCTCGTCGCCTCCCTCGACTCCGCCCGCATCTGGGACGCCGAGGTGATCCGGGTGCGCGAGGCGCCGCTGCTTCCGGATGCCGGCATCGCCGTGCTCCGCGGCAACCTCGCGCCCGGCGGCGCGATCATCAAGCCCGCCGCCGCCTCACCGCACCTGCTCGCGCACCGCGGCCGCGCCGTGGTGTTCGACAGCATCGAAGACCTCCACACCCGCCTCGACGACCCGGACCTCGACGTGGACGCCGACTCCGTGCTCGTGCTCCGCGGGTGCGGACCCAAGGGGTATCCGGGCATGCCCGAGGTCGCGAACATGCCCCTGCCGAAGAAGCTCCTCGAGCAGGGCGTGCGCGACATGGTGCGCATCTGCGACGGCCGCATGAGCGGCACCGCCTACGGCACCGTCGTGCTGCACGTGACGCCCGAGGCCGCCGCGGGCGGCCCGCTGGCCGTCGTGCAGGACCGGGACTGGATCGCGCTCGACGTCGCGAACCGCCGCCTCACCCTCGAGGTGCCTCAGGAGGAGCTCGACCGGCGCGCGCCGAATCGGGCCACCGTCGACGGCTTCGCCAAACCGGAGCGCGGTTGGGAGCGGCTCTACGTCGACCACGTCATGCAGGCCGACACCGGAGCCGACCTGGACTTCCTGCGGGGCTCGAGCGGCGACAAGGTCTCTCGCGAGTCGCACTAGGGCCGCGCGCGACTCGATGGGCCCACGAGATCGCCTTCGCCCGGGACCGGCTGGCCCGGGATCGACGAGGCCACGATGGGCACGGCCGAAGTTGTGCACGGCCGAAGTTGCGCATGGCCCGAGCGATCGGCACGGATCAAGCGAAAAGGCCGGCCCCGGATCTCTCCGGTGCCGGCCTTTCGCTGTTGCTGGTTGCGGGGGCAGGATTTGAACCTACGACCTCTGGGTTATGAGCCCAGCGAGCTACCGAACTGCTCCACCCCGCGCCGTTGGCCCTGAGATCAGGACCTCTGCCCGAAGCTGGTGATCTGGCTGAATGCTCCGGATCAGGTCTTCGTTGCGCTTCGTCCAGTATACGTGATCGGCGACCCGTCTCCGACCACGGGTGCGGCCTCGGCCCCATTGATCGGCGTCTGCGACTCGCTCCACGGCCGACCCCCGCGCCATCGCGCTCAGGCGTCGCGAAGCCCGGAAATGCAGAAGAGGCCGGGATCGAATTGCTTCGATCCCGGCCTCTTCTTCGCGATATTCATACCGCTTCGGTTGCGGGGGCAGGATTTGAACCTACGACCTCTGGGTTATGAGCCCAGCGAGCTACCGAACTGCTCCACCCCGCGGCACAAGAGATAAACCTAGCATGGCTCTCGAGGGCTCACAAATCGAGGCCGCGCGCACCCTTCGGTGGTCGCGCCAGATGCGCCTCGGATGTCGCGAGTCCGCCGGCACCGGACACCTGACCGCCGGTCGAGCACGACCTCTCGATCGCCGCCGCGTTGCAGCATGTGCACGATCCTGTGCATCCGCTATGGATGCTCGACACCCGCATCGACATTCCGTTGCGGTTCTCCCAGTTTTTGTCAGGAGTCCTTCCAAACCCCGCCTCAGCGTTGGTAGCGTCACGGCAATCGCACGCGCGTCGTGCCGTGCGGGCACACCGATCGATGAGGATTCCCATGCCGAAGCGTCACCTGATCAGAACCGCGGTGCTCACCCTCGCCGCGACCGCGCTCGTCGCGACATCCGCCGTCTCCCCCGCGATCGCGCACGGCGGCGACGACCGAGGCGATCGTGGCAGCCACGGCCACGATCGCGACCAGCACAAGGACAAGCGAAAGCACCCGCGTTCGGCCGGCCCTGAGGACATCAACGGCTACCGCGCCGTCGGGTACCTCATGGCTGACACCCCGGTGACTCGCGACTATCAGATCGAGGACCTCTTCACCACGGGCGCGATCAAGGACATCACGCACATCAACTACGCGTTCGGCAACGTCACGTCGAACCTCACGTGCGAGATCACGAACACGCCTGGTGAGGGCGACGCGCAGAACGACTACCTGCGCCTCGTCACGGCGGCCGACTCCGTCGACGGCAAGAAGGACTCGAAGAACCAGAAACTCGCGGGCAACTTCAACCAACTGCTGAAGCTGAAGCAGAAGAGCCCCGACACGAAGATCCTCATCTCGCTCGGCGGCTGGACCTGGTCCGACAACTTCTACGCCGCTGCGGCCACGCCTGCGAGCCGTGCGAAGCTCGTCTCGAGCTGTATCGACGTCTACGTGAAGGGCAACCTGCCGGTCGTCGGCAAGCAGGGTGGCAAGGGTGTCGCGAAGGGTATCTTCGACGGCATCGACATCGACTGGGAGTGGCCGGTCACGGGCGGCGAGGTGCCGAGCACGAGCCCCGATCCGTCGGTCGACAAGGAGAACTTCCTCGCGCTCATGGAGGAGTTCCGCACCCAGCTCGACGCCTACGGCAAGAAGAGCCACGAGGACTACCTGCTGACGGCGTTCGCTCCCGCGGGCGGCTGGAACGCCGGACAGGGCGGATGGCTCGATCCTCGCCTGTTCGCCTCGGTCGACTTCCTCAACGTGCAGGGCTACGACTTCCACGGCGGTTGGGTGCCGACGAAGACCGGACACCAGGGCAACCTGCACCCCGACGGCACCGAGAACTGGGGCCTCGGACTCGACGGCGCGGTCGGCATGTACCTGAACGCCGGCGCCGCACCTGAGCAGCTGAACGCGGGCCTCGCGGCGTACGGACAGGGCTGGACCGGGGTCACGGTCGGCGACGACGCCTGGCAGTCGGCAACGGCCTCGATCGGCACCAAGCCGTACTACGACCTGCGCAAGGTCGGCACCGGGTACTTCGACCCCGCGGTCGGTGCATCGTGGCGCTACGACGCGACGACGGGCGACTGGTGGAGCCTCGACGACCCGAAGTCGGTCACGGCCAAGGCCGAGTGGCTGACGCAGGCCGGCTACGGCGGCGCGATGTGGTGGGACCTCTCCGGCGACTACCGCAACGAGCTCGGCGACTCGCTCGGCGACGCGCTGCGCGGCGCACCCGAGGGTCCGCTCGACTGACGTCGCGGCACCCGACACCGATGGCCGGCAGGTTCTCCTGCCGGCCATCGGTGTTGCTGCGTTCGACGGGCGTACCCGTCTGCGATCACTCGCCGTTGGTGAGTGCGAGCATCTTCGCGATCGTTTCGGCGAGCTGTGCATCGGCAGCGCCGTAGGCGGCCCAGTCGCCGTCGGTCAGCGCCGCCTGCTTCGCCTTCAGGAATCCGGATGCGTCGCGCAGCAGCTGCTGGAACTCGGGGCTCGTCGCCGCCGAGCCATCGGTCGAGCCATCGGTGGATCCGTCGCCCTCGCCCTCGCCGTCGCCGGGCGTCTCGGGCGTCGCATTGGGATCGACCTCGTTGTCACCGGCATCCGCTCCGGAGTCACCGCCGAAGAGCACGTCGAGCGCGAGGTCGAGCGTGTCCTGGAAGGCGATGTCGTCACCGAAGGCGACGAGCACCTTCTGCAGCAGCGGATAGCTCGTGTTGCCCGTGGACTTCACGAAGACCGGCTGCACGTAGAGCAGGCCGCCGCCGACGGGAACCGTGAGCAGGTTGCCGTTGATCACGTCGGACTGGCCCTGCTTCAGCAGGTTCAACGACTGCGAGACGGTGGGGTCGGAGTTGAACGTCGCCTGCACCTGACCCGGCCCTGGCACGTTGTCGTCTTCTGGGAGGGTCAGCAGCCTCAACTTGCCGTACCCGCCCGCCCGCTTGCCGTCGGTGCTGCCGGCGTCGGCGTCGACCGCGAGGTATCCGCGGAGCACGTTGCGGCTCTGGTCGCCTCGCGCCTCGGGAATGAAGGTCGAGTAGAGCGAGTACGACGGGGCATCCTGCCCGGGCATCTGCATCGTCAGGTAGTACGGGGGCTGCAGGAGGGTCGTGTTGGCGCCCTCGGTCGGCTCCTTCGGGGTGGTCCAGGCGTCTTCACGCGAGTAGAACGCGCCTGCGTCGGTCACGTGGTAGCGCCCGAGCACGGCACGCTGCATCTTGAACATGTCGGCCGGGTAGCGCACGTGGGCCATCAGGTCGCCCGACATTTCGCTCATCGGCTTGATCGTCGCCGGGAACACCTTCTGCCAGGTCTTGAGGATCGGATCCTCGTCGTCCCATGCGTAGAGGTTGACCGAGCCGTCGTAGGCGTCGACCGTGGCCTTGACCGAGTTGCGGATGTAGTTGACCTCGTCGAACGGCAGGGTCTGCGGCAGGCCCTCGCTGTCGGCGATCGCCTCGCTCATGCTGACCTTGTTCGAGTACGGGTACTGGTCGGTCAGCGTGTAGGCGTCGACGATCCAGACCACGCGTCCGTCGACGACCGACGGGTAGGCGTCGGAGTCGGGCGTGAGGTACGGGGCGACCTTGCGCACGCGCTCGATCGGGTCTCGGTCGTAGAGGATCTGCGACGAGGTGTTCACGGCGTCGGAGAGGAAGATCTGCTCGGACTGGAACTTCAGCGCGTAGACGAGCTTCGTGAACACGTTGTCGAGCTTCGGCCCGCCGTCGCCCTCGAACGTGGTCTGGGTCTGCTCGTCGTTCTCGCCGCCTGCTGGATAGTCGAGCTCGACCGGCTTGGTGTCTTCGGGCGCGCCGACGATCGAGTAGTCGGGCGAGGTCTCGCCGAAGTAGACGCGCGGCTCGAACTCGCCGAGGTCGCCGGTCGACGGGATGCCGGACTGCACGAACACCGGCTGGCCGCCGGCGGAACGCTGGTTGCCCGCGGCCGCGACCATGCCGTAGCCGTGCGTGTAGACGATGTGCGAGTTGTACCAGGTCTCGGCGTCGCCGAGGCCCGACAGGTCGAGGTCGCGTACCGCGACGACGGTGTCCTGCGTCTGGCCGTCGATCTCGTAGCGGTCGACGTCGAGCGAGTCGGGGAACTGGTAGTACTGGCGGAACTGCTCGAGCTGCCGGAACGCCGGGCTGATCACGAGCGGGTCCATGAGGCGGATGTTCGCCGTCGTCTCGGCGTCGGCCCGGAGCGCGCCGGGCTCGGCCGTGGTCTGCGCCTCGAAGGGGATCTCCTCGGTGTCGGCGACGCCGTAGGCGTCACGCGTGAGATCGATGTTGCGTTGGATGTACTCGGCCTCGAGCGTGCGCGGGCTCGGGTCGACCTGGAACCGCTGCACGACCCACGGGTAGAGGGAGCCGATGAGCAGGCTCGACACGACGAGCAGGGCGATGCCGACGAGCGGCAGGCGCCAGCGGCCGATGATGGCCGTCACGACGAAGAGCACGGCCACGATCGCCGCGGCGACCGCGAGGATCTGACGGCCGGGGATCACCGCGTGCACGTCGGTGTACGCCGCACCCGTGATGAGCGAACCCGTCTCGGTGACCGTGGCGTACTGGTCGAGCCAGATGCTGACGCCCTGCAGGAGCAGGTAGAGGCCCGCGGTGAGCGCGATCTGCACGCGCGCCGACTTGGAGATGACGACCTCTCGGCCGCTCACTCGGATGGCGCCGTAGAGGTAGTTCGTCGCGGCGACGAGCAGCAGCGAGAGCAGCACGACGGCCGACGCGAATCCGACGATCGAGCGGTAGAACGGCAGCTCGAACACGTAGAACCCGAGGTCGAACCCGAACTGCGGGTCGGTCGAGCCGAACGGGGTGCGGTTCAGCCACGTGAGCGTGAGGTCCCAGCGGCTCGAGGTCGAGACGCCGGCGAAGATGCCGAGCACGACGGGCACGCCGTACATCGCGAGGCGACGCAGGGGCTCGAAGACCTCCTGGTAGCGATCGAGCTGCGAGTTGAACTTCGCATACACGGGCCGCGTGCGGTAGGCGATCTGGATCGACGCCCACACGGGAACGGCCATCGCGAGGAAGCCGATGACGAAGAGCACGGTGCGCGCGACCCACTGCGTGGTGAGCACCTCGAGGAACCCGAGCTGGTCGTACCAGAGCACGTCGGCATAGAGGCCGGTGAACACGAAGAATGCGATCACCAGCACGGCCAACACCCCGATCGTCAGGGCGATCGGCGCGCGGCGGCGCGAAGTCCTCGGTTCTTGCGGCTGTGCTGCTGACACTCTCGGCCTCATGTTCGGTCGCGACGGGATCGAACCTCCATCCTACGTTCGCAAAACCGGGCATCGGCCGCGAGAACGGCGCCCTCGGCTGGGAAGTTCGTAACGAAACCGGAGCGACGGATGCCGCGTGCCGCATGTAGCGGCGGCGGCGCAGCTCAGGACGTCGCGCAGGTGGCGAAATCGCCCAGGTCGGCGCCCTCGCCCGCGGCCTCGACGATCTCGCGGGCCTGGTCGAGCGTCTCGACGGCGAACACGTCGAGCCCGTCTGGCACGTTGCCGACGACCTCGTCGCAGTTCGACTCGGGCGCGAGGAAGACGGTGGCACCGGCATCCTTCGCCCCCCAGAGCTTCTGGCGGATGCCGCCGATCGGACCGACGGCGCCCGGGGCGTCGATCGTGCCCGTGCCGGCGATGATCTCTCCGCCGGTCATCGCACCTGGCGTCAGCTCGTCGACGATGCCGAGCGCGAACATCATGCCCGCGCTGGGGCCGCCGACGTCGTCGAGCTGCAGCTCGACGTCGATCGGGAACTCGTAAACCATGCGCACGCCGACCCCGAGCACGAACGTGCCCCCGTTGTCGCTCGGCGTGACCTCGACGGTGACCTCGTCGCCGTCGCGGAGCACCAGGAGCTCGGCAGGCGTGTCGCCGCCGTTCTGCTGCACGGCCGCGCGCAGTTCGTCGATCGAGAACACGTCGACCCCGTTGACCTGCTCGATGACGTCGTCGTCTTCGAGCTTGCCCTCGGCGGGGCTGCCCTCGGCCACGCCCGACACGGTGACGTCGCGGGGGAAGTCGTACCCGAGCTCGACGAGCGCCGCCGCGATCGCGTCCTGCTGCGAGTCGACCATGGCGGCCGCGTTCTGCGCGTCGCGGTCCTCGTCGGTGACGCCCGCGGGGAAGATCGCCTCGACCGGGATGACGGACTGGCGCTGGTCGAGCCAGGCGGTCATGACCTCGAACCAGCTGGGCGTGGCGCCGGGCCGCCCCACGACCGAGACGGTGAGCAGGTTGAGCTCGCCCTCGGTGGGGTACGTCTTCTCGTCGGGGATGGCGATGAGCGGGATCTCCTCGCCGTCGTGCTCGGCCGTGCCGAGCGTGTCGTAGACCGGGCCGGGTCGCTCGATCACGTACGGCGACGGCAGCAGCGCGAAGATGACGGCGACGACGACCGCGACGACGGCAGCCCATCCGCCGAACCGCTCGCGGAACGAACGCGGCCCGCTGACGCGGGGCGGCTCGCCGAGGCTCGGCGAGGGGTCATCGGCGAAGAGTGCCATCGGTGCTTCCTTCCGGACGGTGCAGACGCCGAGCTCACCTGGCCGTCGCGCCTGTTCGCGACGGGCGGACACCGGGAACGCCCAGCTTAAGCCATTTCCCAGCCTGGCGTCCGCACCTCGGCGCTACGGTGGAGAGAACTTGACAGGAGGTGGCTCACGTGGCCGATCGGGACGACGAGCCTGGCGACAAGAACTCCGAGGAGGAGTTCCGCGAACTGCTGAAGAACCTCCTCTCGGGCGGGGGCGGCATCGATCCGACCCAACTCGCGGGCGCTGCCGGCCTGCCCAACGATCCGGCGAGCGTCGCCGCTCTGTTCAGCCAGCTCCAGCAGGCCATGAACAACGCCGACGACGGCATCGACTGGAGTGCCGCGCTGCGCCAGGGCGAGCAGCGTGCGGCATCCGCCCAGGTGCAGATCACCGACGACGAGCGCGCGCGTCTCGACCAGGCGCTGCAGGTCGCGTCGCTCTGGCTCGACGAGGCCGTCGAGTTCGGCCGTCTGCCCGACTCCCCCGAGCTGCTCACCCGCAGGGGCTGGGTCGCCGCGACCATGCCGATCTGGACCCAGCTCGCCGAACCGGTCGCCCTCAGCATCGCCGACGCGCTCACCCGCGTCATGCGCGAGCAGGCTCCCGAAGAGATGCAGTCGATGATCGCCGGCGCGAGCAAGCTCATGCGCGGCATCGGCGGCGCGATGTTCGCCATGCAGCTCGGCCAGGTCGTCGGGCAGCTCGCGTCCGAGGTGGTCTCGGGCGGCGACGTCGGCATCCCGCTGCAGGCCGACGGCCGTGCGGCGCTCATCCCGCAGAACGTCGCCGAGTTCGGTTCCGACCTCGACATCCCCTCGACCGAGATCGAGCTCTACCTCGCGGTGCGCGAGCTCGCACATGCGCGCCTCTTCCGGCACGCGCGCTGGCTGCGGCTCAACCTCATCAGCGCGATCACGGCGTATGCGCGCGGCATCGAGATCGACACCGAGCGCCTCGAGCAGCTCGCCGAGGGCTTCGACCCGTCGAACACCGAGGAGCTGCGCCGCGCCGTCGAGTCCGGTGCCCTGATCAGCGCCAAGAGCGACGCGCAGCAGGACGCGCTCGACCGGCTCGAGACCCTGCTCGCGCTCATCGAGGGCTGGGTCGACCAGGCCACGGCCGATGCGACGAGCCGCCTGCCGAAGTCCGACGCCATCGCCGAGACCATCCGCCGCCGCCGCGCGACGGGCGGCCCGGCCGAATCCGCGTTCGCGACGCTCGTCGGCCTCGAACTGCGACCCCGCCGCATGCGCGAGGCTGCCGCGATGTGGCGAGCCGTCACCGAGGCCGTCGGCATCGAGCAGCGCGACGCGCTCTGGGCGCATCCCGACATCCTGCCGACGAGTGAGGACCTCGACGACCCGAGCCGGCTCATCGCCCGACTCACGGGCGCCGAGTCCGCCGCGAGCGAGGCCGACGACGAGTTCGACCAGGCGCTCGAGGCGCTGCTGCGCGGCGAGACGCCTGCGGCTCCCGGCGAGGGCGGCGAGGAACCCGAGGGGCCCGGCGCCTCCGACGGTTCCGGCCCGCGTCCCGACGACGGGCCCTCTCCGGTCTGAGCGAGACCGCGTTGCCGGTCGGGCCGTGAGGTGCGGGCCGTGAGGTGCGGGCCCGGCCTGCGTTTCGCGGCCCGACCCGCCCGCGTTCGCAGCCGCCAGCGGCGGCACGGTGCACGTTTTC
Organism: Agromyces sp. Leaf222; assembly: GCF_001421565.1. NCBI lineage: Bacteria > Bacillati > Actinomycetota > Actinomycetes > Micrococcales > Microbacteriaceae > Agromyces > Agromyces sp. Leaf222. The sequence goes on along the minus strand of NZ_LMKQ01000001.1, from coordinate 1,691,688 downwards.
AGGACCACATCGGTCATGGCTGCATATTGCAGGGATGACCGATGTGGTCCTGAAAAGGTCGACCACTCATCGGGCATGACGGGTGACGAGTGCCATTCGTCGCGCTCCCGCTGCCGTCGCCAGGTGCCGTCGCCTGTGGACGGATGCCACGGCGACCGCCGGTGATCCGGCATGCTCGCCGCATGACCCTCCGGCTGGATCCCGCGCTCCCCCTCGTCTGGCGGACGCCAGACGACCTGCAGGTCGGCGCGGCAGCGCCCGTCGCCGTGTTCGAACAGGCCGGCGACCTCGAGTCCGGGCTCATCGCGGCGCTTCGGCACGGCGTGAGCCTCTCGACGCTCGTCGCGATCGGCTCGGGCCTCGGCGCGACGCCCGAGCGAGTGCACGAGTTCGTCGACCGACTCGAGGCCGGGCTCGTCGACGGGTCGCAGATCCGGGCGGGTTCCGCCCCGGCAGCATGCGCGTCACCGTCGGCCTCGGCGGCGCGATCAGTGCGAGCGGATGCCGCGTCCGCACGACCACGCACGGTCGGCCTCGATGGCTCGGGCCCGCTCGCCGACCTGCTCACCGCGAACCTCGCGGTGCTCGGCCACGAGGTGCTGCACTTCACCTCACGCGCGCTCGAGCCGTCCGACCCCGTGCAGGATCTCCCGGAGCCCGACCTCGTCGTCATCGTCGCCGCATGGGCCGTCACTCCCGCCCGTCACCTGCCGTGGCTCCGCCGCGACCTCCCGCACCTCGCCGTCGTCAGCGACGACGCGGGCATCCGCGTCGGTCCGTTCGTCGAGCCCGGCCGCGGGCCGTGCCTGCGCTGCCTCGACCTCGCAGCACGCGATGCGGATGCCGCGTGGCCGGTCATCGCCGCACAGCTCGCCGGACGCCCGGCCCCCGTCGCCTCGCAGCGCCTGCTGTTCGACGCCGCGGCCCTCGCGGCGAGCGTCGTCGACGCGAGGCTCGCCACACCGCTCGCCACACCGCTCGCCTCACCGCTCGGCAGCCGGCTCGGCGGCTCGCTCGACGCGGCCTCCGAACGCCTGACCGCGGCATCCGTCAGCTTCGACCGGCGGGGCTCCGTCGGTCGGCGTCGCGCGCACGCTGAGCATCCGGCGTGCGGGTGCCGAGCTCCTGCAGGAATCGCGATTCCTCGCGCACTGCCCGCTGCTGCCCGCCGAGGCGCGCCCAGCTCAGCGACAGCCGCCGACGTGCCCGCGTGACGCCGACGTAGAAGAGGCGGCGCTCCTCGTCGATCGCGTCGAAGCCCTTCGCGTAGGCGATCGGGAGCATGCCCTCGGTCAGGCCGACGATGTGCACCTCGTCCCACTCGAGGCCCTTCGCCGAGTGGAGCGTCGCCAGGGTGACGGCCTGCACGGTCGGCTCGTGCTGCGCCTCGGCACGTGCCCGAAGATCGTCGGCGAACGCGCGGAACGTCGTGCCGGCCGGGGCGTCGTCGACGAGTCGGGCGAGCGCGTTCAGCGACTCCCATCGCCCGCGCACTGCGCCGGGCCCGTCGGGCGCCTGCGCGGTCCATCCGAGTGATCGCAGCACGTCGCTCACCGACTTGAAGAGGGGTTCGTTCGCGATCGTCAGCGCCGCCGCCCGCAGCGCCTGAACGGCCTGACGCACCTCCGGCTGATCGAAGAACCGCACGTTGCCGCGGATGCGCGAAGCCACGCCGACCTCGTCGAGGGCGTGCTCGAGCATCGCCGACTGGGAGTTGACGCGCATCAGCACGGCGATCTGCTCGGGCGCCGCACCGGCGTCGATGCGGTTGCGGATCACGGTCGCGACCCCGCGCGCCTCGGCGAGCTCGTCGGCGTACGACGTGATCACGGGCTCCTCACCACGAGCTCGGGCCGAGGAGGAACGTGGGGCGGCGACATCCGGAATCGCGTTCGTGGTCGTCGACGCCGCGATGGCGGCGCCGCCTTGCGGCTGCTCGCCTGGGACCTGATCGACGGGCGGCTCAGCCGAGACCGCGCGGAGTTGCAGTGCGCCGTTGCGCCCGCGCATGAGCCGATTCGCGGCCTCGACGATCGGCTCGGTCGAACGGTAGTTGCGCTCGAGACGCACGACCGTGGCATCCGAGAACCGGCGCTCGAAGCCCAGCAGGTACTCGGGCGTCGCGCCCGCGAACGAGTAGATCGTCTGGCTCGCGTCGCCCACCACGCAGAGCTCGCTGCGATCGCCCAGCCAGAGGTCGAGCAGGTGCTGCTGCGCCGGCGAGACGTCCTGGTACTCGTCGACGACGAAGTGCCGGTAGCTCTCGTGCACCTGCATGGCGACGGATGCCTCGGCCTCGACCATGCCGGAGGTGGCGAGCAGCACGTCTTCGAAGTCGAGCTGGCGCCGCTCGTCCTTGATGCGCTCGTAGGCGGCGACGAGGTCGCGGAACTGGTCGGCGCCGAGCGACCCCGGCGCTCCCCGAACGGCCAGGCGGGCCTCGTAGGCCTCCGGCGTGAGCAGTCCGACCTTGCGCCACTCGATCTCGGAGGCCACGTCGCGGAGCGTCGGCTGGTCGACGCGCAGGCGGATCGACTCCGCCGCGGCACCGAGGAGCCGACCCTTGTACTCGAGCACCCGCGGCGCACTGCCGCCGACGACGAGCGGCCAGAAGTGGTTGAGCTGCGCAAGGGCCGCGGCATGGAAGGTGCGCACCGGTACCCCTCCGGCACCGAGCATGCGCAGGCGCTCGCGCAGCTCGGCGGCCGCACGCGACGTGAACGTGAGCGCCATGACGCGCGCCGGGTCGTACGTGCCGCTCGCGACGCCGTAGGCGATGCGGTGCGTGATCGCCCGGGTCTTGCCCGTTCCGGCACCCGCGAGGATGCACACGGGACCGAGCAGCGCCTCGGCCGCGACGCGCTGCTCGTCGTCGAGATCCGCGAGCAACGGGTCGGATGCCGCGCTCACGCGCCCCAGCCCTGCGGCGAGGACTCGATCGGGCCGCCGTACCACTGCTCGAGCAGCCACCCCGCGATCGAGGTCCGACCGGGGAACCCGACCTCGGGAAGCGAGGCCGCGAGCTCGTCGCGGCTGAACCAGCGCAGTTCGAGGATCTCCTCGCCGTCGGGCGCGACGGCGGCAGCGGCCTCGGCCGAGACGGCGCGCGCCGTGAAGCCCAGCATCAGGCTCGCGGGGAACGGCCACGGCTGCGACGCCACGTATTCGACGTCGACGACCTCGAGCCCCGCCTCTTCGCCGACCTCGCGCACGACCGCGGATTCGAGCGACTCCCCCGGCTCGACGAATCCGGCCAGCAGGGAGAACCGGTTGGACTGCCACATCGCGTTCGAACCCAGCAGCACCCGGTCCTCGGAATCGGTCACGAGCACGATGACCGCCGCATCGGTGCGAGGGAACACCTGGCCGCCGTCGTTCGTGCACCGGCGCGACCAGCCGGCCTCGATCGGCTCGGTCGGTGCACCGCACCGCGGGCAGAACCCACTCGAACGGTGCCAGTTGACGATCGCGGTGGCCTGCGTGAAGAGGCCGGAGTCGCGATCGGAGAGCATCGGCGCAGCCTGGCGCAGGCCGACCCACCGGGCCTCCTCGGGTTCGAGCCGCGCCGCGGCCTCGGCGCCGATCACCCAGGCCTCGATCGGCGAGCCCGCCACCGCGGCGCCCTCGTCGTCGAGGGCGCGACCGAGGTAGCAGCGCAACGATGCCGGCTCGAGACCGGCTGCAGCCAGGGCCGACGAGATGTCCGTGGGCCGGCGCAGGTCGAGCACCGGCGACACGGCCTCGACCCGTTCGGTGAGCAGCGCGCGGCCATCGTGCAGCAGCAGTACCCGCGCGTCGGCATCGACGTCGAACCGGTCGCCGCGATCGGCGGATGAACGCCCGACGCCGTCTCGATCGAGGCGCGCCCGAGCGAGGGGCGGGGGTGTCGATTCGCGCACGGCGCCTCTTTCTCGCGTCGGGACGGAGTCGGCGGCAAGGCGTGGCGCTCGCCGCGGCAACCGAGTCACCTGCTTAAGCTGTTGGCCATGGCCAGACCCACTCTCACTCTAGCCGCGTTGGCCACGGCGGCGGTTCCGGGCCTCGAGGTCACCGCGGCTCGTGCCCACACCAGAGGCTCCGGCGGCGCCTTCGACGCCGTCGAGCTGCACGCGGCCGACGGCAGGACCCTGCTCATCCGCGCGCCCCGAACGCAGGGCGCCGAGACCGAGCAGTCGGCAGACCTCGTCGCCCTCAGGGCGATGACCACCGGCATCCGCTCTCGCCTGCCCTTCGCCGTGCCCGCCTTCGTCGGACAGGCGCCCTTCGGCGGCACCCGTGCGGTCGTCACCGAGTTCCTGCCCGGGCAGGTTCGCACCGCAGACGACCTCACCGCGGATGACCGCATCGCCGAGTCGGTCGGCACGTCGATCGCGGCGATCCACTCGCTGCCCTCGGGGTTCGTCGGCGATGCCGGCCTGCCGCGCGAGAGCGACGGCGAAGCCCGCGACTCCATCGTCGAGCTCATCGGACGCGCCTCCGACACCGGTCGACTGCCCGCAGCGCTGCTGCGACGGTGGGAGGAGGCCACCGACGACGAGTCGCTCTGGCGGTTCCGCACGACCGTCGTCAACGGCGCGCTCACGTCCGACTCGTTCATCGTCGACGACGAGCGCGTCTCTGCGGTCATCGGATGGTCGGCGCTCGCCGTCGGCGACCCCGCCCGAGACCTGCACTGGCTGCTCACCTCCCGCGGGCCCTCCGCCGAGCGCGCGCTCGAGGCCTACGTCGTCGGACGCGGCGGCGGCGCCGACTCCGCCCTGCCGCAACGTGCGCTGCTCTACGGCGAGCTCGAACTCGCCCGTTGGCTGCTGCACGGCGTTGAGCTCCGCGACGAGTCGATCATCGACGACGCCGTCTCGATGCTCGACGACCTCGTCGCGAGCGTGCACGACCGCACGACCGAGACGCTCTCGCACCAGACCGGGCCGATCCTCACGGTAGACGGCGTCGAGCGCCTGCTCGACGAGACCCCGCGCACCGGGCCCGCCCGCGATGCCTCCGGTCGCGAGCAGGGCTCGGCGTTGCTGACCGACAGCTACGACTTCTCGGAGTTCGAGCTGAGCGAGCGCGGCGAACGCTCACGTCCGTCGGCCGATGCGACGGCGCCCATGCCGCTGGACCTCAGCGACTGGGGCGACGCGGCACCCGGCGGCGCCTCGGGTGGATCAGGCGGCCCCGGTGGCTCAGGCGGCCCCGATGGCTCCGGTGGCTCCGAAGCCGCGGCCGACTCCGAGACCGAGGAACGCCCGATCGGACGCACCGGCTCCTGAGCAGGCGCACGCAGCTCAGGTGGTGACCGCCGCCGCCCACGCGCTCCGCAGCGCGGCCTCGTCGTAGAGTTCGTCGGGCCTGATGACGCGATCGTCTTCGACGAAGTAGAACACCGCGTCGACCTCGTCGGGTGAGACGCCCGCCCATGCCGCGTAGGCCAGGCGGTAGAGCGCGAGCTGGGTCTGCTTGAGCTCGAGGTCGCGAGCGTTGCGCGGTGCGCGACCGGTCTTCCAGTCGACGACCTGGTAGCGGATGCCGCGGGCGGCGAGTTCGCCGCCATCGGGCACGTCGTAGACGGCATCGAGCTTGCAGACGAACACGTGCTCGTCGATCGGCAGATGCAGTTCGATCTCGACCTCGCGCGGACGACGAGCGCCCCACTCCGACGCCTCGAACGTGGCGCGGAGTGCGGCGAGTCGATCGGAGTCGGTGGCCGTGGCCTGCGGATCGCGGGCGGCGAGCGGCTCGCCGCCCGGCGCGCCGTCGAGTGCACCGAGACCGCCCGCTGCGACGCCGCCGACGGGGCTGAGACGTTCGGCCTCGTCGATCGCGCCGAGCAACTCGAGGCCGAACAGCCCGTCGTCGACGGCGGCAGCAGCGGACTCCCCGGTGGACCGGTGCTCGACCCACTCGTGGAACAGGGTGCCGAGGCGCGTGGCTCGGTAGGGCCGTTGCGGCATGGGTCGACGCAGTTGCGAGGCAACGGCTTCCGGGTCGTCGAGGTAGTCCTTGAACCGCGATGCTGGAACGCGCGACGGGATCGGCGTCGGCCCTGGCCCGGCCTGGCGACGCCGCCGTTCCTCGATGAGCAGGGTCAGCTCGGACGAGAGCTGCGGCCCGATGCCGGCACCGCTCGGACCGTCGGCGGCGAGCCTCACGGCGTCGGCTGCGCGCACCACGCCCGGACGGCGCGCCCCGAGCGGGTCGAGTGGCCACTGCACGCGCGCGTCGGCATCGGCGCGCGGGTTCTCGTCGTCGGCCGGTGCACTCGGCAGCAGATCGGGCTCGATGACGCCGGCGACGGCCAGTTCGCGCAGGAAGGCGCTCGGCGGCCGTGCCGTCTTCTGGGTCGACCACCACGAACCGCTGAGCAGCAGGTCGGAGCGGGTACGCGTGACGGCGACGTAGGCGAGGCGTCGTTCCTCGTCGGCGTGGCGTTCGCGGTTCTCTTCGGCGAACGCCGTGACGGCCTCGTCGAACTCGCGCTGACTCTGCACGCCGCGCCAGCCGAGCTCGGGCAGTTCGTCGCGGTCGCCCTTGAACTCGTTCGGCAGCTCGCCGAACGCGAGCCAGCCTTTGGCCGAGCGCGGCTTGGACGGGATCTCCTGATCGACCATGCGCGGCACCGCCACGACGTCCCACTCGAGGCCCTTCGAACCGTGGATCGAGAGCACCTGCACGGCGCCCGGCTCCGGCTCGTCTTGACGCGGCGCGAGCCGGTCTCGTTGCTCGGCCTCGGTCAGCCAGCCGAGGAAGGCCCCGAGCGTCGGATGCTCCGAGTCGTCGGCGAAGCCGGCGAGCAGTTCGTCGAACGCCTCGAGGCTCGGCCGGCCGAGCGGCTGGTCGGCGTTCGCGGCGACCTCGATGTCGAGGAGCAGTTCCTGCTGCACGAGGTGCACGAAGTCGATGAGGCCGAGCCCTGCCCGCCGACGGAGCGCCTGCAGCTGGGAGCCTGCGCGGCGGAGCCTGGCCAGGCCGGTCGCGCTGATGCCCGCGAGCGCCCGATGGTCGTCGGGGGCCGTGAGCACGAAGTCCAGCGCGTCGACGATCGACGGCGACTCCTCTGCCGCGGTCGACGCCCGGAGCTCACGTCGCACGTCGTCATCGAGACGACGGCGAGCGAGGTCGCGATCGACGAGCCAGCGGGCCACGTCGCGGAGCCCGTTGAGGTCGGCCGGACCGATGCGCCAGCGGGCGCCGCCGAGCACGCGCACGAGTTCGGCACCGGCGGTGGGGTCGTGCAGCACTCGCAGTACGCACACGAGGTCGGCGATGACGGGTTGGTCGAGCAGCCCGGCCATGCCGAGCACGTGAACGGGTACACCATGAGCACGCAGCGCATGCGTGAAGACATCGACGTTCGCGAAGGTGCGACAGAGCAGAGCCCCGCTCTTCTGCGCCGCCGCATCCGATGCCGCTGCCGGCGCGGACGCCACCTGGTGCTCCGGCCCGGATTCGGCACCGGACGCCCTGCCCCTCGCTGCGAGGCTCGCATCGCCCGCGGCGCGGCCACTGCGACCGCTGCGCCCGAGCCGCTCGGCGAACCAGCGCGCGACCTGGTCGGCCTCGTCGTCGATGGTCTCGCCCCAGGCCACGTCGAGTCGGCCGGCACCCGCGAACGGCGAGGGCGCGAGCGGCGCCTTCGGAATACCGGCGTCGAGCGAGGAGATGAGGGTGTTCGCCGCATCGAGCACGATGCGCGGGTTCCGCCAGCTGGTCGACAGGTGGTAGACCGACGCAGCGCCCTTTCCGAAGTCCCGGTCGAACCGCGCGAGGTTGGCGGCGCTCGCGCCGCGCCATCCGTAGATCGACTGGTCGGGGTCGCCGACCGCCATCACCGGATGCCCCTCGAACAGCGAGGCGAGCAGGCGCGTCTGCACGACGCTGGTGTCCTGGTACTCGTCGAGCAGCACCGTGCGCGAGCGCTCGCGGTGCTCGACGACGACATCGGGATGCTCGACGCAGATCTGCAGGGCGAGCGCCACCTGGTCGGAGAACTCGACGTAGCCGCGCTCGCGCTTGGCCGCGGCATAGGCGTCGGCGAGCTCGAGCAGGGGCGGCAACGCATCGACCACGCCCAGCGCCCCGACGAACGAGTCGAAGTCGGTGCGCTTGCGCGGGGCCTCGATCGGCAGTCCGCGCATCGCGAGGAAGTCACGGGCGAAGGCGCGCACGTCGCGGCTGTCGGCGACGTTCTCGGCGAGCGCGCGGCTCAGCGACAGGGCCGCGCCCGTCACCCGGTCGAGCGAGGCGTCGAGTTCGATGAGCCGGTCGTCGGCCGAGGCGCTCACGACCGATCGCGCGAGGAGCCAGGCGGATGCCTCGCCGAGCACGGTCGCGTCGGGCTCCCGCCCGATGCGCATGGCGTGCTCGCGGTAGATCGCGCTCGCGAACGAGTGGTACGTGCTCACGGTCGCCGACTCGAGCGGGTCGATGACGAGCTCGGCGATGCCCTCGTGCACGAGCTGCGCCACCCGCTCGCGCACGCGCTCGGCGAGCTCGCCCGCGGCCTTGCGGGTGAAGGTGAGCCCGAGCACGTCGGCGACGCCGACATGGCCGTTGGCGAGCAGCCACACGACGCGGTTGGCCATGGTCTCGGTCTTGCCGCTGCCTGCACCGGCGACCACGATGCTGGCGCCGTGCGGGTCTGCCTCGATGACCGCCTGCTGTTCGGGGGTCGGCAGGTGCAGGCCGAGACGCGTGGCGATCTCGGCGGCGCTCAGGCGATTCGGGAGGCCGCTCATGCGGAGACCGCCGGCACGAGGTGCACGCGGTACTGCCATGAGCCGAACCGCGACCGGTGACCCGGTTCGGTCGTGCCCTCGAAGCTCGAGCCGGCCATGACCCTGCCCACTTCGGCGAGTCGGTCGCGGAACGCCGCATCGGCCTCGTCGTCGAAGGGCTGCTGGGCGCGCTCGGTGTAGGCGAGCCCGCGCGAGGGCGTGGCGACGTAGACGAGCTTCGCTCCCCCGAGCACCCCTGCCGAGGGCACCGCGCTCTCGCGAGCGGCGAGCTGGTAGGCGGCGAGCTGCGGATGCGCCGCCGTCTGCGCGAACGTCGGCGCCGTGCGCCCGGTCTTGATGTCGACGATCACGGTCGTGCCGTCGGGCGAGGCCTCGATGCGGTCGATGGTGCCCGTGATGCGAACCCGGTCGATGGTGATGGTGAACTTCCCCTCGGCGCCGAGCAGCAGCTTCGCATCGTCGTCGAAGGAGCCGAGGTACTCGGCGGCCCCCTCGGCCATGCGCCTCGCCCCTCGTCGTTCGCGCTCGGCGACCCAGCCCGCCTCGAAGCGCACGCCCTTGAGCCGCTCCTCGACGGCCGCCCAGATCGTCTCGACCCCGGTCTCGCCGTCGTCGCGCGCGCCGATCTCTTCGACCACGGCGTGCACGATGGTGCCGATCGACGCGGCCACGCCCGACGGCGGAGACGCGATGTGGTCGACGAACCATCCGAGCGGCGACTCCTCGACCCGGTCGATCTGCGACGGCGACACCTGCACGGATGCCTCGGGATCGCCCTCGAGGTCGACGAGCGGTGCCTCGTTCGACAGGCCGGCCAGCCCGTACCACTCGTTCGGATCGGCGCCGGGCACGCCCTCTTCGGCGAGCAGCGCGAGCGCGGCGGCGGACTCGGGATCGCCCGTGACGGCCTCGCGCCGGAGCGCGCCGACGAGCGGGCGGAGTTGCAGCGGACGCCGCCGCGGCCGCACGCGCTCCCGGGCGTAGCCCATGAGCACCGACGGCTGCTCGTCGTCGTTCGAGGTGCACGCGAGCACGACCTGGCGTCGAGCTCGCGAGACCGCGAGCACGAACATGCGCAGCTCGTCGTCGCGCACCGAGGCGCGGACCTCGGCCGGGCTCTCGACCCCGGGCAGAGGCGAGCCCGATCTGGCCGCCTGCGTCACTCGCGGCAGGAGCCCGGCGTGCAGCAGCGTTCCGCGGGGGCGGAGGTTCGGCCACACCGCGTCTTGGAGCCCGGCGACGACCATCACGTCGAACTCGCGCCCGACCACGCCCTGCGGCGTGGTCACGAGCACGGTCTCGGCCGTGCGTCGGGGCGCCAGCGAGTCTTCGGGCAGCTCGCTCGCCAGCACCTCGTCGACGAAGCGGACGGCAGGTGCCCCCGGCTCGCGCTCGACGAATCTCGTCGCGGCCGAGAAGAGCGCGACCGCGGCATCGAGCGAGCGGTCGGCCTCGTCGGCGAGCACGCCAGTGCCGGCGGCCTGACGACCCCACTCGGTGCCGAGCCCGCCGCCCTCCCAGAGCGACCAGAGCACCTCTTCGATCGTGCCTCCGCCCCGGGCCACCTGCACGGCGCCGTCGAGCACTGCGGCGAGCCTGGCCGCCCGTCGCCCCGGTGCGGCGTCGATCGTGACGAACCCGCCGGGTGCCGAGAGCGCGTCGACGAGCAGTTCGTCGCCCGTGCGGGTGCCGCCGGCGGCGAGCTCCTCGTGTCGCAGGGCCAGTCGCAGCCGTCGCAGCCCGATGCCGTCGAGGCGGCCCAACGGGCCGGTGAGCAGGGCCACCGCGAGGTCGGCGGTGAGCGGCTCGCGGCCGAGCACGAACGAGCACGCCGTGAGCAGGGCCGCGGCGGCCGGTGCGTCGCGGAGCGCGAGTCCGGTCGCGGCGCCCGCGGTGGGCACGTCGGCGAGCGCCAGCGCGCGTTCGACCGCGGGCACGTCGCCGCCGGAGCGCAGGACGACGGCCATCTGCGACCACGGCACCTCGTCGAGCAGGTGGCGCTCGCGCAGCAACGACGCGATCGCGAGGTGCTCGGCCGCACTCGAGGCCGCCTCGATGCCGAGCACGGGGGCGAGCGGATCGGCTGGCGCGTCGGCTTCGGCGCCCGCGAGCGCCGCCGACCGGTGCGTGCCGCCGAGCGCGGTGCCGATGTGCGCGCGCACGCCCGACACGATCTCGGCGATCTCGGGCCTCCCCCGGTGCACGGTCGGCAGTTCGATGCGCTGCACGGGCGCACCGTCGAGCATCGAGCTCAGCGAGCCGAGCAGTTCGGGGCGGCCGCCGCGAAACCCGTTGCTCGCGACATCGGGATCGCCGATCGCGACGATCTGCACGCCGCACGCGGCGAATGCGGCGATGAGCGAGGCCGACGCCTCGGTGGTCTCCTGCGCGTCGTCGACGACGAGCATGCGCAACCCGGCGAGCGGGCCGAGGGCCGCTGACGCCTCGGGGTGGACCCGGCTGCGGCGCACGATCGAGGCCGCGAACGCGCCGAGCTCGGCGGAGTCGAACTGGTTGGGCCGCACCTGGTCCTTGACGTCGGCGTACTCGGACATGAACGCGGCGGCGGCCACCCACTCGGGGCGCCCAGCGGCCTCGCCGAGCCGGGCGAGGTCGTGTTCGTCGACGCCGAGCTCGACCGCTCGCATGAGCAGGTCGCGGAGCTCGGTGCGGAAGCCCCTGAGCACGCGCACCTCGGGGGTGAGCGGCTCGGGCCATTCCGGGCCGAAGCCGTCGCGGATGCCGCCCTCGACGAGGTCGGCGACGATGCGGTCGTGCTCGCCGCCCGTGAGCAGCGTCACGGGCGCCGCGGTGTAGGCGCGCACGAGCTGGAAGGCCATGGAGTTCGCGGTGCGCGCGAGCGGGCCGCGGGTCGTCACGCCCAGCCGCACGGCGATGCGATCGCGCAGCGCGGTGGCCGTCGAACGGCTCGCGCAGAGCACGAGCACGTCGTCGACCCCGTAACCGAGCCGGGTGACGCGGTCGGCGACGAGCTCGACCGCGAGCGTCGTCTTGCCCGACCCGGGAGCGCCGAACACGGCGTGGTGCACCCCTTCTGAGATGCGCCGGACCAGGCCTGCCGCGAGGCCCCCCGCCCGGGCCGCGGAATCGGGTGCGACGAGCGTCGCATCGGGCTGCGACGGGGCGGTGGAGCTGGGCATGCCCACACGTTAACCCGTTCCGCCGACAGTGAACGTGCCCCGTGCCCCGCGAGCCGTGTCATAGTGTGGTCGCAAGGACAGAAAGGCCCACTGTGGACGTACGGATCGGCATTCAGAACTCCCCTCGCGAACTCGGTTTCGAGTCGTCCCAGTCGGCAGAGGAGGTCCAGACCCAGGTCGCCGCAGCCCTCGAGGGCGACGCGAAGTCGCTGAAGTTCGTCGACTCGAAGGGCAGCGTCTACCTCGTGCCCGCCGCCGCACTCGCGTATGTCGAGATCGGCTCGGAGGAGTCGCGTCGCGTCGGATTCGTGGCCTGACATGGAACTGCTCTTCGTCGTGCTCGGCGGGGCGATCCTCGGCCTCGGCGCCCGCTACCTCCTGCCGCTCCGGCACACGCACGGCGTGCTGCTGATCCCCTCGATCGGCGCAGGCGTCGCCGCGATCGTCTGGGTCGCGCTCACGTGGCTCGGCTGGGCGTGGGACGGCGGCTGGATCTGGGTCGTCTCGCTCGTGGTCGCCGCGCTCGCGTCCGCGGCATCCGCCTACCTGATCGGCCCGAAGCGCGAGCGAGCGGATGCCTCGCTCTTCGAGCGCCTCTCGCGCCCGGCAACGGCGACCCCGACCGGCGCGGTGAAGGTCGGCTGACCTCGCGAACCAACGTGACGGCGTCCTCCTCCGGGAGGGCGCCGTTCTCGCGTGCGAGGGCACCGGCACGACCGGCCCGCCCGTGACGCCGTGAGGGTCAGGCCGTGAGGCCGAGCGCGTCCATGCGTCGCGTGTGGTCGGCGATGAGCTCGGTGAAGATCGGCTCGACGCGCTCCTCGAGGCCGCGCGCCTCGGACGCGTGCAGTGCCGAGCGGGCGATGAGCAGCGTGTCGCCCACGAGGCTCCGGCCCCAGAGGGCGAGCCGATCGGCGAGGCCCGGCTGCCCGGCGATCGCGAGTCCGAGCTCCCGCTCGAGCACCGCCGCAGAGCCCGCCTCGTCGAGGATCGTGCGCACCCGGCGCGCGAGGTCGGCGTGCAGGCCGTTCGAGAGCCGCGAGAAGTAGCCGTCGAGCATTCCCGACGTCACGTGGATGGCGAGCAGCAGCTCGTGCCAGTCGCCGCTGCGCCAAGCCTCCTGGAGCCGCTCGGTGGCCGGCGCGAACGGCGCCATGACGTCGACGGGCTCGACGCTGAGCTGCCGCAGTTCGGCGATCAGCGCGTGGTGCTTGCGCAGTGCGACCCCCGCAGCGGCGCTCAGCCCCTCCTTCGACCGGAGGTCCGGCGCGGTCTGCACCGCGAGCGAGAGCCCCTCGAAGAAGACGAGCTGGATGTAGGCGGCCTGGCCCAGGAAGGGCACCGGCTCGGGCACCAGCTCGGTGAAGTCCACCCGGGTGAGCTCGGTCGGCGCGACGCGCGGTCGCTGCCGCGGCGCCTCGGGGCGGGCAACGCGTCGATTGATCCAGGACACCACGGCACACAGCCTAACCGAGGCGTTCAGGCTCTCTCCGATAGGCTGGAGGTCGCATGCGGGCATCGGACCCGCAGCCGTGCGCCTGAGGACAAGCAGCGCGCACCTCTCCAGCTGAACCGACAGGCAGATACTTGACTACTTTCGCAGAACTCGGCGTCGCGTCCGACATCGTCGACGCGCTCGCAACCAAGGGCATCTTCGATGCCTTCCCCATCCAGGAGCAGACCATCCCCCTCGCCCTCTCGGGCCAGGACATCATCGGGCAGGCGAAGACCGGCACGGGCAAGACCTTCGGGTTCGGCCTGCCGATCATCCAGCGCCTCGGCGACGACCCCGAGCCCGGCGTCAAGGTGCTCGTCGTCGTGCCGACCCGCGAACTCTGCGTCCAGGTCACCGAAGACCTCGAGCTGGCGACGTCGAACCGGCCGACCAAGGTCGTCTCGATCTACGGCGGCAAGGCCTACGAGGGCCAGATCGAGCAGATCAAGGCCGGCGCGCAGATCGTGGTCGGCACCCCCGGGCGGCTCCTCGACCTCGCATCGCAGCGGCTCCTGTCGCTGAAGAACGTGCAGGAGGTCGTGCTCGACGAGGCCGACAAGATGCTCGACCTCGGATTCCTCTCCGACATCGAGAAGATCTTCGCGCAGACCCCCGCGGTGCGCCACACCATGCTCTTCTCGGCAACGATGCCCGGCCCGATCGTCGCGCTCGCGCGCCGCTTCATGTCGAAGCCCATCCACATCCGGGCGACCGACCCCGACGAGGGCCTCACGCAGGCGAACATCAAGCACCTCGTCTACCGGGCGCACTCGCTCGACAAGGACGAGGTCATCTCGCGCATCCTCCAGGCCGACGGCCGGGGCAAGACCGTGATCTTCACGCGCACCAAGCGCGCGGCCGCGAAGCTCGTCGAAGAGCTGAACGACCGCGGCTTCAACGCCGCCGCCGTGCACGGCGACCTCAACCAGGACCAGCGCGAGCGCGCGATGGCCGCGTTCAAGGCCGGCAAGAAGGACATCCTGATCGCCACGGATGTCGCGGCACGAGGCATCGACGTCGACGACGTCACGCACGTGATCAACCACACCATCCCCGACGACGACAAGGCGTACCTGCACCGCGCAGGCCGAACGGGCCGAGCGGGCAAGACCGGCATCGCCGTCACCTTCGTCGACTGGGACGACCTGCACAAGTGGGCGCTCATCAACCGCGCGCTCGAGTTCGGTCAGCCCGAACCGGTCGAGACCTACTCGTCGAGCCCGCACCTGTTCACCGACCTCGACATCCCCGTCGGCACGAAGGGCCGTCTCAAGCCGGCCTCCCCGGTCGCAGCTCCGACCCGGTCGAGCACGGCAGGCCGCACCGAGGGGCGCAGCGAGGCCCGAGGCGACGGCCGTGGCGAGGCCCGCCAGGGCGACGGCGAGCGCGCACCCCGCAGCAGCCGTTCGCGTCAGCGCACGCGCGGCGGCGTTCCGGCATCCGGCGCTCCGTCCGTAGAAACGGGCTCCAGCTCGTCCGCTGCGTCCGAGGCCGGCGAGGCCACGACCGCGACCGTCCGCGAGCCGGGCACCGGCACGCACGACGGCGGCGGCAGCGAGCACCACGACGGCAACGCGGCTCCTCGCCGTCGTCGCCGGCGTCGCGGCCCGCGTCCGGCCGGCTCGGCGGGCGCTGCGCCGCAGGCCTGACCCGGTCGCACGACCGACCCGCACGAAGGGGGCGGATGCCACGCGGCATCCGCCCCCTTCGTCGTCTGCGAGCACCCCCACCGCGCAGCCCCGCCCGCGCAAGCCGGTCCGCGCAGTCGGCTAGGGCAGCACTGGCGCCGTGCCGGTGCCCTCTTCGAGGATGCGGGCCACGACGTCGGCGCGGGTTCGCTCCTGCCCGAGGCGGTTCGGCTTGCCCGTGCCGTGGTAGTCGCTGGAGCCCGTGACGGCCAGGCCGAACTCGCGTGCGAGGGCGTGGAGCCGCGGCTTGGACGCCGGTTCGTTCTCGGGGTGGTCGATCTCGAGGCCGAACAGCCCGGCGTCGACGAGCTGCCGAAGGCGCGCATGCGACACGACGTGCTCCTCGCCGCGGGCACCCGGGTGGGCGAGCACCGGCACGCCGCCCGCGGCGCGGATGAGTCGGACCCCGGTGAGCGGATCGGGCGCGTAGTGCGGCCGCGCATACCCGTGGCGGGGATGCAGGATGCCGGCGAACGCCGCCGACCTCGTGTTCGCGTGGCCGCGCGCGACGAGCGCGTCGGCGATGTGCGGGCGACCGACGGTGGCGCCGACCGCCGTCTGGGCGAGCACGTCGTCCCACGTGAGCGCGTAGTCCCGAGAGATGCTGCGCACGATCTCTTCAGCGCGCGTGAGCCTCGATTCGCGGATGCGCGTGGTCTCGGCCAGCAGCGGCTCGTCGAACGGGTCGATGAGGTAGGCGAGCACGTGCACGCTCGTGTACTGCTCGCGCGTCGAGAGCTCCATGCCGGGGATGAGGGCGACGCCAGTCTCGGGCACGGCGGCGGCGGCCTCGGCCCAACCGGCGGTCGAGTCGTGGTCGGTCAGCGCGATGGCCGACAGCCCGACCTCTGCCGCCTCGACGAGGAGCGCAGCGGGGGCGCCCGTGCCGTCGGAGACCGTCGAATGCACGTGCAGGTCGGCCTCACCGATCACGGATGCCGCCGACGAAGCCATGCCCCCATGCTAGGCCGCGCCGGCGACCCTCCGCCGCGGGTGCCGGACTCGGGTCGGTCCGCGACGCCGAGCACCCTCGCGGCGACGCCACAGCCTCGTGGCCTAGCTTGGTGGGATGCTCCCCCGCATCCTCGGCTGGCTCGTCGTCCTCGTGTCGGCGGTCATCGCAGCCATCCTGCTCTGGCCGCAGGGGTTCGGCCTCCAGAACCAGTGGATCGCCGCCCACATCGTCGCGCTCCGCGGCTCGGCGGCGCTCGTCGCGATCGTCGCCGCGGGCGTGTTCGGCCTGCTGGCGATCCCGCGCCGCGTGCGCCCGTTCGCCCTCGCCATGGTGCTCGTGCTCGCGGTCTTCGCGGCGGGCAACGTCGCGGTGCTGGCTGCGCGCGGCTTCGGCGGTTCGGATGCCGCGGCGGCCGCGACATCCGACACCGTCACCGTCTTCTCGTGGAACACGCTCGGCGAGGTGCCCGACGCCTCGACGATCACCGAGCTCGCCCTCGAGGAGGGGGCCGACGTGGTCGTGCTGCCCGAGACCACGGAGCCGCTCGGCGAGGAGGTCGCGGTCGCGATGCGCGAGGGCGGGAGCCCGATGTGGGTGCACACGGTCTCGTTCGACGACGTCGCGAAGGCCCGGTCGACGACGATCCTGATCTCGCCCGAGCTCGGCGACTACGAGGTGACCTCGGCCCTCGTCTCGGGCCCGCCGGGCAACACGAACACGCTGCCGTCGGTCGTCGCCGATCCCGTCGCGGGTGACGGCCCTCGCATCGTCGCGGTGCACGCGGTCGCCCCCATCCGCTGGGAGCTGCGCAACTGGCGCAGCGACCTCGACTGGCTCGCCGAGCAGTGCGCGGGCGAGAACGTGATCATGGCCGGCGACTTCAACGCCACCGTCGACCACTTCGCCGGTCGCGGCGTCGACGGCGGCGACCTCGGCCGGTGCGCGGATGCCGCGGTGCAGGGCGGTGCGGGCGGGCTCGGCACCTGGCCGACCGACCTGCCCGAGGTGCTCGGCAGCCCGATCGACCACGTGCTCGCGACGCCCGGCTGGAAGGTCGACGCGTTCCGCGTGATCGGAGAGGTCGACGGCGCGGGCAGCGACCACCGCCCGATCGTCGCGACCCTCTCGCGCACGGACTGAGGCGGCGATCCATCCCCCGCCGACCGATGCCGCGGGGCGCCTCCGGTGAGAGAATGGGGCACATGACCACGAGCGACACCTCCACCACCGAGACCACGGCAGCCGCGACCAGCGCCGACGAGAGCGGCCGCAACGCGAACCGTTCGACGACGCCCGGGTCCGATGGGTTCAAGGACTTCATCAGCAGCGGCTGGGCGACGCGCGACGAGGCGCTGCCAACGGCCCGCGAGCAGGCCTCGTTCGCCGCGGCCCGTCGGGCCCGCGTCTCGGCGGCGTTCACCGGCATCCGCCTGGTGATCCCCGCGGGCGACATGAAGCAGCGCGCGAACGACACCGACTACCCGTTCCGCGCGCACTCGGCGTTCGCGCACCTGACCGGCTGGGGCTCCGACTCCGAGCCCGGCGCGGTGCTCGTGCTCGAGCCCGAGAGCGGCGAGGGACACGTCGCGACCGTGTACTTCCGCGAGCGCGCGGGCCGCGACTCCGAGGAGTTCTACGCGAACCCCGCGATCGGCGAGTTCTGGATCGGCGCACGCCCCTCGCTCGAGCACGTCGCGGCCGACCTCGCGATCCGCACGCGCGGGCTCGACGAGCTCGACACCGTGATCGGCAGGGTCGACACGTCGACGCTCGTGCTCCGCGAGGCCGACGCCGCACTCACCGAGCGCATCGACCACGCCCGCATCCGCTTCGCCGCCGAGGAGGCGCTGTCGACGAACGCGCAGGACGCGCCCTTCTCGCTCGAGTTCGGCGGCGACCACGAGCCCGACGCCGAACTCGCCCGCGTGCTCTCCGAGCTCCGCCTCGTGAAGGACGAGTTCGAGATCGGCGAGATGCGCGCGGCGGTCGACGCGACGCAGCGCGGCTTCACCGAGGTCTTCGAGGAGCTGCCGCGCATCACGTCGGAGGTGCGCGGTGAGCGCGTCATCGAGGGCGTGTTCGCCACCCGGGCCCGCCTCGACGGCAACGACGTGGGCTACGGCTCGATCGCGGCCGCCGGCCCGCACGCGACGATCCTGCACTGGACCCGCAACGACGGCGCCGTCGTGCCAGGCGACCTCGTGCTGCTCGACGCGGGCGTCGAGCTCGACTCCTACTACACGGCCGACATCACGCGCACGTTCCCGGTCAACGGCACCTTCTCCGACGTGCAGCGCCAGGTGTACGAGGCCGTGCTCGAGGCAGCGGATGCCGCGTTCGCCGTCGTGCGTCCCGGCGCGATCTTCCGCGAGGTGCACGCCGCCGCGATGGCCGTGATCGCACGCAAGACCGCCGAGTGGGGCTTCCTTCCGGTCTCGGCCGAGGAGTCGCTGCGGCCCGAGAACCAGTTCCACCGCCGCTACATGGTGCACGGCACCAGCCACCACCTCGGACTCGACGTGCACGACTGCGCGCAGGCGCGTCGCGAGATGTACATGGACGGCGTGCTCGAGGCCGGAATGGTCTTCACGATCGAGCCCGGGCTCTACTTCCAGACCGACGACCTCACCGTTCCGGCGGAGTTCCGCGGCATCGGCGTGCGCATCGAAGACGACATCGTCGTCACGGCCGACGGCGCCGAGAATCTGTCCGCGGGCATCCCGCGCACGGTCGCCGAGGTCGAGGCGTGGGTGCAGGGGGCGCAGCAGGCCTGACCCTCGCGGGCGGTGCCGCCCAGACGGTGCCGCCCGCTGCCGTCTTCATTGCGCCGCGAATGCGGCATCACCGGTCGAATGCCGGCTCGTGGCTCGTCGCTCGTCGCTCGTCGCTCGTCGCTCGTCGCTCGTCGCTCGTCGCTGAATCGTGACATTGTGCGGCCCGTGGGACGAATAAGTTCAACGTGTGACCCGACACCACGCAGCAGCGGTGCTGCTTGCCCTCCCCTGCCTGCTCCTCCTCACCGGATGTGTCGGAGGCGCGGCCGCCGAGGCCGGGAACGGCGATGCTGCGTCGAGCTCGGCGGCACCGACGCAGCCGGCGCCCGTGCCGACGTCCGTTCCCACCCCCAGTCCCAGTCCCACGTCGGAGCCGACGCCCGACGCGACGCAGTTCGCGATCGTCGATCCGGCATCGTACGACCTCGCCGCCTCACCGCTTCTCGCCGGCACGGAGGCAGGGGACCCCGGCAGGGGGTTCGAGTTCGACTCGCCCTCCGGAAATCTGCACTGCGGAATCTACCGCCAGAGGTCCTCCGAGGATTTCCTCTATGGATGCCGGATCGATGAGAAGGACTGGTCGTTCCCCGACGCCGACCCGAGCGATTTCTGTCACGGCATGGAGGTCCGTTGCGGTTGGGGGATCGAGTCCGACGGCGGCGAGACGCCGCGTCCGCTCGCCAAGAGCGACGCCACCTACTCGCTGCATCCCGTCGATTGGGTACTCCCGTACGGGTCTGCGATCGTCGTCGGACCGATCACCTGCGAGTCGACGGACACCGGTGTCACGTGTCGAGACGCCGACCATGCTCACGGTTTCACGATCTCGCACTCCCGCAACCGGATCTGGTGACGCTCAGGCCGTCGACGACGCCCGGCGCCCGGCGCCCGGCGCCCGGCGGCGGCATCCGAGGCACCGAGAACCTGTCCGCGGGACCCCGCGCACGGTCGCCGAGGTCGAGGCATGGGTGCAGGGGGCCGCACGCCCGTGATCGAACCGTGATGCGCGGGCGGGTCGCACCGCTGCGCCCCGGCCCGAGCATGCCCTAGATTTCCGATCATGACCCGAAACCCGTTCGGCGACGCGTTCCGCATCGCCGCCGTCGCCGGAGCCTCGGCGGCGCTCGCCCTGCTGCTCAGCGGATGCGTCGCGGCCCCCACGGCCGCCCCGCTCGAGACGCCCGCCACGACGATCGCACCCACCGAGACGGCCGTCGGCGACGCCACCGAGGCGGCCCCGTCCCCCGAACCGGTCGAGCCGGCCGAGCCGGTCGAGCCGGTCGAAGTGGATCCCGCGCGCTTCACCACCGAGTACCTGCCGGACACGTCGTTCGGCGTGGGCGACGGAACGGTCAACTGCCAGATCACCTCCGACTGGGAGTTCCCCGATGAAGCCGCCTGGGGCTGCGCGGTATCCCTCGGCCAGACCTGGCGCTGGGAGGACACCTCCTTCGCCGAGTACTGCGCGCAGCTCGGGGAGCTCGGATGCCGCAACGGACTCGTCGTGCGCGGTGACGACGCCCCGATGCCTCGTCGAAACACCGACGCCGCGTTCGGCGGCATGCGGGCCGCGCACATCCTCGCCGAAGGTGAACGCATCACGGTGGGCACGGTGTCGTGCCAGTCGACGACCGACGACGGCGTTCGGTGCGAGGACGCGACCAGCGGCCAGGGCTTCGAGCTCTCGCCGACGGCCATCGTCGTGGTGACGTACGGCGAGTGAGGTTCGTCCGCTGACGCGTCAGGCGGTCACGCCGCGTCGCCCCGCTGCCGTCTTCGCAGCGCGGCGGGCCTGCCACCAGGCCCAGAAGCGGGCGAGCTGACGCTTCGTGAAGGCCGCGAGGCGGCGCGCCCAGGCGAACTCGGTGCCGAGGATCGCGAGTCCGAGGAAGACCACGAGCCATCCGGGCCCCGGCAGTGGCACGAGGGCGAGCCCGACGACGGCGACGGTTCCGCCGAGCACGCCGACGAGCACGCGGTAGGTGCGCCGCAGCGCCGGGCGGTCGTGGATGCGCCGACGGATGCCGCGCAGCACCCGCCGGATCGGGCGGTCGTGGCGTTCGGCCTCGTCGATCTCGCGTGAGAGTTCCTGCTCGGTCACCATGGAGACACGATATATCGCGAGTCCCCGCTCGTCGGCCGAACTCAGCGACCTCGCAGCAACGCCGGGGGGCCGCTCAGGCGTCGCCGCCGGACCGCCGCTTCTCGCGCTCCGCACGTCGGGCGGCGTCGAGCGCCTCGCCGTACGTGAGGCCCTGCGGCTCCGCCGCGCCGGCGTCGGGCGCGACCTCGGGATCGGACGCCGAGGCGTCAGCGGCGACCGCCGGTTCGGCGGCCCCGCTGTCGGTGGCGGCAGGATGGTCGGCTGCCGCGGCATCCGACATCTCCCCGTACTGGCCGGCCGATGACGAGCGGGTACGCGACGACGCGAACGGCTGGGCGGGCGACGCGGCACCGGGCGTCGGCAGGGCCGGCGCGGGCGCCTCGGTCACGCCGAGCACCTGTCGGGCGCGTTCGACGTGCGCGGTCTCGGCCACGATCGAGTAGCTCGTGGCGAGCACCTGCGCGACCGAGGTGAAGTCGCGGCGACGGCGGTTGACCGAGTACGAGACCACGCTGAAGATCATGCCGAAGCCGGCGCCGATGAGCACGGCCGAGATCAGGATGCCGACCGAGGACGGCGTGGGCGCGAAGATGAAGAACAGCAGGCCGAGGAACGTGCCGAACCAGGCGCCCGAGAGCGCACCGGCACCGGCCGCACGGCCCCACGTGAGCTTGCCGGTGATGCGCTCGACGCTCGTGAGCCCCGTGCCGACGATCGCGAGCTCCTTGAGCGGGAACTCGGCCTTCGCGAGCGCGTCGACACCCGCCTGCGCCTCGGCGTAGGTCTCGAAGCTCGCGACCGTCTCGCCCTGCGGCAAAGTCGGGAAGGCTCTGGACATGCGGCCGCCGAACGGCGATGGGGTGCTCACCTCCTCATCCTCCCACGGGCTAAGTTGGTACCGTGAGCGCAACGAGAGTCTTCGTCGCCCGACTCGCCGGATGCGCCGTCTTCGACCCCGCCGGTGATCGGGTCGGCAAGGTGCGCGACGTCCTCGTCGTGTACCGCCGCAACGACCCGCCACGGGTGGTGGGGCTCATCGTCGAGGTTCCGGGCAAACGCCGGGTGTTCCTCTCGATCGGTCGAGTCACCTCGATCGGCGGCGGGCAGATCATCACGACCGGCCTCATCAACCTGCGCCGCTTCGAGCAGCGCGGCGGCGAGGTGCGCGTGATCGCCGAGATGCTAGGCCGCAAGGTGTCGTTCAACGACGGCTCCGGCGAGGCGTCGGTCGAAGACGTCTCGATCGAGGAGCGCGAGCCGGGCGAGTGGGAGGTCGAGCAGCTCTTCGTGCGCCGGCCGAAGGGCGCATCGCCGTTCTCGAAGGGCCAGTCCGCCTACGTCACGTGGCGCGAGGTGCGCGAGCTCGCCCCGTCGGGCGAGGCGCAGTCCGCCGAGCAGCTCATCGCGACGTACTCCGAGCTGAAGCCCGCCGACCTCGCGAACACGCTCCTCGACCTGCCGGTGGCGCGCCGCCAGGAGGTCGCTGAAGAACTCTCCGACGACCGCCTCGCCGACGTGCTCGAGGAGATGCCCGAGTCCGACCAGGTCGAGATCCTCTCCGGCCTCGGCGACGACCGCGCCGCCGACGTGCTCGATCACATGCAGCCCGACGACGCCGCCGACCTCATCGCGCAACTCCCCGAGGAGCGCGGCGAGCACCTGCTCGAGCTCATGGAGCCCGAAGAGGCCGAAGACGTGCGCATGCTGCTCTCGTACGGGCCCGACACCGCCGGCGGTCTCATGACGACCGAGCCGATCATCGTCTCGGCCGATGCCACGGTGGCCGAGGGGCTCGCCCTCATCCGCCGCCACGACCTGCCTCCGGCCCTCGGTGCGGCCGTCTGCGTGACGCTGCCGCCCTACGAGGCCCCCACCGGGCGGTTCCTGGGCGTCGTGCACTTCCAGCGCATGCTGCGGTATCCCCCGCACGAACGCCTCGGCACCCTGATCGACCAGGGCCTCGAGCCCGTCGGCGCCGGCACGTCGGCCGCCGAGGTCAGCCGCATCCTCGCGAGCTACGACCTGGTCTCGGTGCCGGTCATCGACGAGAAGCACCGCCTCGTCGGCGTGGTCACGATCGACGACGTGCTCGACTACCTGCTGCCCGATGACTGGCGAAGTCATCCCGAAGACGACGACGAGGTGAGCAAACGCGCGACCGCCCGCGCACAACTGACGACCGGGAGCATCCCGATCCCGAGCACCGCGAGGAGGGCAGCAGATGGCACGCGCTAACAACGCCGACGAACGGCGTTTCGACACTCCGAAGGGCAGTCGGCGTGCACCCCAGTTCCGCCGGAGCGGTGACAACGACCGGTTCGGGCGATTCACCGAGTGGGTCGCGCGAGGAATGGGCACGCCGGGCTTCCTGCTGGGACTCTCGGTCTTCGCCATCGGGTGGATGCTCTGGAACACCTTCGCCCCCGAGAACATGCGCTTCGACTCCGTCGCCATCGGGTTCACGGCACTCACGCTCGTGCTGAGCCTGCAGGCGTCGTACGCCGCCCCCCTCATCCTGCTGGCTCAGAACCGTCAGGACGACCGCGACCGCGTGCAGATCGAGCAGGACCGCCAGCGCGCCGAGCGCAACCTCGCCGACACCGAGTACCTCGCGCGCGAGGTCGTCGCCCTGCGCCTGGCCATGCGCGACCTCGCGTCGAAGGACTTCATCCGGGCGGAGCTGCGGGCCGTCCTCGAAGAACTCGATCGAAAAGACGACGAGGATGCCGCGAATGCCGCACCCCGCTCCTGAGGCGGCCGACCCCGCCGAGCTCGAGGCCGCGGTCCGCCGAGCCCTCGAGTCCGTCATCGACCCCGAGATCCGCAAGCCCATCACCGAGCTCGACATGCTCGAGTCGGTGTCGGTCGACGGCGCGCGCGTGCAGGTCGTGGTGCGACTCACGATCGTCGGCTGTCCGGCATCCGACCGCATCGAACGCGACGTGCGGCAGGCGGCCGAGACGGTCGCGGGCGAGGGCATGGCGGATGTCACGCTCACCGTCATGACGCCGGCGCAGCGAACGGCGCTGACCGAGCGCCTGCGCGGCGGCAAGGCCGGTCGCGGCAATCCGTTCGGCCCCGGCACCCTCACGCACGTGATCGCGGTCACGAGCGGCAAGGGCGGCGTCGGCAAGTCCACGCTCACGGCGAACCTCGCCGTCGCGCTCGCGGCACGCGGCCTGTCGGTGGGGCTCATCGACGCCGACGTGCACGGGTTCTCGATCCCAGCGCTGCTGGGGCTCGTCGACGACGAGGGACTCGCCGCCCGGCCGACGCAGGTCAACGACATGATCCTGCCCCCCGTCGCCCACGGCGTGAAGGTCATCTCGATCGGCATGTTCGTCGAGCCCGCGGAGCCGGGTTCGCGCGCATCCTCGGTCGCGGTCGCCTGGCGCGGACCGATGCTGCACCGCACGCTCAACCAGTTCCTCACCGACGTCTACTTCGGCGACCTCGACGTGCTGCTCGTCGACCTGCCGCCCGGCACCGGCGACATCGCGATCTCGCTCGGGCAGCTGCTGCCGAATGCCGAGGTACTCGTGGTCACGACCCCGCAGCCCGCAGCGGCCGACGTCGCCGAGCGGTCCGGCGTCGTCGCGCGGCAGACCGGCCAGCGCATCATCGGCGTCGTCGAGAACATGGCCGGCCTCGCCGGACCCGACGGCACCGTGCTCGATCTCTTCGGGTCGGGCGGCGGCGCCGAGGTCGCACGACGCCTCTCGGCCGGGCAGGCCGAGGCCGTGCCGCTCATCGCGAGCGTGCCGCTCAGCATCGCGCTGCGCCAGGGCGGCGACGAGGGCACCCCGGTCGTCGCCGGTGCCCCCGACGATCCGGCCGCCGTGGCCATCGAACGCGTCGCCGAGGTCATCGCGACCCGGCCGCGCCGGCTCTCCGGTCGCCGGCTCGACGTCTCGGTGCGGTGATCCCGATGCCGCGCGCCGCCGCCCATCGCGCCGGCGGGCGTCTGCGCGTGGCGCTCGTGCCGAGGGCTGCGCTCGTGCTGCTCGCCGTCGTCGCGACGGCGGCGTGCACGCAGCAGCCGGCCGAGCCCGAGCCGACCGCCGCGCTGCCCGACGGCATCTCCGCGAGCGTGCTGCAGAGCCGTCAGGACGTGGTCGACGGCCGCCTCGTGGTGCAGCTCGACAACGGCACGGGTGACGAGCTCGAGTTCGCGTCGTTCGACGTCGAGGCGCCCGGCCTGGAGCCCGGCCTGCACTTCGACGGCCCGCGCACGATCGCCGACGGAAGGTCGGTGCAGTACCGCGTCGACGTGACGCCGGCGCGATGCGACGGCGACGCCGGTCCGGCCGAGGTCACGCTGGAGGTGACCGGGGTCGACGGAGGCACCGCGGTGGGCACCGTTCGCGCCGACGACCCGTACGACACGCTCCCCCGCCTGCAGAACAGCGGATGCCTCGCCGGCGCCGTCGAGTCCGTCGCCTCGTTCACCCTCGCCGACCGCCTGCGGTCGACGGCGTCCGGCGTCGACCGCCGCGCGTTCCTCGACATCGCCGTGCAGCCGACGGGCGCGGCATCCGGATCGGTCGACCTCTCCGAGGTGCTCGGCACCACGCTGCTCTCGGCGGAGGACGGGCTGAACTGGTCGACCACGAGCGCCCACGTCGAGGCATCCGATGACCCGTCGACGATCTCGCTGCCGGTCCGGCCCGCGCGCTGCGACCCGCACGCGGGCGCCGAGGACAAGCGCGGCACGATCCTGCCGCTCGTCGTGACGACGAGCGAGGGCTGGTCCGGCCAGTACGAGGTGCGCGCGTCGGCCTCGCTGAAGGAGGACCTGTTCGCCTACTTCACCGAGCGGTGCGGCCTGCCCTCGAACTGACGGCGCGACACGCCACGCTCCGCCGCCGAGGCGTCAGCGCGGCTCGACGACCCGCGCCAGCAGCTCCACGAGCAGGCGCCCGGTGAGCTCCGAGGGCAGCGCCTCGACGAGCGCGAGCACGGGCGCCATCTGCGCGGGCAGCCCGCCGCCCTCGCCGCCGAGCAGGCCGATCGCGCCGAGCAGGCCGGCCGCGGTGTCGGAGTCGAGCCCGCCGGATGCCGCGAGCAGGGGTTCGATGCCGCCGGGAAGCGCATCGGCGAGGCCGGCGAGCACGAGCGAGCCGTCGACCTGCGGCACGCCGCGCACGGCGTCGGCCGCGGCGACGAGCGCCTGCGAGAGGTCGTCGACGACGCCTTCGGTCACGGGCGTGATTGTGAGGTGCGTGGTGTGCGGCAGCCGCGTGCCGTCGGCCTGCACGAGCCCCGGCTGCAGTTGCAGGAACCAGCCCGAGCCGCGCGCGGCATCCGCCCAGTGGTGCGGATCGACGCGCTGCTCGGGAGCGACCGACTCGTCGGTCGCGACCGCGAACAGCGGACCGGTCGGCACGCCGACGACCCGAAGGCCCTCGATGCCCTCGACGGCCTCGCGGAGCACCGCGGTGGCACGCGCGGCCTTCGCCGACAACCCGGCGAACCCCTGCTCGCCCAGCACCTCGATGATCGACCAGGCGGCCGCGAGCGGACCGGCCGGCTTGGACCCCGTCATCGTCGGGTTCACGACGGGGTAGCCCGGCCACCCGGTCGTGCGGAAGTACTGGTGACGCTGACGGTCGCGGCCGCGCGTGAGCAGCACCGAGACGCCCTTCGGCGCGTAGCCGTACTTGTGCAGGTCGGCCGAGAGGCTCGTGACACCGGGCACGGCGAAGTCCCATGCGGGCAGGTCGTCGGGCCAGAAGCCGAGCGCGAAGCCGCCGATGCAGGCGTCGACGTGCAGCGCGATGCCGCGCGCACGGCAGACCGCCGCGACATCCGCGACCGGGTCGAGGCTCGCGAACGGATACGACGGGGCCGAGACCACGACGAGCGCCACGTCGTCGCCGAGGCGGTCCTCGATGGCGGATGCCGCGAGCGTGCCCGTCGCCGGATCGACGGGAACGAGGTCGAGCACGAGCCCGAAGTACTCGGCCGCCTTGTGGAACGCGGCGTGCACCGTGATCGGGGCGACGATGCGCGGCATCCGCGGCGTGCCGACGCGTACCGCGCGCCAGGCGTCGCGAGCCGTCTTCACCGCGAGCAGGCAGCTCTCGGTGCCGCCCGAGGTGACGGTGCCGACGACGACCTCGGCCGAGTCCGTGCCGCCGGACTCGCCGTGGAACACGCGTCGGGCGAACCCGACGACGCCCGCCTCCATGGCCGCGACCGAGGTGAACGTCGTCGGGTCGAGGCCGTTGACGGGCTGTACGAGCCGCGCGGCCGAGGCGGAGAGCTCATCGAGCTCGGCGAGGCCGGAGTCGTACACGTACGAGAGCACCCGGCCGCCGTGCGTTGGCGCGTCGCCCTCGCGCAGGGCGGCGAGTTCGGCCAGCACGTCGGCAGGGTCGCGTCGGAAGTCGTTCATGGTCACACCGTCTCCTCCGTGTCGTTCTCTGTGTTCGGCCGCGACGCGGGGGCGCCGGCAGCCCGGGCGGGCGCAGCGGCGACGGCCGCGGCATCCGCATCGATATCGTCTCGTCGGAGTCCGTAGCGGGCGAGCGGCACGAGGCTCAGGAACACCAGCACCGCGGGCAGGGCGCTGAAGCTCACGGCGATGCCCGCGACGGCGGCGGCCGGCTGCACGACGACGGTCGAGCCGGTCGACTCGAGGTAGCCGGTGAGCGCGAGCACGATCGTGAGCACCGTCGCGCCGAGCGCCATGCCGGCGGTCTCGCCGGCGGTCCAGATGCCGCCGAAGCTGCCGGCGCGGCCCTCGCCGTGCTTGCGGGCGTCATGCGAGATGACGTCGGGCAGCATCGCCATGGGCAGCGTCTGCATGCCGGCGTACGCGGCGCCCGCGAGTGCGACGGGCACGTACACCCAGGCGCCGGGCGCCCAGATCATGCCGACCATGCTGAGCGCCGCCAGCGCGAACAGCAGGCTCGCCCACTGGAACGCACGCTCCTTGCCGATGCCCCTCGAGATGCGGCTCCACAGCGGTGCGCAGAGCACCGCGGGGGCGATGAGCGCCACGAACAGCAGCGTCAGGGCGTCTTCGCTCCTCAGCACCCAGACGGCGACGTAGTTCGCGCCCGCGAGCATGACGCCCGTGGCGAGCCCCTGCAGCACGAAGGTGGCGAGCAGCGCCCGGAAGGCGGGGCTGCGTCGCAGCGCGGCGAAGCCCTCGGCGTAGGCCGAACGGATGCCGCGGCGCGGCGCCTGCACGCCCGGCAGGCCGCGCGGGGCCGTCGACACCGCGACGAGCATGCCTGCGCCGATGACGAGCCCCGCGACGACGGCCATCACGAGGTAGCCGATCGCCTCGTCGTCGCCGCCCATGCGCCGCAGCACCGGCCCGCCCGCACCGAAGAGCAGGATCGCGAGGCTCAGCACGACCACGCGCCACGACAGCAGCCGGGTGCGGGCGTCGTAGTCGGAGGTGAGCTCGGCCGGCAGCGCGATGTAGGGCACCTGGAACAGGCTGAACGCGGTGGCCGTCGCCAGGAACGCGAGGAACACCCAGACCCCGGATGCCGCGGGCGCGAGCCCTACGGGCACCGCGAACGTCAGCACGAACCCGACGGGCAGCGCGACGGCGCCGACGCGCATCCAGGTGCGGCGCGAACCGGTGCGGGCGAGCGCGCGGTCGCTGTGCTCGCCGATCCACGGATCGATGACGACGTCCCACACCTTCGCCGCCGTCACGACGAGCCCGGCGAACAGCGCGGTGACGCCGAGGGTGTCGGTCATGTAGAAGACGAGGACGAGTCCGGGCAGCGTCGCGAAGCCACCGGTTCCGAGGGAACCGATGGCATATCGGGTGACGACGCCGCGGGAGAGGGGGCGCTCCGTTGCGGTCATGGAGGCAGTGTAGTGCGCTGCGCGAACTCGGTCCGACCGAAGTGGGTCAACTGTCCTAGACTGTGCCGCATGCGTGCCACCCTGGCCTCCCCCGACCTGTTCGCCCGCCTCACCGCCGAGATCGTCGCTTCGGGCGACTCCACGGTCGAGGTGCCGACGCCGTCCACCGGCGAGACGCTGCATGCGCTGCCGCAATCGAGCGCCGCAGACGTGCACGATGCGGCCGCCCGCGCCCGCATCGCCCAGCTCGCGTGGGCCAGGGCGGGCTTCGCCGAGCGCCGCCGCATCCTGCTCCGCGCGCACGATCTCGTGCTCGAGCGGCGCGAACTGCTGCTCGACCTGATCCAGCTCGAGAGCGGCAAGACCCGCGGCCAGGCCTTCGAGGAGGTCTTCCAGGCCGCATCCGTCACGCGCTACAACGCCGTGATGGCCCGCAAGGTGCTCCGCGGCGGACCGCGGCGCAGTGGCATCCCGACCGTGCTGACCGCGAGCGTTCGCTACCGCCCCAAGGGCGTCGCCGGCGTGATCACGCCATGGAACTACGCGCTCAGCCTCGCCGCGATGGACGTCGTGCCCGCGCTGGCAGCCGGCTGCGCGGTCGTGCAGAAGGCCGACGACCAGGGCGCGCTGTCGATCCTCGCCCTGCGTCGCGCGTTCATCGACGCCGGCGTTCCCGAGGCCCTGTGGGCCGTCGTCACCGGCCCCGCGGCCGAGGTCGGCGAAGCGGTGACGGATGTCGCCGACTACATCTGCTTCACCGGCTCGACCGCCACGGGGCGCAAGGTCGCCGAGAAGGCGGGCCGCCGCCTCGTGGGCGCCTCGCTCGAGCTCGGCGGCAAGAACGCCCTGCTCGTGCTCGACGACGCGGATCCCGTCGACGCCGCCCGTGGCGCCGCGCACGCCGCGTTCTCGGCCATGGGCCAGCTCTGCGTCTCGGTCGAGCGCTTCTACGTCGACCGCAAGGTCGCGGGCGAGTTCCAGCGCGAGCTCGTCACCCGCCTGCAGGGCGCCGCACTCGGCTCCGAGCTCGAGTACCGGGCCGACTTCGGGTCGCTCACGAGCGCGGCGCAGGTCGCGCGCGTGCAGGCGCACCTCGACGACGCCGTCGCCAAGGGCGCGACCGTGCTCGTCGGCGGCAGGCCACGCCCCGACCTCGGCCCGTGGTTCTTCGAGCCGACCGTGCTCACGGGCGTCACTCCCGAGATGAGCGTCTACGCCGACGAGACCTTCGGCGCGATCGCGTCGCTCTACCTCGTCGACGGCGACGCAGAGGCGATCGTCGCCGCGAACCAGAGCCAATACGGCCTGAACGCCTCGATCTTCTCGCGCTCGCTCCGACACGCGTCACGCGTGGCCGATGCCCTCGAGTCGGGCAGCATCAACATCAACGAGGGCTACCGGGGGTCGTTCTCGGCCGTCGCGGCACCGATGGGCGGCGTGAAGCAGTCCGGCGTCGGACGCCGCAACGGCCGCGAGGGCCTGCTGCGCTTCGTCGAGCCCATCACGGTCGCCCGCTCGACCGGCCTCGTTCCGCTGCCCCGCACGGGTCCCGAGTACCGCACGCTCGTGCCCGTCATGGTGCTCGTCGCGCAGGCGCTGAAGGCGATCCGTCGCGCCTGACGCTCAGCCGCGGCATCCGTTCGCCTCGTCGCGCGCGACGGATGACGGATGCCGCGGCTCAGGTCGCTGCGGAGCCTCAGGTCGCTGCGGAGGCTCAGGTCGCTTCGGAGTCGAATGGGGCCTGGTCGCCCGCACCGAGGGCCTCGCGCTTGCGCTTGCGCTGCAGGTAGGCGGAGTTCTCGTTGACGGCGGCCCTGGCGACCACGGGCGTCGCGGGGGCGGCGAACGGGTCGGCGTCGCTCAGCGCGTCGCGGATGATGCGGCGCGGATCGTACTGACGAGGGTCGAGCTTCTGCCAGTCGACGTCGTCGAACTCGGGACCCATCTCCTCGCGCATGCGGTCTTTCGCGCCGTTCGCGAAGTCGCGCACCGACCGCACGAACTTGCCGAGCTGCGCTGCATAGTGCGGCAGGCGTTCGGGGCCGAGCAGGAAGACGGCGATCACCCCGATGATGAGGAGTTTCTCGAACGTCAGACCGAACACCGTTACAGGATAGTCGGCGGCGAGGCGTGCGAATCGCACACTCGGCTGGCCGTAGGCTTGGCAGCTGAGAGAGTGCCGGGAGCCGCATCGTGTCCGAACGTGACCTGAACTGGAAGTACGTCGACGAATCCGTCGTCGAGAGCGAGGCCGTCGCCCGCGCGCGCCAGCAGTCCGTCGAGCTCGGCATCGACCCCGTCTCGCCCGCCGTCGGCGCCCAGCTCGCGGTCATCGCGGCCGCCGCACGCGCCGAATCGATCATCGAGATCGGCACCGGCGTCGGCGTCTCGGGCCTCTGCATGCTCCAGGCGGCCCGCGGTGCGCTCCTCACCTCGATCGACACCGAGAACGAGTACCTGCAGGCCGCACGCGAGAACTTCGCGGATGCCGGCGTGGCCGCCGCCCGCGTGCGACTCATCGCCGGGCGCGCGAGCGAGGTGCTCCCCCGCATGAACGAGAACTCCTACGACGTCGTGTTCATCGACGCCGACGCCGGCTCCGTGATCGAGTACGTCGAGCACGGCCTGCGGCTCGCGAAGCCGACCGGTTCGGTGCTCGTGGCCCGATCGCTGTGGCGCGGGCGCGTGGCCGACCCGGCCCGCCGAGACGACGAGGCGACGGCGTTCCGCGCGCTCATCACCGAGCTCGCGGCCTCGCCCGCCGTGGCCACCGCGGTCTCCCCCGCCGGCGACGGACTGCTGCAGATCGTCAAGCTCGGCGCCTGACGCGCGACCTTCCGCCGCAGGGCCCCGGTCTGCCGCGCCTACGACGTGCCGCACCCACGGCGTTGCTGCGCCGCGAACTGCCGGGCGACGACACGCAGAGACGACGGATGCCGCGCCACGACCTCGTGACGCGGCGTTCACCGCTGCATGGCGCAACGCCGAAGCGCTCCGCCGGGCATGCCTCGAGCCGAGCACCGCGATGCGGGCTCGGCTCGAAGCGAGTGGAACTGTCAGGCCGGGTTGACGACGCCACCGAGCACGTCGTAGAGCTCCTTGGCCTCAGCATCGTTCACCGAGACGACAAGGCGTCCGCCGCCCTCGAGCGGTACCCGCACGATGATCAGCCGACCCTCCTTCACAGCCTCCATAGGCCCGTCTCCGGTGCGTGGCTTCATGGCCGCCATTGAGCTACCCCTTTCGTGGCTGTACCTTCCCATTATCCTTCATCGGAAGCAGTCCTGAGAAATCGCCGTGAGGCTGTGGATGACGCGGGACGACCCGCAACGCCTCGAAGCGACGCACCCGCGGCCCGGGCGGCGACCACGGCGCGGGTGACGGCGCCGACCGCACCGCGGCTCGCGGCCGGCTCACGGCGGCGTCCAGTCGCGGCCGTCGATGCCCCACGCGATGAGCAGCCACCCGACCTGCAGCGCGAGGAACACGATGACGATCCCCCACCGGTACCACCTGGCGCGCGGGATCGCCGCCGCCCCGAGCAGCGGGAAGAGCGGAGACGTGATGCGGAACACGCTCGACTGCGGGAAGAACACCGCGAGCAGGTAGAGCGCGTAGCTCGCCGACCACAGTCGGATGTCGATCCCGAGGCGCCGCACCGCCGGCGTGAGCAGCAGGAGCCCGAACGCGAGGATCAGCGCCACGACCGCGAGAGATCCGAGCGGCTGCCCGAGCCACCATCCGCCGGACTCGAACCAGGCCGTGAACGGCACGAGCTCGCCGTACCCGATGTACGCGGCCCGCCAGGCGAGCTCGGTGTCGGTGTAGGCGTGCAGGTCGCCCGTGCCGATCGCGGCCACGAGCAGCCATCCGAACCCGAAGACCACGGCGAAGGCGGTGACGGATGCCGCGAGCACGCGTTCTCGCATCGGGAACGGGTCGTCGCGCCGCCGCCACCAGCGCAACAGCCAGTGCAGGCCGAGGGTCAGGGCGAAGGCGAGCGCACCCGGCCTCGTGAAGGACCACAGCGCGATCACCGGGAACAGCCAGCCGTACCGTCGATCGACGAGGAGGAGCAGGGCTGTGGCGAGCAGCAGGTAGCCGAGCGACTCGGCGTAGCCGAACTGCATGATCGGCGACACGGGCGCCACGCAGAACAGCACGACGGCGAACATCGCCCGGTCGGGTTCGAGGAACCGCGACATGAGCCGGTGGAACACGAGCGCCGCCCCGAGGCCCGCCGCGAGCGACACGATGACCGAGGCGACGTTCCAGGGCACCTGGAACCAGGTGAGCATGCCCACGAAGGCCGGGTAGACCGGCATGAAGGCCCACGCGTTCTCGGCCACATGGCCGTCGGGCGTCTGCGGCAGCTCGCTCGGATACCCCGAGAGCAGGATGATCTGGTACCAGCGGGCGTCCCACATGTTCGCGAACTCGAAGTAGCCGGGCTTCGCGGCGGTCCAGGGGTTGGCGCCCTGCACGCTCGCCAGTGCGAGCACGAACACCGTCGTGATCGCGCGCGCACCGGCGAAGACGAGCATCACGCGCAGCCACCACGGCGCGAGGCGCCACCGCACGCGCGGCGACCATCGCGTCGCGCGGAACGGGTCGGGCTCCCGCTCCCCTTGGCGGCCGGCCGTCACCGTGTCCGGCCCGGGTTCGCGCGGGGGTTCGCGCTCGGGCTCGCGGGCCGCCGCGTCGGCGCTCACGTCGGTCATGCGGGCGTCACGCGCCGGTCAGCCAGGAGCGGAGTCCCACCTCGCACGCGACGATCGCGTCGAGGCGCACGCGCTCGTCATCGGTGTGCGCGAGGCTTGGGTCGCCCGGCCCGTAGTTCACGGCGGGCACGCCGAGTGCGCTGAAGCGCGCGACATCCGTCCACCCGTACTTCGGCCTCGCCTCGGCGCCGACCGCCGCGAGGAACCCCTGCACGAACGGGTCGTCGAGCCCTGGGCGGGCGCCGGCCGAGGCATCCGTCACCGTCAACTCGTACTCGGGGAAGAGCGCCTGCATGGCCTCGATCGCGTCGTCGATCGATCGGCTCGGCGCGAAGCGGTAGTTGACCGTGAGCACGGCCTCGTCGGGCACGACGTTGCCGGCCACTCCCCCTCGGATGCCGACGGCGCTGAGGCCCTCGCGGTAGGCGAGCCCCTCGACGTCGACCGTCTCGGCCTCGAAGGACGCCAGCCGCTCGAGGGCGGGCGCGAGGGCGTGGATCGCGTTCACCCCCATCCACGGACGGGAGGTGTGCGACCGCGTGCCCGTCGCCCGCAGCTCGACGCGGAGCGTGCCGTTGCATCCGCCCTCGACCTGCCCGTTCGAGGACTCGCCGAGGATCGCGAAGTCGGCCTCGAACAGGTCGGGTCGCGTCTCGGCGAGGCGCTTGAGCCCGTTCAGGTCGGCCTGCACCTCTTCGTGGTCGTAGAACATCCACGTGACGTCGTAGGCCGGCTCGGCGAGCTCGACCGCGAGCTTCAGCGCGACCGCCACACCGCCCTTCATGTCGGTCGTGCCGCGGCCCCAGAGGTAGTCGACGCCTCCGTCGGTCTCGAACCGGGTCGGCACGTTGCCGTTGATCGGCACGGTGTCGAGGTGCCCGGCGATCACGACGCGCCGCTCGCGCCCCAGGTTCGTGCGCGCGACGATCGTGTCGCCGTCGCGGTGGAGCTCCAGGTGGGATGCCGCGGCGAGCGCCTGCTCGACGAGGTCGGCCAGCACGGTCTCATCGCCCGACACGCTCGGGATGTCGCAGATCGCCCGTGTGAGCGTGACGGAGTCGGCGGTCGGGTCGAGCGCGGGCGGCGTCATGGCGGTCTCGGCTGGCATGCCCCGATTCTACGGACGCGACGCCCCGCGTCATCCGCCCCGCCGCATCGCTACCCTTGGAGCATGCCTGCGAACGATGCCGCCCACAGCCCCGCCCGCACCGCCGCCGCCGCCGGCCTCACGACCATCGCCGGCGACGGCACCGTGCTCGACGCCTGGTTCCCGGCGCCGGGCCTCGGCGACGAGGCGACGCCGCTCGCCGAGGAGCACGCGGCCCTCGCGGGCGCCGACGCCCGTCGCAACGTGCGGGTCGAGGTCGTCGAGCTCACGATCGACCTCGATGCGGCGCCAGCGTCGACCGCCGACGCGTACCTGCGCCTGCACCTGCTCTCGCACCTCGTGGCCGCGCCGAACACCATCAACCTCGACGGCGTCTTCGGGCACCTGCCCGCCGTCGTCTGGACGAACGCGGGCCCGGTGCATCCGGCGGACTTCGACCGGCTGCGGCCCGCGCTGCAACGTGCTGGCATCCACGCGACCGGGCTCGACAAGTTCCCCCGCCTGCTCGACTACGTCACCCCCGAGCGCGTGCGCATCGCGGACGCCTCGCGCGTGCGCCTCGGCGCGCACCTCGCGCCGGGCACGACGGTCATGCACGAGGGGTTCGTGAACTTCAACGCCGGCACGCTCGGCACGTCGATGATCGAGGGGCGCGTCTCGCAGGGCGTCGTCGTGGGCGACGGCTCCGACATCGGCGGCGGCGCCTCGATCATGGGCACGCTCTCGGGCGGCGGCACCCAGCGCGTGGCCATCGGCGAGCGTGCGCTGCTCGGCGCGAACTCGGGCATCGGCATCTCGATCGGCGACGACACGGTCGTCGAGGCCGGCCTCTACGTCACCGCGGGCACCAAGGTCGCCCTCCTCGGCGATGGCGACGGGCGAACCGTCAAGGCCGTCGAGCTCTCGGGCGTGCCGAACCTGCTGTTCCGCCGCAACTCGGTCAACGGCCGGGTCGAGGTGCTCTCGCGCGACGGCCACGGCGTGACGCTCAACACCGCCCTGCACGCCTGAGTTCCGAAGGGCCGTTCGCAGGGCCCGCGCGCTCCATTACAGTTGTGCCTCAGGTCGCCGGGTGGCGGCCATCGCCGTGGGCGAGCACGAAGGAGTGACGTGGGCACCGACGCACCCAGAACCCGACACCACAACTGGCTGAGAGCGCTCACCTGGCTCCTGGCCGTCGTGCTCCTGCTCGTCGTCGCGGCGGCCGGCCTCGGCTGGTGGACCGTGCAGCGCTCGTTCCCCACGACGAGCGGGCGCATCGACGCACCTGGGCTCATCTCGCCCGTGAGCGTGTACCGAGACGACGCCGGGATCCCCCAGCTCGTCGCCGACAACGACCACGACCTGTTCTACGCGCAGGGCTTCGTGCACGCGCAGGATCGCTTCTGGGAGATGGACTTCCGCCGCCACGTCACCGCCGGTCGACTCGCCGAGCTCTTCGGCGAGTCGCAGGTCGGCACCGACACGTTCATCCGCACGCTGAACTGGCGGGGCATCGCCGAGCAGGAGTACAGCCTGATCGACGCCTCCGCCCGCGCCTACTACGAGGCCTACGCCGAGGGCGTGAACGCCTACCTGGCCACCCGCAGCGGCGCCGAGCTCTCGCTCGAGTACGCCGTGCTCGGCCTGCAGAACCCCGGCTACTCCCCCGAGCCGTGGACCCCCGTCGACTCGATCGCCTGGCTCAAGGCCATGGCCTGGGACCTCAGGTCGAACCTCGGCGACGAGATCGACCGGGCGCTGCTCTCGACGACGCTGCCCGCCGAAGAGGTCGCACGCCTGCATCCGGGCTTCGACTGGTCGACCGCACCCACGATCGTCGACGGACTGCCCGCGGCCTCCGCACCGGCCTCGACGGGCGCGGCGACGCGGCTCGACGGCGCCGAGGGCGGCGACACCGACGCCGGCGACACCGCATACGTGGCCGCGCTCACCTCGCTGCGCGCGACCCTCGACGCGATCCCCGCCCTGCTCGGCCCCGAGGGCAACGACATCGGGTCCAACTCCTGGGTGGTCTCGGGCGCGCTCACCGAATCGGGCATGCCGCTCCTCGCGAACGACCCGCACCTCGGCCCGACACTGCCCTCGATCTGGGCGCAGATGGGCCTGCACTGCGCGGAGCTCACCGACGACTGCACCTTCGACACGGCCGGCTACACGTTCTCGGGCCTCCCCGGCGTCATCATCGGCCACAACCAGCGCATCGCATGGGGCTTCACGAACCTCGGGCCCGACGTCGCCGACCTCTACCTCGAACGCGTCACCGGCGACACGTACGAGCTCGACGGCGAGCAGGTGCCCCTCGAGGTGCGCCAGGAGACCATCGAGGTCGCCGGCGGCGCCCCCGTGACGGTGGACGTGCGCTCCACGGGGCGCGGACCGATCGTGACGGGCATCAGCTCGGACTTCGCCGCCGTCGCTGAGACGTACCCCGCGGCATCCGGCGCCCCAGAGGGCACCACCGAGCTCTCGCTGCAGTGGACCGCGCTCACCCCAGGCACGACAGCCCAGTCGATCTTCGCGATCGATCGCGCCCGCGACTGGGACGAGTTCCGCGCCGCCGCGTCGCAGTTCGACGTGCCCGCGCAGAACCTCGTCTACGCCGACACCGAGGGCAACATCGGCTACCAGGCGCCCGGCTCGGTGCCGATCCGCAAGCACGGCGACGGCACGCTGCCGCAGCCCGGTTGGACGAGCGACGTCGGGTGGGCCGGCGAGGTCGCGTTCGACGACCTCCCGAACGTGCTGAACCCGCCGCGCGGCTACCTCGTGACCGCCAACAACGCCGTGGCGAACGGCGGCCCGTTCCTCACGGCCGACTGGGACTACGGCTACCGCGCCACCGCCATCGAGCGGCTGCTGCGGGAGCGCATCGACGCCGGCGAGAAGCTCACCGCCGAGGAATTCACGCGCATCCAGCTCGACACGAGCGACGCGAACACCGCCGCATTCCTCCCCGTGATCGCCGAGCTCGACCTCACCGGCGACGCCGCCCGTGGCGCGAAGCTGCTCGCCGACTGGAACGGCCATGCCGACGCCGACAGCCCAGAGGCCGCGTACTTCGCGGTGTTCTGGCGCACCCTGCTCGCGGACATGTTCGAGGCGCTGCCCGAAGCCACCCGCCCGACCGGCGGAGACCGCTGGTTCGAGGTCGTCGGCACGCTGCTCGAAGAGCCCGACGCCTCGTGGTGGACCAACGAGCGCCTCGGAGTGACCGGCCGCGACGCCATGCTCGCCAACGCCCTCGACGAGGCGTGGAACGAGGCGTCCGGCCGCATGGGCGGCAACCCCGAAGCCTGGCGGTGGGGACGCCTGCACACGCTCACGCTCACCAACCAGAGCTTCGGCACCTCGGGCATCGCGCCGATCGAATGGCTGTTCAACCGCGGCCCGTACGAACTCGGCGGCGGATCGTCGATCGTGAACGCCACCGGATGGGATGCCACGCTCGGCTACGGCGTCGACTGGGTGCCCTCGATGCGCATGGTCGTCGACCTGGGCGACCTCGACGCCTCCACCTGGATCAACCTCACCGGCGCGTCGGGGCACGCGTTCCATCCCAACTACACCGACCAGGCACCCCTCTGGCAGCACGGCGAGACCCGAACCTGGCCGTTCAGCCTCGAGGCGGTTCGTCACGCGGCGAAGGACACGCTGAACCTGCGTCCGGTGCCGGGCGTGGCGCCCGCGACGACGGCTCCCCCGACCGAGACACCCGCGGCGGAGTAGCGGCCGGCGGCACCGACACGAACGCCGAAGGGGCGCCACGCGAACGTGGCGCCCCTTCGGCGTCTCGGTTGCCGCGGCATCCGACCCTGCATTCGCAGGCGACGGCGCCGTGGCGCGCGCTCAGGCGCCGGGGTAGCGGCGCTCGGGCTCGCCCACGTACAGCTGCTGCGGGCGACCGATCTTGGTCTGCGGGTCGAGGTTCATCTCACGCCAGTGCGCCATCCAGCCGGGCAGTCGGCCGATCGCGAACAGCACGGTGAACATGCGGGTCGGGAAGCCCATGGCCTTGTAGATGACGCCCGTGTAGAAGTCGACGTTCGGGTAGAGACGACGCTCCTTGAAGTAGTCGTCTTCGAGCGCGAACTGCTCGAGCTCCTTGGCGATGTCGAGCAGCGGGTCGGAGACGCCGAGGCCGGCGAGCACCTCGTCGGCCGACTGCTTGACGAGCTTCGCGCGCGGGTCGTAGTTCTTGTAGACGCGGTGCCCGAAGCCCATGAGCTTGACGCCGTCTTCCTTGCGCTTGACGCGCTCGACGAACTTGCCGACGCCCTCGCCCGAATCGCGGATCTGCGCGAGCATCTGCAGCACGGCCTCGTTGGCGCCGCCGTGCAACGGGCCCGAGAGGGCCTGGATGCCGGCCGAGATCGATGCGTAGAGGTTGGCCCCCGTCGAGCCGACGAGGCGCACGGTCGACGTCGACGCGTTCTGCTCGTGGTCTTCGTGCAGGATCAGCAGGCGGTCGAGCGCCTTCGAGAGCACCGGGTCGATCTCGTACGGCTCGGCCATGTTTCCGAAGTTCAGCCGCAGGAAGTTGTCGACGAAGCTCAGCGAGTTGTCGGGGTACAGGAACGCCTGGCCCAGGCTCTTCTTGTGCGCGTACGCGGCGATGACCGGCAGCTTCGCGAGCAGGCGGATCATCGTGAGCTCGACGTCGTCGGGGTCCTGGCCCTCGTAGTACGTCGACAGCGCCGACACCGCGCTCGAGAGCACCGACATCGGGTGCGCCGTGTGCGGCAGTGCAGAGAAGAACCGCTTGAGGTCTTCGTGCAGCAGCGTGTGACGGCGGATCTTCTCGTCGAACTCGCCCAGTTCGTCGGCGCTCGGCAGCGACCCGTAGAGCAGCAGCCAGGCGACCTCGAGGTACGTCGACTGCTCGGCGAGCTGCTCGATGGGGTACCCGCGGTAGCGCAGGATGCCCTGGTTGCCGTCGATGTAGGTGATCGCCGACTGCGTCGAGGCCGTGTTCACGAACCCGTAGTCGAGTGCGGTCAGCCCGGTCTGTCGCGTCAGCGTCGACAGGTCGATGCTCGAGGCGCCGTCGACGGCCGCCCGGATCGGGAACTCCGCGGTACCACCCGGGAAGTTCAGGGTCGCCTGAAGGGGCTTCTGGCCTTCGGCATTGTTCACGACGTCGCTCACGGCGCCTCCTGTGATCGTCATGTGCGGTCACCTGCTTTCCGTTTCGCGGCGTGGTTCGGCCGCGACCCGAACTACAGCCTAGACGCGGCCGGGGCACACTGTCGCATCCGCCAAGACAACGGGCGAGGAGTTGCCGGTTTCGACAGAAGGGGGCCCGATCGACCCGTCGACGGCTGTGTCACCCCACAGTCAACGCGACGCTCGCGGGCTCGAAGGGCCGAACTCGAGGTGATGCGCCCCGGTCTGCGCAGGGCGATTCAGGCGACGGATGTCGCGAGCCGCCGCGCTGCAGCGGCGACGCGCTCGTCGGTCGCCGTGAGCGAGAGCCGCACGTGGTCGGGGTAGTGATCGCCGTAGAAATGGCCGGGGCCTGCGACGATGCCGAGGTCGGCGAGCCGGCCGATGGACTCCCACGCGTCACGACCTTCGGTGGCCCAGAGGTAGAGCCCGGCCTCGCTTCGATCGATGCGGAATCCGGCTGCCTCGAGCGCAGGGCGCAGCACGTCTCGGCGGGCGCGGTAGCGCTCCTTCTGCTCGGCGACGTGCACGTCGTCGCCGAGGGCGGCGACCATTGCGGCCTGCAGCGGAGCGGGCAGCATGAGGCCGGCGTGCTTGCGCACGTTCGTCAGCTGCTCGATGAGCAGCCCGCAGCCGGCGATGAACGCCGCCCGGTAGCCGGCCATGTTCGACTGCTTGCTGAGGGAGTACACGGCGAGCGTGCCGCTGCGGTTCTCGCCGCTCACCCGCGGGTCGAGGATGCTCGGCACCCGCTCGGAATCCCACGGGGCGTCCCAGCCGAGCTCTGCATAGCACTCGTCGCTCACGATCGTGGCACCGAGCTCTCTCGCCCTGGCCTGCGCGGCGCGCAGTTCGTCGACGTCGAGCACGCGGCCATCGGGGTTGCCGGGGCTGTTCAGCCACACGAGCTTCGTCTCGGCCGGCCATTCGGCAGGGTCGTCGGAGGCGAGCGCATCGGCCCCGGCGATGGCCGCACCGATCGCATACGTCGGATACGCGGCACGGGGATGCACGACCACGTCGCCCTCGCCGACGCCGAGCATCAGCGGCAGCAGCGCGACCAGTTCCTTCGAGCCGATCGTCGGCAGCACGTTGCGCTCACTGAGCCCGGTGCCCACGATTCCTCGACGACGCTCGAACCACTCGACGATCGCTCGGCGCAGTTCGGGCGTGCCCACGGTCTGCGGATAGCTGTGCGCATCGGTCGCGGCCGAGAGCGCGTCGCGGATCACCGCGGGCGTCTCGTCGACGGGCGAGCCGATGGAGAGGTCGACGACGCCGTCGGGGTGCACGGCCGCGCGCTCCCGGTACGGGGTCATCAGGTCCCACGGGTAGTCGGGCAGCGCGCCGAGCGCCATCTCAGTGGGCCTGCGGGGGCAGCACGGAGATGACGGGGTGGTCCTTGGCGATGACGCCGACCTTGGCGGCGCCGCCGGGCGAGCCGAGGTCATCGAAGAACTCGACGTTGGCCTTGTAGTAGTCGGCCCATTCGTCGGGGAGGTCGTCTTCGTAGTAGATGGCCTCGACGGGGCAGACCGGCTCGCAGGCACCGCAGTCGACGCATTCGTCGGGGTGGATGTAGAGCGACTCGACGGGGCAGACCGGCTCGCAGGCACCGCAGTCGACGCATTCGTCGGGGTGGATGTAGAGCGAGCGCTCACCCTCGTAGATGCAGTCGACCGGGCACTCGTCGATGCAGGCGCGGTCTTTGACGTCGACACACGGAAGGGCGATGACGTAGGTCACAGGCTCGCGGTCCTTTCGGAAGACTGGAGCTTCAGTCTATGCCGCACCGAGGCCGGTCGAGGCCGCCCGCCCGTCGTCGTCGGTCGACCACGGCTGATTCCCCTCGGAGCCGCCCGGTCGGCGCGCGGCGCGCGCGGGCAGGCGAGGCCACGCCACGACGAACACCGTGACGAGCGCCGGCCCGATCGACCAGATCGTGCCGGTCAGGTCGCCGACGACGAGCACGGATCCGCCCCGCCCCGGCAGGGTCAGCAGGCCCACCACGAGGATCACGCCGAGTCCGGCCACGGCGGCGACCAGCCGCCCCCCGCCGATCGTGCGGAACGCGACGAGCAGCGCCGCGACGCCGATGAGCGCGACGACGAGGCCCCACGGCAGGCTCACGTCGCCGATCTGCCACGTCTGGCGGTGACCGACCGTGCCGAGCGTTCCGTAGATCGCGCCGATGATGAGCGCGAGCGCGAGCGTCGCGATTCGGTTCCAGAGGCTCGTCTCGCCCATCTCGTTCACTTCGGGGTCACCGTGTACGACACGGTGTCGTCCTGAACGGTCAGCAGCACGCGGTAGGTGTCGTTCGCGTACACCATCGCGTCGAGCTGCCCTCCGGTGAGGCTCTGGAGCTGCTCCTCGGTCAACGTCGTGTCCTCGGCGAAGCCGGAGCCCTCGAGCGCCGACGCGGCCGCCGCGGCGGGGTCGGCCTCGGTCGTCGTCACGACCACCACCCAACCGTTCGAGTCGCCGGTGCCGATGCCGACCGTGATCTCGCCGTCGACGACCGCGATCTCGGACGGGAACCCGGCGGGCAGCTCGCCGCCGAGGCTCACGTCCCCGCCCGTGGCGCCCTCGATCGCGTCCTCGACGCCGTTCTGCATGAGGTCCTCGACCGGATTCGAGCAGCCGGTGAGCAGCCCTACGGCGAGACCCGCCGTCGCGACGACGAGTGCGGCGCGAACGATCGCGCGCGGCATCCGCACCCTGGTCGACGGTGATGACAGCATCAGGACTCCTCGTGGATTCGGTGGCCATCGGATTCTACCGACGAGCCGGCGGGTCGGCCACGAGCCGCCGCGCCGGCGCCGTGGCTGCATCGCCGGCGGCAGGCCGCAGCCGAGCCCGACGGGCATGCCGTAGCGTGAACACGCAGCCCCACGAGAGGATCGAAGACGATGACGACGGCCGAATCCGAACCCGCCAGCCCCGAGGTCGACCTCGCGTTCGACGGTGACGTCGCGATCGTCACGATCGACCGGCCCAAGGCGCTCAACGCCCTCTCGTCGACGGTGCTCGAGGCCCTCGACGACGCCTTCGTCCGCATCGCGGATGCCGCGGCATCCGTTCGGGGCGTGCTGCTCGTCGGGGCCGGCGGGCGCGCGTTCGTCGCAGGCGCCGACATCGCCGGCATGGCGGGCGCGACGCCAGAGGAGGGCCGACGTTCGGCGGAGCTCGGCCACCGGGTCGCCGCCCGAATCGAGGCCTGCAGCGCCCCCGTGATCGCCTGCGTCGACGGGTTCGCCCTCGGCGGCGGCCTCGAACTCGCACTCGCCTGCGACCTCATCTACGCGACGGATGCCTCGAGCTTCGGCCAGCCCGAGGTGCGCCTCGGCCTCATCCCCGGGTTCGGGGGGACGGTGCGCCTTCCGCGCGTGGTCGGCCCGGCGCGCGCCAAGGAGCTCATCTACAGCGGCCGCCGCATCGGCATCGAGGAGGCCGTCGCGGCCGGACTCGTGGTGCGCCGCTTCGCAGACCGCGATGCGCTGCTCGCCGGAG
Organism: Agromyces sp. Leaf222; assembly: GCF_001421565.1. Classification (NCBI taxonomy): domain Bacteria; kingdom Bacillati; phylum Actinomycetota; class Actinomycetes; order Micrococcales; family Microbacteriaceae; genus Agromyces; species Agromyces sp. Leaf222. The sequence goes on along the minus strand of NZ_LMKQ01000001.1, from coordinate 1,648,435 downwards.
CCCGCGAGACCGTCGCGCAGATCGCGCAGAACTCACCGGTCGCGGTCGCGAACGCCAAGCGCGTGCTCGTCGGCGCCGCCGGGCGCACGACCGAGGAGGCCGTGGCGATCGAGGTCGGCGGATTCACCGAGGCGTTCGGCACCGACGACATGCGCGAGGGCGTCGCGGCGTTCCTCGAAAAGCGCTCCCCCGGCTTCAGCCGGTGACGCTCAGTAGCTGACGCTCAGCCGGTGACACGCATCGCCAGCCAGGCGAAGCCGTCGAACCTGACGCCGTCGGCGCCGAACATCTCGAGGTGGAGGTGGGGTCCGGTCGACTGACCGGTCGTGCCGACGAGCCCGAGCTGCTGGCCGGCGGTGACCTGCTGCCCGACGCTCACCTGCATCGACCCGCTCTGCATGTGCGCGTACGAGGACGTCACGAGCGTGCCGCCGATGTTGTGCTGCACCTCGATGTTCACGCCCAGGCCGCCGCTGTTCTCGGTCGCGAGCACGACGACGCCGTCGGCGATCGACACGATCGGCGAGCCGTTGCCCGGGTTGAAGTCGACGCCGTCGTGCACCGTCGAGCATCCGGCGCAGGGAGCCGACCGCGGGCCGAAGCCGTCGCTCTGGCGTTCGGGGGTGAGCACGGGCCACACGATGCGGTCGGTCTCGATGAGCGAGACGGATCCCACGCTCGCGACCTGCGACACGATGGGCGGCGGAGCAGCCTCGACCGAGTAGGCGCTCACGCTCGCGGTCGCCCCGGCGACGGCCGCCGGCATGACGGCGTCGCTCGCGATCTCGATGGTCTGCGGCTCGAGGTCGATCGTGTCGCCGATCGGAGCGGGCGCGTACACCGACGCCGTCGTGTCGCTCGCGCTCACGGCGAGGGCCGGAACGCTCGAGCTGATGACCATCGCGCCGACGAAGCCGAGGCCGAGGAGCACGAATCCGGCTCGCTTCGGGAGGAGCGTGCGCACCGGCGGCACCGCCGCGAAGGCGGCGCGGAAGGTGTGGTTGCTGGGAAGGGCGCGGGCGTGGAGTCCGCGAACGGCCGCGCGTGATCGCGCTGCGGCTCGGCGGCCGATGTGGGGGAAGGTCATAGGTGGAGCAGGTGTTTCCGGTCGGGGGCGTCCAGGTGAACCATTCCAACGTATGAAACGTTTCTGTACAAACCCTCAACTTCTCCTCCGCAACCCGTGTGCGCCGACGCTTCGGACGCGTCTCACCGGTATGGAGAAGGGCGGATGCCGCAGGCCATGGCCCGCGGCATCCGCCCTCGTTCGCAGGGGCTAGGCCTGCTTCTTCAGGCGCGAGGTGGTGCGAGCGCGCGCCGTGGCGTCGAGCTCGACCTTGCGGATGCGCACGGCGGCCGGCGTGACCTCGACGCACTCGTCTTCGCGGGCGAACTCGAGGCACTCCTCGAGCGAGAGCTGGCGCGACGGGGTCATCGACTCGAACGTGTCGGAGGTCGACTGACGCATGTTGGTCAGCTTCTTCTCCTTCGTGATGTTCACGTCCATGTCGTCGTTGCGCGAGTTCTCGCCGATGACCATGCCCTCGTAGACCTCTTCGGTCGGGTTCACGAAGAACGTCATGCGCTCCTGCAGGGCGATGATCGCGAACGGCGTCACGACGCCGGAGCGGTCGGCGACGATCGAGCCGTTGTTGCGGGTGACGATCTGGCCCGCCCAGGCGTCGTAGCCGTGCGAGATCGCGTTCGCGATGCCGGTGCCGCGCGTGGTGGTCATGAACTCGGTGCGGAAGCCGATGAGGCCGCGGCTCGGGACGATGAACTCCATGCGCACCCAGCCGGTGCCGTGGTTCGACATGTTGTCCATGCGGCCCTTGCGCGACGCGAGGAGCTGCGTGATCGCGCCGAGGTACTCCTCGGGGGCGTCGATCGTGAGGTGCTCGAACGGCTCGTGCGTCTTGCCGTCGACCTGCTTCGTGACCACCTGGGGCTTGCCAACGGTGAGCTCGTAGCCCTCGCGACGCATCTGCTCGACGAGGATCGCGAGCGCGAGCTCGCCTCGACCCTGTACCTCCCACGAGTCGGGGCGTCCGATGTCGACGACCTTGAGCGAGACGTTGCCGACGAGCTCGCGGTCGAGGCGGTCCTTGACCATGCGCGCGGTGAGCTTGTGGCCCTTGACCTTGCCGACGAGCGGCGAGGTGTTCGTGCCGATGGTCATCGAGATGGCGGGCTCGTCGACGGCGATGATCGGCAGCGGACGCACGTCTTCGGGGTCGGCGAGCGTGTCGCCGATCATGATGTCCTCGAAGCCGGCGACCACGGCGATGTCACCGGGGCCGGCGCTCTCGGCCGGGTAGCGGTCGAGGGCCTTCGTGAGGAACAGCTCGGTCACGCGGACGTTCTGCACCGAGCCGTCGTGCTTGACCCACGCGACGGTCTGGCCCTTCTTGATGGTGCCCTGGAAGACGCGGAGCAGCGCGAGGCGGCCGAGGAACGGCGACGCGTCGAGGTTCGTGACATGCGCCTGCAGGGGGTGCTCGTCGTCGTAGGTCGGCGCCGGGATGTGCTCGAGGATGGCCTCGAACAGCGGCTCGAGGTCGTCGTTGTCGGGCAGCTCGCCGTTCTCGGGCTTGTTGTGGCTCGCGGCGCCGTTGCGGCCCGAGGCGTAGACCACCGGCACGTCGAGGATCGCGTCGAGGTCGAGGTCGGGCACGTCGTCGGCCAGGTCGGAGGCGAGGCCGAGCAGGAGGTCCTGGCTCTCGGCGACGACCTCGTCGATGCGCGCGTCGGGGCGGTCGGTCTTGTTCACGAGCAGGATGACCGGCATGCGGGCCTCGAGTGCCTTGCGCAGCACGAAGCGGGTCTGGGGCAGCGGCCCCTCGCTCGCGTCGACGAGCAGCACGACGCCGTCGACCATCGACAGGCCGCGCTCGACCTCGCCGCCGAAGTCGGCGTGGCCTGGGGTGTCGATGACGTTGATCGTGATCGGGTTGCCGCCCGCGTGGACGCCGTTGTACGAGATCGCCGTGTTCTTGGCGAGGATCGTGATGCCCTTCTCGCGCTCGAGCTCGTTCGAGTCCATCGCACGCTCTTCGACGTGCGCGTGCTCGGCGAACGAGTGCGTCTGGTTGAGCATCGCGTCGACGAGGGTGGTCTTGCCGTGGTCGACGTGAGCGACGATCGCGACATTGCGCAGGTCGTTGCGGGTGGCGTTCGCCATGTTCGGTCCTCTGGGCTGGTGGGCTTCGGATGCCGCGCCCCTCGGCCGCGAGGGCGGCACGACGGAGAACGCGGGAAGCGCTTTGATGAAGGTCTGGGGATGCGCAGCCGAGATCGACGGCCCGCGCCCGACAAGCCTACCGTGCCGAGGCCGTGTTCACCTGAGAACCGAGAACGCCCGGCATCCGTGGTCGGATGCCGGGCGTTCTCGTTCGCTCCAGGCGGGCGTCGCGGCTGACTCAGCTCGCGAGCTCGATGCCCGCGCCGGGGATGGCTGCGAGCAGATCCCGGGTGTACTGCTGAGCGGGTTGCTCGAACACCTCGTCGGTCGTCGCCGCTTCCACGATGCGTCCCTTCTGCATCACGCACACGTTGTCCGCGACGAGACGCACGACCGCGAGGTCGTGGGTGATGAAGAGGTACGTGAGCGAGAGCTCGGCCTGCAGCTCGGTGAGCAGGTTCAGGATCTGCCCCTGCACCAGCACGTCGAGCGCCGAGACCGCCTCGTCGAGCACGAGGACGTCGGGCTTCAGCGCCAGGGCGCGCGCGATCGCGATGCGCTGACGCTGACCGCCCGACAGCTCGCTCGGATAGCGGTGACGGGTGGCCGAAGGCAGCGACACCTGGTCGAGCAGTTCGAGCACGCGTGCGTTGCGCTCCTTGGCGGTGCCGATGCCGTGCACCTTCAGCGGCTCGGCGATGGTGTTGCCGACGCTGTACTGCGGATCGAGCGAACCGTACGGGTCCTGGAAGACCGGCTGGACACGGCGCCGGAAGGCGAGCACGTCGCGCCCGCGCAATGAACCGACGTCTCGTCCGTCGAAGCTGACCGATCCGGAGGTCGGCGCCTCGAGCTGGAGGATCAGCTTGGCCATCGTCGACTTGCCGGATCCGGACTCGCCCACGATCGCGGTCGTGGTGCCCTTCTTGACGTCGAAGCTCACGTCGTTCACGGCGAGCAGATCGATGGACTTGAAGCTGGACTGGCGGACCTTGTAGAGCTTCGAGACGTTCTTCACCGAGATGAAGTCCTCGCGCGTGTCCTCGCGTTCGCGGCTCTCGGCGCGCTCGATCAGCGTCAGGTCGTCGGACCCCGCGCTGAAGATCTCGTCGGGCTCGTGACCGGTGACCCTGGTGGCCTCGATGCGCTTGGATGCGAGGCTCGGGGCCGCGGCGATGAGTCGCTGCGTGTACGGGTGCTGCGGGTTCTGCAGGATCTCGACCGACGGCCCGGACTCGACGATCTTGCCCTTGTACATCACCACGAGCTGGTCTGCGCGTTCCGCGGCCAGGCCGAGGTCGTGGGTGATGTAGAGCACGGACGTGCCGTATTCCGCGGTGAGCGTGCCCAGGTGATCGAGGATCTGGCGCTGGACGGTCACGTCGAGGGCGGAGGTCGGCTCATCGGCGATGAGCAGCTTGGGCCGCGCCGAGAGTCCGATGCCGATCAGCACGCGCTGCCGCATGCCGCCCGAGAACTGGTGCGGGTACTGCTTGAGCCGCTGGTCGGCGTCGGCGAGCCCCGCCTCCTGCAGGACCTCGATCGTGCGCTCGCGAGCGGCCTTGCCCTGCGCGAGGTTGTTGGCCTTGATGGCCTCCTCGACCTGGAAGCCGATCTTCAGCACGGGATTCAGGTTGGACATCGGGTCTTGGGGAACGTACCCGATCAGCCGGCCGCGGATGGACTGGATGGCCGACGGCGAGAGCTTCGTGAGGTCCACTCCATCGAAGAGGATCTCACCGCCCGTCACCTTTCCGGTGCCCGGCAGGAGGTCGATGATCGACTGCGCGGTCGTCGACTTGCCCGAACCGGACTCGCCGACGATCGCGAGGGTCTCGCCCTGCTGCAGGGTGATGTCGATTCCGCGGACCGCGGGGACGACGCCGCGCTGGGTACGGAACCCGACCTCGAGGTTGCGGATCTGGAGCAGCGGCGTCCCACTGGACGGAGCGTTGGCTGCGGTCGCATTGCTCATCGGCGCGCCCTCTCCTTCGGGTCGAGTGCGTCGCTCACGACGTCACCGAGCATCAGGAACGACAGCACGGTGATCGACAGGGCGGCGGCGGGATAGAACATGACCATCGGGTTGCTGAGGATCGACGTTCGCGCCTGACCGATGTCGTTACCCCACGACATCACGTCGGGCGGGAGGCCGATTCCGAGGAACGACAGGGTCGATTCGGCAACGATGAACGTTCCGAGCGACACCGTGGCCACCACGATCACCGGTGAGATCGCGTTGGGGACGACGTGGTTCACGAGGATCCGGAAGCGCGAGACGCCGAGTGCGACCGAGGCGGTCACGTAGTCGGACTTGCTCGCGGACAACACCGAGCCGCGCATGATTCGCGCGATCTGCGGCCAGGCGAACAAGGCGAGCACCATGGCGACGGTGGCCGGGCTGCGGTCGGGGAGCACCGTCATGAGGACGATCGCACCGAGCACGGTGGGGATCGCGAAGAAGATGTCGCCGACGCGCGACACGACCGCGTCGAGCCATCCGCCGTAGTAACCGGCGATGGCACCGATCACCACGCCGAAGAGCGTGACCATGATCGTCGCGAGCAGGCCGACCGTCACGGAGGCCTGGGTGCCGAAGATGGTGCGGGAGTACACGTCGCAGCCCTGTCGCGTGAAGCCGAAGGGATGCCCGGGCTCGGGCGGGCCGTTGCTGTTCTTGAGGAAGCATTCGGAGTTCGGCGGATACCACGTGAACCAGCTCGGGAACAGGGCGATCACGACGATCACGAAGATGAGGATCGCGGAGATCCAGAAAGCCGGACGACGACGCATCGATTCCCATGCGTCGGACCAGGTGCTGCGTGCCTTCTCGGTCTCATCGAGTCGATCGATGGGCTGAATCGGCGTGTCTTCGAGCTCGGCGACGAAGTGCGGTTGCGGTTCGCGATTAGCTGACATAACGGATCCTCGGGTCGAGCACGGCGTAGAGAAGGTCGACGAGCAGGTTGGCGAGCATGATGATGATCACCATCACCGCGACGAACGAGACGACCGTCGGGCCTTCGCCGAGGGTGATCGCCCGATAGACGGTTCCACCGACGCCGTTGATGTTGAAGATTCCCTCGGTGACGATCGCGCCGACCATCAGGGAGCCGAGGTCCACGCCGAGGAAGGTGACGACGGGGATGAGCGAGTTGCGGAGGACGTGGACGCTGACGACCCGTCGACGCGGGAGGCCCTTCGCCGTGGCGGTGCGCACATAGTCGGCCGACAGGTTGTCGGAGACGCTGCTTCGCGTCAGGCGGACGATGTAGGCGAACGACACGGACGCGAGCACGATGGCCGGCAGCACGAGTTCGTTCCACGGGGCCTGTGCACTCACCGTCGGGCTGGCCCAGCCCAGGTTGATGCCCACGACGATCTGCAGGACGAAGCCGACGACGAAGGTCGGCACGGAGATCAGGAGCAGGCTCACGACCAGAGCGGTCGAATCGAAGAACTTGCCCTTGCGGAGGCCGGCGACGAGACCGACGAAGATTCCGGCGACCGCCTCGAAGAAGAGTGCGAGGAGTGCGAGCCGAAGCGTGATGGGGAACGCCTGAGCGAGCACCTCGGAGACGGGACGCCCCGAGTAGGTCGTTCCGAGATCGCCCTGGAAGAGCCCGCCGATGTAGAGGAAGTACTGAACGATGAACGGCTCGTCGAGGTGGTACTGCTGACGAATCTGCTCGATCACCGCGGGTGCCGGCGGGCGGTCGCCGAAGAGCGCCAGGATGGGATCTCCGGGCAGGGCGAACACCATGAAATAGATCAGGAAGGTCGCGCCGAAGAAGACGGGAATGAGCTGCAGGAGCCGTTTGCCGGTGTAACGGAGCATCAACGGCCTCCTGCGGAGGTTAGTGAGATCATCACGTTCTATTCATGTTCGTTCATCATGAAGTCCGGGGCGGTGACCCGCCCCGGACATCATGTTTCGGGATTTGACTACTAGAGACTAACCCTTGGTGACTGCGTAGTAGAGCGGCACGGAATCCCAGCCGAACTCCACGTTGTCGACGGTGTCACCCGAGACGCCGGTGACGTTGGAGTACCACAGCGGAATGGTCGGCAGGTCCTTGAGCAGGACTTCCTGAGCTTCCTGGTACTTCGTGGTGGCTTCCTCGACGGTCGCCGACTTCGAGCCCTCCTTGAGGAGCGAGTCGAACTCTTCGCTGGTGTAGCCCTCGTAGTTCGATCCGGCACCGGTCTGGTAGAGCGGGGCGAGGAAGTTGTACAGCGAGGGGTAGTCCGCCTGCCAGCCGGCGCGGGTCGCACCGTCGAGCTTCGCGTTCACTCGGTCGTCGAGCGCCGACTTGAAGTCGGGGTACGACTTTCCTTCGGCGTTGATGCCCAGCGTGTTCTTGATGCTGTTGGTCACCGCGTCGACCCAGGCCTGGTGGCCGCCGTCGGCGTTGTACGCGAGCGTGAAGACGGTGTCGCCGTAGGGCGCGATGGCGTCGGCCTCGGCCCACAGCTTCTTCGCCTCGTCGGGGTTGAACTCGAGCACCTCGGCGCCCTCGAGCGCGTCCGAGTAGCCGTCGATGACCGGCGACGTGAAGTCGGTCGCCGGCGTGCGGGTTCCCTGGAAGATGACATCGGTGATCTCGCCGCGGTCGATCGACATCGAGATGGCAGCACGACGCAGCTTGCCCTCTTCGCCGGTCCAGTGCTCGAGGTAGTAGGGGATGTTGAACGCCTGGAAGATCGCTGCGGGCTGGTTCACGGCACGGTCGCCGAACTCAGCCTCGTAGTTCTCGAACTGGGTGTCCGGAACGGCGTCGAGGACGTCGAGGTTGCCTGCCTGGACATCCGCGTACGCGGCGTCCTGCGAGGTGTAGAACCGGATGTCCAGACCGCCGTTGACGGGCTTGCGAACGCCGTCGTAGTCGGGGTTGGTGATCAGGTTGATCTCGACGTCGTGGTTCCATGCGCCCTCTTCGGCGAGCATGTACGGGCCGTTGCCGATGGGGTTCTCACCGAACGCCTCGATGTCCTCGAAGGCGACCGACGGAAGCGGCATGTAGGCCGTGTAGCCGAGACGCAGGGGCCAGTCGGCCTCGGGCGAGGAGAGCTCGACGGTGAAGGTCGTGTCATCGACGGCCTTCAGACCGGTCAGCTCGGTGTCCTCGGTGTAGCTGAAGCCGACGATGTTGTCGAAGAAGTAGGACGAGCCCTGGGCGTTGCTGAACTTCGCGCCGTAGTTCCAGGCGTCGATGAACGACTGGGACGTGACGGCTTCGCCGTTCGTGAAGGTCCAGCCGTCCTTGAGCTTGACGGTCCAGGTCGTCGCGTCGTCGGACTCGATCGAGTCGGCGACCTCGTTGACGATGGAGCCGTCGGCGTTGTAGCTGACGAGTCCGGCGTAGATCGACGTGAGGATCTTGCCGCCGCCGACCTCGGTGGTGCCGGTCGTCACCAGGGGCGCCTGAGGCTCGTTGCCGTTCGTCGAGACGATGGCGGACGAGCTGGCCGAGTCGGTGCTTTCGGTGCCGCTGTCGCTGCTGCAGCCCGCAAGCCCCAGTGCAGCGACCGAGAACAACGCGATGGCGCCGATCCCGATACGTGATCTCTTCAATGTTCCTCCAGGATTCAGGTGAACGGAATCTGCGCACGGTAGGGCCCAGATCCGTTGCTGTTAGGGAAGAGACTAAACAGCCAGCCACACACGCCCAAATCGAAATCCAAAGTGTTATAGACCGGCAATGTTTGACGACAGGATTTTCCTCGAGGCTCGCATTCTTTGCGTGTTCGGGGCATCCATGCAAGTAATCGGTGCCGAATGACGAATCGTTCGAATCTCGTGCGCCTGACCCATTCAGGGCGCCGACCACCGCCTCACGGCACTCACGATGTCAGGCTAGAATCGGTTTTTGGCTTACATGCATTGGCTTTTTCCGCATTCCCACCTATGCTTGTATCGCCCCGAGCGGAGATCGATAGAGCTGTCGTGCACCGCCTCCCACCCGGCAGAGAGAAGAGTCCCGACGATGCCCACGACCACCCCGATCCTGATGTACTCGAACACCATGGCCGCCGACATGCGGCACGTGATCACCAACGAGGTGCACGACCCGTTCCTCTACGCAGAGGTCGACGGTCGCCAGTACACCGCCATCAAGTCGCTCGAAGTCGCCCGCATGCAGGCCATCGACGGCATGACGGTCTTCCCGCTCGAGACGCTCGGGTACGACGCGTTCAGGGCCGAGGGCCAGGACCCGGACACCGCCGAGCTCAACTCGCTGGTCGAGGCGTGCCGGCGCATCGACATCGCCGAGGCGATCGTGCCGCCCTCCTTCCCGCTCGAGGTCGCCGACCACCTGCGCGCCAACGGCATCGTGCTCCGCGTCGACCGCGACGAGTTCGTCGCACGGCGGCGCGTGAAGAACCCCGCCGAGCTCGCCGGCATCCGCAGGGCTCAGATCGCCGCGGAGGCCGGCGTGGCCAGCGTCGCCGCGGCCCTCGAGCGTGCCACCATCGCCGCCGACGGCGGGCTGCTGCTCGACGGCGAGCCGCTGACCTGCGAGAACCTCAAGCTCGGCATCCGCGCGGCATTCCTCAAGAACGGCTGCGACGACGCGGGACTCATCGTCGCGCACGGCGAGCAGACCTGCATCGGCCACCACGCCGGCTCCGGCCAGATCTTCGAGGGCGAACCGGTCACGGTCGACATCTGCCCGCGCGACGTCGAGTCCGGCGGCAACTCCGACATGACGCGCACGTTCGTCAAGGGCGAGGTGAACGACGAGCTCGCGATGTACTTCCGTATCGTGAAGGAGTCCTTCGACCGCACGCTCGAGGCGATCCGCCCCGGGCTCCCGGTCGCGGAGCTCCACCGCATCTCCTGCGAGCCGATGATCGAGGCCGGGCAGCCGACCCAGCTGACGAAGGCCCCCGGCGAGGTGTTGATCGAGGGCTACTTCCACAGCCTCGGACACGGCATCGGCCTCGAGGTGCACGAGGCTCCCGGCCTCGGCCAGAACGACGCGGTGCTCGTCGCCGGCGACGTCATCGCGATCGAACCCGGCTGCTACCGGCAGGGCTTCGGCGGCGTCCGCCTCGAGGACATCGTGCTCGTCACCGAGACCGGGTACGAGCTCATCACCGACTACCCGTACGACCTCACGCCGGTCGCGATCTCGCGCGGGGCATGAGCGTGGTGCTCGACCCCCGAATCGTCGACGGCGCGGCCGAGAGCGTCCAGGACTGGCAGGCGTTCTGCCGGTTCCCCACCGTCTCCGGTGATCTCGATGCCATCGCCGACGCGGCCGACTGGCTCGAGGGACGCCTGACGCCGTTGATGGATCGCATCGAGCGCTTCGAGATCCCCGGGCACGGCCCGGTCGTGGTCGGGTTCCGGCGCGGGCTCTCCGAGCGCACGCTGCTGCTCTACAACCACTACGACGTGCAGCCGGCGGGCGACGAGGGCCGTTGGTCCTCGCCGCCGTTCGCGGCCGAGATCGTCGACGGGGCGATGTACGCCCGCGGTGCCTGCGACGACAAGGCGGATGTCACGAGCCGCCTGCGCGCGCTCACGCTGTTCGAGCAGGAGCATCCGGACGGACTGCCGTTCAGCATCATCTTCATGGCCGACCCATGCGAGGAGATCGGGAGTCCCGGGCTCGACGCAGTGCTCGCCGAGCACAGCGCGCTGCTGCGTTCGGATGCCTGCCTCTGGGAGAGCTACCTCCGCGAGGAGGACGGCCGTCCCGCGATCGGGTTCGGTTGCCGCGGGGCACTCGAGGTCAGCCTCAGCCTCACGGTGCTCGACGCGAACCAGCATCCGTCGTACTCCCCGGTCGTGCGTTCCGCTCCGCTCGAGATGATGCGCGTCATCAGCTCCTTCCTCGACGACGACGGCCTGATCGCGATCCCGGGGTTCACCGACGGTGCGCTCGTGCCCGACGAGGCCGCCCGCGCACGTGTGCAGGAGTTGAGCCTGCCGGGTCCGTCGATCGCGATCGAGGGCATCGATCCGTTGCAGCCCCATGCGATCGAACGGCTGAAGGAGCGCTTCATCTTCGCCCCGTCGATGAGCCTCTCGGGCTTCGAGGTCGACCCGTCGATCCGGCAGAGCATCGCCGCAGGCTGCGAGGCCCGCGTGCGCTTCGGGCTCGTGCCCGGCATGGATCCTGACACCTGCTTCGAGACGCTGCGCGCGCACCTCGCGACCACGAACCCCGACATCGAGGTCGGCCTCATCCGCACCATGAAGCCGGCGTTCTCCCCCGTCGACACCCCCTTCGCGACCTCGGTCGTGAACGCGGCACGCACGGCGTTCGACGGCGAGCCCGTGATCTACGAGGTCATGACCGGCTCCGGCCCCGGCGCGTTCTTCCTCGAGCACCTGGGTGCGCCGCTCATCTCGCCGACCGGCACGCTGCGCCCCGCCGGCAACATGCACGGCTTCGACGAGCACGGCTACGTCGACGACTACCTGCACCACATCCAGTTCACCCTCGAGCTCCTCCGGGAGCTCGACCGATCCGGATTCGCGGCATCATGAGCACGACCGATCCCGAGGAGCGACCGGAGGGAATCCTCGCGATCCTCGAGGAGGCGCACGAGCCGGTGGCGCTTGACGCCATCGACCGCCGCATCCTGCACATCCTGCACGAGGATTCGCACATCTCGCAGCGCGCGCTCGCCGCGAAGGTCGGCCTCAGCGCACCGAGCGTCGCCGAGCGCGTCGCACGGCTCGAGCGCACCCACGTGATCAAGCGGCACAGCATCGAGGTCGACTGGGGCGCGCTCGGCTTCCCGATGCTCGTCGTGATCCCGATGAAGTTCGCGGCGAACGCCGATCCGCTGCGGATCGTGACCGAACTGCGGCAGATCCCGTCGCTCACCGAGATCCTCATCCTGACCGGGGCGCACGACATGATGGCCCGGTTCAGGGTGCGCGACCACGCCGACCTCCAGCGGCTGCTCCTCGAGCGCATCTGGGCCATCGACGGACTCGAGAGCGTCGAGACGATGATCAGCCTCGGCAGGGTCGACGATGCCGCGCCGCTGCGTCACATCCTCCCCGAGGACGACCAGACGCCGGGACGCGGCGAAGGGCGGCGCGGTCGGTCCTGAGCCGCCGCAGGCGAGGAGGGCGCGTCGACCGTACGATGACGATATGACGGCGCCCTCCCCCTCTTCGTCGATGACCCGGCCGCGCATCGCGATCGAGGTCGTGATCGTGCTCGGACTCTCGCTCGGTGCATCCGCCGTCTATTCGATCGTCTCGCTCGTCGCCGACCTGACGAAGGGCGAATCGCTCGCCGACCAGTCGACGTCGATCAACCCACCGCAGGCGAGCCGCGAATGGCTCGACTTCACGTACCAGTTCCTCGCGGTCTTCTTCGCGTTGTTCGCCGTCGCGCTCGTGCTCTACCTGCTCTCCGATGGCGGCGCGAATCCGTTCCGACGCATCGGCTTCGATCTCACCCGCCCCGCCCGCGACGCCCTCGCGGGAGTCGCGCTGGCCGCGGCCATCGGCATTCCGGGCATCGCGCTGTACCTCGTCGGCCGGGCCGTCGGCATCACCGTCGAGGTGCAGGCGTCGTCGGGCTTCCCGTACTGGTGGAGTATCCCGATCCTCGTGCTGGCCGCCCTGCGCGCCGCGCTCACCGAGGAGATCATCGTCGTCGGATACCTGTTCACCAGGCTGCGTCAAGCCGGATGGTCGACGTGGACGATCATCATCGGCGCCGCCCTGCTGCGCGGCTCCTACCACCTCTACCAGGGCTTCGGGCCGTTCATCGGCAACGTCGCGATGGGAGTCGTCTTCGGCTGGTGCTATGCCCGGTGGGGCCGCGTGATGCCGCTCGTCGTCGCGCACACGCTCCTCGACGTGGTCTCGTTCGTGGGCTACCCGCTCGCGCTGGCAGCATGGCCGGGGCTCTTCGGCGCACGCTGACCGGGCCGGCCCGTAGGCGGCCCGGCCTCACCTACGCGGACTCGGCCGCCCGTCGGGCCTGCTGCACGAGCTCGCCGCCGTGCTGCGTCAGGATCGCGGTATCGACCGCGACGGCGACGGAGCGGAATCCGCGAGCCACGAGCGCAGTGGCGATCGGGATGCTGCCGGCGAACGACCCCGGCACGATTCCGGCCGCGGTGCACGCGGCGACGACGCGATCGAGCGGCGAGTCGGCGGAGGTGTCGGCCAGCAACGCCTCGACCGTGGTTCCGAGCGCGATCGCCAGGTCGAAGGGCCCGACGAACACCATGTCGACGCCGGGAACTGCGGCGATGGCCTCGACGTCGGCGATCGCCTGCGGCGTCTCGACCATGACCGCGCACTGCACGCGCGCGTTCGACGCCTCGGCGGTCGGGACGGTGCCGCCCCAGTACGCGGCCATGGGCCCCCACGAGCGGGTGCCCGCCGGCGCGTAGCGGCAGGCGTCGGCCGCGACTCGCGCCTGCTCGGCGTTCTGCACCATGGGCACGATGACCCCGCGTGCGCCGGCGTCCAGGGCCCGCCCGATCCAGGACGCGGAGTTGTGCGGAACGCGCACATGCGTGGTCTCGGCCATGCCGCCCGCGGTGAGCAGCGCGAGCGACTCCACGACCGAGCGGTCGTCGTAGAGGCCGTGCTGCGCGTCGAGCACGAGCCAGTCGGCTCCGATGCGAGCCATGACGGATGCCGCGGCCGAGGTGCCGAGCATGGACCAGGCGCCGATGCTGGGCGCGGCGATCGTGGAAGAGGTCATGCACCAATTGTTTCACGTCTTCGAATACCCGATGGCCAATTCACCTTTCAAATATCATGCCTCTTCGATGATTCGGCTTACATTCCCAGCCACATCGGCTATCCTGACGGAGTACTGCACACCACGCAGCCCGAGCTCGTCCGAAGGAATCCATGCCGAACCTCACCCCAAGCGTCGCCCAACTCCCGTCATCGGGCATCCGCGAGATCCTCGACCTGGTGTTCACGGCGCCCGACAACATCGTGCGCCTCGAGATCGGCGAGCCCGACTTCGCCACCCCAGCGCACATCGTCGAGGCGGCGTTCGAGGCCACACGACGAGGCTCCTCGTATCTACCGAGCGGCGGCATGCCCGCACTGCGTTCGGCGCTGCGCGATCGTGTCGCGCGCGACTACGGGTCCACGGCGTCGGTCGAGCAGGTGCTCGTCACGCAGGGCGCCGTGCAGGCCATCGACGCGATCATGTCCGCGGTCGTCGGCCCCGGCGATGACGTGCTCGTGCCCGACCCCGCCTGGCCCAACTACGAGATGCAGGCCACCCTGATCGGCGCACGGGCCGTGCACTACGGCCTGCACCCGGCATCCGGATTCCAGCCCGACCTCGCCGAGATCGCCCGGCTGATCACGCCGCGCACCCGCGCCATCGTGCTGAACTCGCCCAACAACCCGACGGGCGCGGTGCTGCCTGCCGACACCGTGCGGCAGATCGTCGAACTGGCCGTTCGCCACGACCTGCTCGTCATCAGCGACGAAGTGTACGACGAGATCATCTTCGACGGCAGCCCGGCGAACGCCGCGCAGTACGCGCCCGAGCACGTGGCATCCGTCTACAGCTTCTCGAAGACGTACGCCATGACCGGGTGGCGGGTCGGCTACGCCGTGCTGCCGACCTGGCTCGCGGGCGGCGTCTCGCGCGTGCTCGAGACCAGCATCTCGTGCGTCTCGAGCGTGACCCAGGCGGCCGCCCTCGCAGCCGTCACCGGCCCGCAGCGCGCGGTCGGCGAGATGCGCGACGCCTACCGCGCACGTCGCGACGTCGCCGTCGAGGTGCTGCGCGAGGCCGGCATCGACGTGCCTGCGCCCGCGGGCGCCTTCTACCTGATGATCCCGCTCGCCCCCGAGGCGGATGCCCGGCGCTCCGCGCTCGATCTCGTGGGTCGCGGCGTCTCCCTCTCCCCCGGCACCGCGTTCGGGAGCACCGCCGGGCACCACCTGCGCGTGTCGCTCGCGACCTCCGAAGACGGCATCCGGCTCGGTATGCAACGCTTCATCGACTGGTACCGCGAGACCGACGGCGGTCTGGCACTCGGCCGCCGCGCCGAGGCATCCGCGTCGGCGCGTTGATGCACCCCGAACCGAGCCGGAAGAACGAGGAAGCCAGCCCCATGACCCGACCCGCCTTCAGCCTCCGCGTCAACAACGACCTCAGCCCCGGCCAACTCATCGACATGGCGGTCGCCGCCGAGCACGCCGGCATCGACCAGCTCTGGGTGTCGAACGACCTCATGATGCGCTCGGCGCCCGTGCTGCTCGGCGCGATCGCCATGCGCACGAGCACGATCAAGCTCGGCATCGGCATCATGAACCCGTACTCGGTGCACCCGTCGGAGCTCGCGATGACCGCAGCGACCCTGCAGGAGGTGACCGGCGGACGGTTCCTGCTCGGTCTCGGCGCCGGTGCGGGCGACTTCCTCTCGTGGATCGGCATCGATCAGAAGCTGCCGCTCACGAAGACCCGCGAGGCCCTGCGCGCCATCCGGGCCCTGCTCGCGGGCGCGAAGCCATCGCAGACCGAAGGGGCGGGCACCGCGTGGACCGACGACGCCTACCTCCGCCTCGAGCCGACCTCGGTGCCGATCTACATCGGCGCGATGAGCCCGAAGATGCTCGCCTTCGCCGGTGCCGAGGCCGATGGCGTGCTCGCACTGCTGTTCCCGCCCGAGCACTACACGACGGCCAGCGGGCTCGTGGCCGAGGGCGCCGAGGCGGCGGGCCGCGCCCTGTCCGACCTCGACATGCCGGCCTGCGTGTGGCTCGCGCTCGATGAGGACCAGGGGCAGGCCGACCGCGCCCTCGCCCTGAAGCTCGCCTACTACGGCGGCGCGTTCTCGCCCTACCTGCTCTCGCGGGCCGGCCTCGCGCCCGAGGACTTCGCCGAGAGCGAGGCCGCCCTGCGCGCCGGCGACGAGGCGGCGGCCGTCGCGGCGATCACGCCCGCGATGCTCCGCCTCGGCATCAGCGGCAACCCGCAGAGCGTCGTCGACCGCTGCGACGAGGTCATGGCGCTCGGCGCGTCGCACCTGTCGTTCGGCCCGCCGCTCGGTCCCGATCCGGTCGCTGCGATCGAACTGCTCGGCCGCGAGGTGCTGCCGCAGCTGCGCCAACGGCACGCCGCACGCGCGGGCTCGAGTCACCCGACCTGACCGGCGGCACGACGCTCGGCCACCGACGAGACGACGAAGGGCGGATGCCGCGGCATCCGCCCTTCGTCGTTCAGGTCGGGCTCGAGGTCACGCGAACGCCTCCACCGGCGGGCAGGCGCACACGAGGTTGCGGTCACCGTAGGCCTGGTCGATGCGGCGCACGGGCGCCCAGTACTTGTTGCGCACGAGTGAGTGCACGGGGTAGACCGCCTGCTCGCGGGTGTAGGGGTGGTTCCACTCCCCCGCGATGACCGACTCGGCCGTGTGCGGCGCGCCGCGCAGCGGGTTGTCGTCGACCGGCCACTCGCCGCGGCCGACGGCGTCGGCCTCGGCCTTGATCGCGACCATGGCCTCGACGAAGCGCTCGAGCTCGGCCAGGTCCTCGGACTCGGTCGGCTCGACCATGAGCGTGCCCGCGACGGGGAACGACATGGTCGGCGCGTGGAAGCCGTAGTCGATGAGCCGCTTGGCGACGTCGTCGACGCTCACGCCCGTCTCGGCCGTCAACGGCCGCAGGTCGAGGATGCACTCGTGCGCGACGAGGCCGTTCTCACCCGTGTAGAGCACCGGGAAGTGCTCGCGAAGGCGCGACGCCACGAAGTTCGCCGCGAGCACCGCAGACGCGGTCGACTGCGCGAGGCCCTCGGCGCCCATCATGCGCACGTACGCCCACGAGATCGGCAGGATCGACGGGCTGCCGTACGGCGCAGCCGAGACGGGGCCGCCGCCGTGCACGAAGCCGCCGGCGTGGTCGGCGCGCTGCGCCATCGGGTGGCCGGGGAGGAACGGCGCGAGGTGCGCCTTGGCCGCGACCGGTCCGACGCCCGGCCCGCCGCCGCCGTGCGGGATGCAGAACGTCTTGTGCAGGTTCAGGTGCGACACGTCGCCGCCGAAGTCACCAAAGCGGGCGAAGCCGAGCAGGGCGTTCAGGTTGGCGCCGTCGACGTAGACCTGTCCGCCGGCGTCGTGCACGGCCTGGCAGATGTCGCGCACGTCGTGCTCGTAGACGCCGTGCGTCGACGGGTACGTGATCATGAGCGCCGCGATGGATGCCGCGTGCTCGGCGATCTTCGCGCGCAGGTCGTCGAGGTCGACGTTGCCGAGCTCGTCGCAGGCGACGACGACCACGCGCATGCCGGCGAGCACCGCGGAGGCCGCGTTGGTGCCGTGCGCGCTCGACGGGATGAGGCAGAGGTCGCGCTCGGCCTCGCCGTTCGCGCGGTGGTAGCCGCGGATCGCGAGGAGGCCGGCGAGCTCGCCCTGGCTGCCGGCGTTCGGCTGCAGCGACACGGTGTCGTAGCCCGTGACCTCGGCGAGCCAGCTCTCGAGCTGCTCGACGAGCCCGAGCGAGCCGACGACGTCGGCCTCGGGCGCGAACGGGTGCAGGTTCGCGAACTCGGGCCAGGTGACGGCCTGCATCTCGGTCGCCGCGTTGAGCTTCATGGTGCACGAGCCGAGCGGGATCATGCCGCGGTCGAGCGCGTAGTCGCGGTCGGCGAGGGTCTTCAGGTACCGCATCATCTGCGTCTCGGACTGGTGCGTGTTGAACACCGGGTGCTCGAGGTAGGCGCTCGTGCGGCGCAGGTCGCCGGGCAGGCTCTCGGGGAGCGACGACAGCGATACCGCGACATCCGCCCGCTCACCGAAGCCGAAGGCCTCGACGACGAGCGAGAGTTCGCGCTCGGTGGTCGTCTCGTCGACCGCGATGTGCACGGTGGCCTCGTCGGCCTCCCAGACGTTCAGGCCGAGGTCGTGCGCCCTGGCGACCACGTTCTTCGCGAGCCCGGGCACGTGCACGCGGATCGTGTCGAAGTAGTCGTCGTGGGCGAGGGTGAGGCCGAACCCGGTCAGCGCCTCGGCGAGCGCCTTGGCCTTCGCCGCGGTGGTCACGGCGATGTGGCGGATGCCGCGGGGCCCGTGGTAGACGGCGTACATCGACGCCATGACGGCCAGCAGCACCTGCGCGGTGCAGATGTTCGACGTCGCCTTCTCGCGACGGATGTGCTGCTCGCGCGCCTGGAGGCTGAGCCGGTAGGCGGGGTGGCCGGCGGCATCCTGCGAGACGCCGACGAGGCGGCCCGGCAACTGGCGCTCGAGGCCCTTGCGCACGGCCATGAAGCCGGCGTGCGGTCCGCCGAAGCCCATGGGCACGCCGAAGCGCTGGCTCGTGCCGACCGCGACGTCGGCGCCGAGCTCACCCGGGCTCGTGAGGAGGGCGAGCGCGAGCAGGTCGGCGGCCACGACGGCGAGCGCGCCCTGCGACTTCGACGCGGCGATGACGGATGCGGGGTTCCAGACGCGGCCGGAGGCGCCCGGGTACTGCACGAAGACGCCGAAGTGGTCGCCGAGGGCGGCGACATCCGTGCCCTCGTGCAGCTCGGTGACGACGAGCTCGATGCCGACGGCCTCGGCGCGGGGCTCGAGGAGCGCCCTGGTCTGCGGCAGCGCGTCGGCGTCGACGACGAAGCGGTTCGACGGGGACTTCGAGGCGCGGCGTGCGAGGAGCATGCCCTCGACGACCGCGGTGCCCTCGTCGAGCATCGACGCGTTGGCCGTGTCGAGCCCGGTGAGGTCGGTGACCATGGTCTGGAAGTTGATGAGCGCCTCGAGGCGGCCCTGCGAGATCTCGGGCTGGTACGGCGTGTACGCGGTGTACCAACTCGGGTTCTCGAGCACGTTGCGCTGGATCACGGCCGGCGTGATCGTGCCGAAGTAGCCGAGGCCGATCATCGACGTGCGCACGGCGTTCTGGTCGGCGAGCGCCGCGAGTTCGGCGAGCGCCTCGCGCTCGGTCGCGGCGGCCGGGATCGCCGAGTTCAGTACCTCGCCCATGCGGATGGACGACGGCACCGCGGCGGTCATCAGCGCCTCGAGCGAGTCGTAGCCGAGCTCGGCGAGCATGATGCCGTGGTCGCTCGGCGTGGTGCCGATGTGGCGTCGCCCGAAGGCGTCGAGGTCGAACGTGGAGGAGGTGCTCATCGGGTGCGGTCCTTACTCGGGGGTCACTCGCCCGTGAGGGCGCGGTACTCGTCGTGGCTCAGCAGCTTCGGCAGTTCGGGGGCGGTGATCTTCAGCAGCCAGCCCTCGCCGAACGGGTCGGTGTTCACGAGCTCGGGCGAGTCGACGACGGCCTGGTTGGCCTCGACGACCTCGCCATTCACGGGGGCGAAGAGCTCGCCGACCGACTTCGTCGACTCGATCTCGCCGACGACGGTGCCCTCGGTGACGGCCGTGCCGGCGGCGGGCAGGTCGACGTAGACGATGTCGCCGAGCTTCTCGGCGGCGTAGTCGGTGATGCCGATGGTCACGGTGTCGCCGTCGACCAGCACCCACTCGTGCTCTTCGGTGTACTGCAGTGCGGTCTGATCGGTCATGGTGTGCTCCTCGGGAGTCTGGTGGGTGCGGTGTCGTGGTGGATGTCGGTGCTGGAGTTCTCGGTGCGCCGTGCCTGCGTCACGCGAACGCGCGGGCGGCGAGGGCGGGCGGGCGTCAGGACGGGCGCTTGTAGAAGGGCAGGGCGACGACGGATGCCGCGATGCGCGTTCCGCGGACGTCGACGTGCAGGCCGCCGGCCTCGACGGCCGAGGGGGCGACGAACGCCATGGCCACGGGGTGGCCGAGCGTCGGCGAGAGCGCGCCGCTCGTGACGACGCCGACGAGACCGGCGTCCGACCCGTCGCCGTCGTAGACCCCGTAATCGGCGCGGGGCGCGCGGCGGCCGTCGGTCGTGAGGCCGACGAGCACGCGGGCGTCGGCGGCGGGGCCTTCGGCGGTCGCGGCGCGGCCGATGAACTCGCCCTCCTTGGCGTGCGCGACGACGCGGCCGAGGCCGGCCTGCACCGGCAGGATGTCGCGGCCGAGCTCGTGCCCGTAGAGCGGCATGCCGGCCTCGAGGCGGAGGGTGTCGCGGCTGGCGAGCCCGCAGAGGGTCACGCGCGGACCGCCGGTCTCGACGATCGCGGCCCACAGTGCGGGCGCGTGCTCTGGTGCGACGTAGAGCTCGAAGCCGTCTTCGCCGGTGTAGCCGGTGCGCGCGACGAGCACGGGCCGCCCCTCGAACGTGGCCGGGAAGGCGCGGTAGTACTTCAGCGCCGCGATGCTCGCGTCGAAGTCCTCCTCGTCGTTGCCGGGGCCCTCGACGCCGAAGCCCGGCGTCTCGAGCAGCACGGCGCGGGCATCGGGGCCCTGCAGGGCGATGAGGGCGATGTCGTCGCTCTCGTCGGAGACGATCGTGTCGAACCCGGCCGCCCTGGTGTGCAGTTCGTCGGCGACGACGGCCGCGTTCGACGCGTTCGCCACGACCATGAAGCGGTCGTCGCCGGTGCGGTACACGACGAGGTCGTCGATGATGCCGCCGTCTTCGGCGAGCAGCAGCGAGTACTTCGCCTGGCCGATCTCGATCGCCGAGAGCCGCCCGGCGAGCGCGTAGTCGAGGGCCGCCGCGGCATCCGGACCGATGAGCACGATCTCGCCCATGTGCGACAGGTCGAACAGGCCGGACGTGGTGCGGACCGCGTGGTGCTCGGCCAGGTCGCTCGAGTACCGCACGGGCATCTGCCATCCGGCGAAGTCGGTGAAGCTCGCCCCGGCCGCGCGGTGCACGGCGTCGAGCGGGCTGAGGCGCTCGCGGGCCGAGGTCGCCGTCGCGTCGTCGGGCGCGGCTGCGGGGCTGGTGGTACCGGGATCGTTGGTCACGAGTTCTCCTGAATGGTGCGTTCGTCGCATCGAACGGCGAATGCCGCTTGAGAACTCCCCCTCTGTCATGAGCCTGAGAGTTTCACGCAGAAGCGCTTTCACCGTGGGCGGGGCGCCGCAGCATGCGGCATCCACTTTTCAGAGCGGCCGTGTTCATCGCGGTGTTGTACCTGAGAGATTGGCGGGGAGGCTTGCTCCTTCGGTGCCGGCCTGTGCATTGCGCGGACCCGGTCTGACGACCTGTCTGCACGTTGCTGCCGGCTCTCCCGCGATGCGTCGATGGCCCGGTATGAGATTGTGGGCCGATTCTAACAGCGCTGCGCGAACCGCGCAGGCGGCTGCGGCGGGTGTCATGCGAGGTCGCCCCGATTAGGCGGGAGCCGCGGGATCGAGGATGCTTCAAGTGCCGTCCATCGGCGTGAGCCATGCTCCGCCCCGTGACGCGCATCACGGGGTGCATCGGATGGGGGTCCGGTGCACCCCTCCTCCTCTTCCTCGCGGCGGCCCGAGCGTGCGGCCTCGTGGGGCCTCGCGGGGCCGGCGAGCCCCGATGTCCGCGCGCCGTTCGCGCGGTGCGAGCCCGGAGAGGTCGCCCCGCGACATCCGCGATTTCTGTTCGTGTCAACGTGACTGTAAGATGATCGCGTACTTAGAGTCACCATGACACGAAGGAGGCGCGGATGTCTCGCACGATCGAACTCGCCGAAGCACGCCTCGCCGTGTCGACCGTGATCTTCGCCCGCGAACCCGGCGTCGTGACCGGCGAGCCGCCCGCCCAGCCACCGCAGCCCGCGGAGCGATCGCTCTGGATCCCGCTCGTGCGGCGCCTGCGCGAACCCGGCGAGGGGCGTTGGGCGCTGCCCGGCGGATGGCTCGGCGCGGCCGAGAGCCTCGAGGGCGCCGCGGCGCGCACCCTCGACGAGACGACGGGCGTCACCCCCCGCTACCTCGAGCAGCTGTACACGTTCGGCGCCCCCGACCGCTCCCCCGACGAACGCGTCGTCTCGGTCGTGTACTGGGCGCTCGTGCGGCCCGAGGAGACGAGCGGCGCCATCGACGACCCCAATGTTCGCTGGTTCGACGCCGACGACCTGCCCGAGCTCGCGTTCGACCACAACGAGATCGTCGCGTACGCGCTCGGCCGCCTGCGCACCAAGCTCGGCTACTCGCAGATCGCGCACGCGTTCCTCGACGAGACCTTCACGCTCGCCGAGCTTCGCGAGGTCTACGAGACCGTCATGCGCCGCCCCCTCGACCCTGCGAACTTCCGCCGCACGGTCGAGGCGTCGGGCGCCCTCGTCGAGACCGGCGAGGTGCGCACCGGCACGCCGCACCGGCCGCCCAAGCTGTACCGCCCCGCCGATCCCGCCGAGGCGGGCATGCAGGGCGCCTTCCGCATCCCGATCGCCCCGCATCTGAGGAGACACCCATGACGATGGTCCAGCCCAGCGACGTCCGACTCGCCGCATCCGTCGACCGTTCGATCCAGCTCATCCAGGCCGGCGCGACGTCGGGCAGCACCTGCTCCCCCGAACTCGCGAAGGGGCCGTGGGAGTTCGACGCCGGACCGGTCGCCTACGGGCCGGGCTCCTCGATGGGCGACGTGATCCCCACGGGTTCGCCGCGACAGGGCGCGCTGCCCGAGTCCTACCGCACCGCGAGCGACGCCGAGCTGCACGACCGCGTGCGCGCCGCGAAGGCGACCCTCGGCAATCGCGTCGTCGTGCTCGGGCACTTCTACCAGCGCGACGAGGTCGTCGAGCACGCCGACTTCGTGGGCGACTCGTTCCAGCTCGCGAACGCGGCGCTCACCCGTCCGGATGCCGAGGCCATCGTCTTCTGCGGCGTGCACTTCATGGCCGAGACCGCCGACCTGCTCTCCACGCCCGAGCAGGCCGTGATCCTGCCGAACCTCGCCGCCGGCTGCTCGATGGCCGACATGGCCGACGAGGAGTCCGTGGAGGCGTGCTGGGCCGACCTCGAAGACGTCTACGGCGATCTCACCGCGACCGACGCCGACGGGCGGGTGCCCGTCATCCCGGTCACGTACATGAACTCGTCGGCCGCGCTGAAGGGCTTCGTCGGTCGCAACGGCGGCATCGTCTGCACGTCGTCGAACGCGAAGACGGTGCTCGAGTGGGCGTTCGAGCGCGGACGGCGGGTGCTGTTCTTCCCCGACCAGCACCTCGGCCGCAACACCGCGAAGGCGATGGGCGTGCCGCTCGAGCAGATGCCGATGTGGAACCCGCGGCGCCCGCTCGGCGGCAACGACGCGACGACCCTCGAAGACGCCCGCGTGATCCTCTGGCACGGCTTCTGCTCGGTGCACCGCCGCTTCACGGTCGACCAGATCGCGCAGGCCCGCATCGACCACCCCGGCGTGCAGGTCATCGTGCACCCCGAGTGCCCCATGCCGGTCGTCGACGCAGCGGATGCCGCGGGCTCGACGGACTTCATCGTGAAGGCCATCCAGGCGGCCCCCGCCGGCTCGACCTTCGCCATCGGTACCGAGATCAACCTCGTGCAGCGCCTCGCCGCCGAGTACCCGCAGCACGAGATCTTCTGCCTCGACCCCGTGGTCTGCCCGTGCTCGACGATGTACCGCATCCACCCCGGCTACCTCGCCTGGGTGCTCGAGGAGCTCGTCGCCGGGCGCGTCGTCAACCGCATCACCGTGGCCGACGAGGTGGCCGAGCCCGCCCGCGTCGCCCTCGAGCGCATGCTCGCGGCGAAGCCGCCGGCCGCTCCCGTCGCGGTGCCCGCGGAGGCCTGACCATGGCGCACGTGCTCGTCGTCGGCGGCGGCATCGGGGGGCTCTGGACCGCGGTGCGCGCGGCCGACGCCGGCCACGACGTCGAGCTCGTCACGAAGACCGAGCTCGCCGACGGCAACACCCGCCACGCGCAGGGCGGCATCGCCGCGGCGCTGTTCCCCGACGACTCCGCCGAGCGGCACTACGCCGACACCCTCGCCGCCGGCGCGGGGCTCTGCGACCCCGAGGCCGTGCGCGTGCTCTGCGACGAGGGCCCGGCGCGCGTGCGCGACCTGATCCGGTTCGGGGTGGCGTTCGACCACGACGACTCGGGTCTCGAACGCGGACTCGAGGCCGCCCACTCCAGGGCGCGGATCCTGCACGCGGGCGGCGACGCCACCGGCGCGGCCATCGAGCACGCCCTCGTCGCGACCGTGCGACGCCGAGCGGTGCGCATCCACGAGCAGACGATGCTCGTCGACCTGCTCACGGAGCCGGTGCCCGACGGCGACGCACGGCCCGGCGTGCGCGTCGTCGGGGCGCGACTGCTCGCGGCATCCGGAGCCGTCGTCGACGTGCACGCCGACGGCGTGGTGCTCGCGACGGGCGGTGCGGGGCAATTGTTCCGGCATACGACGAACCCCGACGTGGCCACGGGCGACGGCGTGGCTGCGGCCTGGCGTGCGGGCGCCGAGGTCGCCGACCTCGAGTTCGTGCAGTTCCACCCGACGGCGCTCGCGGCGCCGGGCACCCCGCTCATCTCCGAGGCCGTGCGCGGCGAGGGCGCGGTACTGCGCGACCGCGACGGACACCGCTTCATGACGGAGGTCGACCCGCAGGCCGAGCTCGCCCCCCGCGACGTCGTGGCCCGTGCCGTCTGGCGCGCGAGCCTCGGGCAGCACGGCGAGCCCGTCAGGCTCGATGCGACCGCGCTCGGCCGCGAGTTCCTCGACCGCCGGTTCCCCGGGCTCGGCGCGGCCTGCCGCGACGCCGGCTACGACTGGGCCGCCGAGTCCGTGCCCGTGACGCCCGCCGCCCACTACGCGATGGGCGGCGTGGTCACCGACCTCGACGGCCGCACGAGCCTGGCCGGCCTCTACGCCGTCGGCGAGACGGCCCGCACCGGCGTGCACGGCGCCAACCGGCTCGCGTCGAACTCGCTGCTCGAGGCGGCGGTCTTCGCCGACCGGGCGGCGAGGGCGATCGACGCCGACCTCCGCGCCGCGCGGCAGCCGAACTCCGGACTCGGGCGCCGACACGCCGATCGCGCGCCAACCATCCCCCGCGAGCCGGTCGCGGAATCCGGAGTTGCGCCGGAGGCACCGGCCGTCGATCGGGCGGCGCTGCAGGAGCTCATGTGGGAGCACGTCGGACTCGAGCGCTCGGCCGAGGGCCTGGCCGCGGCATCCGACGCCCTCGATGCCTGGCGCGCGCCCGAGGTGCACGACCGCCCCAGCGCCGAGGATCGCAACCTGCTCGACCTCGCCCGCCTGACCGTCGCCGCCGCGGCCGCCCGCACCGAGAGCCTCGGCGCGCATTTCAGGTCGGATGCCGCGGTCGGCGCGGCGGCGAGCGCCCCCGCCGCGCCGCACCACCTGCACGACCTCGTGCGACTCGAGCATGAAGCCGAACCCGCAGCCGAGGAGGCAGCATGAGCACCGACCGCCGCGAGATCGACCGCATCGTCACCGCCGCACTCGACGAGGACGCGCCTTGGGGCGACCTCACGAGCGAGACCCTGATCCCGGCCGACGCCACCGCCACCGCCGCGCTCGTCGCCCGCGAGCCCGGCGTGCTGAGCGGCATCGACGTGTTCGCCGCGGCGTTCCGCATCGTCGGCCCGGCGATCGAGGTCGAGCGGCTCGCCGCCGACGGCGACCGGTTCGTCGCCGGCGACGTGCTCGCCCGCGTGCACGGGCCGGCCCGCGGCATCCTCACCGCCGAGCGCGTCGCGCTCAACCTCAGCCAGCGCATGTCGGGCGTCGCGACCCTCACCGCGCGGTACGTCGCCGCGGTGACCGGCGTCGACGGGTCGCATGCGCGCATCGTCGACACCCGCAAGACCACGCCGGGGCTGCGTTCGCTCGAACGGCAGGCGGTGCGCGACGGCGGCGGCCGCAACCACCGGCGCTCGCTCTCCGACGCGATCATGGCGAAGGACAACCACCTCGCGGTGCTCACCGCCGGCGGCGTCGACCTCGCCGATGCGCTGCGGTCGGCACGCGATCGGATGCCGCACACCGCCCACCTCGAGGTCGAGATCGACCGGCTCGACCAGCTCGACGCCGTGCTCGCCGGGGGCGCCGACACGATCATGCTCGACAACTTCGCCCTCGCCGACCTGCGGGAGGGCGTGCAGCGCATCGGCGGGCGCGCCATCGTCGAGGCCTCGGGCGGCGTGAACCTCGACACGGTCGCGGCGATCGCCGCGACGGGCGTCGACGTCATCTCGGTCGGCGCGCTCACGCACTCGGCGCGCGCACTCGACCTCGGACTCGACATCGACATCTCGCTCGGCGACGGCACGGGCACGCCGTGATCTACCTCGACCACGCCGCGACGACCCCGGTGCGCCGCGAGGCGATCGAGGCGATGTGGCCGTACCTCACGGGCGCGTTCGGCAATCCGTCGAGCCGCCACGAACTCGGCGACGAGGCGGCCCGCGCGCTCGCCTGGGCGCGCGGCGAGGTCGCCGCGGTCGTCGGATGCCGGCCGGGCGAGGTCGTGTTCACGAGCGGCGGCACCGAGGCCGACAACCTCGCGATCAAGGGCATCGCGCTCGCACGGCCCCGCGGACGCCGCATCGTGGTCTCGCCGATCGAGCACGAGGCCGTGCTCGAGTCCGCCGCGTACCTCGCGAGGCACCACGGGTTCACGGTGACCGAGGTCGCCGTCGACGAGGGCGGCATCGTGCACCCGTCGGCGCTCGCAGCGGCCCTCACGCCCGACACCGCGCTCGTGTCCGTGCAGCTCGTGAACAACGAGATCGGCACGATCCAGCCGCTCGCCGAGCTCGCCGCGATCGCGCACGACGCCGGCGCCCTCATGCACACCGACGCCGTGCAGGCGGCAGGGCACCTCGATCTCCGCCTCGACGGGCTCGGCGTCGATGCGCTCTCGCTGGCGGGTCACAAGGTCGGCGCGCCGAAGGGCACCGGCGTGCTCGTCGCCCGGGGCCGCGTCGCCCTCGAGCCCGTGCTGCACGGCGGCGGCCAGGAGCGCGGACGCCGGTCCGGCACCGAGAACGTGGCCGGTGCGGTCGCGTTCGCCACGGCCCTGCGGCTCGCCGAGGCCGAGCGGGCGGATGCCGCGGCGCAGGCCGCCCGGCAGGGGCTGCAGCTCCGCGAGCGCATCCTCGCGGGCCTCGACGGCGCGCAGCTCACCGGCGATCGGGAGCGCCGCCTGCCGGGAACCGTGTCGTTCGTCTTCCCGGGCACGAGCGGCGAGGCCGTGCTGCTCGAGCTCGATCGACTCGGCGTGACCTGTTCGAGCGGCTCGGCGTGCGCCGCGGGCAGCAGCGACCCGTCGCATGTGCTCACGGCCATCGGCATCCCCGCCGACCTCGCGCAGACGGCCGTGCGCTTCACGCTCGGTCCGACGACGACCGATGAGGAGATCGCGGACGCCGCGGCATCCGTCATCCGTGCGGTGTCGGCGGTGCGGGCTATCGTGGGTTCATGATCGACGCGAACGTTCCCGAGAACGACTCCGAAGCGAACGAGCCCGAGCAGAACGAGCCGGCGCACTACAGCCCCGAGGCCGAGGCACGTCTCCGGTCCGAGCTCGCGCCCGAGGAGTCGATGTTCAAGGACTGGCTGCCGAAGCCGACCCCGATCGACGGGCCCGCGCCGGCCCCCTGAGCGCCATCAGGTGCACTGATTCCATGCGTTGCAATGCTTCGCACTGATCGGGAATAGCCCAGCGCTCGCCTCGGGTTGTCACTGTGGTCGGTGACTTGCGTCACAGCTGACGAACTTCTTGCGCGATGCCGCGCGACATCCACTTTCTGCCGATTGGATCCGCACCGTGACCGAACGCGCCCTTCCAGACGTCTCCACCCTCGCCGACTCAG
The DNA here is from genome assembly GCF_001421565.1 of Agromyces sp. Leaf222. Taxonomy (NCBI): domain Bacteria; kingdom Bacillati; phylum Actinomycetota; class Actinomycetes; order Micrococcales; family Microbacteriaceae; genus Agromyces; species Agromyces sp. Leaf222. The sequence continues at coordinate 1,620,616 of NZ_LMKQ01000001.1, read as the reverse complement.
CCTCCGCCTCCGTCGCCTCGACGACCGTCGAGGGGGTCGAGCACCACCACTCCGACGCCGAAGCCCTGCACGGCGCACGCAACTCGCGCGTGATCTGGCTGCTGCTCGCGGCCGCGTTCGTCGTGATCCTCAACGAGACGATCATGGGCGTGGCGATCCCCCACCTCGTCGTCGACCTCGGCATCACGATCTCCGCCGCGCAGTGGCTGACGACCGCGTTCATGCTCACGATGGCGGTCGTGATCCCGATCACCGGCTTCCTGCTGCAGCGCTTCTCCACGAGAGCGGTCTTCATCGCCGCGATGGGCCTGTTCTCGACCGGAACCCTCATCTCGGCGCTCGCGCCGGGGTTCGAGATGCTCCTCGGCGGCCGCGTCGTGCAGGCCAGCGGCACGGCGATCATGATGCCGCTGCTCATGACCACGCTGATGACGCTCGTCGCGCCCTCCGACCGCGGCCGGTTCATGGGCCGGGTCTCGACCGTGATCTCGGTGGCGCCGGCCATCGGGCCGACGCTCTCGGGCCTGATCCTCAGCTTCCTGTCGTGGCGCTTCATGTTCTGGCTCGTGCTGCCGATCGCCCTGGTCATGCTGGTCATCGGCATCCGTCGCGTCGAGAACGTCAGCACGCCGAAGCGCCTGCCGCTCGACGTGTTCTCGGTCGTGCTGTCGGCGATCGGCTTCGGCGGACTCGTCTTCGGCCTCAGCCTCATCGGCGGCGAGGCCGCGGGCACCGCGACGCCCGCGCAGATGTGGATCTCGCTCGGCGCGGGCGCACTCGGCATCCTCGCATTCGTCCTGCGACAGCTGCTGCTGCAGCGTCGCGACCGCGCGCTGCTCGACCTGCGTCCGTTCAAGTCCGGCAACTTCGCCATCTCGATCGCCCTCATGGCCGTCATGATGGCCGCCCTGTTCGGCACGATCATCCTGCTGCCGATCTACCTCCAGAACGTCCTGCACCTCGAGCCGATCATGACCGGCCTCCTGCTGCTGCCGGGCGGCCTCGTGATGGGCCTGCTCGGTCCGACCGTCGGCCGTCTCTACGACCGCTTCGGCCCGCGTCCGCTGCTCGTGCCGGGCAGCATCCTCGTGAGCGGCGTGCTCTGGTCGTTGACCCTCGTCTCCGAACAGACGTCGCCCTGGCTGCTCCTCGTCGCGCACGTCGCACTCTCCGCGGGCCTCGCGTTCATGTTCACACCGCTGTTCACGACGGCCCTCGGCTCGGTCGAACCCCGCTTCTACGCCCACGGCTCGGCGATCGTCGGCACCGTGCAGCAGGTCGGCGGGGCTGCGGGCACCGCGCTGTTCATCACGGTCATGGCCGCCGGCAGCGCCGCGGCGGCCTCGACCGCGCCCTCGGCCGAAGCGGCCCAGGCGGCGGGCATCCACACCGCGTTCCTCGTCGGTGCGATCCTGTCGCTGTTCGCCATCGTCGGCAGCATCTTCGTCCGCCGGCCGGCCGACACCGAAGCCGACTTCGTCGCGCACTGATTCGTCGCCGCTGATTCGTAGCGCACTGATTTCGTGGCGCACCGAGAACCCAGTGAGACAGCGGCCGTGAAACGAGGAACGGGCCGGAGTGCGTTGCACTCCGGCCCGTTCCGCATGTCGGCGCTGGGAGGTCGGCGGTCGCCCGATCAGCCGCAGTCGGGGCGGCAGCTGCGCTGCGAGAGCGCGTCGACGAGCACGATGCCGAGGTCTTCGGGCTTCGACGCGGAGTACGCGCCGCCCTTCGTGACCTTCGCGATCTTCTTCATGGCGTCGAGGTCGGTGTCGGGTCCGAAGCCGATCATGATGACCGGCACGGGCTGCTTCCCCTCCTCGCCCTTCGACAGTTGCGCGAGCAGCGTGTCGAGATCGATGCCGTTCTCGTCTTCGTTGCGGCCGTCGGTGATGAGCAGCACGGCGTTGACCTTCTCGGGGTCGTAGCCCTCGCGGACCCGGTCGACCGCTGCGAGCACGGTGTCGTAGAGCCCGGTCGCACCGCCGAGGCGGCTGGGGAGCGACTGGATGATGCCGGCGATCTGCTGGGTGTGCGCGGCATCGCCGAGCGGCGCGATGGGAGCGAGTTCCTCGTAGTCGAGGTCGCCGTTGCGCAGCGTCGAGAACGCCCACACGCCGAGGTCGACCTCGCCCGAGAACTTCGAGACGGCGTTCATCGCCGCCTGCTGGAAGATGTCGATGCGACGGAGGCCGTTGTCGGCCGGCTCCTCCATGGAGCCGGACACGTCGATCACGGCGAGGTACCGGGCGCGCAGCGAGAGCACGCCCCACGTGCGGAGCATCGTGAGCGCCGTCGCGGCATCGACGGGCACGACCTGAGCGGCGGGGCCTTCGGGGGCGATGCCGAGCGTGTCGATCTTGCCGGCTCCGAGGGCCGTGCGGAACCCGGCCCCGGTGAGGCGGTCGTAGGCCGCCGTCGCGGCCTTCTCGAACGCGGCGAGCAGCCGCCCTCGCTCCGACAGTTCTCGCGCGACGTCGGAGACCGCAGCTTCAGGACCCCGTGCCGCCAAGGCGACCGTCTGCACCCGTGCCGTCGACCCCGCCGAGGCGGAGGGATCGGCGGGCGCATCACCGGCGGCCTCGCCCTCGGCGGCGAGCGCGGCCTCGTCGGCCGCGTCGCCGATGCGGACGAGCGGGTAGTCGAGCATGAGCGTGCCGTCGGTCGGGTACCCGGCGGTGAGGGTCTCGCTCGGGTCGTCGCCGTTGTACTCGGCGACCTGCGCCTCGCTCGTGAGCACCACGCTCGGCTGCGCTGCCGTGGAGAGCGCGCCGAACGCGGCACTCGTCGACGCCGGAATCGACTTGCCGAGCGCGATCATGGCCGCCGCGAGCGGGCGGGGGTCGTCGGCCGGTGCGTGGGCGCCGAGCCCGACGAGGCTCGTGAGGCTCGCCGCCGACGCCTCGGGGTCCGGCAGGATCGCCGGCAGCGACCCGTCGAGCACGCGGGCCCAGGTCAGCGGTTCGCTCGCGATCTCGGTCGCGTCCGATGCGGCCGTGGCGAACACGACGGGCGAGACGGCGATCGTCTGGCCGACGCGGGCGTTCGGTGTCGCGCGGCCGAGCGACGCGGCCGTGGCGCCGGCTCGATCGACCCACACCGACGACTGGGGCACCCAGGCGTCGACGTCGAGACCTCCGGAGGCGAGCACGGCCGAGGTGTCGGCGGACTCCTGGGAGGTGACCTCGGTGCTGACGCAGCCGTCGTTGGCGGCGTCGAAGTCGGCGGCGATGTCGGAGAGCACCGGCGCGATCGTCGTGTCGGCGACGATGTGCAGCTCCTCGACGCTCTCGCATTGGGAGCCGGCGGCGGCCTGCGACGGGTCGAGGTGTCCCCCGACCCAGAGGTACACGCCGGACGCGACGACGCCGACGACGACGACTGCGGCGACGACGGACAGGTAGAGACCGCGTCTCGACTTCTTCGCCGATGCGGTGACGCTGTGACGCCCCACGGACACTCCAAGCCCGACGGCAGCAAGGGCACCGTCGCATCCTTCGATTCGGGTTCCCCCCCGGGTAAAGGGGGACGGATTTCGTTCAGTGTAGGTTACGCACCGCCCGAGACGAAAAATACTCGTCTTCCCGGTGCGGAATCGGCGGCCCCGGCGGGCGCGCATCGGCCGACGCCATCTCTCCCCGGCGGCTCCCGAGGCACGGCGATCGCTTGACGTCCGCGCGTCGCAGGGGTAGTCCGGACTCAGGTGCCGCCATGCCGCAACGAGTGTTCGATGACCGACGCGACGCGGGTCGCCGCCTCGCGAACCTGCTTCGCGAGCACGGCCCGTGGTCGCATCCCGTCGTGCTCGGGATCCCCCGCGGCGGCGTGCCGGTCGCGGCCCCGGTCGCCGAGGCGCTCGCGGTCCCGCTCGACATCCTCGTCGTGCGCAAGCTCGGCCTGCCGCACCACGAGGAGGTCGCCATGGGCGCGATCGGTGAACAGGGCGCCCGCGTCGTGAACGAGGACGTGCTGCGCGACGGCGGCGTGGACGAGCGCACCCTCGCCGCCGTCGAGCGTCGCGAGCGCGCAGAGCTCGAATCGCGGGTCCAGCGGTTCCGGGGGCATGCGCCCGCGATCGACCTGGCCGGTCGAACGGCGATCATCGTCGACGACGGCGTCGCCACGGGGGCGACCGCCCGGGTAGCGTGCCTCGTCGCACGACAGCGCGGCGCGGCATCCGTCGTGCTGGCCGTTCCGGTCGCCTCGCCCGACGCCGCCGTCGACCTGGTGGCATCGCCTGCGATCGACGAACTCGTCTGCCTCGCGACGCCCGCCTCGTTCATGGCGGTCGGCCAGTACTACCTCGACTTCAGGCAGACGACGGATGCCGAGGTGCGGGCGCTGCTCGCGCCGCACGACTGACCGAGGGCCACGCTGAAGCCGTGCTCACCGGGTGCCGATGACGACGGTTCCGCCGCGCTCGTCGCGGTCGTCGGCCCAGTCGACGCCGTCGACGTCGTCCACGTCATCGACATCGTCGTCGCTCACGATCTCGGCCACGAGGCCGGCCGCCTCGATGAGGGCGGCCGTCACAGGCGCCTGCCGTCGGCTCGTCTCGATGAGCAACCGGCCACCGGGCGCGAGCCACTCGGCGGCGGAGGCCGCGACCAGCCGGTGCACGTCGAGCCCGTCGGACCCGCCGTCGAGTGCGACGAGCGCCTCGTGGTCGCGGGCCTCGGGCGGCATCATGGCGATCTCGTCGGTGGGCACGTAGGGGGCGTTCACGGCGAGCACGTCGACGCGGCCGCGCAGTTCGGACGGCAGCGGCGCGTAGAGGTCGCCCTCGACGACGCGGGCGCCCCGGGGCTCGAGGTTGCGCCGGGCGGCGCGCACGGCCGCCGGATCGAGGTCGGCGGCGACGAGTTCCACCCCTCCCACGGCGTCCGCGATCACCGCGCCGATGGCGCCGGCGCCGCAGCAGAGGTCGACGACGACGGGAACCCTTCCGGATGCCGCGACCGCCGTCGCGAAGCCCGAGGCCCGTTCGGCGAGCAGCTCGGTGCGCCGCCGCGGCACGAACACCCCGGGCTCGAGCAGGATCCGGATGCCGCCGAACTCCGCCCACCCGAGCACCTGCTCGAGCGGCTCGCCGGCCACGCGACGCGCGACGAGGCGCTCGAGTTCGGCCGCGGCATCCGGAACCGCGTCCGGGAGACCCGCGCCCGCTGCGCCGAAGCGCTCGACGACGGCGGCCTCGAGCAGCGTCGCCTCGGCTTCGGCGAACACGCAACCCGCCGCGCGCAGGCGCGCGACGAGCAGGGGATCCGGCGCGGGAGCGGGCACGGGATCCGGCGCCGGTGAGCGCGCGGGACCGGGCGCACCGGCGGCTGCAGACGTGGCGGGCATGCCCGAATGCTAGTCCGCCCGGGTCGGCGCATGACGTTCGGGTGGTGCGGCGCGCGCACATGACCTAGAGTCGTGCGCATGACCACGTCGACCTGCAGCTGGTGGCCCGCCTCCTAGGCGGACTCCACGTTTCGACGTACGACGACCGCCCGAGGGCGGTCGTTTCGCATTTGCGGAAGGTTCCGGCCCGACGGCCAGAAGACCTCCGGAGACCTCATGACCGCACCGAATCCGCCAGTGCAGCCGTCCGAGCTGCCGACCCCGCTGCCGACCGCGAATCCCGCCCCGACTCCCGCCCGGCGCGCGGCCCCGCAGCCGGCCGCACTGCTCGCCTCGCTCCTCGCGGCCGGCGCCCCGCCGTTCGCCGTCATCAGACGCGAGCACGAGTCCGTGCTCGACGTGCTGGTCGGCGAGGTCGTCGACGTCGACCTGCTCGCCGACATCCCGCTCGACGGCGCCGAGGTGCTCGCGCTCGTGCCGTTCCGCCAGGTGCGCGAGCGCGGGTTCGCGGCGCACGACGACGGGGCGCCGATCCGCTGCCTCGTGGTGCGCGAGCGGGCCGAGATCCCCGTCGACGAGGCGATCGAGGTGCTGCCGCGGCATCCGGTCGTCGTCGCCGACCTCGACGTCGACGTGAGCGACGAGGCCTACGCCGACATCGTGCGCCGCGTGATCGACGACGAGATCGGGCGCGGCGAGGGTGCGAACTTCGTGATCCGGCGCGAATTCGTGGGGTCGACCGACGTGCCGCCGGCGATCGCGGTGCTCGGGTGGCTGCGGGCGCTGCTCGAGCACGAGCAGGGCGCGTTCTGGACCTTCGCCGTGCACACCCCAGGGCTCGCAGCCGTCGGCGCGACCCCCGAGCGGCACGTCTCGTCGATCGACGGACTCGTCTCGATGAACCCGATCAGCGGCACCTTCCGCCATGACGTGCTCACCGACGCCGACGCCGAGGCCGATTCGCTCGACGACCGGCTGCTCGCGTTCCTCCACGACGTCAAGGAGCGCGAGGAGCTCGTCATGGTCGTCGACGAGGAGCTGAAGATGATGAGCGCGGTCTGCCCCGAGGGCGGGCGCATCCGCGGTCCGTTCCTGAAGCGGATGTCGCGGCTGACCCACACCGAGTACCTGCTCGAGGGCCGCTCAGACCTTGACCCGCGCGAGGTGCTGCGCCGCACGATGTTCGCCCCGACCGTCACGGGGTCTCCGATGGGCAACGCCTGCTCGGTCATCGCCAGGCACGAGCCGACCGCGCGCGGGTACTACGCGGGCGTGCTCGCCAGGTTCACCCCGACGGCGACCGGATACGACGTGGACGCGCCGATCCTGATCCGCACGGCGTACCTGCGCGACGGACGCGTGAGCGTGCCCGTCGGGGCGACGCTCGTGCGCCACTCCGACCCGGTCGGCGAGGTCGCCGAGACCAGGGCGAAGGCGGCCGGCATGCTCACGGCGCTCGGGGCCATTCCGCGGTCGGATGTCGCGGCGCGGCCGAGTGCACCCGTCGCGCCCGTTCCGACCGCCGAGGGCAGTGCCCGCGGTGCCGGTGGTGCCGCCGCAGCCGACGCCGATCCGCACGCCGGCCTGCTCGAGGCCCGCAACGACCACCTCGCCGCGTTCTGGAGGTCGCCGCAGCAGGCACACGAACCGCGCGGGCTCTCGGCCCTCGTCATCGACGCGAACGACGACTTCACGACGATGCTCGCCCATCAGCTGCGCCATCTCGGCCTCGACGTGCGGCTCGTGCCGTGGACCGAGGCGCCGGATGCCGCATCCGAGGATCTCGTCGTGTTCGGGCCGGGCCCCGGCGATCCGCGCGACGCGAACGATCCGCGCATCGCCCGCATGCGAGAGCTCATCGCCGCGCGGTTGGAGGCCGACCGGCCGCTGCTCGCCGTGTGCCTGAGCCACCAGGTGCTCGCGGACCTCGCCGGGCTGCCGCTCGCACCGCTGCCGACGCCGAGGCAGGGCGTGCAGCTGCCGATCGACGTGTTCGGCGAGTCCGCGGCGATCGGCTTCTACAACACCTTCTCGGCGCTCGCATCCGATCGGTCGACGACGCCTCGGCTCGACCTCGAGGTGGCATCGGATGCCGCGACCGACGTCGTGCACGCCCTGCGCGGGCGGGGCGTGGCATCCGTTCAGGGCCATCTCGAATCGGTCACGTCGCCCGACGGCCTCGCGCTGCTCGAACGACTCGTGAACGGCGTGCTGACACCGGCGGCGATGGTGCCCTAGCCTTCGGGGATGGGTGACGGGCGCACGCGCGAGGTCGAGCTCGTGCTGTGCCTGCGCTCGGGCGAGGTGCTCGGCACGACGTCGGCCTTCACGGCCGCCGAGCCGTGGTTGCCGTTCGCCCTGCCGGTGGTCGACGCGGCACGCGAGTCGCTCGGACTCGAGGTGCTCGTGCTGCGCCTGCTCGAACTCGTCACCCGACCGAACGGCACGCCCGACCTCGTGCGCTACCTCGCCGAGGTGGATGCCGCGCCGCCCGGCGGGCTGCGCCGGGCGGATGCCACCATCGCCGAGGCGACGACGCCCGAGCCGCTGCGGATGCCGTGGGCCGACCCCGGTGGCCCGACGCGCACCCTCGAGTGGGCCGCGGAGGAGCTCGCGGCACGTGGCATCGCCCTGACGGCCCCGCCCGTGCAGGTGAAGTCGTGGAACCTCTCGAACCTGTGGCTGCTGCCGACGGCCGGGGGCTCCGTCTGGTTGAAGCAGGTGCCGCCGTTCTTCGCGCACGAGGGCGCCGTCATCGAGCGGATGTCGCGCCACGCCGTGCCGCGCCTGATCGCCCGCCGAGGCGACACCGCGCTCCTCGCCGAGATCGACGGCGAGGACCTCTTCGTGTCGACCCCGGCGCAGCGCGACGCCATGATCGACCTGCTCGTCGGCCTGCAGTGCGACACCGTCGGCGCGATCGGCGAACTGCTCGCGATGGGACTGCCCGACTGGCGGCTGCCGTCCATCGCGGAGGCCGGCTCGCATGCCCTCGGGGCGTCCGCCGACGAGCTCGAGGCCGAGCAACGCACAGCCGTCTCGCGCCTGATCGACGGCCTCGACGTGCGGGCCGCGCGCCTCGAGGCGTGCGGTCTGCCCGACACGCTCGTGCACGGCGACTTCCACCAGGGCAACGTGCGCGGCGTCGACCTCGACCTGACCCTGCTCGACTGGGGCGACTCCGGCGTCGGCCACCCACTGCTCGACGAGGCGGCGTTCACCGAGCGGTTATCGCCCGCGGACGGCGATTCAGCTCGTGCGCACTGGCTTCGGGTCTGGTCGGAGGCCGTGCCGGGGTCGGACCCCGCCGAGGCGCTGCGCTTGCTCGCTCCGGTCGCCGCCCTGCGGCAGGCGATCATCTACCGGGGGTTCCTCGATCGGATCGAACCCGACGAACGGGTCTATCATCGCGCCGACCCCGTCATCTGGCTCGCGCGCACTGCCGACCTGCTCGCCGCGGATGCGTCGGCGCGCTGACCGACCGAACGGACGCGAGCGGCTCGAGCAACTCGAGCGGCGCGAGCAACTCGAGCGGCGCGAACGGCCGAAGCGGTTCGCGTCGCCGACCGGGCGCGGCGGGTGCGCAGGTCAGCCGAGCGCGATGATGGCGTCGAGGGTTTCATCGTCGAGGGTGCGGTCGGTGAACACGAGTCGTTCGAGGTGGGTCGTGTCATGGCGGCCGACCGGCCCGGCCGACGTGGAACCACGCCACGCGAGGTCGAGGCCGAGTCGCTCGAGCACGCGGATCGAGGCCGGGTTGTTCGCGAACACGCGCGCCGTGACGGGAGCGTCGGGTGCGCTGTCGACGGCCGCTTCGAGCGACCGCCGCGCGGCCTCGCCCGCCAGCCCGTGCCCCCACGCATCGGGCTCGAACCGGTAACCGAGGTTCCATGCGCCGAGCGCCATCATGTTCGCCCCGGCGACGCCGATGAATCGACCTGCGGCGAGCGCGCCGACCGGCTCGCGGAGGCGCACCGCGTTCATGCCGAACCCGTGGGACCGTCGGCTCTGCACGGCTAGGTCGATCGACCTGGCGGTCTGGTCGCGGTCGAGGTGGCGGCCCGTCGGCAGGTGCTGCCAGGTGCGCTCGTCGCCGTACACGCGGTACATGTCGTCGACGTCGTCGACGGTGAGCGGGGTGAACCGGAGCCGGGTGGTGGAAACGGAGGCGTTCATCACCTCCATGTTCTCGCGGACCACCGACACGCCTCGCCCCGCAGGACCGCGGGGCGCCGCGGGACGCCGCGGGACGCCGCGGCAGTCTCGCCGAGCGAGGTGGGCTCCTACTTCAGCAGGCGGGACAGCACGCGATCGGCGAGCGGCTTGCCGCCGGTCTGGCACGTCGGGCAGTACTGGAACGTCGAGTCGGCGAACCGCACCTCGCGCACGGTGTCGCCGCACACCGGGCACGCCTCGCCCGTGCGACCGTGCACCTGCATGCCTCGTCGCTTCGCGTCCTTCAGGTCGGCCGGAGGGCGACCGGATGCCGTGGCGACCGCCTCGGCGAGGGTCTCGCGCAGCGCGGTGAAGAGGGTCTCGACCTGCTCGGGCGTGAGCTTCGCGGCGAGCGCGTACGGCGACATGCGGGCCGCGTGCAGGATCTCGTCGGAGTAGGCGTTGCCGATGCCCGCGAACACCGACTGGTCGCGCAGCACGCCCTTGATCTGCGTGCGACGCCCGTCGAGCACCGCCTGGAAGTCGGCGAGCGTGAACCCGGGCGCCGTCGGGTCCGGGCCGAGCCTGGCGATGCCCGGAACGTCGTTCGGTTCGCGCACGACGTAGACCGCCAGCGATTTCTTCGTGCCGGCCTCGGTGAGGTCGAAGCCGGAGCCGTCGTCGAGCTTCACGCGAAGCGCGATCGGGCCCTTGCCCGGCTTCAGGATCGTCTTCGGCACGTCGTCGAACCAGCGGAGCCAGCCGGCGCGGGCGAGGTGGAAGACGAGGTGGACCGGGGTCTCGGCCCCGCTGCCGCCGCCGACCGTGAGGTCGACGAACTTGCCGTGGCGATCGACCGCCGCGATCGTGCCGCCCTCGAGGGCGCTCAGCGGAGGATCGAAGGTCTTCAACGCCGAGATCGCCGTGACCGAGGCCGACGTGACTGTGCGGCCCACGGCACGCTCGCGGAGGAACGCGGCGAGCGCGTCGACCTCCGGCAGTTCGGGCACGAACCCATGCTGCCACCGACCGCCCACACGTGGCCAGAACCCGATCGGCGGACATCCATCGGCCGGAACTCGACGCGGGGATTCGCCGACGGCCCGTTCCCCGATCGGGCCGCCGCGGTTAGGGTCGGAGCATGCCGAACGAGCAGAGCACCGACCTCCGCGTCTTCACGCTTCCCGTCGAGGGCGAGCCGATCTCGACCGAAGACGATGCGATCGACCTCATCGGCAGTGCGTGGTCGCACGACGCCAAGACGGCGGTCGTGCCGGTCGAGCGCCTCGACCCGGCGTTCTTCGACCTGAGCACCGGTCTCGCGGGCGCCTTCACGCAGAAGCTCGTCAACTACCGCGTGCGTCTCGCGATCGTCGGCGACCTCACCGAGTACACCGAGGCGAGCCGCGCCCTGAGCGACTACGTGTGGGAGTCCAATCGCGGCAGCCAGGTCTGGTTCGTGCGCGACGACGACGAGCTCGCGCGGAAGCTCGCCGCGCTCGCCTGAGCGACGGATGCCGCCGGCGGTCGCCCGCGGCATCCGTACACGTGTTCGAATGTCGGTGGTTGGTGAGAAGCTCTCACTATGAAGACGATCGAGCTGCGGCAGGCCCGCCACCTCGAGGTGGGCGACACCCTCGTGAACGTGGCCGGCCATGTCTACGAGGTCACCAAGGTGACCCGCATCGGCCGTGGCATCCGGGTGCAGTACCTGACCGCCGAGGGGCGGCCGGGTCGGTTCACGGCGGCGCCCGAGGCGCTCAGCCGCGTGTACTCGGGCTCCTCGCGACAGGCGCCGATCTCGGCGTAGTCCGTGCTCGGCGCAGTCCGTGGCCGCAGCCGTCGGGGGTGCCGTCCGCCCGACGCTCACGCCCCCTTGAGCGGCAGCACCTCGCCGCCGGTCTGACAGGTCGGGCAGTACTGGGCGGTCGTGCTCGCGAACGAGAAGTCGGCGATCGGGTCACCGCACACCGGGCACGGTTCCCCGGTTCGCCCGTGCGCGCGCATCGCCGCGACCTTCGCGGCCTTGAGCCCCGCGATCGGCACGCCCCGGCGTTCGGCGACGGCCGCCCCGATCACGCCGACGGTCGCGTCGAAGAGCCGGTCGAGCTCATCGCCGCCGAGCGCCGAGGCGTGCCCGACCGGCGAGAGCTTCGCCGCGTGCAGGATCTCATCGGAATACGCGTTGCCGATGCCCGCGAGCGACTCCTGCTCCTGCAGCACGGCCTTCGCCTGCTTGCGACGGCCGACGAACGCACCGTCGAACTCCTCACGGGTGAAGCCCTCACGCGCGGGGTCGGGCCCGAGCTTCGACACCGCGGGCACCTCGGCCGGGTCGTCGACCACCCAGCACCCGAGCGAGACCCACTCTCCGGCGTCGGTGAGGTCGAGCGACGGGCCCTCGTCGAACACGAGCGTCGCGAGCGTGGGCGGCGGCGGTTCGGATGCCGCGGCATCCGCCTCGACCGACGGACCCGACCAGCGTGCCCACCCGTGACGGCCGAGCGACGCGACGAGATGGCCCGCGGGGCCGAAGGCGAGGTCGAGGAGCTTGCCGTGCCGGCTCACGCCGCTCACCCGTTCGCCGACGAGGGACTCGGGCGGGCGGGCTCTGGTCTTCGCGATGCGGAACTCGACGACGTCGACCTCGGCGAGCGTTCGCCCCGTCAGCCGGGCGTCGAGTTCTTCGGCGAGTGCCTGCACTTCCGGAGACTCGGGCATGCGGTCAGCCTTGCACACACCGCCGACGGCGTCAGCCCTCGATCGGCGTCGGGGTCGGCCTCGTCACGGGCCGGAATCGATGCGGTTCGCGGCCTCGACGACCACTACGATCTCGCTGTGGACCCGAACACGGCGCGGCACGTGCTGCGCATCTCCCCCGATGCCTCGCTCAGCGCCGACCTCGTCGAACGCGCCCATTCCGCTGAATCCTGGGCCAGGCATCCGTCACGGTACCCCGATGCCGAGCAGCGACGGCAGGCCGAGGTGTGGGCGGGAACGCTCGCCACCGCGAGAGGCGTCCTGCTGCACGAGGCCGGGCTCCGGGCGCCCGGGGCCCCCATCGACGCACCGGCGCCGGTGTCTCCCGCGCCGCAGCCTCGACCGCCGCGACGACGCGGGCTGCGCTGGCCGGCGATCGTCGGCATCGTCGTCGGCTCGCTCGCCGTCGTCGCGCTGATCACGTTCGCGGCGATCGCCGCGGGCCGGCTGCTGACGACGGCGGCGATCGATGCGCAGCAGGACTTCGAGGACTCCATGGTCGACCGGTACCAGTCGGGCGAGACGGGCTACGCGTTCCCCGCGGCGATCGAGTACTACGGCGACGACCGGTACGCCGACCTCTGCCTCGAGACCTGGACGAACGGCTGCTGGCAGTCGGCGCTGTTCACGGAAGCCGACTGCGAGCACCTCCAGGTGCTCGTCGCCTACACCAACGACGCGGACGCCTGGTCGGGCGAGACCGAGGTCACCATCGAGATCGAGCACGCCGTTGCCGGCGACCCGACGCCGGTCGTCTTCGGCAACGATGCGTTCGCCTACGGCTGGGTGCAGCAGGTCACCTGCCTCGACGGTCAGGCCACGGAATCGACCGACGTCGCGACGTAGCGCGGCAACCTCCCGCGACGCCGCCGAGGGCTCAGGCCGCCGTGCGCTGCGCGAGCGCCACGAGGTCGTCGAGCAGCTCGCGCCCCTCGTGCCATGCGCCGAGGTCGCTCGCCGCGTTGATGTGCCCGAGCGGCCCAACCGAGACGAATCCGGCGCCGACGCGCTCGGCGAAGTCCGCGGCGTATGCGCGGCTGCCGTAGGGGTCGTCGTCGCTCGCCACGACGAGAGCGGGAAGCCCGAGCGGGCGGCCGCCGAGACGGGTGAACTCCTTCGCCTCGTCGGGGTACTGCTCACCGTCGGGGTCGGGCGGGGCGACGAGCAGCACGGCGGATGCGCGCCCCGGGCCGCGTGCGAGCCATTCGGCGACCGCGAGGCATCCCATGCTGTGCGCGACGATGATGGCGTCGGGCCCGGCCTCGGCGCTCGCCCGATCGAGCGCGGCGAGCCAGTCGTCGAGGCGCGGCTCGTTCCACGACGAGGGCGCGATGCGCACGCTCGCCTCGAGGTCTCGCTCCCAGAGCGTCTGCCAGTGGGTGGGCCCCGAGCCGCCGATGCCGGGCACGATGAGGTGGGTCATGCCCTCATGCTGCCAAGGCGCGCGGATCGCGGCATCCTGTGTGACTGCCAGCGTCCGCACATTTCCTGACGTTGCGTCGGGAGTTGCGCATGGGTCGCGCACGGCGCGCCACCGGGGCGGCACGACGCTGCCACGATCAGCTCTCGGTGACGCGCCCGCCCTCGACGTGCCAGCGCCGGTCGAGCTTCACGTGCTCGAGCATGCGGCGGTCGTGGGTCACGAGCAGCAGCGTGCCCTCGTAGCCCTCGAGCGCCTGCTCGAGCTGCTCGATGGCGATCAGGTCGAGGTGGTTCGTGGGCTCGTCGAGCACGAGCACGTTGACCCCGCGCGACTGCAGCAGCGCCATGCCGGCGCGGGTGCGCTCCCCGGGCGAGAGGTCGTCGACGGGTCGCAGCACGTGGTCGGCCCTGAGCCCGAACTTCGCGAGCAGGGTGCGCACCTCGCCGGAGCTGAGTTCGGGCACGAGCGCCTCGAAGGCGTCGGCCAGCGGCATCCGCCCGGCGAGTAGCGATCGGGCCTGGTCGATCTCGCCGATCGCGACCGATGAGCCGAGGCTCGCGCGGCCGTCGTCGGGCGCGATGCGTCCGAGCAGCAGCCCGAGCAGGGTCGACTTGCCGGCGCCGTTCGGGCCGGTGATGCCGATGCGGTCGCCCCCCTGCACCTGCAGCGACACCGGTCCGAGCGTGAAGTCGCCACGGGTGACGGATGCCGCGGCGAGCGTCGCGACCACCGCCGACGACCTCGGCGCCTGGCCGATCGTGAACTCGAGCTTCCACTCCTTGCGGGGCTCCTCGACCTCGTCGAGGCGAGCGATGCGGCTCTCCATCTGGCGCACCTTCTGCGCCTGCTTCTCGCTCGACTCGCTCGCGGCCTTGCGGCGGATCTTGTCGTTGTCCGGCGACTTCTTCATGGCGTTGCGCACGCCCTGGCTCGACCATTCGCGCTGCACGCGGGCGCGTGAGACGAGGTCGGCCTTCTTCGAGGCGAACTCCTCGTAGTCCTCGCGGGCGTGGCGGCGCACCGTCTCGCGCTCCTCGAGGTAGGCGTCGTAGCCGCCGCCGTAGACGCGGTTGGAGTGCTGGGCGAGGTCGAGCTCGAGCACCTCCGTGACCGTGCGGGCGAGGAACTCGCGGTCGTGGCTCACGAGCACGACTCCCCCGCGCAGTCCGGCGACGAACGCCTCGAGGCGTGCGAGCCCGTCGAGGTCGAGGTCGTTCGTGGGCTCGTCGAGCAGCACGATGTCGAAGCGCGAGCAGATGAGGGCCGCGAGGCCGACGCGTGCTGCCTGCCCGCCCGAGAGCCCGGTCATGAGCGAGTCGGGGGTGATGACGGGAGCGTCGGATGTCGCGGCACCGGTGCCTGCACCCGGGCCCGAGCCGACCGCGAGCCCGAGCTCCGCGAGCACCGCGGGCAGCCGCTCCTCCAGATCGGCCGCGCCGGCGGCGAGCCAGCGTTCGAGGGCGACCGAGTACTCCTCGCCGGGGTCGATGCCGTCCGGCACGTCGGTGGCGCCGAGCAGTTCGGCCGCGGCATCCATTCGAGCGGATGCCTCGGCGCAGCCCGTGCGACGTGCGACGTACTGCGCGATCGTCTCGCCCTCGACGCGCTCGTGCTCCTGCGGCAGCCAGCCGACGAAGGCGTCGCTCGGGGCGAGCGAGACCGTGCCGGCAAGCGCGGTGACCGCCCCGCCCAGGATGCCGAGCAGCGTGGACTTGCCCGCGCCGTTCGCGCCCACGACGCCGATGACGTCGCCGGGCGCGACCGTGAGGTCGAGGTCTTCGAACAGCGTGCGGTGGGCGTACCCGCCCGCGAGGCCCTGGGCCACGAGTGTTGCAGTCACCGGTCAACCCTAGTGAGCGCGAGCTGGGAACCTCACCGCCGCCATTGGTAGGGCGTCGTCGTCGAGACCTTGACGAGCCCAGCCCGCTCGAGGATCGGTCGCGAGAACTCCGTCGAGTCGCTGTGGATCAGGGTCTTGCCGCGCTCGAGCGCCGAGCGGGCGCGGGCCGCGGTCAGGGCGCGGTAGATGCCGCGTCCGCGCCACGGCTCGCGGGTCGCGCCGCCCCATATGCCGGCGAAGTCGCTGTTCACGACGGGATCCAGGCGCCCTGCGCTGACGATCTCGCCGTCGGCCGCCTCGGCGATCCAGAACTCGAGGCCGTCGCCCGCCGCGAGCCTGCGCATCACCGCCTCGATGAACGCCTCGGACGGCTGCCCGCCGAACACCTCGTTCTGCATGGCGTTCATGGCGCGTACGTCGCGCTCCTCGGTGACCCGGCGCAGCGAGACGCCGTCGGGCAGCGGCACGTCGACGGCGAGCGCGGCGGCCTCGCCGATCATGATCGATTCGGGCGCTTCGGGCACGAAGCCATGGGCGAGGAGCGACTCGTGCAGGCCGGGGGCGACGTCGTGGCCGCGCGTCTTCCACTCGATCTCGGTGATCTCGTTCCCCTGCTCGAAGTACGTGAGCGCTGCGGCGACGAGCGACCCGATCGCCGCGGCATCCGCCCCTCCGAGATCGCGATAGCTGACGAAGCCGCGCCCGCCGCCGAAGGTCACGAGCCGCAGCGGCCCGAGACGTTCGACCGCGATCGAACCGGGCGTCTCGGCATCCGTTCGCAACTGGTCGTCGTAGGCCCGGAGGAGCCGCGCGCGGTCGTTCGCCGCATCCGCCATGACGGATGCCCCTACGCGAACAGCGGCGAGAGGAAGCGTCGCTCGTACCGGCGGATGCACTTCGTCTCGACGGCGAACCGGTACGCATCGACGCACTCCGGGTCGTCGACGGCGGCGAGCCGGTACTGCTCGTAGTCGGCCAGCGACGGGAACGTGAAGAGCGCGAACGCCTCGTCGCTGTCGCCCTCGCTCGGCAGGAAGTAGCCGTGGTGCGTGCCGCCGAGCCGGTTGACGAGACGGATCCACCGCTGCCCGTATTCGCGGAACTCCTCGATCTTGTCGGCGTCGATCTCGTAGCGCAGGTGCACGGTCACAGGGTTGCTCATGCGACCCATCCTGCCGCACCCGGAACGAGCGGGCGGCCGCGCCGCCACCGCGACGGCCCGGTGCCGCCGCGGGCCGCCGGTCGCATTCCCCGACGGACATATGCGGTCGCATACGTTTACCGGATGCTCCGACGACCGCTGTCCCGTGCCTTCTGGGCGTGCAGCCGCTGGACCCTCGCCGGCGAGCCGGCGCCCGGCCGGCCCACCGTGCTGATCGGTGCACCGCACACCTCGAACTGGGACTTCGCGCTCATGCTCGCGATCGCCTGGCGGCTCGGCATCGAGTTTCGCTGGCTCGGCAAGAAGAGCCTGTTCGGCGGATGGCGCGGGCCGATCATGCGCAGCCTCGGGGGCATCCCCGTCGACCGCGACGACCCGAGCCGCGTCGTCGGCGAGGTCGTCGACCGCATCCGCGGGGGCGAGGTCTTCGGGCTCGTCGTGACCCCCGACGGCACGCGCGGCACCAACGCGTACTGGAAGTCGGGCTTCTACCGCATCGCCCGCGAGACGGGCATGCCGGTCACCCTCGGCTACGTCGACCGCACCACGATGACGGCAGGCCTCGGCCCGACCATCGACCTCTCGGGCGACGTCGCCGCCGACATGGACGCGATCCGGGCGTTCTACGCCGACAAGGCGGGCTTCCGTCCGGAGTTCCGCACGGAGCCGCGCCTGCGCGACGAGTCGGCCGGGGTCGTCTGACCCCGGCCGACCCGGCTCACTCCGCCGTGCTCGTGAAGTCGAGCTTCGAGTCGGCGACGGCGATGACCGACCAGGTGCCGCCACCGGCATCCGTGAACTCGTAGGCCGGCACGACCAGCACGCTGCCGTCGGGCTGCCACTGGCTGGCGAGGCCCGTGCGGGCGCTCACGATCTCGACCTGGTTCACGGGCCACGAGACCGATGCGCCGGATGTCGGCGCCGCCGGCGGCTCGGTCGGCGGCACCCACTCGGTCGCGGAGTCGGTGACGGCGTCCTCACGGTAGGCGATCGGCAGGGCCGTCATCTGCGCGCCGAAGCGGGGATCGGAGAGCCGTTCGAAGGCCTCCTGCTCGCTCACGATCTCGTAGTCGCCGAGCGGCACGAGGTCGGCCAGTGCGCCGTACGCGCTCAGCAGGCCCTTCTCCGAGACCTCGGCGCTCCACCCCTGGTCGAGCCGCTGTCCGTCGATGACCGGCAGGGCCTGCGCGGTGCGCGTGACCGACCCCTCCCAGGTCTGCGAGGAGTACTCGAACGCGTCGGCGTCGCGACCGGTCGCGGTGATGATCGAGCGCAGGGCATCGATCGCGGTCGCCTCGCTCGGCGCCGAGCCGGTCGGCTCGCACGGCTCGACGATGCCGGGGTCGATGCCCGGCTCGGCTGCGGGATCGGCTGCGGGGTCGACGGCGTCGCCGCCCTCGGTCCCGTCGGAGCCGTCGCCGGTCGCCGGGCACGACCACGGGTCGAGCCTCGGGTCGTAGAACGAGAAGCTCAGCGTGCCGTCGAGGCCGACGGTCAGGCTCGGCGAGGTGCCGTCCTGCGCGCCGACCACCCACGAGCCGTCCTTCAGCTCCGGCGTGCCCTCGACACCGAGCGCGACGGCGAGCGCCGAGACCGTCTCGGCGTTCGACGCGGAGCGGGCGTCGTACCCGTACCCGAGCGCCGTGCCGGCCGTCGTGCCGAGGCCGGACGAACTGAACTCGTTGCGGCCGTAGCCGTATGGGGAGCTCATGTCGGCCGACATCTTGTCGGCTGCACCGGCGCCCGCCCTCGAGTCGGCCTGGGCCGCGTTCTGCTCGGGCATCGCGCCGCCGCCGGTTCCCTGGAGCGAGATCGCGGGCGCCGCTCCCCCGGCCAGGTTCGTCGAGCCGCCGTTCGCCGCACCGACCGCATAGCCCGCGCCGCCGAAGACGACGAGGGATGCCGCGACGGCGGCGATCGGGATCCACCGCGGGCGGCGGCGGGCGCGCTCGGCGGCCAGGTCGGTCACCGGCACCTCGGGCGTCGCACCCGACTCGGTGCCGGCTGCATCCGCGTCGGTGGCGGCAGCGACGACCTCGTCGACGAACCCGGCGCGCGGCTGGACGCCGGCTGCGGGATCGGCGGCGCGGAGCCGCGCCTCTGGGTCGAGTTCGTGGTCGTCGTTCATGGGGATCGCCCTCCGGTGTGCGCGGTGCTGTGGTCGGTGCCGCGGAACCCGCCGTGGGCGGAGTTCCGCGTTCATGAGGGAATATGTCGCTCGTCAGCCGAACCTTGCACGGCGGCCGGCTCGGGCGGCCGGCTCGGGTCGTCGGCTCGGCCGGCCGGCTCGGCCCGGCGGATCAGGCCGTCGCTAGAACGACAGCCGCTCGCCCCAGGCCTCGCGGAGGCGCTTGCGGGCTCGCGACAGCGCGGCATCCGCACCGGATCGCGAGATCTCGAGCACGGCGGCGAGCTCCTCGCCGTCGAGGCCCTCCCACGCGTGCAGCAGCAGGATGCGACGGTCGCGCTCGCCCACGCTCTCGAGGGCGCCGCGCAGCTCGGCGTCGAACAGCGCGCTGAGCTCGGGATCCTCGCGCACGCGCACGGCGCCCGACTCTGGCACCTCGTCGACGGGCAGGTCCACCTGCTTGCGACGGTGGTTCGCGAGCGTGAAGCCCGCCGTGCGGTACAACCACGGCAGCACGGCCTCGACCGGCACGTCGGCGCGCCTGCGCCAGGCGGTCGCGAACACCTCCGCGGCGAGGTCGTCGGCGTCCTGTCGGGGACCTCGCCGGGCGAAGTACCGAACGAGTGCGGTCGAGTGCGTGCGCACGACCTCGGTGAACCAGGCGACGTCGTCGCGGGGCTCGACGCCGTCGGAGGCGTCGGCACCGTCGGAGGCGTCGGCACCGTCGGCGGTGGTCTCGTCGCCGTCCGGCATCGCCACCTCCTGGGTCGCGTCGGGGGCGTCGGCGTCGGTGCTGGCGGTCGTCACGATCTGTCTGTGTCGAGTCTGCCGCGAACCTTGCACCGCCTCTCGCACTTTTCGAGGAATGTCGGCCCTGGCTGCGACCATGGGCGCATGACGCGTTACGCCATCGATGCGGATGCCGCGCTGACGATCATTCGCGACGGCATCACCGTTCCCGCCGTGCACCGGCTCGTCGCGCCATCCGTGCTGCGCTCGCACGTGCTGTCGCAGCTCTACCGCGACGTGCGCGAGGGGCGGCTCGACGAGCGCGCGGGCCGAGACCTGCTCGAGCGCCTCGCAGAACTGAAGATCCGGCTGCTCGGCGACCGGGTCTCCCGATCGGTCGCATGGAAGCTCGCTGCACGTCTCGATTGGAGCGACACCCCCCTCGCCGAGTACCTGGCGGTCGCCTCGCTGCAGGCCGACGCGCTCATCACGACCGATCCCCGCCTCGTCGCCGCGGCAACGGGCATCGTGCCGATCGCAACGCTCGACGATCTGCGGGACTGATCTGCACCGGCGATCGCGAGCCCGCGCTCGGCGCATCGCATCCAGCGTGCACTGAAGCGACATTCAGCAACCTCACTGCGAGCATCCAGACGCGCCACAACCCGTCGCGGTACGCTCGCGAGAGCGACACGGAGGAGACGCCATGGCAGATGATCAGACGCTGGGCCTCACCCTCAGCGGCGGTGCCGCGTTCGGCGCAGCGCACGTGGGCGTCCTGCAGGTGCTCGAAGAACGGGGAATCCGTCCGGGCATCGTCGCCGGCACCAGTTCGGGTGCGGTGGTCGCCGCCGCATACGCTGCGGGCTTCGATCCGATGCTGATCGAGCGAGCCGCACTCTCGTTCCGCTGGAGCGCCATCGCCAAGTGGTCGTTCGCTCCTCGGTTGGGGCTGCTCGACGCCCGGGCGCTCGACGACGCGGTCCGGCGCGTGTTCGGCTCTGATCCGCTCATCGAGAGCTTTCCGCGCCGGTTCGGCGCCGTCGCCACCGACCTCCGTACGCGTCAGGCCGTGACGATCGACCGCGGACCGCTGAGCGTGGCCCTCAAGTCGACGATCGCCGTGCCCGGCCTCCTCGCCCCCGTGCGCCGCGACGGCGCGCTGCTGGCCGACGGCGGCATGGTCGACAACGTGCCGGTCGCCGCCACCCGCGAACTCGGCGCATCACGAGTGATCGTGGTGCGCCTGCACGCGAAATGGGAGAACGTGCGCATGATGCGAACCGTTTCTCGTACCCAGGAGCTCGCGAACGACCCGTCGGTCGTGCTCATCCAGCCCGAGATGGAGGGCATGGCGCAGTGGACGATGTCCGACGCGTCCCGGCTCATCGCCGAGGGGCGACGGGCCGCGTCGGCCGCACTCGACGCTGCAGACCGGCGCGAGGACCTTGCCGCGCTGACCGCCTGAGGTCAGGTGGCATCCGCCTGATTGCCGCGACCGTGCGTCCCTGATCGGAGGCCGTGGCAGAAGACACGCCGCAGCACAACCCCTTGGCCGCCCCGCGGCCCGGCGCGTTGAATGGCCGGATTACCCGGAAAGGTGGAACACACCATGGATTCGAGCATCTGGATCTGGATCGTCGTCGCGATCGTCGTGATCGCGATCATCATCGTCATCGCGGTTGTCGCCACGTCCCGTCGCCGAGCCGAGGCCAAGGTCGAGGCGAACCGCCGACATGCAGCGGACTTGCGCGAGAAGGCGGAGGACACCGCACGCGATGCGCGTGAACAGGCGGCCGCTGCCTCGCAGGCCGAGGCCGATCGCCTCGCCGCGCAGTCGAGCGCCGCACAGGCCGAGGCCGACGCCGAGCGCGCACGTCTGCAGGCAGAGCAGCTGGCTCGTGAGAGCGCCGAACGCGGCGAGCGCGCCACCGCCCTCCAGGCGGAGGCGGACCAGCACGCCAGCCGCGCGGCCGAGGTCGATCCCGACGTCGACCCGGATGCCGGCCCGACCGCGCCATCCGCTGCCGGAGCCGACACCGAGGCCGTCCAGCCCCATCGCGACGGCAGCCACGCGGCCCCCGCCTTCGACGACGGCCGCTCCTCCGTCCCGACCTCCGCCCCCGCGACGACCGAGCCGGACGGACGCCCGACGGGCACGACGGCGGAAGGCAGTGAGCCTCGACCCGCGACGGTGCACCGGAACACCGATGGAACCGAGCGCTGACGCCCAGCCGACGTCGTCCAGGAACGCTCCCGCACCGCCTCGCGGTGCGGGAGCGTTCTCTGCGCCACTCCACGCTCACGCGCGCGTTTCCGCCATCGGCTCGACTTCGTCGGGGCGACAGAGGTGCGAGCGGGGTCGATACCCGCCGACGGATCACACGTTGAAGCGGAACTCCACGACGTCGCCGTCCTGCATGACGTAGTCCTTGCCCTCCATGCGGGCCTTGCCCTTGGCTCGGGCCTCGGCCACGGAGCCGGTCTCGACGAGGTCGGCGAACGAGATGACCTCTGCCTTGATGAAGCCGCGCTCGAAGTCGGTGTGGATCACGCCGGCCGCCTGCGGCGCCTTGTCGCCCTTGTGGATCGTCCACGCGCGCGACTCCTTGGGGCCGGCGGTGAGGTAGGTCTGCAGGCCGAGCGTGTCGAAGCCGATGCGGGCGAGCTGGTCGAGGCCGGACTCCTCCTGACCGGTCGAGGCCAGCAGCTCCGCGGCATCCTCGGGGTCGAGGTCGATGAGCTCGGACTCGATCTTGGCGTCGAGGAACACGGCCTCGGCGGGGGCGACCAGCGCGGCGAGCGACGCCTTGGCCGCGTCATCGGTCAGCACGGCCTCGTCGACGTTGAAGACGTAGATGAAGGGCTTGGCGGTGAGCAGGCCGAGCTCCTTCACGGGTGCGAGGTCGACGGATGCCGCGGAGAGCGGCGTGCCCTTCTGCAGTTCCTCCTGCGCGGCCTTCGCCGCCTCGAGCACCGAGGGGTCGAGCTTCTTGCCCTTGATCTCCTTCTCGTAGCGCGGGATCGCGCGCTCGAGGGTCTCGAGGTCGGCGAGGATCAGCTCGGTGTTGATCGTCTCCATGTCGGACTTGGGGTCGACTTTGCCGTCGACGTGCACGACGTCGGAGTCCTCGAAGCCGCGCACGACCTGCGCGATGGCGTCGGCCTCGCGGATGTTGGCGAGGAACTTGTTGCCGAGGCCCTCGCCCTCCGACGCGCCGCGCACGATGCCGGCGATGTCGACGAACGACACGGCGGCGGGCAGGATGCGCTCCGAGCCGAAGATGCCGGCGAGCACCTCGAGGCGGGGGTCGGGCAGGTTCACGACGCCCACGTTGGGCTCGATCGTCGCGAACGGGTAGTTCGCCGCGAGCACCTGGTTCTTGGTGAGGGCGTTGAAGAGGGTGGACTTGCCGACGTTGGGCAGGCCGACGATGCCGATAGTGAGAGCCACGGGGGTCTATCGTACCGGTGCGTCGCCCTGCGGCCTCATCCGAAGCGGATGCCGCGCTGCGCCGCACCTCGAGGGTGTCGCCGTCAGGCCGGGCGGTGCCCGAGCGAGGTGAGTCCTTCGAGCTCGGCGAGGAGCGCGCCGGACTCGATCTCGACGCGGATGCGCTCGCCGAGCGCTGCGGCGGCATCGCGGTACGAGGGTTCGAGCAGCAGGTCGAGCGCCGCCGTCGCGATCGCGGCGGCATCCGACTTCGCCGGGATCACGATGGCCGCACCGTGGCGGGCCGCCCTGGCGGCGTTCTCGGGCTGGTCGCGGCCGAGCGGGATGCAGAGCACCGGCACGCCCGCGGCGAGCGCCTTGATGAGCGTGCCGTGCCCGGCGTGGGTGATCACGAGTGCGGCCTTCGGGATCAGCTCGGCGTGGGCGGCGGCGCGCACGACGACGACGTTCTTCGCGCCGGGAACGTCTGCCGGATCGATCGCGGGCCCGGTGGTGATCACGGCGCGAACGGGGAGCGACGCGAGCGCCCGGGAGATCTTCGTGAGCAGGTCGGCCTGCGCCATGTAGGAGCTCGAGAGTCCGACGACGACGAGGGGCGCATCGCCCGGCGGCAGCGTCGGGCCCGGGCCGTCGGCCGGGATGTCCTCGAGCACCGGCCCGACGTAGCGCACGTTGGGCGCGTCGGGCGGCGGGTCGTCGAACGCCGAGCCGGTGAGCACGAGTACGCGGTCGGCATGATCCCACTGCTCGCCGGGATTGCGGACCGGCGCGAGGCCGTGCTCGGCACGGGCCGCGTTGACCGGGCCCATCCCGGCACGGGCTGCCGCCGTCACGAGCGCGTACGCCGCGCGGTCGCGCGCCCGGCCCAGCGCGTTGTGCGCGGGCGCGAGCCCGAGGCCGAACGGCGGGCGCACGCGCGAGGGCTGCAGGTACACGCTCCCGACGAGCACCGCGGTCGGGATGCCGCGCGCCTCCGCGCCGATGAGCGCGCCGAGGAGCAGGCCGTCGACGAGTACCGCGTCGAACGGCTCGGCGTCGAGCGCAGCCACGACGTCTGCGGCGTAGCGGGCGGCGGGGCCGGTCATGAGGCGATCGCGCACCCGGAGCAGCGCACCGAGCTGCGTGCGGCACTCCCAGTCCTTCAGCACGTCGTCTTCGAGGGCTGTCGACCTGCGCTGCGGTGCGGTCGGCCAGGTTCGATGCACGGCCCCGGTGTCGGCGATCGCGTCGGCGAGGGTCGGGTCGCCGAGGACGACGACCTCGTGGCCGCGTGCGACGAGCAGGCGCGCGATGCCGAGGTTCGGCGGGGTCGCTCCCCCACCGTCCCACACGGCGAGCAGGACCTTCATGGCAGAAGAATCCTCCTGTGTCGCGTGGCGGTCAAGCGGCGACCGAACCGGGCGCCGACGATCTCCGTGCGGCGCCGGCCGCATCGACCCCGGCGGGTCACCCGCGCGTCGGTCGCCGTTCACCCGCCACCGGTACTCCTGACGAGGCCCGATCCTCGGGGCCCGTATCCCTACGCACGGAGGTCCCATGATCCGCCAGCTTCCCAACCACCGTCGGCGAGGGGCCGCGCACGCCGCGCGCCCGTCGCTCGCAGCGGCCGCCCTCGGCGCCCTCGCCGCCGTCGCGCTCGCGGGCCCGGGCGTCGCCGCCGCCTCCGCCGCGGCATCCGACGTCCCCGTGCCTGCGGGGTTCTACAGCAGCAAGCAGCCCTACATCGCACCCGGTGCGGCCGACCTCGCGGCGTACTCCCCCGCACCCGCCGGCTACACGACGATCGCGACCGAGTCGGTCGCACGGCACGGGTCGCGCGGCCTCTCGGGCTACAAGTACGACGCGCTGCTGCACCGCCTGGCCGAGACCGCCACGGCCGACGGCGGGTTCCTCACCCCCGAGATCGGCACGGACTTCATCGCGAACCTCGACGCGATCACGGCCGCGAACGTCGAGAACGGCTACGGCATGCTCACCGGCCAGGGGGCGACGCAGCACCAGGGCATCGGCGCGCGCCTACGAGCGCAACACCGCGCTCTTCGCCGAAGCGGCTTCGGCCGGCGACCGCATCGTCGCCGAGACCTCGGGAGAGGCGCGCGCGACCGAGTCGGGCGAGAACTTCCTGCTGGGCTTCGCGGATGCCGCGGCCACAGCGGGCGGCGCCGTGCCCGCCCTCGACCAGCCGCTCGTCGCGCACCCCGAACGTCTGTACTTCCACAAGGTCGAGAACCCCGACGGCACCGACAAGGCCGAGGGATCGCCGGAGCGAGGGGTCGCCGAAGCGTACGAGGCGTACCTCGAGGAGCAGACCGACGACGGCGGCACGATCGCCGCGGCGACGGACTTCATCGAGGACCTGCCGCGCTCGGTCGAGGTCGCCGACGAGCTGCTGTCGGGCATCTTCACGCCCGAGTTCATCGCGCAGATCGGCGCCGACGACGCGCACACGTGGTTCAACACGGCCGACGGCACCGAGACGGGTGCGGTGGCCTGTGCGCCCGGCGCCGACCCGGCCGTCGACCCCGATGCGTGCGGCGATCCCGAGAAGTCGATCGAGAGCGCCGTCGACGCGGCCATGACGCTCTACAACCTCTACATCATCGCCGTGGACATGCAGGACGAGAACGTCGCGCCGCATGCCTTCGACTTCGACCGGTACTTCATCGGGCACGAGGCCGACGCCGAGTGGTTCGCGTACCTGCTCGACTCCGAGGACTTCTACGAGAAGGGGCCGAGCCTCGCCGGCCACGACGAGACCTACCGCATCGCGCAGCCGCTCCTCGACGACTTCTTCGCGGCGATCGACGCCCGCGCCGCCGGCGGCGACGTGGCGGCGACCTTCCGGTTCGCGCACGCCGAGACGATCGTGCCGTTCGCGGCCATCCTGCGCCTGCCGGGATCGACCGTCGCCGCACCCGACGTCGCGGCTCCAGAGAGCGCGGCCGACGTCTACGACTACGCGGGCAACCCCTGGCGCGGAGCCGAGGTGACGCCGATGGCCGCGAACGTGCAGTGGGACGTCGTCGCACGCGAGGGCGTCGACCCCGCGACCGGTGCCGCCTACACCCCGCTCGTCCGCATGCTCTCCAACGAA
Organism: Agromyces sp. Leaf222; assembly: GCF_001421565.1. Classification (NCBI taxonomy): domain Bacteria; kingdom Bacillati; phylum Actinomycetota; class Actinomycetes; order Micrococcales; family Microbacteriaceae; genus Agromyces; species Agromyces sp. Leaf222. Next base: position 1,594,525 of record NZ_LMKQ01000001.1, on the reverse strand, counting down.
CGCGAGATCGCCTTCGCCGAGGGCTGCACCCCGGTCGCCGAGGGCTCGAACTGGGTCAAGGCCAGCGAGCTGAAGCGCTGCCTCTCGGATGTCGCGACGACCGAGAGCCCGCTCATCGCCGAAGACGCGGCCGTCGCGTCCGACGCCGGCCCGCAGCTCGCCGAGACGGGCGTCGGCACCGGAGCGGCCACGGCGGCGCTGCTGCTGCTCGCGGCCGGCGCCGCGGCATCCGTCATCGCCCGCCGAGCCCGGAGGGCAGTGCGCAGCTGACGCGACCGACGCACCTCCGCGCGCGGCTCAGGCTACGAGCCGCGCGCGGAAGCAGCGCGTGAGGTACGGCACCGCCAGGTCGACGGCGCCCGCGAGATCGGGATGCGTGTCGAGCAGCACCTCGAGCGCGCCGATCGTGGCCTCCTGCTCGGCGGGCGATGCCGTGAGGTAGTAGCTCCGCGAGCGCACGAGCTCGAGGAACCGCTCGCGCGACATCCGCTCGGTCCACTCGACCGTGTGCTCCTCGACCTCGCCGAACGGCGCGCCGATGCGCACATACGCCTCGAACGTGGCGCTCGCGTCGTGGCGCTCGTGCATGATCTCGCCCGCCTCGCGCAGCCAGTCGGCGCGGAGGTCGCGGCTGTTCCACACGAGGCCGAGCACCCCGCCGGGCCGGAGCACGCGGGCGATCTCGGGCAGCGCGCGATGCGGCTCGAACCAGTGCCAGGCCTGCCCGGCGACGACCGCGTCGAACGTGTCGTCCTCGAGCGGGATCTCCTCGGCCGTGCCCAGGATGCGCGGCACGCCGGGGACCGCGAGCTCCAGCTCGTCGAGCATCTCCTCGACCGGGTCGACGGCGATCACGTCGCGGTCGAGGGCGACGAGCGCCGCGGTGAGCTTTCCCGTTCCGGCACCGAGGTCGAGCACGTCGACCGCGTCGCCAACGAGCCACGCGACGGCCGTGGTCGGGTAGCCGGGCCTGGCCCGGTGATAGACGGATGCCGCGGCGCCGAACGACCGCGCCGCCTCGATCGTCGTCGGCGAGGCCGGATCGCCGAGCGGCGGAGCGGATTCGGGCGTCTCGGTCATGGCGCCCATTCCACGCCCGCGGCGAGGCATCCGTCAACCGTCGGCAGGTCATGGCACGATGCCCTCGTGCCAGTGGACTTCACCGCGATCGACTTCGAGACCGCCAACCCGTCGAGTGCGTCGGCCTGTTCGATCGGACTGGTGAAGGTGCGCGACGGCGTCGTCGTCGATCGCCTGCACCGCTACATCCGCCCGCCGTTCCCCCACGACGAGTTCTCGGAGTGGAACGTGCGCGTGCACGGCATCACGCGCGACATGGTCGAGCGCGAGGCGGGCTGGGCCGAGCTGCTGCCGGTGTTTCGCGAGTTCGCCGGGGGCGACGTGCTCGTCGCCCACAATGCCGGGTTCGACATGCGCGTGATCGCGCAGACCACCGAGGCGGTCGGCCTCGAGGTGCCGAACCACCGCTCCCTCTGCAGCCTGCAGGTCGCGCGCAAGACATACCACCTCGAGTCGTACCGGCTGCCCGTCGCGGCCATGGCCGCCGGTTTCGAGGGCTTCTCGCACCACGACGCGCTGGCGGATGCCGAGGCCTGCGCCGCGATCATGGTGCACGCCGCCGCCAGGCACGACGTCGACGACCTCGACCGGCTCGCCCACGTGACGCGCGTGCCGTTCGGGGCGATCGGCCGTGCCGCCACCGCCACGCGCGCGGCCACGCACGGCCCCATGGCACTGCAGTAGGCGCACGACCTTCCGAGCCTCATCGGGCCTCGCCGGTCGGTATCTCGGGCGATGTCGGCGGCCGCTGCCACACTTGGCGGCATGGAGATCCTGCTGCTGGTCATCGGCCTCGTCGTCGGCATCGCGCTCGGCGCGCTCGCCACGTGGTTCCTCGCGTCCAAGCGCGCGACGGATGCCGCGAGCAGCGCCGTCCCGGCCGAAGACCCCGCGCTGGTCGAGGCCCGTCATCAGGCCGCGATCGCCGCCCTGCAGGCCGGCAGCTCGGCCGAGCAGGCGCGCATCCGCGCCGAAGAGCAGCAGGCCCAGGCGCAGCTCCGCGCCGAGCTCGCGTCGGTGCAGGCCACGACCGCCGGCCTGCGCGAGCAGATCGAGTCGGCGCGCACGCAGTACCGCGAGATCGTCGAGCGCCAGCGCACCGAGCAGCAGCAGCGCGAGGCGCGCGAGGCCGCCGACAGCAAGGTGCTGCAGGCGCTCGCGCCCGTCAAGCAGACGATCTCCGAGATGCAGGCCAAGGTCACCGAGCTCGAGACCCAGCGGCACCGTCAGCACGGCGAGCTCAGCCAGCAGCTCAAGATCGCCGCCGAGAACGAGGAGCGCCTGCGCTCCACCGCCGAGACCCTGGCCTCCGCCCTTCGCTCGAACAGCACGCGCGGCGTGTGGGGCGAGACCCAGCTGCGCAGCGTCGTCGAGGCCGCCGGCCTGCTCGAGCGCGTCGACTTCGACACCCAGCACTCGATCAACACGGATTCAGGCGCCGGGCGCCCCGACATGGTCATCCACCTCCCCGGCGGCAAGAACATCGCCGTCGATGCGAAGGTGCCGTTCAACGCCTACCTCGAGGCGAGCCAGATCCCCCTCACCGCCGTCGGCGCCGAGGCGGCTCGCCGCGAGGCGCTCATGAAGCAGCACGTCAAGGCCGTACGCGACCACATCACCGCCCTCGGCGGCAAGACCTACTGGGCCGGTCTCGGCGCCTCCCCCGAGATGGTCATCGCCTTCATCCCGAGCGAGTCGCTCGTCTCGAGCGCGCTCGAGACGGATCCCGCACTGCTCGACTACGCCTTCTCGAAGCGCGTGGCGCTCGCCTCCCCCGTCACCCTGTGGTCGGTGCTGAAGACCGTCGCGTTCAGCTGGCAGCAAGACGTGCTCACCAAAGAGGCGAAGACGCTCTTCGACCTCAGCCGCGAGCTCTACTCCCGCCTGTCGGTCACCGCGGGCCAGATCGAGAAGCTCGGCCGCACCATCGAGCGCACCGTCAAGGACTACAACGCGTTCGTGGGCTCGCTCGAGACCCGCGTCATGCCGACCGCCCGCAAGCTCAAGGCGCTCGACGAGACCAAGGTGCTGGCCCAGCTCGAGGGCATCGAAGAGAGTCCCCGCGAGCTGACGGCCTACGAGTTCACCTCGGCGGGCACCTCAAAGGCGGCGGCCATCGAGGCTGGGGCACGCGACGGCGCATCGCCCGAGACGACGACCGACGCCGAACTCGACCTCGGCTCCGATGAGGCGAGCTTCAGCGCCGACATCGATCCCGAGATCCGCTCGATCTGACGCGGGTGCGTCGCCTCGAGGTCTGATCGGTCAGTCGCGCCGCTGCGGGGGCAGCGTGCGCAGCACGTCCGCATCGAGGTTGCGCCGCCGCAGGCGCACCGGGCGCACCGCGACGACGTCATCGATCACCTCGAGCTCCGCCGGCGCCTCGATGCGAAGGTCGGCCGAGGCGTCTGCGAACCGCAGCCGCGACGAGACCCGGCCTGCACCCGCGTCTTCGCGCAGCACGCGTTCACGGGCCTCCCGGCCGTCCGGCGCCGACAGCTCGTCGTCGACACCGACGAAGGTGTGGCCGCGCACCGCTCGCCCGGTCTCGGGGTCGTAGAGCACACTCACCTGCTGGCGCGTCTCGATCCGCTCGCTGCTCGCCGTCTCGTCGATCATCGCCTCGTCCCCTCACCAGAAGTTCCGCGAGACGCGACCGCGCGCGAACGAGTTGACCACGAACATCCGCACGCTCACGCTCGTCACGCCGTCGCGGGCGACGACCGGCGGGCCGTCGTCGCCGAAGTTCTCGACCCCGCTGTCGCTGACGACCTGCGAGACGCCGAACCGGGCGAACGTCCCGTCGTCGTCATCGACGCTGTTGACCGAGGTCAGGGCGACCTCGACGATCGTGCGCCCGGGATGCGTCACCTGGTACGTCCAGGTGTGCGTGTACACGCCGCTGCTCGACGCCCACGGCGAATTCAGCGATTGCCCCAACATGCCTCGGGTCTACCAGCTCAGGATGCGCGCCGGAGGCTCACTGCGCGATGAGGCTGAGCACGTTGCCCGAAGGATCGCGGAACCAGCAGATGTCCGGCCCCTGACCGGTCTTCGACCCCCACGCGATGCCCCGCTCGTCGGTGCCGAACGAGTGCGGGTCGGTGTAGATCTTCGTGACGACGCCTGCGGCGTTCAGCTCGTCGACGGTGCGCCCGAGATCGGCGACCTCGAAGTTCAGGATCGTGAACGACGCCGGCTCGTGCGTGTCCTTCGGGTAGACGAAGACGCCCTGCCCCGACGGGAGGGTCAGCCGCAGCCCTCCCATCGACTCCTCGACGGGCAGTCCGAGCACGTCGCCGTAGAACGCTCGGGCCGCGCCGACGTCATCCACGCTGAAGCCCGGGAACGCGTCGCTGATGTCCACCATCGGATCTCCCTTGTTCGCGTTGTTCGCGTTGTTCGCGTTGTTCGCGCCCACCCTCGCACACCCGGCAGGCGCGCGTCGAGGGGTCGCGCCGGCAGGTCAGTCGCGGAGCGGGTCGTCGCGCCCGGCGATCGGATGCGGTTCGTCGGCCGGAGGTGCGAACCCGCCCGCCGCCTCGGCACCGGTGACGACGCCCACGGCGTCGGTCGGCGGCGCGGAGTCCAGCGGATGCGCGAGCTCGTCCTTGCCGAGTCGTGCGATGGCGAGCGTCGCGAACGCGATGAACGGCGGCACGAGCCCGGCGATGAGGAACGCCGGCGCGAGCCCGATGGCCTCGCCGACGGGGCCCGCGACGGCCATCGAGACCGGCATCAGCGCGAGCGACACGAAGAAGTCGAGGCTCGACACGCGCCCGAGCATCGAGGGCGGCACCCGGCGCTGCAGCAGGGTTCCCCAGACGACCTGCGCGCCGTCGAAGAGCACTCCGACCAGGAACAGGGCGATCACCATCACCCAGAGCTGCGAGGTGTACCCGATGACCGCGAGCGGGAGGCATCCGACGCCCCACGCGAGGATCATGAGCGTCAGGTAGCGCCGCGGCAGGCGGAACGATGCGACCGAGAGCGACCCGACGGCCCCGCCGACGCCGAATGCGGCCAGCGCGAGCGCGAACGCGCCGGCTCCCCCGCCGGTCTGGTCCTTCACGGCGAACGGCAGCAGCACCTCGATCGGCCCCATGATGATGAACACGAGGATGATCGAGAAGACGAGGGTGGCGAGCAGCCACTTCGTGCGCACGAGGTAGGCGAAGCCGTCGCGCAGGTCGATGAACGACTGCCGAACCGGGTGACGCCCGATCTCGTTCGGGTCGCGCCGCACCGGGGTCTCGCGCATCACTGCGAGCACCACGACGGCGACGACCTGCATGGCGGCGACGGCGGCGAACGCCAGCCACGGCCCCTGCACGGCGATGAACGCGCTCGCGAGCGCCGGGCCGGCGGCCTGCATCACGGCCGGGCGCAGCACGCCCTCGATGCCGTTCGCGGCGAGCAGCTGCGAGCCGGGCAGGATCGCGGGCAGCCAGGCAGAGTAGGCAGGGTAGAAGAACCCGTCGGCCAGGCCCAGCACGAACGAGACGACGGCGATGTGCCAGACCTCGATCACGCCCGTCGCGGCGAGCACCGCGGCGACGGCGAAGGCCAGGGCGCGCACGATCTCGACGACGATGAGGATGCGTCGCTGCGGAATGCGGTCGGCCGCGACGCCGCCGATGAGCACGGCGAGCACGAGCCCGAGGCTCGACCCGACGGCGACGAACGAGAGGTCGACGGGGGTTCCGCCGAGCTCGACGACCTGCCAGACGGCCGCGACGAGCCAGGCGCCCGCCGACAGCAGCGACGCCGCGAGGGCGAGCGCGAGCAGGCGGTACTGCACGATGCCGAACGGGCGCAGGGCGCGCGGCAGTCTCCGGCGGTCGGTCACCGTCCCATTCTGGGATGAGCCGCCGACGCCCGCGAGCGTTCGACGGTCATCGGTCGGCGTCGACCAGCCACTTCTCGACGAGGTGGTCGGCGACGATGCGGCGGATCGTGCCCGACTTGCCGCGCAGCACGATCGACTCGGTGCGCACGATGGGGCCCTTCTTGCGCACGCCCTCGAGCAGCTCGCCGTCGGTCACGCCGGTGGCGACGAAGAAGGTGTTGTCGCCGCGCACGAGGTCGTCGAGCTCGTACACCCGGTCGCAGTCGAGCCCGGCGGCCTCGCCGCGTGCACGCTCGGCGTCGTCCTTCGGGGCGAGCACGCCCTGCATGAATCCGCCGAGCGCCTTGATCGCGCACGCGGTGGTGATGCCCTCGGGGCTGCCGCCGATGCCGACGCACATGTCGATGCGCGACTCGTAGCGCGCGGCGTTGATGCCGCCGGCGACGTCGCCGTCGCTCATCAGGCGTGTTCCGGCACCGGCCTCGCGGATGTCGGCGATGAGCTGCTCGTGGCGATCGCGGTTCAGCACGGCGACGCGCAGCTCGCTGACGTCCTTGCCCTTGGCAGCCGCGAGCGCACGGAGGTTCTCGCCGATCGGCCTGCGGATGTCGACGACGCCGATGCCCGTGGCATCCGTCACGATCTTGTCCATGTAGAACACCGTCGAGGCGTCGAGCATCGTGCCGCGGTCGGCGACCGCGATGACCGAGAGCGCGTTGTGCCGGCCGGCGGCCGTGAGCGACGTGCCGTCGATCGGGTCGACGGCGATGTCGCACGCCGGGCCGCGCCCGGTGCCGACCCGCTCGCCGTTGAAGAGCATCGGGGCCGCGTCCTTCTCGCCCTCGCCGATCACGACGACGCCGTCGAAGTCCACCGTGCCGAGGAACGCGCGCATGGCGTCGACCGCGGCGCCGTCGGCACCGAGCTTGTCGCCCTTGCCGATCCACGGGTAGGAGCGGATCGCCGCGGCCTCGGTCGCCCGCACGAGTTCGAGCGCGATGTTGCGATCGGGGTGCAGGTAGGGGCTGTCGGCGTCGGTGCTCATCATCATCGAGTGGTCCTCCGGTGTCGGTGCGACCGGTCCGAGCGGCCCATGTCGGGCTGTCGGCTCCGTACGCGCTCGAGTTCCAGACTAGGCAGCAGGGTTACGGAAACGACGGTTTTCGGGACGACCCGAGCAGAAAGAACGCCGTTTCTTAACCGACGGGCAACGCAGCGGTCACCAGGCCGCCCGGCGAGGTGTCGTCGACGAGCACGAGCGACGCGCGGGCGGGCGCGAGGCCGCAGGCCGTCACCGGGGCGATCACGACGAGGGCGGATGCCGCGCACAGCCCATCGAGCGCCAGACCATCCGCCGCGACGAATCCGCGTTCGACGGCGGCCGGCTCGAGTGCGGCGGTGAACGCGTCGATGCGCGCGGTCTCGGCAGCGGACTGCGGGGCGAAGCGGGCGAGCATCACGCCGCCGTGCGCACGCACGAGCGCCGCCTCGAGCAGGCCCTCCGGCGCACCGCCGATGCCGAGCAGCAGGTCGAGGTCGCCTTCGGCTGCGGCGGCGTGCGCGACCCGCTCGATGTCGCCGTGCTCGAACGCGTGCAGGGTCGCTCCGGCCGCGTGCACGGCGTCGGCGACGGCCGCGTTGCGCGGGCGCGCCTGCACGGCGACCCGCAGCGACGAAACGGAGCGGCCGTGCGCGGCGGCGAGCCGCTCGAGGTTCTCGCCGACCGAGAGGTCGAGCCCGAGCCCCGCGTCCGCGCCGCCGCGAGGTCGCGCGTGCACGAGCTTGTCCAGGTAGAAGGCAGGCCCGGGGTCGGCGAACGACCCCCGCGGCGCGACCGCGAGGATCGCCATCGCCCCCGCGCGCCCGGAGGCCGCGAGCCGCGTGCCGTCGACGGGGTCGACGACGAGGTCGAGCACCGGTCCCGCGCCCGTGCCGAACCGCTCGCCCGGGCTCAGCATGGGCGCGTCGTCCTTCTCGCCCTCGCCGGAGACCACGCGGATGTCGGCCGGCACGCCCGCGAGCGCGACGCGCAACGCATCGACGGCCGCCGCGTCGACCGCATCGCCGTCACCGCCGCCCACGAGCGGGCGAGCCGCCGTCGCAGCGGCCCGCACGGCGTCGAGCAGTGCGGCGCGGAGGGCCGTGTCGAGCGCCCATGCCGCGGCATCCGCTCGGTTCGCGGACTGCGGATCTTCGGGCGCGGCGGCCGGATACGGGGGCATCGTCCCATCATCGCCCAGCCGCGGCATCCGCACGCCCCGCAACGCACGTGAGCACTCCTCGCGACCTCGGTAGACTCTGCAGTGAATCCTGTTGCCTTCCGAAGGAGCGCCATGCCCATCGCCACCCCCGAGCAGTACGCACAGATGCTCGACACCGCCAAGGCGAAGGCCTTCGCCTTCCCGGCGTTCAACGTCTCGTCGACGCAGACCCTCAACGCGGTGCTGCAGGGCCTCACCGAGGCCGGCTCCGACGGCATCATCCAGGTCACCACTGGTGGTGCGGACTACTTCGCCGGCCACACCGTCAAGGCCCGCGCCACGGGCGCCCTCGCCTTCGCCGCCGCCGCGCACGAGATCGCCAAGAGCTACCCCGTCACGGTCGCGCTGCACACCGACCACTGCCCGAAGCCCGCGCTCGAGGACTTCGTGTTCCCGCTGCTCGCCGCATCCGAGGAGGCCGTGAAGGCCGGCGGCAACCCGATCTTCCAGTCGCACATGTGGGACGGCTCGGCCGTGCCGCTCGCCGAGAACCTCGAGATCGCCCAGCAGATCCTCCCCCGCATGAAGGCGATCAACGCGATCCTCGAGGTCGAGATCGGCGTCGTCGGCGGCGAAGAGGACGGCGTGAAGCACGAGGGCTCCAACGAGGCGCTCTACACGACGCTCGACGACGCGATCTCCACGGTCGAGGCGCTCGGCCTCGGCGAGCAGGGTCGCTACATGGCCGCCCTCACCTTCGGCAACGTGCACGGCGTCTACGCCCCGGGCAACGTCAAGCTGCGCCCGTCGCTGCTCAAGGACATCCAGGACGGCCTGCAGGCGAAGTACGGCACCGGCCCGAAGCCGCTCGACCTCGTCTTCCACGGCGGCTCGGGCTCGACCGACGCGGAGATCGCCGAGGCCGTGGCCAACGGCGTCGTGAAGATGAACATCGACACCGACACGCAGTACGCCTACACGCGTGCCATCGCCGACTACATGTTCAAGAACTACGACGGCGTGCTCAAGGTCGACGGCGGCGTCGGCAACAAGAAGCTCTACGACCCGCGCGCCTGGGGCAAGGTCGCCGAGACCGCCATGGCCGCTCGCGTCGTCGAGTCGACCCGCCAGCTCGGCTCCGCCGGCAACTCGATCTCGGCATAGGGCGCATCCACATGACGAAGGACGAGGCCGCTCGCACGACCGGAGCCGCAGGGCAGGATTCGCCCGCGCCGACTCCCCCGCGTGACGAGCGGCCTCGTCCGCAGTACGGCGAGTACGCGCCGGAGGGGTGGACCTGGCAGCCGCCGGTCGACCCGAAGGCGGTTCCGGATGCCGCGGCCGACGCCGAGGCGACCGGGCCGTCCGCGGCATCCGCCGTCGCCCCCGCCACGGCCGCAGAGGTCGGGCAGCCGACCGCACGCGCCGTGCCGAAGGACCGCCTCTGGACCATCGCGCTGCTCGTCTTCGGCGTGTTCGGCGCGATCTACAACATCCTCGCGATCCTGCAGCTGCCGGCGACCGCCCTCGAGTCCGCCAAGCTCTCGTCCTCGATGCTCGGCATCGACGGGCCGACCTCGTTCACGCCGGGCCCCGCCGTGCCCACGATCCTCGCGACCGGGGTCGTGCTGCAGATCCTGCTCTGGATCGGCGCCCTCGTCTGGTCGCGGGCGCGCCTGCGCGCCGGCCGCCTCTCGTGGTGGATCCCGGTCGTGGCCGGCGTCGTCGCGCTCATCGTCGTGACGATCATCGGCATGCTCGTGTTCGCGAGCGACCCCGACTTCCTCGCCTCGCTCAGCACGACGAGCGTCTAGGCCGCTCGAGACCGCACACCTCGCGACAGCACGACGCCCGCGGCAGACCTGGTCTGCCGCGGGCGTCGGTGTGCTGGGGTCAGGCCTGCGAGGTGGTGCGGGTGCGGCCGCCGAGCGCCCGCTCCTCACGGTTGCCGGCGAGGTCGCGCCGCAGCTCCTTCGGGAGCGAGAACATGAGGTCCTCCTCGGCGGTCTTCACCTCGCTGACGTCGCCGTACCCGGCGTCGGCCAGCGCCTCGAGCAGTTCGTGCACGAGCTCCTCTGGAACGGATGCCCCGCTGGTCACGCCGACCGTGGCGACGCCGTCGAGCCACTCCTGCTTGACCTCGCTCGCGTAGTCGACCCGGTAGGCGGCCTTGGCGCCGTACTCGAGGGCGACCTCGACGAGGCGCACGCTGTTCGAGGAGTTCGCCGAGCCGACGACGATCACGAGCTCGGCATCCTGCGCGACCTTCTTGATCGCGACCTGGCGGTTCTGCGTGGCGTAGCAGATGTCGTCGCTGGGCGGGTCGGCGAGGTTCGGGAACCGCTCGCGCAGGCGGCGCACGGTCTCCATGGTCTCGTCGACCGAGAGCGTGGTCTGCGAGAGCCACACGACCTTGTCGGGGTCGCGCACGTCGATGTTCGGCACGTCGTCGGGGCTGTTCACGATGGTGACGTGGTCGGGCGCCTCGCCCGCAGTGCCCTCGACCTCTTCGTGGCCCTCGTGGCCGATGAGCAGGATCTCGAAGTCGTCGCGGGCGAATCGCACGGCCTCGCGGTGCACCTTGGTCACGAGCGGGCAGGTCGCGTCGATCGCGTGCAGGCCGCGGTCGGAGGCCGCGTTCACGACCGCCGGCGAGACGCCGTGGGCGCTGAAGACGATGTGGGCGCCCTCGGGCACCTCGTCGACCTCCTCGACGAAGATCGCGCCCTTGGCCTCGAGCTCGGTGACCACGTGGATGTTGTGCACGATCTGCTTGCGCACGTACACGGGGGCACCGTAGTGCTCGAGGGCCTTCTCGACCGCGATCACGGCGCGGTCGACGCCGGCGCAGTATCCGCGGGGGGCAGCGAGGAGCACGCGCTTGTGTCCGAGGACGGGGATATCCTTGAGCCGGCCGCGCAGGCCGGGCACGCGGGGCATGCCGAGGCCGATTTTCGGGGTGGTGGTCGTCACGTTCCCATCCTACGCGGGGCCGGCTGGGCGCCCGCCGACCACGGCATTCCCGTGCACGCGAAGGCCGCCGGTACCGCCCGCACGTACGCCGCACGAACCCAGGGAGAGAACACGATGACGGATGCCACGGCGACCCGTGATGCCCCGTGGCCGGTCTCGACCCTGTCGGGCAAGCTCAAGGACTGGATCGAACGGCTCGGCATGGTCTGGGTCGAGGGCGAGATCACCCAGTGGGGCGGCTCCGGCGGCAACGTCTACGGCAAGCTGAAGGACCTCGAGGCCGACGCGACGATCTCGTTCACGATGTGGTCGTCGGTGCGGGCGAAGCTCACCGAGCAGTTCAAGCAGGGCGATCACGCCGTGCTGCTCGTCAAGCCCACGTGGTGGGTCAAGGGCGGGTCGCTCTCGTTCCAGGTGTACGACATGAAGCACGTCGGCCTCGGCGACCTGCTCGAACGCCTCGAGCGCCTGCGCGCGACCCTCGCTGCAGAGGGCCTGTTCGCGGCATCCCGCAAGCGACCGCTGCCGTTCCTGCCCGGCGTGGTCGGCCTCATCACCGGTCGCGACAGCGACGCCGAGAAAGACGTGCTGCGCAACGCACGCCTGCGCTGGCCGGCCGTCGAGTTCCGCACGATCCACGCGACCGTGCAGGGCGACCGCACGCCGACCGAGGTGGCCGCGGCGATCAGGCGGCTCGACGCCGACCCAGAGGTCGAGGTCATCATCATCGCCCGCGGCGGCGGCGACTTCCAGAACCTGCTCGGGTTCAGCGACGAGCGCGTCGTGCGCGCGGCGGCCGAGGCCACCACTCCGATCGTGTCGGCGATCGGTCACGAGGCCGATCGGCCGCTCCTCGACGAGGTCGCCGACCTCCGGGCCTCCACCCCGACCGATGCCGCGAAGCGCGTCATCCCCGACGTCGGCGAGGAGCTCGCCAGGGTCGATCAGGTGCGCGCGCGTCTCGGCATGCGCCTCTCGTCGATCCTGACCCGCGAGATCGACCGCATCGGGCACCTCCGCATGCGCCCGGTGCTGGCCGACGGCGCGTGGATCGTCGACCGCCGCGCTGAAGAGCTCACGCGGTGGGTGGCCCGCGGGTCCGAGCTCGTCGACCGCCACATCGAGCGGCAGACCTCGCGCATCGGCGAGCTGCGCGGGCACCTCCGCGCGCTCTCGCCGCAGGCGACCCTCGACCGCGGCTACGCGATCGTGCAGGGCCCCGACGGGCACGTCGTGCACGATGCGGCGGGCGCACCGGCCGGCACCGGCCTCACCATCACCCTCGCCGCGGGCACGATCGGCGCCGAGTCGCTCGGCCCCCTCGACGCGGGAGCCACGCCGCACGCGCCAGGGCACGCGATCGGCGACGCGCTCGCGCCGTCGTCACCCACCGGGTCTGCGGCCGACGAACCTGTCAGCGGCGCCGAATAGAATGGCGGCCATGCCCCCCACCACGGATGTCTCCGAGCTGAGCTACGAGCAGGCGCGCGACGAACTCGTGCAGGTCGTCTCCGAGCTCGAGCAGGGCTCGGCGACCCTCGAGCACTCCCTCGCCCTCTGGGAACGCGGCGAGGCGCTCGCCGCGCGCTGCGAAGAATGGCTCGTCGGCGCGAAGGCCAGGCTCGACGCGGCGCGCACCGCTGCGGCGAGCGGCGCGAGCGGCCGTGCCGCGGCATCCGACGAGGGTTCGCTCTGATGGCCGAGCCGGCACAGGGGCGCGTCGTCGCCGAACTCGGGCGGCCGGAGACCCCAGAAGAGACCGCCGCCCGTAAGGCGAAGAACTCGCGCGAATATCGCGAGCGCAAGACCACCCGCAACCTCGTCTACGCCCTGCTCGCGAGCCTCGCCGTCGTGCTCGTGATCGTGCTCGCGGTGCCGCGCAGCGACGAGCCGATGCACGCCGACGTCGATGTCGCGGCGATCGCCGAGCAGGCGCAGGCCGGCAGCGAAGAACCGCTCGCCGTGCCCGACCTGCCAGAGGGCTGGAGCGCGAACGCCGCAGAACTGCGTCGCAGCCAGACCGACGGCATCACCGCCTGGTACACCGGCTACCTCACGCCGAGCGGCGAGTTCATCGGCCTTTCCCAGGGCCTCGACGCGAACGCCACCTGGTCCGCCGACCTGCTGGCGCGCACCCTCGCGACCGGCACCGTGCAGATCGACGGCGTCGACTGGACCGTCTACGACAACCGCGACTCGAGCGACGACCTCGGCAACGCCCGCTACGGGCTCACGACCGAGGCGGGCAGCACGGTCTTCGTGCTCGTCGGCACCGCGACCGACGCCGAATTCGCGACCCTGGCCTCCGCCATCGCCGACACCGTGCAGGCGCAGCAGTGATCGGCGGCACCCCGGCACGCGGCACGCGCACGGCTGCATCGGGCACCGCGCGCAACACGAGCAACGTCCGCAGCACTCGCAACACCTGCACCGCACCCTGAGCACCGCCCGCATCTTCACGAGGAGCCGCAGTGACCGAATCTCCCGCCCGCCCCACCTCTCCGGCCGAGACCTGGCGTGAACTGCGCCGCGGCAACGAGCGCTTCGTCTCGGGCGAACCCCAGCACCCCCGGCAAGACGTCGAGCGCCGCTCGTCGCTCACCGAGGGCCAGCGCCCGCTCGTCGCCATCTTCGGTTGCAGCGACTCCCGGCTCGCGGCCGAGATCATCTTCGACGTCGGCCTCGGCGACGCGTTCGTCGTGCGCAACGCCGGCCAGGTGATCTCCTCGTCGGTCGTCGGCTCGCTCGAGTACGCGGTCGGCGTGCTGAACGTGCCGCTCATCGTCGTGCTCGGCCACGACGCCTGCGGAGCGGTCAAGGCGGCGATCACCTCGCAGACCGCCGACGCCGAGCCGCTGCCCGCGCACATCGCCGGGCTCATCGCCAGCATCATCCCCTCGGTCCGACGCGTCGCCGGCGGCGACCCCGAGGCGCCGATCGACGACGCGAAGGTCGATGCGGGCTACGTCGGGCGCGAGCACCTGCGCGCGACCGTGTCGCGCCTGCTCGAGGAGTCCGAGATGATCAGCGACGCGATCGCAGCGGGTACGCTGGCCATCGTGGGCGCGAACTACCGCCTCTCCCAGGGACTGGTCGACACCGACGTCGTCGTCGGTCACATCTGACGCCCGCCAGGGGCATCCGCCACGAACACCCCGCCCGCTGCACGAGATCCACGGGCACGCGAACCGGAAGGAATCACCTTGGTCGACAACACCGCCGACTACCGCATCGAACACGACACCATGGGTGAGGTGCGGGTCCCCGCCACCGCCCTGTACCGTGCGCAGACGCAGCGCGCCGTCGAGAACTTCCCGATCTCGGGCAAGGGCCTCGAGCCGGCGCAGATCGCCGCGCTCGCGCGCATCAAGAAGGCCGCCGCGCAGGCCAACGCCCAGCTCGGCGTGCTCGACGGCGCCATCGCCGACGCCATCGTCGCGGCCGCCGACGAGGTCATCGCCGGCACGCACGGCTTCGTCGAGCACTTCCCGGTCGACACGTACCAGACCGGGTCGGGCACGTCGTCGAACATGAACATGAACGAGGTCCTCGCGACCGTCGCGACGCAGAAGCTCGGTGCAGAGGTGCATCCGAACGACCACGTCAACGCGTCGCAGTCCTCGAACGACGTGTTCCCGACCTCGGTGCACATCGCCGTCACCGCAGCACTCATCGACGACCTGATCCCCGCGCTCGACCACCTCGCCGTGGCCCTCGAAGCCAAGGCCGAGGCATGGGCCGAGGTCGTCAAGTCGGGCCGCACGCACCTCATGGACGCCACGCCCGTGACGCTCGGCCAGGAGTTCGGGGGCTACGCACGCCAGATCCGTCTCGGCATCGAGCGCGTGCGCACCGCGCTCCCCCGCGTCGCGGAGGTCCCGCTCGGCGGCACCGCCGTCGGCACCGGCATCAACACGCCCGCCGGCTTCCCGCAGCTCGTCATCGAGATCCTGCAGCGCGAGACCGAGCTGCCGATCACCGAGGCGGCCGACCACTTCGAGGCGCAGGCCAACCGCGACGGCCTCGTCGACGCCTCGGGCGCGCTGCGCACGATCGCCGTCAGCCTCACGAAGATCTGCAACGACATCCGGTGGATGGGCTCCGGCCCGAACACGGGTCTCGGCGAACTGCACATCCCCGACCTGCAGCCCGGCTCGTCGATCATGCCGGGCAAGGTCAACCCCGTGATCCCCGAGGCGGTGCTCATGGTCGCCGCGCGCGTCATCGGCAACGACGCGACGGTCGCGTGGGCCGGCGCCTCCGGCTCGTTCGAGCTCAACGTGCAGATCCCCGTCATGGGCACCGCGCTGCTCGAGTCGATCCGCCTGCTGTCGAACGCGTCGCGCGTGCTCGCCGACAAGACCGTCGACGGGCTCGAGGCCAACCTCGAGCGACTCACGGCCCTCGCCGGCATGTCGCCCTCGATCGTCACGCCACTCAACAAGCTCATCGGCTACGAGGCCGCGGCGAAGATCGCGAAGCACTCGGTCAAGCAGGGCGTCACGGTTCGCGAGGCCGTCATCGAGCTCGGCTACGTCGAGCGAGGCGACCTCACCGAAGCGCAGCTCGACACCGCGCTCGACCTGCTGTCGATGACGCGTCCGCCGCAGGCGAAGTAGTCCGCGCGGCACCCGCCGCACCAGATCGAACGCCCGTCGCATCCCGTGCGGCGGGCGTTCGGCGTCGTGCCGTGGGCCTCAGCGAGGTCGCCGCCACCGTTCCGGCGGCGCGACCCGGCGCCGGTGCGCCGCGGCATCCCGCACAGGCGTAGGTTGAAGGCATGGATCACGGAGGCACCCCCGTCACGACCGTCGCAGAGCTCGAGCAGATCGTCGGCCACCCGCTGCCCGCCGCCCGCGACAAGTCGCGCGACCGCCTGCACGAGATCGACCGGCAGTGGCTCGCGGCGTCGCCGCTGTGCTTCATCGCGACGGCGGATGCCGCCGGCGCCCAAGACGTCTCGCCGAAGGGCGACCCGGCCGGCTTCGCCCTGGTGCTCGACGAGCACACGATCGCCCTCCCCGAGCGTCCGGGCAACCGACGGGCCGACGGGTTCCACAACCTGCTCGAGAACCCGAACGTCGGCCTGATCTTCGTGATCCCCGGCCGCGGCGACACGCTCCGCGTCAACGGCCGCGCCCGGCTGCTCCGCGACGTGCCGTACGCCGAGCGCATGCGGGTGCGCGGCCACGTGCCCAGCCTCGTCGTCGAGGTCGCGGTCGACGAGGTCTTCTACCACTGCTCCAAGGCGTTCCTGCGATCGAGGGCCTGGCAGGCCGAAGACTGGAATCCGGATGCCGCGCCTCGCCGTGCCGTCATCGCGCACGCCCTCGAGCGGCCCGACGACTCCGTGGAGACGCTCGAGGAGTACTACGGCCCGTCGTACGCCGAGAAGATCTACGGCTGACGCCCGCGCACCGACATCCGCTCCACAGCCCTGGCTCTCTGCAGGGTCGGCGACGGATCGGGGCACGTCGGTCGTTCCGAGGATGACGCCGAATCAGGAGTTCGACGCCGGATCAGGACGGATGCCCGACATCCGTCCTGATCAGCGCGCGAATGCCTGACGGGCGTTCGCAGCCCTAGGCGAGCTCCGCCCCGTCGAGCATCTCCGAGACGAGGGCCGCGATGGCCGAGCGCTCCGAGCGCGTCAGCGTGATGTGCGCGAAGAGCGGATGTCCCTTCAGCGTCTCGATGACCGAGGCGACGCCGTCGTGGCGGCCGACGCGCAGGTTGTCGCGCTGGGCGACGTCGTGGGTGAGCACCACCCGGGAGTTCTGCCCGATGCGTGAGAGCACGGTGAGCAGCACGTTGCGCTCGAGCGACTGGGCCTCGTCGACGATCACGAAGGCGTCGTGCAGGGAGCGTCCGCGGATGTGCGTGAGCGGCAGCACCTCGAGGATGCCGCGATCCACCACCTCGTCGAGCACGTTGTCGGAGACGACCGAGCCGAGCGTGTCGAAGACCGCCTGGCCCCACGGGTTCATCTTCTCGCCCTGGTCGCCGGGAAGGTAGCCGAGCTCCTGGCCGCCGACCGCGTACAGCGGACGGAAGACCATGATCTTCTTGTGCTGCTGCCGCTCGAGCACCGCCTCGAGGCCGGCGCAGAGCGCGAGCGCCGACTTGCCGGTGCCGGCGCGACCGCCGAGCGAGAGGATCCCGATCTCGGGGTCGAGCAGCAGGTCGATCGCGAGTCGCTGCTCGGCCGAACGGCCATGCAGGCCGAACACGTCGCGGTCGCCGCGCACGAGTCGCACCTCGCGCTCCCCCACGACCCGGGCGAGCGCCGAGCCCCGATCGGAGTGGATCACGAGCCCGGTGTTCACCGGCACCCCTTCCACCTCGGTGATCGAGAGATGCTCGTGCTCGTAGAGCTTGGCCATGTCGTTGGAACCGAGCGTGACCTCGCTCATGCCGGTCCAGCCGGAGTCGAGCGCCAGTTCGGCGCGGTACTCCTGGGCGTCGAGGCCGATCGAGGCGGCCTTGACGCGAAGCGGCAGGTCCTTGGAGACCACGGTCACCGCGATGCCGTCGTTCGCGAGGTTCGCGGCGCAGGCGAGGATGCGCGTGTCGTTGTCGTTCAGCTGCAGTCCGCTCGGGAGCACGGACATGCTCGAGTGGTTCAGCTCGACGCGCAGCGAGCCGCCGTCGCCGACCGGGATCGGGAAGTCCAGCCGCTCGTGCTCGATGCGCAGTTCATCGAGGATCCGCAGCGCCTGGCGCGCGAAGTACCCGATCTCGGGGTCGTTGCGCTTGGCCTCGAGCTCCGTGATGACGATCACCGGCAGCACGACCGAATGCTCGGCGAACCGGAACAGCGCCTTCGGGTCCGAGAGCAGAACCGAGGTGTCCAACACGTAGGTGCGCTCGTCCTGTGCGACGCCGCTGGGCGAGGCTTCGTCCGGACGCTGTTCGCGACCGGTGGACGTTGCGTCGGACTTGGAGGTTTCGAGTGAGGCCACGACCGCTCCTGCCCCGAGCGTTTCCGCTCGGCTCTCGCGCCGGCCGGCGAATCCTCCTACACGAGCGCTTCACGAGCCGACTCGTTCGGGCACCTTGCCCGATGTGTGCGACGCTACGTCCGACGTGCCGAAACGCCGTCAGCGACACGCGGCGAAATCCGCGCATGTCACGCAGAGTTCACAATCGGGCGAGCGGATGCCGCGGCGACCCCCGCGGAGCCGCCTCAGTAGGTCGCGGCCGACCCGTACGACACGAACGCGGAACGCAGCATGTCGAGCGTCTCGGCATCCGTTCCCGCGTGGGCGCTGAGTCGCACCTGACCGAGCCTCGTCGTGGCCGTGACGCCGTGGTTGTGCAGCGACGCCGTGAGCACCGAGAGCTGGTCGGCCGGCGGCTCGAGCACGACGATGCCCGCGCGCTCCTGCTCGTTGCGCGAGGAGACGACCGCGATCGCGAACTCGTCGGCGAGGTCGATGACGCGACTGACGTTCTCGGCCACGGCCGCGTTGACGTTCTCGACGCCGACCTCGGCGAGCTCCTCCATGGCAGCGGCGAAGCGGGCCTGGGCGATCGGGTCGGGGTTCGACACGCGGAACGCCTTCGCGCCGGGGGCCGGCGGCGGCACGAAGCCCCACGGCTCGGCTTCTTCGGTGGCCGAGTATCCGGAGAACACGGGGGTGAGTCGATCGATGGCGCGGTCGGACATCGCGAGGAAGCCGGTGCCCCATCCGGCGCGGCACCACTTCTGCCCGCCGGTGACCACGACGTCGGCGGCCTGCCACGGGGCGTCGACGACGCCGAAGCCCTGGATGGCGTCGACGATGAGCAGCCGATCGCCGATGACCTGGCGGATGCCCTCGATGTCGCAGAGGTAGCCGGTGCGCGCGTCGACGAGGCTCACGGCGACGGCGCCGACACCCTGCTCGAGCTGGTCGCGGATCTGCCCGGGGGTGACCTTGCCGTGGTCGGTCTCGAGCCACACCGGCTGCACGACGTTCAGCGCCTCCTGGGCGCGAACGGCGGCGATCGGGAGGCTCGGGAACTCGTCGGCCGACAGCAGCACGCCGCCCGTGAGGCCGAACAGCGCATGCAACAGGCCCGAGGTCGTGTTCGGCGTGAACACGACCTGGTCGGCCGGGAACCCGGTGAGGGCGGATGCCGCTTCGCGCACCCGGGCGTCCTGCTCGTGGAACACCGACGAACTGCCGTGCCGCGAGCGCTCGAGCACGTGCGTGAGGGCGTTGCTCTCCTCGGCCGCGACCCGTGAGAGCGGACCGAATCGGCCGTAGTCGAGATATCCCGGTTCCTCAGCGAACCCGTCGACGAATGCGTCGATGCCCATTCATGCCCCCTTCTTCGAGCCATATCTTGGCAGACCGGAGCGCACGGCGTACGCCGGGTCTCATCCGCCGAAGCGCCGGTGGCGTTTCGCGTAGTCGCGGATCGCGCGCAGGAAGTCGACCTGCCGGAGGTCGGGCCCGAGGGCCTCGACGAAGTAGAACTCGCTGTGGGCGGCCTGCCAGAGCATGAAGTCGCTGAGCCGCTGCTCGCCCGAGGTGCGGATCACGAGATCGGGGTCCGGCTGCCCCCCGGTGTAGAGGTGCTGGCCGATGAGGTCGGGCGTGAGTCGGTCGGCGAGGTCGTCGAGGCTGCCGCCGTCGGCGTGATGCGCGGCGACGATGGAGCGCATCGCGTCGACGATCTCCTTGCGCCCGCCGTAGCCGACCGCGAGGTTCACGTGCATTCCCCGCTTGTCGGCCGTGCGGTGCTCGGCCGCGTCGAGCGCGGCCACGAGCGGCGCGGGCAGGCCGGCATCCGATCCGACGTGCTGCACCCGCCAGTCGCGGTAGTGCGAGAGCTCCTCGGCGAGCTCGGCGATGATCTCGATGAGCGCGGCGAGCTCGTCGCTGGCCCGGTTGCCGAGGTTGTCGCTCGAGAGCAGGTAGAGCGTCACCACCTGGATGTCGAGGTCGTCGCACCACTCGAGGAACTCGCGCACCTTCGCCGCGCCGGCGCGGTGACCGTGGGCGGCCGTGTCGTAGCCGAGCTGCTTCGCCCACCTGCGATTGCCGTCGATGATCATCGCGACGTGTCGGGGCAGCGACTCCTGCTCGAGTCCGCGTCGGAGCCGGCGCTGATAGAGGCGGTAGAGGATGCCGCGACCGAGGGACGGATCGCTGGATTGCACGGCACTACGCTACCGCGACTGGGCCCCAGACACTCACAGCGGGTCGTGACCGCCGAGGCCCTACGCTGTCAGCATGACCCCCGAACGCCGCCGCGATTCCGAAGATCTCGTGCACGAGCTGTCCAAGCCCGTCGCCTCGGAAGACGTCGCGGATGCCGCGATCGACCGCGCGGCGCACGGCCCCGACCTGCCGAACATCCCCCTGCTCGACGACTCGCTCGCGCACCCGACCGACGACGTCAAGCCCACCTGGCGAGGGTGGATCCACGCGGGCACCTTCCCGTTCACGATCGTCGCGGGCATCGTGCTCATCGCGCTCGCCGAGGGCGCACCGGCCAAGTGGGCGTCGGCGGTGTTCACGCTGACGTCGATGCTGCTGTTCGGCAACTCGGCCCTCTACCACCGGTTCGACTGGAAGCCGCGCACCAAGCTCCTGCTCAAGCGCATCGACCACGCGAACATCTTCCTGCTCATCGCCGGCACGTACACGCCGCTCGCGATCCTCGCGCTGCCGCCCGAGAAGGGCTGGACCCTGCTCGCGGTCGTCTGGGCCGGCGCACTGGTCGGCATCGGCTTCCGCGTCTTCTGGATCACGGCGCCGCGCTGGCTCTACGTGCCCATCTACCTGCTGCTCGGCTGGGCCGCGGTCATGTACCTGGGCGACCTGCTCGCCGTGAGCGTGGCGATGATGGTGCTCGTGGTCGTCGGCGGCCTGCTCTACTCGGGCGGGGCCGTCATCTACGCGCTGAAGAAGCCGAACCCCGTGCCGGGCGTGTTCGGGTTCCACGAGATCTTCCACACCTGCACGGTGCTGGCGTTCATGTGCCACTGGACGGCGACGCTCATCATCGCGATCGCCCCCGCGTACCACCTGGGCTGAGGCCGGTCGGCCGGGCTCCGGCCCGTCGCCACCGGCAGCTTGCCGAGGGTCAGCGGGTCCGTTCGTCTCCGGATGCCGCGTCGGGGCCGGCTGCGCTCGCGTCGCCATCGTTCGGCCCGGCGTCGGCCTGCTCGGCGTCGGCCTGTGCAGGGGCGGATGGAGCAGGGGCGGATGCCGCGGCATCCGTCGACCCCTCGGCCGCCGCGTTCTCGGCCATCTCGCGCGCGAGTTCCTGCTGCACCTCGGCCCGGTAGTTCGTGCGCCGGATGCGGCGCGTCATGTCGAGCACGAGCAGCACCACCACGACCATGATCGCGAACGTGATGACGAAGCCCCAGACGCCGGGAGTGACGTCGTTGGGGTCGAACTCCTGGTCGTCGGCCGCCAGCACGAGGGGTGCGATCGTGCCGTGGACCGCGTGCAATGCCGTCGCCGCGATCACAGACGAACCCGGCGGGTGGAACTGGCGGGCACGGAGCGCATCGGACTCTCTCTCACGGCGGATTCGGCCGTCACCCGAGCGGGTTAGGCTTGAAAGGCAAGCCTAGACGATCCGACCCACGAGGATTCCGAGTGCCCACCCCCGAAACCGACCAGCTGGCCGCGCGCTACGGGCGCACCCGCACGCGGAAGCGCCGCGACCTGGTGATCCTCATCGGCGCGGGCATCGCCTTCGCGATCGTGCTGGTCTCGTGGGTCGTGTGGGCCGGCCTCGACGGGCAGCAGGCGAGCGTGCAGGCCACCGACACCTCGCATGTCGTCCACAACGACGAGCGCACGGTCGAGGTCACCTGGACCCTGTCCGTTCCGGCAGGCGAGACCACCGCGTGCGCCGTCAAGGCGCTCGACGACGACTTCACGGTCGTGGGGTGGAAGGTCGTCGAGATCCCGGCATCCGAACGCCATCTGCGCAGCCTCACCGAGTCCGTACGCACCGCGCGCGACGCCGCGACGGGTTTGATTTCGAGCTGCTGGCTCACCTAACATGGGGCATTCGCCTCGACAGTCGTCGGGGCGTCACGTCTATTCGGACGCGTGCACAGCACCGCGTCCCCGCAGGAGGGCACCATGGCGCAGGACGCCACCGTCACCTGGCTCACGCAGGAAGCGTACGACCGGCTCGCCGCCGAGCTCGAGCAGCTCTCGACCGCCGGTCGTGAAGAGATCGCCAAGCGCATCGAATCCGCGCGCGAAGAGGGCGACCTCAAGGAGAACGGCGGCTACCACGCCGCGAAAGACGAGCAGGGCAAGATCGAGGCCCGCATCCGCCAGCTCAAGGGCCTGCTGAAGAGCGCCGAGGTCGGCGAGGCTCCGGCCTCGAAGGGCATCGTCGAGTCCGGCACCGTCATCACCGCGGTCATCGCGGGCGACGAGGAGACCTTCCTCATCGGCAGCCGCGAGATCGCCGGCGACTCCGAGCTCGACGTCTGGAGCGAGCAGAGCCCGCTCGGCGCCGCGATTCTCGGCCTCAAGGTCGGCGACAAGACGAGCTACACCGCGCCGAACGGCCGCGAGATCGCCGTCGAGGTCACGGCCGTCGACACCTGGGGCGGCCAGTAGGCCGCACCGCACGCGTGAACGCGCCGATGGCGCCGACCGATCGGTCGGCGCCATCGGCGTCTCATCGCGCGTTCGCCGCGAAGGCTGCGGCAGACGCCGCGGCGAAGAGCGCTACTCCGAGACGATGCGGGGCTCGTACCCCGCGCGCCGCAGCACGTCGACCACCGATGCCCGATGCGCCGGGCCGCGCGTCTCGACCGAGAGGCGAAGCGCCACCTCCGAGATCTGCAGGCCGTTGCCGTGCCGCGTATGCAGCACCTCGATGACGTTCGCGTTCGCCTCGGCGAGCAGTTCGGCGATGCGGGCGAGCTGACCGGGCCGGTCCGGCAGGCCGATCTCGAGCGTGAGATAGCGATCGGATGCCGCGAGCCCGTGCGCGATCACGCGCTGCATGAGCAGCGGGTCGATGTTGCCGCCCGAGAGCAGCGCGACGACGGGGCCGTCGGACTGGATGCGACCGCTCATGAGCGCCGCGACGGAGACCGCCCCGGCCGGCTCGACGACGAGCTTCGCCCGCTCGAGGAGCACGAGCAGCGCGCGGGCGATGTCGTCGTCGCTGACGGTGATCACCTCGTCGACGGTCTCGCGGATGATCTCGAGCGTGAGCTCCCCCGGCTTGTAGACGGCGATGCCGTCGGCGATCGTGGGGACGACCGGCACCTGCACGGCGTGGCCCTGGGCGAGCGAGGGCACGAACGGCGAGGCGTTCTCGGCCTGCACGCCGATGACCCGGATCGTGCGGCCCTCGAGTGCGGCCCGCTGCTTCACCGCGCTGGCGACGCCCGCCGCGAGGCCGCCGCCGCCGATGGGCACGACGATCGTCGCGACATCCGGAACCTCGTCGAGCACCTCGAGGCCGAGCGTGCCCTGGCCCGCGATGACGTCGATGTGGTCGAACGGCGGGATCACGACCGCACCGGTCTCGACGGCGAAGGCATTGGCCGCCTCGAGCGTCTCACCGACCGAGTCGCCGTGCAGCACCACGTCGGCGCCGTACGCGCGGGTGGCGTCGAGCTTGGGCAGCGCGACGCCGACCGGCATGAAGATCGTGGCCCGGATGCCGAGCTCGCGCGCCGCGAACGCGACGCCCTGCGCGTGGTTTCCGGCCGACGCGGCCACGACACCACGCTCGCGCTCTTCAGGGCTGAGCGCGCTCAGGCGGTTGAACGCGCCGCGCAGCTTGTAGGAGCCGGTGCGCTGAAGGTTCTCGCACTTGAGGTGCACGGGCACGCCGAGGCGGTCGGCGAGAAACCGCGAGGACTCCATGGGCGTTCGGCGGACGACCGCCGCGACCACGTCGCGCGCGCGGGCGAAGTCGGCGAGGTCTGGTCCCGGGATGGTGCTGATCACGCGTTCATTCTCCTCGTTGGTAGCCGGGGCGTTGCGGCACGGTTCGCCAGAGCGGCGAGCTCGGCACGACCGGTGGTCCGGCGGACTGCTTCCAGGATCCGCCGGCCACGAACGTGATCATGACGTTCAGCACGGCGGCGATCGGCACGGCGAACAGCGCTCCGGGGATGCCCGCGAGGAAGGAGCCCGCCGCGACGGCCAGCACCACGCCGAGCGGGTGGACCTTGACCGCGGTGCCCATGATGAGCGGCTGCAGGACGTGGCCCTCGATCTGCTGCACGAGCAGCACCACGCCCAGCATGATGACGGCCGGCCACAGGCCGTTGTAGACGAGGGCGACGAACACTGCCAGCGCACCCGTGACCACGGCGCCCACGATGGGGATGAACGAGCCGAGGAACACGAGGATGGCGATCGGCACGGCCAGTGG
Organism: Agromyces sp. Leaf222; assembly: GCF_001421565.1. Lineage (NCBI taxonomy): Bacteria > Bacillati > Actinomycetota > Actinomycetes > Micrococcales > Microbacteriaceae > Agromyces > Agromyces sp. Leaf222. The sequence continues at coordinate 1,570,051 of NZ_LMKQ01000001.1, read as the reverse complement.
AACCTGCAGCAGGAACGCGCCGAGCCCGATGCCGATCGCGTCGATGGTCGCAACGAGGATCTGCACCTTCACGAAGTTCTGCAGCGTGGTCCACCCGGCGAAGCCGGCGCCGTCGACCGCGGCACGGGCGCGACGCGGGAACACCCGCACGACCCAGCCCCAGATGCCGCGACCGTCGATGAGGATGAAGAGCGTGGCGAAGAGCGCCAGCAGCGTGCCGGCGAAGAAGTGGCCCACGGTGGAGCCGACCGAGAGCGCACCGCTGACGAGGATGCCGCTGTCGGCCTGCAGCGCCGAGACGACCTGGTCGACGGCGTCGTTCAGCTGCGCCGCGCTCAGGTGGAACGGCCCCTCGAGCAGCCAGGTGCGGAAGTCGTTCCAGGCCAGCACGGTCTGCGCCGCGAGCTCGTCGGAGCCGCGCACGATCTGCCAGATGCCGAGGGTCAGCAGACCGCCGACCACGGTGAGCGCGCTCAGCATGGCGGCCGTGATCGCCAGCCACTTCGGCCAGCGATGCCGCTGCAGCAGGCTCGAGAACGGCACCAGGAGCGCGGCGATGAGCACGGCGACGAGCAGCGGGATGACGATGTAGCGCAGCTGGACGATCAGGAAGATGGCGACCGCCACCACGCCGCCGACGAGCAGCAGGCGCCACGACCAGGCCGCGGCGAGGCGCATGCCGTAGGGAATCGAGTCGCGGACATCGGCGGGCTGCGGCACCGCGGGCTCCTGAGGCACCGCTGGCCCCTGGTCGGGCGCGCGATCGACCGCGCGTCTCCTGCCGACGAACCTGCCCCGACCCTGGCCCATCGCTCCAGTCTAGGCGGGGGGCATGCGCCCCGCGGCATGTGCGATGTCGGCGGGCGCCGGTAGGGTGCGAGCACCATGGTCGAACGTGTCAGTCCCCCACTCGCCCGCCGCATCGCACTCGCCGCGCAGGGCTTCGGTCGCCCCGTGCCGCCCGAGCCCGGAACCCGTCAGGTGGCCGGCGTGCTCGATCGACTCGGCCTGCTGCAGATCGACTCGGTCAACGTCTTCGAGCGCAGCCACTACCTGCCGGTGTTCAGCCGCCTCGGAACCTACGACAAGGCACTGCTCGACCGGGTCACGACCGGGCGACGCGGCCGAACCCTCGAGTACTGGGCCCACGAGGCGGCCTTCGTTCCTCGCGAGCTGTGGCCGCTCTTCGAGTTCCGCCGCGACGAGTACCGGCAGCGGGGCGAGGCCTGGGGCGGGTGGCTCGTCGAGAACCGGCAGCTCGCCGACTGGCTGAAGGCCGAGCTCGCCGCCAACGGCCCGATGCGCGCCAGCGAGATCGAGCACGATGCGAACCAGCGGCGCGGGCCGTGGTGGGGCTGGTCGACGGTCAAGCGAACCCTCGAGTGGATGTTCCGCGTCGGCGAGGTCGTCTGCGTCGAACGTCGTCGCTTCGAGCGCGTCTACGCGCTGCCCGAGCAGGCGCTCGCGGCCGAGCTGCTGGCCCCGCCGCCCTCCGAGGCCGACGCCGTGCGCGTCCTCGTCGAGCGCGCGGCCTCCGCCCTCGGCATCGCGACCGAGGCCGACCTCGCCGACTACTGGCGCATGAAGCGGGTGCAGGTGCGCGGCGCCGTGCGCGATCTCGAAGACGCGGGCGTGCTCGTGCCCGTCGAGGTTCCCGGGTGGAGCGTCGGCGGCCGGCCCGCGGCGACGTGGGTGCACCGAGACGCCAGGCGCCCGCGCCGCATCGATGCGGCGACCGTGCTCTCGCCGTTCGACCCGGTCGTGTGGTTCCGGCCGCGCGCCGAGCGCATGTTCGACTTCCACTACCGCATCGAGATCTACACGCCCGAACCGCAGCGCGTGTTCGGCTACTACTCGCTGCCGGTGCTCATCGACGACGACGTCGTCGGCCGCGTCGACCTCAAGAACGACCGCAAGAACCGGGTGCTCCGCGTGCAGTCGGCGTGGAGCGAGGCTTCAGCTCCCGCCGACACCGCGGCCCGACTCGTACCGGCCCTCCGGCGTGCGGCCGCGTGGCAGGGGCTCGACGAGATCGTCGTGGCCGACCGGGGCAACCTGGCACATGCGCTGCGACCCGAGCTCGCGGCATCCGCGTGAGGTCCTGTCGCGTGCGTGAGGCCGGTCGCGTGCGTGAGGCCGCCTCGCCGGCGTGTGGCCATGCCATGCGATCGAGCGATGCGCTGGTCGCCTAGAACGAGCCGCCCATGTTCTCGAGGCGCTTGACGCGCTCGGAGATCGGCGGGTGCGTGGCGAAGAGGCGGCTGAGTGCGCCGGGCTTCAGCGGGTCGGCGATCCAGAGGTGGGCCATCGACGAGTTCTGCCGCTTCATGGGGCGACCGTAGGCCTCGAGCTTCTCGAGCGCACTGGCGAGGGCGTCGGGATGCCGCGTGGTCATCGCGCCCGTCGCGTCGGCCAAGTACTCGCGCTGGCGTGACACCGCGAGCTGCACGAGACTCGCGACGAGCGGCGCGATCAGCATGGCGACGATGCCGACGACCATCAGGATCGGGTTGCCGTTGTTGTTGTTGCTGCGGCCGAAGAAGGCCATGCGCACGAACATGTCGGAGATGAACCCGACGGCGACGACGAGCCCGAACACGATCATCGACAGCCGGATGTCGTAGTTGCGCACGTGGCCGAGCTCGTGGGCCATGACGCCCTCGAGTTCGGCGTCGTCCATGATCTCGAGGAGCCCGGTGGTCGCCGCCACGACCGCGTGCTCGGGGTCGCGCCCCGTGGCGAACGCGTTCGGCGCCGGGTCGGAGACGACGAACACCCGCGGCATGGGCGTGCCCGTGGCGATCGACAGGTTCTCGACCGTGCGCCAGAGCCGGGGATGATCGGCCTTGCTGCGCAGCTCGACGGCGCCGGACATCGCGAGCGCCTGCCGGTCGGCCGTGAAGTACTGGAAGACCGCGTAGGCGGTCGCGATGACCACCGTCACGACGACGATCGTCACGTCGTGATAGATCGCCGCGGCCAGCCACCCCAGCCCGCCGACGATCGCGAGGAAGAACAGGATGATGAAGAAGGTGTTGCGCTTGTTCTTGGCGATCGCTCGGTACAACGCCGGCCCTTAGAACTGCACGCGCGGCGGCTCCGCGATGGCCGCCGGCTCGGTGACCTCGAAGAAGTCGCGCTCGTTGAACCCGAGCCCGCGCACGAAGAGCGTGTTCGGGAACACCTTGATCTTCGTGTTCAGCTCGCGCACACCGCCGTTGTAGAACCGGCGCGAGGCCTGGATCTTGTCTTCGGTGTCGACGAGCTCGGACTGCAGCTGCAGGAAGTTCTGGCTCGCCTGGAGCTGCGGGTAGGCCTCGGCGACCGCGAAGATCGACTTCAGCGCCTGCTGCATGTGGTTCTCGGCCGCGGAGGCGTCGGCCGGCCCCTGCGCCTGCAGGGTCTCGGCGCGGGCGCGCGTGACGTTCTCGAACACGGCCTTCTCGTGGGCGGCGTAGCCCTTGACCGAGTCGATGAGGTTCGGGATCAGGTCGGCTCGCCGCTTCAGCTGCACCGTGATGTCGCTCCACGCCTCGTCGACGCGCACGTTGAGCGTGACGAGCGAGTTGTACGTGGCCCAGAGGTAGATGCCGACGATCAACACGAGCGCGACGACGATGATGACGGGGATCAGCCATTCCATGGCACGGACTCCTAAGCGCTGCTGCGACGATCTCGGATGCTGAATATTCTATCGATCCGCTGAGAGCGCACCCGGGGTTCCCATGAGACTCGGAGCAACCGGAGAGCGTTCTCCCGGATCGGTCGGAGGATCCACTCGACAACGCGGGCGGCGCAGGCGAAGAATCGCCTCATGACCAACAGTGCGGATGCCGCGGCCGGCGCGGCCGTCATCGTCGACGACCTGCACGTGCGGCGCGGGTCGAGTGCCGTGCTCGACGGGCTGTCGCTCGCCGTGCCGTCGGGCGCGATCGTCGGGCTGCTCGGACCGAGCGGAAGCGGCAAGACGACGCTCATGCGCTCCATCGTCGGCGTGCAGGTCGTGCAGTCGGGGTCGATCGAGGTGCTCGGGCTGGCCGCGGGCAGTGCGCCGTTGCGCCGGCGCGTCGCCTACGTGACGCAGCAGGCGAGCGTCTACGACGACCTCACGGTGCGCCAGAACCTCGCCTACTTCCGCCGGGTGCTCGGGGCACCGGCATCCGACATGGATCGCGTCATCGAACGCACCGACCTCGGCGACGTCGCCGACCGGCTCGTCGGGTCGCTCTCTGGCGGGCAGCGTGGGCGCGTCTCACTCGCGGCCGCGTTGCTCGGCGAACCCGAGCTGCTCGTGCTCGACGAGCCGACCGTCGGGCTCGACCCGGTGCTGCGCGTGCAGCTCTGGGACCTGTTCCGCAGCCTCGCCGATGGTGGTGCCACCCTGCTCGTCTCGAGCCACGTGATGGACGAGGCCAAGCGCTGCGACCGGCTGTTGCTCATGCGCGACGGCGAACTGCTCGCCGACGACACCGTCGAGGGGCTGCTCGCGTTCACGGGCACCGACGACGTCGAGACCGCGTTCCTGCGGCTCATCGAGCGCGGCGCGCCCGACCTGCGATCGCGGGCGACCGAACGGCCTGGGCCGCGGCACGCCGCCGATCCCGGCCCGCTCGATCCCGGCCCGCTCGATCCCGACGCACCCGAGGCCGGATCGGAGACCGCCCGATGAACTTCGCGCGCACGTTCGCGACCGCAGGCCGGGTGCTCACCCAGATCCGCCACGATCCGCGCACGGTCGGGCTGCTGCTCGTCGTGCCCAGCCTGCTCATCGGGCTCGTCGCGTGGATCTTCACCGACACCGACGTCTTCGACGACATCGGGCCGGCGATGATCGCGCTGTTCCCGTTCATCGTGATGTTCCTCGTGACGAGCATCTCGACGCTCCGCGAGCGTCGCAGCGGAACGCTCGAGCGCCTGCTCTCGATGCCCATGGGCCGCGGCGACTTCCTGCTCGGCTACGCGCTCGCGTTCGGCCTGCTCGCGGTCGCGCAGACGGCGATCGCCGTCTCGTTCGCGGTCTGGGTCTGCGGGCTCGACATCTCGGGCTCGATCTGGCTGCTCTTCGCCGTCGCGGTCGCCGACGCCGTGCTCGGCACCGCGCTCGGCCTGCTCGCGAGCGCCTTCGCCCGAACCGAGTTCCAGGTCGTGCAGTTCATGCCGCTGCTCGTGCTGCCGCAGATCCTGCTCTGCGGCATCTTCATCCCGCGCGATCAGCTGCCCGACGTGCTCGAGACGATCAGCGAGTGGTTGCCACTGAGCTTCGCCATCGACGCGCTGCAGGCCGTCGCCGCCGACTCCGAGAGCGCCGAGTGGATCCTGTCGAAGGTGCTCGTCATCGTCGCCTGGATCGTCGGCTCCATCGTGCTCGGTTCGGTCACGCTGCGTCGACGGACGCCCTGACCCCGAGCACCCGGTCGAGGTAGGGGTTGCGGAAGACGCCCTCGGGGTCGAGCTCGTCGCGCACGGCGAGGAAGTCGTCGAATCGCGGGTACTTCTCGCGAAGCGTGGCATCCGTCTGCGTGTGCATCTTGCCCCAGTGCGGGCGCCCGCCGTGGTCGTGCATGATCGCCTCGACCGCCGTGAAGTACTCGGTGGGGTCCTCGCGGAAGTAGCGGTGCACGGCGATGTAGCCGGTGTCGCGGCCGTAGGCGGTCGAGAGCCAGTTCTCATCGGATGCCGCGGCGCGCACCTCGAGCGGGAAGCTCACCCGCCAGCCGTTGCGCTCGATCAGCGAACGCACGGCGCCGAAGGCGGAGGGCACCGCGTCGAGCGGCAGCGCGTACTCCATCTCGCGGAACCGCACGGTGCGGTTGGTCGTGAACACCGCGGGCGAGAAGTCCGCGAACTCGCGGTCGCCCGTGAACCGGTCGAGCTGGCGCGCGAGGAAGGGCGTGGCCGAGGGTGCCATCTTGCCGAGCGCGCAGACGCCGCGGTAGAGGCCGTTGGCGAGCAGCTCGTCGTCGACCCAGCGCGAGACGTGGCCGAGCGGATCGCGAGGAGCGTCGCCCGGCAGCCTCGTGTTGGTCTTGGTCATCGCGCTGCCGGTGTGCGGGAACCAGTAGAACTCGAAGTGGTCGGCGCCGGCGACGCGTTCGCCCCAGTGCGCGAGCACCGCGTCGAGCGGTTCGATGCGCTCGACCGCGTGCAGCACGAACGCCGGCACGAGCTGCAGGGTCACCTCGACGAGCACGCCGAGGGCGCCGAGTCCGACGCGCACCGCGGGCAGCAGCTCCGGCCGCACGGTCTCGCTCACCTCGACGAGCTCGCCGGTGCCGGTCACGAGCTTCGCGGCGACGATCTGCGTGGCGAGACCGCCGAACCCGAGTCCGGTGCCGTGGGTGCCGGTCGAGGTCGCGCCGGCGATGGTCTGCCGGTCGATGTCGCCCATGTTCGCCAGGGCGAGCCCGTAGGGCGCGAGCAACCTGGGCAGGTCGTAGAGGCGGGTGCCGGCGCCCAGCGTGACACGCCCGGTCGCGGGGTCGGCCGCGATCACGCCCGACACGTCGGCGAGGTCGAGCTGCACACCCGGGGCGACTGCGATGCCGGTGAAGCTGTGCCCCGACCCGACGGGCTTGATGCGGAGCCCGGATGCCGCGGCCGACGCCACGGCCCGCTGCACCGCCCCGGCCGAGTCGGGTCGTTCGACGCGCACGGGTCGCACCGACTCGGTTCGGCCCCAGTTGCGCCAGGTGGCTCCGGTCGCGGTCACAGGAACACCTTGCCCTCGCCGCGGTACGTGGGAAGCGTGTCGACGATGCGGTCGTCGTCGACGAGCTGGAACTCGTTCAGGTGCTCCGAGAGCTCGCCCGACTTCGTATGCCGGAACCAGACGCGATCGCCGGCTCGCAGCTGCGCGACGGCGGGGCCGGTGACGGGCGTCTGCACCTCGCCCGCGGCCTCGCGCGGCAGCATCTCGAGCCCCTCGGGCCAGACGATGCGCGGCAGGCGGTCGGGTGCGGGCGGGCCGGAGGCGACCCAGCCGCCGCCGAGGATCGTCGCGTGCTGCGCGCTCGGGCGGCGCACGACGTCCATGGCGAAGGCCGCGGCCGGCGCGGGCCTGAAGTGCTCGTACCCGTCGAACAGGTGCCCGCCGAACAGGCCGGAGCCCGCGGCGACCTCGGTGACCGACGGGTCGGCGGAGGTCGCCTCGAGCGAGCCGGTGCCGCCGCCGTTCACGAACTCGAGGTCGGCGTGCTCGCGCACGGCCGCGACCGCGCGCGTGCGCCGCTCGATGAGTTCGGGCATCGACCGCGACTGCATCCACCGGTTCACGGCGCCGTCGACCGGCTTGCCGGCCGGACGGTTGGTGACGCCGGCGATCTGCGCCTCGTAGCCCATCATGCCGACCAGCCGGAACCCGGGCCGGGTCGCGATGTACGCGGCGAGCGCTCCTGCATCGGCGGGCTCGTGCACGGGCGATCGACGCACGCCGAGGTGGCCGAGCAGCGGCGCGTTCCACGACGCGTCCAACTCGAGCGCGATGCGGATCGGCTCGCGCCCGGTCGGGGCGATGACGGAGTCGATCAGGTCGAGCTGCGCGATGGAGTCGACCATGAGCGTGATGCGGCCCGCCAGCTGCGGGTCGGTCGCGAGGCGACGGATGCTGCCGCGCTCGGCGGTCGGGTACCCCACGACGAGGTCGTCGACGGTGTCGGCGAGCCAGATCGCCTCGGCGAGCGTGTACGCGAGCACGCCGTGGTAGCCGGGCAGCCGCAGCAGCGCCTCGATGACGCTCCGCACGCGGATCGACTTCGAGGCGACGCGGATCGGCATGCCGTTCGCGCGACGCAGCATGTCGTGCGCGTTGTGGCGGAGGGCGCCGAGGTGCAGCGCGCCGACGGGGGCGTCGAGGTGGCCGGTCGCGGCGGTGAGCGAGGGCCAGTACCGCGACGGGGTCGCCCACGGCGCGGCATCCGTCGTCCTCACGCCCACGGGCGCCTTCGTGACATCGAGACTCGACAGGTCGACCATCAGCGCACACTCCGAACTCGCGAGACCGCGATCGCACCCGCGAACGCGAAGACCGCGCTCAAGACGAAGACCAGCACGAACGAGCCGGTCAGCACCACCGCGGCCGCGCCGATCAGCGGCGCGATGGCCTGCGGAACGGCCGTCGCGATGTTCATGATGCCGAGGTCCTTGCCACGTGATGCGGCGTCGGGCAGCACCTGCGTGGCGAGTGCCTGGTCGACCGAGAGGAAGCAGCCGTAGCCGAGGCCGAGGATGCCGGCAGCGACGATGGCGACCGAGAGGTCGGGAACGAGCGCGAGCATCAGCGCCGCGACGGCCTGCAGCGCGGCCGCGACGAACACGAACGCCTTGCGCCGCCCGAGCCGGTCGGAGAGCCGACCGCCGACGAGCGACGCCGTGACCACGAACACCATGTAGACGAGCGTGAGGATGATGAGGTCGTCCTCGGCGTTGTCGTCGCCGAGCCCGAACATGAGGAAGTACAGCAGCAGGCTCGTGCCGAGCGCGTTGCCGACCGACACGAGAACACGGCTGAGCAGGGTCCAGCCGAAGTCGGGATGCGTGCGCGGGCTGATCCAGAGGCTCGCGATGACGCCCTTGGCCGTGACCCGCTTGCGCTCGGCGGCCACGAGGGGCTGGTCGTGCCGCATCAGGAACGGCACGGCCAGTACGAGCAGCACGACGCCGAGGATGACGTAGCCGAGCGCCTGGTCGGTGACGAGCTCGGTGACGAGCAGGAGCCCGACGATGATGCCGACCGCCTGCGGCGCCGACATCCAGCCCGAGACGAACCCGCGCTGGCCGACCGGAACCTGGTCGGAGATCGTCGCCGTCAGCGCCGCGGTCATGATGCAGAAGCCGACGGATGCCGCGACCCACGCCGCGCCGATGCCCCAGATCTCCGTCTGCAGTCCGAGCACCGCGAGCGAGGCGGCGAACACGACCGCGCCGATCACGATCCACGGACGACGACGCCCGAAGCGGGAGGTCGTGCGGTCGGATGCCGCACCCGTGAGCGGATAGGCGATGATCGTCGCGACGGCCGCGATGCCCGAGATCACGCCGAACGCGACGACGCTGTCGACCCAGTTCTCAGGATGCAGGGTCGCGTCGATCTGCGCCGGGAGCAGGAGCTGCACCGGGGTGAGCTGCGCCATCCAGATCGCGAACCAGAGGGCGGCGAAGGAGGCGATCCACCCTGCGGGCACACGCCGCGTGGGTTCGTCGAGCGCCGCCGGCGGCGTGAGGTCGAGGCTCGTCATCGGGGTTGGGCCATTCTCGAGAGGGCGTCTGCGGCCGCACGCGCGACCGACAGGGAGGCGGCGTCGTCGCGGTCGACGAGCCAGGTCAGGGTGAGTCCGTCGGTGAAGGCGACGAGCACGCGCGCGACCTGCGCGACGGGCACGGTCCAGACGGACTGCGAGCGCTCCGCGGCGATCACGAGCGACTGCTCGGCGAGCTCGACGTAGCGGCCGTACTGTGCTCGCGCGAGCGGGTGCCGCTCGGGCGAGCGCAGGGCGTACTGGGTGAGCTCGAGCATCGCCTGCTCGTGCTCCGGGTCGGCCTTGAGGTGTTCGAAGTACCGGACGAGGCCGGCCTCGAGCATGTCGACGAGGGGTCCGTCGGCGAGCGCCTCCGGCATGACGGCACGACGCGCGTTCTCGATGACCGTCGAGATGAGTTCGTCCATGAGCTCATCGCGCGAGTCGAACGCGTAGTGGAAGCTCGCGAGGCTCATGCCGGCCTCGGCGACGATCGCCCGGGTGGTCGCCTGCGCGATGCCGTTGCGGGAGACGACGCGCAGCGCCGCCTCGATGAGCGCGACGCGACGCTCGGGCGCGGGAATGCGGGTCACTCGGGCTCCTCACGACGACGCTGCCGATGCTCGGACGGGCGACCGAGCGAACTGGGACAGGCGACCCAGTTCGAACAGTATGCACTAGTCGGGGCTACGCTCGCACCATGCGCCTCGGGGTCCTCGACGTCGGTTCGAACACCGTCCACCTGCTCGTCGTCGATGCGCACCCCGGCGCACGGCCCATCCCGGCGGCCTCGCACCGCTCGGTCCTGCGCGTCATGCGCTACCTCGAACCCGACGGCTCGATCGGCCGCGACGGCGTCGAGGCGATCCTCACGGCCGTCCGCGACGCCGTCGAGGTGGCCCGCGAATCGGGCATCGACGAGCTGCTCGCGTTCGCGACCTCGGCGATCCGCGAGGCGGCGAACGGCGAGGCCGTGCTCGCCCGCGTCACCGATGAGACGGGCGTCGAGCTGCAGGTGCTCTCGGGCGCCGACGAGGCCCGCATCACGTTCCTCGCCGTGCGCCGGTGGTACGGCTGGTCGGCCGAGCGCATCCTGCTCTTCGACATCGGCGGCGGCTCGCTCGAGATCGCGAACGGCATCGACGAGATCCCGGATGTCGCGCGCTCGCTCCCCCTCGGAGCGGGGCGCTCGACGATCGCATTCCTCCCCGACGACCCGCCCTCACCCGAGCAGGTGCAGCGCCTGCGCGATCACGCCGCGTCGGTGCTTCGCCCCGCCCTCGCGGAGTTCGCGCACCTGCCGAAGCCGTCGCACGTGGTCGGATCGTCGAAGACGATCCGGTCGCTGGCCCGTCTCGCCGGCTGGACGGAGGAGGGCGTCGGACCCGACGAGCGCAGCATCCTGCGACGCAAGGGCCTCGACGACTGGATCCCCCGCCTCGCACGGATCCCGGCCGACGCACGACCCGCGCTGCCCGGCATCACGGCCGACCGGACGTTCCAGATCGTCGCAGGGGCCGTCGTGCTCTCGGAGGCGATGCGCGCGTTCGGCGTGAACGAACTCGAGGTGTCGCCGTGGGCGCTCCGCGAGGGCCTGATCCTTCGACGGCTCGACCGCATGTCCTGACCGGACGTCGGGCCGGCGGCGGTCACCAGGCGTTGACGTACTCCGAGACCGGCAGCACCGAGCTGCGCACCACCGGGAGTCCGCGCTCGATCGCCTGGTCGATGCGCGCGCGCAGATCGGCGGAGTCCACCTGGTAGTCGACGAAGTCGGTGTCGCTCGCGTAGACGCCGATCGGCAGCGTGAGCGCCTGGAAGAACGAGAACAGCGGGCGGAACTGGTGCTCGAGGATGAGCGAGTGGCGGTCGCTGCCGCCCGTGGCCGCGAGCAGCACGGGCTTGTCGATGAGGGCGTACTGCCCGACGAAGTCGAACACGTGCTTGAAGAGCCCGGTGAACGACGCCCGGTAGACCGGGCTCGCGACGATGAGCAGGGTCGCCGACTCGATACGGCGCAGGGCCTCCTCGGCGGCGGGCGGAAGCGCGCTGCGGCTCAGCACCCCGGCGAACTCGGGGCCGATGTCGGAGAGCTCGATGAGGTGCGTCTCGATCACGAGATCGCGCCCGCTGCCGGATCGGAGTGCGGTCGCGAACCCCTCGAGGATCTCGCGAGTGAGGACCGTGGTCTTCGACGGCGCGTGCAGGCTTCCGGAGACGGCGACGATGTTGATGGTGGGCATGGGGCGACACTAACCCCGCATCATCGGCGCCGGAATCGGGCGCGACTCCCGCGGTAAACGGGCGCAACACGCCTTCACAGTGCGTCGCCGCATGACGTGGGCCGCCCGCCCCATCGGACTCCGGATGTCGTCGGCCGATGCCTTCCCCTGAGCCGATCCCCGACGCTACGATCAACGCAAGCGCCCTCGGCGGCGCGCAGTCGAGGGGGAATCGGCATGATCGAACGACTCGGGAGCCCACGGCTCGCGCAGGCATCTACCGAAGCGAACGGGCGCCGCTCGTGACGGACACGATCGGCGCCGAGCAGGCGCAACGCGACGAGCAGCCCGAGACCGGATGGTGGGCCCTCGCGCCCGCCGACGTCACGACCCGGCTCGAGACCGACGATCGCACGGGCCTCGTCGCGGCCGAGGCCGCCCGTCGGCTCGCCGAGCTCGGCCCGAACGCGCTGCACAGCGCGCCGCCGCCGAGCGTCTGGCGCATCGCGCTCAGCCAGGTGCTCGAGCTCATGACGCTCATGCTCATCGCGGTGACGATCGTGTCGCTGCTGATCGGGCAGGTCACGACCGCGATCATCGTGGCGGTCCTCGTGCTCTTCAACATCATCACCGGCACCCAGCAGGAGGTGAAGGCCCGCCGGAGCGTCGACGCCCTCGCGAAGCTGCAGACGCCGAAGGCGCGCGTGATGCGCGACGGCGTCCTGCTGCAGATCGATGCGACGGGGCTCGTGACGGGCGACATCGTCGACCTCGAGTCAGGCGACCTCGTACCGGCCGACGGCCGGATCCTCCGCTCGGCGAACCTCGAGACCCAGGAGTCCTCGCTCACCGGCGAGTCGCTGCCGATCCCGAAGGGCCCTGCCGAGAACACCGAGACCACGGCGCTCGCCGACCGCACCTCGATGGTGTTCCAGAACACGTCGGTCACCCGCGGCACGGCGCGCATCGTCGTCGTCGAGACCGGCATGCGCACGCAGATGGGCCGCATCGCGTCGCTCCTGACCCAGGTGGGCGACAAGAAGTCGCCGCTGCAGCTCGAGCTCGACGGCCTCACGAAGGTGCTCGGCATCATCGCCTGGAGCGCGGTGCTCGTCATCGTGCTCATCGGCTTCGCTCGCGGTCAGAGCCTCGACGAGCTGCTGTTCCTCGCGACGGCTGTGGCGATCTCGGCGATCCCCACCGGCCTGCCCGTGTTCGTGCAGAGCCTGCTCGCGTGGGGCGCCTCGAAGCTCGCGAAGGAACGGGCGATCGTCACCTCGCTGAACGACGTCGAGACGCTGGGCGCGACGAGTGCGATCTGCTCGGACAAGACCGGCACCCTCACGCTCAACATGATGACCGTGCGCACGGCGTGGTTCGGCGGCAGCACGTACCGCGTCACGGGCGAGGGCTACTCGTTCGACGGCCGGGTGCTCGGCACCTCCGACGAGGCGATCGACGCACCGACCCTCGGCCTCGCGATCGGCCTCCCGAACGACGCGACGGTGTCGGCCGACGGCGACGTCGTCGGCGATCCGACCGAGGCCGCGCTCGTCGTGCTCGCCGCCCGTCTCGGCATCGACGCCGATCAGGCCCGCAAGGACTACCCGCGCCTCGCCGAGGTGCCGTTCGACTCCGACTACAAGTTCATGGCGACCCTCCAGCGCATCCCGTTCCGCGGCGAGCAGCGGCTCGTGCTCATCGTGAAGGGCGCGCCCGACGTGGTGCTCAAGCGCTGCACGACGATGCTCGACGAGACGCGCGAGGTGGTGCCCGTGGCATCCGATGCCGCGACCACCGAGCTCGAGCGGATGTCGGCCACTGGCCTGCGCACGCTCGCGATCGCCGCCCGATTCCTCGACGACGCCGACGAGGCCCGCATCGCCGCCGACCCGATGGCGTCGGTCTCCGAACTGGTGCTCATCGGCATCGTCGGCATCGTCGACCCGCTGCGCACCGAGGCGAAGGACGCCGTCGCGGTGGCGCACAACGCCGGCATCGACGTGCGCATGATCACGGGTGACCATGCCGTGACCGCCGGCGCGATCGGCGCAGAACTCGGCCTCGGCACCGGGGCCGTGAGCGGCGCCGACCTCAAGCAGATGACCGACGAGGAGCTGTCGCGCCGGCTGCCCGACCTGCACGTGTTCGGCCGGGTCACCCCAGACGACAAGCTGCGGCTGGTGCGCCTCCTCCAGGCCGATGGCGCCATCGTGGCGATGACGGGCGACGCCGTGAACGACGCGGCGGCGATCAAGCAGGCGAACATCGGCGTGGCCATGGGTTCGGGGTCGGAGGTCACGAAGCAGGCCGCGAAGCTCGTGCTGACCGACGACAACTTCGCGACCCTCGTGCACGCCGTCGAAATCGGCCGCATCGTCTACTCGAAGATCACCGCCTACCTGCGGTTCCAGATGACGCAGCTGCTGAGCCTGATCATGCTGTTCCTCGCCGCGAGCGCGTTCTCGATCGCCGAGGGCGTCGCGCTGTTCCCGGCGCAGGTGCTGTTCATCAACTTCTTCGTCGCCCTGTTCGCGGTGTTCGCGATCGCCGCCGACGCGAACCCGCCCGGCATCATGAACCACCCGCCACGCGACCCGAGGATCGGCGTCGTCAATCGGGTGTCGCTCGTGGAGTGGCTCGTCTACGGCGCCGTCATCTTCCTGATCGCGCTCGTGCCGCTGCTCTGGGGGCCGGATGCGCCGAGCCCGACCGAACCGACCGCGTCGATGACGATGGCCTACGTCGTACTCGGCCTGGCGACTGTGCTGAGCGCCCTGCTCATGCGCCGCACGCCCGAGTCGGGCCTGCTGGCGCCCATCGCGGCGGTCGCGAAGATCCTGGTCTGGCCGGTGCTGCTCATCGTCGCGTCGACCGAGATCCCCTTCCTGCAGCGCGCGCTCGGCACCGTCTCGCTCACCGGCTGGCAGTGGCTGGGATGCATTGGCCTGACGTTGATCCTGCTCGTCGTCGTCGAAGGCGACAAGTGGTTCCGTCGGCGGCGGCTGGCGGCTCGCGTCGCCCGCGGAGATCACTGAGGGAGGACGGCCGGCCCTTCCCGGCGCGGATCAGCCGACGAGGGCGACTCTTCGGCGCGCGCCGACAGACGACATCCGGCAGACGACATCCGACATCCGACCGACGAGATCTGGCAGACGACACCGGAGACGGCGCCCTGAACGGTGCTCCCGCTGGGACTCGAACCCAGACTGAGGCGATTTTAAGTCGCCTGCCTCTGCCGATTGGGCTACGGGAGCGCGACGCCGCCCGAAGGCGGCGTCGCGTCAAACCTACTTCGGTGCGACCCTACTTGGCTGCAGCGGCCTCGGCCTTGGGCTTCGCGGCGGCCTTCGCCTTGGCGGGTGCCTTCGGCGCGGCGGCCGGCTCGACCGGAGCCGCGGCGACCGCGGGCTTCGGGCGGGCGGCGAACGCCTCGAACTGGGCGCGCGGCTGCTGCACGGCGCTCAGCGAGACGACGTCGCGACCGAGCCAGAAGTTGTTCCACCAGCCCCAGAACACACGGAACTTGCGCTCCCAGCTGGGCATCGCGAGGCCGTGGTAGCCACGGTGCGCGAACCAGGCGATGAGGCCCTTGAGGGCGACCTTGCCCGACTGGAACACACCGGAGCCGATGCCGAGGCCTGCAACGGCGCCGAGGTTCTTGTGGAAGTACTGCTTCGGCTCCTCGCCGCGCAGGACCGCGACGATGTTCTTCGCGAGCAGCTTGCCCTGACGCACCGCGTGCTGGGCGTTCGGCACGCAGTAGCCGCCGACGCCGCCGCCGGTGAGGTCGGGGACCGCCGAGATGTCGCCGGCCGCCCAGGCGTCGGCGACGATGTCGTCGTCGTCGCCCACGCGGAGGTCGGCACGCGTCTTGATGCGGCCGCGCTCCTCGACGGGAAGGTCGCTCGTGCGCACGATGGCCGGGTTGGCCATGACGCCGGCGGTCCAGACGATGAGGTCGGACTCGAAGCTCTCACCGGTCGAGAGCTCGATGACGCCGTCGACCGCGCTCTGCAGCTGCGTGTCGAGGTGGATCTCGGCACCGCGCTGCGCGAGGTGCTTGATGACCCAGTGGCTGGTCTCGAGCGAGACCTCGGGCATGATGCGCCCCATGGCCTCGATGAGGTGGAAGTGCGTGTCGTCGAACGTGAGCTGCGGGTAGAACTCGAGCAGCGAGCTCGCGAACGAACGCAGCTCGGCGAACACCTCGATGCCCGCGAAGCCGCCGCCGACCACGACGAACGTGAGCAGGCGGTCGCGCTCGGGACCGGCCGGGAGGTTCGAGGCCTTGTCGAAGTTCGTGAGCACGCGGTCGCGGATCGCGACGGCCTCTTCGATGGTCTTCAGGCCGATCGCGTTGTCGGCGATGCCGGGGATCGGGAACGTGCGCGAGACCGCGCCGCCGGTGACCACGACGATGTCGTAGTCGAACTGCCAGGGCTCACCGACCTCGGGGGTGATGGTCGCGGACTTGGAAGCGTGGTCGATGCCGGTCACCTTGGCGGTGACGACATTCGTCTTCTTGAGGTGGCGACGCTGGGCGACGACCGCGTGACGCGGCTCGATCGATCCGGCCGCGACCTCGGGAAGGAAGGGCTGGTACGTCATGTACGGCAGCGGGTCGACGATCGTGACCTCTGCTTCGCCGGCGCGCAGCCACTTCTCGAGCTTCCACGCCGTGTAGAACCCCGCATAGCCACCGCCGACGATGAGAATCTTGGGCACGGTGAATGGACTCCTCAGTTTCTGATGCTTGCGATCACGGCTCGCGTACGCGAGCGGCCCGCCTGGTATGCCGAGCGGCACCGATGCCCAACAGCGCTGCTAGCGTACCAAACCCTGCGACCAGTGAGAGCGGGAGGGTGATGTAGGCCAGGGTCCACGGGGTCGGCAGCAGGGTCTGCGTCTCGACGTCGACCGGCTGCGGCGGGTCGGCGATCGGCACGATCTCCTGCGCCTCGGGCGCATCGGTCTCGACCGGGGTGTCGGCGCGGCGGTGCAGCGTGATCCACGCGGACAGGCTGCCGAGCGGGTTCTCGGCCACGGGCTCGACGTCGGCCGTGATCGCGGGGACGGGGTCGATGATGCCCCAGCCGTAGAGCGGGCTCGGCACCTCGTGCCCGTGCGGATCGGCCGTCTTGATGAGTCGTTCGATGACGTTCGCCGCATCGAGATCGGGGTATTCGGCGCGAATCAGGGCCACGAGCCCCGAGACGAGCGGCGCGGCGCCGCTCGTGCCGCTCCACACCGCGTGTCCGCCGTCGGGCAGCACGCCCACCAGGTCTTCGCTCGGGGCGGCCACCGCGAGGGTGATGCCCTGCGAGCTCGCGTCGAAGCTCGCGTTCTTCTCCTTGTCGACGCCCGCGACCGCGACCACGCCCGGGATCGTCGCTGGGGCGCCGACCTCGCTCGTGCCGCTGCCGCGGTTGCCCGCGGCGGCGACGACCACGACGTCGTGCTCGAACGCGTACATGAACGCGTCGTCCCAGCTCTCCGGCCAGTCGCGGGTGTTGCGGGTGAGCGACATGTTGATGACGTCGGCGCCGTGGTCGACCGACCAGACGACAGCCTCCGCGATCTGCTCGTCGTTCGACTTCTCGGCGCCGGTCTCGACGCCGAATGCGACCGAGACGGTCAGCAGGTCGGCCTCGGGGGCGACGCCGATCACGCCGTTGCCGGCACCGGTGCCGCGGCCCGCGAGGAGCGAGGCCACCATCGTGCCGTGGGTCGGGTTGTCGCCGACCGGGGTCTGCCCGTCTGGGGTGCCGATGCCCGAGACATCCGTGCCGTCCTTGACGACGCCGCGGAGTTCGGCGACGTTGCCGTTCACGCCCGTGTCGATGACCGCGACCGTGACGCCCTTGCCCTTCGTGGTGTTCCACGCCGTCGTGAACCCGTAGTCGGCGAGCCAATACTGGTAGTCGCGCACGGTGTCGGCCTGCGCGGGCGCGGCGCCTGCGAGCGCCACGACGGCGCCGACGGCGACGGCTGCGACGAGTCTGGCGACCGTGCGGGCGGCGGTCATGCCGACTCGCGCTCGTTCATGCTCGGAGGCGTGCCGAGGTCATCGACGCCGTAGTCGGGGCACTGGCACACGTCGGGCGTCCAGGTCGACCGTTCGAGGGCGATGTCGCCGATCGGGTTCGCGCCGGGGCCGGCCGAGAGCGAGTGCGCGACGACCGCATGCAGGCACTTCACGCGGGTCGGCATGCCGCCCGCCGAGATGCCCGTGAGCTCGGCCACGACGCCGAACTGCTCGCGGTCGGCCAGGTAGTCGCGGTGCGCCTGCGCGTAGCCCTCGGCGACGGATGCGTCGGCCGCGAGCAGCTCATTGCACTCGACCATGAGCTGCGCGGCCTCGAGGAAGGACATCGCCGCCGTCGCCGCCGGGTGCGAGAGGTAGTAGAACGTCGGGAACGGCGTGCCGTCGGCCAATCGCGGCGACGTCGCGACCACGGTCGGCGCGCCGCACACGCAGCGTGCCGGGATGCCCACGACATCGCGCGCCTGACGGCCGAGCTGGGCGGACACGATGCGGATGTCCCGCTCGGTCACGGGGTCGAACGGCGGCCGCGTCATCCGGCACCTCCTGCTGCGGGCGCGAGGCCCGCGGTCATCACGGAGGAGAGGATGGTGCTCATCCAGTCCCCCTTCATCTCGGTCACGTCGGCTGAGACCTCCGTCGTGGCATCCGTCTTCGCCGCTTCGGATCGGTCGTCGATGACGAGGTAGCTCACCTCGCCGGGCATCACGTACGCCAGCCGGTCTCTCGCCTGGGTCGTGATGAAGGTCTCGTCGTTCCACCGTTCGCGCTCGTCGCGCAGACGCTGCACCTCGGACTCCTGCTGCGAGACGGTGGCCTGCAGCTCGGCGATCTTCTGCCGCTGTTCCGCGAGCTGCGCGATGGTCGGTGCGAGCACCACGACCGCGAGCACGAGGACTCCCATCATGATGAGCGAGAAACCTGAGAATCGGATGCCGCCGAGCCAGCCGGCTGCACCGCGGCCCGCCGATGCGCGGGGCGACGTGGGCCTGCCCGGCCGCGTCTTGGCCGGCTTGGCTCCGCCCGGCGTGGTCTTGGACGGCTTGGTCGTGCTCGCCTTGGACGCGCCGGGCGTGCCCGTGTCCCGCTTCGCGGACTTGGAGGAGTTCGCAGGCTCGGAGGGCTTCGCGGGCTTGGAGGGCTTCGCGGGCTTGGTCGCGCCTGGCGTCGCCGACGTGGACGGCGACGTCGCCGTCGGCCTCACCGGTCTCTTCGCCATCGCCCCTCCTCAGTCGACCCTGCGCTCCACCTGACCCCGGACGCGAACCGGCGGGGGCGGCCGCTCGGCCACCCCCGCCAGTCTGTGCAGTCCGAGCCGATCAGGCCGTGAACCGCGGGAACGCCGAGCGACCCGCGAACACCGCGGACTCGCCGAGCTCTTCTTCGATCCTCAGGAGCTGATTGTACTTCGCGACGCGCTCGCTGCGGGCGGGCGCGCCAGCCTTGATCTGACCCGCGTTCGTGGCGACCACGAGGTCGGCGATCGTCGTGTCTTCGGTCTCGCCGGAACGGTGCGAGAGCATGGCCGTGTAGCCCGAGCGGTGCGCGAGGCTGACCGCGTCGAACGTCTCGGTGAGCGTGCCGATCTGGTTGACCTTGACGAGCAGCGAGTTCGCGATGCCGCGGCTGATGCCCGTGGCGAGGCGCTCGGGGTTGGTGACGAAGAGGTCGTCGCCGACGAGCTGCACCTTCGTGCCGAGCGCGTCGGTGAGGGCCTTCCAGTTGTCCCAGTCGTCTTCGGCGAGGGCGTCTTCGATGGTGGCGATCGGGTAGTCGCGCACGAGGCCCTCGTAGTACTCGACGAGCTGGTCGGCAGACCAGTCCTTGTTCTCGAGACGGTAGACGCCGTCCTTGAAGAACTCGGTCGCCGCGACATCCAGACCCAGTGCGATGTCCTTGCCGGGCGTGAAGCCGGCCTTCTCGATCGCCTTCACCAGGAAGTCGAGGCCCTCGCGGTTGCTGGGCAGGTCGGGCGCGAAGCCGCCCTCGTCGCCGAGTCCGGTGGCGTAGCCCGCCGCCTTCAGCTCGCCCTTGAGGACGTGGTACGTCTCGACGCCCCAGCGCAGGGACTCGGAGTAGGACTCGGCACCGATCGGGGCGAGGAAGAACTCCTGCATGTCGATGCCGTTGTCGGCGTGCGAGCCGCCGTTGATGACGTTGAACAGCGGTACGGGCAGCACGTGCGCGTTGGGGCCGCCGAGGTAGCGGAACAGCGGCAGGTCGGCCGAGTCGGCCGCGGCCTTCGCGACCGCGAGGCTCACGCCGAGGATCGCGTTGGCGCCGAGCTTGGACTTGTTGGGGGTGCCGTCGGTCTCGATGAGCGTGGCGTCGACGAGACGCTGGTCGCTCGCATCGAGGTCTTCGATGGCCGGGCCGAGCTCGTCGAGCACGGCGTCGACGGCCTTCAGCACGCCCTTGCCGAAGTACCGATCCTGGTCGCCGTCGCGCAGCTCGTACGCCTCGAACGCGCCGGTCGAGGCGCCCGAGGGCACCGCCGCACGGGCGAGGGAGCCGTCGTCGAGCAGGACCTCGACCTCGACGGTCGGGTTGCCGCGAGAATCCAGGATCTCGCGTGCGCCTACAGCTTCGATGAATGCCACAGTGAACTCCTCTGTGATGGGTGTGTGCGGTGGACGACTCCGTCGTGATCCGCAGGCCAGTCTAGTGAGGCTCGCTCAGGCATGACGTTCCACGACGGATGCCGCGGGCTTCCGTCGCTCGTGCGATCGACCCGCGAACGGGCGAATCTGGTCGCGCGATGCGCCCGAATACCGCCCGAATCGCCCACTCGCGGTGTTCTGTGGAGAGATCTGACTTCCCGCAGCGCTCTCGGGCAGGGTGAGCGGATGCCGCGACGAACCCCTGATCCGCTTCCGCACGGTGCCGCGATCCGCACGAGCGACCACGCGAGGTTCGACACGACTCGTGCGCGGCTACGGGCGAGACAGGTGCAGCATCCGTTTCGAGGCGGCAGTGCGGTGGGACTCGACCTCGAGTCCGTCGTCGACCTTTGCCGTGCGTACGAGCCGCTGTTGCGCGAGGGCGAGGCGTTCAGCCATCAGACCGCCGCACTGTTGTTCGGCGCACCCCTCCCGCACCCCCTGAGCTCGCCTGGGCCACTGCACGTGGTCAGCCCCGACAAGACCCGGGCGCGCAGCGTCGGCGTGGTCGGTCACCGCTCCACGAACGGCGTGCACGTCGTCGAGCGTCTCGGTCTGCCCGTCGTCGCGCCCGAGACGGCCTGGCTGCAGCTCGCGCCGTCGATGTTGCGCGAGGATCTCACCGCCGTCGGTGACTTCCTCGTGACCGGACGACGTCACGGAGCGGCGCGCGAGGGCGCGCTGAGCACCGTCAGTATTCTCGCCTCGAAGCTCGAGCGGAATCGTGGATGCCGCGGCGCGAAGACCGCTCGGTGGGCGCTCGAACGGATCCGCGTCGGCGCCGCATCCCGCCCCGAGACGCTGCTCCGGCTCGCGATCGTGGCGGCCGGACTCCCCGAACCGTGCATCGGATGGCCGGTGGCCGTGGGGAACGGCCTCACGCTGCATCCGGACCTCGCGTATCCCGACCTTCGCATCGCGATCGAGTACGAGGGTGCCCGGCACCGCGACGCCGACCGGTGGGAGCGCGACATCGAGCGGCGCGAGCTCTTCGAGGATGAGGGGTGGCGGGTCATCCGGGTGACGCGTCACGCCCTGTTCGACGCTCCCGATGCACTCATCGCACGCATTCGACGCGCTCGGATCGCATCCGGCGCGCGGTGAGTGGGCGATTCTGGCTGCCCGACATCACCGAGGGCGCCAGAATCGCCCACTCGCGGACGCTGGATGGCCGTCAGGCGGTCAGGCGGTGAGGTCGCGGAAGCTCAGCGACGCGGCATCCGTCGTCTCGGGGGTCACGTTCGCGACGGCGTCGAAGCCGTCGGCGGTGACCCGCTCGAACAGGGCGCGCGCGTTCTTCACGCGGCGCTCGAAGCGCACGCGGGTTCCGGATGCCACGAGCTCGTGCTTGAGCTTCAGCAGCGTCGCAGGCTCGACGGCGGGGTCGTAGACCAGCACGACCGAGCGGGGGCGCCCCTCGTCGCGCACGGCGAGCAGGTCGACGATGCGCTCGAAGCCGATGGAGAACCCGCACGCGGGCACGTCTTGGCCGAGGAATCGGCCGATCATGCCGTCGTAGCGCCCACCGCCGCCGAGCGAGTAGCCGAAGTCGGGGTGCGCGATCTCGAAGATCGTGCCCGTGTAGTAGCCCATGCCACGCACGAGGGTGGGGTCGAACTCGATCCTCGCGTGCGGCATGGTCTCGCGCAGCGCGAGCAGGTCGGCGTACGCGTCGCGGTCGAGCCAGGTGGGCGGCGGCACCACGCCGTCGTACAGGTGCCAGTCGGCCGTGGTGAGTGCCTCGAGCTCGGCCGCGACATCCGCCCCGTCGTCGACGATGCCGAGGTCGCGGAGCTCGGACGCGACTCCCCCGGTGCCGATCTTGTCGAGCTTGTCGATCGTGATGAGGGCGCGCTCGCGCAGTTCGTCGGGCACGCCCCACGACGAGAGGATGCCGGCGAGCACCCGTCGGTCGTTCAGCCGGATCGTGCAGCCGCCGAGGCCGAGGGCATCGAGGGTCGCGACCGTCGCGGTGAGCAGTTCGAGCTCGGCGAGCGGTCCGGCCTCGCCGATGATGTCGATGTCGCACTGCACGAACTGGCGGTAGCGACCCTTCTGCGGGCGCTCTGCGCGCCACACGGGCGCGATCTGGATCGAGCGGAACACCGGGGGCAGCGCCGCCCGGTGCGTCGCGTAGAACCGCGCGAGGGGCACCGTCAGGTCGTAGCGCAGGCCGAGGTCGGCGAGCGAGAGAGCGTCTCCGGATGCCGCGGCCGCCGTCAGGTCGTCTGGCGTGATGCCGCGCTTCATCACCGCGAACGCGAGCTTCTCGTTGTCGCCGCCGAGCCCGGCGTGCAGTCGCGAGGCGTCCTCCATGACGGGTGTCTCGATCTCGTCGAACCCGTGCGACGAGTACACGCCGCGGATCACGCCGAGCGCGTGCTCGCGGCGGGCCTTCTCGGCGGGCAGGAAGTCGCGCATTCCGCGCGGAGGAGTGACGGATGCGGCCATGCCGACCATTCTTCCAGCACGGCGTGCGCGCCCTCGAATCGTGGCCCGCGAATCGGGGCGCCACGAATGGCGACGGCTCGAATCGCGACGGCCCGGGCGGGAGCGTCAGCCGGCTTCGGGGGCGACGGATGCCGCGGCGGCCGACTCGGCGTCGCGCACGTCCTGCTCGAACGTGCGCAGCGCGGCACGGAGCGCGCGTTCGGCGTCGAGTCCCTGCGACCGGGCCGAGGCCGCGAGCTCGAACAGCAGCCGACCGAGTTCGCCCTCGGTCGCGGGCGACACCGCGACATCCGGCGCTTCGACGTCGACGATCACGCCCGCCTTCTCGGCCTTGCCCAGCAGCTTCTGCGCGAGCGCGAGCGCGGGCATGCCGCGCGGCACGCCGTCGAGCACGCTCGTGCGGTGCGGCTTCTCCTCGGCCTTCAGGTCCTCCCAGAAGGCGACGACGTCGTCGGCCGTCTGCGCCTCGCGATCGCCGAACACGTGCGGATGCCGTGACACCATCTTCGCGGTCATGTGCCGCGCGACGTCGTCGATGTCGAACGCCTCGCCCTCGGTGTGCGCGGCGATGTCGGCGTGGAACAGCACCTGGTAGAGCACGTCGCCGAGCTCCTCGATCATCTCGGCGCGGTCGCCGGACTCGATGGCGTCGATGAGCTCCCAGCTCTCCTCGACGAGGTACTGCACGAGGCTCTCGTGGGTCTGGTCGGCGTCCCACGGGCATCCGCCGGGAGCCCGGAGCAGGGCGACCGTGGCGATGAGCTCGTCGAGTCCGGGATGCGGCGAGTCACCGGTCGCGGGTGTGTGCGTCATCCGTTCAGCCTAGGCATGCCCGCGCGCCGACGCGCCCGGCGGCTCGCGGCCCAGTGCTCGCGGCCCAGTGCTCGCGGCTCAGTGGCCGCGGCTCAGTGGCTCGCGGCGAGCGCGACGCCGACGGCGAGGAACAGCGAGCCGAACACGCGGTTGAGCACGGTCTGCCCGCGCGCCGACCTGGTCACCCGGCGGAACGATCGTGCGGCCACCGCGAAGAAGCCCCACATCACCGCGACATCGACGAGGACCACGGTCGCCGCCACGATGAGGTACTGCGGCAGCAGCGGCTCGCCGGGGCGGATGAACTGCGGCAGGAACGCGAGGAAGAAGACGATCGCCTTCGGGTTCAGCAGGTTCACGAGCAGGCCGCGGCGGAACAGCGACCACCCGGACTCGTCGGCCGGGGCGTCGGCGGCGGTCGCGACATCCGCCCCCTCGTCGCCCTCGACGGGCTTCGCGAGGAACTGCCGGATGCCGAGGTAGACGAGATACGCCGCGCCCGCGTACCGGATCGCGTCGAAGGCGAGCGGCGAGTTCGCCACGAGCACGCCGAGGCCCGCGGCCACGATCACGATGTGCACGACGAGCGCCGCCTGCTGCCCGAGGATGCCCCAGAAGGCGCGCCCGAGACCGACCTTCAACGCGTTGCCCATCGTGTTGATCGCGCCGGCGCCGGGGGTGAACGAGATGACCACGCTCGCCGCGAGCAACGCGACCCACACCGAGAACGACACCGGACGAGTGTACGCGCCGATAGGATTCCACGAGGAGTGCCGGGAAGTCTGGTCGGCCGGCGGGAGACCGCCGCAACCGTCCCGTCGACGCCAGCACACCGCCGCATCCGCGTCGCACTCATGATCGGAGTGCCCCATGAACATCCTCAGGTCCGAACGCTGGGCGGCCGTACTGCTGCTCATCGCCGCCGTGCTCGGGCTCGTGCTCGCCAACATGCCGTTCGGCTCGGCCCTCGTCGACGCGCTGGACGCGCACCTCGACCTGCCGTGGCTCGGGCTCGACCTCTCGGCCGGCCACTGGATCAGCGACGGGCTGCTCGCGGTGTTCTTCTTCATCGTGGCCGTGGAGCTCAAACGCGAACTCGTCATCGGCGAGCTGAACTCGCCGTCGAAGGCGCTGCTGCCGGCGATCGCGGCGCTCGGCGGCGTCATCGTGCCCGCGCTCATCTACGTGGCCTTCACCGCCGGCACCGACGTGGTGGACGGATGGCCGATCCCGACTGCGACCGACATCGCCTTCGCGCTGGGGGTGCTCGCCGTGTTCGGGCGGTTCATCCCGACCCGCGTGCGGGTGTTCCTCCTCGCGCTCGCGGTGCTCGACGACCTCATTGCGATCCTCATCATCGCGTTCTTCTTCACCGCCGACGCGAGCATGGCGTTCATCGGGCTCGGCGCGATCACGATCGCGTTGTTCGGCGCGGTCAGCCGCATGCTGAAGCCGCGATCGGCGTGGATCCTCTCGCGTCGACCGCAGTGGCCGATCATGGCGGTGCTCTGGGTGCTCGCCGCGCTCTCGTGGTACTTCATCTACCAGTCGGGCGTGCACGCGACGATCGCCGGCGTCGCGCTCGGCTTCGTCATGGCACGACGACCGGGGGGCCGCGCAGTGCACGGGCTCGAGCCGGTCTCGAACGGCGTCATCCTGCCGCTGTTCGCGCTCACGGCGGCGATGGTCCCGATTCCGCAGGTGGCCGTCAGCGACCTCTCCCCCGCGTTCTGGGGCATCGTCGTCGGCCTGCCCGTCGGCAAGATCGTCGGCATCCTGCTCGCCGGCGGCATCGGCATGCTCTTCGCGAGGCATCGAACGGGTGCCGCGCTGACCGTCGGCGACCTCGTCATGGTCGGCGCCCTCGGCGGCATCGGCTTCACGGTGTCGCTGCTCATGAACGAGCTCGCCTTCGCCGGAAACCCCGAGGTCGCCGACGAAGGCACCCTCGCCGTGCTGCTCGGCTCCGGCATCGCGATCGTGTTCGCGGGCATCGCCGTGACGGTCCGGTCGCGGCAGTACCGGGCCAAGGGCGCCCTCGGCGGACCCGGAGGGCCGTTCTCACGATGACCGACGACCGAGACGACCTGCCCGCCGCAGAGCCCGCTTCCCTGCACCTGCGGGCCGAACTCCACGAACGCCGGCTGACGGGCATCCGCAAGTTCATGCACACGACCCTGCTGCTCGCCGGCGAGGCCACCGGCGTCGGCGGCCCGTCGATCGCCGACCTGGTCGTCATGCGACGCGCGACCCGGAGCCCCGTCATCCGCACGAAGGCCGGGACCCTCGACGAGGCCGACGCGCTGCTGCGCACGATCAACGAGGACCTCGAACGGTTGAGCGTCGAGGAGTTCCTCGACGAGTGGGGTCACCTGCGGCCCTGAGCGGCAGGGATCGCCGGCTGCGCGACACGCTGCGCGAGCCGAGCGGATGCCGCCGACGCCCGCCCGGCTACGCGGCCCCGCCCGCTGCGGTCGGGCCGCCCGCGGCATCCGCCCGCTCGGGAAGCGGGAAGATCGCGGTGATGAGGTTCGACACCCATTCGATGAGATCGGCGTCGGCGGGCATCTCGCCGCCGCGCACGGGGAACGGCACCAGGATCACGTCGCTCGCCGTGACGAGCTTCGCGCCCGGGTACATGCGCTCGAGGCGCACGCGACGCGAGTCGGGGATGTTCGCCGGCGCGATGCGGAGCTTGGTGCCCGTGGCGATGACATCGGAGAGCCCGGCGAACTGCGCCAGGCGGCGGAGCTTCGACACGGCGATGAGGTTCTGCACGGCCTCGGGCGGCGCGCCGTAGCGGTCGACGAGCTCGTCGAGCACTTGGCCGATCTGCTCGTCTTTCGCGGCCGGGCCGCTCGCCGCCGAGAGCTTCTGGTAGGCCTCGAGGCGCAGGCGCTCGGAGTCGACGTAGTCCTCGGGGATGTGCGCGTCGATGGGCAGCTCGAGCCGCAACTCGGTCTGCCCCTCGGCCACGTCGCCGCGGAACGTCGAGACGGCCTCGCCGATCATGCGCAGGTAGAGGTCGAAGCCGACGCCGGCGATGTGCCCGGCCTGCTCGCCGCCGAGCAGGTTGCCGGCACCGCGGATCTCGAGGTCCTTCAGCGCCACCTGCATGCCTGAACCGAGGTCGTTGTTGGCCGCGATCGTCGAGAGCCGGTCGTGCGCGGTCTCGCTGAGCGGCTTCGCCGGGTCCCAGAGGAAGTAGGCGTAGGCGCGCTCGCGGCCACGGCCGACCCGGCCGCGCAGCTGGTGCAGCTGGCTGAGGCCGTACTTGTCGGCGCGGTCGATGATGATCGTGTTGGCGTTGGAGATGTCGAGTCCGGTCTCGATGATCGTCGTCGAGACGAGCACGTCGAACTTGCGCTCCCAGAAGTCGACGACGATCTGCTCGAGCACGTGCTCGTTGAGCTGGCCGTGGGCGACCGCGATGCGCGCCTCCGGCACGAGCTCGGCGAGCTGGGCCGCGACCCGGTTGATCGATGACACGCGGTTGTGCACGAAGAAGATCTGGCCCTCGCGGAGCATCTCGCGACGGATGGCCGCGGCGACCTGCTGCTCGGAGTACGGGCCGACGAACGTGAGGATCGGGTGCCGGTCTTCGGGCGGGGTCGCGAGCGTGGACATCTCGCGGATGCCGGTGACCGCCATCTCGAGCGACCGCGGGATCGGGGTGGCGCTCATCGCGAGGATGTCGACGTTGGTCTTGAGCTTCTTCAGCGCGTCCTTGTGCTCGACGCCGAATCGCTGTTCCTCGTCGATGATGACGAGCCCGACGTCTTTGAACCGCACCTTCTCGGTGAGGATGCGGTGCGTGCCGATGACCATGTCGACCGTGCCGTCGCCGAGCCCGGCGATGGTCTCGCGGGCCTCCTTGTCGGTCTGGAACCGGCTGAGGGCGCGCACGTGCACGGGGAACCCGGCGAAGCGCTCGGTGAAGGTCTCGAGGTGCTGCTTGACGAGGAGCGTCGTCGGCACGAGCATCGCGACCTGCTTGCCGTCTTGGATGGCCTTGAATGCGGCTCGAACGGCGACCTCGGTCTTGCCGAAGCCGACGTCGCCGGCGAGGAGGCGGTCCATGGGGATCGGCCGCTCCATGTCGGCCTTGATCTCGTCGATCGTCTGCACCTGGTCTGGCGTCTCGGTGAACGGGAACGCCTCTTCGAGCTCGTGCTGCCACGGGGTGTCGGGCCCGAACGCGTGCCCCTTCGCCGCCATGCGGGCCGAGTAGAGCTTCACGAGTTCGACGGCGATGTCGCGCACCGCCTTGCGCGCGCGACCCTTGGCCTGCGCCCAGTCGCTGCCGCCCATCTTCGAGAGGGTGGGCGCCTCGCCGCCGACGTAGCGCGAGAGCAGGTCGAGCTGGTCGGTCGGCACGAAGAGCCGGTCTCCGGCCTGCCCGCGCTTGGAGGCCGCGTACTCGAGCACGAGGTACTCGCGCACGGCCTTCGGCTGCTGGGCGATGCCGGCCGTTCGGCTCGGACCGGTGGGCCGGCTGCCGGTCGCGACCTCGCGCTGCACCATCTCGACGAAGCGGCCGATGCCGTGCGTCTGGTGCACGACGAAGTCGCCGGTCTTCAGCTGCAGCGGGTCGACGACGTTGCGGCGGCGCGGCGCGAGCTTGACCCCGCGCCGGGTCTCGTAGCCCGCGGCGCGCCCGTAGAACTCCGCCTCGGAGAGGAGGCCGAGCTTCGCCTCCGGCACCTCGAAGCCGTGCGCCGCCCCGGCCCTCACGAGGTAGGCGACGCCCGGCTCGAGGTCGGCCGGCATCTGCTCGACGACCCGCGCGGCGAGCCCCGCCTCGGCGAGCACGTCGCGTGCGCGTTCGACGAGCCCCTGGCCCTCGGATGCCACGACGAGGCTCCAGCCGTCGCGCAGCCGCCCTGCGGCGTGCTCGACCGCGCCGGCGACGTTGCCCGCGAAGCTCGGCATCGCATCGGCGGCGACGCGCACGTACTCGGAGGAGACGAGCGACGCGGACGCTGCCGCCGCGCCGCCGGCCGATGCCGCGACGACCTCCGCCGCGTCGCCCATGTCGAAGTTCGAGAAGGTCCACCAGGCGCGCTTCGGATCGGGCTCGCCCGGCGCGCTG
Organism: Agromyces sp. Leaf222; assembly: GCF_001421565.1. Classification (NCBI taxonomy): domain Bacteria; kingdom Bacillati; phylum Actinomycetota; class Actinomycetes; order Micrococcales; family Microbacteriaceae; genus Agromyces; species Agromyces sp. Leaf222. Next base: position 1,541,534 of record NZ_LMKQ01000001.1, on the reverse strand, counting down.
AACAGCACGGCCTCGCGGAACTCGCGCACCGTGAGGAAGTCGCCAGAGGCGAGGTCGATCGGCGCGTCGGCACCGGCCGTGGCCGCGCTCCACGCGGCGCCGAGGAACTCCTGGTTCGTCTCGGCGAGGCTCACCGCCCGCCCGGAGACGCGCTCGGGGTGGATCACCGCGACGGCCGAGCCGACGGGCAGGTAGTGCGCGAGCGGCACGAGCCGTTCGAGCAGCGCGGGCGCGAGGGACTCCATGCCCTCGACCGGGATGCCCTCTGCGACCTTCTCGAGCAGCCCGGCGAGGCTCGGGAACTCGAGCACCATCTCGCGGGCGCGCTGGCGCACGGGCGGCGTGAGCAGCAGCTCGCGGCTCGGCGCGAGCACGACCCGATCGACGACCTCGGGCAGCGATCGCTGGTCGGCGACCGAGAACGCGCGCAGCTCTTCGACCTCGTCGCCGAAGAACTCGACGCGCACCGGGTGGTCGGCGGTCGGGGGGAACACGTCGAGGATGCCGCCGCGGAGCGCGAACTCGCCGCGCCTGGCGACCATGTCGACCCGCGCGTAGGCGAGGTCGACGAGCGTTCGCGAGATCTCGGACAGGTCGTAGCCGCGGCCGCCGGGCACGAGCTCGACGGGTGCGTGCGCCGTGAGGTTGTCGGCGAGGGGCTGCAGCGCGGCGCGCACCGACGCGACCACGACGAGCGGATGCCGCTCGCCGGCGTCGTGCCAGTCGCGCATGCGTCGCAGGGCGTGCAGCCTGCGGCCGACGGTCTCGGCCGACGGGCTCAGTCGCTCGTGCGGCAGGGTCTCCCATGCGGGGAACTCGAGCACCTCGGCGTCTGGCAGGTACGGCGTGATCGAGGTGCGCACCTGCTCTCCCTCGCGACTGGTCGCGGTGATGACGAGCAGCGCGGGCGGGAGCCCGGCCTCGGCACGGCGCTGCAGCAGGCCCGCGAGCAGCGGTGCGTCGAGGCCGTCGGGTGCGGAGAAATCGGCGCTCCGCAGGGCTTCGCCCAGCGCGCGGTCGATGGTGGAGGCGCGCGAAAGCGCCGTGTTCAAGCCCTGCAGGATCACCATGCGAGTCTACGCGCGGCCTCGGACACGGCCGCCGGTCGCCCCTGCCGCGCCACGGCGCCCGCCATGGGCGGGTCGGCGTCGTCGGCGCCGCCCGATACGATGGGCGCCGCACCGAACCCCTTGGAGGAACCCCCGTGATCACTGCCGCCGCCGACGGATCCGCCCTCGGAAACCCCGGCCCGGCCGGGTGGGCCTGGTACGTCGACGACGACCGCTGGGGCGCCGGCGGCTGGAAGCACGCGACGAACAACCAGGGCGAGCTGAAGGCCGTGCTCGAACTGTTCCGCGCGACCGCCCACCTCGACGACGAGCTCCTCGTGCTCTGCGACAGCCAGTACGTCATCAACTGCATCACGAAGTGGATGCCGGGATGGAAGCGCAAGGGCTGGCGCAAGGCCGACGGCAAGCCCGTGCTGAACGTCGAGCTGCTGAAGGAGCTCGACGACGAGCTCGCAGGGCGTCGCTACCGCTTCGAGTGGGTGAAGGGCCATGTCGGCCACCCCATGAACGAGGCCGCCGACGTGCGGGCGCGTGCGGTCGCCGAGTCCTACCGCAGCGGCGGGCCGGTTCCTTCGGGTCCGGGGTGGCGCGATGAGATCAGCGGGGCGGCGACGCGCGGTGCCGACGCGACGACGGATGCCGCGGCATCCGTCGACCCGATCGACGAGGTCGAACTCGAGCTCGCCGCGGCATCCGTCATCGACGCATCCGTGCCGGCCGACCCGAACCCGGGGGCCGACGACGACACCCTGTTCTCGTTCGATGAGGCGCCTGACGCGTGGCACCAGCTCACGGTCGAGCTCTCGACCGAGGAGCACGACCGGCTGCTGCAGCTCGCTCGAGCGGCCGGCGTCGCGCCGGAGGAGTACCTCCGCGGGCTCATCTGAGCCGAGGGCGCACCGCTCAGGCGGGCGAGTGGAACTTCTGCTGCGCCGCCACGAGTCCGACGTCGGCGATGGCCTCGACGGCGTCTGCGGCATCCGAGATCAGGTTCGCGAGGGTCGCGCGTTCGGTGCCCGAGAAGTCCTTCAGCACGTAGTCGGCCGCGTCCTGCCGGCCGGGCGGGCGCCCGACGCCGACCCGCACGCGCGTGAAGTCGGCGTTGCCGGTGGCCTTCAGGATGTCGCGCAGGCCGTTGTGGCCGCCGTGGCCGCCGCCGGCCTTCAGGCGCACGGTGTCGAAGGGGATGTCGAGCTCGTCGTGCACGACGATGAGCCGGTCTGGCTCGAGGCCGTAGAACTTCAGGAGCGCCGAGACGGGCCCGCCAGAGGTGTTCATGAAGCCGTTCGACTTCGCGAGCACGAGCTTCGGCCCGCCGGGTCGCAGGAACCCCTCGGCCACGCGCGACGGCGTCTTGTGGGTCTTGAAGCTCGCGCCGATGCGGCTCGCGAGCTCGTCGACGACCATCTGCCCGACGTTGTGCCGGTTGCCGGCGTACTGGGCTCCGGGGTTGCCGAGGCCCACGACGAGCCAGGTGTTCGCGGCCACGGTGGGGTCTTCCTTCCGGCGGAGGCGGAACAGGTCGGTCAGACCCATGCGATCGTCTCCGTTCGTTGCGGTGTCGGTGCGTGCGCGTCGCCGTCGTGCCGGTGCACGGCGGCTGGGCTGCACGGGGCGGGACGGGAACGGGCCCGCGGCCCGCATCCGAGCGTACCCGGATGCGATGCCGCAGGCCCGATCGGCGTGCGTGCGCTGAGACTACTCGGCGGCAGCCTCGTCGGCGGGAGCCTCGGCGGCCTCGGCCTCAGCGGCCTCGGCTTCGGCGGCCTCTTCGCCGAGGTCGGCCTTCTGCGGGGTGTTCACGACGACGATGAGCGCTTCGGCATCGGTGATGAGCGAGGCGCCCTTGGGCAGCTCGACGTCCTTGGCGTGGATCTGCGAGCCCTCTTCGAGGCCCTCGACCGAGACGACGACGCTCTCGGGGATGTGGGTCGCCTCGACCTCGAGCAGCAGCGTGTGCGACTCGAGGGCGGCGATGGTGCCGGCAGCGGTCTCGCCCTCGACGTGCACGGGGATCTCGACCTGGACCTTCTCGCCCTTCTTGATGACGATGAGGTCCATGTGCTCGATGATCTGGTGCACGGGGTCCTTCTGGACGTCCTTGACGAGCACGAGCTGGCTCTTGCCCTCGATCTGGAGGTCGAGCACGGCGTTCGCCTTGCGGATGAGCAGCGCGACCTGGTGGCCGGGCAGCGTGACGTGCTGGGGGTCGGTGCCGTGGCCGTAGATCACGGCGGGGATCTTGCCCACGGCGCGGATCTTGCGGGCGGCGCCCTTGCCGAACGATTCGCGGATGTCCGCGACGACCTTGTTGTCTTCAGCCATGGTTCTTCTCCTTGCGGGCTCACTCGGCCCAGATCGTGTGTCTGATGTCTTCAACTCGAACGCGCGGCATGCAAGATGCGCGGATGCGTGAGGAATGAGCCGTTGAGCCTGCTCCCACCGCGTCGATCACGGATGTCGTTCGCCGCCCGCTCTCGCGGGTGGCACGGCATCCCTCGCCGAAGTTCAATGGGAGAGTCTACCCGATGTCGTCGCCGGCTGATTCGCCGGCTTCTCCGGCCGATTCGTCCCGGCCCTGATGGTCGCTGAAGTCGAGCAGCACCTTCGAGGAGACGGATGCGTCGGCCGCGACGCCGAAGGCCTCGGGCGCACGATCGGCCGGCAGCACGTGCGTGACGACGCCCGACACGTCGAGGCTGCCGTCGGCCAGGGCCGCGATCACGTCGTCGAACTCGTCGGCGAACCGGAACGAGCCGACGATCGTGAGTTCGCGCGTGATCGCGGTGGCCACGGCGGCGGGCACGTCGCCGGCGCGCTGGAGCCCGAGCAGCACGACGGTGCCGCCCCGACGGGCGGCCTCGATCGCGCTCGCGAGGCCGGGCACGGTGCCACTGGACTCGACGACGACGTCGGCGTGCAGCGCGGCGATCGCCGCGGCATCCGTCGCCGCGAGGGTCGTCGCGCCGTGCTGCTCGGCGATGCGCCGCGGCAGTGCGTGCAGGTCGGTCGCGAAGACCTCGGCCGCGCCGTGGTGGCGCGCGACCGCGACGACGAGCTGGCCGATGGGGCCGGCGCCGATGACGAGCACCCGCTTGCCGCGAACGTCGCCGGCCCGTTCGAGCCCGTGCCAGGCGACGGCGGCCGGTTCGGCGAGCGCGGCGACCTCGAGCGGCAGCGTTTCGGGCACGGCGTGCAGCAGGCGGGTGGGCAGCGCGACGCGCCTGGCGAATCCGCCCTGCGTGTGCGGCAGGTGCAGCGCCGAGCCCAGGTAGCTCGACGCGGGCGCGAGGTTCGGGCGGTCGGCGGGCCACGGCGTGATGCCGTCGCCATGGGGGGTGAGCGGGTGCACGGCGACGCGGGTGCCGGCCGAGGGTCCGCTGCCGTCGGCGGCGGCCGCGACGACGGTGCCCGAGATCTCGTGCCCGAGCACCATGGGCTCGCGCAGCACCGAGGCGCCCGCGGCGCCGTGCCGCCAGTAGTGCAGGTCGGAGCCGCACACGCCGCCGAAGGCGATCTCGAGCACCGCCTCGTCGGGAACGGGCGAGGGTTCTGGCAGCGCTTCGACGCGCAGGTCGTCGGCCGCGTGGGCGACGACGCCGAGGTTCGGCATGGGGTCCTCCGGAGAACGACGGTGGGCTGGAGCGGGGCTAGCGGGTGGGGGTGACGAGCCGGATGCCGGCGACCTCGATCTCGACGAGGGCGCCGGGGTCGATCGGCGCCTGCGAGGTCGGGGCGCCCGTCATGACGACGTCGCCGGGGCCGAGGGTGGTCCAGGCTGCGAGGTAGGCGAGGCATTCGCGCGGCGACGACGGCAGCGCTCGGCTGCTGGTCGCGCCAGCGAGCACGCCGTCGACGAAGAACTCGAGCGACACGTCGTCGAGATCGGCCTCGGTGTCGATCACCGGCCCGAGAGGCGTGTAGCCCTCCCCCGCCTTCGGCTCGAAGTTGCGCGGGTCGACCGCAGCCCGGTCGGGGCTCGACAGGTCGTTCACCGCGGTCACGCCGAGCACGTACTCGTGTGCGTTCGCCGCCGTCAGGCCGGTCGTCTCACGGCCGATGACGAGCGCGATCTCCCCCTCGGCGACCGTCGTGCCCGCGTCGCGGCGGAGGGTGACCGGCACTCCGGATGCCACGACCGAGCGCGGGCTCTTCAGCCACGCCTGCACGGGCGAGGCGTGCTCGGGCCCGTTCTGCGCGATGCCCACGACGACGAGCGGCTCGCACGGTGCGAGGAGCTCGCCGAGGAGCGGCGTTCCGGCGTCGACCGGGCGCCTCCCCTCGGCGAACGCGGGGTACGGGTCCTCGATCGGCACCCAGCCGTCGACGGATTCCCGAACGTGCACCGGCCCAGCGGGCGTGGCGATCCTGGCGATGCGCATCAGACCACCGCCGTCATTCCGCCGTCGACGTAGATCGTCTGGCCGTTCACGAAGTCGCTCGCGCTGCTCGCGAGGAAGACGAGCGCGCCGACGAGGTCGTCGACCTCGCCCCAGCGGCCCGCCGGGGTGCGCCCGCGCACCCACGCCGAGAAGGTCTCGTCGGCGACGAGCGCCTGCGTGAGCTCGGTCGCGAAGTACCCGGGCGCGATCGCGTTCGCCTGCACGCCGTGCGGCGCGAGGTCGGCGCAGAGCCCCTTGGTGAGCATCACGATCGCGCCCTTGGTCGCCGCGTACGGCGCGATCGAGGGGCGGGCGAGCTGCGACTGCACGCTCCCGATCTGGATGAGCTTGCCCGAGCCGCGCTCGATCATGCCCCGGGCCACGCGACGCGAGAGGTGGAACGCGCTCGACAGGTTCGTCTCGACGAGCTCGTGCCAGTCGGCGTCGCTGAACTCCGCGATCGGCGCACGCCGCTGGATGCCGGCGTTGTTCACCACGATGTCGGGCGTGCCGAGCTCGGCCTCGAGGGCGGCGATGCCCGCGTCGACGGCCGAGGCATCCGTCACGTCGAAGACCGCGCTGATCGTGCGCGACCCCGTCGCCTCGGCGATCTCGTCGGCCGCTCGTGCGGCCTTCGCCGCGTCTCGACCGTGCACGACGACCGTCGCCCCGGCGGCCGCGAGGCCCCCGGCGAGCGCCCGCCCGATGCCCTGGCTCGAGCCCGTGACGAGCGCGGTGCGCCCGGTGAGGTCGAAGGCGGCGAGGCCCGTCACCACTGGATCGTCCGGATCGACAGGGTGCTCGCGTCGACGTCGTCGCCGGACTCGGAGCTCGAGACCTTGATCGCGTCGTCCATGCGGGTGAGGTCGCGGCGGAGCGTCTCGGGTACGAGGAACGTGGACGCCGTCGTGATGAGCGCGAGCACGACCATGTAGATCGCGAGCAGCACCCAGTTGCCGTCGCTGACGGCGATGAGGTACGCGCCCAGCACACCGGCCAGGCCGCCGGCCAGAACCGCGGAGAGTTCGCGGGCCATGGCGACGCCGAGGTAGCGGTGGCGGTTGCCGAAGAGTTCCGGCAGCATCGCGCACTGCGGGCCGAGCATGGTGTTCACGGCGATGCCGATGCCGACCGCGACCGCGGCGATGGCGATCGGGTAGCTGCCGAGCGAGATGAGCCACCACGCGGGCACGGCGTAGAGGAGCATGAACACGGCGCCGAAGCGGTACACGGTGCGCCGGCCGACGCGGTCGGAGATGGCGCCCGTGAGCGGCACGGTGAAGATGCCGAGCAGCGAACCGAAGGTCACGCCCCAGGTGAGCAGGCTCTTGTCGGTGTCAGGACCGACGACCGAGACGAAGAACGCGAGCGCGAGCGCCTGGAACATGTAGGAGCCGCCGTTCTCGGCCATGCGCAGGCCGATGCCGACGATGACGCCGGGCAGACCCTTCGTGAAGATCTCCTTGACCGGCTTCTCGGCGATCTGCTCGTGCTTCTCGAGCTGCACGAAGGTCGGGGTCTCCTTGAGGCGCATTCGGATGAAGAGCGCGACGATGATCAGGAGGAACGAGGCGAGGAAGGGCACGCGCCAACCCCAGGTGAGCAGCGCCTCCTCGGGCAGCAGCGTGATGAGGCTGAAGACGAGCGCGGCGAGCAGCGTGCCCGCCTGGATGCCGATGAACGGCAGCGACGAGAAGAAGCCGCGGCGCCGCACCGGCGCGTACTCGGCCATGAGCACGGTCGAGCCGGCCTGCTCGGCGCCGGCGCCGAAGCCCTGCAGCAGGCGCATCGTCACGAGGAGGATGGGCGCCCAGATGCCGATGGCCTCGTACGTCGGCAGCAGGCCGATCGCGGTCGAGGCGCCGCCCATGAGCATGATCGTGATGACGAGCACCCACTTGCGGCCGAGCCGGTCGCCGAGCCGGCCGAAGAAGAGGCCGCCGAACGGGCGGGCGAGGAAGCCGACGCCGTAGGTGGCGAACGCGGCGACCGTGGCCATGGCCGGGTCGTCCTGCGGGAAGAACAGCACGTTGAAGATCAGCGCCGTCGAGAGCCCGTAGAGCGCGAAGTCGAAGTACTCCAGCGCGCTGCCGATGCTCGAGGCGTAGGTCGCGCGCTTGAGGTTCGCAGCGTACTCGGGATCGTCGTTCACCGCGGTGGGACTGGGGGCTGTACCGGTCATGTGCCATCTCCTTTGATCGGCTCGCACGAGTCGCGATGACGGCCACTGTATCAACGTGTTGTACGCAGTTCAACCCCTTGGCCTCTATTGGCTGAACGCGATCGAGCGAGCGGATGCCGGAGGCCTGCGTCAGGGCGCGACGAAGCACGCCGTGGCGCACACGGCGCGATCAGGGCGAGCGGATGCCGCGGGCCGGCCTCAGGCCCGGCTGCGCCCCGCGCTCAGGCCCGGCTGCGGCCCGCGCTCAGCGGGTTCGTGAGCCTCGCAGCGGCGTCGACGAGCGCGGCGGCCACGGAGGCGACGCGTCCGGGCGTCGCCTCGGCGACCGGCAGCGCGACGCCCAGCGCGAGGCTCGGGTCGCTCGGCGCCCAGCCCTCGAGGGGCACGGCGACCCCGACGATGCCGGGGAAGGACTCCCCGTCGTCGAGCGCCCAGCCTCGGTCGCGCGCGGCGGCGAGCTTCACGAGCAGGTCGGGGATGTCGCGGATGCTGCGGTCGGTGAGCCGAGGGAACGGCGCCTGGTCGGAGAGGAGCGCCGCGACATCCGCGTCGTCCATCGCCATCAGCAGGGCATTGCCCGTCGCGCTGAGCGCGGCGGGCAGCCTCGACCCGAGCGGGGTGCCGAATCGAACGCTGCGCGACCCCTCGTGCCGCGCGAGGTAGAGCGCCTCGGTGTCGTCGAGCATCGCGACCTGCACGACCTCGTGCACGAGCACGGGCGAGGTCTCGCAGACCGTGTAGAACTCGCGCACCTGGCTGAACTGCGACGCGTACGCGCCGCCCAGCTCGATCGTGCGACGGCCCAACTGGTAGCCGAGCGGCACGCGCTGCACCATCATGGCCGCCTCGAGCGCGAGGCAGAGGTTCGCGGTGGAGGACTTCGCGAGCCCGAGCCCGCTCGCGATCTCGGTGAGGGTCAGCGGTCCGGATGCCTCGGCCAGCAGCCCGAGGATCCGCATGCTGCGGGTGACGGCCGGCGCGGGGTCGCGCCCCTGACGGTCGGCCTTCGCGTCTGACTCGTCGGACATGCCACCCCTCTCGTCCGCGGCATCCGCGGGACTCAGTAGAACTCGACCGTATCGACCACGCTGCGCATCGGCAGGCCGTCGATGAACCGGGAGGCGTCGTCGGCGAAGCGCCGCGCGATGCGCTCCTCCTCCTTGCGCGAGAGCGCCGCGGTGTGCGGGCTCACGAGCACGGACGGGTGGGACCACAACGGCGACGCCGCCGAGAGCGGCTCGGACTCGAAGACGTCCAGTGCGGCGAAGCCGACCCGCCCGTCATCGAGCGCCGCGGTGAGCGCCGCCTCGTCGATCACCGTACCGCGCCCGACGTTCGCGACGATGACGCCGGGCCTGACGGCGCGCAGGATCCGATCGTCGAGCAGGTGGTGCGTGGCCTCGGTGCCCGGCAAGGTCATGACGATCGCGTCGACGTCGGCGACGGCGGACTCGAGCTCGTCGATGGGGATGAGCCGGTCGACGCCCTCGACCGGATCGCCGGTGCGCGTGGTACCCCAGACCCGGGCGCCGAGCGCACTGAAGCGTCGCGCGCACTCGGCGCCGATGCCGCCGAGGCCGACGACGAGCACGGTCATCTCGTCGACCTGGCGCATCTCCCAGCGCTCGGGCCACGTCGTCGACCGCTGGTCGGCGAGCAGGCGAGGCAGGCCCTTGGCGCCGGCGAGCACGCCGAACACGGCGAACTCCGCGAGCGGGCCGCCGTGCACGCCGGCGCTCGTGGTGAAGGCGATGCGATCGAGCTGCTCGCGGTCGAGACCGGCCGCCTTGACCTGGCTGCCGCCGCCCGCGGCCATCGTCATGACCCAGCGGAGCGCCGGATTCGCCGTGGCCGTGCGCGCGAGCGCGGCGGGCTCGACGTCGGGAATGCCGAACAACACCTCGGCGGAGTCGACCATGGCGTCGAACTCGGCCTGCTCGTCGGGCGTGCGCACGTGGTCTGGATCGCCCGACCAGTCGGCCGGTCCGCGCATCGGGCGGGTCAGCGCGTGATCGCGCACCAGGTCGATGCGCGGCTCGAGGGTCTCGATGAGGCGGCAGTGCTCCTCGGAGAGCGGCACCGCCACCACGGCTCGCAGGCGGTTCTGGGTGTCGGGCATCCGGTCTTCCCCTTCAGTGCGGTCTCGGCGACCGGGCGAGGGACGGGCCCACGGGCCCCTCCGACGCGGTCAGCGTGTTCAGCATAGCGGATGTTCAGCAGGTTGAACCATGTACGACTGGTTGCGATTCCGATAGGATGCCAGCATGTCCAACGCCGAACATCCCGCCGACGCCGAACGCGCGGCAGACCCGCTCCCCTCCGAGGGGCCCATTCCCCGCCCCGACGACCACGTCATCGGCGTCGTCGGACTCGGGTCGATGGGCGCGCCGATGGCCCGACGCCTGCTCGCCGCCGGACGCCGTGTCGTCATCACCGCACGTCGCCCGCAGCCCGAGCTCCTCGAGCTCGGCGCCGAGTGGGCCGCCACGCCGCGCGAGCTCGGCCTCCGCGCCGACGCCGTGCTCGCGATGCTGCCCGACCTGCCCCAGCTCGAGCAGGTGCTCGACGGCCCCGACGGGATGCTGGCCGGCCTGCTCGAACGCGAGGGCGAATCCATGCTCATGATCGGGTCGACCTCGTCGGCGCCGCAGGTGCGCGCCCTCGCCGAGCGGCTCGCCGCGGCATACGACGGTCGCGTCCGCGTCGTGGACTGCCCGGTCTCGGGAGGAGAGGACGGCGCGAAGGCCGGCACGCTCTCGATCATGCTCGGCGGCGAGCAGGCCGACGCCGCCACCGCCGCAGCGCTGCTCGCGCCGTGCGGCACCCCCGTGCACCTCGGCCCGCTCGGCGCCGGCGAGGTCGCCAAGGCCTGCAACCAGCTCATCGTCTCGGCCACGATCCTCGCGCTCGGCGAGGCCGCCGTGCTCGCCGAGCGCTCCGGCCTCGACCTCGGCGCGCTCTTCGGCCTGCTCTCGGGCGGCTACGCGGGATCGAACCTGCTCGCGAGCCGCATGGACAAGCTCGTCACGGGCGACGACTCCCCCTCCGGCGTGGCCGAGTACATGGTGAAGGACCTCCGTTTCGCCGCCGAGGCCGCGGCGGCGACCGGCACGGATCCCGTGCTGCTGCCGACGCTGCGCGCGGCCTTCGACGAACTCGTCGAACGCGGACTCGGCGATCGGGACATCGCCGTGACCCGTCGCTTCGTCTCGGAGCGGTCCCGATGACCTCTCAGCAACAGCGCGCAACGGTGAGGCCCGCTCACAGTACGCTTGACTCGACCCCCAGAAATCTCACGAGGAGTGTGTTCGTGCCTGCAACCGGATCAGCAAACATCGGCGTCGTCGGACTCGCGGTGATGGGGTCCAACCTCGCCCGCAACCTCGCCAGCCGCGAGGGCAACACGGTCGCCGTGTTCAACCGCTCGTTCGAGCGCACCACGACCCTGATCGAAGAGCACCCCGAGGCCGGCTTCGTCGCCGCCGAGACCTACGACGACTTCGTCGCCTCGCTCGCCAAGCCCCGCACCGCGATCATCATGGTGCAGGCCGGCAAGGGCACCGACGCCGTGATCTCCGAGCTCGCGAGCCGCTTCGAGCCCGGCGACATCATCGTCGACGGCGGCAACGCGCTGTTCACCGACACCATCCGCCGCGAGCGCGCGGTGCGCGAGACCGGCATCAACTTCGTCGGCGCCGGCATCTCCGGCGGCGAGGAGGGCGCGCTCAACGGCCCCTCGATCATGCCCGGCGGCTCCGACGAATCGTGGGTCACCCTCGGCCCGATCCTGAAGTCGATCGCCGCGGTCGCCGAGGGCGAGCCCTGCGTCACCCACATCGGCCACGACGGCGCAGGCCACTTCGTGAAGATGATCCACAACGGCATCGAGTACGCCGACATGCAGCTCATCGCCGAGGCCTACGACCTCATCCGCCGCGGCACGGGCAAGAGCCCGGCCGAGATCGCCGACGTCTTCGCCGAGTGGAACAAGGGCGAGCTCGAGTCCTACCTCATCGAGATCACCGCAGAGGTGCTGAGGCAGGTCGACGCCGAGACCGGTCAGCCGCTCGTCGACGTCATCCTCGACGAGGCCGGCTCGAAGGGCACCGGCGTCTGGACCGTGCAGACTGCGCTCAGCCTCGGCACGCCGGTCTCCAACATCGCCGAGGCCGTGTTCGCCCGCGGCCTGTCGTCGCACCCCGAGCAGCGCGCCGCCGCCAAGGGCCTCGCCGGCCCCGACGAGGCCGCACGCATTCCGGCCGACCAGGTCGACGCCTTCATCGAAGACGTGCGCCTCGCGCTCTACGCCTCGAAGATCGTCGCCTACTCGCAGGGCTTCGACGCGATCCGCGCCGGTGCCGTCGAGTACGACTGGAACATCGACCTCGGCGCCGTGTCCAAGATCTGGCGCGGCGGCTGCATCATCCGCGCGCAGTTCCTGAACCGCATCGCCGACGCCTACGGCGAGACGCCGAACCTCGAGCTGCTGCTCTCGGCGCCGTACTTCGCCGAGGCCTTCACGCGTGCGCAGGCCGCGTGGCGCCGCGTCGTCGTCCGCTCCGTCGACACCGGCATCCCCGCCCCCGCGTTCGCCTCCTCGCTCGCGTACTACGACGGCCTCCGTGCCGACCGCCTGCCGGCCGCCCTCGTGCAGGGCCAGCGCGACTTCTTCGGTGCGCACACGTACAAGCGCATCGACAAGGAGGGCGTGTTCCACACCCTCTGGTCGGGCGACCGCACCGAGATCGCCACCACTCCGTCGACCCACTAGTATCCTTGGCCCCGGACGCGAGTCCGGGGCCGAGGACGACGGAGGACGAATGCGCAAGCCGGCGTGGCGCGACGAGGGCCGAGACCCCGACTACCGGTTCACCCTCGCCAACGAGCGCACGTTCCTCGCCTGGGTCCGTACCGCGTTCGCGCTGCTCGCCGGCGGCGTGCTGCTGTTCGAGTTCGCGCAGAGCATCGGCCCCCGCGTCCTGGTGCTCATCCTCGCGCTCGGCCTGGCCGTCGCGGCCGCGCTGCTCGGAGGCCTCTCCTACGTGCGCTGGCGGGCCAACGAGATCGCCATCCGCAACGACCGCCCCCTCGCCTACAGCTTCGTCGTGCCGTTGCTGGCCGGCATCGCCCTGCTCTCGGCGGCGATCATCGCCGTCATGATCCTGCTCAGCCGCTGACGCCATGACACTGGCCCACTCCGACCTCCCTCCCCGCGATCCCGGGCTGCAGTCCGAGCGCACGGCGCTCGCCTGGAGTCGCACCGGGCTCGCGATCGCGGTGAACGCCGTGCTCGCGCTCCGCGACGGGCTCATCTCCGACCAGCCCGCCCTCGCTGCGGCCGGGGTCGCGCTCTTCGTCCTCGCGGGCGTCGCGATCGCCCATGGTGCGGTGCGGCGTCGGCAGCTCGACGCACGCCACGGCTTCGTGCCCCCGTCCTCGTGGGCCATGCTCGGCCTCACGGTCACCGTTCTGCTCGCCGCCCTCGCGGGCGTCATGTCCATCTCGATCGAGGCGACCCGATGACCGACGACCACCCCGAACTGGCCGGCTACGAGCCCGTCGACCGTCCACGCCGCCCCGGGCGCCAACGCGCGATGCGCATCGCGGTGGTCCTCGCCCTCGCCGCGATGGTGCTGCCGATCGTGCTCTCGACGTTCTCGGTCGCCACCTCGACCGCCCGCTCCACGTGCGCGGCCTTCGCCACGGCCGCTGCGGGCTCCACCGGCGGCGACCTCTCGACGGATGCCCCGTTCGAGCTGTTCGCCGCGGGCGGCCCCGGCTGGCAGTGCTACGTCACCACCGAGAACGGATCCCGCCACCACCTGGCGAACTTCGGGCTCTTCCCGGCCGCGCCGCGCTACGGGGTCGGCACCCCGACCTGATCGGTCTCAGCCCTCGGCGGGCGGGACGCGGTCGGTGGTGTCGGTGCCGACGCCGGCGCCGGTGGCGTCCGCGCCGCCGCCGTCGGGATCGGCGGGGTCGGTCAGGAAGACGCGCTTGTACGACCGGCCGTCTGGCAGCGTGATCGTGCGGGCCTCGACGAGGCCCCTCGTCACGCGCTGGTAGATCGCCTGCGGCGTCAGGCCGAGGCGCCTCGCGGCCTCGGACACGCTCTCGCCCGGCAGGTCGGTGGGCACGCTCGACGGTCGCTCGCGCTTGCGGCGACGGCTCGCCTCCTGACGGTCGGCGATCGTGTCGTCGTCACCCGCCCAGCGGTACTTCGCCGCCGAGGCGCTGAGACCCGCGGCATCCGCGATGTCGTCCCAGCTCGCGCCGGCATCGACCGCTTCGCGGGCGGCGACGAGGGCGGCCGGATCGGCCTCCAACGCGACCACCAGCGCCCGGATGCCGCGCAGGCGGTCGAGCGGCGCCGCCTCGCCGGCCCCCGACTCGAGTGCCGTGAGCGCCGCAAGGGCGGCCGCGGCATCCGGAGACAGGAACGACGTCATGACGGGTTCGACTCAGCCGGCCAGGAGGCGGTTGCGCACCTCGCGACGGATGACCTTGCCGATGAGCGACCGCGGCAGCTCGTCGACCTCGACGATGCGCTTGGGCACCTTGTACGGCGTGAGGCGCTCGCGGGCGAACTCGCGGATCGCCGCCTCGTCGAGGCGCTGTCCGTCGGCGAGCACGACGGCGGCGACGACCTGCTCGCCGGAGTGCTCATCGGGCAGGCCGACGACCGCGACGTCATCGATGCCGGGGTAGGTGCGCAGCGCCTCCTCGACCTCGGTCGGGGCGACGTTGAAGCCGCCGGTGATGATGAGCTCCTTGATGCGGTCGACGACGTGCACGAAGCCCCCGTCGTCGATCGAGACGATGTCGCCCGTGCGGAACCACGGGGTGCCGCCGTCGGGGTCGGCCACGAACACGGCGTCGGTCTCGTCGGGCTTCTTCCAGTAGCCCTGGAACACCTGCGGGCCGCGGACGACGAGCTCGCCCTCACCGCCCGAAGGCACATCGGCCGTCGGGTTCTCGGGGTCGACGACACGGCATTCCGTCGACGGCAACGGCAGGCCGATGGTGCCGGCCTTGCGGTTGCCCGCGACCGGGTTCGCGGAGATCACGGGCGAGCACTCCGAGAGGCCGTAGCCCTCGACGAGCACGCCTCCGGTCGCGGCCTCCCACGGCTCGACGACCGCGGGCGTGAGCGCCATCGCACCGGAGATCGCGATCTGGATGCCCTCGAGCGAGACGCCCTTGGCCGCGGCGGCCTTGGTCAGGCGGTCGTAGATCGGGGGCACCGCGGGAAGGAAGGTCGGCGGTCGCTTCTTGATGACCGGCAGCACGAGGTCGGGGTCGAACTTCGGGAAGAGCACGAGGCGTGCGCCCATGCTCATCGCGAAGGTGAGGCACAGCGTGAGCCCGTACGCGTGGAACATCGGCAGCACGGCGTAGACGACGCAGTTGCCTCGCTCGATCGTCGGCACCCACGCGCGCGACTGGGCCGCGTTCGCGAGCAGGTTCAGGTGCGTGAGCGTCGCACCCTTCGGCGACCCGGTGGTGCCGCTCGTGTACTGGATGAGGGCGACATCGGATGCCTCGGGCGCGACGACGTGCGGCGAGATGCGCTCGGCCTCGACGAGGTCGGGCCAGGTCGAGGTGCCCTTGGCACCCGAGGTGAGCGCCGCGCGGGACTCGCGGGCCTTCGCGATCGGCAGCTTGAGGGCCGCCCGCGTGAGGAACGGCATCGCACGCGTGACGTCGACCGAGACGATGTGCTTCACGCCGAGATCGGCCGGGAACTCGCGAATGGTCTCGACGACGTTGTCCCACGCGATCGCGAAGCGGGCGCCGTGGTCTTCGAACTGGTGGCGCAGCTCGCGCGGGGTGTAGAGCGGGTTGTGCTCGATGACGATCGCCCCGAGCCGGAGCACGGCGTAGAAGGCCACGATGTGCTGCGGGCAGTTGGGCAGCACGATGGCGACCGTGTCGCCCTTCTGCACGCCGAGCAGGCGCAGCCCCTCGGCCGCGCGATCGACCTGTTCGCCGAGCTCGGCGTACGTCGTCTCGCGACCGAAGAACTCGAGTGCGACGCTCGACGGGTGCTCGGCGATCGAGGTCGCGAGCAGGTCGTAGAGCGAGCCTTCGGGCAGCTCGAGCTCGTGCGGCACGCCTTCGGCGTACCCGGCGAGCCAGGGCCGGGGGGTCGAGATGGTCATCGGCGGTTACGCCGCCCCGTCGAACATGCTCGTGACGGAGCCGTCTTCGAAGACCTCGTGGATGGCGCGCGCGAGCAGCGGTGCGATGGGCAGCACGGTGAGGCGGTCCCAGCGCTTGTCTTCGGGTACCGGCAGCGTGTCGGTGACGACGACGCGGTCGATGACGTCGGACTGGAGGATCTCGGTCGCGGGCGGCGAGAACACCGCGTGCGTGGCCGCGACGACGACGCCGATGGCGCCGGCGTCCTTGAGAGCCTCCGCCGCCTTGACGATCGTGCGACCGGTGTCGATGAGGTCGTCGACCAGGAGGCAGACGCGGCCGTTCACGTCGCCGACGATCTCGTGCACCGAGACCTGGTTCGGCACCAGCGGGTCGCGGCGCTTGTGGATGATCGCGAGGGGTGCGCCGAGCTTGTCGCTCCAGATGTCGGCGACGCGCACGCGACCCATGTCGGGCGAGACGACGGTCAGCGTCGACGGGTCGAGCGAGTTCTTGAACTCCTCGAGCAGCACGGGCATGGCGAAGAGGTGGTCGACGGGGCCGTCGAAGAAGCCCTGGATCTGCGCGGCGTGCAGGTCGATCGACATGATGCGGTCGGCGCCGGCGGCCTTGAACAGGTCGGCGACGAGTCGTGCGGAGATCGGCTCGCGGCCACGGCCCTTCTTGTCTTGGCGCGCGTAGGGGTAGAACGGCGCGACGACCGTGATGCGCTTCGCCGAGGCGCGCTTCAGCGCGTCGAGCATGATGAGCTGCTCCATGAGCCACTCGTTGATGGGCGCGGTGTGCGACTGGATCACGAATGCGTCGGAGCCGCGGACGCTCTCGTCGAAGCGCGCGTAGATCTCGCCGTTCGCGAAGGTGCGCGCATCGGTGGGCACGAGCTCCGAGCCGAGTTCATGTGCGATCTGCTCGGCCAGCGCGGGATGCGCCCGCCCCGAAACCAGCACGAGCCGCTTCGATCCGGTGGTCTCGATTCCCGACATGTGCTGTGTCCTCTCCACCTGCGCTCGGCGCGGTGCGTTCAGTCGGCGTCGGAACCGGATGCCTCGCGCGCGGCCTCGGCGGCGTCAGCCGCCGCAGAACCGGCCCGGTGCTTCTGGACCCACTCCTCGATGTTGCGTTGCGGTGCCACGTTCACGGCGAGAGCGCCGGACGGGACGTCTTTTCGGACGACGGTGCCGGCGGCCGTGTAGGCGCCGTCCCCAATCCTAACCGGCGCGACGAAGACGCCGTGTGAGCCGGTTCGCACGTGCGAGCCGACCTCGGAGTGGTGCTTCCGGATGCCGTCGTAGTTGGCGAAGATCGAGCCCGCGCCGATGTTGGAGTGCTCGCCGATGGTCGCGTCGCCGACGTACGACAGGTGCGGCACCTTGCTGCCCGTGCCGATGGTGGCGTTCTTCGTCTCGACGAAGGCGCCGATCTTGCCGTCGGCGCCGAGCACCGTGCCGGGCCGCAGGAAGGAGAACGGGCCGACCGTGGCGCCCGCGCCGATGACGGCGAGCGTGGCGTCGGTGCGGCGCACGTCGGCGTTCTCGCCGACCTCGCAGTCGGTGAGCGTCGTGTCGGGGCCGACGACGGCGCCCGTCTCGATGAGCGTCGCGCCCTTGAGCTGGGTGCCGGGGCGGATCGTCACGTCTTGCGCGATGCGCACCGTGAGGTCGATCCAGGTGGTCGTGGGGTCTTCGATCGTGACGCCGTTGAGCTGCCATCCGCGGATGATGAGGGCGTTGAGCCTGGCCGCCGTCTCGGAGAGCTGGGCGCGGTCGTTGATGCCGGCGACCAGCCACGGCTCCGACACGGGCACGGCCTCGACCTCGGAGCCGGCCGCGCGCAGCAGCTGGATCACGTCGGTCAGGTACTTCTCGCCCTGCGCGTTGTCGGTCGTGAGGTTCGCGAGCTGATCGCGCAGTGCGGCGGCGCCGAAGGCGTAGATGCCCGCGTTGATCTCGCCGATCGACTGCTCGGCGTCGTTGGCGTCCTTCTGCTCGACGATGCGGTCGAACTGGCCCACCGTGTCGCGCACGATGCGACCGTACCCGGTGGGGTCGTCGTAGTACGCGGACATGACGGATGCCGCCGCGGCGCGGCCGCGGTGCAGTTCGAGGAATCCGGCGAGGGTGTCGGCGTTCAGCAGCGGCACGTCGCCGTTCAGCACGAGCACCTCGCCGTCGAAGTCGGCGGGGAGCGCGTCGAGCGCCTGCTCGACGGCTCGGCCGGTGCCGGGCATCTCGTCTTGGTCGACGATGCGCGTTCCGGGCAGCTCGGCCTCGACCGCGGCGGCGACCATGTCGCGCTCGTGTCGCACGACGGCGATGACGTGCGCGGCGTCGAGCGCCCGCGCCGTCGCGAGCACGTGCCCGACGACCGGCGCGCCCGCGAGCGGGTGCAGCAGCTTCGGGGTTGCGGACTTCATGCGGGTGCCCTGGCCTGCGGCGAGCACGATGATGGCGAGCTTCTGGTCCATGCTCCGCCACCAGGATTCGAACCTGGACCGAACAGCTCCAAAGGCTGCCGTGCTGCCGTTACACTATGGCGGACCACTCGGGCGCGAGGCGCACGAGCGCCCTCCAGTCTGCCAGACGCGCCACCGTGTTCGATGCGTTCCGGGCGGCACGCGCACCGGTCGGTTCGCGGGATACTGGGTGGATGACGCATGCCGACGAGGTCGACCGCATCGTCGAGGACTGGGAGCGCGAACGCCCCGACCTCGACTTCGCACCCCTGCAGGTGCTCTCGCGCGTCGCCCGCCTCTCGAAGCACCTCGACCGGGCCAGGCGTCAGGCGTTCACGCGCTCCGAGCTGGAGTCGAGCGAGTTCGACGTGCTCTCCGCCCTGCGCCGTGCCGGCTCGCCGTTCCGGCTCTCGCCGAAGCAGCTGCTGCAGCAGACGCTCGTCTCGAGCGGCACCATGACGAACCGCATCGACCGGCTCGTCGAACGAGGTCTCGTGAGCCGCCAGACCGACCCCAACGACGGCCGCGGCATCCTCGTCGAGATGAGCCCGGCCGGCCTCGCCAGGGTCGATGCCGCGATCACGCGCCTCGTCGATGCCGAGGCCGAGCTGCTCTCCGGCCTCCCGGCGGGCGAGCAGAAGCGGCTCGCCGGCCTGCTGCGCAAGCTGAGCCTCGGCTTCGACTGACGCGAGCGGCCGGCGCGACGAACGGGTCCCGAGCGGTCAGGCGCGGTCGGCGGCGAGCTCGCGGGCCGGGCTGTTGCGCAGGTTCCCGAGACCGCGCACGGCGAACGACAGCGCGAGGAACCCGACGAGCATGCCGAGGCAGTACAGCGCGACCGCGCCGTATCCGCCGACGGCGCCGGGGTTGAAGAACGGGTAGGGGTAGATGCCGGTCGCGGCCCCCCGGATGAGCGAGAACACCGTGTACACGACGGGGAACACCATCCACCAGAGGATCGCGCGACCCGGGATCCGATTCCTCGGCGCCCAGATCAGCCAGTCCACGACGCCCGCGATCGGGAGCACGAAGTGCAGGATGGCGTTCACGACCGGGTCGAGGTCTCCGAGGTCGGCATCGCGCAGCAGCGTGTTGAAGACCAGCCCCACGAACGCGATGTAGACGACGGCGGCACCCCGGATCGCGGAGTCCGTCGGCGTGGGCGCGCTGCGCTGCCGCACCAGGCGCACCGCGCTGACGATGAACACGATGCTGATCAGGATGTTCGACAGGTTCGTGAAGTACGTGAAGAAGTTGAAGACGCTGTAGCCCTTGGGGATGTGCACGGCGAACAGCTGGAACGCGATGGCCGACAGCGCGGCGACCGCGAACACCAGACGGAATACGACGGCTGCGATGCGACCCTTCATTCCGGTGATGCTACGGGTCGCGACACGGCGGGACCCCGCGACACGGCGGGACCTCGGGACCCGCCGCCCGCGGCATCCGCCCCGCTCGGTTCAGCGACCGGCGGTCAGCGGCGCAGGACCTTGCGGGCGAGCCAGTTGCCGAAGAACTGCGCGAGCTGCACGAACACGATGATGAGGATCACCGCGGCCCACGTGATCAGCGGCTGGTACTGGCGGTAGCCGTAGACCACCGCGAAGTTGCCGAGTCCGCCGCCGCCGATGAGCCCGGCCACCGCGGTCATGTCGACGATCGCGACGAGCACGAAGGTGTAGCCGAGGATCAGCGGGCCGAGCGCCTCCGGCAGCACGACGGTGCGGAGGATGCGGATCGGTCCGGCCCCCATGGCCCGCGCGGCCTCGACCACGCCGGGCGAGACCGTCAGCAGGTTCTGCTCGACGATGCGCGCGATGGCGAACGACGCGGCGATCGAGAGTGCGAACACGAGCGCGTCGTTGCCGATGCCCGTGCCGATCACGAGGCGTGAGAGCGGCTGCACGGCCGCGATGAAGATGATGAACGGGATGGGCCGGAAGAAGTTGATGACGACGTTGACGATGGTGAAGACCGGCTTGTTCGACAGCAGGCTGCCCGGCCGCGTCGTGTAGAGCACCATGCCGAGGAGGAGGCCGGCGAGCCCGCCGAACAGCAGCGTGAGCGCGACCATGTAGAGCGTCTCGAACGCCGCTTCCCAGAACTCCGGGCCGAGCTCGAACAGGCGATCCATCACGCCACCTCCGTGACCTCGGCGCGGGCGCCGATCGTCGCGAGCACCGCGTCGACCGCGGCATCCGCCCCTCTGATGGCGAGCGTCAGGTGGCCGAACGCCCGCCCCTGGATGTCGTTGATGCCGCCGTAGACGAGCTCGAACTCGAGCCCCGCGTTCGCGAGGTCGAGGAACACCGCGGCCTGCGAGGCGTCGCCGTCGCGGAAGGAGATGGTCACGATGCGGCCCGCGTGCCGCTCGCGCAGCACGACGACCTCGGCCGGCGACGGGATGCCCTTGACCACGGTCGAGACGAAGCGCGCCGACGAGGGGTTCTTCGGTGACGAGAACACGTCGAACACGTCGCCCGACTCGATGACCCGGCCGCCGTCCATGACGGCGACCTTGGTGGCGATCGACTGGATGACGTCCATCTCGTGGGTGATGATCACGATCGTGACGCCGAACTCCCGGTTCACGCGCTTCAGGAGCTCGAGCACCTCCTGCGTCGTCTCGGGGTCGAGCGCGCTCGTCGCCTCGTCGGCGAGGAGGAGGCGCGGCGAGGTCGCGAGCGCCCTGGCGATGCCGACGCGCTGCTTCTGCCCGCCCGAGAGCTGGTCGGGATAGCTCCTGGCCTTGTCGGTGAGCCCCACGAAGGCGAGGAGCTCGTCGACGCGGGCCGTGATCTCTGCCTTGGAGGCGCCGGCGACCTGCAGCGGGTAGGCGATGTTCGCCCGCACCGTCTTGGAGTTGAAGAGGTTGAACTGCTGGAAGATCATGCCGATCTCGAGGCGGATGCCGCGGAGCTCGCGCTCGGGCATCGTCGTGATCGTGCGCCCACCCACCTCGATCGTGCCCGAGGTCGTGGGCTCGAGGGCGTTGATGAGCCGCACGAGCGTGGACTTGCCGGCGCCCGAGTAGCCGATGATGCCGTAGACGTCGCCCGCCTCGATCTCGAGGCTCACCGAGTCGACGGCGACGACGGGCGCCCCGCCCTTCTCGGGTGAGGGGTAGGACTTGGTGACGTCGGTGAGGCTGACGAGAGCCATGTGGTGCTCCTTCCAGAACGCCGGAACGGGCGACGGGACCGATGCTACGGTTCCCGCCGCCCGCACGGTGCGGACGATCCGCGGATGCGGACGTCGGCGCGATCAGCCCTTGGCGGCCTTCGTGTCGGCCTCGACCTTGGTGAGCGAGTCCTGCAGGTCGGCGACGGAGACCTTGAGCGGCACCGCCGTGTTGCCGGACGCCTCGAGGAGGCCGGCCTGCACGTCGGGGTCGGTCTGGAAGATCTCGACGAGCTTGAGGTAGGTCTCGTTGTCGGCGTCGTCGGCGCGCGTGGCGAAGATGTTCACGTACGGCAGCGCGTTCGGGTCGGACGGGTCGTCCTGCGCGATGGCGTCCTCGAAGGACAGGCCGGCGTCGGTCACGTAGTCGTTGTTGATGATCGCGGCGGCGACGTCGGGCAGCGAGGTCGGCGTGAGCGAGGCCTCGAGCGTGGTGACCTTCACCTTGGACTTCGCCTCGTCGACGTCGGCGAGGTCGGAGAAGATCGTGCCGCCGCTCTTCAGCTCGATGAGGCCGGCCGACTGCAGCACGAGCAGGCCGCGGGCGAGGTTCGAGGCGTCGTTCGGCACGGCGACCGTGTCGCCCTCCTTGATGTCGGCGACGTCGTCGTACTTCGTCGAGTACAGGCCGAGGGGGTAGATCGCGGTCGAGCCGATGGGCGTGAGGTCTTCGCCGGCCGACACGTTGTAGTCGGCGAGGTAGACGATGTGCTGGAACTGGTTGAGGTCGAGCTCGCCCTCGGTCGTGGCGGGGTTCGGCTGCGCGTAGTCCGAGAAGTCGACGAGCTCGATGTCGATGCCCGCCTCGCCGGCGGCCTTCTCGAAGGCGTCCCACTGGGCGTCGCCCTTGCCGACGACGCCGATCTTGATGACGTCGTCTGCACCGGCGTCGCCCGAGCCCACGGAGGCGCAGGAGGCGAGGCCGAGCACGAGGGGGACGGCGGCGAGTGCGGCGATGAGCTTGGTGCGGTGTGCCATGGTGTGTTCCTTTCACGTGGGCGCGCGCGATCTGGTGCTGATGGCTGTGGAGCAGGCATGGCTCCGCCACGGTCGGTCACAGTGGGGGCTTCGATGCCGCGAACGCGGGCGCACTCCTACGCTAAGCGAAGATCCTTTGCCCGACTCCGCGCAGCGACACAGAACGTCACAGCATCTGCGACGTCACGCCTCGAGAATCTCAGAAACTTCGAGCCACCGGGTCTCGAGGTCGACGACGGATGTCTCGAGCGCGCGCAGTTCGTCGCCCAGCGCCGCGAGGCCGACGTAGTCGCCCTGGTCGTGCACGGCCAGGCGCTCGTGCGCCCTCGCGATCTCGGCGCCCAGCTTCTCGAGCCGACGGTCGATCGAGGAGAGCTCCTTCTCGGCGGTGCGCCGCTCGGCGCCCGCGAGGGCCGGAGCGGCGGGAGCGGCGGAGGCACCCGCGGCAGCCGGCGCCGCGGCGGCCGAGGACGACGGGGAGTCCCCACGACGCGAGTCGGCCGCATCGCTGCGGCGCGCGGCATCCGTCGCCTTTCGGAGTTCGAGGTACTGGTCGACGCCGCGGGGCAGGTCGCGCAGGTGCCCGTCGAGGATCGCGAACTGGCGGTCGGTCACGCGCTCGATGAGGTAGCGGTCGTGCGAGACGACGAGCAGGGTGCCCGGCCAGGAGTCGAGGAGGTCCTCGATGGCCGCGAGCATGTCGGTGTCGAGGTCGTTCGTCGGCTCGTCGAGGATCAGCACGTTCGGCTCCTGCAGCAGGATCAGCAGGAGCTGCAGGCGCCGCTTCTGCCCGCCCGAGAGGTTCTTCACCGGCGTCGAGAGCTGCGCCGTCGTGAAGCCGAGGCGCTCGAGCAGCTGCCCGGGCGTCATCTCCTTGCCGCCGACCTCGTAGCTCGTGCGCTGCTCGGCGACGACCGCGGAGACGCGCTGCTCGGCCCACTCGGTGAGCTCGTTCAGCTCCTGGCTGAGCGTCGCGATGCGCACGGTCTTGCCGCGCTTGACCTTGCCGCTCGTCGCCTCGACCGCACCGGTCACGAGGCCGAGCAGGGTCGACTTGCCGGCGCCGTTGACGCCCAGGATGCCGGTGCGCTCCCCCGGCGCGATGCGCCACTCGATGTGGTGCAGCACGGTGCGGGTCGCCGGAGCGCCCGGCGCGGCATCCGACACCGGGTACTCGACGGACACGTCGATGAGGTCGACGACGTCCTTGCCGAGCCGGGAGACGGCGAGTCGGTCGAGCTCGACCTTGTTGCGGATGGGCGGCTCGTTCTCGATGAGCTCGTTCGCCGCGTCGATGCGGAACTTCGGCTTCGACGTGCGCGCCGGGGCCCCGCGGCGGAGCCACGCGAGCTCCTTGCGCATCAGGTTCTGCCGCTTCGCCTCGGATGCCGCCGCCATGCGATCGCGCTCGACGCGCTGCAGCACGTAGGCCGCGTACCCGCCCTCGAAGGGCTCGACGATGCCGTCGTGCACCTCCCACGTGTCGGTGCACACCTCGTCGAGGAACCACCGGTCGTGGGTGACGACCACGAGCGCGCCCTGGGCGGTGGCCCAGCGCTGCTTCAGGTGCCCGGCGAGCCAGGCGATGCCCTCGACGTCGAGGTGGTTCGTCGGCTCGTCGAGGAACACGACGTCCCAGTCGCCCACCAGCAGGCCCGCGAGCCCGACGCGGCGACGCTGTCCGCCCGAGAGACTCGAGATCTGGGCGTGCCACGGCACGTCGGACAACAGCCCGCCGATCACGTCGCGCACCCTCGGGTCGCCCGCCCAGACGTGCTCGTCGATGCCGCCGACGACGGCCTCGGCCACCGTCTGGCCCGGGTCGACGACGTCGGACTGGTCGAGCATGCCGATGCGGATGCCGCGGCGCATCGTGACGCGCCCGCCGTCGGGCTCGATGCGGCCGGAGAGCAGCTTCAGGAGGGTGGACTTGCCGTCGCCGTTGCGGCCGACGACGCCGATGCGATCGCCCTCGTCGATGCCGAGGGTGACCTCGTCGAAGACGGTGCGCGTCGGGAACTCGAGGTGCAGGCGCTCGGCGCCCAGAAGATGTGCCATGTCCCGTCGAGCCTAGCCGTCGAGCCTGAGCGTGCGGCGCGCGGGGCCTCGGTGCGGCTTCTGCGCGGACTCAGTTCGCGAGCACGCGCGCGCCGTGCACCGCGCCGTGCACATGGATCGCATGCAGGCGCGCGGCCGAGAGTGCGACCTGCAGCTCGAGCGCCGAGTCGGAGTCGACGGCGAGGAACGCGACCGTCGGCCCGGACCCGGACACGATGCCCGCGAGCGCGCCGTGCGACTCGCCGAGCTCGAGGATGCCGCCGAGCCCGGGCGCGAGCCGGATCGCCGCCTCCTGCAGGTCGTTGTGCATCGACTGCGCGAGCAGTACGGGGTCGCCGGCGCGGAGCGCCTGCAGCACCTCGGCGTCGACGACGGGCGAACGCGGCACGTTGCGCCCGTCTTCGAGGCGGATGCGGTCGAGCTCGCCGTAGACGCCGGGCGTCGAGAGGCCGAACTCCGCGACCGCCAGCACCCAGTGGAAGGAGCCGGTGGCCAGGGCCGGGCTCAGCCGATCGCCGCGGCCGGTGCCGATCGCCGTTCCGCCGGTGAGCGAGAAGGGCACGTCGGCGCCGAGCTTCGCCGCGAGGGCGACGAGCTCCTCCTTCGACAGGGCCGTGCCCCAGAGGGCGTCGCAGGCGACGAGGGTGGCCGCGGCATCCGCGGAGCCACCGCCCATGCCGCCCGCGATCGGCACGTGCTTGTCGATCTCGAGGCGTACGCCGCCGGCGACCCCGGTCGCCCTCGCGAGCAGCTTCGCCGCGCGGATCGCGAGGTTCGAGCCGTCGGTCACGAGGCCCGAGGTGTCGATGCTGCCGCCGAACGCGACGCTGAACTCGTCGTCGGGCCACGCCCGCACGTCTTCGTAGAGCGACACGGCCTGGTAGGCGGTCGCGACGTCGTGGTAGCCGTCTGGCTGCACGTCGCCGACGCGCATGAAGACGTTGATCTTGCCGGGCGCGCGCACGTGCACGGCCTCTTCGGTCCAGGCGATCGTCATGGGGTCACGCTTCTCCGGCGGCCCTGGCGATGCGCAGGAAGTCCTCGATCACGAGCTGCTCGCCGCGCGACTCGGGCGAGACGCCGGCGCGCTCGAGCACCTCGCTCGCGGCCGCGGCCGACCCGCCGAACACCCCGGAGAGCGACTGGCGGAGCATCTTGCGGCGCTGCTGGAACGCCGCGTCGATGAGCGCGAACGTCGCCCGGCGCTCCTCGATCGTGCCGGGCTCGGTGCCGCGCTCGAATCCGACGAGCACGGAATCGACGTTCGGAACGGGCCAGAAGACCATGCGCGACACCTGGCCGGCCGTGCGCCAGTCGCCGTACCAGGCGGCCTTGAGGCTCGGCGCGCCGTAGACCTTCGATCCGGGTTCGGCCGCGAGGCGATGCCCGACCTCGGCCTGCACCATGACGATGCCCGACCGCAGCGAGGCGAAGTGCTCGAGCAGGTGCAGCAGCACCGGGACGGAGATGTTGTAGGGCAGGTTCGCGACGAGCCGCACCGGTTCGCCCGGCAGCTCGGTCACGCGCAGCGCGTCTTGCGTGACGACCGTGAGCTGCGTGCCCGGCTGCATGACGCTGGCGGTGTGCGGCAGCTGGGCGGCGAGGCGCTTGTCGATCTCGACCGCGATCACGTCGGCGCCCGCCTCGAGCAGCCCGAGGGTCAGCGACCCGAGCCCGGGCCCGATCTCGAGCACGGTCTCACCCGACTGCACGCCGGCGACCTGCACGATGCGGCGAACGGTGTTGCCGTCGTGCACGAAGTTCTGGCCGAGCTTCTTGGTCGGCGTCACCTCGAGCAGCTCTGCGAGGTCGCGGATCTCGGCGGGCCCGAGCAGGCGCGCGATGGTCGGCGCGCCCTCGGCCTCGTGGCGATGCGCGTTCACGCCTCGCACCTCATGCCGGTCGCGCGGCGCCCGGTCGAACGTTCACTCCCCCACACGGGCCTCATCCTC
The DNA here is from genome assembly GCF_001421565.1 of Agromyces sp. Leaf222. Lineage (NCBI taxonomy): Bacteria > Bacillati > Actinomycetota > Actinomycetes > Micrococcales > Microbacteriaceae > Agromyces > Agromyces sp. Leaf222. The sequence goes on along the minus strand of NZ_LMKQ01000001.1, from coordinate 1,515,117 downwards.
CCATGAGCCGTACACGCGTCGCGTGTTCGACGCGAGATCGGCGCAGAGCTCGTCGAGGTCGGCTCCGAGCACCTCGGCCATGAACCTGACCGTGTGCGGCACGAGGTAGGGCGCGTTCGGACGTCCGCGCAGCGGCGCGGGCGTCAGGTACGGGGCATCCGTCTCGACGAGGATGCGATCGCGCGGCGCGACCCGCAGCGCATCGCGGAGGTTCTCGGCGTTCTTGAACGTCACGTTGCCCGCGAACGAGAGGTACCAGCCCTCGGATGCCGCGAGCCGCGCCAGCTCGTCGCCGCCCGAGAAGCAGTGGAACACCGTGCGCTCGGGCGCGCCGACGCGCCGCAGGGTCGCCACGACGTCGTCGTGAGCATCGCGGTCGTGGATCTGCATGGCCACGTCGTGCCGCTTGGCGATGTCGATGTGCGCCTCGAAGGAGCGGAACTGCGCGGGCCGGCCGTCGGCCTCGGTGCGGAAGAAGTCGAGCCCCGTCTCACCGACGGCGCGCACGCGCGGCTGCGCGGCGAGCTCGTCGATCACGGCGAGCGCGTCATCGAGGGTGCCGGCCGCCTCGAGTTCCGGCGCCTCGTTGGGGTGCAGCGCCACGGCGGCCAGCAGGCGCGGCTCGCGCGCGGCCATGTCGGCCGACCAACGGCTCGTCGCGACATCCGTGCCGACCTGCACCGCGCCGATCACGCCGACGGATGCCGCGCGCTCGAGGTGCTCGTGCACGCTGAGCGGCAGTGCGCCGTCGGCGATCTCGAGGTGCGTGTGGTTGTCGTAGACGCCGATCGCGAGCGACTCGGGCAGCGGCGGGTACTCGACGGGTCGGCCGCCGTCGTTCCTGGTGCGGAGGTGCTCGGCGCTCATTCAGCCGTTTCGATACGCGGGAACAGCGCCTCGAGCGGCGCGACCTGCGCACCGACGACCCACTCGTTCGCACGGTCGATGCGCTGCTCCTGCACCGTGCCGGGCGCGCCGAGCGAGCTCCAGAGCTTCGCCGTGGCCTTGGGCAGCACGGGCGAGAGCAGCACGGCGAGCGTGCCGAGCCCGTGGTACGCGGTCGCGAGCACGGTCTCGAGCCGGGCCCGGTTCGCGGGATCCTTCGCGAGCACCCAGGGCTCCTCGCTCGTGATGTAGCCGTTCAGCGCGTCGACGAGCTCCCACACGGCGGCGATCGCCTCGTGGATCGCGATGCGGTCGATGGCCGACCACGAGGCATCCGTCGCCCGCTGCTCGATCGCGACGATCGCGTCGTCGGCCTCGGTCGGGGCCGTCGACGCGGGCACGACGCCTTCGCAGTAGCGCGTGATCATCGCGATGACGCGCGAGGCGAGGTTGCCGAAGCCGTTCGCGAGCTCGGCCTGGTAGCGGGCCGAGAGGTCCTCCCACGAGAACGAGCCGTCTTGCCCGAACGCGATCGCGCGCAGGAAGTAGTAGCGGAACGCGTCGGAGCCGAACGTGTCGGTGATCTGCTCGGGCGCGATGCCCGTGAGCTTGGACTTCGACATCTTCTCGCCGCCGACGAGGAGCCAGCCGTGGCCGAACACGCCGCGGGGCACGTCGAGCCCCGCCGCCATGAGCATGGCCGGCCAGATCACCGCGTGGAAGCGGAGGATGTCCTTGCCGACGATGTGCTGCGCGGGCCAGCGGCTCGCGAACTCCTCGTCGTCCTGGCCATAGCCGACGGCGGTGATGTAGTTCAGCAGGGCGTCGAACCAGACGTAGACGACGTGCGTCTCGTCCCACGGCACCTTCACGCCCCAGTCGAACGTCGAGCGCGAGATCGACAGGTCGGAGAGTCCGGAGCGCACCCAGCCGAGCACCTCGTTGCGCGCCGACTCGGGCTGCACGAAGTCGGGGCGCTCCTCGTAGAGCGCGAGCAGGCGCTCGGCGAAGGCCGAGGTGCGGAAGAAGTAGTTCTTCTCGTGCAGCAGCTCGACGGGCTTGGAGTGGATCGCGCAGACGAGCTGGCCCTCGTACTCGCCGGTGCCCGGCACGAGGTCGGACTCCTGCTTGTATTCCTCGCAGCCGACGCAGTAGTACCCCTCGTACTCGCCGGTGTAGATGTGGCCGTCGTCGTAGAGCTTCTGCAGGAACTTCTGCACGTTCTCTTCGTGGCGCACGTCGGTCGTGCGGATGAAGTCGTCGTTGGCGATGTCGACGGTCTCGAGGAGCGGCTTCCATGCCTCGTCGACGAGCTTGTCGGCCCACTGCTTCGGCGTCACGCCGTTCGCGGTCGCCGTGCGCAGGATCTTCTGGCCGTGCTCGTCGGTGCCCGTGAGCATCCACGTGGGCTCGCCCGCCTGGCGGTGCCAGCGCGCGAGCACGTCGGCGGCCACCTCCGTGTAGGCGTGCCCGATGTGGGGAACGTCGTTGACGTAGAAGATGGGCGTGGTGACATAGAACGAGGAGCCTTCGGCCATGCCGTCAATCCTACGGGCGAGCGGATGCCGCGATCGCCGCGTTACTCGCGGCCCAGCGCGTCGGCCTCCGCACGCTCGTGCGCCTCGCGTCGGCGACGCCGCACGCTGCCGTCGCCGATCGCCGACGGCACGGCCTCCTCGACGTCGACGTGCGCGTGATCGGTCGGCACGCCGAGCGTGACGTCCTGCTGCTTCAGCTCCGGCACGCCGACCCGCTGGTTCGGGTAGTCGACCACGCGCATGCCGAGCACGATCTTGCCCGGGGCCTCGCGCTTCTCGAGCGCGCGGTAGGCGTCGGCCACTCGATCGAGCGGGAACACGTCGGCGATCGGCAGGCGGATGCGGCGGGCCGAGACGAGCGCCGCCACTCGCCCGAGCGCGACCACGTCGCCGGCTCCGGCGCGCACGGCGTCGTCGCGTTCGACGGCGTCCCAGTCGGTCAGGGTGAAGACGCGCGACGGATGCACTCCGAGCGCGTGCGCCTCGCCGGACTCGCCGCCGAGGAAGTCGAGGAACACGCTCACCGGATGCGGGGCGAGGCCGCGCACCCGCCCGGCGAGATCGGGCCCGTACGCAACCGGGATCACGCCGAACTGGCGCAGGAAGTCGAAGCGCGCGTCGGGCGCCGTGCCGATGACGCTCGCGCCGCGGAGCCGTGCGAGCTGCGCGGCGAGGCATCCGACGCCACCTGCGGCGGCGGTCACGACGACCGTGTCGTTCGGCTGCAGGTTCAGCCCCTCGATCACCGTCCAGGCCGTGGTGCCGGCGGTGTAGAGCGAACCCGCGACCTCCCACGACAGCGCGGGCGGGCGGGCGATGAGGTTGCCCTCTGGCACCGCCACGTGGGTGGCTTGGGCGCCGCGATCGACGAACCCGAGCACCTCGTCGCCGCGGTCGAACCGGGAGACGCCAGGGCCGACGGCGATCACCTGGCCGGCGAGGTCGCGCCCCTGCACCGACGGCGGGTCGACACGCCACCGCTCGGGATGCTCACCGCGACGGATCGCGCTCTCGACCGGATTCAGGCCCGCCGAGTACACCTCGACGAGCACCTCGCCCTCACCCGGCTCCGGCGTCGGCATCTCGACGATCTCGAGCACCTCCGGACCGCCGAACGTTGCGAACCTGACTTCGTGGGCCATGTCGCACCTCCCTGTGCGTGTGATCCCATTCTCCGCCCATCACCCCCGAATTGGTGACAAAAGCTCGGGATTCCCAGCCCGGCTGCAGTTCGGGCGACGGCCCTCGCCGGCTCAGCTCGAACGTGCGGCGAGCGCGGCCTCGTAGAGATCGCGCTTGCCGAGGCCCGTCTCGGCGGCCACGAGCGACGCGGCGTCCTTCAGTCGCGTTCCCGATGCCGCGAGCCCGAGCACGCGGTCGAGGGCCGTCGTGGCATCCGCCGCCCGTTCTTCGGCCCCGGCGACGACGATGCAGATCTCGCCGCGCACGCCGGCGGCCGCCCATTCGGCCAGCTCGCCGAGCGGGCCGCGACGCACCTCCTCGTGCAGCTTCGTGAGCTCCCGGCACACGGCGGCCCGGCGGTCGGCCCCGAACGCCTCGGCGAGCGCCGTGAGGCTCGCGGCCAGGCGCGAGGGGCCCTCGAAGAACACGAGCGTTCGACGGTCGCCGGCGAGTTCGGCGAGGCGGCGCGACCGGTCGCCGGCCTTGCGGGGCAGGAAGCCCTCGAACGAGAACCGGTCGGTCGGCAGGCCGGCCACGGCGAGCGCCGTGATGACCGCGCTCGGACCCGGGATCGCCGTGACCTCGACGCCGGCGGCGGCCGCGGCCTGCACGAGCGGGAACCCCGGATCGGAGACGGTCGGCATGCCCGCGTCGCTCAGCACGAGCAGGTCGGTGTCGCGCGCGAGCTCGACGAGCTCCGCTGCCTTCTGCCGTTCGTTGTGCTCGTGCAGGGCGATCAGGCGCGGCCGATTCGCGATGCCGAGGCCCGCGAGCAGTCGCTGGGTGACCCGCGTGTCCTCGGACGCGACGACCTTCGCCTCCTCGAGCGCTTCGCGCAGGCGCACCGACGCATCGCCGAGGTTTCCGATGGGCGTCGCCGCGAGGATGATCATGCCCCCAGTCTCGCGCACCGCGCCGTGTGGAGTGTCGCTTCACGGTCGGCCCGTGCGGGTTACTCTGGGGCGCATGACTTCAGGAACGGATGCCGCGGGCGACCCCGACACCGGGTCTGTCGGCACCATCGACCACGAGGCCGAGCCCGAGCGGGGGCACGTGGTCGCGCCACCGGTCGCACCCGAGTCCACGCTCGCGGCCGGGGCCGAGCCGCAGGCGCAGCCCGAGGCGGAACCCGGATCCGAGGCCGCGCCCGAGAGCGCATCGGATCCCGCGCCCGAACCCGAGCCGCGCGGCACCCGACTCGACGACTGGTGGGCGCGCACGCTCTCGACACCTCGTCGGCGGGCCCTCTGGTACTGGGGCGGCCCGGCGCTCGTCGTGCTGCTCGCGGCGGTGCTGCGCTTCTGGAACCTCGGGCACCCGCAGGCGATCGTCTTCGACGAGACGTACTACGTGAAGGACGCGTGGACGCTCCTGCACCACGGCTACGAGTCCACGTGGCCCGAGGGCGCCGACGAGCAGTTCGCGAACGGCGACACCGACACGTTCACCGACGCCGGGTCGTACGTCGTGCACCCGCCGCTCGGCAAGTGGATGATCGCGCTCGGCATGGGCCTCGTCGGCGGCGCGGAGAGCGCGTTCTGGTGGCGCGCGACGACCGCGCTCGCCGGCACGGCCGCGGTCTTCATCCTCATGATGATCGCGCGTCGCCTGTGGCCGTCGACGATCCTCGCGGTCATCGCGGGCCTGCTCTTCGCGATCGACGGCAACGCGATCGTGATGTCTCGCGTGGCCCTGCTCGACAACTGGGTCATGCTCTTCGCGCTGCTCGGGTTCTGGTTCGTGCTCATCGATCGCACGTGGGCGCGCGATCGCCTCCAGCGCGGGCTCGACCTGGCGCGCGCCTCGGGCTACGAGCCGCACTACGGCCCCGCGCTCTGGGCCAGGCCGTGGGTGATCGCCGCCGGAGCGGCGTTCGGCGCGACCACGGCCGTGAAGTGGTCGGGCCTGTGGTTCCTCGCGGCGTTCGGCGTCTACCTCGTCATCGTCGACGCGCTCGCCAGGCGCCGCGCCGGGGTGCCGTTCTGGGCGACCGCCGCCATCCTGAAGCAGGGTCCGGTGACCTTCCTGCTGTACGTGCCGGTCGCGTTCGTCGTGTACCTCTCCTCGTGGACGGGCTGGCTCGTCACCGACGGCGGGTACGACCGGCACTGGGCCGACGACCCGGCGAACCGCGCCTCGGGGGTCTTCTCGTGGGTGCCGCTCGCGCTGCAGAGCCTCTGGCACTACCACCAGTCGGCGTACAACTACCACGTCGGCGTGCACGCCGAGCACCCGTGGCAGTCGAATCCGCTCACCTGGCTGTTCATGATCCGGCCGACGAACATGTACTTCGCCTCGACCGACGACGGGTCGGGCGGCTGCGGCGCCGACACCTGCTGGTCGTCGATCATGGGCATCGGCAACCCGCTCATCTGGTGGGCGGCCGCGATCGCCTGCCTCTACCTCGTCTACCGGCTGATCCGCTACCGCGAGTGGCAGGTCGGGCTCATCATGCTCGGGCTCGGCGCCGGCTACCTGCCGTGGATCATGTACCTCGACCGCACGGTCTTCCAGTTCTACTCGATCGCGTTCGAGCCGTACATGATCCTCGCGCTCACCGCGGTCGCGGGGCTCGTGCTCGGCAGCCGCGACGACGTCTGGTGGCGCCGAGAACGCGGCATCGCCACCGTCGGCGTGTACCTCGTGCTCGCGGTGCTCGTCTCCGCGTTCTTCTATCCGCTCTGGACCGGCATGCCGATCACGCCCGATTTCCGGCAGCTGCACTTCTGGCTGCCGTCCTGGGGCTGATCGGCCGCCCCCCGCTGCTCGGCTAGCCTGTCGACATGCGCGAACGGATGCCGGGACTCGCGGTCGCGGCATCCGCGGCCGTCGTCGCGTGGCTCGTGCACCTGGCGCTCCCGGCGCTGCCGCTGCTCACGGCCGCGGTCGCCATCGGCATCGTCGTCGGGCAGGTTCCCGCGGTGCAGCGCCTCCTCGACGGCAGGCTCGCTCCGGGCCTCCGCACCGCGTCACGCAGCCTGCTCCGCGCGGGCATCGTGCTGCTCGGCCTCAAGCTGAGCCTCGTCGACATCGCGGACCTCGGCTGGGTGACGATCGTCACGACGGTCGCGGTCGTGGTGCTCACCTTCGTCGGCACCATCGGGCTCGGGCGGGCGCTCGGACTCCCCGGCCACCAACCGCTCCTGGTCGCGAGCGGATTCGCGATCTGCGGCGCCTCCGCGATCGGGGCGATGGGCTCGACGGTGCGCGCCCGCGCCGAGGACCAGGCGGTGCCCGTGGCGCTCGTCACGCTGTGCGGCACCCTCGCGATCGCCGTGCTGCCCGCGCTGTGGCATCCGCTCGGCCTGTCGAACGTGGAGTTCGGTCACTGGGTCGGTGCGGGCGTGCACGACGTGGGACAGGTCGTGGCGACCGCCCAGCTCGGCGGCCAGGCGGCCCTCGCGATCGCGGTCGTCGTGAAGCTCACCCGCGTGCTGCTGCTCGCGCCGATGGTCGCGGTCACCGCGGCGGTCGAACGCCGCAGGCACGTGTCGGCCGACGGCCCGCGTCCCCCGATCGTGCCGCTCTTCATCGCGGGCTTCCTCGTGGCGGTGCTGGTCGCGTCGTTCCTGCCGGTGCCGACGCCCGTGCTCGAGGCGGCCGACGTCGTGCAGACCGCCCTGCTGGCGATGGCGCTCTTCGCACTGGGCGCCTCGATCCGCTTCGCCGACCTCGCGGCCACCGGGTGGCGGGCGCTGGTCGTCGGCCTCACGTCGTGGGTGCTCGTCGCGACGCTCGCGTACGGCGCGGTGCTGCTCGGCTGACGCCGGAGCACACACCGTGGAGGCCGGTTGCCGCCCTCGACGCATCAGCCTAGATTCGCAGGACACGTTTCCGAAGACGGCGACGGAGGAGTCATGCGCTTCAGGACACTCGCGGGCATCCTGGTGGTCGCCATCGCGTTGAGCGGTTGCAGCGCCGCCATGCCGGGCGCGCCTCTCGACCCGGCGGAACGATCGACACCGCCGAACGGCACCCGGTCCGGCCTGGTCACCATCGGTGGGGGTCGTGAGGTGTTCCTCTCGTGTCGCGGGTCGGGGTCGCCGACCGTCGTCTTCATTTCGGGCACGGGCGGCGGCGCCGACGAATGGAGCACCCTGCCGGGCGCGGGTGCCGATGCGCCGTCGAGTCCGCCGGAATCGACACACGCCGCCGTGCCGGTCTTCGCCGCCGTCGCCGAATCGACCAGGGTCTGCGCGTACGACCGTCCGGGCGTGGCCCTCGAGGACGGCTCGCCGACGACGACCACGCCAGTGCCTCAACCGACGACCGCCCAGCAGGGTGTCGACGACCTCGACGCGGTGCTCGCGGCCTCCGACGAGACCGGCCCGTTCGTCCTGGTCGGCGCCTCATGGGGCGGCCTCATCGCGCAGCTCTTCGCGCGCACGCATCCTGATGCGACGGTGGGTCTCGTTCTGGTTGACTCCGCATCGATCCATCTCGAGCAGACCCTCAGCCCCGAGCAGTGGCAGGCGTGGATGGCCGCCATCGAGGGCGCCCGCTCGGGTGATGCCGAGAGCCCGGCATACGAGCCGACGATGGTGGAGTTCCGCGGCGCCCGACCCTCGCCGTCGGTACCGGCCGTCGTCCTGTCGTCGGACGAGCCCTGGGACCTGCATGTGACACCGGGCGAGTCGACCTGGCCGGCCTGGCTGGCGGCGCAGTCCGCTCTCACCGAGTCCGTGCACGCCACGCACGTGAGCGAGACCGACAGCGGGCATGGCATCCAGGTCGAGCAGCCCGACCTCGTGAGCGCGGCGATCGACGACGTCATCGAAGAGGCCCGGAGGGGGGTGACCGGCTGACGGCACGGCGACCGTCACGTCCCTCCCGGCTCGATCCGTGAGGGCGACATCGCGCCGAAGGACGGATGCCGGTGGCTGCCCGCTGAGCCCGCTCGCTCAGCGCACCGAGAGCACGAGCTTGCCGCGGATCTCGCCGGCCAGGTAGGCGCGCACCGCGCTCTGGACGTCGGCGAGCGGCACGACGCGGTCGATCATCGGGCGGAGGCGACCGTCGGCGAGCAGCGCCATGAGCGCCTCGAGGTCTTCGGCGCTGCGGGCTGCCGCGAGGGGCTTCAGCGACGCGCGCATGAACGGCCCGCGCAGCATCGCCCCGAGCAGCCGCGGGATCGGTCCGAGCAGACCGTCGCCGCCGCCGGCCGAGAGCACGACGGTGCCGCCGCGCCGCGTGAGTCGGGCGAGGCGACTCAGCGACTGGGCGCCCGCGAGGTCGAACACGGCGTCGTAGCCTCCGTCGGGCTCGGCGTCCGCCCAGGGGCCGCCGTGGTCGAGCACGCGGTGGGCGCCGAGCGCGCGCACGTGATCGGCCTTCGCCCGGCTGGCGACCCCCACGACCTCCCAGCCGGCGAGCGCGGCGAGTTGCACCGCGAATCCCCCGACGCCGCCCGAGGCGCCGATGACGAGCAGGCGATGGCGGTCGCCCGACGCGTCGACCGGCTGCGCGGGGTCGATGCCCGCGAGCCGCAAGCCCTGGAGCGCGGTGCCGGCCGAGACCGGAAGGGTCGCGGCATCCTCGAACCGGATATCGTCGGGCACTCGCACCGCGAACCGCCCGGGCAGCACCGCGACCTCGGCCCAGCCGCCCTGCGACACCTCGCCGCAGACGCGGTCGCCGACGGCGAACCCGGTCACCGCTGACCCGACCGCCGCGACCGTGCCGGCGATGTCGCGGCCGACCGTCGGCACGCGGGGCCTCCGGAATCCGAAGAACGCCCGCATGAGCTTCGGCTCGCCGCGCATGACCCGCACGTCGCCCGAGGCGACGTCGACGGCGTGCACGGCGACGAGCACCTCGTCGGGCTTCGGCACGGGCGCCGTCACGGTCTCGAGCGCGAGCACGTCCGGCCCGCCGTAGCGGTGCTGGGCGACCGCCCGCATGGCGGTCGTGGTGGGCCGCCCGGCGGCATCCGTCTCAGGCTGCGTCTCGTTCATGGTCGTTCACTCCCCTTCGGGGTACTGGAAGACGTCGTCGAGCGGCACCCCGAAGACCCGCGCGATCTGGAAGGCCAGTTCCAGCGACGGCGAGTACCGGCCCTGCTCGATGGCGATGACGGTCTGGCGGGTGACCCCGATGCGACCAGCAAGGTCGGCCTGGGTCATCTCGCCGTGGGCGAACCGCAGTCCGCGGATGGCGTTGGTCACGCGCGTGGGCTTCACCATTCCTGGAACCCCCCGGTGCGGTAGGCCGCCAGTCTCGTGAGGCTCGCGAGGATGCCGCTCACCACGAAGCACAGGTACACCGCGTTGGCGATCCAGAACCAGTCGACCTCGAACCAGGCCATGACCAGGGCGGCCAGGGCGCCGATGACGACGAACGAGTTGCCGACGCGCTCGCCGGTGCGCTCGATCTCGCGGTCGCGCTGGTCTGCCTTGGAGGTCTCGCTCGGTGCGACGATCTCGATGAGGATGCGCGAGACGATGCCGGCGACGATCGCGCCGCCGATGGTCCAGACCATCGGCCAGACGTAGTCGACGTCGGGGATCGGCGTGCCCGCGAGCCTCGGGAGCACGATGCCCAGGTAGACCGCATAGCCGATGACGGCGATCGCCAGGAACGACCAGACGCCCTTCTCCTCGTACGACATCGTGCCCTCCTCCGTGCGTGTCAAGAATTCTTGACACACCGAATGTAAGACATTCCGAACCCGAGGTCAAGCATTCTTTACATGGCTGCTCTGCAGAGCGGATGTCGGCAGCGCCGCCGGCATCCGCTCTGCACCGTCATCCCGGCGTGGCGCTAATGGCCGCCGGCGTCGACGAACTTCAGGCCCACGACGCAGCCGACCAGGCCGATGAGCAGCGCGACCTTCGCCCACGAGACGTCCGTGTCGCCCGTGATCATCGCCCACACGACGGTCAGGGCCGCGCCGATGCCGACCCACACGGCGTAGGCGGTGCCGGTCGAGATGTCGCGCATGGCGAAGGCGAGGCCGCCCATCGAAGCCACGAGGGCGACGCCGAAGACGATCGACGGCCAGAGCTTCGTGAAGCCCTCCGAACGACCGAGGGCGGTGGCCCAGACGGCCTCGAGGACACCGGACGCGATGAGGACGATCCAAGCCATGACTGCTCAACTCCTGAGCCAGTCTTGTCGCGTTCCGGGTACTGGGTGCCCTCGTCCGGAGGCCGCGATCGCGGCCGTGAACCCGACCATACCGGGACGCGCTGTGCAGGCCCTGTGCAGCGCTGTGCAGGCCTGTCGGGCCGGGCGCGGACCCCGGCGTCAGCCCTCGACCGACGCCACCTCGTCGAAGTGCTCGACCACCGGGAAGGGCTCGTAGAACCGGTGCAGCAGCGACCGCCAGAGCTCGTACTCGGGCGAACCGCGGAACCCGACCTCGTGCGCCTCGACGCTCTGCCAGTGCACGAGCAGCAAGTAGGTCGACGGCGACTCGACGCCGCGGGAGAGCGTGAGGTCGACGAACCCGGGCATCGACGCGATGATGTGGCGGGCCTCGTCGAACGCCGCCTCGAACTCCGACTCGAGGCCGGGGACGACGGGCAGCAGCGCGTGCTCGAGGATCATCCGCCCATCGTATCGGCGGGCCGGGCGTGCCGATCAGCGGAGGCCGCGCGACCCGCCGGATCGGCCGCGAGGCTGCGGTACCGGCGCGGCTTGCCCTCGCCGAGGTCGGCGAGGCGATCGACCCGCTCGACCGCCACGGCGCGGCCGAGCAGCGCGGCGAGCGCGGCCTCGACGGCCGGCGCATCACCGCCGGCGATGCGCGCCGTGACGGCGCCGTCGGCGGCCTGCTCCACGCTCCAACCGAGCGCACCGTGCGCCTGGAGCTGCTGCGTGAGGTCGACGCTCGGCACGAGGTCGCCGCTCGCCGCGACGAATCGGGTGTGCTCCCGGCCCTCGAGGTCGGCGATGCCCGCCGCACCGTCGGCGAGCCGAACCAGGCGCCCGAAGTCGCCCGTGCGGTAGCGAACGAGGGGCAGCAGCGGATTCTCGCCGGCCGTCACGACGAGCTCGCCGACCTCGCCGTCGGGCACCGTGCGTCCGTCGGCGTCGAGCGTCTCGACGAGCACCCGTCGATCGAGCACGCGGAACGGCCCATCGTCGGTGCGCACGGCGATCGGTCGGGTCTCGTGCAGGCCGTAGACGTCGAAGACGGGACAGCCGAAGGCCTGCTCGAGGCCGGCGCGCAACGGCGCCGACAGCGCCATGGCGCCCGAGAAGATCGCGAGCGGCCGGATCGCGGAGCGCACCTCGGGGGCGAGCAGCTCGGCGAGGCTCGTGGGATTGCCGGTGACCACCTGCGGGTCGGCATCGGCGAGGAACGCCGCGCGCGCGGCATCCGTCGGCCAGGCCGACCCGTGCAGGTTCACGCGGGCCATCGCGCGCTGCTCGAACGAGCTCACGATCGACACGTACGTGAACGCCTGCCGCTGGTGCACGACCTGCACGACCGCGAGGCGCTCGCCGTCGGGTCGCCAGTCGACGCCCTCGCCGGCCGCGAGCGCCACGAGCAGGTGGAACCCGCGCGCGACCTCCTCGACCTCGTCGGGCAGCACCAGTGCGGCGCCCGTCGACCCCGAGCTGGTGCCGTGCACGGCGAGGTCGAGGTCGGCGTCGAGCGGCACGAACGCGGCGAGGTCGTCGACGAGGTCGCGGCGCGACGAGGTCGGGAAGTCCTCGAGCCGGTCGAGCCCCGACATGCGGCGATAGCGGATGAGGCGACGCGCCGTCGCGAGATGCCCGTCGAGCCATCCCTCGACGGGCAGCGGCCGCCGCACGCGGTCGAGCTGCTCCTCGCGCAGGCGGTCGCCGGTCGCGTGCACCCAGCGCGGGGCGTGCGGATGCCGCCGCCACCGCTCGAGCCGGGCGCGGCCCTCGTCGGACAGCGTCGGCCATCGCTCGGCGTCGCTCAGGACGGCGGCCTCGCCCGGCGCGTACTCGGCGAGCTCGAGCGGATCGGGCCGGTCGGGGTCGCTCATTCGGTCGAGTACCTCGCCGCGGCCTCCTTCGCACGCGCATCGGCGAGTCGCCGGGCGATCTCGGCGCGATGCCGATGCTCGGCATAGGCCTCCGCGAGCTCGCGGTGCCTGGCCAGCGAGTCCCGCGCGACGAGCAGTGCACGCGCGGTCGCGGCGTCTTCGCCCGCCGGCAGGAATCCGCACCAGAGCAGGAAGGTGCGGGCGGCCTCGTCGCGCCGCTCGTCGTCGGCGAGCCAGTCGAGCGGATCGGCGACCGACGCGACCCGCAGGGCGAGCGCGTCGACCGCGAGCGCGGTGGTGCCGGTGCGGATCGCGGGTGTGAAGGGTTCGACGAGGTCTTCGCTCGCGACGAGCCAGAGGGCCAGCGACGCGCCGAGCCGCACGCGAGCATCGTCGGCGAAGGCGAGCGCCGTGAGCGGCCGCCCGCCCAGCACGTCGCCCGCGAGCGCCGCGAGCACGACCCGATCGTCGAGGAACGCGCGGGGCGCGCTCGCGAGCCGTGCGGCGACCGCGTCGAGCGACGGGCCGGGCCGCGCCGCGGCCCAGACCGCATCCACGTCACCGGCGAGCACGGCCCACGCCGCGAGCCGTTCGTCTTCGTCAGCCACGCAGCACCTCCGCGAGGCGCGCGCACACGCGCGGCGCCTCCTCCATCGAATCCAGGTAGACGACGTCGTAGCCGGCGGCCTCGGCGAGCGGCCCGACCCGCCGCCAGCGGTCCTGGAGCACGAGCGTTCCGGTCGTGAGCTTCTCGCGAACCTGTCGGGCCACGTCGGCGAACGGCTCGTTGCCGACGCCGAACATCGAGACGAGGCCGTCGTCGGAGAGCACGACGACATGGCGGCGCACCCCGTCGCGCGGCGGCGCGAGCCGTCGATAGCGGTCGCCGTAGACGTCGAGGGGAAAGCTCGTGCCGCTGCCGAAGAAGAACGCCAGCGACGAGACGATCTCGCGGGGATTGCGGCTGAACCGCTCGCCGCCCGCGACCTGACCCGCCGCCGAGAAGCTCGTGACGCGCACCCGGCCGCCGCCGCGGAGCACCGAGAGCGCGAGGATCGTGCCGGCGAGCACGGCCGGGGAGCCCTCGCTCGGGCGCGCCATCGACCCCGACGAGTCGAGGTAGAGGTCGAGCTCGATGCTCGCCTCCTCGGGTTCGGGGTCGTCGTCGAGCCGCGAACGCCTGCGCGTGGTCACGCCCGGCACGACCACCGCACCCGCCTGCAACGTCGCCGACCAGTCGAGGTCCGCGAGCTCGTCGCCGGCGTCCCAGAGCTCGATCGGCCCCGGCAGGTCCGCGACGGGGCGGTCCGGCCTGCGTTCGGTGAACGGCCTGACCCACGGCGCCGCGGTCGTGCGGTACCACGTGGCGATCACGTCGTCGGCGACCGATGCGGGGTACAGCCGCAGGGTCTGGGCGACGCTGAAGCCCTGGCCGCGACCGCGCCCCTGCCCATCGCCGCCAGGCCCGACGTCGCCCTCGCCGTCGTCACCGCCGGGCGCGTCGGCACCGGGCGCGTCGCCGAGGTCGCGCGAAGGCATGGGCTCCTGCAGTCGGCGATCGGCGAGCACGCGCCCGAGCTCCTCGGCCGTCGGCGGCGCCGCGTCGGACGAGCATCCGCCGGCGTTCCCACCGCTGCCGCCGATGGCGCGGGCACCGGCCAGCCCGCCGCCCGACTGCGCGGCGCGTTCGGCCTCGACGAGGTACGGCGCGGTCAGCACGCCGAAGCGCAGGGCCCCCGCGACGGGATCGCTCGCGAAGGTGCGCACGAGGCCGGCCACGCGATCCGCGTCGAACTCGGGCGTCGTCATCGTGATGCGCGAGAGCTCGTCGGCGATGCGCGCCGCGCGTTCCTGGGCTTCGCGGAGCTCGCGCTCCTGCTCGCGGAACTTCTCGGGAACCTCGGAGAGCGGCTTCGGCACGTACGCGGCGGCGGCCGCCGAGACGGGTCGCACCGGCACCGGCGGCGGGTCGACCGGGCACATCGTGCCGGCCGGCAGGCCCCACACGTGCTCGTAGGCGCGGCGGTACACCCACCACAGCCGGCTCTGCGCATCGAAGCCGCCCCGGAAGAGCTCGTGCATGAGCCTGACGACCCCCGGGGTCGTGCCCGGCGCCGCCCGGGTTCCCGGCTCGGGCACGTCGACACCCGGAACGCCGCGTCGACGTTGGAGCACGGCGACGCGGGCGTTGACGAGCAGGTCGCACCAGAGGTTCGCCAGCCGCTGCGCGGGCTCGGGGCGAACGGGTACGGCGCCCGCGGCGGCGAGCGCGCGCGCCATCTGCTGCACGATCTTGAACGAGTCGACGCGCGTGCTCGGCGCGAGCACGTGGTGGCCGAGCTCGTGGGCGAAGACGCTCTCGAGCTCCCCCGAGATGCCGTCGTCGACGAGCATGACCGGGTCGACGGCGATCGAGGGCGGGAACGTGAACCACGCCGCCGCGCCCTGCGCATCGCCGGCGCCCGGCCGCAGCTCGGCATCGTGCATGCGCACACCCCACAGGCCCTGCGCGTGCTCCCAGGCCGCGCGGGCCTCGCCGACGAGCGGCACGCTCACGGCGTCGACCGGCCCGATGACGGGAGCCTCACCCCGCACGCCGCTCACGCGGCATCCCGAACGTGCAGCCAGGCCAAGTGCGTGTCGGGGCGGCACACGATGCTCACGCGCGGGTCCGCCGTCGCCGATGCCTCGGGGGCCTCGGCGAGGCGGATGAGCCTCGCGCCCCAGACGTCGGCGTCGAGTCGCCACCAGTCGCCGGCGGCGTGCACGCCGAACGCGCCGGGCTCCGCGAGCGCGCACCAGCCGTCGGGGGGTGCGATCCACGCACCGCCGAGCCCGGAGAAGCCACCGGCGGAGCACACGTATCCGCGGAGGCGATCCCGGCCGGGCCACCAGTACCGGTCGTCGGCCTGGCGCTCGACGAACCCGTCGAGCTCGTCGGTGTCGAGCCCGAGCACGGCCGCCGCTGCCGGCCGCATCCGCTCGTCGGACCGGATCGTCTCGAGGCGCCGGAGCGCGTCGTCGCGAAGCCCCAGCACGCCGGCCCGCCAGCCCGCGACGGCCACGAGGTCGAGGGCATCGGCCCGTGACGGCGCCGCCTCGAGTGCGGCGAACCCGGCGCCGAGCGTCACGGCGAAGCGCAGCGGGTCTCCCCCGCTGCGGCCGACGTTGCCCGCCGCGAGCGCGAGATCGAGGTCGCGGCAGCGGGCCGCGGCATCCGACACCGCGCTCTCGAGCGTCACCGCCGCGAGCGGCGCGTTCGCCGCATTGCCCGCGACGCGGATCATCTGGGCTGCTCCGCCCACCGCAGGTAGGCGGTGTACCGCTGGTGCAGGTACTTGAGCGTCATGAGGTCGTCGAAGTCGCGGCCGTAGAGCTTGCCGGTGTCGGCGATGCGACGGATGCGCGTCTCGACGGCCGTGATGCGGCGGGAGACGTCGACCGACGAGAGGCCGTCGAGGCCGCGATCGAGCTCGGTGAGCAGGTCGCCCACCGGGTCGTCGTGGTCGCGCCCGAGCGCGTCGTACTGCCGGCACGACTCGGCGAAGAGGTCGCCGAGCCAGCTCGCCGTGTCGGTCGCGAGCTCCCGCTCCGCGCCGACGTCGAATCGCGGATGGGCGAGGTTCGGCAGCAGCTTGCCGCGCAGTGCGAACGGCAGCACCGCGGCCACGTCGGCGAGCGACACCGCGCCGGTGCCGCGGAACCACGCCATCGCCTTGGCGTAGACGATGAGCGTCTGCATGGCTCGCACCGAGAGCCCGTTGAGCGTCTGCGCGCCGAGGTCGGCCTCGAGGTCGGCGCCGGAGTTCGCCTCGATGATCTCGCCGACCCGGCCGCCGGCGGTCGTGGCGGTGTCCTTCGTGCGGTATTCGAAGCGCCGGCCGGCGTGCTGCACGAACTCGAAGTGGCCGAAGAAGTACTCGAGCCGTCGCCGCACCTCTCGCGGCATCGGCACCGCGCGGATCTCGGCGCGCATGCGCTCCTGCTCGTCGCCCGAGAACACGAGCTCCTGCGGCACGTGCTCCTCGGGCTTCTCGCCGGCCTCGACCCGTGCGATGAGCTCGTCGAAGAAGCGGCTGTTGAACCCGGCCGACTGCACGGTCACGTCCATGCGGTCGCGCAGCGCCTGGATGACGGGGAACGTACCGCCGCCGGCGTCGTCGTTCGCGGTGAAGAACCAGCTCTCGACGCCGGACTCGGGGGCGGTGCGCCGCATCTGGTCGTGGCTCTCGACGTACCCCTCTGCGACCATGGTGAGCAGCGCCGACTGGGTCTTCGTCGGGATGCGGTTGTACTCGTCGACGATCTTCACCGGCCGCGTGAGCCACTCGCGCCAGGCGATGCCGATGTCCGCCAGTCGCGACGCGTTCACGAGGTCGCGCGGCAGCGGGATGCCGACCAGGTCGCTCACGGTCAGCTGCGGCTGGCCCTGCTGCACGCCGCGGCGCACGTCGTCGGCCGAGCTGCCGGCGAGCACGCCCATGATCACCGCGACCGTCGTCTTGCCGCGCCCGGGGCCGCCGACGAGCAGGCACTTGCCGCCGAGTGCGAACGAGAGCAGGGGCACCAGCACGTTCGACGAGAACGACGCCTCGGTCGGCAGGGTCAACTGCGCGCCGGCATCGCCGAGCCCGAAGGTCAGCGGCGCACCCGACGAGAACTCGAGGTCGTAGTACGGCGAGATGACCGCGCGGTTCACGATCCAGTAGTAGGCCTGGCGCAGCTTCTCGTCGAGCGCGATGGCGGCGGCGGCCTCGACGGGCTGCGCGAAGAGGTCTTCGGCGGCCAACGGTTGCACGCCGTGGCCCGCCCCGGGCGCGGTGGGCGAAACGGAGACCCTGTGCCATCGATCCGACATCGCGCCAGCCTAACCGTTCGGGTTCCGCGATCTGATTGCTCCGCATTACGGATGCCGCGGGCCGGCGGGTGCGGCGCGGCTAGCGTTGCGGTATGGCAGACCGCGAATACGGCTTCAAGACCCGCGCCATCCACGCGGGCAACATCCCCGACCAGGTGACGGGCGCCCGCGCCCTCCCGATCTACCAGTCGAGTGCGTTCGTCTTCGACGACACGGCGGATGCCGCGGCGCGCTTCGCGCTGCAGAAGTACGGCAACATCTACTCCCGCCTCGCGAACCCGACGGTCGCGAGCTTCGAGGAGCGCGTCGCGAGCCTCGAAGGCGGGCTCGGCGCCGTCGCCACCGCCTCCGGCCTCGCCGCGCAGTACATCACCTTCGCGAGCCTCGCCGGCTCGGGCGACCACATCGTCGCCTCGGCGAACCTCTACGGCGGCTCGATCACCCAGCTGGATGTCACGCTCCGCCGCTTCGGCATCGACACGACGTTCGTCCGCTCCTCCGACCCGGCCGACTACGCGGCCGCGATCACCGACAAGACCAAGGCGCTCTTCGTCGAGACGATCGCGAACCCGTCGGGAGAGATCGCCGACCTCGAGGGCCTCGCCGACGTGGCGCACGCCCACGGCATCCCGTTCATCGTCGACTCGACGATCGCCACCCCCTACCTCAACCGCCCCATCGAGTGGGGCGCCGACATCGTCACCCACTCGGCCACGAAGTTCCTCGGCGGCCACGGCACGACCCTCGGCGGCGTCGTCGTCGAGTCGGGCCGCTTCCACTGGCACTCCGAGAAGTTCCCGCTCTTCGGCCAGCCCGTGCCGAGCTACGGCGGACTCGAGTGGTCGGGCAACTTCGGCGAGTACGCGTTCCTCACGCGCCTGCGCGCCGAGCAGCTGCGCGACATCGGCCCGGCGCTCGCACCGCACTCCGCGTTCCTGCTCGCGCAGGGCGTCGAGACCCTTCCGTACCGCATCCAGGCGCACATCGACAATGCGCGCGCCGTCGCCGAGTGGCTCGAGTCCGACTCCCGCATCGAGAACGTCTGGTGGGCCGGCCTGCCGAACCACCCCCACTACGACCGTGCCCAGAAGTACCTGCCCAAGGGCGCCGGTTCCGTCTTCAGCTTCGAGGTCAAGGGCGGCCGCGCGGTCGGCCAGACCCTCATCGAGTCGGTCAACCTCGCCTCGCACCTCGCGAACATCGGCGACGCGAAGACGCTCATCATCCACCCGGCGTCGACCACGCACGCGCAGTTGACCGAGCAGCAGCTCGTCGACGCGGGCGTGCTTCCTGGCGTCGTGCGGATTAGCGTGGGCATCGAAGACGTTGAAGACATCATCGACGACCTCGACCAGGCCCTCACGGCCGCGACTGGAGCAGCACGATGAGCACTGCCACCGACACCATCATCGACCCGAGCACGACGGATGCCGCGGCATCCGTCGACTCCACCGAGACCGTCCGCCTCGTCAACGGCCTCTCATGCGAGCTGCCCGCGAGCTCGCCGCTCGCGAAGCTGCTGAAGTCGCAGCGCACCTGGGTCGGACCCGACGCCAAGGCGCGCCTGCGCATCCTGAACGCGGCGAAGTCGGTCGCGATCGTCGGCGCGTCGCCCAAGCCGCAGCGCTCCAGCTTCTTCGTGGGCACGTACCTGCAGCAGTCCAGCGACTACCGCCTCTACTTCGTCAACCCGATGGAGAAGGAGATCCTCGGCCAGCCGGCGTACGCCAGCCTGAAGGACCTGCCAGAGGTGCCAGACATCGTCGTGGTGTTCCGCAAGGGCAGCGACATCCCGCAGGTCATCGACGACGTGGTCGCCGCGGGCGCCAAGACCGTCTGGGTGCAGCTCGGCATCTGGAACCAAGATGCCGCGTACTACGGCGAGGAGCAGGGTCTCACGGTCGTCATGGACCGCTGCATCAAGGTCGAGCACGCCCGCTTCCACGGCGGACTGCACCTGCTCGGCTTCGACACCGGCCAGATCACGGCGCGCAAGACGGTGCGCTAGGAGCGGCGGCGCTCGCCCTCACCGCAGATCTCGGATGCCCCGGAGCCGCTCGGTTCCGGGGCACCCGTCGTTCGCCGCGACATCCGGCGCCGGTTCCGGCGCCCGCTGGGCCCAGGCGCGCCGAGCACGTCCGCCGAGCGGTCACGTTCTGCGGCTTCCGAGCCCGTCGTTCCGACGTGTCGCGACCACTCGGGCGGCCCGATCGGCGCGTCGAGCATCAGCCGAGCCGCTGCAGCGCCCGCTCGCGACGTGCGGCCACCCGCGAACCGGACTCCTTGCGGGCCATGCGTCCGAGCACGACGGGCGCCGAGATGAGCCCGGCGATCGCCCACCCCCCGAGCACGACCGCGGTCTCGACCGGCCGCCACGAGCCGCCGATCTCGACGACGACCGCCGAGTCGGGCAGGAGCGCCGAACGCATGCCGAGACCGAGCCAGCAGACCGGGAACACCTGGGCGATCCCCGCCAGCCAGGCCGGCAGCGCGGTGATCGGGGCGAAGATGCCCGAGATCGCGATGAGCGCGAGCACCGGCAGCGACAGGTAGCCGGCGCCGCGGGAGCTCGACACGAGCGACCCGAGCACCGCGCCGATGCTCTGCGTCGCGACCAGGCCGAGCAGCACGACCCACGCGAACGTCAGCCAGGAGCCCGGGCGCCCGAGCGCGAGCCCGTCGACGAAGAACAGCCCGGGCACCAGCACGATCGTGACGTACGCGAGCACGGTCGCCGAGATCTGCACGAGCTTGCCGACGAGGTATGCCGGGATGCCGTTCGGCGTGATCTTCGCTCGCAGCACCGATCCGTCCTCACGGTCGGCCGCGAGTTGCTGCACGACGAGCAGCATGCCGAGCGCCACGAACATGCCGAGGGCGCCCGGCAGGATGAACGTGTCGAGCGTGTAGCCGTCGCCGATCTGCACGTCGCGCACGAGGAAGATCGCGACGAGCGTCAGCAGGGGCCAGAGCAGCTGGCCGATCAGCTCGGCACCGCTGAACGCCTGCCGGAGTTCGATGCGTCCTCGTACGAACCCGGCCCGCGCGGCGATCGCCGAGACGCTCATCGGTTCGCCTCCGCGAGGTCGCGCGGGCCGTCGGTGCCTCCGGACGCTGCGCCGGATACTCCGCGCGATTCGGCGGCCGCCTCGGCCGCCTGCACGAGCGCGAGGTAGGTGTCCTCGAGCGAGGCGCGCCGGATCTCGAGGTCGGCGATGCCGCGCCCGTGCTGCTCGAAGAGCTGTCGGGCGAAGGCCGTGGAGTCGCGGACGTGGTGCGTCATCGACTGCCCCTCGAACGTCCACCGCACCTCGTCTTCGCCCACGATGCGCCGTGCCAGGTCGTCGGAGGTACCGTCGGCGACGATCCGCCCGTCGGTGAGGATCGCGATGCGATCGGCGAGCTGCTCGGCCTCGGAGAGGTCGTGCGTGGTCATCAGGATCGTGGTGTCGAGCTCCTGCGCGATCCGCCGCACGAGGTCGTGGAAGTCGCGTCTGGCCTGGGGGTCGAGCCCGGCCGTGGGTTCGTCGAAGAAGACCAGCTCGGGGCGTCCGACGAGGCCGATCGCCACATCGAGCCGGCGGCGCTGGCCTCCGGAGAGCGACTTCAGCATGCGGTCGGACTGCTCGGCGAGCCCCACCGCGGCGAGGAGCTCGCCCACCGGCCAGGGGCGGATGATGGAGTCGGTCGAGTACGGCGCGGCGAGCGAGCCCTGGTACTCGAGCAACTCGCGCACACACCACTTGGCGTGGTCGCGCCACGACTGCAACACGACGCCCACACGGGCGCGCCACCGCTCGTCGGCCTGCGCGGGGTCGATGCCGAGCACCTCGACACGCCCGGCCGATCGGCGGCGCAGGCCCTCGAGGATCTCGATCGTGCTGGTCTTGCCCGCGCCGTTCGGGCCGAGCAGGGCCAGGACCTCGCCGCGGCCCACCTCGAAGGACACGTCGCGAAGCACCTCGTGCGCGCCGTAGCGCATCTGCAGGCCGTCGACCGCGATCACGGGCCGCGCACCGTCGAGGCGGTCGGGGGTGCTCATCGAAGCGCCTCGAGCCTGGTGATGAGGGCGGCACGATCGACGCCCGCGTAGGCGAGCGCACGCGGAACCGTGCCGACCTCGGCGCGGAGCACGCCGACGAGCGCATCGGCGACGGCGAGTCGCTCGCGCTCGGCCCTCGGTCGGCCGCGACGGGCACGGAAGTTCGCGCGACTCAGGGACTCGCGGATCGACGCGCCCCAGCCTGGCCGGGCGTCACGCACGGCGCGCAGGCGCTCGTCGGCGACCGGCTCGACCCCGGCGGAGGCCAGCGAGTTCGCGCGTTCGACCCGGAGCGCCTCGTCGATCGCGCCGTGGTCGAGGCCGACCTCGGCGAGCGTCGCCGAGGCGAGGTCGCCGCTGGCCGCAATGGAGAGCAGGAGGTGCTCGGACTCCACCTTCGTCGCGCCGCGCCGGGTCGCCTCGTCGATCGCGCCGAGGACGACGCCCTTCAGGGTCGGCCCGAGTTCGTCGTGCACCAGTTCAGGCATTGCCGCGCCTCCTCAGTTCGATTCCCGCATGCTCGAGTCGCCGGTGGTGCTTCTTGTGCACGGCCTGGCGGGTGACGCCGAGGGCCTCGGCGACCTGGGTCCAGCTCCAGCCCTCGCGCATCGCGCGTTCGATGGCGGCGTCTTCGAGCTGGTCGGCGAGATCACGCAGTGCGACGACGGCGGCGAGGTCGGAGGCCTCGGCTCCGGTGGGGTCCGGGCTCGTCGTGGGCGGCGGTGGCGGCGGTGGTGGCGGCGGGTTCATGTAAGCAACCTATGTTGCTTACATGACTTTGTCAACCAGAGTTGCTCAACCGTGATCGGATGCCGCGGCATCCGACCGCGCTACTCCCCCGACGCGCCCGAATCGCCCCAGAACGCCACGAGCGCATCGGTGATCGCCGCCCGCACGTCGCCATCGGGAATCGTCGCGACGCCGTCGCCCGGCTGCACGCCGTAGTTGCCGAAGCTCGCGTGGTTCGCGCCCTCGATCTCGACGTAGGTCGTGTCGGCCGGAACCAGGTGCGCGGCGCCCTCGATCTTGTCGGGCGTGCTGAGCCCGTCTTCGCTGCCCGAGATGCTGAGCACGGCGAGGTCGGTGCCGCTCACGTCGTTCGCGCAGTACGAGCCGAAGAACACGAGGCCGGCGACCTCCTCGCCGTCGGCCGCCATCATGCACGCACGCACCCCGCCGAGCGAATGCCCGCCGACGTACCACTCGTCGACGTCGGGCGCGTGGCTCGTGAAGGTGTCGAGCGGGCGCTGGTCGAAGAAGGCGAGGTTCAGCGTGGGCTTCGTGATGACGACGGTCGTGCCGGTCTCGGCGGCGGCGTCGACGAGCTTCGCCAGGTAGGCGTACGGGTCGACCTTCGCCCCGGGAATGAACACGAGGCCGCGATCGGATGCCGCGTCGACGGGGGTCATCACGACCGAGTCGTCGAACGACTCGATGCTCACCCGGTCGTCCGTCCACGCCTCGAGGGCCGCAGGCCGTTCGCCCTGCATGACCGTGTTCGCCCACACGAGGAAGCCGACGACGAGCAGCACGAACACGGTCAGCACCGCGAGCAGGATCCGGATGACGCGGCGCCCGGTCGATCGTTCGTGTGCTGGCTCGTGCTCGGCGGCGTTCGTCATACCCCGAGTCTCGCAGTTCGGCCGCGGCGACGCGTGCGACTTTCGGACGGTTCGGCGTCGACGAGCTCGACGTCAGTGGCGCTCGACCATGTTGCCGTCGCCCGTCACGCGTACCGGTTGCGGGTCGTTGCCGGCTTCGACGCCGTTGTCGTCGCCGGCGATCTCGACCGATCCGACGGTCTCGGCCTCGAGGTCGTTCTCGTTGCCCGCGATCACGATCGACGCGATGGTGGTCGCCTCGACGTCGTTGTCGTCGCCCTTGATCGTGACGGCGCCCACACCGGAGCCCGAATCGACCTCGTTCGCACGACCCTCGATGCTGAGCTCGGTGGTCGCCCCCATGCGCACGTCGAGGCCGTTGCCGCGCACGATGACCTCGGCGCAGTCGCCGACGACCTCGTACGCCACGCGCTCGCCGTCGAGCGTCACGCTCGACGCCTCCGCGCACGAGACCTGCTCTCGGCCGCCGGCGCCCGCCCCATCGCCGGAGCCACTGGAGCCGTCGCCCCCGCCCTGGCCGCCGGGCGGCCCGACGCATCCGGCGAGCAGCAGGATTCCGGTAAGTCCGAGCAGTGTCCCCACAGGTGCGCGCATGTCATCCCCCCGAGCCCAGCATAGACAGGCGACCGCGCCGCGCTCCAGCCCCGGAACGTCGCCGGTAGGCTCGTGCCGTGCACACCGACCCCGGCGAGTCCCCCCGCGTGCGCGTGCTGGGCCCGATCTCGGTCGAGGGCCCCGACGGCAGCCGGGTCGAGCCTCCCGGCGCGCTCGCGAAGGCGCTGATCGCCGTGCTCGCGGTACTTCCGCGGGCCGCCGGCGGCGGGGTCGGGGTCGAGGCGATCGTCGACGAGATCTGGGGCGACGCACCGCCGCGCAACGCGAAGGCGGCGCTGCAGACCCTCGTGAGTCGCCTGCGTTCCACGACGGCCGATGGGCTGCTGCGCTCAGTGCCCGGCGGGTACGCGCTGGGGGTGGAGGCCGACCAGCTCGACCTCTCGCTCGCCGCCCGGGTGTCGACGGATGCCACGGCGAGCCCCGCAGCGATCGATGCGGCCCTGGCCCTCTGGCGCGGCGAGCCGGGCGCCGATCTCGGCGGGGCGCCGATCGCCGAGGCACTCGTCGACCGCGCATCCGCTGCCAGGTCCGCGCTGCTCGAGCGGCGTGCACGGCTGCGCGGCGAGGCCGGCGATCACGCCGGCGCCGCGGCAGACCTGGCCGCACTGCTCGGCATGCAGCCGTTGAACGAACGACTGATCGCAGCCCGGCTGCGCGAGCTCGCGGCATCCGGTCGGCGGGCCGAAGCCCTCGCGGCATTCGCGGGATTCCGCGAACGCCTCGCCGACGAACTGGGCGCATCCCCTTCGGCCGAGCTCGTGACCCTGAACGCCGAACTTCTGCAGGACGAGGCACCCGACCTGTCCGACGCCACGACGGCACCGGCGCAGCGGCGCCGCATCGGCGTACGCGCGGCTCCGAACGCGCTGATCGGCCGCGACGCCGACGTCGAGGCTGTCGAGCGCGCGATGGCCGAGCACCGGCTCGTGACGATCCTGGGACCTGGCGGCCTCGGCAAGACCCGACTCGCGCAGCAGGTCGCCCTACGCTCCGATGCGCCCGCCGTCATCGTGGTCGAGCTCGCGAGCGTGCGCACCGACGACGACGTGGCCCTCGCGCTGGGCTCGGCCCTCGGCATCCGCGAGGCGAGCGCGAGCCAGCGACTCGGCGAGGCCGCCATGACGCGACGCGACGCGCGCTCGCGCATCGTCGAGCAGCTCGCCGAGCGGCCCACCCTGCTGGTGCTCGACAACTGCGAGCAGATCGTCGAGGGCGTCGCGACGTGGACGGCCGAGCTGCTCGCCGCCGTGCCGACCCTGCGCGTGCTCGCGACCAGTCGCAGTCCGCTCGCGATCGGCGCCGAGCAGGTGTACCCGCTCTCGACGCTCGCGGCCGGCGAACCCGATGCCGAGCCCGGCCCGGCCGCCCGCCTGTTCCTCGAGCGTGCGAGGTCGGCCCGCCCCGCGGCGTCCCTCCCCCTCGACGTCGTGCAGCGCCTCTGCGACCGACTCGACGGGTTGCCGCTCGCGATCGAGCTGGCCGCGGCCCGCGTTCGCTCGATGAGCGTCGAGCAGATCGAGGCGCGACTCGCCGACCGGTTCACCCTGCTCGCGCGCGGCGACCGCTCGGCGCCCGAACGCCAGCGCACGCTCGCCGGGGTCATCGAGTGGAGCTGGGCCCTGCTGACGCCGGCGGAGCAGGCCGCGCTGCCGAGGCTCGCCTGGTTCGTCGACGGGTTCGGCGCGGAGGCCGCCGAGGCCGTGCTCGGCACCGCCGACGCCGTCTGGGTGCTCGACGGGCTCATCGCCCAGTCGCTGCTCGCCGTGGCCGACGACGCGCTCGGGCAGCCGCGGTTCCGCATGCTCGAGACCGTGCGCGAGTTCGGGCAGCTGCGGCTCGCACCCGAGGAGCGCGACGACGTCGCCGCGGCGATGGCCGACTGGGCCTCGGCGTTCTCCCGACGCGCGCTCGCGCATGTGCGAGGGCCGGCCCAGTTGCGCACCTTCGCGTCGATCGCGATCGAGCAGGACAACCTCGTCGCCGTGCTCCGCCGGGCGATCGAGCGCCGCGACGCCCCCACCGTCACCTCGGTGTTCGCGACGCTCGGCTACTTCTGGACCGTCAGGAGCGCCCACTCCGAGATCCTCGGCCTCAGCGACGCCGTGCTCGAGGCGACCAGGGGCACGCGACCGGATGCCGCGACGAGCGAGGCGGCGACGCTCGGCCTGATCCTCATCGCCGGCACGAACTTCGCCGCGGACACGCCCGTCGGCCTTCGCGCCCTCGCCCGGCTGCGCGCCGTCGCGAAGCTCGGGCTCGCGCGAGCGCCGTGGATCGACGCGATCACGCAGTTCCTCCTCGCGATGCCCGACTTCGAGCTGGCCGGCCGCCTGATCGCCGCGATGACCGAGTCCGACGACCCCGAGACCGCCCTGCTCGCCAACATCCTGCAATCGCAGTTCACCGAGAACGAGGGCGAACCGGGCCAGGCCGCAGAGTACGCCCTGCGCACGCATCTCCTCGCCGAGCAGGTCGGCGACGCGTGGGCCTCCGCGATGTCCGCCCTCATGCTCGCCGAGCTCGCCGGCCAGCGCGGGGCTTCCGACGAGGCGCTCGAATGGGCGACCGAGGCGCGCGCCGGCATGGTGCGGCTCGAGGCGACGCAGGACCTGATGCAGATCGACTGGATGATCACGAGCCACCTGATCTCCGCCGGCCGGCTCGACGAGGCCGAGGAACGGCTCGTGGCGCAGGCGGCCGACGACCGCGTCACGAGCGACGGGATCCCGCACGCGATGACGGCCAGGCTCGGACTCGTCGAGGTCGCCCGACTCCGTGGCGAGACCGCGCTCGCGTTCGCGCGGGCGCCCGAGGTGATCGCGCAGTTCGCGCAAGGGCGCCAGCGATCGTCGCCGTGGTACCAGATCGCGCTCGCCGCGGTCGTCGCGGGCGGCGTGCAGTCCGGCTGGCCGGAGCCCGCCCTCGCGGAGTGGGCCGAGCTCATGCGGCGGCGAGCGGTCGCGGCGCTGCGCGTTCGAGGCGACGTCTTCACGGATCGCCCGGTGCTCGGCACGGTCGCCGCCGGCTGGAGCGCGTGGGCGGTGCGGCATCCGTCGCTGTCGGATCGAGCCGTCGAGTCGTTCGCGCTCGCCGAGGTGCTGCACTCGCGGCAGGACCTGCCCGCGCTGCGCCTCGAGAACATCGCCGCGGTCATCGCCGAGCACGCGGGCGCCGAGCGCCTCGCCACGGCGCGCGCCGCGGCATCCGTGCTCTCGAACACCGAACGCACGGAACGGGCTCGCGCGTTGATCGCGGAGCCCGTTCCCGGGGTGTGACGGCGCCGACCTCGGCCTGCACTGGCGTCACGCCTTGCGCATGTACGCCTTCACGGTGAGCGGCGCGAAGACCGCGACGATGACGGCCGCGCCGAGGAGCGAGAGCCAGGCGTCGCCGCCGAACGTGCCGGCGTCGAAGAGCTCGCGCACCGCGGTGACGAGGTGCGAGACCGGGTTGATGTCCACGAACCACTGCAGCCAGTCGGGCATGGTGTCGGCCGGCACGAAGGCGTTCGAGAGGAACGTCAGGGGGAACAGCACGAGCATCGAGATGCCCTGCACGCTCGAGGCGGTGCGCGCGATCACGCCGAAGAAGGCGAAGATCCAGCTGATCGCCCACGAGCAGGCGATCACGAGCACGGCGCCGCCGACGACGCCGCCGAGCCCGCCCTCCGGCCTGAGCCCCATGATGACGCCCATGGTGATGGTGAGCGTCGTCGCGATGAGGTAGCGCACGGTGTCGGCGAGCAGCGCACCCGAGAGCGGCGCGATGCGGGCGATGGGAAGCGAACGGAACCGGTCGAACACGCCCTTGTCCATGTCCTCGCGCAACTGCGTGCCGGTGACGATCGACGTCGTGATCACGGTCTGCACCAGGATGCCCGGGATGATGATCGGCAGGTAGCTCTGCACGTCGCCGGCGATGGCGCCGCCGAAGATGTACGTGAACATCAGGGTGAAGATGATCGGCTGCAGGGTCACGTCGAACAGCTGCTCCGGCGTGCGCTTGATCTTCAGCAGGCCGCGGTAGGCCATCGTGAACGTGTGCGAGATCGTCTCGGGGATGGAGACGCGGTTCCTGAGCGAACGCTCGACGCCCGGGGTGATCGGCGACGCGGTGGTCGCCTTCGGCGAAAGCGTGGTGGTCATGCTCGGCTCCCTTCGAGCGCGGCGGATGCTGCGGACTCGGCGTCGTCGGTCTCGACGCCGTGGCCGGTGAGGGTGAGGAACACCTCATCGAGCGTGGGCTTCTGCACACTCATCTCGGCGAGGTGGATGCCCTCGTCGCGGAGCGTCACGAGCAGCTCGGTGACGAGGTCGGGGTTGTTCATCGGCGCGGTGATCCGGCCGGCCTCGGGCGAGACGGAGGCCGTGACGCCGAGGACGCGCTGGATCGCGACGCGCACGTCATCGGCGTCCGACGCGCTCGCGAGCCGCAGCTCGAGCGTGGACTCGCCGACGGAGGCCTTGAGCTCGTTGCCCGTGCCCTCGGCGACGACCCGTCCACGGTCGATGACCGCGATGCGGTCGG
This sequence comes from Agromyces sp. Leaf222, assembly GCF_001421565.1. Lineage (NCBI taxonomy): Bacteria > Bacillati > Actinomycetota > Actinomycetes > Micrococcales > Microbacteriaceae > Agromyces > Agromyces sp. Leaf222. Next base: position 1,486,885 of record NZ_LMKQ01000001.1, on the reverse strand, counting down.
CGAGCTGGTCGGCCTCGTCGAGGTACTGGGTCGTCAGCAGCACCGTCGAGCCCGATGAGACGAGGCGGCGGATGGTCTCCCACATCTGGATGCGGGTGCGCGGGTCGAGGCCCGTGGTCGGCTCGTCGAGGAAGATGAGGGGCGGCTGCGCGATGAGGCTGGCTGCGAGGTCGAGGCGACGGCGCATGCCTCCCGAGAAGTTCTTCAGCGGACGCTTGGCGGCGTCGGTCAGCCCGAACTCCTCGAGGAGCTCGGCGGACTTGCGCCGCGCGGCGGCTCCGCTCAGGCCGTGCAGCCGCGAGAAGAGGTAGAGGTTCTCGGTCGCCGAGAGGGTCTCGTCGACCGAGGCGTACTGGCCGGTGACGCCGATGAGCTGGCGCACGACCTGGGACTCGCGCTGCACGTCGTGGCCGAAGATGCGGGCGCTGCCGCCGTCGGGTCGCAACAGGGTCGCGAGCATGGAGATCGTGGTGGTCTTGCCGGCGCCGTTGGGGCCGAGCACGCCGTAGACGGTGCCGGTCGCGACGCGGAGGTCCACGCCGTCGACGGCGCGGTTGGATCCGAAGGTCTTCACGAGGCCCTCGGCCTCGACGGCCCAGCCGCGCCCGGCGGTGGTGTCGTGTGAAGTGAATGTGGTCATGTCGACCATGCTCCGCGCCGGCGCTCACACGGCGCTGTCGCGGCGCTGACATGCGCAGACATGGTCTGTGAGCGCAGACGAGGGGACGGGCCCCGCCGTCCTGGCGGAGCCCGTCCCGTCGATGCGCTGCTGGTGCGCGGGTCAGCCGCCGAGCGCCTGCTGCCACTCGATGAGGTCGGCGATCTTCTCGACGAGCTCGGCGTCCTGGATGCCGTGCGCCTTGCCCTTGGCCTGCTTCAGCACGTGGCTCGCACGTGCGTGATCGCCGGCGTCGGCCGCGGCCTCGGCGGTCACGAGGTACGCCGTGACGTCACCGGCGAGCTTGGCGTTCTTCTTCGAGTCATCAGCGAGATCCGCGAGGATCCCGTCGACCTCGGGGAACGTCACGCAGTCTCCGCCACCGGTGACCTTGCCCGCGGTCCACTCGATGCCGCCGAGGATGTGCTCGAGGAAGAGCGGGTCGCTCCAGGAGACATCCGTGTGTCCGGCGCCCTCGTACCAGGAGCGACCGCCCTCGAAGTTCTGGCACCACGCGATCGGGTGGTCGGCGCCCATGGCGCCGTTGCCCGGGTTGTAGGTGGACTCGTCGAGCGTGATGAGCACGTGGACGTCGTCACGCGGGTTGGTCGTGAAGTTGTACCACTCGTCGAAGCGCTGCCACGCGGCGGGCAGCATCGTCGTCGACGGATGCCCCGGGCTCTCGACCCGCATCGTCGCGGTCTGCTGCGCCGGGTGGTTGCGGAAACGCGCGCTGCCGCCCGTGAGCTCGCTGTACCAGGGCACCGTGTGCATCGAGTCGGTGGCCGCGTGGAGGCCCACGTAGCCGCCGCCCCCGCGGATGTACCCCTGGAACGCCCCGAGTTCGGTGTCGTTCAGCAGGCGCGGCCGGTTCGGGTCGAGGTTGTTCGTCGCGTCGACCGGCGAGGCGAAGATGATCGTCTCGTACTTGGACAGGTCGGCCGCGGTGGTGAACGGTGAGCTTGTGAGCGTGAGCGCGGGCTGGCCGGGCGAGTTGCCCTGCGGCGGATCCCACACGTCGACGCCGAACCCGTGCTCCTCGCCGAGGGCGATGATCGCGAGCGTGGTGTCGTCGATGTGCGAGTGGCGGAAGCCGAGGGTCTCCCCGACGACGAGCACCTGGTACTCGTCGTCAGCGGCGTTCGCCGGAGCCGCGGCGATGCCGAGGCTGAGCGTGACGCCGACGGCGCAGAGCCCCGTGACGGCTCGTTGGACGTGTTGCTTCATAGGTCGTTCTCCCCTTCGAGTGGACCGTGCATGAGCTGACCGTTCGCCGCTCGGGCGGATCGGCCGAATATGTTGCCTTAAGCGACATATCCACAGGGACGAGACTATTCGGCGCCCACGATGGATGTCAACGGGTGCCCGGCAATACCCGCGCCATTGGCATCCAGCTTTCGCCGAAACTTCAGCAGAAGTGAAGATCGGCCGACGGCGGTATCCACGCGCGGGTTCCGCGACGATCGGACCGACCACGCAAGATCCATGCACGCTCCCGGCGAATGCGTGCACGGTCTGCGGCGTACCCTTGAACCCGTGACAGCGTTCGTCTCTGCCCTCGATCTCTTCTCGATCGGGATCGGCCCCTCGAGTTCGCATACCGTCGGCCCCATGCGGGCGGCCAGGGCCTTCGCCGAACGACTCGTCGACGACGGCCTGCTCGAGCAGGTCGACCGGGTCACGTGCACGCTCTTCGGCTCGCTCGGCGCGACCGGGCTCGGCCACGGCACGCCCGATGCCGTCGTCGCCGGGCTCCGCGGGCTCCGACCCGACGACTGCGATCCCGACGACGTGCGCAACGCGTGGACCGCGCTCGGCGAGGGCGCCGACGTGCAGCTCGCGGGTCGGCATCCGATCACCATGTCGAGCGAAGACGTGGCGTTCGCCCCGCGCACCCGCCTGCCCGGGCACCCGAACGCGCTGACGCTGCAGGCCTGGCACGGCGACGACGCGCTGCCGCTCGTCGAGGAGACGTACTACTCCGTGGGCGGCGGGTTCATCCGGCGCGACGGCGACGCCCCGCAGGAGTCGGAGGTCGTGCGTTATCCGCTCGCGTACTCCACGGCGGCCGAGTTGCTCGAGCTCTGCGAGGAGCACGACGTGTCGATGTGCGACATCGTGCGGTCGAACGAGGTCGCCCTGCACGGCGAGGCCGGCATCGACGCCGGGCTCGACGCGATCTGGGCGGCGATGGCCGTGTGCGTCGAGCACGGCCTCGACACCGGGGGCACGCTGCCCGGCGGCCTCAAGGTGAAGCGCCGCGCCCCCGACGTTCGACGGCGCCTCGAGCAGTACGAGCGCGACGAGGCCGCGCATCCGGGCGCCCGCGACACGTCGACCGAGTGGCTGCACGCGTTCGCGCTCGCCGTGAACGAAGAGAACGCGTCGGGCGGGCGCGTCGTCACCGCGCCGACGAACGGCGCCGCGGGCATCATCCCCGCGGTCGGCCACTACTACCTGCGTTTCGTTCCCGGTGCGGATGCCGCCGGCATCCGCCGCTACCTGCTCACGGCCGCGGCGATCGCGTCGCTCGTCAAGCGCAACGCCTCGATCTCGGGCGCCGAGGGCGGATGCCAGGCCGAGGTCGGATCCGCGTGCGCGATGGCCGCCGGCGCGCTCTGCGCGGTGCTCGGCGGCACGCCCCGCCAGGTCGAGAACGCGGCCGAGATCGCCATGGAGCACCACCTCGGCCTCACCTGCGACCCGGTCGGCGGGCTCGTGCAGGTGCCCTGCATCGAGCGCAACGCGATCGCGTCGTCGACGGCGGTCTCGGCCGCGCGCCTGGCCCTGCACGGCGACGGCACGCACCTCGTGTCGCTCGACACGGTCATCGAGACCATGCGCCAGACGGGCATCGACATGAAGTCGAAGTACAAGGAGACGAGCCTCGGCGGGCTCGCCGTCAACGTCGTGGAGTGCTGACCGGGCCGCGCAGGCGGTGTCGCGCGCTGCGCGGCCCGAGTCGGTCCGCCCGCTGAGGGGTCGGCACCGCAGGGTTCAGCCGCCGGGGCCTCAGCAGGCGCAGGTGATGCCCGTGTCGATGGTCGTGACGGATGCCGCGGCGCCGGTCGTCGCGTCGGCCCCCGTGAGCCCGGCGGGCGCGACGTTCGTGAGCGCGTCGGGCACCCGCTGGGCGAGCCCGTCGGCCGTGTCGAACGCGAAGCCCTCTCGCACCCAGTACTCGAAGCCGCCGATCATCTCCTTCACCGGGTAGCCGAGCGTCGCGAATTCGAGCGCCGACTTCGTCGCGCCGTTGCAGGCGGGGCCCCAGCAGTAGACGACGACCGGGGTGCCGATCGGAACCACGGATGCCGCGCGCAGGCCGATGTCCCGACGCGGCAGGTGCACGGCGCCGGGCACGTGCCCCTGCGCCCAGGCGGCGTCGTTGCGGGTGTCGATGAGCACGAACGGCTCGCCGTCGGCGAGGGCGCCGTGCACGTCGGAGACGTCGGCCTCGAAGCCGAGTCGTCCACGGAAGTGCGCGATCGCGTCGAGCGACGGGGCGACGTGCTCGAACAGGGTGGCGGTGGCCGTATCTTGCGTCATGCGTCGATGCTGCCATCGAGCGGCCGCTCGGCGCTCATGAAATCCGGACGCCGACCCGCGACATCCGGCCATCGCCATGCGGCCGTGCCTCGAGAACAGGCCCGTGCCTCGAGAACAGAGTGCGGCGACCGGACCTGCACCGGAACAGGCGTCGAACCGGCGCGTCGGGCGCCAACGCCTGTTCCGGGGCGCGGATGATCAGGCGGGCGTGAGGAACGCGGTCGCCGCCGCCGCGAGCGCGGCCAGGTCGTCGACGTGCGAGAGCTCACGGGCCGAGTGCATCGACAGCAGCGGCGTGCCGACGTCGACCGTGCGGATGCCGAGGCGCGTCGCGCTCAGCGGCCCGATCGTCGAACCGCACGGGATCGCGTTGTTCGACACGAACGGCTGGAAGCGCACGCCCGCCTGCTCGCACGCCCGCGCCCAGAGCGCCGAGCCGTGCGCGTCGGTCGCGTACTTCTGGTTCGCGTTCAGCTTCAGCAGCGGTCCGTCGCCGAGGTGCGGGCGGTTCACGGGGTCGTGGCGCTCGGGGTAGTTGGGGTGCACGGCATGGCCCGCGTCGGACGAGAGCAGCCACGACGAGGCGAACGCACGACGGCGGTCGTGCTCATCGGCGCCGAGGCCGCCGGCGATGCGCGCGAGCACGTCGACGAGGAACGGACCGCTCGCGCCCGAGCGCGACTCGGAGCCGAGCTCCTCGTGGTCGAACGCGGCGAGCACGCTGACATGGTCGGATGCCGCGTCGTCGCCGGCCGCGAGCAGCGCCACGAGTCCGGCGTGCACCGAGGTCAGGTTGTCCTGGCGCCCGGCGGCGAAGAACACGTCGTCGAGGCCGAAGCGCGTCGGCGCGGCCGTGTCGGCCACGAGCACGTCGTGCCCCGCGATCTCGTCGGCGTGCAGGCCGGCGATGCCCGCGAGGTGCGCGAGCACGTCGCCCGCGGCGCCCGAACCCCAGATCGGCTGCAGGTGTCGCTGGCGGTCGAGCGTGAGGCCCTTGTTGACCTCGCGGTCGAGGTGGATCGCGAGCTGCGGGATGCGCAGCAGCGCGCCCGTGCGCACGAGGTGCTCGGTGCCGTCGGCCGTCACGAGGCGTCCGGCGAGTTCGAGCTCGCGGTCGAGCCACGAGTTCAGCAGCGGGCCGCCGTAGACCTCGACGCCGGCCTGCAGCACGCCCTCGGAGCTCGTCGAGGCGCCGGGCTTCAGCTTGAACGAGGGCGAGTCGGTGTGCGCGCCGATGATGCGGTACGGGCTCGTCGCGGTCGCGGCCTCGGGCTGCACCCAGGCGATGACGGCGCCGTCGCGCACGACCACGCGGCGACCGGGGCCGGCCGGCCACTCGTCGCGCTCGTCGAGCCGCTCGAACCCCGCGGCGACGAGGCGATCGGCGACGGCGACCGCCGCGTGGTACGACGACGGCGATTCGCGGATGAACGCGGAGAGGTCTTCGATGTGGGCGTCACGGTCAACGAGGGGCATGGGTCAATCCAACACCGCGGATGCCGCCGACGCGAACCGAGCGGCCATCCCCCGCCGTGCGAGGAGGCGCCCCGGCGCCGTCACGAGACCGGCGTCGGGCCGGCACGACGGTCAGGCGAAGCGCACGCTCTGCTGCAGGCGCGTGCGCACCTCCATGACCTCGGCGCCGCCGATGAACGGGGATCCGGGGATGCCCTCGCGGATCGCGCTCGCGACCCGCGACGCGCGCGCGAGCACGACGACCGCACCGCGGTTGGTGCCGCCGACCTGCAGCGGCTCCTCGGCGAACTCGTCTGGCACGACGACGATGAGCCCGGTCGGCTTGACCTTCGCGGCGCGGCCGATGGACTTCGCGCGGGCGGCGAGCGCGCGGATCGGCCGCTCCCCCGCGAGCGCCTCGCCGATGAGCTCGCCCCGGCGGAAGCGCACGGGCCCGCCCCAGTCCTCGGACTGGATGGCGAACAGGCCCGTCGGGCCGAGCACGAGGTGGTCGAGCTTCGGGGGCAGGCCGTGCCCCGCGGCATCCGTCGCCACGTCGTGCCAGACCGTGAACGCGATGCCGAGCGTCGAGAGCGATCGGGCCGTGGCCTCTTCGGCGAGCGCGTCGGCGAGGAGGTGCCGGATCTCGCGGGGAGCTCGACGAACGAGCGTCGGGTCGTACGGGTCGGGGATCTCGTCGCCGAGGCCGACCCATTCGCGGATGCCGTCGAGATAGCGCTGCCGGGTGAGCCCGCCCGGGTGGCCGTACGAGCGGGCGAGCGGACGCGAGTCGCGAGGCGGGCGCGGCGGCGCCGGGGCCCAGGTCGCCCGCGTGGGCTCGGCCATGGACTCGGCGCCGCGGCCTCCCCGGTCGAACGCGGCCCGCGCGGCGGGCGTGCCGACGAGGATCCACGCGCGCTGCACGGCATCGAACTGCGTCGTCGATCCCCCGGTGTCGGGGTGCGCGTGCCGGAGCGCGCGGCGGTACGCGCGGCGGAGTTCGTCGTCGTTCGCGTCGGCGCGGACGCCGAGCACCTCGTACGGTGAGGCGGAGAGCGGACTGTCGGGCATGGGCTCGCTTTCGTCGTGCGCAGACGAGACTACCGCCGACCGACTGCGAGACGGCCGCGCCCGACGCAGGCGCGGCGCGTGGCGCGGCCTGCCGCCGGACAGCGCGAGGGCCGGCCTCCCCGAGTTCGGGAGACCGGCCCTCGACGGGTGGATCAGGCGATCAGCCGACGGGCACGACGGCCGACGACCCCTTCACGATCGTCTGGTAGCCGCTGAGCGTGCCCGTGACCAGGACGGAGACCGCCGTGCCCTTCTGCGCCGTCGCGAGCTGGTAGGTCGACGCGGTCGCACCCGGGATCGCGGTGCCCCCCGCGTACCACTGGTACGTGAACGCCGTGCCGGTCGTCCAGGTGCCGGTCTTGGCAGTGAGCGTCGAGCCGACCTTCGCCGTGCCCGAGATCGTCGGCGTCGCCACCGTCGCGACCTTCGGCGTCACCTCGGACGTCTTCGTGATCGTCGGATACCCCGACAGGGTGCCCTTCACCGCGACGGTGATCGTCTTGCCGGCGTGGGCAGTCGTGAGCGTGTAGGTCGACGAGGTCGCACCCGAGACCGCCGCACCGTTCACGTACCACTGGTACGTGAACGTCGTGCCGGTCGTCCACGTGCCGGTGTTCGCCTTCAAGGTCGACCCGACTGCGATCCACTCCGAGATCCACGGCGTGGCGACCGTCGCGACCTTGGCCGTCGCAGCCGACGTCTTCGTGATCGTCGGATAGCCCGACAGCGTGCCCTTCACCGCGACCGTGATCGCTTTGCCGGCCTGCGCGCTCGTGAGCTTGAACGTGGACGCCGTCGCACCCGAGATCGCCGTGCCCGAGGCGTACCACTGGTACGTCAGCGCGGTGCCGGTCGTCCACGTGCCGGTCGTCGCCGTCAGCGTGGATCCGACGGCGAGGGTGCCGGAGATCGTCGGCGTTGGGGCCGTCGCGACGGTCACTGTCGCAGCCGACGTCTTCGTGATCGTCGGGTAGCCCGACAGCGTGCCCTTCACGTCGACCGTGATCGTCTTGCCCGCCTGCGCGCTCGTGAGCTTGAACGTCGATGCCGTCGCACCAGCGATCGCCGTGCCCGACGCGTACCACTGGTACGTGAACGTCGTGCCCGTCGTCCACGTGCCCGTCTTCGCCGTCAGCGTTGAGGCGACTTCGGCGGTTCCCGAGATCGTGGGCGTCGCGACCGTTGCGACCTTCGCCGTCGCCGCCGAGGTCTTCGTGACCGTGGCGTAGCCCGACAGCGTGCCCTTCACGGCGACCGTGATGGCCTTGCCCGCCTGCGTCGACGTGAGCTTGAACGTCGACGCCGTCGCACCCGAGATCGCGGTGCCCGAGGCGTACCACTGGTAGGTCAAGGCGCTGCCGGTCGTCCAGGCGCCGGGAGTCGCGGTGAGCGTCGATCCGACGGCCGCCGTGCCGGCGACGGTCGGGGTGGTCGCGGTAGCGACCTTCGCGGTCGCGGCCGACGGCTTGACGGCACGCGTGTTGCCGCCGAGCTTGCCCGTGACAGTGACCGAGATCGTCTTGCCCGCCTGAGCGCTCGTGAGCTTGAACGTCGATGCCGTCGCACCACTGATCGCGGCGCCCGAGGCGTACCACTGGTAGGAGAGCACGGTGCCCGAGGTCCAGGTGCCGGTCACGGCCGTGAGCGTCGAGGCGACGGCAGGGGTGCCCGAGACCGTCGGCGTCGGGGCCGTGTAGCCGTCGGCCTGGGAGGGGCCGATACCTGCGCTGCGCCCGGTCGCGGGCTCGTACCCCGCCAGCGTGCCGGTCACGAGGACCGCGACGAGTCGACCCTGCTGCGCCGAGGTGAGGACGAACGTCTTGCCGGTCGCGCCGGCGATGTTCGCGCCGGAGGCGGTCCACTGGTACGTGAGCGTCGTTCCCGTCGGCCAGGTGCCCGGCACGGCGGTCAGGGTCGCGCCGGTGACCGTGGTGCCCGTGATCGACGGCGTAGCGGCCGTGATGAGCCCCTTCGAGATCGTGCCGACCTGGATGACGTCGGTCGCCGAGACGTACCCCGCCTTCTCACCGACGAACCGGACGCTGATGGAGGCGCCGACGACGGCCGCGGTCGGGGTGTAGGTCGACGACGTCGCGCCGGCGATCGCCGTGCCGTTCGCGAGCCACTGGTACGAGACCGTGTCGGGCTGCGTCTCCCAGGTGCCGGTGACCTGGAGCACCGAGCCGACCTGACGCGATCCGGCCACGTTGAGGCTGGGCGTGACCAGCCCCGCGGAGACGTCCGCGTCGAATCCCGTGAGCGCGCCCCCGGCGACCTCGATGCGCGTCGCCGAGGCGAGGTCGGCCTGCAGCTTCCAGTACTGGTCGCGGTAGGTGCCGGTGTTGAATTGCAGCGTGTATGTTCCGACCGCGAGCCCCGAGATCTCGTACGGGCCGTTCGCTGCGAGGTTCTGGTATCCCGCCTGCGACCACTGACCGCTGCTGTCGAGTCGCCAGGCGATCACGTTCGCGCCGGACGCCGGGACTCCCGAGAGCACGCCGGCGATCGATCCCGCCTGCGCGAGCGTCGCGTCGATGCCGGTGAGCTGCTGTCCGGCGGTGAGCGTCACGGTCTTGGCGGAGGCGAAGTCGACAGCTCCCCCGTACCACCCGGGCAGCACGGACGGCTCGTTCCAGGCGCGGAACTCGAGCTTGTAGGTGCCGGCGCCGAGACCCGAGACGACGAAGTCGCCTGCGGGCGTGATGGATCCGCCCATCGAGCTGTTGTCGACGGAGGCTTCGAACACACCGACCGAGAGGCCGGCCGTTGCCGGGTCGATACCGGCCGGCAGCGTGATGTGGCCCGAGATGCTCCCGGTTCCACTGGGGATCGCGGCGTTGGCCGGGGCGGCGGAGATGCCGACGCTTGCGAGCACGAGCGCGATGACCGCGCCGAGGACGGCCCAGGCTCGTGGTCGTCTGGTCACGAGGATGTTCAAGCGATGCCTCCCAGCATGCGACGCCCCGACCCGCCCCGGCGCGGGCACGAGGGCGGAACGGGTCGCTTCTGCCGGGACGATGGACATCATCACACGAGAGCCGGTCGAATTGGCATGGGGAGCGCTCCCCTGTGGCTCCCGGTGGCTACTCCGCGAAGCGCAGCATCCCGTCGTCGACGAGGGCGCGCACGGCGGGCAGCAGCTCGGCGGCGAGCGCGGCCGCGTCCACCTCGAGCAGGTGCGCGATGGCCGCGATGATCTGCCCGACCTCGAGGTCGCCGTCGCAGGCGCCGACGAGGGCCGCGAGGCCGGTGTCGAGCGTGATGGCGCGGCCGAACCCGCCGCCCTGGCGCAGCACCATCGCCGTCGGGTTCTCGTCGCCCGGCCAATGGTGGCGTTCCTCGGTCACGTCGGGCGCGACGACGAGCCTGGTGCGGGCGAGCTCGACGTCGTCGAGGCCGGCGAGCACGTCGTGCGCGGCGAGGCACTCCGACAGGTGCGAGCCGAGGGTCGCCCCGTCGCCGCCGAGCGGGCCGTGCAGGCGTTCCAGGCGCGACAGGCGAGGGGTGTCGGATGCCGCGGGCCGCCGCAGCAGCACGTAGCCGAAGCCGACCTGGCGCACGCCGCGGTCGGCGAAGTCGTCGAGCCAGGCGTCGTAGAGCCGGTCGAAGCGTTCACCCGGCAGGGTGCCGCCGTCGCGGATCCAGGTCTCGGCGTACTCGGTGACGTGCTGCACCTCGCGCTCGATGATCCAGTGGTCGAGTCCGCTCCGGCCGACCCAGTCGGCGACCCGGTCGAAGGCGTCGGCGCGGCCGCGGTACTCCCAGTTGCCGAGCAGTTGCGCGACGCCGCCCGGTGCGAGGTGCGCGCCGACGCCCGTGATGACGGCCTCGACGATGCCGTCGCCGACCATGCCGCCGTCGCGGTAGTCGTACTCGGGCACGCCCTCGCGGCGCGGGGTGATGACGAACGGCGGGTTCGAGACGACCCGGTCGAAGCGTTCGCCGGCGACCGGTTCGAAGAGGCTGCCGAGGCGGAACTCGACGCCGTCGATGCCGTTCAGCTCCATGTTCATGCGGGCGATCTCGAGGGCGCGTTCCGAGATGTCGGTCGCGACGATGCGCCGGGCGAACCGCGACGCGTGCATCGCCTGGATGCCGCATCCGGTGCCGAGGTCGAGCACGCTCGCCGCGGCATCCGGGATCATCAGGCCCGACAGCGTCGACGAGGCGCCGCCGATGCCGAGCACGTGATGCTCGCCGAGCGCGTGGCCGAGCGCGAGTTCGCCGAGGTCGGAGACGACCCACCACTGCCCGGCGCCGTGCGCGTCGGCGAACGCGTACGGGCGCAGGTCGAGCCTGGCCCGGATGTCGCGGGCCGGCGCATCGGCGTCGGCCGTCGCCGCGTCGCGGGTGTCGGTCGGTGCGGGACCGACGAGCCCGAGCGCGATCGCCCCGTCGACGCCGAGCAACGGCAGGGCGTGCTCGAGCTCGTCGCGCCGAACCGGCAGCCCGAGCACGAACAGCTCGGCGAGGGTCGCCAGGTCGGCGGATGCCGCGTGCTCGGCGCGCCGGGCGTCGAGCACGCGTCGGGCGGGCACGCGTTGCCCGCGGTGCAGTGCTGCAGCAGCCTCGGCCCCCCACAGCGACTCGAGCGCCGCGACGTGGAACCGTGCGGAGTCGAGGTCGGCGCGGAGCCGCCCGAGCAGTTCGCCGCGCACCTCAGCCGTCGCGGTGCCGAGGCGGTCGGGGTCGGATCCATCGTGCGCGTCCATCCGTCCATTCAAGCGCACGCCCTCGCGCCGCCGTGCGGAGGGCGGCCCGCCTGCACCACCCGGCGGGAGCGGCGTCGCGGACGCACGGTGCCCGACATCGGGCGTCACGCACGTGTCATCCGTTGGCCATCTGGGGTCATGCCCCGTAACCCGCGCGACACACGGCCCCCGTAGCGTTGGTTACGATCTAGACAGCGAGGGGAGGTCGCCATGACACACGCGACGACGCTGGAGAACCTGCGGCAGGACGCCCGCGACGAGCTCTCGGCGCTCATCGAACTGCGATGCCGTCTGGGCGAAGACCCGTGGGTCTTCCTGCCCGACCTGCCGTCGGTCGACGAGCAGGTGGTCGCGACGCTCCGCGAGGAGCGCATGCATTCCGATCGCTGGAACACGGCTCGGGCGCGGGCCTACCACCCCGCCGCCCGCGAGGGCGACGTCGAGAAGTTCGAGTTCGAGCTGCTCCGCGAGATCGCGCTCGAACTGCCCGAGCTCAGCGCCGCGGTGTGGAAGATCCTCGATCGGGTGCCGTCGGCCTGGTAGTCCCGGCGTCTGCCGCCCGGCGCTGCACGCGCATCCAGGTGATGAACCCCAGGATCGTGAACGCACCGTAGAACAGGTAGAGGAACGCCGAGGCGTAGTAGCCGGCGCTGATCAGCAACGGCACGCCGACGAGGTCGACCGCGACCCAGATGAGCCAGAACTCGGTCCACCCCTTGGCCATGCCGTAGGTCGCGAGCAGCGATCCCATGAAGATCCACGCGTCGGCCCACACGGGCTCGAACGAGCCGAGCGCCCGGAAGATCGGGGTGAGCGCGAGCGTGCCGCCGACCATGCCGAGGCCGAGCAGCACGCGCACCTTCCATGTCGCCCAGCGGGGTTCGACCGGGGGCGTGTCGCCGCCGCCCGCACGCTGGTGCTGCGACCACCGGATCCAGCCGTAGACCGACACGATGATGAACATGACCTGGCGCGCGGCCTGACCCAGCAGGTTCACGGGGTTCGGGGTGTCGAACACCGCGCCGAGGAACACCGTGAACAGCAGCGCGTTGCCGACGATGCCGACGGGCCACGCCCAGATCTTGCGCCGAAGGCCGCCGAGTGCGCTCGCGAGGCCGAAGAGGTTGCCGACGATCTCGCGCCAGAGGATCACCTGGTCGCCGATCACGAGCTGGGCGTCGAACAGCCACTCGATGGGGTTCACTAGGCGGCGCTCGCCGAAGCCTCGGTCGCCGATGCATCGGTTCCGGATGCCGCGGGTCGGCCGTTCCTCGCCCGCAAGCGCAGCACCAGGCCGGCGATCGCCCGCCATCCGAGCAGCAGCAGCGCGAGCGTGAGGGTCGCCACGATGATGAACGCCACCGCGGTGCCCTGACCGGATGCCGCGCGCAGCAGCATGCCGACGACGACGGTCGCGACCCACACGATGACCCCGGTCGGCCACACCGCGATCGGGCGACGCCAGGCGCGCGCCGCCGTCCAGCCGAGCATGGCGCCCACGAGGAACGGCCACGCGGTGCCCCAGAGTCCGGCGGGGTCGAGCGCCTCGCCGTGGCTGCTGCGGCCGATGACCGCGAACACGACGACGAGCACGGCGTCGAGTGCGGCGGCGAGCGCGATCGTGCCGGCGCCGGTCGACCGCGGCGCGTGCGAGGGTGAAGTCACGCCCTCATCGTACGGTGGGCGCGGCCATGGTTCCTCTCCGGCCCGCGGGACTTCCGCCCCCGTGGACCGGCGCAACAACGCAACAACGCAACAACGCAACAACGCAACAACGCAACAACGATTCGAGGACGAACCCCGGCGCCACGAGCACACCGCTCGCGACCGCCCGGGCGTTCCGACCGGCGATGCGGGAGACTGGCCTGGTGCCCGTCATCACTGCTGTGCCCGGCGACATCACGACCCAGGACGTCGATGCGATCGTGAACGCCGCGAACCGCGCCATGCGCGGAGGCGGCGGCGTCGACGGCGCGATCCACCGGGCGGGCGGGCCGGCGATCCTCCGCGACTGCATCACCCGGTTCCCCGACGGACTCGCGACGGGCGACGCCGGGTGGACGACGGCGGGCGAGCTGCCGGCGCGCTGGGTGATCCACACGGTCGGCCCGAACTTCGCGGCCGGTGAGCGGGATCGATCGTTGCTCGTCTCCTGCTACCGGCGAGCGCTCGAGGTCGCCGACGACCTCGGTGCGCGCACGGTGGCGTTCCCGCTCATCAGCGCGGGCGTCTATGCCTGGCCGCTCCACGACGCCGTCGCGGCAGCCGTCGAGACGATCGCGTCCGCGAGCACGCGCGTCGACGCCGTCAGGATCGTGTGCCGTACCGACGACGCCCACCAGCACGTGATCGCTGCGCTCGACGCCCGCCGCGCCGGCTGAGTCGACCAGGCGGTCGGCGACGCGAAGACGTCGGTCGCCTCAGCGCGCGAGCGCGGCGAGCGCGTCGGCGGCCTGCACGGGCAGGGCGCAGACGAACGACTCGCAGCGGTACGCCGTCGCCTCGCCGCCCACGGCGGCGCGCGCCTCGAAGAGTTCGAAGCCCGCATCTGCGAACGCCCGCGCCTGCGACTCGGTGACGATCGCGGTGACGGATGCCGCGTGCCGACGGGTCGCGTCGACGAGCTCGATCTCGGGGTCGAACGCGGGCTGGAACCCCTCGCCGAGCACGGGATCGAACACGGTCGTGGGCTCCGCGAACGGATCGGACTCCGCCGCGCGCTCGGCCGGATCGGCCGAGGCCTCGACCGCGGCATCCGGAACCACCGTGACGAGTTGCACGAGCGGGGCGTCGAGCCGCGCCATGAGTGCGAGGGCGCCGCCGAACGCGATCGGACGCTGCACCGCGATGCCGGCGACGGTCTGCATGGCGCGACGCGCGGCATCGAGGTATCGGTCGCCGGCGCCGAGTGCGGCGAGCCGCCACGCGGCATCGGCGCACGAGGTGAGCCCCGACGGCGTCGCGCCCTCGGCCGGGTCCTCGGGGAGGGCGAGCCCGCGCGCGGCGAGCACCGGGTCGGCGCCTCCGGGCGGCGCGAACCGCCCATCGTCGGCGAGCGCGCCGTCGACGAGCGTTCGCGCGGTCACGGCATACGACGCCTCCCCCGTGGCGAGCGCGAGGTCGATGAGCCCGCCGGCGAGCATGCCGACGTCCTCGAGCGTCGCGACCGCCTCGGAGACCTCGCCGCCGAGCGAGGCGCGCACGAGCATGCCGTCGGGTCGGAGGTGCACGGCGAGCACGTGGGCGGCGGCCCGGGTGGCCCCGCCGAGCGCGGCCGCGCCCTCGGGCCCACCCTCGACCGCGGCGAACCGGGCCAGCGCGCCGATCGCGAGGCCGTTCCACCCCGCGAGCACCTTGTCGTCGAGCGCGGGCGGCGGCTGCGACATCCGCTCGTCGCGTGAGAGGGCGTAGTACCCGCCCTCCGTGCGCACGCCGTCGACGTCGCTCTCGGAATCCTGTGCGCTCGCGAATCCGCCGGAGGGCAGCTGCATGACGTCGCGCAGGAAGGCCGCGACGCCCGACGCGATCTGCTCGATGCCGCCGGAGCCGCCGTCGCCGGTCATGAGCTCGGCGAGCGCGCGGAGCAGCAGCGCGTTGTCGGTGAGCATGCGTTCGTAGTGCGGTTCGCTCCAGTCGGCGCGCGTCGCGTAGCGGAAG
Source organism: Agromyces sp. Leaf222 (assembly GCF_001421565.1). Classification (NCBI taxonomy): domain Bacteria; kingdom Bacillati; phylum Actinomycetota; class Actinomycetes; order Micrococcales; family Microbacteriaceae; genus Agromyces; species Agromyces sp. Leaf222. The sequence goes on along the minus strand of NZ_LMKQ01000001.1, from coordinate 1,471,786 downwards.
AACCCGCCCTCGACGGGGTCCAGCAGCGGCGAGGCGCCCATCGCGAGCAGGGTGCGCTCGGCGAGCGCCCGACCCGCATCCGCCGACCCCACCCCACCGGCTCCACCGGAGGCGACCCCGGAGGCGACCCCGGAGGCGACCCCGGAGGCGACGAGGAAGTCGAGCACCGGCGCGACGGGGAACTTCGGCGCCCCGCCGAATCCGCCGTGCACCGCGTCTTCGTCGGCCGCGAGCAGCGCGACCGCAGAGGCCAGCTGCGCCGCCCCCGGCAACGCCCCCTCGGTCGACGCGACGGATGACGCGGCCAACGCATCGGCGACGGCCGCGGCGGTGTCGTCGAGCTCGCCGCGGCGATCGCGCCAGGCCTCCGTCACCGCCACGAGCACGTCGACGAACGACGGAACGCCCTGCACGGCGCGCGGCGGAAAGTACGTGCCCGCGTAGAACGCCCGCCCCTCGGGCGTCGCGAACGCCGTGAGCGGCCAGCCGAGCTGCTTCGTGAACGCCGAGGCCGCGGCGAGGTAGCTCGCGTCGACGTCGGGATGCTCTTCACGGTCGACCTTGATCGCCACGAAGTGCTCGTTCAGGTACGCCGCGACGGCCGGGTCGCTGAAGCTCTCGCGCGCCATGACATGGCACCAATGGCACGTCGCGTACCCGATCGACACGAGCACGGGCACGTCGCGTTCGCGCGCGGCCGCGAACGCCTCCTCGCCCCACGGGTACCAGTCGACGGGGTTGCCGGCGTGCGAGCGCAGGTACGGGCTCAGCGCGGCGGCGAGCCGATTCATCGGGCGCCCGCCGCCGGGAACCCGCCATGACCTGCCGCGCGCGGCTGCGGCATCCGCCTTCGCGTCATCGGACTCAGTTGAACTCGTCGGGGTGCGCGCTCACGCGACCCTCGCGCTCGAGGCCCGTGATGGCGGTGACCTCGTCATCGGTGAGCTCGAAGCCGAACACGTCGAAGTTCTCGGCCATGCGCTCGCGGCGGTTCGACTTGGGGAACAGGATGTGCCCGCGCTGCAGGTGCCAGCGGATGACGACCTGGGCGGGCGTCACGTCGTGCGCGGCGGCGGCCCCGGTCACCTCGGGCAGGTCGAAGAGCGGGTACTTGCCCTGGCCGAGCGGGCCCCAGGCCTCGATGCCGATGCCGTGCTCCTCGGCGAACGCCGCGGTCGCGGGCTGCTGGTGGTACGGGTGCAGCTCGATCTGGTCGACCGCCGGCACGACCTCGGTCTCGGCGAGGAGCCGCTCGAGGTGGTGCGCGAGGAAGTTCGAGACGCCGATCGAGCGCACGCCGTCGGTCTCGCGCAGCTGCTCGAACGCCTTCCACGTCTCGACGTAGCGGTCGCGCGCCGGCGTGGGCCAGTGGATCAGGTAGAGGTCGAGGTAGTCGAGGCCGAGGCGCTCGCGGCTCTGCTCGAACGCCGTGCGCACCGACTCGGTGCCCTGGTCGTCGTTCCAGAGCTTCGTCGTGATGAACAGCTCCTCACGCGGGATGCCGGATGCCGCGATCGCCCGCCCGACCCCCTCTTCATTGCCGTAGATGCGGGCCGTGTCGAGGTGCCGGTAGCCGACCTCGAGCGCGTCGCTCACGATGCGCTCGGTCTCGCCCGGATCGACCTTGAACACGCCGAACCCGAGCTGCGGAATGGAGGTGCCGTCGTTGAGCTGGACACGGGGTACGAGCTGATCGGTCATGGCTCCATCCCATCACGCGGGCCTCCGGGTGCGACAGGGGGTTTCGCCGAGCGCGAAGGCGTGCCACCGGCGCGGCGGACGCGCGCTCGGCACGCCGGGCCGGCCGTACGATGGAGGGCTGATGACCTCCACCGCGACGATCCCCGTGATCACCTATCCCCCCGAACTGCCGGTCTCCGGGCAGCGCGAGGAGATCGCGCGCGCGCTGCGAGACCACCAGGTCGTCATCGTGGCCGGCGCGACCGGGTCGGGCAAGACCACCCAGCTGCCGAAGATCTGCCTCGAACTCGGGCGCACCTCGATCGCGCACACGCAGCCCCGACGCATCGCCGCACGCACCATCGCCGAACGCATCTCCGAGGAGCTGCAGGTCGAGCTCGGCGACCTCGTCGGCTACCAGGTGCGCTTCACCGACAAGGTGAGCGAGGCGACGCGCGTCAAGGTGATGACCGACGGCATCCTGCTGAACGAGATCCACCGCGACCGCGACCTGCGCAAGTACGACACGATCATCATCGACGAGGCGCACGAGCGCAGCCTCAACATCGACTTCCTCCTCGGCTACCTCAAGCGCCTGCTCCCCCGGCGCCCCGACCTCAAGGTCATCGTCACGAGTGCGACGATCGACCCCGAGAGCTTCGCCCGGCACTTCGCGAGCGAGACGGATTCCTCGGGCGCGCCGCTGCCGGAACCCGAGCCCGCTCCCGTGATCGAGGTCTCGGGCCGCACGTACCCCGTCGAGGTGCGCTACCGCCCCCTCGTCGCCGAGCAGGGCGCCGGCGCCGGCGGTGACGACAGTGACGACGAGGGCGCGGCCGCCGACGACAAAGACGTGCAGCGCGGCATCCTCGACGCCCTCGACGAACTCGACCGGGAGTCCTCGGGCGACGTGCTCGTGTTCCTCTCGGGCGAGGGCGAGATCCGCGACGCCGAGGCGGCGGTACGCGCGCACTACGCGACCGGGCGCGGTGGTCGGGCCGGCGAGACCGAGGTGCTCCCCCTCTACGGGCGCCTCTCGTCGGCCGACCAGCACAAGGTCTTCGAGCCGTCGAAGGTCGCCGGGCTCCGCCGCCGCGTCGTGCTCGCCACGAACGTCGCCGAGACGAGCCTGACCGTGCCGGGCATCCGCTACGTCGTCGACGCCGGCACGGCCCGCATCAGCCGCTACTCGGTGCGCTCGAAGGTGCAGCGCCTGCCCATCGAGGCGATCTCGCAGGCCTCGGCGAACCAGCGCTCGGGGCGCTCGGGGCGCACGAGCGACGGCATCGCGATCCGCCTCTACTCCGAGGAGGACTTCGAGCGCCGCCCCGAGTACACCGATCCCGAGATCCTGCGTACGAACCTCGCGGCCGTCATCCTGCAGATGGCCTCGCTCGGCCTCGGGCCCATCGAGGAGTTCCCCTTCCTCACGCCGCCCGATGGCCGCGGCATCCGCGACGGCCTCGACCTGCTGCGCGAGCTCGGCGCCATCGACGACGACCGCGGCGACCGTGCCGGGCGGGGCGACCGCGGCGACCGGGGCGACCGCACGAACGCCGAAGGGCGTGCGGGGCGAGGCGAAGGACGAGCGGATGCCGCGGCCGCCCGCGGCCCGCAGCTCACCCGCATCGGCCGCCAGCTCTCGCGCCTGCCGATCGAGCCGCGCTTCGCCCGCATGGTGCTCGAGTCAAAGACGCAGGGCGTCTCACGCGAGGTGCTCGCGATCGTCGCAGGACTCACGGTGCAGGATCCGCGCGAGCGCCCGCTCGAGCGACGCGAGCAGGCCGACCAGTTCCACGCCCGGTTCATCGACCAGACGAGCGACTTCCTCACGCTGCTGAACCTCTGGAATCACCTCGAGGCCAAGCAGCGCGAGCTCTCGGGCAGCGCGTTCCGGCGCATGTGCAAGTCGGAGTACCTCAACTACCTGCGCATCCGCGAGTGGCAGGACCTCGTGCGGCAGCTGCGCAGCCTCGCGAAGCCGCTCGGGCTGCACATCGCGAACGAGGCCGGCGAGCCGAACGGCGACGGCATCCACCGGGCGCTGCTCGCGGGGCTGCTCTCGCAGATCGGCCTCCGCGACGACAGCAAGACGTCGACCGGGCGCGGCGGCGCCGGCTCGGCACGCGAGTCGGAGCGCAAGGGCCGTCGGCAGCAGGCCGAGTTCGTCGGCGCCCGCAACACGCGGTTCGTGGTGTTCCCCGGGTCGGCGCTCGCGAAGAAGCCGCCGGCCGCGATCATGAGCGCCGAGCTCGTCGAGACGAGCCGGCTCTTCGCGCGCACGAACGCGGCCATCGATCCGGCGTGGGCCGAGCAGCTCGCCGGCCCGCTCGCGAAGCGCTCGTACAGCGAGCCCCGCTGGGAGCGCCGCCAGGGTTCGGCCGTCGCCGACGAGAAGATCACCCTGTTCGGCGTGCCGATCGTCGCGAAGCGCCGCATCCTCCTCGGCCGCGTCGACCCGTCGCTCGCACACGAGCTGTTCCTCCGCCACGCGCTCGTCGAGGAGGACTGGGATTCCGACCGCCTCGACAAGCGCGTCTTCAGGTTCGTGCGCGCCAACCGCGAGCTCCGGCGCGAGCTCGGCGAGGTCGAGGAGCGCACGCGCCGCCGCGACATCCTCGTCGGCGACGAGACCGTGATGCGCTTCTACGAGGCGCGCGTGCCGGCCGACGTCGCCGACACCCGTTCGTTCGAGCGCTGGTGGCGCGCCGAGCACCGCCGCACCCCCGAGCTGCTCACGATGACGCGCGCCGACCTGCTCGGCGAGGACGCCGTCGCCGACACCGGTGACGGGTTCCCCGACCGCTGGCGGCAGGGCGACCAGACGTACTCGCTCTCGTACCGCTTCGAGCCCGGCACCGACGACGACGGCGTGACCGTGGTCGTGCCGATCGTGCTGCTGCCGCGCATCAGCCCGGCCGGGTTCGACTGGCAGGTGCCCGGGCTTCGCGACGAGCTCATCACCGCCCTGCTTCGCACCCTGCCCAAGGTGATCCGCCGACAGGTCGTGCCGGCGGCCGAGTGGGCCGCGAAGATCGCCGCCGAGCTGCCGACCGGCCCCGAGCGCGGCGAGGAGCGCGACGCGTTCACGGCCGTCGTCGGGCGCACGATCCGCGCGCTGACCTACGCCACCGTCGACCCGGGCGACTTCGACCTCGAGCGCGTTCCGCCGCACCTGCGCGTCACGTACCGCGCCGTCGACGAACGCGGCCGCACGCTCGGCACGTCGAAGGACCTCGCCGCCCTGCAGGCGAAGCTCGCCGACCGCACCCGTGAGGCCGTCGCGAAGGCCGTCACGTCGACCCCGGATGCCGGTGGCCGCCGCCGACCCGGTCGTGACGCGGCATCCGGCCCCGCGCCCGACGCCCGCCGTGGCGCGCCGGCGACACCGCCCGCCGCCGCCGACCCGGCGCTCGCCGAGCGCTCTGGCATCACGACGTGGGAGTGGAACGAGCTGCCCGCGCACCTCGACACCCGTCAGGCCGGCAACGTGATCCGCGCCTATCCCGCCCTCGTCGACGAGAAGACGGGCGTGGCGCTGCGGCTCGTGGCCACGGCCGCCGAGCGCGATCTGGCGTCGCGCCGCGGCATCCGTCGCCTGCTCGTGCTCGCCACGCCGACCCCCGTCGCCTACGTGCAGGGACACCTGTCGAACGACGAGAAGCTCGCCCTCGCCACGAGCGCCTACCCGGGCACCCGTGCGCTGCTCGACGACTGCGTCGCGGCCTGCGTCGACGCCGAGCTGCGGGCGACCCACCCCGACGGACTGGTGCGCACGCGCGCAGAGTTCGAGGCCGTGCGCGACGCGATCGCGGCCTCGATCATGGACCGCATGTTCGAGACCGTGGCGCTCGTCGCCCGCATCCTCCGCACCGCGCGCGACGTCGACCGGGCCATCGCGAAGGCCTCGAGCATCAACCTGATGTCCTCGCTCAGCGACGCACGTGCGCAACTCGACGCGCTCGTGCCGGCGGGGTTCGTCTCGGCGACGGGCCTCGAGCGGCTCCGGCACCTGCCGAGGTACCTCGACGCGATCACCGCGCGCATCGCGAAGCTCGTCGAGAACCCCGGCCGCGACCGGCAGGCCATGAACCAGTTCACGCCGTCGTTCGAGGCCTTCGAGGCCGCCGGCGGGCGGGTGCCGATCGACCCCGAGGCGCCCGAACGACTCGTGCGGGTGCGCTGGATGCTCGAGGAGCTGCGCGTCAGCCTCTTCGCGCAGGAGCTGCGCACCGCCGAGACCGTCTCGCCGCAGCGCATCGCGAAGGCGCTCGCGGCGCCGGCCGAGTAGTCGCCAGGCGGGCCGGATCGAGCGCCGAGCAGGGCGGACACGGCGTACAGGCCACGCCCCGGCACACGCCTCGACGTCCCCTCGCCCGCGACATCCGGATCGATAGAGTGGTGCCACCGTGGCTAGCTACACCGACCTGCTGAAGACCCCGGGCGTCGCTCGCATCATCGCCGCCCAGCTCACCGCGCGCTTCCCGTCGGGCATGCTCTCGCTCGCATTCCTGCTGCACATCGAGCAGGTCACGGGTTCGTACGGCTCCGCCGGTCTCGTGCTCGCCGCGACCTCGATCGGCCAGGCCATCGCGGGTCCGCTCACGAGCCGCCTCATGGGCCGCCTCGGCATGCGCCCCGTGCTCATCGTCACCACGGCCCTCTGCGTCACGGGCATCGTCTCGATCGGCGTACTGCCCCTGACCGTGCCGCTGTACATGCTCGTCGGGTTCATCACCGGCCTCGCCACCCCGCCGGTGCAGCCGGCCGTGCGCACCATCTACCCGAAGATGGTCAACTCCCGGCAGCTGACCCCGCTCTTCTCGCTCGACGCGTCGGCGCAGGAGATCATCTGGGTGGTCGGCCCGGTCGTCACCACGCTCGTGGCAACGCAGATCGGCACCATCTGGGCGATCATGCTGGCCGCGGTGATGATGGTCGGCGGCGGCGCCTGGTTCATCAGCTCCCCCGAGCTCGGGCGCGTGCGCATCCCGCGGTCGAAGCGCAGGTTCGGCGTCGTGCTCAGCCGTCCGGCCGTGCTGCTCGCGACGGTCGTCGGGTTCCTCCTCATCGGGGCGTGCGCCGCGGTCGAGGCTGGCGTCGTCGCGGTCTTCGGCCATGGCGGCCCCGAGGCCGGTCTCGTGCTCGCGATCTTCTCGGTCGGCTCCCTCGCCGGCGGCTTGCTGTTCGGCCACATCCCGATCGGCCCGTGGGCGACCGCCCGCCGCATGTTCATCGTCTTCGCGGGCATGGCGCTCGCCGCCTTCGTCATGGACTTCTGGTGGCTCTCGGCCACGCTGTTCCTCGCCGGCATCGGCATCGCCCCGGCACTCGCCGTGCTGTTCTCGATCGTGTCGTCGAGCGTGAAGTTCTCGGACACGGCCGAGGCCTACGGCTGGGTCGGCACCGGCCAGCTCATCGGCGCCGCCCTCGGCTCGGCGCTCGCGGGCTTCTTCATCGACGGCTACGGCGCGCAGGGCGCGTTCTGGATCGCCGCCGGGTTCGCGTTCGTCGGCGTGCTGGTGCCGACGTTCGGCCGTCGCTGGCATCCCGACCTGCGTGGCCGCGACGCGAGCCCCATTCCCGACACGGAGCCCGTGCCCCTGCAACCCAGCTGATCGGAGACCCCATGACCGACGCACCGCTTCCCCTCGCCCCGCGCCTCGACCTCGCCGACGGCGCGCGCATCCCGCAGCTCGGGTTCGGGCTCTACAAGGTGCCGGCGACGGATGCCACGGAGCTGGCGCTCGCGGCCATCGACGCGGGATACCGGCATCTCGACACCGCCGCGTTCTACGCGAACGAGGCCGAGGTCGGCCGCGCCGTGCGCGAGACCGACGTCGCCCGCGACGACCTGTTCGTCACGAGCAAGGTCTGGAAGGACGACAACGGGTACGACGCGACCCTCCGCGCCTTCGACGACTCGATGGCCCGTTTCGGACTCGACGTGCTCGACCTGTACCTCATCCACTGGCCGGTGCCGTCGACCGACCGCTACGTCGACACGTGGCGGGCGCTCGTGCGGCTGCAGGCCGAGGGGCGCGTGCGCTCGGTCGGCGTCTCGAACTTCCACGTGCACCACGTCGACCGCATCATCGCCGAGACCGGGGTCGCCCCCGTGGTCAACCAGGTGGAGCTGCACCCGTGGCTGCCGCAACGGGAGCTGCGCGCCGATCACGAGGCTCGCGGCATCCGGGTGGAGGCGTGGTCGCCGCTCGCCCGCGGGCGCGTGCTCGACGACCCGACGCTCGCGCTGATCGCCGCACGCCACGACCGGAGCCCGGCGCAGATCGTGCTGCGCTGGCACATGCAGCAGGGGGTCATCGCGATTCCGAAGGCGTCGTCGTCGGCGCGCCTGCGCGAGAACCTCGACGTGTTCGACTTCGAGCTCGACGAGGTGGACCTCGCCGCGATCGCGGCCCTCGAGTCCGGCGAGCGCACCGGCCGCGACCCCGACCTCGACTGACGGATCGGGCCCCGCCCGGCGCGCGGCCGGCCCACCGCACGTGCCTCCGCGCCCGCATCTACATCCGCATTCGCATTCGCATTCGCATCCGCATCCGCATGGCATCCGCGCCAGAAATTCAGGAGATTCGACCCCATAGGTCTCTCTGGCGACGCATGCAGCGGAATCTCCTGAATATCCGCGACCGGAAGACCGCCGAACGAGTGGGTGGCGCGGTTCGTTGGGGCCGTTCGACGACTCCCAGCAAAGCGCAATCCGATCGTGATCGCACTCCCAGCCGAGGCCCAGACATCGGGTTCGCGCCGCGCAGTACCGTGTGCCCATGAGAGCCTCGCAGCGCAGCAACCGCACCGGAGTCGAGCGTCATCAGCACCCCGCATCGGAGGTCGGCGACCACCGGCATCCGCTCGCCCGACGACGCCGTCGACGCGTCGTCGCACCCGTGGCGACCGCCGGCGCGGCGCTACTGATCGCCCTGCTGGCCGGATGCAGCGCCGGCGGCTCGGCGATGTCCGAGCAGGCGCCGGCGGCAGGCGGTTCGGCCGACGGCTCGGCGCCCCAGCCGCTCTCGGGCGAGGTCGCGCTCTCGGACGAGGCGGCACTCGACGCCATGGAGGGCAGCGACGCCGGGTCGAGCGCCGCCGAGCGCAGCGTCATCACCACGGGCGACGTGTCCGTCACGGTGGACGACCCGGTGGAGGCCGCGGCCGACGCCGCGCGGATCGCGGAGCAGGCCGGCGGCCGGGTCGACAGCCGCACCGAGAACCCCGGCAGCGAGGTCGAGCCCGCGTGGGCGTCGCTGACGCTGCGCATCCCCGCCGACGACCTCGACGCCGTGCTCGACGACCTGCGCGAGCTCGGCGACGTCACCTCGGTCTCGATGAACGCATCGGATGTCACGCAGCAGCATCAGGACCTCGATGCGCGCATCAGTGCGCTGAAGACCTCGGTCGGGCGCATGACCGCGCTGCTCGCCGAGGCGAAGGACCTGGGCGACCTGATCGCGATCGAGTCGGAACTCACGACCAGGCAGGGCGAGCTCGACGGACTCGTGCAGCAGCGCGAGCAGCTCGACGACCAGATCGCCTACTCGACGCTCACGGTCGGGTTCACGACGGTCGACGTCGCGCCCTCCCCAGCGCCCGATGGCTTCTGGGGCGGCCTCGTGGCCGGCTGGAACGGGTTGCTGCTGTTCCTCGGATGGCTGGGCGTCGCGGTCGGCGTGATCCTGCCGTGGGTGCTCGCGGGGCTCGTCGTCGCGGCGATCGTCGTCGGCATCGTGCGGCTCGTGCGGCGCCGCGGCGGTCGCGGTCCCGGCGACCCCGGAGCGACCGCCGGCGCCGAGGGCGACGCTCAGGAGGCGCCCGTCGCGCCCGACCACGACCCCGCGACTCGGGCGTAGTCTGGCGACGTGACCTCGATCGCGACCCCTGAGACGCCGGTGTCCCTGCTCGACGACGACCTGCTCGAGCGATTCCGAGAACGGGCAGCACGCTACGACCGCGACAACGCCTTCTTCGACGAGGACCTCGTCGAGCTCCGAGAGATCGGCTACCTGCGATCCCTCGTGCCGACCCGGTTCGGCGGCCTCGGATGGGGGCTCGACGACGCGGTGCGCGGGCAGATGCGCCTCGCCGGAGCGGCGCCCGCCACGGCCCTCGCGGTGAACATGCACCTCGTCTGGACCGCGGTCGCGAAGATCCTCGCCGACCGCGGAGACGACACCCTCGAGTTCCTGCAGCGCGAGGCCGCAGCGGGCGAGGTGTTCGGCTTCGGCATCAGCGAGGCCGGCAACGACCTCATGCTCTTCGGCTCCCGCACAGAGGCCGACCCGCAGGCCGACGGCGGCTACCGCTACACGGGTCGCAAGATCTTCACCTCGCTCTCGCCCGCGTGGACCAGGCTCGGCACCATGGGCCTCGACACCGCGTCGGCCGATGCCCCGAAGCTCGTCTACGGGTTCATCGACCGTGAAGACCCCGACGTGAGGATCCTCGACGACTGGAACACGCTCGGCATGCGCGCCAGCCAGAGCCGCACGACCGTGCTCGACGGCGCGTACGCGGCATCCGATCGCATCGTGCGCCGGCTCGATCCGGGGCCGAACGCCGACCCGCTCGTGTTCGGCATCTTCGCGAGCTTCGAACTGCTGCTCGCCTCGGTGTACGCGGGCATCGGCGCGCGCGCCCTCGACCTGGCGGTGGCCGCCGCGCACCGGCGCACCTCGATGAAGCGCGACGGCGCGCCGTACGCCCACGACCCCGACATCCGCTGGCGCATCGCCGACGCCGCGCTCGCGCAGGACGCCCTCGAGCCGCAGCTGCTCGCCGTCGCGCGCGACCTCGACGGACTCGTCGACCACGGGTCGCGCTGGTTCGCGAAGCTCGTCGGCGTCAAGGTGCGCTCGACCGAGACGGCGAAGCAGGTCGTCGACCAGGCCGTGCGCGTGTCGGGCGGATCGAGCTACTTCGCGGGTTCCGAGATCGGGCGCCTGTACCGCGACGTGCTCGCGGGCATCTTCCACCCCTCCGACGACGAGTCGGCGCACGCGACCGTGGCGAACGCGTGGCTCGGGCCCGTTCCCGACTAGCGCGCGGTCGCGCCGCGGCATCCGCTCGATAGACTGGCATCGTGCGGCGCAGCGCCGCGTACTCGTCAAGGGGGTCGTCGTGAGCGCCGTTCTGTTCATCATCGCCATGGCCGTGTTCGTGTTCGGCATGTGGCTCATGGGCAATGCCACGCACGTCGTCGGCTTCGAGGCGATCGTGTTCTTCGCAGGCATCCTCTGCATCTCGCTCTCGATGGCGATCCCGATGAGCTTCCTCGGCCGCAGCGACAAGGCCTGAGCGCCGCTCGATGACGCTGCCGCAGCAGGACACCCGCGTCACCTATCCCGAGGGCGAGCTCGTGCAGCCCGCACGGGTGCTGCACGTCGAGCGCGTCGATGGGCGGCTCGTGGTCGTCACCGACGTCACCAGCTTCCACCCCGTCGACGCCGCCTGGCCCGACCAGCCGGCCGACACGGGCGTCATCGAGGCCCACGGCGTCAGCCTCACCGTGCACGAGGCCGTCGTCGCGGCCACCGACGGCTCCGCACTCCACCTCGGCGCGGGCATCCCGGTGCGCAAGGGCACCGACGGCTGGTCGTTCCTGGTCGCGCACCTCGTCGACGGCGACGCCTCGATCGCCGAAGACGACCGGGTCGCGATCACGGCGGATGCCTCGGCGCGGCGCGCCCTCTCCCTCGGGCACACGGCCTGCCACGCGGCATCCCTCGCCCTGAACCTCGCACTGGCGTCGCGCTGGTCGAAGCCGGCACGACCCGACGCGCTCGGCAACCCCGACTTCGACGGCATCGCCATCGCCTCGAGCCGCATCGAGCCGGGCGGTTCGATCGACCGCTACCGACTCAACAAGTCGCTCCGGCGCGCCGGCTTCGACACCGCGGGCCTCCTCGAGGCCGATCTCGACTCCCTCGCACGTACCGTGACCGCGACCGTGCAGGGCTGGGTCCTCGCGAACGCACCGGTGCGCATCGACCGCGACGGCGACCGGCTCACCGACCGCCGCACCTGGGTCGCCGAACTGCCCGGCGGCGCGGCCGCGATCCCGTGCGGCGGCACCCATGCCGACTCGCTCGGCGAGCTCGGCAACGCGCAGATCGCCCTGCAGCTCGTCGATGACGACGGCACGCCCGTGCTCGAGATGCGCACCAGCGTCACGGTCTGACGACCGACACACGGCGAGCCGCGTCGAACCGGACGGCGGCCCCTCCAGCGGGGTTACGATATCCGCTGTGGGTATTCGCATCGAGAAGGTCGACCTGCCGGGCATCGGCGTGCGTCACGACCTGGTGACTGAAGGCGGGCGGCGCATCAGCGTCGTCTCGCACCGCGACGGCGAGCGCGATCTCGGCGTCTTCGACCGCGACGATCCCGACGCGTGCCGTGACTCGATCCAGCTGAACGACGACGAGGCCGCGGCGCTGGCCGACGTGCTCGGCGCGTCGGTCATGTTGAGCCGGCTCACGAGCCTCAGCGACGAGACCGCCGGGCTCTACACCGAGCAGATCGCCCTGCCGACCGATTCGCCGTACCTGAATCGCACCCTCGGCGAGACGAAGGCCCGCACGCGCACGCACGCGTCGATCGTGGCGATCGTGCGCGACGGCACGATCATCCCCTCCCCGACACCGGCCGATCACCTGCGGGCGGGCGACGTCATCGTCGCCGTCGGAACGCGAGAAGGACTCGACGGAGTAGCCAAGCTGCTCGCCTCCGGCCCCGACTGATCGCCGGGCGCCGCCGATGCACGACACCACGCTGCTGCTGATCGAAGTCGGCGCGCTACTGCTCATCATGAGCCTGGCCGGGCGCCTCGCCCTGCGCATCGGCATGTCGCCGATCCCCTTCTACCTCGTGATCGGGCTCGCGTTCGGCGAGGGCGGCATCGTGCCGCTCGACGCCAGCGCCGAGTTCCTCGAGGCCGGCTCCGAGATCGGCATCATCCTGCTGCTCGCCCTGCTGGGGCTCGAGTACACCGCGCCAGAGCTCTTCGGGAGCCTCAAGTCCACGCGTGCGGCGGGCATCGTCGATGCCCTGCTGAACGCCGTACCCGGCGCGCTCGTCGCCCTCATGTTCGGTTGGGGCCCGCTCGCGGCGGTCGCACTCGCGGGGGTCACGTGGGTATCGTCCTCGGGCGTGGTGGCCACGCTGCTGCGCGACCTCGGCCGCCTGTCCAACCGCGAGACGCCCGCGATCCTGGGCGTGCTCGTCATCGAAGACCTCGCGATGGCGTTCTACCTGCCGATCCTCTCGGCCCTCGCGGTGGGCGCGAGCATCCTGCAGGGCGCCATCGGGGTGGCGATCGCCGTCGGCGTCGTCAGCGTCATCCTCTACGTCGCGCTCCGGCACGGGCACATCGTGTCCCGGCTGTTCCCGGCCGACCACGCCGAGCCGCTGCTGCTCGGCGTGCTCGGGCTCACGATGCTCGTCGCCGGGCTCGCGGCCCAGGTCAGCGTGTCCTCGGCGGTCGGCGCGTTCCTCGTCGGCATCGCGCTCTCCGGCCGGGTGGCCGCAGCGGCCAGCCGCGTGCTGACGCCGCTCCGCGACCTGTTCGCAGCCACGTTCTTCGTGTTCTTCGGCATCACGTCCGACTCGTCGGCGCTCTGGTCGATGCTGCTACCCGCGTTCCTGCTCGCGGTCGTCACGATCGCGACGAAGGTCGTCACGGGCGCGTACGCGGCCCGGCGCGCCGGCGTCGGCACGCTCGGCCAGTGGCGCGCGGGCTTCACGCTCGGGCCGCGCGGCGAGTTCTCGATCGTGATCGCCGGCATCGCCGTGGCCTCCGGCGCGGCGCCCGAGCTCGCGTCGCTCGCGACGGCCTACGTGCTCATCACGATCATCTCGGGCACGTTCCTCGCGAGGGTTCCGGATGCCGCGTGGTTCCGCGCGATCGTGCGACGCCGCGCCGCCCGGGCGACCGCCTGATCAGGCCGAGCGCCTGATCAGAGCGACCACCTGATCCGGCTGGCCGGCCGGCCGCCTACTCGACCGACGTGGAGCGTTCGGCTGCGGCATCCGCCCGGTCCTGCGCCGCGAGCTCGCGCGCGGCGGCGAGGTCCGCGTCGACGTCGTCGTCGGCCGCGAGCAGCTCGCGCACGCGCGGCACCACCTGGGTCGCGTAGCGCTCGATGCTGCCCATGATGGCCTCGTGCGAGAGGCCTCCGTTGGAGACCTTCATGTCGAAGCGGGTCGCACCGGTGACGCGGAGGGCGTCGGCGATGCGTTGCGCGACCGCCTCGGGCTCGCCCGCGTAGAGCGCGCCGTTGACGGACTCGTCCTCGAAGTGGCGACGGTTCGTCGGGCCCCAGCCGCGCTCGGCGCCGATCCGGTTCGTCATGGCCTCGTAGTGCGGCCAGAGGGTGTCGAGGGCCTCGGCGCGGCTGTCGGCGATGAACCCGGGCGAGTGGATCGCGACGGGCTGCGGCTCGTGCCCGAACTGGTCGAGCGCTCGGCGGTAGAGGTCGGCGAGCGGGGCGAAGCGGGCCGCGCTGCCGCCGATGATCGCGAGCACGAGCGGCAGGCCGTAGTGGGCGGCGCGCACGACGGATTCGGGGCTGCCGCCGACGCCGATCCAGGTCTTCAGCGAGCCGTGCTCGACGGTCGGGTACACGAGCTGGTCGGTCAGCGCGGGGCGGAGCTTGCCGCTCCAGGTGACGGGCTCCTGCGGCAGCAGGGCGGCGAAGAGCTCGAGCTTCTCGTCGAAGAGCTCCTGGTACTGGGCGAGGTCGTAGCCGAAGAGCGGGAACGACTCGATGAAAGACCCGCGTCCGAGGATCACCTCGGCGCGCCCGTTCGAGATGCCGTCGAGGGTGGCGAAACGCTGGTGCACGCGCACGGGGTCGTCGCTGCTCAGCACGGTGACCGCCGACCCGAGGTGGATGCGCTCGGTGCGGGCTGCGATCGCGGCGAGCACGACCTCGGGGGCCGAGATCGCGAACTCGTGGCGGTGGTGCTCGCCGACGCCGAAGAAGTCGAGCCCGAGGCGGTCGGCGAGCACGCCCTCCTCCACCACGTTGCGCAGCACCTGCGCGTGCGAGAGCTTCGCGCCGTCGGCGCCGAGGGTGATGTCGCCGAACGTGTCGACGCCGAACTCGTAGTGGGTCATGATGCTCCGTCTTCATTCGTATGCGTTCGCATCGATCAACCGGGCCTGCACCGATGCTATTCCCCCGGGCCATCCCGCCGCCCGGTCCTGTCGAGGACGTCGGGCGGATGTCGCGGGGCGGCGACCGTGACGCCGGCGCCGGGAATGCGACATCCGCTCGCCCGGTTGAACCTGACGCACACGCATGGAACCTTCGGGCGACGACGGGCGTGCGCGCGAGAATGGAGACATGCACGTGGCAGATCTGCCGTCGATCGGCATCTTCGGAGCGGGAAAGGTGGGCACCGCCCTCGCCCGCCTGCTGGTGGCGTCCGGATACGAGGTCGTGATGGCGGGTTCGCCCCGCCAGACCGCGCTCGACCTGCTCGTGTCGGTCGTCGCCCCCGGAGCGAAGGTCGCCACTCCCGCAGAACTCGTGGCGGGCGCCGAGGTCATCATCGTGGCCGTGCCGTTCGGCAAGGCCGGCACCGTGCCGTGGAGCGACTTCGGTGAGCGCGTCGTGGTCGACGCGATGAACTACTGGCCCCCGGTCGACGGTCACATCGCCGAGATCGACGCCGATGAGCGATCCACGAGCGAGATCATGGCCGCCCGCAACCCGAACGCCCGCGTCGTTAAGTCACTGAACCACCTCGGCTACCACGAGATGGAGGACGACAGCATGGATGCCGGATCCCCCCTGCGCCGCGCCCTCGCCGTCGTCGGCGACGACCCAGAGGCCCGTGCCGTGCTCGCCCGCATCATCGACGACCTCGGCTTCGACGCCGTCGACGGCGGCCCCCTCGCCAACGGACGGGCGCTCGAGCCCGGACATCCCGCCTTCGGCCGCGAGCTCAGCGCGGCGGAGCTCACGGCGCTCGTGACCCCTGCGGCGCACCTCGCAGCCTGACGCGCTCGGTTCGCGTCGTACGCTGGGTCGCATGCCCGACTCCCCCACGGTGCCCGCCGCCCCCGCAGTGTCCCCAGCGTCGCCGGCTCCCACCGTCCGCCCCGGCGCCCCCGAGCGCCTCTCCCGCATGATCGCACTGCCGACCGTGTCGGCCGAGCTCGAGCAGCGCGGCATGGCCGACTTCGACGCGTTCCGCGACCTGCTCGCCGGGCTCTACCCGCTCACGCACGAGCGCCTCGCGTTCGAGCAGCCGCATCCGCTCGGCCTCCTCTTCCACTGGCGCGGCCGAAGCGACGCCGACCCGGTCGTGCTCATGGCGCACTACGACGTCGTGCCGGCGGTCGAGGCCGACGGGTGGACGTTCCCGCCGTTCGAGGGCCGCATCCACGACGGCTCGGTCTGGGGTCGCGGCACACTCGACGACAAGGGCCCGATGCTCGTGCTGCTCGAAGCCGTCGAGAACCTGCTCGCCGACGGCTTCACCCCCGCGCGCGACGTGTACCTCGCGTTCGGCGGAAACGAAGAGGATCACGGCAGCGCCGGCAAGGCGATCGCCGACCTGTTCCAGGCGCGCGGCATCACGCCGTGGCTCGTGCTCGACGAGGGCGGCGCGGTCATCGACGCGCCGTTCCCGTTCGTCTCGCTCCCCTCGGCGATGGTCGGGGTCGGCGAGAAGGGCATCGTTTCGCTGCGGCTCGCAGCCGAGAGCAAGGGCGGCCACGCGTCGGCGCCGCCGACGCACACCCCGACCGACCGCATCGCCCGCGCCGTGCACCGCCTGCACCCGAACCCGTTCCCGAAGCGGGTTCCCGCGTCGGCGCGCGCGATGCTCCGCAGCTTCACGCCGCACACGAAGGGAGCACCGCGACTGCTGCTGCAGGCCCTCACCGCCCTGCCGTGGGTCACGGCCCGCGTGTTCGCGAAGCTCGGCGGCGAGCCCGCGGCCATCGTGCACACCACCGTCGCGGCCACCATGCTCGAGGGCGGCACCGCCCACAACGTGCTGCCGTCGCAGGCCGCGGCCGTGCTGAACCTGCGCATCGCGCCCGGCGAGACAATCGCGGGCACGGCCGAGCGGGTGCGCCGCGTCATCCGAGACCGGCACGTCAGCGTCACCGTGCTCGACGGCAGCGAGCCGTCGCCGGAGTCCGCGACCGACAGCCCCGCGTTCCACGCGATCGAGGCCGCCGTCGCCGCGTCGTACCCCGAGGCCGTCACCGCGCCGTACCTCGTGATGGCGGCCACCGACTCGCGATGGTTCCACCGCTTCGCCCCCGCCGTGTTCCGCTTCGCCCCACTCGCCATGACGGCCGCGCAGCGCGCCGCGATCCACGGCGTCGACGAGTCCGTCACGTTCGACAGCCTCGAGCGCGGCGAACGGTTCCACCGCACGCTCATCGCCTCGCTCGATTCCTGAGGTTCCGGATGCCGCGACGCGCCGCCGCGGCATCCGACCAGGTGTGACCGAAGCGTGATCAACGCGAGCCGATCTCGGAACGGGAGCGCTCTCATGAGGGCTTAGGGTGAATCCACCCCAACCCGAAGGAGCCCCCGATGTCGCGTGCCGTCAGCCTCGGTCCCATCGCCGCGATCGTCGGATTCCTCGCGTTCGTCGAGTTCACGAGCGGCATCCTGCAGGGCTTCTACACCCCGATGCTCACCGACATCGCGCGAAACCTCGGCATCCACGACGCGGATGTGAACTGGCTCGAGGGCACGCAGCTCATGCTGTCGGCGCTCGTGGTCCCCGCGTTCGCGAAGCTCGGCGACATGGTCGGCCACAAGCGCATGCTCGTGTGGTCGACGGCCATCACGGCCGCCGCGTCGTTCGTGCTGCCGTTCACCGACTCGTTCGCCCTCTTCCTCGCCGCGTGGGCGCTGCAGGGCTTCTACGTGGTCTGGCTGCCGCTCGAGATCGCGCTGATCTGGTCACGTTCGCGTCGGGCGGGGCACCCGGCGTCGCTCACCATGAAGTCCGCCGGCGTGCTCGTCGCCGCGCTCGAGATCGGCGCCATCTCTGGCGCGCTCGCGGGCGGCGCGCTGATCGACGTGCTCCCGCTCACCACCGTGCTGCTCATTCCGGCGATCGCGGTGACCGCCTGCTTCTTCGTGATCCTGTTCGGCGTGAAGGAGTCGCCCGAGCTCACCGGCGGCCGCCTCGACCTCATCGGGCTCGTGCTCATCTCCCTGGCGCTGCTCGCCGTCACCGGCGGCCTCAGCTTCCTGCGCCTGAACGGCGTCGCCGACCCGCTGTCGTGGGGGCTCATCGTGCTCGGCATCGCGCTCGGTGCGGTGTTCGCCCGGTTCGAGCTCGGCCACGACGACCCGCTCATCGACGTGCGCATGTTCGCATCGCCGTCGCTGCGCCCGGTGTTCATCACGGCCGGCCTGTTCGGCGTCAGCGTGCTCGGCGCCCAGGCCCCGCTCTCGACGTTCGCCCGCACCGACCCCGAGGTCTACGGCTACGGACTCGGCACCCAGGGCTTCCAGACCTCGCTGCTCATCGGCGTCTACCTCATCGCGATGATCGCGGGCGCGCTCTCGTACTCGTCGGTCGCGCGTCGTCTCACGCCCCGCATCACGCTCATGCTCGCCTCGTCCCTGGTCGCGGTCGGCTACCTGCTGTTCGTGCCGTTGCACGACACCTATGCGCAGACGCTCACGAACATGGTGATCGCGGGCATCGGCTCCGGTGCGCTCGTCGCCGCCCTCCCGGCGGCAGCCGCCGCCGCCGCTCCCCCGACGCAGACCGGCGTCGCGACCGGACTCACGAACTCGGTCAAGACCGTCGGCGGCGCGATCGCCTCGTGCGTGTTCGGCATCGCGCTCGCGAGCCATCTGACCGGCGGGTCGGGCGCCGGCGACGGCACCGCGGGATCGCTCTCGGGCTACCTCACGGTCTGGATCGTGTGCGGCCTCACGGCCGCGGTCTCGGTCGTGCTGCTCGCGTTCGTGCCGAAGCTCGCGTTCTCCGACGCCCCCGAGGTGCAGGCGGCCGCTGCCGTAAGCTGACGCCGTGCGCGGAGGGGGCGCGAGATGACGGATGCCGCGGCGCTGGTCGCCCAGCTCGAGACCCTCGCGACGCCCGAGGAGCGGCAGAAGTACACCCGGTTCTTCCCGCCCGACGACTCGGCGCCCTTCATCGGCGTGCGCATGGGCGCGGTGTTCGACCTCGCGAAGACGGCGCTCGACCTGCCCGTCGCCGAGCTCGAGGCACTGCTCGAACGGCCGACGCACGAGGTGCGCGCCCTCGCCTGCAGCATCATGGGCAAGTCGGCGGCGCACCGGCGCACGCCCGAGTCCCGCCGGCACGAGCTCTACGAGCTGTACCTCCGCCGGCACGACCGCATCGACCAGTGGGATCTCGTCGACCTCGCCGCGCGCGACGTGGTCGGCGGGTGGCTGCTCGAACGCGATCGTTCGCCGCTCGGGCGGCTCGCGGCATCCGGAGCCTGGCCCGAACGACGCACGGCGCTCGTCGCGACCTTCGCGTTCCTCAAGCGCGGCGAGCTCGAGGACGCCTACGCCATCGCCACGACGCTCGCAGACGATCAGGAGCCCTACGTGGCGAAGGCGCTCGGCTGGGTGCTCCGCTCGGCGGGCGACCTCGACCGTCCGCGGCTCACCGCGTTCCTCGAGCCTCGGGCCGCAGCGATGCCGCGGGTCGCCCTTCGCGCCGCGCTCGAGCACTACGACAAGCCCGAACGCGCACGCATCCTCGCGATCGGCTGACCGGCGCTGGGGTACCGACTCGGGCTCGGACGAGCGCTGCTCAGCCCACGGCCGCCGCGTCGTCGTTTCCGAGTGAGCCGCTGCCGTCCTCACCGCGGTGGCGGCGTCGCGAGCCGAGGTCGGCGACCCCGATGCCGAACGCGATGGCGATGAGCACGGCGACCGCGAGCATGCCGTAGCCGTACGCGTGGTGGTACACCTCGAGGTCGGGCTCGCCGTCGGACTCGCGGTAGATCGTCGAGTAGAACAGCGAAAGCGTGACCGCGGTGCCGATCGCCGTGCCGATGCGCTGGCCGAGCTGCCCGACCGAGCCGGCGAGCCCGCCCTGCCGCACCGGGATGTCCATGAGCGTGAGGGTCTGGTTCGGCGAGACCACGAGTCCGCCGCCCGCGCCGGCGATGGCCATCGCACCGGCCATCGCCCACGGGGTGATCTCGGCCGGCGTCGTGATCGCGACGAGCACGAGCAGCGCGATGCCCACGAGCAGCAGCACGAGACCTGCCACCACGAGCGGCCGGCCGAGCCGGTTGACGAGGTTGCCGCCGATCCACGAACTCAGGGCGCTGACGAGGGCGAAGCCGATGCTGACCATGCCGGCGAACACGGCCTCGAGGCCGAGCCCGTCCTGCAGGTACAGGGTCGTGAGCAGGAACATCGACGGCATCGCGGCGAAGTACACGCTCGCCAGCGAGATGCCGTTGCGGAACGACGCGACGCCGAACAGCGCGAGCGGCACGAGCGGTTGGCGCCCGGATGCCGCGTACCGCCGTTCCCACGAGAGGAACCCGATGAGGGCGAGCACGAACACCACGAGCACCCACCATCGGGCGGGGTTGTCGCTCGGCGAGCCCGTCGTGAACAGGAACGGCCACATGAGTGCGAGCACGGTCACGGCGAACAGGGTGAGGCCGACGGGGTCGAGCGAGAGCGGGTCGTTCGACGGGCGCCGCGTGACCGGCAGGAACCAGATGGCGAGCACGAGCGCGATGATCACGAGCGGCACGTTGATGAGGAAGATGCCGCGCCAGCCGTCGGTGGGCCCGCCGATCGCGATCATGAGTCCGCCGAGCGTGGGGCCGAACGCCGTGGCCAGCCCGATGACGGCACCGAAGAGCCCGAACGCCTTGCCGCGCTCCTTGCCGCGGAACAGCTCCTGGATGATGCCGAGCACCTGCGGCATCTGGATGCCGGCCGCGACCCCCTGCAGCAGTCGGGCCACGAGCAGCACCGTGATGTTCGGCGCGACCGCCGCCACGAGGCTCGTGACGAGGAAGAGGCTGAGGCCCGTCACGAACAGGGTCTTGCGCGACCGCTGGTCGCCGATGCGTCCCGCGGGCACGAGCGTGAGTCCGAAGGTCAGCACGTAGCCCGCGACGATGAGCTGCAGCTGCGTCGCCGAGGCGTCGAACGCCGCCTCGATCGAGGGCAGTCCGACGTTGACCTTCGACAGGTCGAGGATCGTGAGCGCGGCAACGCCGACGCAGATCCAGTACGCGCGCCACCGATGCTGCTCGGAGACGGGAAGGGACCTGGTGACCGGTGGCTGCGACATCCCTGCCAGACTACGCCCGGCGATTCAGGAGGCCGGCGGCGCGCCGAGGTGGCGGATCGCAATCGTACGAGTTGGCCGAGCACTGCTTTTGACCGTTCGCGGAGTGCGCCTGCACCGACGTCTCGAGGCCTCTGGGCGCACCGGAACATGCAGAAAGGCCCCGGATGATTCCGGGGCCTTTCTGGTTGCTGGTGGACCCAGGGGGATTCGAACCCCCGACCTTCTCATTGCGAACGAGACGCGCTACCAACTGCGCCATGGGCCCGAGCGAGTACGAGCCTATCACCACTGAACGGGTGGTTCCGACCACCCCAGCAGGCTCGATCGGCCGCTCAGCCGGCCTTGCGCCGACGCTGCAGGACGGCGTCGAGATCGCCGAATCTCCGCTGCGGTTCGCCGACCACGCCCATGCCCGCGTACGGGCTCGCAGGCTCCGGCGCGACCTTCGCGGGCGCCGCCTGCGGCGTCTGCGCGGCCGGCGCGATCGTGGGCACGGGCGTCGCGAGTTCCTCGATGCGGCGGGCCCGCTCGGCCTCCTGTGCGACGCGCTGCAGTTCGGCGGCGGCCTCGATCGAGGCCATCGCGGTCGCCGCGATCGTGCCCCGCGAGAGCGTGAGCGGCTTCGGCAGCGGACGCGGTGTCCATCCTTCGTGACGCTCGTCGTCTGCGGCGAGTTCGACCGGTTCGAAGGCCTCGACGACGGGACGCGCCACGGGTGCCGCGACCGGTGCGGTCGTGCGCACACGGGCGAGCGACGCGAGTGCGGTGAAGGCCAGCGCGACGAGCGCCCCGCCGGCCACGGCGACGAGCGGGGACGCCCCGAAGACGAGCCCGACGAGACCGCCGGCGGCCGTCAGCAGTCCGACGAGCAGCAGCAGCGAGCAGAGGGCACGGCGTCGCCGCAGCATGCGACGCGAGGCGATGGGCGACGACCCGGCGGGCGCAGCCTGCTTGGAACGGCCGGCCGCAGCATCCGGAGCGACGACCTCGATGGGCTCGGTGCGCGAGGCGTGCGCGATCGGGGTGTGCGCGACCACGTCGGCGGCAGCCTCAGCCGCGGCTTCGGCGACCCTGCGCTCGGCGATGGCGAGCCGCTCGGTGGTCTGCGCCTCGAGGCGCGCCGTGCGCTCCTGCTCGCGCAGGGCGCGCTGGTGCAGGGCGATCTGACGTGCGTTGGCCTCGATGAGCACCGGCTCGGGCGTCTCTGCCGTCTCGGCGAGGATGCGCAGGGTCTGCTGCAGCCGAACCGCATTGCGCTCGGTCGCGAGGTACTGCCGACGCCGGAACCAGATGGGCATGAGGTACGCGATCCACAATGCCGCGGCCACTGCCACGAGCAGACCCCCGCCGATCACACCCATGTGAATACGCTAGGTCACCACGGACGGATGCCGGGGGTGCTTGCGGGGTGTGTCAATGATCTGATAGCCGAAGCGGCTGCGCCGCGGCGGTGCGATCATCGGCCGGGATGCGCGCGGCGTCGATCGGGGCGCGCCCGTCGCGCCACCGCCTGAGCACGCCGCTCGGCACCTCCTCGGCCACGAGCGCGAACGAGAAGTGGTCGCGCCACGAGCCGTCGATGTGGATGAAGCGCCGACGCAGGCCCTCGTAGCGGAAGCCGAGCTTCTCGACGACCCGCAGCGATGGCCCGTTCTCGGGTCGGATGCAGATCTCGATGCGGTGCAGCCGCAGCACCTGGAAGCAGTAGTCGGTCGCGAGCGCGACGGCCGCGGGCGTGATGCCGCGGCCCGCCGCGGTCTGCGCGACCCAGTAGCCGATCGAGGCCGACGAGAGCGACCCGTAGACGATCGACGAGACGTTCAGCTGGCCCACGATCTCGCCGTCGACCTCGAGCAGGAACGGGAGCGCGTGACCGGCGCGCGCGTGCGCGAGCAGGTTGCGGATGCTCGCGCGCGTGTCGATGACCGAGCCCCCGCCCGGATACGTGGCCTCCCACTGCCGGAGCCAGGCACGGTTGTCGAGCAGCACGCGCTCGAGCTGCTTCGCGTCGCGCGCCCGGATGGGGCGCACCACGAGGTCGCCGTCGCGGAGCGTCGGGATCGCGGCGGCGGGCATCGTCAGGCGCGCCCGAGGCCGGCGACGTACTCGACGAGCCAGGGCTTGAGCTCGGGCCCGATGTCGTCGCGGTCGGCCGCGAGCTGCACGACGGCCTTGATGTAGTCGAGCTTGTCGCCTGTGTCGTACCGGCGGCCGCGGAAGACGACGCCGTAGACGCCGCCGGTGCCCTCGACGTCGCCGGCCATCTCCATGAGCGCGTCGGTGAGCTGGATCTCTCCGCCCTTGCCGGGCTCGGTGTGCTCGAGCACGTCGAACACGTCGGGCTTCAGCACGTAGCGGCCGATCACGGCGTAGTTCGAGGGTGCGACCTCCTTCGCGGGCTTCTCGACGAGGCCGGTGATGCGCACGACGTCGCCCTCGTCGGTCGGCTCGACGGCTGCGGCGCCGTAGAGGTGGATGCTGTCGGGGTCGACCTCGAGCAGGGCGACGACCGTGGCGTTGCGCTCGGCGTGCACCTCGAGCATGCGCGTGAGCAGCGGGTCGCGGGCGTCGATGAGGTCGTCGCCGAGGAGCACGGCGAACGACTCGTTGCCGACGTGCTTGCGGGCGCGGAGCACGGCGTGCCCGAGGCCCTTCGGGTCGCCCTGGCGCACGAAGTGCACGTCGGCGAGGTCGCTGGACTCCTGGACCTTCGAGAGCTTGGAGTCGTCGCCCTTGGTCTCGAGGGTGTGCTCGAGCTCGGTGACGCGGTCGAAGTGGTTCGCGAGCGCGTTCTTGTTGCGGCCGATGATCATGAGCACGTCGTCGAGTCCGGCGGCGACCGCCTCTTCGACGACGTACTGGATCGCGGGCTTGTCGACGACCGGCAGCATCTCCTTCGGCATGGCCTTCGTCGCGGGAAGGAATCGAGTGCCGAGGCCGGCTGCCGGGATCACTGCCTTGGTGATGCGTTCAGTCATGCGCTTCAGCGTATCCGCAAGCCCGTTCCATCGCGGTTACGAATGTTGAACATCGTCTTAGGATGAGGGGCATGTCCGACGATCCGTCCGTCCAGAAGCGGATTCTGCGCGCGGAGCTCCGTGAACGCCGCCAGAACATGTCCCAGCACGAGCGCCGTCTCGCGACCGAGGGCTTCACCTCGAGGCTCGAGGAGCTCGTCGGGTCGACGGATGCCGCGTCGGTCTCGTGCTACCTCTCGATGCCGTCCGAGCCCGACACGCGTCCGTTCGTCGAGTGGGCGGAGCACCACGGCATCCGGGTGCTGTTCCCGGTGACGCGCGAAGACGGCCTCCTCGACTGGACCATCGGGGAGTCCGAAGACGAGGTGCTCGGCCTGCACGGCACCCCCGAGGCGGTCGGCGAACTGCTCGGCCCGATGGCGATCAACGACGTCGACCTGATCATCGTTCCGGCCGCGGCGATCGACCGCACGGGCATGCGTTTGGGCTGGGGTCGAGGCTATTTCGACAAAACCCTCGGTTCGATGGGAAAATGTCCTCCGGTGTACGCCGTGGTCTTCGACAGCGAGTTCGTCGAAGACGTTCCGCGCGAGGTGCACGATCAGCCGGTCAACGGCGTCGTCACCCCGACGCGCATCCACGCGTTCTGACCGGCGTCGCACCCCCTCGAGCCGAAAGTCCCTTCATGCCCACGTATTCGTACCGCTGCACCGAGTGCAGTAACGCCTTCGACATCCAGCAGTCCTTCACCGACGACAGCCTCACCGTCTGCGAGTCCTGCGGGGGCCCGCTGCGCAAGGTGTTCAACTCGATCGGCGTCACCTTCAACGGATCGGGCTTCTACCGCACCGATTCGCGCAGCGGCGGCGCCTCGGGCGGTTCGTCGGTGCCCGCGTCGAAGGGGTCGTCGGGCGAGTCCTCGAAGGGCTCGTCGAAGGGTTCCTCCGGCGGTTCGTCGTCGTCGAGTTCGTCATCAGGTTCGTCGTCCGGCGGTTCGTCGGGTTCGTCTTCGGGCGGATCCGCGGCTAGCGTGGCCTAGACCTGATCGATGAGACAGCAGGGGGCAAGGTGCTGAAGGGTTTCAAGGAGTTCATCCTCAGGGGCAACGTGATCGAGCTGGCCGTCGCGGTCGTGATCGGCACGGCGTTCACGGCCGTGGTGACCTCGATCGTGAACAACCTGATCAACCCGCTGATCGGGGCGGTCTTCAACGCGCAGAGCCTCGACGAGGCCTTGATTTGGACCATCCCGACCCTCGATGGCGGCACCTCCGACGTGAAGCTCGGCGCCGTGATCGGCGCGATCATCACGTTCGTCATCGTCGCGTCGGTCGTCTACTTCGTGTTCGTCCTCCCGATGAACACCCTCAAGGAGCACGCAGAGGCGAAGCGCAAGGCCGGCCAGCCCGACCCCGACGCGCCCGAGTCCGAGCTCACCCTGCTGTCGGAGATCCGCGACCTGCTCGCCGAGCGCCCGACCGGCGAGGCGCACCAGCCCAGGCACTGAGCCCGGCCGCGCTGACCGGCACTCGAGCCGGGCGCGACGCGGTCAGCCCCAGTGCGGCGGCTTCTCGCGCCTGAGGCGCTCGTCTTCGGGGCGAGCGGATGCCGCGCGCCCAGCGTCCTCGTCGTCGGCCACCGCGTCTCGACCGGGCACCGGCGCCTCGGGCGTCGGATCGGTGCCGGGCGCCGGCGTCAGGCGCGCGCGCCGGGCACGACCCTTCGCCCGCTCGACGCGCTGACGTTCGTCGTTCATGCGGACGCGGCATCCGGCGGCAGCACCGGAGGCTTGCCGAGCAGCGTCGCGACCCGGTCGGCGACCGCCTCGGGGTTGCCGAACAGCTCGAAGCTGTGCACGCGCAGGTAGTGCCAGCCGAGGCGCCGCAGCACGTCGGGCCGAAGCCGCAGCGATTCACGCAGGCTGTACCCGGTGAGCACCTCGTCGGTCTCGACGACGACGGCCTTGCCGGCGTTCGCGGCGGCGAGCGCGAGCCTGCCCCGGTGTCCGGGGCTGACCCGGATGCCGCGGCGCTGGAGCCTGGCCGCGAGGTCGTCGAGCATCGAGGCCCCCGAGGTGCCGCTCGGCTCCTCGGCCGCGCGCTCCTCGGTCTGGCTGAGGATGCTGGCGAGGGCGAGCACGCCGTGCGCCTGGCGCTCCTCGTCGATGTCGTCGGGCCGGAACGCCGAGACGATGTCCATGGATCGACGCGCTCTGGTCATGCCGACGGCGAGCAGGCGGTCGCCGCCGGGTTCGCCGAGCGAGCCGAAGTTCGAGAGCAGTCGGCCGTGCGGGGTGCGGCCGTAGCCGACCGAGAAGATGACCCGGTCGCGGCTCTGGGCCACCGACTGCTCGAGCGTGAGCACCGTGAACGGCTCGGCGCGGTCCTTCAGGATGAAGTCCGAGAGGTCGGTGCGCTTGGCGAATGCCGCGAGCACCGCCTGGTGCACGCGGGCCGCGTGGCGCGTGCTCGCGGTGACGACCATGAGCGACTCGCGAGGGCGCTTCACCGCGTGCTCCATGACGAGCTCGACGACCTTGGCGACCTCGGAGTCGATGCTCTCGACGGTGCCGGTGACCTGGTCGGGCAGGCCGTTGCCGCGTACGTAGTGCAGGCCGAGGCTGCCGTGCCCGAGGAAGCTGCCCGCCCAGGGCAGCGACTCGATGCGGCCGCCGTAGAAGCGACGGTTCACGAGCTCCGCGAGGTCCTCTCCTCCGGCTCGGTAGCTGCGGGTGAGCGTCATGGTCGGCAGCAGTTCGCCGAGGCGGGCGAGCGCGGAGTCGGCGTGCAGTGCATCGACGCCGTCGGGTTCGCGCTCGACGGCGGCCGCGGCATCCGTCGTCGCATCGGGGTCGTCGAGGCCGGTCTCGAAGATCGTCGGCGTCTGTGTCACGGGGTCGCCGAACGCGACGACCTGCTTCGCACGACGGATGGCGCCGAGGTTCTCGGCCATGGTCGTCGACCCGGCGTCGACGAGGATCACCGTGTCGAACGAGACCGACGGGTCGATGGCGCCGACGTCGTACGGCGAGGCGAGCCAGATCGGGGCGAGAGCCCGGAAGAGGTGCGGGGTGTCGTGCTGCAGCCGCGCCGCGTCGACGCGATCGCCGCGGAGCATGCGCTTGAGGTGGCCGGCCTCTTCGGGGTGGTCGACGAGCGCGACCTTCCAGTTCTCGCCGAGGTGCCAGGCCAGCTGCGGACCGGCCGACGACGCGTGCGCCTCGTCGACGAGGCGGAAGTCGCCCTCGAGCCGGTCGAGCAGTGCGGTGTCGGCGCCGAGCAGGGCGGTGTCGGTCGCGAGCATCTGCTCGAGCACGGACTGCCACCACGCGAGCTCGAGCTCAGCGGCGACGACCTGCTCGGGCACGTGGCGCCTGGAGAGGTCGACGAGCAGCGGGTCGAGGCCGAGGTCGCGCAGCGTGCCGAGCAGTGCGGTGCGCTCCTGCAGGTTCGCGAGCACCTCGGACTCGGCCGCGAGCCCGGTGAGCATCGTGGTCAGGTCGCGCACGGGGCGAGCGGCGAGTCGGCGGGGCGTGCCCACGAGGCCGAGCGGACCGTCGAGCACGCCGAGGTCGTGATCGACCGACCGATGCGCGACGTGCACGTCGTCGAGTCCGACCGGCACCCCGGGGATCGAGCCCGCCTCGGAGTAGCGCTGCCAGAGCGTGCGCTGCTGCTGGATGCCACGGAGGGAAGCGTTGAGATCGGTGACGTGCACGCCGGGGCGGACGTACTCGAGCGCGTGGCGCCGCAGGCGGCGACGGTTCGCGCCGGACATGCCGGGCGACTCGCGGCGGGGCGAGGTCGCGGCGATGAGCTCGCCGAGCGGACGGTCGAACACCGACGGACGGAACCGGTCGAGGGTCTCGCGCACGTCGAGCAGCAGGCGCAGGAACACGCCGAGCTCGGCGATCGACTCGAACGTGCGGAGTCGCGTCTGCCCGATGAGGGTGCGGCCGCGATCGATGAGGCGGGGCACGTCGACGTTGCTCAGGCGCTTCGCGAGGTCGTGGGCCTCGGTCGCCTCGGCCGACGACGCGAACGAGGCGCCGTACCAGGGCGAGTCGCCCGGGCCGTACTTGAACTCGCCGAGGGCCGCCGCGCGCACGAGGTCGCGCGACACCTTCTCGCGGCCGTCGGCGAGCGCCACGAGCGAGGCGTGCGACAGCCGCGCGGTGGTCGACGGCGGCGCAGGCAGCAGCGCGAGGCGTGCGAGCTCGCCGAGGGCCTCGAGCACCGAGACCTTGAGCGAGGGCTCGGGTCGGGTGAGCGCCGAACGGTAGTCGACGAGCGCCTTGCGCAACCGGACGAGTGCGTCGTCGACATCGGCGACCCTGGGGCGCTCGACCTTCTCGTTGCGCGAGATCGACGTGATGAGGTCGCGGCGGAGGCTCGCCGTCGTGACGGCCGCTCCCCCGAGGCCGACCTGGCCGAGCCGGTGCACGATGCCGTCGAGGCTCGCGCGACGGGCGCCGACGACGAGCACGCGGCGGTCCTTCGCGACCAGCGCGCCGACCGCGTTGACGATCGTCTGCGTGCCGCCGGTGCCAGGGAGGGTCTTCACGACGAGCGAGGTGCCGGCCTCGATCTCGGCGACCACGCGCTCCTGCTCGGGATCCGCGTCGAGCAGCAGAGTGTCGGTCGACGGCGGCCGTTCGTCCTGCGGCACCGGGCGAACGCGTTCGCCGCCGTGGGCGAAGGCCGCACGTGCGGTCGGGTTGCCCGCGATCGCGTCGATGAGGGGATGGTCGGGCTCGGCGGCATCCGCGGCCATCGAGGGGCCGACCTCCGCGAACGACGAGACCACGAGGCGCGGGGCGACCTGGAACCACGGCAGGTGGCTCGTGAGGCCGCGCAGCCGATCGATCACGGGCTGGGGCTTGAACACGCCGTTCGTGATCGCGAGCGCGACGAACGCGTCGGCGTCGAGCGTGATCTGGAACTGCTCGCGGAGCTCGCGGGCGAGCGCGGGGTTGAGGAACGGCTGCCCCTTGAGCTTCAGCTCGAAGTCGCGGCCGTAGCGGCGGATCGCCAGCGGGCGCAGCAGCACGGGTGCGAGGAACTCCTCGCCGCCGTTGCGCCACGAGGCCAGGCCGATCGCCAGGTGCACGGATTCGACGCCGCGCACCGAGCGCAGCTCGACGCCCTTCTGCGTGATCTCGGCTGCCGCGAGGCGCGCGTTGCGCAGGGCGAGCTCGTCGCGGATGAGGCTCGAGAGCAGCGTCGACCGGCCGGTGATGAACTGCGGAAGCCCGCCGGGGTGCGTCGTCGACAGCTCGATGCGCGTGCGCGGCGTGTCGACGAACCGCACGAGCGGCGATCGCCCGCCGACCGTCTCGAGCTCGCGCTGCCACCGGCGCCACGAGGGTTCGGCGACGTTGCCCGCGACCAGATCTGGGTCGCCGAGGCTGAGGCTGTGAGGGCTCGTGAGGTTCTGAGTCATCGCTTCCGGATCGCGTTCTACGGCAGCGGCAGCCGACTCCGGGTCGAGGAGCAGGTCCTCTTCTTCGTTCCGATCGAGCCGCCGCACACGGAAACGATAAGGCCCAGAGGGCCGATTCGTGGGATGCAGCGCCGATCGGACCGGCTTCGGATACCCCATGGGTATCGTGGTAGCCTCGACCGCTCCAGCCCGTGCCCCATCCACCGCACGGCATCGACCCGAAGGAACCCGCCGCGATGCAGGAGATCACCCCCACCGAAGTGCACGAGCTCGACGGCGCCGTCATCCTCGACGTGCGCGAACCGCGCGAACTCGAGCAGGCCCGCATCGAGGGCGCGCTGCACATCCCGCTCGGCGAACTCGTCGCCAGGGTCGACGAGGTGCCCCGCGACACGACGGTCTACACGCTCTGCCACATCGGCGGGCGCAGCGCCCAGGCCGCCGCCTACCTCGAGAGCCTCGGCGTCGACACCGTGAACATCTCGGGCGGCATCGTCGAGTGGCACCGGCAGGGCCTGCCGCTCACGCTCGGCAGCACCGAGTGACCATGACGACGGATGCCGCGTCGACCGTCGCGATGTCGCTCAGCGGCGTGCCCGCCCACGGTTCGGCGACGGCCCCCGAGTCGCCGACCTCCGAGGCGCCAACCTCCGACGCGCAGCGCCGCATCCTGAACCGGCTGAAGCGGGCGCGCGGCCAGCTCACCGCGGTCATCGACGCCGTGGAGTCCGGATCCGACTGCCGCGCGGTCGTGACGCAGCTGTCGGCCGTGTCGAGCGCGCTCGACAAGGCCGGCTTCGCGATCATCGCCACGGCCATGCGCGACTGCCTCGACCGCGACCGCGACCTCCTCGACGAAGAACGCCCGACCGCGGCATCCGATGCCCGAGGCGAGCACCTCACGGTCGACGAGCTCGAGAAGCTGTTCCTCACGCTCTCCTGAGCCCGCCGACCGCTCAGCGACGGATCACGGGGCCGTCTGCAGCTCCAGCCCGTGCGCGAGCGCGACGCCCTCGTTGGTCAGGCGGCCGGCCGAGGCGTTCAGGCCCTTGGCGAGCGCCGGGTCCGCGGCGAGCGCGGCCTGCCAGCCGAGGTCGGCGATGCGCACGGCGTAGGGCAGCGTGGCGTTCGTGAGCGCGGGCGTCGAGGTCGCGGGCACGGCGCCGGGCATGTTCGCGACGCAGTAGTAGATCGCGTCGTGCACGCGGAACGTCGGCTCGGCGTGCGTGGTCGGGCGCGAACCCTCGAAGCATCCGCCCTGGTCGATGGCGATGTCCACCAGCACGGCACCCGGCCGCATGCGCGAGACCATCTCGTCGGTGACGACCTTCGGTGCCGCGGCACCGGGCACGAGCACCGCGCCCACGACGAGGTCGGCGTCGGCGACCTGACGTGCGATCTCGTACGGCGACGAGGCGAGCGTCTTGATGCGGTGGTCGTAGCGGGCGTCGAGCTCGCGGAGCTTCGGCAGCGAGATGTCGAAGACCGTCACGTCGGCGCCGAGTCCGAGTGCGGTGGCCGCCGCCTGCTCCCCCGCGACGCCGCCGCCGATGACGACGACCTTCGCCGGGGTGGTGCCCGGAACGCCCGCGAGCAGCACGCCGCGGCCGCCCTTGGAGGCGAGCAGCTCGGCCGCGCCGACCTGCGGTGCGAGACGGCCGGCGACCTCGCTCATGGGGGTGAGCAGCGGCAGCGAACGGTCGGCGAGCTGCACGGTCTCGTAGGCGATCGCGGTGACGCCCGAGTCGAGGATCGCGCGCGTCAGCGGAAGGTCCGCGGCCAGGTGCAGGTAGGTGAAGAGCGTGAGGTCCTCGCGGAGGAACCCGTACTCGGCCTCGATCGGCTCCTTCACCTTGAGCACGAGCTCGGCCGACCACGCCTCGGCGGCCGTCGCGACGATCTCGGCGCCGGCGGTGACGTACTCGTCGTCGGTGAATCCGGCGCCGAGCCCGGCGCCGGCCTGGATGGCGACGCGGTGCCCGCGCTGCACGAGCGTGTGCACGCCGGCGGGCGTCATCGCGACGCGGAATTCGTTGTTCTTGATCTCAGCAGGCACGCCGATGTACATGGGGGCTCCGAACGATATGGGACTGTACCTCTGATTTTCGCCGCTTATGCGCCCGATCGAAAGGTGCACCGCACAGAATTCGGTAGAGTTGCGTTACTCGATTCATATGTTCGAAAGGATGCCTCGACATGACCGATGCGCCGCAGATCAGCACAGCGTCATCCGGTACGACGTCATCCAACACAGCGTCATCCGGCACTGCGTCATCCGGTACGGCGCCGGGCGGCATCTCCGGCCCGGTCGAACTCGACGAGGTCGACCGCGCGATCATCGCCCGCCTGCACGACAACGCCCGTACCCCGAACGTCGACCTCGCCAGGGCCGTCGGCATCTCGCCGTCGACCTGCCTCGCCCGCGTGCGCTCGCTCCGCGAACGCGGCGTCATCGTGCGCTACACCGCCGAGATCGACCCGGTCGCACTCGGCTTCACCCTGCAGGCGCTCGTGAGCGTGCGCATCCGGCCGGGCGCCAGGCACCTCATGGAGCAGATCTCCGACGAGCTGCGCCGCGAGCCAGAGGTCGCCCAGCTGTTCTTCCTCGGCGGCACCGAGGACTTCCTCATCCACGTGCGCGTGCGCGACAGCGAGCACGTGCGGCAGTTCGTGCTGAAGAACCTCTCGGCGAACCCCGCGGTCGCCCTCACCGAGACGAACCTCGTGTTCGAGCATCACACCGCGCTCTCCGCCGGGCTCCGCGCGGTGATCTGACCCGGCGCGGCGAAACCGGCCGCAGCACCGCCGGTCAGCGCACGGGCAGGATCTGCGACAGGTCGAGCCCGTCGGGCGACTCGAGCTGCTCGTACGTGCACGACGCGGCATCCCGATCGGGCCGCCACCGCTTGAACTGCGCCGTGTGGCGAATCCGGTCGCCCTCCATCTGGCTGTACCCCACCTCGACCACGAGCTCGGGCCGCAACGGCACGAACGACAGGTTCTTGCCCGCCGACCAGCGACTCACCGCCCCCGGCATCCGCGTGCCCTGCTGCCCCTCGGCGGCCGCCCATTCGCCCCACGGATGCCGAGACAGGTCCTCTTCGATGAACGGCTCGAGCTCGGTGACCAGACTCGCCCGCTTCGCCATGGTGAACGAGGCCGCGACCCCCACGTGGTGCAGCCGGCCGTCGTCGTCGTAGAGCCCGAGCAGCAGGGAGCCGACGATGTCGCCGGTCTTGTGCCAGCGGAACCCGGCCACGACGCAATCGGCCGTGCGTTCGTGCTTGACCTTGAACATGGTGCGCTTGTCGGGCAGGTACGCACCGTCGAGCGGTTTCGCGACGACACCGTCGAGCCCAGCGCCCTCGTAGCGCGTGAACCATTCGCGCGCCTCGTCGAGGTCGGCCGTGGCCGGGGTCACGAAGATCGGGTCGGATGCCGCGGCGAGCGCCTCGACCAACGCAGCACGTCGCTCGCCGAACGGCCGCTCCATGAGGTCGTCGCCGCCGAGCGCGAGCAGGTCGAATGCGACGAACGACACCGGCGTCTGCTCGGCGAGCAGCTTCACGCGCGACGCCGCAGGGTGGATGCGCTGCTGCAGCGCATCGAAGTCGAGGCGGCCGTCGCGCACGAGGATGATCTCGCCGTCGACCACGCACCGCTCGGGCAGGTTCGCCCGCAACGCCTCCACGAGTTCGGGGAAGTACCGGGTCATGGGCTTCTCGTTGCGACTGCCGAGCTCGATCTCGTCGCCGTCGCGGAACACGATCGTGCGGAACCCGTCCCACTTGGGTTCCACGTGCCCGACGTCGAGGATCTCCTTCACGGCCTTCGACAGCATGGGCGAGACAGGAGGCATCACCGGCAGGTCCATCCGTCCATCATGCTCCGTGAACGCCGGATCGCACAGACCTCTTCGGTCAGGCATTCCGACCCGTTCACAGAGGCGACATCCGGCATTCCGGGGCAAGCCCTGCGAATGTTCGGATTCGTGGCGTATGGTCTATTCCGGTCGCCCCCGACGACGTGGCCGACCAGAACGAGGAAACACACATGTACCACCGCATCACCGATGCGCCTGCGCGCACCACGACCACCCCCCAGTCCACCGGACTCCCGCCCATCGGACTCCCGCCCATCGGGACCTGGTGGACGCTGCTCGACCGGGGTCTCCAGCGCGAGATCCTGGCGAACCCGACCGAACCGCTGCGTCCGTTCGTCGTCCGCCGCGTGCACGAGATCTGCGGCATCGCCGTCGACGCCTCACCCGCACAGCCCGTGCAACTCGGCGCGAACGAGCGCGCCTACATCGCCGGTTGGGCCCACGCCGTCGACTGGACCTGACCGACTCGCCCCGGCGTGTCGACGACGACACCCGACGAACGGTGCCCGATGAACGCCGCCGATGAACGGTGCCCCTGGAGGGACTCGAACCCCCAACCCTTTCCTTAGGACGGAACTGCTCTTCCATTGAGCTACAGAGGCTGACCGCAGAATCCTACCCGAGTCGGTCAGTCCGCCGGACCGTCGGGCACCGCGTGCACGCATCCGGGCGGGTTCGAGTTGCCGCTCAACGCGAAGTCCTCGCAGGTGAGGAAGAGCGCCTGGTTCGCCCCGAGCACGAAGCTGAGCACCGCGATCCCGGCGATCGCGCCGATGCCGACGGCCACGGCCCCGCGCGAGAGCCCCTGCCCGAGATCAGGCCAGAAGATCGCCGCGAGCACCCACAGCGTGAACGGGATGCCGGCCAGGGCGACGACGAGCGCGAGCAGGTCGATGAGTCCCATCACCCAGTCCTCGCCCGCATCGGGGATGAACGACAGCAGGAGCCACAGGCTCGGGATCGACAATGCGATGAGCCGGCGCGTGCGGTGGGGGAACGGCCGCGGCTGGAACGCCACCACGACGAACGCGGCCGTCGATGCGACCCACACCATCAGGTTCTGGTCGAAGAACAGCACGCCCCATGCGCCGAGGGTGAACGCCGGCCACCAGACCGACAGGCTCGCGGCGACGACCACGAGGCCGTGCAGCGGCCGGCGCGCGCGTGGCGCGTCGACGCTCGTCTCGCCCGGCTCGCTCATCTGCACTCCCCCGCTCGCATCCGCATCCCCCGCTCGCCATTGTGCCGACGGTGGGGTCGAGACGGCCGACGGCGCGCTGGCCTCGCCGGTCGCGATACCCTGTCCGACGGCGTTCCAGCGCGAACGGCATCCGCCCATTCGCGAGCACGCCACGACGAGCGGAGAACGATGAGCGGCGACGGCACGAGGTTCTGGGTCGGCGCATCGACGGTCGGCGCACTCGGGTCGGCGGCCCGCGGCATCCGACCGCTCGATGTCGCGGCCGACGGCACGACCACGCTGGGCGAGCCGGTCGAGGTGGGCGAGAACCCCATGTTCCTCGCGGTCTCCCCCGCCGGCGTGCTCGGCATCGTGCACGAGCTCACCGAGGGGCGGGTCACGACGTGGGCGATCGACGGCGACACCGTGCGCCCGTTCGCGGCCGGCGGCGCGACCGATTCGGCCGACCCCTGCCACATCGCGTTCGATGCGAGCGGCGACTGGGCGTTCGCGGCGAACTACTCGGGCGGCAGGGTCACAGCGCACCAGGTGGTTCCGGATGCCGCGGCCGACGCCGCGCTCTTCGCCGCGTTCAGCGGCACCGGGCCCGACACCTCGCGGCAGGAGTCCTCGCACCCGCACCAGGTGGTGCTCGACGACGCCCGCGCGCGCCTGCTCGTGCCCGACCTCGGATCCGACCGCATCCGCGTCGTCGGCCTCGCGTCGCTGCCGGGATCGCTGGAGCGTGCCGACGGCGACGACATCTCGGTGCACCCCGGCGCGGGCCCACGCCATCTCGTCGTGCTCGGCGACGTCGCGATCGTCGCGAACGAACTCGACCGCACGGCGAGCGTCATCGACCTCGTCGAAGGGCGCGAGCTGGCCTGGTTCCCGGTCGACGAGCGCGTGACGCCGCGTGGGCTCGGCCTCTCGGCGATCCGGGCGACGCGCGCCGGAACGGTGCTCATCGGCGACCGCGATGCCGATGCGCTGGTCGCGCTGCGCTTCGACGCCGCTGCCGGAACGCTCGAACGCGTCGCGTCGGTGCCGACCGGCGGGCACCACCCGCGCGACCTGCACATCACCCTCGATGAGCGGTTCGCGCTCGTCGCCGATCAGGCCTCGGACTCGATCGCGATCGTCGCCCTCGAAGCGGGCGTGCCGACGCGCGTCGTCTCGACGATCGCCACGCCGGCTCCCGCGTGCCTGGCACGCCTTCCCTGACGCTCGCCCGCCGGGCGGACTTCGCGGCTCAGTTGTAGCCGAGCACCACGATCGCGGACGTCGTCGGCGAGAGCTCGTCGACGAACGCGATCTCCTCGAGTCGCGTGTCGTCCGGGGATTGCGTCATCGCGGTCACCTGCCTCTGCGTGGGATGGTTCACCACGCTACGGGAGCCGCGCTCGGAGTTCACTGTCCGTGTCGTCCAAGTTTGCCGGCACTCTTCGCCAGAATGTCACAGTGCCGGTGGATGTCACGGCGCCGGCGGATGTCGCGGTGCAGGTGGATGTCACGGTGCCGGCGGAGTCTCGGCAGCGGCCGGGCGTCAGCCGGGCGGGTAGAGGTACAGCGCGTCCGCCTTGGCGATCGTGCGCTGGTGATACGAGTGGTCGGAGTTCTGGTTGTACTCCTCGATGTTCACCGTGCCGTCGCCGTTGATCGACTGCACATAGGCGACGTGGTTGTACGGGAACCAGGCGACCGCGCCGACGACCGGCTCACTGCTCGTCGGCCAGCCGTGCGAGACCCATTCGTCGGCCCACGCGTACGCGCTGCCCGCGGCGAGGTTCGACCAGTCCCACTTCCAGGGAGCGCTCGTGACGCCGGCGTCGCGATTCAGCCGCCAGGCGACGAAGTCGACGCACTCGCGGTAGTAGTAGCGGAGCGGCGAGAGCCCTCCGCCGTAGTCGTCGGGGATCTGGTCCCACCAGGGGTAGTCGTCGCCTTCGGCCTTGACGGTGTAGATGGCGTAGCTGCCCGACCCGCGCGAGGCGAGCTCGGCCGCCCAGGCAGCCTGCGCCGCCTCCTCCGCGGAGAGCGCAGCCTCGTCGATCTCCTGCTTCGTGGTGACGGCGTAGGCGTCGGACGAGATCGGGGCGCCGCTGGCCACCGACGAGACGTCGAGGTCCTGGGCTTCGGCCACGGCGAAGCTGAAGGCGCCGCCAGGCTGGAACGCATCGCCGCCGGGCATGAACGCGTAGGCCGGTACGGCGACCGTGCCGAAGATGGCGGGCACCACGAGCAGCGTCGCGAAGACCCGGACCGGGCCGGTTCGGCGCACGGTCATCGGCTTGCGGATCGCGCTCGGCGCCGTCGGGGAGCCGGCCGGGTTCTTGGGGACGTCGGCAGAGGCCGGGTTCTTCGGAACCGGGGCGGATGCCGCGGCGCTGCGCCGACCGGTACGAGGCGCCGACCGTGCCCCGCCGCGCGAACGGCCGACGGACTCAGCCGCGCGCCGTTGCGAGCGCGACGGCTGCTCGGCGTGGTCTTCGTGCAAAGTCGATCCTCCGGACACAGCCCGGCCGCGGCGCGGCTCGGTTCGGGTTGATGTACGTCATCGCCGGTCGGGTGCTCCGGAGACTCGTTCCACCTTAGGGCACCCGGTGGGCGAAAGTCACTCGGGCGAGTCGATCAGTGGGCGGCGGACTCCGAGAGCTTCGTGATGAACAGGGTCTGCGCCGCGATCATGCGCTCGATCTCGCCCGGGTCGACCGATTCGTCCGACGCGTGGATACGCGACTGCGCGGTGTCCTCTGCGCCCCAGAGGATGATCGCCCCATCGGGCGCGATCTTCTGCAGCGAGGCCACGAGCGGGATCGACGCGCCGCTGCCGATCTTCTCCACGGCCCCTGCGTAGGCCTCCTCCAGCGCCGCCCCCGCGGCGATGATGGCGGGGTGGCTCTCGTCGACCGCGAACGGTTGCCCGACCTTGACCTTGGCGACCTCGACCTCGCAGTTCCACGGCCGCTGCGACCGGAGGTGGTCCATGAGCGCGTCGAGCTGGGCCTCGCCGTCGGATCCAGGCACGATGCGCATCGAGAGCTTCGCCGTCACCTCCGGCAGGAGCACGTTCGAGGCCTCGGCCGTGTTCGGCAGGTCCATGCCGAGCACGGTGACCGACGGCTTCATCCAGATGCGGTCCGAGAGCGATCCGGTGCCGAGGAACTCGACGCCGGGGAGGATCGCCGAGCCGTCGCGATAGACCTGCTCGTCCATGTCGGCGCCGCCCCATCGACCGTGCTCGACACCGGGAATCACGGTGTCGCCGTGCTCATCGTGCAGGGAGTCGAGGATCCGGATCATCGCGGTCATCGCGTCGGGCGCTGCGCCGCCGAACATGCCGGAGTGCACCGGGTTCGCGAGCGTGCGCACCGTGACCGTGCAGGCCACGTCGCCGCGCAGGGCTGTGGTCAGTCCAGCGCGGCCGACGCGCTGCGGCCCGATGTCGCCGATGACGTACGCGTCGGCGGTGAAGAGGTCGGGGTTCGCCTCGACGAAGGCCTCGAGATGCGAGATCGTCTCCTCCTCGCCCTCGACGAGGATCTTCACGTGGCACGGCCGGTCGGGGCCGAGCAGCTTCAGCGTGCCGTAGTGGATCACGAGACCGGATTTGTCGTCGGCCGCCCCACGCCCGTAGATCCGGCCGTCCTCCTTGGTGACGGGTTCGAACGGCTCGCTCGACCAGCCCTGGCTCTTCGGCGCAGGCTGCACGTCGTAGTGCGCGTACAGCAGGACCGTCGGCGAGCCCGCCGGGCCGGGCAGGTCGGCGTAGACGCACGGGTAGCCGTCCGGCACGTCGAGGAGCTTCACCCCGGTGGCGCCCGCCGCCTCGAAGAGTTCGACGACGGCAGCGCCCATCGCGTGCACCGGCTCGGGGTCGAAGCCCGGGAACGCGACGGACGGGATCCGCACGAGGGCCTCGAGACGCTCGATCACCTCGGGCATCAGCTGGGCCGCTGCGGCGGAGATCTCTTCGGACATGGGCTTCCTCCTCGTCGAACGAGCTTGCGTCGATGGCGGCCGAACTCGTCGGCGCGCGGTGGGATCAGGCGGGTACGACCAGCTGGATGAGCAGGCCCGCCCCCACGACCGCGATCCAGGACACCAGCATCGGGATCGTGAACGAGTGCCAGACGGGCACCTGGGTGAGCTTCGTCGATCCGGTCAGGTCCGTCTCGACGGCGGCGATCTGGGAGCCGTTGGCCGGGAACAGCCACACGCCGATGAGCGACGGCCACATCGCGGTGATGACGCCGGGGGCGAGACCGGCGGCCAGGGCGATCGGGATCATCGTGTTCGTCGTCGCCGACTGGCTGGTCGTGAGACCGCAGACGATGAAAAGGGCGACCGCGAGCAGCAACGGGTTGGTCTCGATCATCGCGCCGAGCGGCTCGATGATCGTCTCCTCATTCGCCGCGATGAAGGTGTCGGCCATCCACGCGATGCCGAAGAGCGCCACCGCGGCGACGAAGCCGGCCTTGAGCAGGGGCTGCTCGACGACCTTCGCAGGCTTGACCTTGCGCACGAGGATGATCACGAGCGCCACGGTGAACATGATCATCTCGATCACGGTCGACATGCCGATCGGCACGAGTTCGCCCTCCTCGTCGGGGAAGGCCGGACGAAGCGAGGGGAACAGGCCGAACAGCACGATCAGCAGCGTGCCCGAGACGAAGATCCACGCCGAGACGGCGCCGCCCGGCGGCACGGGGTGCTCGATCGGGGCCCGGGACGTCGCCGCGCTCCGCGAGGCGCCGCCGCCGCCGCCAGGAGCGGTGGCGGTCGCCGTGGCGGTCGCCGTGCCCCCGACCGCGCCACCGCCGACCTTGGCTTCGTAGCGCTGCTTGAGCGAGGCCGGCACCTCGACGGTGCCCGCCTTGACCCGCTTCAGGAACTCGGGGTCGTCGAGGAGGTCCTTGCCGAGTCGCTGCTGCACGAACGAGGTCACGATGCAGGCGACGATGGCGGCGGGAACCGTGATGAGGAGGATCTGGGGCAGTCCGTATCCGGTGCCGTCCATCAGCACCAGATATGCAGCCATGGCCGCAGAGACCGGACTCGCGGTGATGCCGAGTCCCGACGTGACCGTCGATGCCGCGAGCGCCCGTTCCGGTCGCTGACCGTTGCGATACGACGTCTCGTAGATCACGGGGATGAGGGCGAAGAAGATGTTCGACGTGCCCGACAGCACCGTGAACACGAACGCGACGAGCGGCGCGACATAGGTGAGCCGCTTCGGGTTGCGCTGGATGATCTTCGACGCGATCGAGACGAGGTAGTCGATGCCGCCCGCGGCCTGCATCGCCGACGACGCCGTGATCACGGCGATGATGATGAAGAAGGCGTCGATCGGGATGGCGCCCGGTGGGAGGTGGAACCCGAACACGAGGATCACGGTCCCGACGACGCCCCAGAGCCCGAGCCCGAGACCACCGGTGCGAACGCCCATGGCGATGGCGCCGACGACGACGACCGCTTGCAGGACGACCAGGAAGATCTCCATGGTTACCTACCCCCCTCCGAGCCGCCGGATCACTCGCCGGACGCCTGCAGTTCGCGTCCGTGCGCCGTGATCGCGTAGATGACGAGCACGTCGATGGCGATGACGATGATCGCCCACCACGGCTGCGCGGGAACGAGGAGCAGCTGCCCGATGGCGCTGAGCCCAGCCGCGATGATCGCGACGATGCGGGCCCATGTCGCACCGGAGAACAGCGCGAAGCCGGTGAGGGTCAGCACCACGCCGATGATGAGGTTCCACCATCCCCAACCGGTGAGGTCGAACAGGAAGAGCGTCCCGTTGCCGACCGCGTAGTAGTAGTTCGATCCGATGAGGGCGATCGAGCCCTGAATGATGCTGAACAGACCGCTCAGGATGAGGATGAAGGCGGCGAAGCCGATCCATCCGACCCAACCGCTCAGTTGCCGAGACTCAGCCATGACAAGTACCGCCCATCTGCGATGTGATCCGCTCACGACCCCTCTTGAGCGGATGCCCCCGGATCGAAATCTCGATCTTGTGCCGAGTATGGCGCTCGGCGTCGCCCGGGGTCAACAACCCGCTTCGCGTGTCGTGGGTGGCGTGGGCCCGCTCTGCTCAGCCCGTCCGGTCCGGGCCCGCCCCGGCCCGGCCCGGCCCGGCCGTCGAGGATCAGGCTGCGGTGGAGAGGTACTCGTCCCACTGCGGGAGGGTCCGCTCGAACCCGCGCACGACCCAGCTGCGTCCGTGCGGCATGCGCGGGGTGAAGCGCAGCTCCCAGCCCATCTCGGCGGGCGTGTGGTCGCTCTTGATGTTGTTGCAGCGCAGGCAGCACGCGACGAGGTTCTCCCACGTGTCGCGTCCGCCGCGAGAGCGCGGCAGCACGTGGTCGATGGTCGCGGCCGATCGGCCGCAGTAGGCGCACCGGTGCTCGTCGCGGCGCAGCACCCCCCTGCGACTCACGGGCACCGCGTGCACGCGGGGCGTGCGCACGTATCTCGTGAGGATGATCACGCTCGGTCTCTGCCACGAACCGCTCGCCGCGCAGACGGGGTTGCCCTCGTCATGCTGAATCACGGTTGCCTTCTGGTTCATGACCAGCAGCAGGGCCCGCTTGAACGAGATGACCGCGAGGGGCTCATAGCCGGCGTTGAGCACGAGGGTGCGCATGGAGTGCCTTTCGATCGGGGCTGGATGGCTTCCAGCCGCGTGAACGGGTCGACGCTCCGACGGCGCTGCGGCCGCTCGATGGCACGGGTGGGGCGGATGCCGCTCGCCGCCGGGTTCCGCCCCGAAAACGCAGAACGGGCACCGTCATGAAGACAGTGCCCGTCGAAACGTCGGCTCGTGCGGTACTCGGCTGACTACTGCGCCGTTGGTGGAATTGCGCGCGCGCATCCGTGGAATGGATGCTGCACGTGCGAACCATCGGCGTTCCCCTCGCCCGGATCTCAGATCGTCAGAGCTTCAGGCTACGGCATGAACGCCGCGGAGGGGCATCCTCCGCGGCGTTCGGCAGCCGTGTCATCCGATGTTCACCGATCAGATGCCGATGCGGACGATCGTGTAGTCGCTGGTCCAGATGGGCTGCACCCGAACCGAGGCGCCCTCGTAGGGGGCGTGCAGGATCATGCCGTTGCCGGCGTAGAAGCCGTCGTGGCCGTCCATGATCACGAGGTCGCCCGGCTGCGCGTCGGCCTCGGAGATGACCGTGCCCATAGCGCCCTGCCCAGCGGAGGAATGGGGCATGGCGACGCCGAACTGGGCGTAGACGTACATGACGAAGCCCGAGCAGTCGAAGCCGGCGGGGGTCGCACCGCCGTAGACATACGGGGTGCCGATGTACTGCGTCGCGACGCCGTACACGCTGCCGAGGTCGAAGCTCGGATACGGCGGGTTCGCCAGGAAGTCGCCGACCGACGGGCCCTCGTACGACGCGGCGTACGAGGTCATCGCGGTCTCGGCTGCGACGCGCGCGGCCTCGGCGGCGGCAGCGGCCTCGTCGGCCTGTCGCTTGGCCTCGGCGGCAGCCTCGATCTCCTCGGCCGTCACGGCGGCGAAGCCGTCCTTCGTGACGGGCGCGGCGATGACGTCTTCGGCGACCTCGACCGACTGGGCCTGCGCCTTGGTCATCCTGGTCTCGGCGCTCGTCGCGAACTGCGGGCCCGTGCTGCCCGGCGCGAACGCATAGGCGGGGATCGCGATGGTTCCGACGATGCCGGCTGCGATCGTCATGACCGCGACGTTCGCGACGCCGCCACGGCGGAGCCGGCGGGTCGAGGCGAGCGGTCGTGCGGCAACGGCCGCATCGACGGTGGGCTTGGGTTCGGGGCTGACGCTGGGGACGACGACCTTCGAGGCGACGCCCCGCTTCGGTGACGTGAAACGGCGGCGTGGGGTGAATCGAGCCAAATCGGGTTTCCTCCACCGCCCCACGGAGTCGGGCTCCGTCTCACCTGGTGCGCTCGAGGCGCGTCTTCGTCCTGAACCGGGCGGTGAGTGCCGAGGGGCGATCCCGATTCTGGTCCGACGACCGGCTTCGTGCCGTCGAACTCGACCGAGAATACGCGAGGGTTGCTTGAATGTCACATTCCGATCACGGTTTACTGCGATCCCTTGCGAACTCTCAGGTTCATTCCGGGTTCATTCCGCGACGAAGATGTGCCCCGCGACCTCGTTCGGGAGCTCGAGCGCGCCCTCGACGCCGTCGACCTCGACGGCGACGTATGCGCCGCTGCGCGTGAAGGTCGCGGAGGCCCCCGGCATGATGCCGGCCTGCTTGAGCTGGAGGAGGAGTTCGGGGTCGAACTGCACCGGCTCGCCGAGCCGGCGCACCACGCCTCGCACCGCGGAATCACGCTCGGCGATGGCGTCGGTGACGCGCACCACACCCGTCATGAACGGGTCTGCCGGCGTCAGGCCGAGCTCTTCGAGGCCGGGGATGGGATTGCCGTACGGCGACTCCTTCGGCTCGCCGAGGATCTCGATCAGGCGACGTTCGACCTGCTCGCTCATGACATGCTCCCAGCGGCATGCCTCGTCGTGCACGTACTCCCACTCGAGCCCGATGACGTCGGCGAGCAGGCGCTCAGCGAGTCGGTGCTTGCGCATCACGTGCACGGCCTTGCTGCGGCCCTCGGCAGTCAGCTCGAGGTGACGGTCGTCGGAGACGACGACGAGTCCGTCGCGCTCCATGCGGGCCACGGTCTGCGAGACCGTGGGCCCCGAGTGACCGAGCCGCTCGGAGATGCGGGCGCGAAGCGGCACGATGTGCTCTTCTTCGAGGTCGAGAATGGTCCGGAGGTACATCTCCGTCGTGTCGATGAGATCCGTCACCAGTAAGCCCTCCCTGTCGCAGCCCGTCAT
Source organism: Agromyces sp. Leaf222 (assembly GCF_001421565.1). Lineage (NCBI taxonomy): Bacteria > Bacillati > Actinomycetota > Actinomycetes > Micrococcales > Microbacteriaceae > Agromyces > Agromyces sp. Leaf222. The sequence continues at coordinate 1,428,471 of NZ_LMKQ01000001.1, read as the reverse complement.
CAAGCCTAGCCCGCTGCAACGGCTCGGTAGACTTCCGTCCATGCCGAGCATCGTGATCCCCAGCGACCTCCTGCCCGCCGACGGACGATTCGGCTGCGGCCCCTCCAAGGTGCGCCCCGAACAGCTGGCCCACCTGGCGGCCGTCGGCCCGTCCCTGCTCGGCACCTCGCACCGTCAGGCCCCCGTCAAGAACCTCGTCGGCCGCGTGCGCTCGGGCCTGTCCGACCTCTTCGACCTTCCAGACGGATACGAGGTCGTGCTCGGCAACGGCGGTTCGACCGCATTCTGGGATGCCGCGGCATCCGGTCTCATCGAGCGCCGCGCGCAGCTGAGCTCGTTCGGCGAGTTCGGCCAGAAGTTCGCCGGCGCCGCGGCCGCGCCCTGGCTCGAGGCGCCCGACGTGCGCAAGGCCGCCGCGGGCACGCGTTCGAACCCCGAGGCCGTCGAAGGCGTCGACGTGTACGCGTGGCCGCACAACGAGACCTCCACCGGCGTCATGGCGCCCGTGCAGCGCGTCTCGGGCGACGAAGGCGCGCTCACCGTCATCGATGCGACGAGCGCCGCGGGCGGCGTCGCCGTCGACCCGAACGAGTTCGACGTCTACTACTTCGCCCCGCAGAAGAACTTCGCCTCCGACGGCGGCATCTGGTTCGCCCTCCTCTCCCCGGCCGCGATCGAACGCGTCGAGCGCATCGCCGCGAGCGAGCGGTACATCCCCGAGTTCCTCTCGCTGAAGAACGCGGTCGACAACTCGCGCCTGAACCAGACCCTGAACACGCCGGCCCTCGCCACGCTGCTGCTCCTCGAGAACCAGCTCGAGTGGATGAACGCGTCGGGCGGACTGAGCTGGGCCGACGCCCGCACCAGGGAGTCCTCGTCGGTGCTCTACGACTGGGCGGCGCGCACCACGGTCGCGACCCCGTTCGTCGCGGACCCCGCCGATCGCTCGCAGGTCGTCGTGACGATCGACTTCGACGAGTCGACGGATGCCGCGCGCATCGCCTCGATCCTCCGCGAGAACGGCGTCGTCGACACCGAGCCCTACCGCAAGCTCGGGCGAAACCAGCTCCGCGTCGCGACCTTCACCGCGATCGAGCCCGACGACGTCCGTGCGCTGACCGCCTCGATCGACTACGTGCTCGAGCAGATCGGCTGACGCCGATGCGGCTCTGGCTCCCCGAGGCGGAGCGTCGGCCCGATCCGGCGCCCGCCCGGGCCGACGCGCGAAAGGCGGTGCTCGCGGGCACCGCCCTGTGGCTCGTCGCCCTCGTGGTGTGCCTGCTGCTGCGCGACGCGCTCGCGTCGTCGGGGCTCGGCTGGCTGATCTGGGCGTGCGCCGTCGGCGTGCTGATCGGCGTCGTCTCGCTCGCGGTCGTGCAGGCGATCAGGCGCCGGCGCGCACGTCAGCGCTCGGGCGACGCGTCCTGACGCTCGGCGTCGGGCGCCTCGGTGACGGCCGCCTCTGCGGCTGACGTGTCGTCGTCCAGCTCGGCGGAGTCGTCGTCCGACTCATCGTCGTCCGACTCGTCGTCATCAACCGACTCGTCGTCATCAACCGACTCGTCGTCATCGTCCGACTCGTCGTCATCGCCCGACTCGTCGTCATCGTCCGACTCGTCGTCATCGGTGTCGGCGTCGTCGGACTCGATCGGTCCGTCGAGCGCGTCGATGTCGATGCCGTCGAAGACGTCGTCGTGCTCTTCGTCGTCGTGCTCATCTTCGTGCTCTTCGTCGTCGTCGAACTCGTCGTCGCCGACGATCTCGAGCTCCTCGGACGCGTCGTCGAAGTCGCGCTCGTCGGCGTCGAGCTCCTCGCCCGCTTCACGAGCGGCGACCGCGGCGACCGCCTGGTTTGCTCGATAGTCGGCGAGCCGCTCCGACCACGGCACCCAGGCGGGAGCGAGCAGTGCCCGCTCTCCGGGCATGAGCTGCGTCTCGACGATCGTCGGCTCGTCGTCGTCGACGCGCACGATCGTGACGCTCCAGTGCCAGCCGGGATAGCCCGACATGTCGGAGGCGAAGTGCAGCGTGAGCACGTGCTCGTCTTCGGCGATGTGGCCGATGACGGAACCGACCGTCTCGGGCGCCGTCGTCTCGAGCAGGGCCCGTCGCGCGAGGTCGACCGAGGCGAGGAGCACCGGGTCGGGCTCGAAGATCACGGGCTCGGGCACAGCATCGGGCTCGTCGGACTCGGGCGACGCGTCGGGTTCGGGCTCTGCGTCCGGCTCGGGCGCTGCGTCCGGCTCGGGCGCTGCGTCGGGCTCCGCCGCCGTCGGCTCGGATGCCTCGAGCAGAGCGTCGGGTGCGACGGCCTCGGACGTCGACTCGGCGGCATCCGTCTCGGATTCGGTGAACTCAGGCATCCAGGTCGTCAGCCACCTTGCGCAGCACGGTTGCGACCGTGCGCGCCTTGGACTTCTCGGGGTAGCGGCCGCGACGGAGGTCTGCGCCGATCGAGTCGAGGAGCTTGACGACGTCTTCGATGATGATCGCCATGTCGTCGGCGGGCTTGCGATTGATCTTCGCGAGGCTCACGGGTGCGTCGAGCACGCGGACCGAGAGCGCCTGCGCGCCGCGCTTGCCCTCGGCGAGACCGAACTCGAGTCGGCTGCCCGCGCGCACGGTCGCACCGGCGGGAAGAGCGGATGCATGGAGGAAGACCTCCTGGCCGTCATCGGAGCTGATGAAGCCGAATCCCTTCTCCTCGTCGTAGAACTTGACCTTGCCGGTGGGCATCGTGGAAACCTCGCTCATGTCGTCGAAGGCGCGCGAGAAGACGTGCGCCGTGCATGCACCAGTCTAGAGTCACGCCCCCCTCGGGCGGTGCGCTGCCCTATCCTTGCAGGGTGAGCGAAACCCAGCAGTCCGGCAGCCAGCGCATCGAACGCGTTCTCGCATACATGTTCACTGGTCTCGTCATGCTCTCCGTCGCCGCGTTCATCGCCGTGCTCATCGCGACCATGGCGGGCGTCGCCGAGAACGACGGCTTCAGCCAGGGCGTCTGGCCGATCGTGATCATGCTGCCGTGGTTCGGCCTGCCGCTCGCGTTCCTGCTCCTCATCTCCCTCTTCATCGTGCACGCCGTGAACCGCTCGCGCACCGCGCGGGCCCAGACGAACTGATCGGAGACGATGCTCGAACTCGCCGCACGACTCCGCTCGCTGCCCCGCGCCGACCTCGAGGCGGCGCTGGCGACGCGTGAGTTCGATGCCACCGGCATCCGCGACCTCTTCGACCTCGCCGAGGTGCTGCTCGCTCCCGATTCACTCGACCACGTCATCTCCCGCCTCGACCGCCCGCGCCTCGCGGTGCTCGCGGCGACCGCGAACCTGACCGCCGACCACACGGGCACGACGGTCGATGCGGTGGCCGGTGAGCTCGCACGGCTCGGCGCATCGGCAGAGCTCGCGGCCGCCGTGCCCCAATTGCTGCGCCGACTCGCCGACTCCCTGATCCTCACGGTCGACGATCAGCGCGTGCACCTGCCCGCAGCGGTCTCCGGCCGCCTCGCAGTGCGCATGGAGCGCGACATCCCGGATGCCGCCGAGCTGGCCGCTCCCGCTCCGCCCGTGCTCGTCGGGGTCGACGACGTCGACCGCACGCTGCTCGATCGGCGGGCCGCAGAATCCGCGTACGCGACGGTCGCCGCCACCGCCGAACTGCTCGCCGCCGTCGGCAACCAGCCCGCCCGCGAACTCGCGAAGGGCGGCCTCACGCTGCCCGACTCGAAGCGGCTCGCCGAGGCGTGCGGCATCGACCTCGACGCGCTCCCCCGCCTGTTCCACCGCGCCGACGAGGCCGGCCTCGTGTTGCGCGACGGCGCGTACTGGCTCGAGTCCGACATCGGCGCCGAGTGGTCGCAGCTGGGTTCGGCCGACCGCTGGCAGCGTCTCGCCGAACAGTGGCTCGCCCGCATCCCCCCGTCGTTGCGCGAGCTCGTCGCACGACGCAGCGAGTCGATCTCGGCGACCGACCTGCGCGAAGACGTGCGCTGGCTCTATCCGGCTGGCGGAAAGTGGCTCGACGACGGCCTCGACCGCCTGGTCGACGACGCCGAGGCGATCGGCCTCGCGGTCGCCGGCGAACCCGTCGAGTCGGGCCGCCTCGTGCTCACCGGCGAGGTGAACCGCGCCGCATCCGCCCTCGCCGTGCACTTCCCGGCGCAGGTCTCCAAGGTGTACGTGCAGCACGACCTCACCGTCGTCTCCCCCGGCCCGCTCGAGCCGGCGCTCGACGCCCGCCTGCGGGGGTTCGCCGACGTCGAGGGGCGCGACCTGGCCTCGACCTATCGCGTGAGCGCGGCATCCGTGAACCGTGGCCTCGCCGCGGGTGAGACGTCGGAGTCGATCCTCGAGTTCCTCGGCGGCATCTCGCTCACCGGGATCCCGCAGCCCGTCGCCTACCTCGTCGGCGAGGCCGCGCGGCGGTTCGGCAGCGTGCGCGTCGCCGCAGCAGACGAGGCCGATCTGCCGGCCCGCACGGTGGTGCGCTCCGACGACGACCAGCTCATCGGCACCCTCGCCGTCGACCAGACCCTGAACGCGGTCGGGCTCCGACAGGTGGGGCCGCACCGCCTGCTCTCGCGCTTCGCCCCCGACGTCGTCTTCTGGGCGCTGGCCGACGCCCGCTACCCGGTCGCGGCCGAAGACCATGAGGGCACCATCGTGCGCCTGCGGCGGCACCACCTGGCGCAGTCTCCGCCGGTGCCGCCCGCGAGCGATCCGATCGCTGCACTGCTCGACCGGCTCCTCGCCAAGAACGACGACGACGCGACCGACGAGGTCGCCTGGCTCGCCCGCCAGCTCGAGGCGGCCGCCCGCTCGAAGGAGACGCTCACGGTCACCGTGCGCATGCCGGGCGGCACCACCGCCGACTACCTGCTCGCCCCCGCGAGCGTGGCGAACGGGCGTCTGCGGGCACGGGACCGCAAGGCGGACATCGAGCGCACGCTGCCCCTCTCCGCGATCGCCTCCGTCGCCCCGGCGCCGTCGAACGTCTGAGCGCGCGCCGAGAATCAGGTCGCGCCCTGAATCGGATGCCGGTGGCCGCCGATTGCGCGACGGCGGCCGACCACCCATGAACCGGGCGTAGACTCGATGGCTATGTCAGACGGCCCCCTCATCGTGCAGAGCGACCGAACCGTGCTGTTGGAAGTCGCGCACCCGCTCGCAGAGGACGCGCGCCACGACCTCGCGGTCTTCGCCGAACTCGAGCGCGCACCAGAGCACGTGCACACCTACCGCATCACGCGCCTCGGACTCTGGAACGCCAGGGCCGCCGGGCACACGTCCGACGACATGCTCGGCACGCTCGAGCGCTATGCGAAGTTCCCCGTGCCGCAGACCGTCTCGGTCGACATGAGAGAGACGGTGGCACGATACGGCCGGCTCGTCGTCGACCGCACCGACGACGGCGCGCTGCGCCTGCGCTCCGACGACATCGCGGTACTCACCGAGGTCGCCAACGCGAAGCGCATCGCACCGCTGCTCACCGAGCGCATCGACGACGGGTTCCTCGTCGAGGCGTGGGCCAGGGGCGCCCTCAAGCAGGAGCTCGTGAAGCTCGGCTGGCCCGCAGAAGACCTGGCGGGGTACACGCCCGGCACGCCGCATCCGATCGACCTCGACGAATCGGGCTGGCACCTGCGCGACTACCAGCAGAAGGCCGTCGACAACTTCTTCGACGGCGGCTCCGGCGTCGTCGTGCTGCCATGCGGCGCCGGAAAGACGCTGGTCGGCGCGGGCGCGATGGCCACCGCGAAGACCACGACCCTGATCCTCGTGACGAACACCGTCTCGGCGCGGCAGTGGCGCGACGAGCTGCTCAAGCGCACCAGCCTCACCGCCGACGAGATCGGCGAGTACTCGGGGCAGGTGAAGGAGGTCAAGCCGGTCACGATCGCGACCTACCAGATCCTCACCGCGAAGCGAAAGGGCGAGTACGCCCACCTGGCGCTCCTCGATGCGCTCGACTGGGGCCTCGTCGTCTACGACGAGGTGCACTTGCTGCCCGCCCCCGTGTTCAAGCTCACCGCGGAGCTGCAGGCCAGGCGCCGTCTCGGCCTGACGGCGACGCTCGTGCGCGAGGACGGCCGAGAGGGCGACGTGTTCAGCCTCATCGGCCCCAAGCGATTCGACGCCCCCTGGAAGGAGATCGAGGCCCAGGGCTTCATCTCCCCCGCGGCCTGCTACGAGGTGCGAATCGACCTGCCGCAGTCCGAACGACTCGCGTACGCGGCATCCGCCGACGACGAGCGCTACCGGCTCGCAGCGACCGCGCCCGCGAAGCTCGAGGTCGTGAAGGAGCTCGTCGCCAAGCACCGCGGCGAGCGCATCCTCGTGATCGGCCAGTACCTCGACCAGATCGACGAGCTCGCCGAGGCGCTCGGCGCTCCGCAGCTGACCGGTGCGACCTCCGTCGACGAACGCGAACGCCTCTTCCAGGAGTTCCGCGACGGCACCACGCAGGTGCTCGTCGTGTCGAAGGTCGCGAACTTCTCGGTCGATCTCCCCGAGGCGACCGTCGCGATCCAGGTCTCGGGTTCGTACGGTTCGCGTCAAGAGGAGGCGCAGCGACTCGGGCGCCTGCTGCGGCCGAAGGAGTCCGGCCTCACCGCCAACTTCTACACGCTCGTCGCGCGCGACACCGTCGACCAGGACTTCGCGCAGAATCGCCAGCGGTTCCTCGCCGAGCAGGGATACAGCTACACGATCCTCGACGCGCACGCGCTCGAAGCCGCCTGAGCCGCGCGGTTGCGGTCGCGGTCGCGGTCGCGGTCGCGCCTGAGTCTCGCTCGGCCGCGTTGCGAGTTCAGCCCCGCACGTAGCGGAGCAGCAGCAGGTCGCCGGCCGGCATGGCGTGCCCGAGCTTCATGGAGCGGGCGGCCTCACGGCTGCCCTGCACGATGCGTCCGGCCTCGCCGCCGACGAGCATCGGGCTGAGCGAGAGGCAGACCTCGTCGACGAGGTCGGCGTCGAGCAGCGCACCGAACAGGTGCGGCCCGCCCTCGCAGAGCACCTGCGCGAGGCCGAGGTCGGCGAGTGCGCGCTGCGCCTCGGCGAGGTCGACCACGTCGCCCTCTCCTTCGCCGCACACGAGCACGTCGGCCACCTCCGCCAGCGCGGCCCGACGCGCCTCAGCCGCGGCCGCATGGGTGACCACGACCGGCCGCCGCACGGCATCGCGGAAGAACGGATGCCGCGGGTCGAGGTCGAGCCGTGACGAGACCACGGCGATGCGGGGCTGGTCTGCGAGCCCGTGGGAGCGCCGCCACGCGGCATCCGCCTCGTCGACCGCGAGGCCGCCGTAGCCCTCGACCCGAACCGTGCCGGCCCCGACGAGCACGACGTCGGCGACCGTGCGCATGACCTGCATCGCGAGCCGGTCGTTCGCGTCGCCGAGCCCGCCGCTGCGCCCGTCGACCGTGACCGCTCCGTCGATGCTCGCGACGAAGTTCATGCGGATCTGCGGCATGGACCGCTGCTCGGGCGCGTAGGCGGCGAGCAACCGCTCGCGATCGACGGCGGCCTCGCCGGTCATCGGTTGTGCTCCAGGAACACAGGTTCGCGCCAGCCCTCGATCGCCTCGACCATGCGCATCGCGTCGACCGTCTCGCGCACGTTGTGCACGCGCACGATGCGCGCGCCGCGCAGCACGCAGTACACGGCGGCGGCGATCGAGCCCTCGACGCGTTCGGCGCGCGGGCGCCCGAGGCTCTCGCCGACGAAGTCCTTGTTCGAGAGCGCGACGAGCGTCGGGTAGCCGATGGCGACGATCTCGTCGAGGCGCCGCGTGAGCTCGAGCGAGTCGAGCGTGTGCTTGTTCAGGTCGTGGCCCGGATCGATGATGATGCGATCGGGCGCGACGCCCGCCGCCTCGGCCCTCGCCACCCGGGAGCGCAGGTAGTCGGCCACCTCGAGCACCACGTCGTCGTACCGCGGCGACGGAAGCGGCGTGCGCGGCGCCGCCAGGCTGTGCGTGATGACGACCGAGGCGCCGGTCTCGGCGAGCACCTCGGCCATCGCGGGATCGCTGAGCCCCGTGGTGTCGTTCACGACATGCGCCCCCGCGGCGATCGCGGCCCTGGCGACCTCGGCGTGGAACGTGTCGACCGAGATGACGGCTCCCGCGTCGGCGAGTGCCGCGACCACGGGCACCACGCGGTCGATCTCCTCGGAGACGGGAACGGGTGGACCAGGCGCGAACTTGGCGCCGCCGATGTCGATCCAGTCGGCGCCATCGGCGATCGCCCGACGCCCGGCCGCGACGGCGGCGTCGAGCGCGTCGGTGCGGCCCCGATCGTAGAACGAGTCGGGCGTGCGGTTCACGATCGCCATGACCGCGACCTCGCGCGCGAAGTCGAAGGTGCGCGGGCCGATGGTGCGCACCATGCCGTCGACGGAAGGCGACGACGATGCGGCCGCGGCCGCCGTCACGAGGCGTCCCCGGCGAGCGCGTCGAGCGGCACGGAGGAGTCGGCCAGTTCCTCGCGCGAGACCACGCGACCCGACCTGATGAGGCGTTGGACCTGCTCGTTGACATCCCACACGTTGATGTTCATGCCCGCCACGACGCGACCGTCGGCTGCCAGCCAGAAGACGATGCCCTCTCGGGTCGTGCCGGGCCCCGACGCCGCCGTGAGCGGCACGTCGCCGCGCACCACGACCTCGGCGCCGACGGCGAGGTCGCCGTAGCCCGAGTACTCCATGCCGAGGTCGAACTGGTCGGTGAAGAAGTAGGGGACCTCGTCGAAGACGACCGGCTCGCCCGCGAGGGCGCGCCCCGCTGCGGCGCCGCTCGCCAGGGCGTTCGCCCAGTGCTCGACGCGCAGGTGCCGCTCGAGCACGCGGTTCCACACCGCGGCGACGTCGCCGGCGGCGAAGACGTCGACGGCGCTCGTGCGGAACGACGCGTCGGTCACGATGCCATCGTCGACCCTCAGCCCGGCGGATGCCGCGAGCTCCGCATTCGGGATCGCGCCGATGCCGAACACCACCAGGTCGGCCGCGACCTCCTCGCCCGTGCCCAGCACGACCGCCGCGACCCTGCCGCGCTCGCCCCTGAGCGCCGTGACGGCCGCCCCGCCGCGGATCGCGACGCCGTGCTGCTCGTGCAGCCCCCGGAACATGCGACCGAGCCCTTGGCCGATCACGGCCTCGAGCGGCTCGTCGCCCCGGACGATCACGCTGACCTCGTTGCCGTATCCGCGCGCCGCGGCAGCCACCTCGAGGCCGATCCACCCGCCGCCGACCACGACGACGCGACGATCACCTCGACGGAGCGCCGTTCGCAGCCTCGTCGAATCGGGCAGCGTGCGCAGCACGTGCACGCCGCGGAGCCCGGCACCAGGGCCGGAGAACCGACGCGGTCGGGCGCCCGTCGCCAGCAGCACGCGGTCGTAGTCGAGCGTCGAGGTCGCTCCGTCGGAGTTCGTGACGTCGAGCGTGTGCGCCGCGGGATCGAGCGCGACCGCGCGCGCGCCCCGTCGCACGTCGATCTCGTGCCGCCGGTACCACCGCTGATCGTGCGGGTAGACGCTGCTCGCGGCATCCGCCCCGTTCAGGTAGCCCTTCGAGAGCGGCGGGCGCTCGTGCGGCAGGCGAGGCTCCTCGGCGACCACCACGACCTCGCCTTCGAAACCCGCCTCGCGGACCGATCCCACCGCCGAAGCCGCCGTCAGACCGCCGCCGACCACGACCACTCGCTCATGTGACGCCATAGGCCAAGTGTTCCATTCGGCGCACGGATTTCACGACCCTCGAAGAATGTTCAGGAAAGTTCCAGCCAGTGCGCAGAAGATGGTCAACATGAGCGATGGACCACGCATTCTCATCGTCGATGACGAGCCCAACATCCGCGACCTGCTCACCACGAGCCTCCGCTTCGCCGGCTTCGCCGTGCGAGCGGTCGGCAACGGCGCCCAGACGATCTCGGCGGTCCTCGAAGAGGAACCCGACCTGATCATCCTCGACGTCATGCTGCCCGACATGAACGGCTTCGGCGTCACCAAACGCCTGCGTTCGGCCGGCTACACGGCGCCGATCCTGTTCCTCACGGCGAAAGACGACACCGAAGACAAGATCACGGGTCTGACGGTCGGCGGCGACGACTACGTCACCAAGCCGTTCAGCCTCGACGAGATCGTCGCGCGCATCAAGGCCATCCTGCGCCGCACGATGCACGCCGAAGAAGACGCCGTCATCCGCACCGGCGAGCTCGTCATGGACCAGGACACCCACGAGGTGCTCGTGGGCGACGTGCCCGTCGAGCTCTCCCCCACCGAGTTCAAGCTGCTGCGCTACCTCATGCTGAACCCGAACCGAGTGCTCTCGAAGGCGCAGATCCTCGACCACGTCTGGGAGTACGACTTCAACGGCGACGCCGGCATCGTCGAGAGCTACATCTCCTACCTGCGACGGAAGCTCGACCAGCACTCGACCGAGCCGCTGATCCAGACGAAGCGCGGGTTCGGGTACATGCTGAAGTCCTCGGCCTCCAAGCCCTGACTCAGGGTCCACCACTTAGACTCGCCCCGCTATGCATCAGACGATCTCCGAGCGGTGGAACCGCATCTCGCTGCGCACCAAGATCACCGGTGTGACGGTGCTGATGCTGACCCTCGGGCTGCTCGTCTCCGGCATCGGCACGGCCGCGATGCTGCGCTCCTACGTCGAGGACCAGATGTCGGCGAAGCTCGGCAGCATCGCGGGCGGCAGCCTCGACAAGTACTTCGTCGCCGACGAGTCCGACGCCTCGCCCGACAAGGACTCGCGCGCGTTCTCCGAGAACGACCAGGTGTTCGTCGCCGTCTACGACGCGACGACCGGCATGCTCGACGGCACCAACTGGGACGACCGGCCGATCGAGGATCGGCCGCGCATCCCCGAGTCATTCACCCAGGCCGACGTCAACGCGACGAACGCGCAGAGCTCGGGCAAGTACACGGTGTTCGAGTTGAAGGACGCCGACGGCAACAAGACCTTCCGCGGCGTCACGGCGCTCATGGTCGCCGACCAGCACGGGGTGTACTCGCCGATCATCATCGCGATCTCCTCGAAGGACACCGAGTCGCTCATCGCGGTCTACCTCACGATCTTCCTCGGCTTCGGCATCGGCGTCGTGCTCGTCGGCGCGCTGCTCACCCGCATGCTCGTGACCACCACGTTCACGCCGCTCCGCGAGGTCGAGGCGACCGCGGCCGCGATCGCCGACGGCGACTTCAGCCAACGACTCGGCGGCGCGACGCCGAACACCGAGGTCGGCCGGCTCAATCGCTCGCTGAACACGATGCTGAACCGCATCGACCGGGCCTTCCGCGATCGCGCGCGCACGATCGAGCAGATGCGCCGCTTCGTCGGCGACGCGTCGCACGAACTGCGCACGCCGCTCGTGTCGGTGCGCGGGTATGCCGAGCTCTACCGCATGGGCGCCCTGCAGACCCCCGACGACGTGGCACAGGCCATGGAGCGCATCGAGAAGGAGGCCATCCGCATGGGCGGCCTCGTCGAGGACCTCCTCGCCCTGGCCCGTCTCGACGAGGCGAAGCCCCTCGTGCTCGCCGAAGTCGACCTGGTGCCCCTCGCCCGCGACGCCGCCCTCGACGCCATGGCCGCGCACCCGGGTCGCACGATCACCGTCACGACCCCCGACGACGTCACCGCCCCGGATGCCGCGGCGGCACCGGTCGGCAGCACCCCCGCCGTGACCGGTGCCGCACCCGACCGACCGGCGACCGGGGCGATCTCGTTCGCGGGTGCGACGCTCGCCCGCCTCCGCAATCGCCGGCCGCGCACGACCGAGCCGTCCACGACCGGCGGCAAGCGCGTCGTCGCCGTGCCGGCGGCCACGGCGGCTTCGACGAGCGCGGCGGTCTCCGCGAACGATGCTCCGGTCAACGGCGCGACCCGTCCCGCATCCGCCGGGTCCGGAGCCTCGCGGGCCGTGGTGCTGGCCGAGGAGAACAAGATCCGCCAGGTGATCACGAACCTGATGGGCAACGCCATGCGGTTCACGTCCGACGACAGCCCGGTCGAGATCCGGGTCAGCGCGGATTCCGCTACCGAGCGCGCGATGATCCAGATCGTCGATCACGGCGAGGGCATCCCCCCGCAGATCCGCGAGAAGATCTTCCAGCGGTTCTGGCGAGCCGACACGTCGCGCACGCGCGAGACCGGAGGCTCCGGGCTCGGCCTCGCGATCGTGTCCTCGATCGTGGCGGCGCACAATGGCGCCGTCGACGTCGTCGAGACCCCGGGCGGCGGCGCGACGTTCCGCGTGCTCCTGCCCCTCGCCGGCAGCTCGGCCGCCCCGCAGCCCGTCACGACGGACTGATCTCCGGGCACTCCTCCTCCCCTTCGGCTCGGCTCGCCGCTGCGCGCACACGACCGTCTCCCCGCGGCTCGATGCAGGGGACGCTCGGCGTACCGTGGCGGCACCAACCGAACGAAAGGACCCCCATGTCGAGTTACCACGTCGATGCCGCCCAGGTCTCGGCCGCGACCCAGACCGTGCAGGGCACGATCGGCCGCATCCAGTCCGAAGTCGCGTCGCTCCTGGGCCAGCTCACGGGGCTGCAGTCCTCGTGGTCGGGTCAGGCGGCGACGGCCTTCCAAGGGGCGGTCTCCGACTGGCGTGCGACGCAGCTGCAGGTGGAGCAGAGCCTCGACGGGCTCAACCATGCGCTCGGCCTCGCCGCCACGCAGTACACCGAGGCCGAGCAGGCCAACGCGCGGCTGTTCCTGCGCTGATCGCGCGAACTCCCCGCACGCGACGAAGGGCGCCTCCGGAACAGAGGCGCCCTTCGCGCTGATCAGGCCGTGACGGCCGTGGATCGGTTCGGACTAGAAGTCCATGCCACCCGTGGGGTCGCCGACCGGAGCCGGGTTCTTCTCGGGCTTGTCGGCGACGACGGCCTCGGTGGTGAGGAACAGGCCGGCGATCGACGCTGCGTTGAGCAGTGCCGAGCGGGTGACCTTCACCGGGTCGTTGATGCCGGCGGCCAGCATGTCGACGTACTCGCCGGTCGCGGCGTTGAGGCCCTGGCCGACCGGGAGGTTGCGCACGCGGTCGACCACGACGCCCGGCTCGAGGCCGGCGTTGAGGGCGATCTGCTTGAGCGGAGCGTCGATCGCGACGCGCACGATGTTCGCGCCGGTCGCCTCGTCGCCCGTGAGCTCGAGCTTCTCGAAGGCGGTCTTGCCCGCCTGGATGAGGGCGACGCCACCACCGGCGACGATGCCCTCTTCGACGGCTGCCTTCGCGTTGCGGACGGCGTCTTCGATGCGGTGCTTGCGCTCCTTGAGCTCGACCTCGGTGGCCGCGCCCGCCTTGATGACGGCGACGCCGCCGGCGAGCTTCGCGAGGCGCTCCTGGAGCTTCTCGCGGTCGTAGTCGGAGTCGGTGTTCTCGATCTCGGCGCGGATCTGCGCGACGCGACCGGCGATGCCCTCTTCGTCACCGGCACCCTCGACGATGGTCGTCTCGTCCTTGGTGATGATGACCTTGCGGGCCTGGCCGAGCAGGTCGAGGGTGACGTTCTCGAGCTTGAGGCCGACCTCCTCGGAGATGACCTGGCCGCCGGTGAGGATCGCGATGTCCTGGAGCTGCGCCTTGCGACGGTCGCCGAAGCCGGGGGCCTTGACGGCGACCGACTTGAAGATGCCGCGGATCTTGTTCACGATCAGGGTCGCGAGCGCTTCGCCGTCGACGTCCTCGGCGATGATGAGGAGCTGCTTGCCGGTCTGGATGACCTTGTCGACGATCGGCAGGAGGTCCTTGATGTTCGAGACCTTGCCGTTGACGATCAGGATGTACGGGTCTTCGAAGACCGCTTCCTGGCGCTCGGGGTCGGTGACGAAGTACGCCGACAGGTAGCCCTTGTCGAAGCGCATGCCCTCGGTGAGCTCGAGCTCGGTGCCGAACGTGTTCGACTCCTCGACGGTGACGACGCCTTCCTTGCCCACCTTGTCGATGGCCTCGGCGATCAGCGCGCCGATCTCGAGGTCGCCGGCGGAGATGGACGCGGTGGCGGCGATCTCCTCCTTGGTCTCGACCTCCTTGGCGTTGGCGACGAGCTCGGCGGTCACTGCGGCGACGGCCTTCTCGATGCCGCGCTTCAGCGAGATGGGGTCGGCGCCTGCGGCGACGTTGCGGAGGCCCTCGCGCACGAGCGCCTGGGCGAGCACGACCGAGGTCGTGGTGCCGTCACCGGCGACGTCGTCGGTCTTCTTGGCGACCTCCTTGACGAGCTCGGCGCCGATCTTCTCGTACGGGTCGTCGAGCTCGATCTCCTTGGCGATCGACACGCCGTCGTTCGTGATGGTGGGAGCGCCCCACTTCTTCTCGAGCACGACGTTGCGACCGCGCGGGCCGAGGGTCACCTTGACCGCGTCGGCGAGCGTGTTGAGGCCACGCTCGAGACCGCGGCGGGCCTCCTCGTTGAAAGCAATGATCTTTGCCATGTGTGTTTCTCGTCCCTTCTCGGACGTCTCAAAGATTCTCGTTAGCACTCGATTCGAATGAGTGCTAAGACGATTCTGGCACTCGACTGCCATGAGTGCAAGCGAGCGCCCGATGGCGCACACGGTTCACTCAGGGTGCGAACGACACCGATCCGGTCGTCGGCACGAGCTCGATCCAGGTGTTGCCCGGAGCCAGCAGGAGCGGGTCGCCGCCGTCGGACGTGAGCACGATCGGGGCCGCCTGCGCACTCTTGCTCCACGTGCCGTGCGCCGTTCGTCCGCCGACCGACACCCACGCCTCCCCCCTACCGACGAGCACGGTCTTCGGCACCTCGCCATAGCGCCAGTCGATGTCCACGCGGAGGGTCACCACGTTCACGGCCTGCACCTGCGCGCCGGTGTCGTCGAAGTCGGGTGCGCCCTCCTGCGACCTGAGCCAGACGGATGCCGCGGCATCCCATGACCACGACGGATACCGTTCGTCGGAGAAGACCTGCGAGATGCCGGACGTCGGTTTCGCCGCGAAGGCGGGCGCGGAGAGCGGGTCGGTGCCGCCGTAGGCGAACTGCACCGCGGGCGGAGGCAGCTCGGCGTTGCGCGCGAGCACCTCGGTCGCATCGAGGATCACGTCGTGCGGGCCCGGGCGTTCGTCGGCGCGGGTGAAGAGCCCGGTGTCGTCGAAGTCGAAGACCACGTTGACGAGCGGGGTCGCCTGCATCATCTCGACGAACTGCTCCTGCCCGCCGGAGTACGCGATGATGCCGCCGAACGGGGTCGCGATGTCGGGGTCCATCGGCCGGATCGAGCGCACGGGCCCGATCTGCGCCGGGATGTCGGAGTGCCACACCGCCAGGTAGCGCGTGAGCCCGCCCTCGACGAACTCCTCGAACACGATGTCGGCGCGGTTGAGCCCGATCTGCGGGCGCGCCTCCTCATGGTTGTCGATCTTCGCGGCGAGCGACGGATGCTGCATCGCGGCCCAATCGGCACGGGTGCCTCGCAGCGGCGCGAACGCGACGGCGGCCGGGACGCCGGATTCACCGACCGCGCGTGCTGGTGCCGTGGGCGTCGGCGTCGCGACGGGTTGCGGGCCTTCGGCGCTGCACGCGGCGAGCAGCAGGGCGGATGCCGCGAGCAGCACGAGGTGCGCCTGCCACCTCCCGGCAGATCCGCGCCGCCTCGCCATGCGCACAGCCAACCACCACGGCCCCGGCGAGTGCGGGCGACGCGCCGCATCGACATGCCGCTCGACCTCGGACGGCCGCCCTCGGGAGACGCTCGGCGGCGCGGATGACGATGCGCCGCCGGTGCGGGATCGGCGGCGCATCGTCGACGCGTCTGTCAGGCGGGGCGGACTGCCTCGGCCTGCGGGCCCTTCGAACCGGTGCCGACCTCGAACACGACCGCTTGGCCCTCTTCGAGGACCTTGTACCCGGTCATGTCGATGGCGGAGTAGTGGACGAAGACGTCCTGACCTCCGTCAGCGGTGATGAATCCGTAGCCCTTTTCAGCGTTGAACCACTTGACGGTTCCGTTCGCCATGCGTTGCTCCCATGTAGCTGTGTGTCGATCAGCACGTGCAGTCGCCTGTACCGGGCCCCCCTTCGTGCTGGACCAGTGGTGGTACCGGGCGTTCACACGGGTTCGAGCGACCAATTCCAGATACTAATGACGGGGACGCGCCGAAGAGAAGGGGTGAAACGCAACGAAATGTCGCGGAATGGCAACGATTCGCTGGATCTCAGCCTGCGACGCTCTCGGCGTACGTCGAGCCGACGACGAGCACGAGGGGCGTGCCGATCTCGCCGAACTTCGCGTCGAGGCGCACGTCGGCCCCTGGGACCGCCTGGGCGACGCCTCGCGCAGCGCCCTCGAGGTCGGCCGTCGCGTAGTAGACGACCGAATCCGTGATGGTGTTCTCGCTCGCGTTCGCGGTCGCGCCGACCGGGATGCCGGCGGCGGTGAGGGCATCGGCCGCGGTCGCGGCGAGGCCGGCCGTGTCGGTGCCGTTGAGTACCGTCACCGGCACATCGGGAGCGATCGTCGGCTCCGCGGTCACCACCGGCGTGGCCGGGGCCGTCGGGGTCGCCTCCGAGAAGTCGAGGCGATCGTTCGCCACGACGACCCACGTGATGCCGAGTCCGGTGAGCACGATCGTGGCGAGGGCCGCCCACCCGAACGCGATCCAGCGCGCTCCGCGGCGCTGCGGCGCCCGGTGGGCTCCGACACGCTCGATTCCGTGCGGGATGGTGTCGAATCGATCTCGAGGGGGGGTTTGCGCCATGGGTCCAGTCGTCGGTGTCGGGGCCTGCTCAGTCGAGCGTGCGGCCGTTCGAGAGCGAGCGTCGCGCGCGGGTCGCCGCCCGTGCGTCACGCAGTCGCTGGAGGCGCTTGACCAGCATGGGGTCGTGCCGGAGCGCCGCCGGCGAGTCGATCAGCTCTCCGAGGATCCGATAGTAGCGGGCGGCCGACATGTCGAACTCATCGCGGATGCCAGCGGCCTTCACGCCGGGCTGCTGCCAGGCGTGCGCCTCGAAGGCGAGCACGCGCAGGGCCAGATCGTCGAGCTGCGCGGTGTGGTCGTCGCGCGCGGTCTGTTCGACGCTCATCGTGCACCTCCCGCGGGCGACGGCGTCGCCTTCGGGTGACATCCTAGGGATGCCTCGCCGTGAGGGTGCCGAGCATCGGCGGCGTGTGTGCGCGCCGCCACTGCAGACCTGAGACGATGGAGGCATCCGCAGTTCTGAAAGGGAACCCCATGGCGTATCAGGTCGAGAAGTCCGACGACGAATGGCGCGAGCAGCTCGGTGACGAGCAGTTCCAGGTGCTGCGCGAGGCGGCGACCGAACGTCCGTGGACCGGAGAACTGCTCGACGAGGAGCGCGCCGGCGTCTACGCATGCGCCGCGTGCGGCTCCGAGCTGTTCAAGAGCGGCACGAAGTTCGACTCCGGATGCGGCTGGCCGAGCTTCTACGAGTCGGTGCGGCCCGAGGCCGTGCAGCTCATCGAAGACACTTCGCTCGGCATGGTGCGCACCGAGGTGCGCTGCGCGAACTGCGGCTCGCACCTCGGCCACGTGTTCCCCGACGGCTTCGGCACGCCCACCGGCGACCGGTACTGCATGAACTCGATCGCGCTCGACTTCACGCCCGAATCCTGAACGTGCGCCCGGTGCTCGACGCGGCTCGGGCCCGCCGCTCGGTCTCGAAGGTGACGGATGCCGCACCCGACGACGCCGAGCTCCTCGAGTTGCTCGCGGCAGCCGGTCGCGTCGCCGATCATGCAGCGCTGCGCCCCTGGCGGGTCATCGCGCTGCGGGGCGATGCGCGTGCCCGGCTCGGGGCCGCTCTCGCCGAGGCGTCGGGGCTCGACGCGTCGGACCCGCGAGGTGCGGCGAAGCTGGCCGCGAAGCCGTTGCGCGCGCCGCTGCTCCTCGCGGTCGTCGCGGTGCGCACGCCCGGTCATTCGAAGGTTCCCGAATGGGAGCAGGATGCCACGGCCGCCGGGGTCGCGCACCTGCTCAGCCTGCTGCTCGACGAGGCCGGCTGGGGCGTGATGTGGCGCACGGGGCCGCACACGCGGCATCCGGCGGTCGCGACCGCGCACGAGCTCGGCGACCACGAGGCGCTCCTCGGATGGCTCTACGTCGGAGGCAGGCCCTCCGGGTGGCGTGCCGAGCGGCGCAGGCCGAGCGATGCGACGGCACAGTTCAGCACCCTGCGATCGCGCGACTGACGCGGAGCTCCGGCTCAGGCCGCGTACTCCGGCGCAGCCCTCAGCGCTCTTCGCCGTCGGATGCCGGGGCGCCGTCGGGCCGAACCGAATGACGGCTTCGCCTGAATCGCGTGCTCGCGATGACGACGGCGACGAGGGCGAGCGCCGCACCGCCGATGGTGGCGAGGTCGACGGCCTGGCCTCCGACCGGCACCAGCACGTCGAGCGCGAGTGCGGCCGTCAACTGGCCTACGACGCCCGCGAGGGCGAGCACGAGCACGCCGATCACACGCACGACCACGGCCTGCACGGCGATGAAGACGCAGCCGATCATGCCGCCCGTATAGAGCCACGCCTCGCCGGGCAGCGAGGTCGGCCAGCCGACGAGTGACGAGTGCACGACCATGACGGTGACGAGCACCGCCGTGCCCACCGCGAAGTTCACGAAGGTGGAGGTCAGCGCGCTCGAGGCCGCGACGCGGATTCGGCCGTTGACGGCCTGCTGCCACGCCGCCCCGAAGCCCGCGGTGAACGGCAGCAGCACGAGCAGCACCGGTGCCGCACCGCCGATCTCCGACGACAGGGTCCAGGTCACGGCGCCCAGGGCGAGCAGCGCCCCGATCGCCCGCGTCGCGGTCAGCGGGCGTCGACCGGCCGGGCCGAGGCCGATCAGGTCGAACACGACTCCCCCGACGGTCTGCCCGGCCACGATCGACACCGTGAAGAGCGCGACGCCGATGACTCCGGCCGACAAGCCCTGGGTCGCCACGAACCAGGCGCCGGCGACGCCGCCGAGCAGCATCCACCAGCTCACGCGGCCGGCCCTGAGCTCGGACCCGACGTTGGCGAAGCCCGCGCGCCCGGGCTTCCAGATCGCGAGCGCGACGAGGAGGATCAGCAGTCCGCTGCCGAACGAGATCGCCGCGGCGGTGTAGGCGTCGCCGATCGACGCCGCGAGTTGCCCGTTGACCCTCGACTGCACGGCCGTGAGGGCGCCGCCGATGGCGGCAAGGGCGATCGCGACCCACGCGGGCATTCCCGGATGCTCGACGTGGGCGTGACGATGCTCGGGGTCCGCGTGCTCCGGGGGTCCGGAATCGCGCGAGGTCGAGGACTCCGACGGCGAAGCAGCATCCGAGGACGGAGCGGCATCGGGAGTCGAGGCGTCTTCAGTCAAGTGCCGGCTGCGGGACTCGAACCCGCAACCCCCGCTTTACAAGAGCGGTGCGCTACCAATTGCGCCAAGCCGGCGAGGCGAACCTCGGGGGCCATCTTATCGACGACCGGCACACCGACCGCGCGGCGGAACCCGTGATGGGTTCCGCCGCGCGGACCGGCTCACTGGGCCGGAGTCGGAGTGGGCGTCGGAGTCGGGGTCGACTCGGCATCGTTGAAGGTCGCGCTCGTGGCCTGCACGACGAACGACTGGAACTCCTGCGCGTCGCTGAGCGAGCCGCTGTACTGCTGGCCGTTCACGAGCACGGTCGGCGTGCCGGTCACGGAGGCGAGGTCGGAGTTCGGGATCGGGCCGGTGAGCGCCCGCGTCGTGGCATCCTGCACCCATGCCTTGAAGCGCACGTCGTCGATGCACGCCCCGACGGAGGATGCGGCGCCGGCATCGGTCGCGAGCTTCTTCAGGTCGGCGTTGGCGAGACCGACCGTGCCCTCTTCTGGCTGGTTCTGGAAGAGCAGCTCGTTGTAGTCGAAGAACGCCTCGGGCGAGAGGTCGGCGACGCAGGCGGCCGCGTTCGCTGCACGGAGCGAGTACTGCGTACCGGCCGACTTGTTCGTCAGGATCGCGATCGGGTGGACCTCGAGGGTCGCCGCCCCCGACTCGACCATGGTTCGCATCGCCTCGGAGTTCGTCGTCTCGAACTGGCCGCAGTACGGGCACAGGTAGTCGATGTACGTCACGATGTTCGCGACCGTGCCGCTGTCGTCGGGAACGGTCGCCGTCGGCTCGCCGCCCGCCTCGATGGCCGGCGTCTCGACCGCGGTGATCGCGCCATCGTCGCCTGCGACGAGGAGGATGCCGTCGCTCGCCATGTTCGCCGGCCCGGGGCCCGCCGGCTTGATGCTGTTGAAGATCAGCCAGCCCACGAGGGCGGCCACGAGCAGCACGGCGACGATGACGCCGCCCTGAATCAGGACCTTGTTGCGCTTGTCGCGCTTCTTCTGCTCCTCGCGAAGGACACGCGCCTTCTCTCGTGCCGCCTCCCGACGTTCGTTGCGGGAGGCACGAGGCTCATTGGATCCGACGTTGGTCATCGATGGTCACTCCGGGTCGCTGTGTGGGCGCGCGCGTACTGCGAACGCACCCACGATAGTAGGAACGGTGGCTGGGAATCAGCCACACGAGCACCCTCGGCCGGCGTTCGGCCCCCGTTCGGTGGGCGTTCAGCCCGCTCCGGGCGCGCTCGCAGCCGCCGCGGTACACGGATGCCGCCGGCCGGCGTCGAATCGGACGGCGGCCTCGCGCATGCAATACTGAGGGAGCGTCGACGATGACGCAGTCCATCACTACGGATCGTCCGGCACGTACCTGCCGGTGAAGGAGAAGAACACCATGGCGTCAGTCACGTTCGACAAGGCCACCCGCCTCTACCCCGGCGGCACCCGTCCGGCCGTCGACCAGCTCGACCTCGATGTCGCAGACGGCGAGTTCCTCGTGCTCGTCGGCCCCTCGGGTTGCGGCAAGTCCACGTCGCTCCGCATGCTCGCCGGTCTCGAAGAGGTCAATGACGGCAACATCTTCATCGGCGACCGCAACGTCACCGACGTGCCGCCGAAGGACCGCGACATCGCGATGGTCTTCCAGAACTACGCGCTCTACCCGCACATGACCGTGGCCGAGAACATGGGCTTCGCGCTCAAGATCGCCGGCGTCGGCAAGGACGAGCGCGCCGCTCGCGTGCTCGAGGCGGCCAAGCTCCTCGACCTCGAGCCCTACCTGAGCCGCAAGCCGAAGGCCCTCTCGGGTGGCCAGCGTCAGCGCGTCGCCATGGGCCGCGCGATCGTGCGCCAGCCCCAGGTCTTCCTCATGGACGAGCCGCTGTCGAACCTCGACGCCAAGCTCCGCGTGCAGACGCGCACCCAGATCGCGTCGCTCCAGCGCCGCCTCGGCGTCACCACGGTCTACGTCACGCACGACCAGACCGAGGCGCTCACCATGGGCGACCGCATCGCCGTGCTGAAGGACGGCCTGCTGCAGCAGGTCGGCACCCCCCGCGACCTCTACGAGAAGCCGCAGAACGTGTTCGTCGCCGGCTTCATCGGCTCGCCCGCGATGAACCTGTTCCACGCGGACCTCGTCGAGGGCGGCGTGCTCTTCGGCACCGCCACCGTGCCGGTCGACCGCGACGTGCTCGCCGAGGCCTCGGCGAAGACCGCGACCATCGGCGTGCGCCCCGAGGACATCACCGTCTCCCCCCACGAGGGCGAGGGCCTCGCGGTCGACGTCGACCTCGTCGAGGAGCTCGGCGCCGACGGCTACCTCTACGGCCACTCCACGGTCGAGGGCAAGCGCACCGACATCGTCGCCCGCGTCGACGGCCGCATCCACCCGAGCGCCGGCGACCGCGTGTACCTCACGGCCACGCCGAACCACGTGCACCTGTTCGACACCGAGTCGGGCCTGCGCCTCAGCAACAAGGCCGTCGTCAGCTGACGACCCCGCACGAACGATCGATGCCGGTCGGGCTTCCAGCCCGGCCGGCATCGGCGTTTCCCGAGGCCGGTCGCCACGGCATCCGCTCGCCCCGGGGCCGGTGCCGGACCGCCGGAGCCGACCAGGGTTCTGCGGTCGGCCGCTCCCCCGGCTACGCTGAACCACGATGAGCGGTTCACTTTCGATCACGTCGGCCACGACCGACCCGGCACTGCTCGACCTGCCATGGCACCTGCCGCTCGAGTCCTGGCCGAACGAGAACATCGCGGCGCTGCCCAAGGGCATCTCGCGCCACCTCGTGCGCTTCGCGCACCTCGCGGGGCATGTCGTCGCCATCAAGGAGACCACCGCAGACATGGCCCGCGGCGAATACGAGATGCTGCGCACGCTGCAGCGGCTCGAGATCCCGTGCGTCGAGCCGGTCGCGGTGATCACGAACCGCACCGACGCCGACGGCGAGCCGCTGAAGCCCGTGCTCGTCACCCGGCACCTGCGGTTCTCGTTGCCGTACCGAGCACTGTTCTCGCAGACGCTGCGCCCCGACACCGCGACCCGGCTCGTCGACGCCCTCGCGCTGCTGCTCGTGCGCCTGCACATCATCGGCTTCTTCTGGGGCGACGTCTCGCTGTCGAACACGCTGTTCCGGCGTGACGCCGGGGCGTTCGCCGCCTACCTCGTCGACGCCGAGACCGGCAAGCTCTACGAAGGCGGCCTGTCGAACGGCCAGCGCGAGAACGACCTCGAGATCGCACGCGTGAACATCGCCGGCGAACTGCTCGACCTCGAGGCCGGCGGGCGCGTCGCCGACGAGCTCGACCCCGTGCGCATCTCGAACGGCATCGTCGACGCCTATCGCAGCCTCTGGACCGAGCTCACGGGCTCCGAGTCGTTCTCCTCGGCCGAGCGCTGGCGCATCAACGAGCGCGTGAGCCGACTGAACAAGCTCGGGTTCGACATCGAGGAGCTCGCGATCCGCACCGACGCCCAGGGCACGACCGTGCGCATCCAGCCGAAGGTCGTCGACGCCGGGCACCACCAGCGACGCCTCCTGCGCCTGACCGGCCTCGACGCCGGCGAGAACCAGGCGCGGCGGCTCCTCAACGACCTCGACTCGTACAGCGTCACCTACGGCAAGGGCGACATCGATGAGGAGATGGTGGCCCACGAATGGCTCGTCCGCGTGTTCGAGCCCGTCGTGCGGGCGATCCCGACCGACCTGCGCGGCAAGCTCGAGCCCGCCGAGGTCTTCCACCAACTGCTCGAGCACCGGTGGTACCTCGCACAGCAGGTCGGCCACGACATCCCGCTCGCCGAGGCAGTGGCGTCGTACATCAACAGCGTGCTGCGCCACCGCCGCGACGAGGCGACCGTGATCGGGCCGACGACCGGCACCATCACGACCTCGATCGACGTCGTGCCCCTCGACACCTCGGCCATCGCCGTCGTCGACCCCGACGACGACCACGACTGGCGCCTGAAGGTCTGATCGCGACGAAGAAGGGGGCCTCCGATGTGGAGGCCCCCTTCTTCTTGTCGTCCGGCGAGAGCCGGCTGCGACTCGCTACTTCTCGGCGCGGAGCTTCGAGATCTCGTAGAGCGTGACGGATGCCGCGATGCCGGCGTTCAGCGACTCGGTCGCCGCGCTGATCGGGATCGAGACGATCGCGTCGCAGGTCTCGGCGACGAGGCGGGACAGGCCCTTGCCCTCACTGCCGACCACGACCACGATCGGCCGTTCGGCCCACGACAGGCCGGGCAGCGACACGTCGCCGTCGCCGTCGAGTCCGAGCACGAAGACGCCGCGCTCCTTCAGCGCCTTCAGCGTCTGGGTGAGGTTCGGCGCCATGGCGACGGGAATGCGCGCGGCGGCGCCGGCCGAGGTCTTCCAGGCGCCGGCGTTCACGCCGACCGAGCGACGCTGCGGCACGATCACGCCGTGCCCGCCGAATGCGGCGGTCGAGCGGATGATGGCACCGAGGTTGCGCGCGTCGGTGATGCCGTCGAGCGCGACGAACAGGGGGGTCTCGTCGCGTGCGATGACCTCGTCGAGCAGCTCGATGGGGTGGGCGTACTCGTACGGGGGCACCTTGAGCGCGAGGCCCTGGTGCACGCCGCCCTCGCCGGCGAGGCGATCGAGCTCGGGGCGCATGACCTCGAGGATCGGGAGCCCGCGGTTGGTGGCGATCTTCATCGCCTCCTTCACGCGGTCGTCCATCTCGATGCGTGCGGCGACGTAGAGCGTCGTCGCGGGGATGCGAGTGCGGAGCGCCTCGACCACCGAGTTGCGGCCGGTCACGATCTCGGACTCGTCGCCCGACTTCGAGCGGCGGGATGCGCCGGAGGCGCCACGGGGTGCACCCGGGCGACCTGCGCCCTGTCCGGCGACCTTCGCGCCCGGCTTGCCCTTGCCGCCGGATGCGGAGTAGCGGTCCTGTGCGGCCTTGCGCTTGCCGGCGGGGTGCCAGGCGCGGTCTTCGGCCTTCGGCGTCGGCCCCTTGCCCTCGAGCGCCTGGCGCCCCTGGCCTCCGGATCCGACCTGCTTGCTCTTGCCCTTGCGCACGGCTCCGGCGCGCGGCTTGCTGCTGCCCTTCATGATTCCAAGCTCCAATGTGTGCCGGTCTGGCTGTCTTCGATGGTGATGCCCGCCGACGAGAGTTCGTCGCGGATGCGGTCTGCGGCAGCGAAGTCCTTTGCTGCACGTGCCGCCTGGCGATCCTCGATGAGTCTGGTCACGAGGGTGTCGAGGGCGGATGCCGCGGGCGCGGCATCCGGGCTCCACCTGGCGTCGCGGGGGTCGATGCCGAGCACGCCCGCCATGGCGGCGACCTGCCCGTGCAGCGCCGCGGCGTCGTGGAGTTCGTCGGCGTCGAGCGCCTGGTTGCCGGCGCGGACGGTGTCGTGCAGCACGGCGATCGCCTGCGGCACGCCGAGGTCGTCGTCCATGGCCGCGGCGAACGCGTCGGGGATGACGGGCGCGCCCACGCCCTCGTAGCGGGTGCCCACGAGGCGGCGTTCGACGCGCTCGAGGAACGTGCGGATGCGGTCGACCGCGGCCTCGGCCTCGGTGAGCGAGGTGGGCGCGTAGTCGAGCGTCGAGCGGTAGTGCGCGGCGCCGAGCAGGTAGCGCACGGCGAGCGGCGAGGCGAGCTCGAGCAGCTCGGCGGCGAACACCGAGTTGCCGAGCGACTTGGACATCTTCTGCCCGCCGGTGTTCACGAGGCCGTTGTGCACCCAGTAGCGGGCGTACGCGTCACCGGCCGCCGTCGACTGGGCGAGCTCGTTCTCGTGGTGCGGGAATCGCAGGTCGAGCCCGCCGCCGTGGATGTCGAACTCGGTGCCGAGGTAGCGGGTCGCCATGGCGGAGCACTCGATGTGCCACCCCGGACGGCCTTCGCCCCACGGCGACGCCCACGAGGCGGACTCGGGTTCGTCGGCCTTGCGGCCCTTCCAGAGGGCGAAGTCGCGGGGGTCGCGCTTGCCGCGCGGGTCGGCGTCGGCGGCGGCCTCCATGTTGTCGCGCGCCTGGCGCGTGAGCTCGCCGTAGGCCGGCCAGCTCGCGGTGTCGAAGTACACGTCGCCCGAGGCATCGGGAGCCGCGTAGGCGTGGCCGCGCTCGATGAGCCGGGCGATCAACTGCTGCATCTGCTGCACGCTCGCGGTCGCACGCGGTTCGTAGGTCGGGGGCAGGATGCCGAGCGAGGCGTAGGCGGCCTGGAACTCGAGTTCGATGCGGTAGGCCAGCGCCCACCACTGCTCGCCGGTGGCGGCGTCGAGGATCTTGTCGTCGATGTCGGTCACGTTGCGCACGAAGGCCACGTCGTAGCCGCGGTACGAGAACCACCGGCGCAGGATGTCGTAGACGAGGGCGCTGCGCAGGTGCCCGATGTGCGGGCTCGACTGCACCGTCGGACCGCAGACGTACATGCCGACGTGTCCCTCTTGCAGGGGCACGAAGTCACGCAGGGCCTGGGCCTTCGAATCGTAGAGTCGCACGGTCACCCGGCAAGCCTACCGGCGCGCGGCTGAGCGCCCGATCGGCGCCCCGATCAGGCCGTCGTGAGCAGTGCAGTCGCGATGGCCGAGACGCCCTCGCCGCGGCCGGTGAAGCCGAGCCCGTCGGTCGTCGTCGCCGCCACCGACACCGGCGCTCCGAGCAGTGCGGACAGCAGCGCCTCGGCCTCGCCGCGGCGGGGTGCCAGCTTCGGACGGTTGCCGACGATCTGCACGGTCGCGTTCACGATGCGGAACCCCGAGGCCTCGACGAGCCGACGCGTCTCTGCGAGGAACACCTCGCCGTGCGCGGCGGCGAATCGGGGATCGGCCGTGCCGAAGACGGCTCCGACGTCGCCGAGGCCGGCGGCCGCGAGCAGTGCGTCGCAGATCGCATGCACGGCGGCGTCGCCGTCGGAGTGGCCTGAGAGCCCGCGCTCCCCCGGCCATTCGAGGCCCGCGAGCCAGAGCGGGGTCGCCGGGTCGTCGTCGAACGCGTGCACGTCGACGCCGGTGCCGATGCGGAGGGCGGCGGGGCCGGGCACCCCGACGGGCTCGGGTTCCGGGACGGACTCCAGAACCTCGGCCGCTTCGGAAGGCCGAGTCGGATCGGGAACCTGGGCGGGTTCGCGCTCATCGCGAAGCTGCTGCTCGGCGCGACGGAGGTCTTCGGGCACCGTGATCTTGAACGCGCGCGCGTCGCCCGGCACGAGGTCGACCGTGAGTCCGGCCGCGGCCGCGATCGCGGCGTCGTCGGTGTACTCGTAGGTCGGGTCGGCGGCCGCGAACGCGGCGTCGAGGTCTTCACGCGGGAACCCCTGCGGCGTCTGCACGGCCGCGAGCGTCGAGCGGTCGACCGTCTCGACGATGTGCCCCCCGGCGATGCGCTTGATGGTGTCGACCACCGGGAGCCCGGGCACGATGCCGTGTCCGCGCGAACGGACCGCGGCGGCCACCTCGTCGAACACGAGCGACGGGGTCAGGGGACGGGCCGCGTCGTGCACGAGCACGGTGTCGACGATGCGCGGCAGCACCGCGAGGCCTGCCTCGACCGAGCCCTGGCGCGAGTCGGCGCCCGGCACGACATCGAGCGGGGCGGATGCCGCGGCCGCGGCCCGCGCGTATCGATCGCGCACCTCGGCGACCCGATCGCTCGGCGCGACGACCACCACGTGCGGCGTCTCGCGCATGCCGAGGACGGCATCGAGCGCCACGCCGAGGATCGTGGAATCACCCAATGGCACGAGGGCCTTGGGCTCGGTGCGACCGAGGCGCGTGCCGCTGCCCGCGGCGACCAGGATGACGGCGACCGTCGACGAACTCATGGCTCGAGCCTATCCAGCATCGGGACGGCGCGAGGGCATGCGGGCGCACAACGACATCGCGCCCCCGAAGAGGCGCGATGTCGCGAGTCGCTAGGAGGCGAGGACCTCGTCGAGGACCGTCGAAGCGGCCTCCTCGTCGGTCTTCTCCGCGAGCGCGAGCTCGGAGATGAGAATCTGCCGCGCCTTGGCGAGCATGCGCTTCTCTCCCGCGGACAGGCCGCGGTCCTGATCGCGCCGCCACAGGTCGCGCACCACTTCGGAGACCTTGATCACATCGCCGGAGGCGAGTTTCTCGAGGTTCGCCTTGTAGCGACGAGACCAGTTCGTGGGCTCTTCGGTGAACGGTGCGCGAAGCACCTCGAAGACCTTGTCGAGGCCCTCCTTGCCGATGACGTCTCGAACGCCGACCAGGTCGACGTTCTCTGCGGGCACCTCGATGACGAGATCACCCTGCGTGACGTTCAGCTTGAGGTAGAGCTTCTCCTCACCCTTGATGATGCGCTTCTTCACCTCGGTGATTGTTGCGGCGCCGTGATGCGGGTATACGACGGTTTCGCCAACCTCAAAAAGCATGAATATATGTCCTTCCGGCAACTTTCAGGATATCACATTCGCGTTCGTGCTAAGGTTCCGCCGCTCGCTCGCAGGCTCCGTTCCGCCGTTGCGCTACACTCGGATTCGATTCCGTGCGCGCCCAGAACGTGCGCGCACGCCCGTATTTGGAGGTTCTGTGAAGGCGCGTCTCGCGGCATCCGCTGTTCTGGCCCTGGGTCTCGCCATCGGCGCGACCGGCTGCTCGATGGTCACCTACCAGGCGACGACCGAGCACTACGACGCGAGCGACGGCGTCTCGATCACGGTCGGCCAGCTCGACCTCCGCAACATCCTCGTGGTGAGCGAAGACGGCGTCGACGGCAACCTCGTGATGACCGTCATCAACACCGGCGACGACGACCAGACGCTCAAGATCCAAGCCGGCTCCGCCACGCAGGAGCTCGAGGTCGAGGGCAACGCGTCGGTCGTGCTCGGCGGCGAGGACACCGAACCGCTCCTGCTCGAGGGCATCGACGCCGAGGTCGGCGGCCTGACCCCGATCTTCTTCCAGTACGCGGGCGAAGAGGGCCTCGAGAAAGAGGTCCCCGTGCTCGACGACCGCCTCTACCCGGGCCTCGAGCCGTAAACCTCGGGCTCGGGCCGGCCTGCCGGCACCCACGACCGACACGAAACGGCTCCCGCCTCGGCGGGAGCCGTTTCGCATGCCCGGCGCCGCAGCACGGCGCTCAGCCGCGGGCTCGGCGGGTCACGCCTCGAAGCGGTAGCCCAGCCCTCGAACCGTCACGAGCTGCACGGGCTCCGACGGCTGCTGCTCGATCTTCGAGCGGATGCGCTTGATGTGCACGTCGAGGGTCTTCGTGTCGCCGAAGTAGTCCGAGCCCCACACCCGGTCGATCAGCTGCCCGCGCGTCAGCACGCGACCCGGATTGCGCATGAGCAGCTCGAGCAGCTCGAACTCCTTCAGCGGCATGGGCACCGGTTCGCCGTCGACCTCGACCGTGTGCCGGTCGACGTCCATGCGCACGCGCCCGCCCTCGATCAGCGAGTCGTCGAAGTCGTCGGCGTCGATGCGACGCCGGAGCACTGCACGGATGCGCGCGAGCAGCTCGCGGGTCGAGTACGGCTTCGTCACGTAGTCGTCGGCACCGAGCTCGAGGCCCACGACGATGTCGATCTCGGAGTCCTTCGCCGTCAGCATGATGATGGGCACGTTGGAGCGAGCCCTGATCTCGCGGCACACCTCGGTTCCGGGCAGCCCGGGGAGCATGAGGTCCAGCAGCAGCAGGTCCGCGCCGCCTCGGTCGAACGCCACGAGCGCCGACGGGCCGTCGGCCGCGACCTCGATCTCGTACCCCTCGCGTTCGAGCAGGAAGCTCAGCGGGTCGCTCAGGGCGATCTCGTCCTCGACGAGCAGGATGCGGGTCACTGGGTGTCTCCTCGGTCAGGAACGGCGCCGTGCGCCGCCCCGGTGGTGTCGGTCATCGGACGGGGTGCGAAGCGCGCCCCGGGAGGGGCGCGGCGGCGAGCTCGGCCTGCGAGGGCCCGCCCGCGGCATCCGTCGCCGGAATCGGCGGCTCTGCGAGCGGAAGCCGGAGCGTGAAGGTCGAGCCGCGCTCGGGGGTGGACCAGACGCGCACGTCGCCGCCGTGGTTCTGCACCGTGTGCTTGACGATGCTGAGGCCGAGCCCCGAGCCGCCCGTGTTGCGCGATCGGGCCTGGTCGACCCGGAAGAAGCGCTCGAAGACGCGATCGAGGTCGTCTCGCTGGATGCCGATGCCCTGGTCGGTGACCGAGATCTCGACCGTGTCGCCCGAGCGCTTGACGCCCACCCCGACCCGGCCGCCCTCGCTCGAGTACGCGATCGCGTTCGCGAGGAGGTTGTGCACGGCCACCACGAGCAGCGCACGGTCGCCGTACACCTGCGCGGAGCTCGACGCCCGGACGGCGATCTCGACGCGCTTCGCCGCGGCGACGATGCGATTCTGGTCGACGGCGTCGGCCACGACCTCGTCGATCGCGACGAGGACGTCGGGGCGGAGCGCATCGCGCGCCTGCAGCCGGGAGAGCTCGATGACCTCGCTCGTGATGTGCGCGAGGCGTGCGGCCTCGGTCGAGAGCCGGCCGGCGAAGCGCCGCACCTGGTCGGGTTCGTCGGCGGCCTGGTCGAGCGCCTCGGCGAGCAGGCTCACCGAGGCGATCGGCGTCTTGAGTTCGTGCGAGATGTTCGCGACGAAGTCGCGCCGCACCTCGTCGAGCCGGTACGACTCGGTGCGGTCGTCGGCCAGCAGCAGGACGAATCGCGTGCCGAGTCGCGCCACGAGCACGCGCAGGCGCATCGTCGAGTCGCCGTACGGGCCGCGCGCGAGGGTGAACTCGTCGGCGATCGTCTCACCGGAGCGGCGCACGGATGCCGCGAGCTCGAGCAGGTCGGGATGCACGAGCGCACTGCCGCGCACGAGTCCGAGCGAGAGCGCGCCCGGCGAGGCCTTCAGCACGTTGTTCGACGGATCGAGCACGATGCCGGCCGACTCGAGCACGTCGAGCACCTGCTCGACGCCGTCGGGGATCGTGGGTGCGATGACCTGCGCGGCACGTGCGCCGCGTCGTTCGGCCATGTACAGCAGGAGAAGGAAGCCGGCCCCGAGGAACGCGCCGAGAGCCAGCGCGCCGAGGACCAGCCAGATGGAGTCCATGCTCAGTAGCGTAGCCACACCGCGTTGACCCGAATCCCGATTCCGGGGGCTCCGCGGCGGTAGGTTAACGAGTGTTCAGGTCCAGGGCACCCGCCGTTCACCTTCCCCGGCGACGATGTGCAGGTCCGGTGCGACCTCCGGACCGCTCCCGCGTGCGCGCAGCGCGCGCACCCGAAAGAGGATGTTTCGTATATGCGTGAGGTGTTCCAGCAGGAACTTCGAGAAGTCCAGGAGCGACTCGTCGAGATCGCCGAGCTCGTCGCGACGTCGATCGACAAGGCGACTCGGGCGTTCAACGAGTCCGACGTGAGTCTCGCCGAGGAGGTGATCGCCGACGACCACCGCATCGACCAGGCCGCCGTCGAGCTCGACGAGCTCGCCATCACGATCCTCGCCCGCCAGTCGCCGGTCGCCCGCGACCTGCGCACGGTGGTCAGCGCGCTACGCATCAGCGCGTCGCTCGAGCGCATGGGCGACATGTCGACCCACATCGCCCAGCTCGCGCGCTACCGGTTCCCCGACAAGGTCGTGCCCAAGCGGCTCCGCGGCACGTTCGCCGACATGGGCGCGCTCGACGTCGAGATCGCGCAGAAGCTCACCGAGCTGCTGCGCACCGAAGACGTCAAGCTCGCCGAGGAGATCCGCAACGAGGACGACAAGGTCGACGACCTGCACCTGTCGGTCTTCGACACCGTGCTCGGCGAGAAGTGGAAGGGCGAGGCGGCCGACACCGTCGACGCCACCCTCGCGAGCCGGTACCACGAGCGCTTCGCCGACCACGCGGTCTCGATCGCCAAGAAGGTGCAGTACCTCGTCACGGGTGACTGGGATCCCGACATCAGCGCCGGCCTCTGAGGCCGAGCGCGAAGAGCCGGGCCGGGGCGCGCCGGACGGCGCATCGCAGGACATGACGAAGGGCGGGGGATCACTCCCCCGCCCTTCGTCATGGTGCCGGCCGGATCGAGGCCGCAGGCGGTGCGACTACTTCTTGCCCTGCGCGGCGACCGCGGCAGCACCTGCCGCTGCGGCCTCGGGGTCGAGGTAGCGCCCGGGCGCGAGCGGCGTGAAGTCGTCGCCGAGCTCGTAGACGAGCGGGATGCCGGTGGGGATGTTCAGCTCGGCGATGTCGTCGTCGCTGATGCCGTCGAGGTGCTTGACGAGCGCGCGCAGCGAGTTGCCGTGCGCGGTCACGAGCACGGTCTTGCCCTCAGCGAGGTCGGGCACGATGCCGTCGTGCCAGTACGGCAGCATGCGGTCGATGACGTCCTTCAGGCACTCGGTGCGCGGCAGTTCGTCATCGGCGAGGTCGGCGTATCGGGCATCGCCGACCTGCGAGTACTCGGCGTCGTCTGCGAGCACCGGCGGCGGCACGTCGAACGAACGGCGCCAGAGCTGGAACTGCTCGGGGCCGTACTTCTCGAGCGTCTCGGCCTTGTCGAGGCCCTGCAGCGCACCGTAGTGGCGCTCGTTGAGGCGCCAGGTGCGACGCACGTCGATCCAGGCGCGGTCGGCCACGTCGAGCGCGATGTTCGCGGTCTGGATGGCGCGGGTGAGCACCGAGGTGTGCAGCACGTCGGGCAGCAGGCCCGACTCGGCGAGGAGCTCGCCCGCACGGGCGGCCTCGGTGCGTCCGAGTTCGCTGAGCCGAACGTCGACCCAACCGGTGAACAGGTTCTTCTGGTTCCATTCGCTGTTGCCGTGGCGAAGCAGCACGAGGGTGTGAGGCATGACTCCAGCCTAGCCGTGAGGCATCCTCCGCCTTCGACGCACGTCGATCGACGTCACGTGAGCGGATGTCGCGGCCACGCGCGGCTGGCAGACTTGATGCATGCCCGCGGATGCCTCGCCCCACCCCCGGCGGCTTCGACCCGGGCAGCGCGTGGGCACCGTCACCCGCGGCACCACGAACACCAACCGCCTGCGCCGCGTCGATCGCTGGATCGCCGCGCACCCGGCCTTCCTGCACGCCGTCGACCCCTTCGTCGTCGACCTCGGCTACGGGGCGAGCGGCGTCACGACGCTCGAGCTCGCCACCCGACTGGCGCATGTCAGGCCGGGCCTGCGCGTGCTCGGCCTCGAGATCGAGCCGGAGCGGGTGCGCGTCGCACGCGAGCAGCTCTCCGGGGTGCGCGCGGGCGAGCGGCACTTCCCTCCGGGGCTCCAGGTCGACTTCGCGGTCGGGGGCTTCGAGGTGCCGGTCGCCGGCGGCGCCAGGCCCGCGGTGATCCGCGCGTTCAACGTGCTGCGGCAGTACGACGAGTCGGAGGTCGCGGCGGCCTGGGCGTTGATGCGCTCGAGGCTCGCGCCAGGGGGCCTGCTCGTGGAGGGCACCTGCGACGAACTCGGCCGGGTCTCGAGTTGGGTCGGCATCGGCGAGGCCGGCCCCCGCACCTTCACCGTGAGCCTGCGCCGCTCCGGGCTTGAGCTGCCCTCGGTCGTCGCCGAGCGCCTGCCCAAGGCGCTCATCCACCGCAACGTGCCTGGCGAGCGCATCCACGCCCTGCTCGGCGACCTCGACCTCGCGTGGCGCACGCACGCGGCGATGGCCGTCTACGGACCGTCGCAGCGGTGGATCGCCACCGTCGCGACGCTGCGCCACGAGGGATGGCCGATCATCGGCGGCCCGCGCCGCGCCAGGCTCGGCGAGTTGACGGTGCCGTGGTCGGCGGTCGCCCCGCTCGGCTGACGGCGCGGGTCAGGGGCGCGAGCCGAGCCTCGGCAGTCGCGGCACGTCGACGGCGGACGCCGCCTCGGCCGGCACGATCTCGACCTGGGCGGCCGCGACATCCGTGCCGTGGCTCTCGACGATCAGCGGGAGATCGGCCGGCACCTGCCGCTTGATCACCGCGAGCGCGACCGGGCCGAGCTCGTGGTGCATGGTGCTCGACGTGATGTGGCCGACGACGCGCCGCTCGGGCGCCTCGCCCGGCGCCGGCTCGGGGCGCACCTTCTCGCCGATGACCTCGTCGCCCGGGGCCGGAAGCACGGTGTCGCTGCCATCGAGGTGCAGGAGCACGAGCCGCCGAGGGGGTCGCCCGAGGTTCAGCACTTTGGCCACGGTCTCCTGGCCCTTGTAGCAGCCCTTGCCGAGGTCGACCGCGCTCTGCAACCAGTCGAGCTCGTGCGGCAGGCTCCGCTCGTCGACCTCGGTGGCGAGCCGCGGACGCCATGCGGCGATGCGCAGCGCCTCGGCGGCGAGCGAGCCTGCGACCTCGACGCGGCCGGCGCGCACCGCTGCGGCCGCCTCGGAGCGGGCCTCGCGAGCGACGATGCGCTCGATGAAGTGCCAGTCGGATGCCGGATGCCCCGCGTCGCGCGCATAGCGGTGCGTGCCGGGGATGCGCGCCGACCACGGGTCGTTCCAGTCGAGCGCGACGCCGGCGGGCGAGGCGGCGGGCACGGCCGCGTCGAGCGCGGACGCGGACATCGCGCCGAGCACGGCGAACTCGCCCGATCGGTCGGCGACCTCGACGCGGAGCATGAAGCGCATGCGGTCGAGGAAGGACACCAGCGGCGCGGCATCCGCTCCCTCGACGATGAGCCAGGTCGTCTCGCCGTCGTCGATGGCGTGCACCACGTGCTCGATGCGACCGGATGCGTCGAGGAAGAGCGCCTCGATGCTCTCGCCCGGACGCAGGCGGGCGAACGACTGGCTGGCCATGGAGTGCAGCCACGAGAGGCGGTCGGGACCCGTGACCGTGACGATGCCGCGATCGGAGAGGTCGACGATCGCGGTGCCGCGCTCGAGGTGGCGCTGCTCGACGATCGGGTTGCCGTAGTGGCCTGGGCCGGCGACGGCCTCGTCGACGTCTTCGGTCGGGACGGCGCCGGGGAGCGAGAGGAAGGGAGACGCGGACATCAGTCGACCTTCGCGAGGCGGGCAGAGGCGTGCGTGCGAAGGTCTTGCCCCAGGGCGGCGATGTCCCACGCCCAGAGCAGGTGCCCCTCGACCAGGCCGTAGAGGCGGGTCGCCGCCGAGTAGTCCTTCGCGCCGGCGCCACGCATGACCGCATCGGTCGCGAGGTCGATGCGCGGACCCTTGACCTGGCCCAGGTAGAGCTCGGCGACGCCGCCGGGGTGCACGAGCGAGACCTCGAGGTCGAAGCCGCCGTCGGCGTTGCGGAGCGTCTCGACGTCGTCGGCCGATCGGATGCGGGACTCCCCGACACCGGGCAGCAGGGCCGGGCCGGGATCGCCGTCGCCGAGCTCGCGCGCGATGCGCCAGTACCCGGTCTCGGTCGCGAGCGGACGCGGGTCGCCGTCAGGCTCGGCCGGGAACAGCCACGTGTACGACGTGTAGTTCAGGTGCGGCAGGCCATCGTGGCTGAAGCTGATGCGCTGCCCGAACTCGTGCGTGACCTTCTCGTCGCCGACCGTGTAGTCGAGGACGCCGGAGCCCTCCCAGACCCCGAGGAGCCACGAGAGCGGAACGAGTTCCGCCGGCAGGTCGACGGGGAGATCGATCATCGCCACATCTTCACCAGCGCCTAGCGCTGTCCCTTGAAGAGCTTGTAGACCACGACACCGCTGATCCATGCGATCGCGAGGCTCGCGAGACCGAGCAGACCGATGAAGAGGAGTTCGAGAGCGAGCAGCTGCGACATGCTCAGAGTCTATCCGCTCAGGCCGCGAGGGTCGGCGCCACGATGATCGCGGCGATCCCCACGACCAGCACCGCCCCGCCGACGCTCGCGCTGGCGCGCACCACGTAGCCCGGCGGCCGGCGCGTCGCGAGCTGCGCCACGAGCGCCCCGACCACGCTCGTCGCGAGCACCACGCCGAGCGCGTCGTAGACGCCGAGCGCGTCGGCATCGCCGAACCATGCCCGAGTGCCGCCGTACGCGAGCGAGATCACGATGACGGAGCCGACCACCGCGATCGCCCAGACGACGCCGATCGAGAGCCATCCGCCGTTCGATTCGGTCTCCGCGTGCATGTCGTCCTCTTCGTGTCAGCGCCGGGCTCGTGCAGTCCCGTAGTATTTGGTGAACCTTACTCCTGGAGTGTGTGCGTGGCGCAGTTGCTGATCCTGTCGCCGGCGGCTAACGAAGAAGTTCTTCCGGCGCTTTCACTGCTGTCTCACCGAACGCGGATCATCCCCGCTTCGCCTGAGCAGCTGGTCAGAGCGCCCGAATCGGACCTCGTCTTCCTCGACGCGCGCACGAACCTCGCCGCGGCGAAGGCCCTCGCGCAGATCCTGCGCACCACCGGCCTCTCGTCGCCGCTCCTGCTCATCGTCACCGAGGGCGGCCTCACGGCGGTCACCCCCGACTGGGGCGTCGACGACGTCGTGCTCGAGCACGCCGGCCCGGCCGAGGTCGACGCGCGCATCCGGCTCGCGCTCGGGCGCGCGGCGGCGACGCAGCCGTCCGAACGCATCCAGACCTCCGGCGTCGTGATCGACGAGGCCAGCTACTCCGCCAAGGTGCACGGTCGAACGCTCGACCTCACCTACAAGGAGTTCGAGCTGCTGCGATTCCTCGCGGCGCATCCGTCGCGCGTGTTCACTCGAGAGCAGTTGCTCAGCGAGGTCTGGGGGTACGACTACTTCGGCGGCACGCGCACGGTCGACGTGCACGTGCGGCGCCTGCGCGCCAAGCTCGGCGATCTCGACAGCCTCATCGGCACGGTCCGCAACGTCGGATACCGCTTCAACGTGCACGAAGACGACGAAGGCGCCCCCGTCACGACCCGTTGACACGGTGTTCATCGCCGCCATCGCCTCGAATGGCATTATGAGGGGATGACCACGGACAGCGCACTCGACGAAGACCGCACGTCGAGCGATTTCGACGACGACTTCGAACCGTTCGACATCGAAGGCGCCCCCGACCTTCCGGCGGAGCGCTACCTCGATCGCGAACTGAGCTGGCTCGCGTTCAACAAGCGGGTGCTCGAGCTGGCGGAGGACTCCTCGCTGCCGGTGCTCGAGCGAGCCAACTTCCTCGCGATCTTCGCCTCGAACCTCGACGAGTTCTTCATGGTGCGAGTGGCCGGCCTCAAGCGCCGCATCATCACCGGGCTCGCGGTGCCCACGAACGTCGGCCGCGCCCCGCTCGACGTGCTGGGCGACGTCTCGAAGCAGGCGCACGAACTGCAGTCCAGGCACGCCGCCGTCTACCAGGACCTCGTGAAGCCGGCGCTGGCCGAGGCGGGCATCCGCGTGGTCACCTGGAGCGCGCTCGGCGACGAGGCGCGCGACCACCTCCGCGACTACTTCTCCAGCCAGATCTTCCCGGTGCTGATGCCGCTCGCGGTCGACCCGGCGCATCCGTTCCCCTATATCTCCGGTCTCTCGCTGAACCTCTCGGTGCGCGTGCGCAACTCGCGCACCGGTCGGCAGGAGTTCGCCCGCGTCAAGGTGCCGCAGATGCTGCCGCGCTTCGTGCGCGTCGACCCGACCGAGTCGGTCGAGAACGCCAGGTACGTCACCCTCGAGGAGCTCATCGCCAACCACCTCGGCGATCTCTTCCCCGGCATGGAGATCCTCGAGCACCACGTGTTCCGCGTCACGCGCAACGAGGACGTCGAGATCGAGGAGGACGAGACCGAGAACCTCATCAAGGCGCTCGAGAAGGAGCTGCTGCGTCGCAGGTTCGGTCCGCCCATCCGCCTCGAGGTCACCGACGACATGGACGACGTCACGCTCGGCCTGCTCGTGCGCGAGCTCGACGTCACCGACCAGGAGGTCTTCCGCCTCCCGGCGCCGCTCGACCTCGGGGGCCTCTTCGACCTCTCGCGCCTCGACCGGCCCGAACTGCACTACCCGATCCACGTGCCGGTGACGGCGCAGCAGCTGCAGCCGTCCGACACGAACCTGCGGGCCGACATCTTCAAGGCCGTCTCGCGGCGCGACGTGCTGCTGCACCACCCCTACGAGTCGTTCGCGACGAGCGTGCAGGCCTTCCTCGAGCAGGCCGCCGCCGATCCCGACGTGCTCGCGATCAAGCAGACGCTCTACCGCACGTCGGGCGACAGCCCCATCGTCGAGGCGCTCATCGACGCTGCCGAGTCCGGCAAGCAGGTGCTGGCCCTCGTCGAGATCAAGGCGCGCTTCGACGAGCAGGCGAACATCACCTGGGCGCGCAAGCTCGAGAAGGCCGGCGTGCACGTGGTCTACGGGCTCGTCGGCCTGAAGACCCACTGCAAGCTCGCGCTCGTGATCCGCCAGGAGAAGGGCACGCTGCGGCACTACTCCCACATCGGAACGGGCAACTACAACCCCAAGACGAGCCGCATCTACGAGGACCTCGGGCTGCTCACCGCCGACGACCAGGTCGGCAAGGACCTCACGCGCCTGTTCAACGAGCTGTCCGGCTACGCGATCGAGAAGAAGTTCAAGCGCCTGCTCGTCGCCCCGCTGCACCTGCGCAAGGGGCTCCTGAAGCACATCGCCGCCGAGGTGGCCAACGCGAAGGCCGGCAAGCCCGCCGGCATCCGCATCAAGGTCAACTCGATGGTCGACGAGGCCATCATCGACGCGCTCTACCGCGCCTCGAACTCGGGTGTGAAGGTCGAGGTGTGGGTGCGCGGCATCTGCAGCCTCCGGCCCGGCATCCCCGGGCTCAGCGAGAACATCACGGTGCGCTCGATCCTCGGGCGATACCTCGAGCACTCGCGCATCTTCTCGTTCGCCAACGCCGGCGATCCGCAGATCCACATCGGCTCCGCCGACATGATGCACCGCAACCTCGACCGTCGCGTCGAGGCGCTCGTGCGCCTCACCGACCCCGGCCACGTCACCGAGGTGAACGCGCTGTTCGACCGCGCCATGGACGACACGACGAGCTCGTGGCACCTCGACGGCGACGGAACGTGGACCAGGCGCGCGGTCGACGAGTCCGGACAGCCGCTCGAGGACATGCAGTCCTCGCTCATGCTCGAGATCGCCCAGCGCAGCAGTCGATCAGGCCAACGCCGATGAGGGCCGAGACGGCGGTGTACGCCGCCGGCGCCGTGTGCTGGCGCATCATCGACGGCCGCATGCACGTGCTGCTCATCCACCGCACGGTGCACGGCGACGTGACCATCCCGAAGGGCAAGGTCGACCCGGGCGAGACGCTCCCCCAGACCGCGGTGCGCGAGATCCAGGAGGAGACGGGGCTCGCGATCGCGCTCGGCGTGCCGCTCGGCATCTCGCGCTACATGATGCCGAGCGGGCGCGAGAAGGTCGTGCACTACTGGGCGGGCGAGGTCAGCGACCATGCCCTGCAGCATTCGACCTTCAAGCCCAACGCCGAGGTCGCCGCGCTCGAATGGGTCACCATCAAGCGTGCGCGCGGCTACCTGACGTACGCACCGGATGTCGAGATCCTCGAGAACTTCGCGGCACTCGTCGAGCAGGGCGTCACGAGCACGTTCGCGCTCCTGCTGGTGCGCCACGGCAAGGCGCTCGCCCGCAGCGGCTGGAAGGGCGACGACTCCGCCAGGCCCCTCACCGCCAGGGGCGTCGCGCAGGCCGCGGCCCTCGCGGACACCCTCGCCGCGTGGCGGCCGGAGCGCATCGTCTCGAGTCCCGCGATTCGCTGCGTCACGACCGTGCGACCGCTCTCGGCCGCGACGTCGATCAAGGTCAAGCTGAAGCCCGGCATCAGCGAGGATGCATGGGCGAGCGGCGATGCCGACATCCGAGGCGTCGTCGGCAAGCGCATCCGCTCCGGCCGGTCGGTCGTGCTCTGCAGCCACGGCCCGGTGCTGCCCGAGATCATCCGCGAGATCTCCCTCGCCACGTCGACGCCGTTGGGCTCCTACGTGACGGATGCCGCCGAGCTCGAGCCCGGCGGATTCAGCGTCGTGCACGTGTCCAAGACGAACTCCGGGTCGGGCGTCATCGCGATCGAGACGCACGCACCGAAGGCCTGAACCACCTTCCCTTCCCACGAATGAGGCGAGGCCGGGGAGCCGAGATCCGCGGAAATCCGCGGGACTTCCGCGACGGACAGCGGTCGTTCACCTTCCGTTCACCGCTGTGGCGCAAGCTCGTAAGGCAGGCTGCATAGCCTCGCAGGCGGGTCGGCACCCGGCCCCAACCTGCACTCAATCCCCGGAAGGGAACCTCACGTGAACCTCAAGCGTTTCGGCGTGCCCGCCGTCGTCGCCATCACGGCCGCGCTCGCGCTCAGCTCCTGCGCCACGAACGAAGGCGGCGCCGCCGCTCCCGAGGAGTCGGCCTCGACGCTCTCGGGCACCATCAACGCAGCCGGCGCATCGTCGCAGGGCAGCGCCCAGGAGGCCTGGATCGCAGCCTTCCAGACGGCCAACACCGGCGTCACGATCAACTACGACCCGTCGGGCTCCGGCGCCGGTCGTGAGAGCTTCATCGCGGGCGGCGTGGACTTCGCCGGCTCGGACTCGTACCTGAAGGACGAGGAGCTCGCGGGCGAATTCGCCTCCTGCGCCCCCGACACCGCGGCGATCGACCTCCCGGTCTACATCTCGCCGATCGCGCTCATCTTCAACATCGACGGCGTCGACGAGCTCAACCTCGACTCCGCGACGATCGCGAAGATCTTCAAGGGCGAGATCACCACCTGGAACGACCCGGCGATCGTCGCGCTCAACCCCGACGCGACCCTGCCGGCCGCGAACATCACGGCCGTGCACCGCTCCGACGACTCGGGCACCACGAAGAACTTCGCGGACTACCTGTTCCAGACGGCCCCCGACGTGTGGGACGCCGAGCCGGCCGACCCGTTCCCGTACCAGACCGGTGAGGGCGCCCAGGGCACCTCGGGCGTCGTCGACGCCGTCACCAACGGCGTGAACACCATCGGCTACGCCGACGCGTCGCGCGCCGGAGACCTCGGTGTCGCGAACCTCGAGGTCGGCGGCGAGTTCGTCGGCTACACGGCCGAGGCCGCTGCAGCCGTCGTCGCCGAGTCGCCGCTGGTCGAGGGCCGTGAGGCGAACGACCTCGCGATCGCGCTGGACCGCACCACGACCGACCCGACGCACTACCCGCTGGTGCTCGTGAGCTACGCGATCGTCTGCCAGGAGTACGCCGACGCAGCGCAGGGCGAACTCGTCAAGTCGTACGTCAGCTACATCGCCAGCGCCGACGGCCAGGCCCTCGCCGCCGAGCAGGCCGGTTCGGCTCCGCTCTCGTCCGACCTGTCGGACAAGGTCGCGGCCGCGCTCGAGACCGTCAAGTAGCACCCGCTGCCCGGCCCGGTCGCCCGCCATTGTGCGCGGCGACCGGGTCGGGCAGGCTTGGCGCGTCGGCACCAGCGCGAGCGCCGCCCAGTTCCCCATCCCGATGCACGCAGGAAGACCCGGACATGACGTCAGCCCCACCGGCATCCGCGATCACCGCGAAAGCCAGACCCGGTGACCGGGTGTTCTCCACCGCCACGGTCGTGGCCGGTTCCCTCATCCTCGTCACGCTCGCCGCCGTGGCGATCTTCCTCGTCGCCCAGTCGCTGCCGGCCTTCACGGCCGAAGCCGAGGACTTCAAGGGCGACGCCGACAACTTCTGGCAGTACGTCGGTCCGCTCGTCTTCGGCACGCTGTGGGCCGCCGCCCTCGCACTGATCATGGCGATCCCGGTCGCACTCGGCATCGCGCTGTTCATCTCGCACTACGCGCCGCGCCGCCTCGCCCAGGGCCTCGGGTACGTCATCGACCTGCTCGCGGCCGTGCCGTCGGTGGTCTTCGGCCTCTGGGGCATCTCGGTGCTCGCCCCCGCGGTGCAGCCGTTCTACACCAGCCTCACCGAGTGGTTCGGCTGGTTCCCGCTCTTCGCCGGCCCCGTGTCCGGCACCGGGCGCACGATCCTCACGGTCGCCGTGGTGCTCGCGGTCATGGTGCTGCCGATCATCACCGCGCTCTGCCGCGAGGTCTTCCTGCAGACCCCGGTGCTGCACGAGGAGGCGGCCCTCGCCCTCGGCGCCACCCGCTGGGAGATGATCAAGCTC
The DNA here is from genome assembly GCF_001421565.1 of Agromyces sp. Leaf222. Lineage (NCBI taxonomy): Bacteria > Bacillati > Actinomycetota > Actinomycetes > Micrococcales > Microbacteriaceae > Agromyces > Agromyces sp. Leaf222. Next base: position 1,387,155 of record NZ_LMKQ01000001.1, on the reverse strand, counting down.
TCCGTTCTGCCCTTCGGTCGTCCCGGCATCATCTCCGCGTCGATGCTCGGCCTCGGCCGTGCACTCGGCGAGACGATGGTCGTGGCCATGGTGCTCTCGCCCGCGTCGATCATCTCCTTCGCCCTGCTGCAGTCGCAGAACCCGACCACCATCGCGGCGAACATCGCGCTGAACTTCCCCGAGGCGCACGGCGTCGGGGTCAACATCCTCATCGCGACGGGCCTGATCCTCTTCGTGATCACCCTCGCCGTCAACATGATCGCCCGGTACATCGTCGACCGGCGCAAGGAATTCTCGGGAGCGAACTGATGAGCGTCCTCACCTCGCCCCCGAAGTCGCCGGTCGGCACGCCGGTCTCGAACTCGCTCACCGCGGGAAAGCTGCCCCGCTACGCCTCGGTCTACGTGCTCGTCTCGTGCATCGCGGTCATGTCCGCGATCTTCGCGATGGTGGCGATCGCGGGCGGCACCGACTTCAACATCGCGGCCGCCGTGTTCCTCGGCGTCGTGGCCTACGTCGTCGTCATCTGGGTGCTCTCCCGCGCCGTCGAAGGCCCGCGCAAGGCGGCCGACCGGTTGGTGACCGCGCTCGTGGCGACCGCCTTCACCATTGCGCTGCTGCCGCTCATCTCGGTCACGTACACGACCATCGTGAACGGGCTGCCCCGCTTCGACATCCAGTTCTTCAGCGAGTCGATGCGCAACGTCGTCGGCCCCGGCGGCGGCGCACTGCACGCGATCGTCGGCACGCTGCTCGTCACGGGCATGGCCGCGCTCATCTCGGTGCCGGTCGGCCTGCTCGCGGCGATCTACCTGGTCGAGTACGGCCGCGGGCGCCTGAAGCACGGCATCACGTTCTTCGTCGACGTCATGACGGGCATCCCGTCGATCGTCGCCGGCCTGTTCGCGTTCGCGCTGTTCGCACTGATCACCGACGACCCCGGCATCCGATTCGGCTTCGGCGGCTCGGTCGCGCTCTCGGTGCTCATGATCCCCGTGGTCGTGCGCTCGAGCGAGGAGATGCTGAAGCTCGTGCCCAACGAGCTGCGCGAGGCCTCGTACGCCCTCGGCGTGCCGAAGTGGCTGACGATCCTCAAGGTCGTGCTGCCCACGTCGATCGCGGGCATCATCACGGGCGTCATGATCTCGATCGCCCGCGTCATCGGCGAGACGGCCCCGCTGCTCATCATCGCGGGCTTCACGACGAGCATGAACTACAACCTCTTCGCGGAGCGGATGATGACCCTCCCCGTCTTCGTGTACACCCAGTACGCCAACCAGGGCGCCGACACCCAGGCCTACATCGACCGCGCCTGGGCCGGAGCGCTCACGCTCATCCTCATCGTCGCCCTGCTGAACGTCATCGCCCGGGTCGTCGCCAAGGTCTTCTCGCCGAAGACCGGCCGCTGACGCCGCGCCACCCCCAGACCTGAAACCCCTCCCGAGCCCAGAGAGAAGCGAAGCTCCCAAGTGTCAAAGCGCATCGAAGTCAACGACCTGAACGTCTACTACAGCAGTTTCCTCGCGGTCGAGGGCGTCACGCTCCAGATCGAGCCGCGCACGGTCACGGCGTTCATCGGTCCGTCGGGCTGCGGCAAGTCGACGTTCCTCCGCACGCTGAACCGCATGCACGAGGTCATCCCCGGCGCACGCGTGCAGGGCGAGGTGCTCATCGACGGCAACAACCTCTACGACGCCGCGGTCGACCCGGTGCTCGTGCGGCGCCAGGTGGGCATGGTCTTCCAGCGCCCGAACCCGTTCCCGACGATGTCGATCAAGGAGAACGTGCTCGCCGGCGTACGCCTGAACAACAAGCGCATCTCGAAGTCCGACGCCGACGACCTCGTCGAGAAGTCGCTGCGCGGCGCGAACCTCTGGAACGAGGTCAAGGACCGTCTCGACCGCCCCGGTTCCGGCCTGTCGGGCGGCCAGCAGCAGCGCCTCTGCATCGCGCGCACGATCGCCGTCTCGCCCGAGGTGATCCTCATGGACGAGCCGTGCTCGGCCCTCGACCCGATCTCGACCCTCGCCATCGAGGACCTCATCGAGGAGCTCAAGCTGCAGTACACGATCGTGATCGTGACGCACAACATGCAGCAGGCTTCGCGCGTGAGCGACCGCACGGCCTTCTTCAACATCGCCGGCACCGGCAAGCCCGGCAAGCTCATCGAGTACGACGACACCACGACGATGTTCTCGAACCCGTCGGTGAAGGCGACCGAGGACTACGTCTCGGGCCGCTTCGGATGATCGGATGCCGCGTCTGATGCGGCGGCAGTGAACGACGGATGCCCCGGAGCGAAACTCGCTCCGGGGCATCCGGTGTTCTCGGCTTGCCGTCGATCTCGAGACGCGGTGCGCGCTACCCGACCGACGTCGGCAGGTGCGTCAGCACGCGCCCTGGAGGGCCCACGGCCCCCATTGCTCGGCCCCGGGAGTATTGCCCTGCGTCCACCACTTGGCCTTATAGGTCGAGCCCTGGTGGCTCACCACTGCGCCGCCGTTGTACGCGGCCGTCGCCGACCAGGCCGTCGCCGAGCAGGTGCCCGGGTCGGTCGGCGGCGTCGTCGGAGGCGTGGTGGGCGGCGTCGTCGGAGGTGTGGTCGGCGGGGTCGTCGTGCACGAGCCGACGAGCGCCCAGACGTCGTTGGTGCCGGGCGTGTTGCCCTGCGTCCACCACTTCGCCGAGTACTCGGAGCCGTTGTGCGACACCTTCTGACCACCCGTGTAGACGGTCGCGGCGTTCCAGGCTGCTGCGGCGCAGTCGCCCGGGTTCGTCGGATCGGTCGGGTCGGTGGGATCGGTCGGATCCGTCGGCCCGGTCGGGCCCACCGGATCCGTCGCCGGTCCGGTCTTGGCCGCGCGGAGCTTGTCGGCGAGCGTGCCGATCAGCTCGCCGTTGCGGTCGCCGTCGAGCTCCCACCACATGCCGCCGCCGAGGCCCTGGTCGACGATGTACTGCGACTTGCGGGTGGTCGACTTGACGCTGTCGTAGCTCCACCACTGGTTGCCGTCGTACCGCCATGCGGCGCCGAGCGCGGCGTCGTAGTACTCGGTGCCGAGGGTCTTCAGCTTGTCGTAGTCCTCGTTGCCCTTCTCCCACGTGCCGGGTGCGGCATCCGTCGCGGTGCCCCAGGCGTTGGAGGACTTCACGCCCTGCCAGCCTCGACCATAGGCCGCGAGGCCGATGCCGAGCTGCTTCGGGTTGATGCCCGTCTTGAGGTACTCCTTGACGGCCTTGTCGACGCTGAACCGCTGCGCCGGAGCGCGGGTGTCGGCCGGGTCGTCGAACAGGTTCGCCTGGTGGCCGGTCAGCGTCGGGTTCCACGCACCGTGCAGGTCGTAGCCCTGGATGTTGCCGTAGTCGAGGTAGCGGAAGTTCTCGGGGTCGTTCCAGCCGCCCGACGCGATGTCGCCGGGGTTCGCCGGCAGGAAGGCCGAGAGCTGGTAGGGGTGCCCGTTCTCGGCGGTCAGCGCGTCGACCTGCGTGCGGAACTCCTTCAGCAGCGCCTTGAAGTTCGCCTTGTCGTTCGCGACGTCGACGTGGTTGCCCACCTCGCCGTTCAGCGATCCGGGCCACTCCCAGTCGATGTCGATGCCGTCGAAGACGCCGGCTGCAGCGCCGGTGCCGCCGCGGCCGTCGATCACCGGCAGGTTGCCGCGGAGGTAGAGGTCGACGCAGCTCTTCACGAACTTCTTGCGCGAGGCATCCGTCGCGGCCGCCTTGGAGAAGTTCTTCGACCAGGTCCAGCCGCCGAGCGAGATCATGACCTTGAGCTTCGGGTGCTTCGCCTTCAGCTGCTTGAGCTGGTTGAACGAGCCGGCGAGCTTCTGGTCCCACGAGTCCGCGACCCCCGCGACGGAGTTCGCCGCGGTGTAGCCCATGCCGAAGTCCGCCCATGCGTCACCAGCGCCGTCGGAGCCGTTGGGCCCGGTGCCCTGCGCCTTGTTCGCGATGAAGCACTCGAGGGTCTGGTGGTTGATGTTGCCGAACGAGTAGTTGATGTGGGTGAGGTCGGCGGCGGTGCCCGAGGTCTCGAGCTGCTTCGCCTGGAAGGCGCGGCCGTAGACGCCCCACTGGGCGAAGTAGCCGACGTTGCGATAGCCGTTGACGGCGCTCGGCGCCGTCTCTGGGGCGGCGACGGCGGGGGCCGCAGCCCCGACCGCGGCGAGACCGGCGACCAGCGCGCCGGTGGCGAGGGTGGCGAGCGCCGTGCGCATGCCCCGTCGCGTGCTTCTCTGTCTCTGCATGGTGTCCTTCGTCGAGGGAGGATCGGGCGCGGTCGCGCCCCTCGAGGTCACGGTACGAGCGGATGCCGCGTCGCGGCGTCCGCACGATCCACATGTTCGCGGCGACGACGAGGAGCCGGGTACGTAGTGCTACGTACCCGGCTCCGAGAAGGTCGCCGCCGTGGCAGGGGGCATGCCGGGGTCGGCCGGCGACCGGAGCAGGCGGAGACGATGGACTCGCCCCCGCCCGCGGCATCCGGACGACGCGTGAGTTGCGCCGCCCGGACGTGTTCAGCAGGCCGTCGCGGTGCCCCACACGTCGTTGGTGCCCGGCGTGTTGCCCTGGGTCCACCACTTCGCGGTGTACTCGGAGCCGCCGTACGACACCTGCTGGCCGCCGGTGTACACCGCCGAGGCGCTCCACGCCGGGGCGTCGCACGTGCCCGTGCCGCCGCCACCGCCCGTTCCGCCGCCGGAGCCTGGTGAGGGCTCGACGACCGTGACCCCGCGAGGCAGGTCGTAGAGGGTCGCGAACGTCTCGGTGCCGACCTTCACGCGCAGGTTCGAGATCTGCGTCATCGGGAGGCGCCACGAGAACTTCGTCGAGACGCTGCCGCCCGCGGGGATGCCGCCCGCCGGCACCTTGACCGTGTAGGTGTGGAAGTCGCCCTTGAGGCCTCCGACGTTGGAACCCGTGTGGTCGCTGGACACCTTGGTGATGCCCCAGCCGCCCTGCTCGCCCAGCGCACCGGTGTCGCTCGTCGCGGTGTCGAACGTGATCGTCGACCCCGCCGGGATCGCGGTCTTGGACTTGTTCGTGAAGGTCGCCTTCGGGTTGATCGGGTAGTTGTTGTCGCCGAGCGCGAACTCGCCGAACGACAGCTGCAGGTCGATCGCCTTCGTCGGCATCGCGACGTTGGCCTTCGTGGCGTCGTAGGGCGTCGAGGCCGCGAAGCGGTCGTGCAGCAGCGAGACGAGGGTCGATCCCATCTCGTACTGCCCCTTCTGGGCGTTGTACTCGTAGTCGCCCGCGAGCTCCCAGATCATGGCGCCGCCGATGCCGTTGTCGGCGATGTAGTCCGCCTTCGCCGTGATCGCCTGGTTCGAGTCGCCCGAGAGGAACGTCTTCGTGGTCGCGTTCCACCACCACTCGGTCTTCGTCACGGAGTCGAAGTGGTGCGTGTACGAGCCGGTGATGGTCGACGGCGCACCGTAGGCGGACGTGTAGTCGCCGACGACGCCCTTCTGCAGGTTCAGCACGTGCCAGATCGGGTTCGCGCCTGCGCCGACCTCGTCGCCGGTCTTGTCGAGGTCATGCCAGAGGTTGTTGATGCCGACCGCGCCGTTACCGCACTTCGAGGTGCCGCCGGTCGAGGGGCCGGTGCCAGCTGGGCACTTCGTCTGGTCGGCGAGCGGCGCCTTGCCGTAGAGGCCGTTCGTTCCGCCCTGCACGCCGTCCCAGCCGCGCGTGTAGAACGGCAGGCCGACGTTGATGCGGCCGGCCGGCATCGCGCCGCGGAAGTAGTGGTACGCCCAGTCGGTGTTGAGGTAGCCGATGTTGCTGTAGGCGCCGTAGACGCCGCCGGCCGCGAGCTCCGGGTCGTTGCCGTCGTCGAAGAGCGGGCCGTTGCCGCCGACGTAGTCGTTCCACGAGCCGTGCAGGTCGTAGCTCATGATGTTGACGTAGTCGAGGTACGGGGTCACCTGGTAGACCTCGGCGCCGCGCAGCAGCCATCCGGATGCCGGTGCCGCGACGGTGAGCAGGTAGTGCTTGCCGTCTGCCGCACCAGCGCGGTCGAGCTTCTCGCGAAGCGTCTTCATGAGCGACTCGTAGCCGGCCCAGAGCTTCGCGCGACGCGGCTCCGAGAACGAGAAGTCGTCTGGGCTGCCGGCCTTGCCGTTGCTGTTCGCGTATTCGTAGTCGATGTCGACGCCGTCGAAGCCGTAGGTGCGGATGAACTGCACGGCCGAGTCGGCGAACGTGTCGATCTTCGCCTGCGAGTCGGTCATCGTGTAGAAGCCACCGTCGGCGACGCGGTCGCCCGCGGCGTCGAAGTGGCCGCCGGTCTCGGCCCAGCCGCCGACGGAGACGAGCGCCTTCACGCCCGGGTTCGCCTTCTTGTACTTCGTGAGCAGGTTGAAGTGCCCCTTGTACGGCAGCGTCGGGTCCATCTCGGCACCGGCGACGCCGGGCCAGGTGAGGTCGGTCGAGGCGTTGCCGGCGACGCCCTGGTTCACCGAGACCTTGCCCTGCCCGTCGATGTGGGCGAAGGCGTAGTTGATGTGGCTGAGCTTCTTCCACGGGATGTCGCTCGCGAGGTAGCTGGGGGCGCCGTTCACGCCGGTGCGCCAACTCGTGAAGTAGCCGATGACGCGGTTCTTCAAGCCGTTCGGCAGCTTCTCACGGCCCTGCTCGTCGTAGATCGTGCAGTAGGGCACGTCGACGCCCGGGGTCTGGTAGAGGCCGTCGGGGCGGCACTTCTCGTCGGGGTTCGCGGTCCACGGGGTGCCGGGCTGCGGGGTGGGAGTCGGCGTCGGCGTGGGGGTCGGCGTCGGCGTCGGCGTCGGCGTGGGAGTCGGCGTCGGCGTCGGGGTCGGCGTCGGCTCGGTCGTCGTGCCGCACGCGCCGTTGCTCGTCCACGGGCCCCACTGCTCGGTGCCGGGCACGTTGTTCTGGGTCCACCACTTCGAGGTGTAGTTGGCGCCCTGGTACGACGCCTTGGCGCCACCTGAGTATGCGGTCGTGGCATTCCACGCCGGGGCGCAGGCCTCGGCGGCGTTGGCGATCGTCGCGGGGATCAACGCCGCCAGCAGCAGACCGACCCCGGCGACGGCGGTCGCGAGCCGCGTTCGCGTGAGAGTGGGAGTTCGCATGTCGTTCCTGTCTGAGTCGAGAGGTCTCCCGCATGGACGCGGGCAGCCCGACGCTACGACGGCGGACGGCCGGGCGAATCAGCACATCCACGCATACGCAGGACTACGTACGCGACGTCGAGAGGCGCCCGTGCATACGGTGCGCGAGCACGGCGAGCTCGACCCGCGAGTGCACCGCGAGCTTGGTGAAGACCCGTCCGACATGCACCTCGACGGTGCGCACCGACACGTAGAGCTGCGACGCGGCCTCGCGGTTGGAGCAGCCCTCGACGACGAGCATCGCGACCTCGAGCTCGCGGTCGGTGAGCACCTCGGCCCACGCCGTGCGGCACTCGCCGAGCACGTCGTCGGGTGCTCGATCGTCGGATGCCGCGGCCGCGCGTTCGAGGGTCGTCCGCTCGCTCGCAGGGGCGGGCGCGGGCCGTGCCGTCGAGCGCACGCCGGGCGTGGCGGCCTCGACCGGCGCGGTCTGCGCAGCACCTGCGGGAGACGAGTCCGGCGCCGTCGTCGAGGACGACCAGGGCGTCACCCCGGGTCTCGGAGCACCGTCGACCGCACCGACCGCCATGCGCACATCGGCGGCCGACGAGACGACCCGGTGCGCGGTGAGCTGCGCCACCCGCTCGGCCGCGACCGCGCGAAGCCAGCCGACGGCACCGCAATCGGCGAACAGGTGCTCGGCGGCGACGAGGTGCCGGCCCGCCGGGTCGGCGGCGCCGAAGGCCGCGCAGGCGCGCGCGAGCATGAGCTCCGTGCGTGCACGTTCGTAAGGCGAGCGGATCGAGCGCGCACTCGCGGCGACCGCGTCGTACTCGGCATCGAAGCCGGCGCGGTCGATGCCGCGCATGCGGTGCCGGAGTTCGCTCGCGAGACGCGCGTCGGGCGGACGCCGTGCAATGCCGACGGCTTCGGCCCCGCGCGACGACGGCGAGGCGTGCTCGGCCGCGGCGTCGAGTCCGGGGATGTGCAGCCCGCAGCCGAAGCCGCCGCGCGCCCGCTCGTCGGCGAGCGCCACGAGCGTCTCGGCCTCGGCGCGCCGGCCGTGCAGGTGCGCCTCGACGGCGCGATCGATGAGGTCCTCGCGGCGCACGCCGGACGCCGACTGCGGCAGGCTCGACTCGACGGCGCGCGCCCACGGCCCGATCTCGCCGGTCTCGATGAGCTCGAGCCGGCGCGCGAGGGCCGCACCGAGTCCGCCGAAGGTCAGCGCCACCGGCAGGTCGCACGCGGCCTGGCGCAGCCCGTTCGCCGCTCGCTGCACCTCGCCGGCCCAGAGGTCGAGCAGCGCGATCGCGACGGCGCGCTCGGCGCGCAGCAGCGGGGACCGCTCGAAGCTCCCGTCGGCGGGATGCCGGTCGCGCGGCACCTCGCGGCATGCGCCGAGCCATCGCATCGCCGCAGCGGGGTCGCCGGCGAGTCCGACCTCGAGGGCCATCGTGATGGCGTGCAGGCCGCCCACCACGGGCGCCAGGGGCCCGGTGGCCTCGACCTCGCGCCCGTCGCCCGCGAAGAGCGCGCACCACGCTCGCCCGACGATCCAGTCGTCGGTGACGAGGCCGTGCCGCTCGATGAGCGCACGCGCCTGGTCGAGGCGACGTGCCGCCCGTTGCGCCGCGCCGCGCTCCGCGAGCAGGCCCGCCGCGATCGCGATCGCGCGCACGAGCGACTGCAGGCGTCGCCTCGTGGCGGCAGTGTCGAAGAGTTCGGGCTCGACGGCACGTTCGAGCTGCGCGTCGAGCTCGGGTTCGGCCACGTCGCCGTGCAGCAGCGCCGTCGCCACCAGGTAGTCGCCGAGCACGGCCGCACGGCTGTCGTCGTCACCGTGGCTCAGCACGGCGCCGAGCCAGCGCTCCGCGTCGTCGACGAAGCCGCCGTGCAGCGCAGCGGTTCCCGCGACTCGACGTGCGAGCACGGCTCCGGCCCCCGACGCGTGGCTCTCGGCCTCGCGGGCGATCGCGTGCGCGCGCTCGGCTTCGCCCGCGGCATCCGCTCGCCTGGCGAGCCGGAGCAGGGGCGAGACCAGGTCGGGCGAGCCCTCGAGCGTGGCGAGCGATCGGTGCCAGACGACCTGGTCGTCGACGCCGAGCGCGCGGTACGCGTCGGCGAGGGACGCATGCGCGGCCGTGCGCTCGGCGAGTGACGCCTCGGCGTGCGCCCAGACGCGCATGCGCGGATCGGCGAAGGCGAAGTGGCCGGCCACGAGCAGCAGGTGCCGGCTGAGGAACCCGCCGACGAGCTCGGACATCGAGCGCCCGCTCGCGGCGAGCAGCACGTCGATGCGGTCGTCGGTGCAGACGGCGGCGATGACGAGCACCTGTCGTTCCCAGGGTGCGAGGCTCGCGGCGTGCGGCTCGATGGCCGCCGAGACGGCCGGCACGAGCGGGAGCGGGTCGGGCAGCACCGCGAGTCCGAGTCGCTGGGCCGCGCGCAGCAGCGCGGCGACCTCGATGATCGCGTCGGCATCGCCGCCGAGTCCGAGGCCGAGCCGCGAGGCGACATGCGGCGCGACGACGATTCGGTGGCGAGCGAGGAGCTCGATGATGGCGTTCGAGCTCTCGAAGGCCTCGACGTTCGAGCGGTGGCGTGGCTGCGTGCGTGAAGTCTCGTCCATGGGTTGCATCGGCCCTCCGCTCGCTCACTTCACTGATCGCGTGCGGTTATGTTAGCAACGTTTACAAACGCGCGTCGAGGGGGAATTCACCTGAGCGCAATTCCCCGTTCAGGGGACGCCGGAGGAACGCCCTCCGACGTCGCAGGCGTGCAAACGCTCTCGCGGCTCAGTCCCGCGGTTCGAGCAGGTAGGCGTTGAACGCCCTCGTCGTCTCGGCATCGAAGGGGAACGCCGCGCCGTCGAGTTCGGTCACGCCGGCCGCGAGACGCACGCTCGACACCAGCCAGAGCGCATCGGCGGTGCCGAGCTCGTCGACGCGGATGTCGCGGTACTCGGTCTGCCGACCCGTCTCGGCGAGGTGGTCGAAGAGGCTCATCTGCGTGGTGCCGTGCAGGATCGCGCCCGACGGTGCGGGAGTCGAGTAGACCTCGCCGTGCCGCAGGAGCACGCTCGAGGTCGGCCCCTCCATGACGAACCCGTCGGATGAGACGAAGATCGTGTCGTCGGCCCCGCGACGGTGCGCCTCGCGGAGCGCCGCCATGTTCGTCGCGTAGCTCAGCGTCTTCGCGCCGAGCAGCAGCCACGGCGCCTGGGCCGCGGCGTCGTGCGCGTAGCCGCGATCGAGGGTGACCACGCTGATGCCCTGCTCGCGCGGGCGGCTGAAGTCGGCGGCCGGTGCCGCGTGCAGCCAGGCGGTCGGCGCCGGACCGTGCTCGACGCCGCGGCTCAGCACGAGCTTCAGCGCGAACTCGCCCGTCGAGGGCAGCAGCTCGACCGCACGGGCGATCGCGGCACGCCACTGCGCGAGGTTCGGCTCTGGCAGCTCGCAGATCACCGCCGAGTTGCGCAGGCGATCGAGGTGCGGCCCGGTCTCCTGCGCGTGCCCGTTCGCGACCGAGATCGTCTCGAACACGCCGTCGCCGCGCTGCGTCGAGAGCTCGCCGACCCGGAGGGCCGGGGCATCCGCCGGCACCTCGCGGAAGGTCGACGCGAGGTCGTCGACACGGGCATCCGCGGGCAGCGGCTCGAGCAGCAGGGTGACGGTCATGCCTCGATGCTACGCGGATGCCGCGGGCCGGCCTGCCTGCAGGCCGCACGCCCGGCGCTCGCCGTCCGACCTCCGGCGGCCTCGCCTCCCGTGGTCGCGCGCGCTAGCGTCGACCCATGCGCGAACTCGGCACCGGGGAGCTGAGCCGAGCCTCCGGCCTCTCGCTGAAGGCGCTGCGCGTCTACGAGGCGAGCGGGCTGCTCCTGCCGGCATCCGTCGACCCCGTAACGGGATACCGACGCTACGGCGAGGCCGAGCTCGCCAGGGCGCGCTCGATCCAGGCGCTGCGACTCGTCGGCATGCCGCTCGCGCTGGTGCACGAGATGCTCGACGCCTCGCCCGACCGCCTGCGCGGCGACCTCACCGCCTGGTGGTCGGCCGAGCGCGCCGCCTTCGCCGAGCGGAGCCACGTCGTCGACGTCGTGGCGGACGACGCGGCGAGGTCGCACCTCGACCGGGCCGCGGCGAGCGCGGTCGCCGCCCGCGTGCGGGTCGTGCACCGCGACGGGCAGAAGGTCGCGTCGATCACGCGCGTGGTCGAACAGGGCGACCTCGTGCCGACGAGCATCGCCGACGTCATCGCCCTGCGGCGCCACCTCGCCGAACAGGGCGCACGTCCGCTCGACGCACACCACCTGATCTTCCACGAGCCCGTCGGCTTCGGCCTGCCGGGGCGCGTCGAGGCCGCGGTGCCGTACTCCGGTTCGTGCGACCCTGCCGGCGAGATCGTGTTGCGCATGCAGCCCGCGACGAGCCTCGTCGCGATCGAGGTCACCGCCGCCGAACTCGTCTACCCAGCCCTACTGCGGTTCTACGACGCGCTCGCCCGGGCGGCCGATCGGCACGGCGGCGCGGCCGGCGCTCCGCGCGAGCTGTACGAGCGGCCGTGGTCCACCGACGCGGGCGCCGTCGTGGCGACGATCGCGACGCCGATCGCGACACCGGTCGCGACGTCGGAACGCGAGGCCTGAGCCGCTGCGCCTCCGCCGGCCCGCGGCATCCGGAACGGCACTTGACTCCGCCCCAGGGGCGGACCCCACACTCGTGACATGACCGACCACCTCACTCGCACGCACCCGACCGCAGGCGCGCGCCTCGACCGGTACCGCGAGCACTCCCCCTTCACCGACCCCGGCGCGCACCACGAGCTGCTGCGCGAGAGCGGGATCGACTTCGCCGCACTGCACCGCACCGTCGAGAACGTCATCGACCACTACCGTGCGACGCCCGGCGGCGTCGGACCCGAACAGCTGGCCGACATCGACCGCCGCTGGGTCGCCTCGCAGCTCGAAGCCCTCGCCGAGCGCCGGCCCGGCGCGCTCGGGCTGCCGCGACCCGGCGCGTGCCGGCTCGGCGGATGCTGTCGCGACCACTCGCTGCTCGCCGTCGCGATCCTGCGCGAGCACGGCGTGCCCGCGCGCACCCGGCTCGGGTTCGCCGGGTACTTCACGCCCGGCTACTCCAGCGACCACGTCGTCGCGGAACGATGGGATGCCGCGGGCCGGCGCTGGCGGCGCTTCGACCCGGAGCTCGACCCGGCCGCGTACGACTTCGCCGTCGACGACCTGCCGCGGGGCGACGCCTCGGGATTCCGCACGGCCGCGGAGGCCTGGGGCGCGTACCGCGCGGGCCTGACCGACCTCGCCGACCACGGGGTCGGGCCTGACACCCCGTACTGGGGTCCCTCCTTCGTGCACCGCTACGTCATCTCGGACCTCGCTCATCGGCAGGGCTGCGAGCTGCTGCTCTGGGACGGCTGGGGTGCCATGGCGTTCCCCGGCGACGAGCTCGACGCGGACCAGCTCGCGCTCACCGACCTGCTCGCCGACCTCACGGAACGCGCCGACGCCGGCGACGCGACCGCCGACGACCGCCTCGACGAGATCTGGGCGACGGATGCGCGCGTGCGCCCCGGCCGGTTCGTCGAGACGCACTCCCCCGCTGGTCGCGTCGGACGCACCGATCTGGAGCGGCGGATCACGGAGTGGAGCGACGTCGCCGGGGAACGGCTCGCGACCGCGGCGAACGGCTGAACGCGGAGGCGCCGGGCGCCGGGACCCGGGATCACACCCCGGGATTCACCTGAGGGCATGAAGAGGCCGGCCGCAGGAACGCCTCTCGGCGCGAGGCCGCTCGGAGCGGCGAATATTGGAGCCCGGGGTTACTGCGGCCGGCCACGTCAAGTGTAAACGAGACTCGGGACAGCTCTATTCCGCACCCGGCCCTGAGCCCGGATCCACCCGCCGGAGCGGAACGGAACGGCCCCGGGCTACCCCCGGCGGCGCTCGCGTCCGGCGAGGCCGTTCTCGAAGGCCCAGATGACGACGTGCACGCGATCGGGCAGCCCGAGCTTCGCGAGGATCGACGCGATGTGCGTCCTGACGGTGTTGCCGGTCAGGAACAGCCGATCGGCGATCACGTCGTTCGTGGCACCGGTCAGCACCTCCATCAGCACGTCGCGTTCGCGGGGCGTGAACGGGGCGAGCAGGACGTCGGGATCCACAGGTCGCTGCGCACGGGCGACGAAGTCGAGCAGGCTCGCCGTGGCCCGCGGGGCGACGACGGCGTCGCCCGCATGGACGGCACGGATCGCCTCCGCCAGCTCGTCGCTCGAGGCGTCCTTCGTGAGGAACCCGCTCGCGCCCGCCCGGATCGCAGCGAACACGTACTCGTCGAGGTCGTAGGTGGTGAGGATCAGAACGCGAACGCCCGCCTGCGCGTCGAGCAGTCGCTCCGTCGCCGCGATGCCGTCGAGCCGCGGCATCCGGATGTCCATCAACACCACGTCGACCCGGCGAGCGCGAGCCGATTCGAGGAGTTCTGCACCGTCGGCCGCCGAGACGACGAGCTCGAGGTCGTCGTGCACCTCGACCATCGCCCCGACCGCGGAGCGGATGAGCTCCTGGTCGTCGGCGATCGCGACCCTGATGCGCGGCTGCTCGGGGTCATCGGACATCGGGCGGCACCTCCGTTCCGACGGGGAACGAGGCCCGGATCCGCCAGCCGCCGCCGTCGAGCGGTCCACTCTCGAACCGGCCGCCGAGCCGCTCGACGCGGTCGCGCATGCCCCGGATGCCGCTGCCGGCCGCGGCAGGCTCCCCGAGCGTCGACGGTCCGTCGTCGACGATCTCGACCACCAGCTCGTCGGCGGCCCACCCCAGCCGCACCTCGTTGCACGTGGGCGGATCGGTGTGCTTCAGCGTGTTCGTGAGGGACTCCTGCACCGCGCGGTACACGGCGAGCTCGGTGCCGGGACTCACCGCCAGCGGGTCGCCGGTCTCGACGAGGGCCACGCGCCGCCCCGGCGCCCCGGCTCGTTCCACGAGCGCGGTCAGGTCGCCCAGTCCGGGGTTCGGCTCGCGGGGCCCAGGCCTCGGTGCGTCGTCGTCGGCGGGCGGGTCGACGAGCACCCCGAGGAGGCCGCGCATGTCGGTCATGGCCGCTCGACCCGTCGCGACGACCTGTTCGATCGCCGTGCGCGCCCGCGCCTCGTCACGATCGAGCAGCACCCGCGACGCCTCGGCCTGGGTCACCATCACGGCGAGCGAATGCGAGATGACATCGTGCAACTCGCGCCCGATGCGACGACGTTCGTCGGCGACGGACGCGCGTTCACCCTGCAGCCGCAACTCGATGGACTGCCGCCGCCCGAACTCCTGAGCGGCCCGCTTCCTCCGCGATTCCCGGCGATATCGACCAAGGGCCCACGCTGCGGCGATCGAGGCGACGAGGAAGCCGCAGAGCGCGACGAGCACCCAGGGCTCGGGAACCGGGCCATGTGCGAAGGCGACCGAGGTCATGAGTCCGGCGCCGAGCAGGCCGAGCACGATGGCCGAGACATCCGCCAACCCATCGTCACTCGCCGCCGCCGTGAAGACGAAGACGAGGTAGGCGGCGCTGCTCGGCAGCAACACCGCGATCGAGGACGTGCCCGGCAGGCTCGCCGCCGCGAGCAGGAGCATCACGGCGGATGCCGCGAACAGCACCAGGCGCGGCGACCGGCGGCGCGCGACCACCAGGAGGTGCAGCACGACGAAGAGCGAGATCGTGGCGGCGAGCCAGACGCCATCGGGCGCCGAGCCGGCCTCGCGAACGAGTTCGACGACGGTCACCGGCAGGAGTGCCGCGGCACAGGCGGCCGCCCAGACCCAGTCGGCGGTCGACGGTGGCCGGGCCTCCTTCGAGCCGCCGATGGCTGCGGTGGACATGTCGAACGGCGCCTCGCGGGAGGCCGCGGACGAGGTGGACCGAGGACTGGACGACGCACCCATTTCGCGCTCCACGCTACCCGGCCGCATCAGGCGACATCTCGTCCGTTCGGGTGAGGTGGCAGTGCGACCTCGACTGCGACGCTGAGCGCCTCCCGATCGCACACGGCGGTCGGGCGGCATCCGGAAGGACCCTGAACCATCATGCACTCGACACCTCCAGAGGCAGACGCCCGATCGACGGCGGTCCTCGAACGCGACCGAGCGCACCCGCACGTTCGTGCGCTGGCATCGGCGGCACTCGTCACCTCATCGGCCATCGCGGGCCTGGGGCTCGTCTGGCTCCTCTCCCCCGGCCTCAACCCGTTCGCGGGCGGCGACATGACGAGCCTCGTCTCCTCCGTGCTCGGCCCGGTCGCGGTGGCGGGAGCAGTCCTCGGCATCGGCCTCGTCGGCATCCTGCTCGGGGTGACCCTGCTCCTCGGGCGGCGCGCCGACCCGGTCGGGATCGCCGCTCCCGGTGGCGTCGTACTCGCCGCAGCGCTCTCGGTCACCCTCGGCAGCGTCCACGTCATCGCCTTCGCCGGCTACGTGTTCGGTGCCGCCGCGGTCGCGGCCGGGCTCGTCACGGTCGCCGTGCTCCCCTTCCGAGCGCCTCGGCTCGGCCTGCCGGTGCTCGGCGGCGTCATCGTGCTGATCGCGGCATCCGCCTGGGCCGGGGTCACCGTCGACGGCATCGTGGAATTCGCCACCGCGTTCGGTGCTGCGCTGGTCGACGACGCGCTGAACCTCGCCGTCATCGCCGCGACCGTCGCCGCGATGCTCGCCTGGGCCGTGATCGCCATCGTCGTGGTCGGTCGTACACGAGGCGGACGGCGCTTCGAGGCGCGGCTCGTGCGGCACCGCAGGCTGCTCACGATCCTCGCCGCCGCGGGCCCGCTCCCCTACGCCGTCGCGCGGGCGTCCTGGCTGACCCCGTGGCCGCTATTCGGTCCGGCCGACACCGCGCAGATCACGGCACCCATGCTCACCACCGGCCTGATGCTGGGCGCCGGTGCGGTCACCGCGAGCGTGCTCACGCTCGGCCTCATCCTGCCGTGGGGCCTGCGGTTCCCGCGCTGGATGCCGCGGATCGGCGGCCGCACCGTTCCCACGGCGACCGCGGTCGTTCCGGGGGCCATCGCCGCCGGGATCCTCTGCGTGTCGGCGAGCCCCATGCTCGTGTCGGGGATCGGCGACCCGGGCGATCCCGTCAGCCCGCTCCTCGTCAACCTCGTGCTGCCGTTCTGGTACTGGGGACCGATGCTCGCCCTCGCCGTCTGGTCGTACGCGGCGTGGCGGCGGCGAATGGCGCTCGACATCGCCTGATCGAAGCGCCCGATCGCCGGACGGTACGCACAACGCGGGCCGTGCCGGCGAGCGACCGGCTCAGTCGAGCGCGTCGCGCCGCCAGAGCCGCGCGCAGGCGACGAGCTCGTCGGCGAGCTGGGTGAGCCGCAGCGCCCGCTGCGTGAGCTCGCGCGGCCGGTCGGGATGCACGTGGTCGGCGGCGTCGGCGTCATCGGCAAGGCTCGTGTACCCGACGGCGACGAGGCGGCAGAACGCGGCCGCCCGATCGAGCGCGACCGCGAAGTCGCCCACGAACAGGCCGTGCAGGATGCGGTCGGCGAGCGCGCGCACCTCGTCGGGCCCGGCCGGAGCGGGCGCACCCGCGACGACCTGGTCGATCGTGTGCGACACCTCGGCACCGCGCTGGTACCCGAGGCTCACCCCCTGCGGATCCTGGTGGATGAGCGTGCGCAGCAGGTAGACCCGCCAGAGCGCACCCGGAAGGCTCTTCGCGGAGGCCTGGGACCACAGCTCGGCGATCGCGTCGATGCCGTGCTCGTCGGTGTACGAGATCAGTCGGGCGACCACCTGCGGGTCGGGGTCTTCACGCACGCGCGCGAGGAGCGCCGCGGCGGTGTCATGCGCCATGCGGCTGAGCCGCGCAGGGTCTTCGCCGCCCAGGAACGCGTCGAACTTGTGCGGCGGGAACTTGGTCGGACGGTGGAAGGAGTCGTCGGAAGCCATCGCCGCAAGGCTACCCGCTCGGCCTCGACGCCCGCCCGTGTGCATCACTCCGCTCCCCCGATCTCGCGTTCCGTGTGCCGCGCGAGGTATCGGGTTCGCCACGTCATACCTTGACGTGCGTAGGTCACCCGGGCATGGCAGTTCCGGCAGCGTACGTCGCATTTGGCGATCTCGCTCATGACACGTGAGATCGAGTATCCGTCCTGCGCCAGTCTCATGACCTCGGCGTCTTTGTGCTCGTGCTCTCGATGGTCGAAGTCGAGAACGCGAAGGTCCGCCTCACCGCAATCGACGCAAGGGTGAACCGAAAGGTAGTCGCCCACCGCGTCGAGTGCCGCTCGCCGGATGATCGCCTTGCGTGCGACGATCACCCGCACATGGGCTTCGCGATTCTCGGCATAGTAGCGTCGAGCTCGTTCGCGGTTGCAGGCACGGCACACGTTCTGGAGACCGTCGGCCGAGCCTCGCCGGACGTTGAACTCGGCGTTTGGCTTAGACTGCTTGCAGCTTGTGCACCGTTTCTCGGACATGAGCTCGCCCCCGTAGCTCAGAGGCAGAGCAGCTGACTTTTAATCAGCGGGTCGGGATGTCGGAATTCCCCGGGGGCACTTGACGCAGGCTCATCTTGTCGCTCTAAGACAGGCGGTGTCCACTTGCAGCAGACCGTGTCGTGACAGCGCGACGAGTAGCGGGATTCAGACATGGCTGAATCTTGCGTCAGGCTACTGACATTCGGCCGCTGGTAGGGCGAGGGTCAATCCGCCATAGCTGACGAGAACGCCACTGCTGAACCGGCGAAACCAGAGTCTCGAAATACCGGAATCGAGATCGAAGTACCGAATCCGACCGGCGTGAAACCGGAACACCGTCTGGCGGGAGTTCGCCCTCACTCGAGGAAACGAATGCTCCCGCCCCGACGGCCCCTCCCCAAGTGTCCCCTTGGTCCGCACGACTCCGTGCGAATTGGGACTCACCGTACGCTCCTGCACGCGCGAACGCCAGTGTTTTCCGGGGACTTTTCCGCCTGATCCTGCGGAAGTCCGGGCGAGCGTCGAACGCTCCTCCACGTGAGAGCGCGATCACGCAGAGGAGCGACCATACGCGACCGAGGCGGCGCCGATTCGACGCTGCAACACCCTCGATCGACGCAGGATTCAGCCGACGATCGAACGGAACCCCGACATGAGCGCCACGCGCTCCGCCGAGTCGCGCGCGAGGGGCGTGACCGCGAGCGTCGTGACCCCGGCCGCACGGAACGCCTCGACCCGCTCGGTGACCTCTGATGCCGATCCGATCAGCGAGATCGCACGCACGAGTTCGTCGGGCACGGCCGCGATCGCCTCGTCGCGCCGACCCTCGAGGTAGAGGTCCTGGATGCGCGCGGCATCCGCTTCGAAGCCGTAGCTCGAGATGAGGTCGTTGTAGAAGTTCTTGCCGCGGGCACCCATGCCGCCGACGTAGAGCGCGAGCTGCGGCTTCACCGAGGCGAGGGCCATCGCCGCGAGTTCCGGACGATCGGTGATGGCGAGCGCGGGGCTCGCGAACACGTCGAGCGGAGCGAGGTCGGCCGACCGCTTCGCCGTGCCTGCGGCGAGCGCGTCGCCCCAGACATCCGTCGCCTTCTCGGGGTGGAAGAACATCGGCAGCCAGCCGTCGGCGATCTCGGCGGTCTGCTCGACGGACTTCTGGCCGAGCGAGGCGACCGTGATCGGGATGCGGTCGCGCACGGGGTGGTTGATGAGCTTCAGCGGCTTGCCGAGGCCGGTGCCCTCGCCCGCGGGCAGCGGGATCGAGTAGTTGCGCCCCTGGTGCACGACGGGCTCGCGCCGCCACGTCATGCGGCAGATGTCGATGATCTCGCGGGTGCGGCCGAGCGGCGCGTCGTAGCGCACGCCGTGGAATCCCTCGATGACCTGGGGGCCCGAGGCGCCGATGCCGAGCTCGAAGCGGCCGTTCGAGACGTAGTCGAGGCCGGCGGCGGTCATCGCCGTGAGGGTGGGCGTGCGCGTGTAGAGCTGCAGGATGCCGGAGGCCAGCGTGATCTTCGACGTGCGGGCCGCGAGGAATCCGAGTTGGCTGACGGCGTCGAACGAGTACGCCTCGGGAACGGCGATGAGGTCGACGCCCGCCTGCTCGAGCTCGGCGACCTCGTCGGCCGCCTCGCGGAACCCGCCCGCATAGTTCAGGAACATCCCGACGCGCATGTCACTCCTCATCGTGTGATCGGCCGACGATC
The DNA here is from genome assembly GCF_001421565.1 of Agromyces sp. Leaf222. Taxonomy (NCBI): domain Bacteria; kingdom Bacillati; phylum Actinomycetota; class Actinomycetes; order Micrococcales; family Microbacteriaceae; genus Agromyces; species Agromyces sp. Leaf222. The sequence goes on along the minus strand of NZ_LMKQ01000001.1, from coordinate 1,367,876 downwards.
GCGACCCCTCCGAGGCTAACCGACCGGGTCGCGCGGGGGCCGGGCGATTGTGCGGCGGCCACGACGGGCAGCGGCCGAGGGTGCGATCGGTGGTGGGATTCCCTGAACGGGGCGGGCTGCGCGGACATCGTTCGCAGCATGCTCCGAGCCGGATGCCGCAGGCTGGAGGTTCGCGACGACGATCATCGCGCCGATGAACGGAGGATCATGGACTGGAGCCTGCTGCTCGACGTACTGCTCGTGCTCCTCTTCATCGGCGCCGTCGTGAACGGCTACCGCGCCGGACTGCTCCGCACGGCCGCCGGGCTCATCGGCGTGCTGCTCGGAGCGGTCGCGGCCGCGTTCGTGATGCCGTGGGTGATGGGCGTGGTCGGCGCGCCGGAGTGGCGTGCGCCCGCGGCGATCGGTGCGGCGCTCGTGCTGGTCTCGATCGGCGGCGCGCTGGGCGGCGCCCTCGGTGCCGTGCTCGGTCGCGGGGCGGAGGCCGTGAAGCTCGGTGTCGTCGACCGGCTGCTCGGCGCGGTCGGCAACCTGCTCGTCACGGTGTTCGTCGTGATGCTCGTGGCCTCCGGCGTCTCCGCCATGGGCGTGCCCGTCGTGTCGCCCGCGATCGCCGGGTCCCGCGTGCTCGGCTCGATCGAGGCGCTGACGCCGACGCCCGCGCAGCGGTTCCTCGCCGAGGTGCGATCCGCGGCGGTCGGCGAGGCCCTGCCGTGGCTCGTCGACGTGCTCGAGGCGCCCGCCGAAGCGCCGGCCCTCCCGTCTGGCGGGGTCGACGACGCCGAGATCGCCCGCGCTTCGGCATCCGTCGTCAGGGTCACCGGCACGGCCTTCGAGTGCGGCGTCTCGATGTCGGGCAGCGGGTTCGTGATCGCGCCCGATCGCATCGTGACGAACGCACACGTCGTGGCCGGGGTCGACGAGCCGGTCGTCGAGACGCCGGGCCTCGCGGCGCGCTCGGGCGAGATCGTGGCGTTCGACGCCGACCTGGACCTCGCGGTGATCGCCGTCGACGGGCTCGACGCCCCCGCCCTTCCGGTGGCGGATGCCGCGGCCGGCGCGGAGGTCGCGGTGGCGGGATATCCGTTCGGCGGCCCGTTGGAGCTCCGCCCCGGACGCGTCATGTCGGTGGGCCAGGTGACGTTCCGCGAGGACGACGGCACGCGGACGCGCGACGTGATGACGCTCGCGGCCGACGTCGACCACGGCAACTCGGGCGGCCCGGTGATCACGGGCGACGGCGAGGTCGGAGGCGTGGTCTTCGCGAAGTCCGAGGCCGTCGAGAACGTGGGCTTCGCGATCCCGGTGTCGACGCTCGACGCCTTCGCCGGCAACGCGGCATCGCTCGACCAGCCGGTCGACTCGGGCAGCTGCTCGACGGGCTGAGGCGCCGCGGCTACTCGGCCGTGAACCCCTCGAAGCGGATGCCCCACGAGAGCTCCCAGGCCTCGCCCGGGTCGAGCAGGCGCAGCCCACGGCCGGAGTTGAACGCCTCGGCCGGTGCGGTCATGGGCTCGATCGCGATGGCGACCTGGCCGTCTTCGCCGGGGAACCGGTCGGTCGTGTACACCTGCACGTAGGCGAACTCGTCGTCGGCCCAGATCGACACGCTGCGGCCGTCGGGCGCGGTGAGCGAGTGCACGACCTCGCCGTCGCGGTCGACGACCTCGCCGAACGCGTCGTCGAGCGAGAGCTCGGCGACCCGACGGCCCTCGCGGAGATCCCATTCGGTGCCGTCCACCGGCACCTCGCCGGTCGGCAGCAGGCGGTCGTCGACCTCGATGTGGCTGGCCGCGTCGAGCTTCAGCACGAGGTCGCCCGTCGGCACGCCGCCGATCTTGAGGTACGGGTGCGTGCCGATGGCGACGGGCGCGGCCTCGCCGCCCAGGTTCTCGATGTGGTGCGTGACCCGCAGTCCGTCGGCGACGAGCTCGTAGTGCACGGCGGTCTCGAGCAGGTACGGGTAGCCGAGCTGCGGGTAGATGTTCGCGGCCAGGGTCACCGAGTCGCGCTGCTGGTCGACCACGCGGTACTCGGCGTACCGCAGCAGCCCGTGGATCGCGTTGTTGAACTTGGGCTCGGTGATCGCGAGGCGGTGCTCGACGCCCTCGTCGTCGCGCCAGACGCCGTCGCGGATGCGGTTGGGCCACGGCACGAGCACGATGCCGGCGCCCATCGGCGTCGGAAGGTCTTCTGCGTACTCGGGAACGAGGTCGATGCCGTTGATGCTGAGGGTGCGGATGCCCGCGGCCACGGCCGTGATCGTTGCGCGGAGGTCACCGCTCGCGGTCGAGGTCTCGAGCACGAACTGCTCGCCCGTGGGTAGCGTCATGGATCCACTCTAGGGTCTCGCGCAATCGTCGTCGCGAGGCCGGCCTCGCGCAGTTCCGCGATGAGCGGGGCGGGTGCCGCGGCATCCGTGATGAGGGTGTCGAAGGCGTCGACGGCGGCGATGCGTCCGAGGTGCACCTCGCCGAGCTTGGTCGCGTCGGCGACGACGATCGAGCGCGCCGCGGCCTTCAGCATCATGGTCTTCACCGAGGCCTCGGGGAGGTTCGCGTTCGTGACGCCGTGCATCGGATCGACGCCGTTGCAGCCGATGAAGGCGAGGTCGACGTGCACCTCGTCGAGCATCGAGCCCGCGAGCGGGTGCACGAGCGAGTGCTGCTTCGGCCGGAGGCTGCCGCCGGTGACGATGACCGAGAAGCGCGGGATCTCGGGCTCGAGCTCGAGCGCGATCGACAGGCCGTTCGTGAACACGGTCAGGTCGTCGAGGTCGGTGCGGGCGCGCAGCGCGCGGGCGATCTGCAGGGTCGTGGTGCCGACGTCGAGGATGATGCTCTGGCCGCTGCGCACGAGCGAGGCCGCGTGCACGCCGATGAGCCGCTTGGGCTCGACGGATGCCGCGAGCGCCTCTTCGAAGCTCGGTTCGCGTTCGGGCCGCTCGGCCTCGATGAGGGAGCCGAGCGGAACGGCCCCGCCGTGCACCCGGCGGATCGCGCCCCGGCGTTCGAGGGCGTCGAGGTCGGCTCGGGCGGTGACGGTCGTGACGCCGAAGACGCTGCTGAGTTCGGCGACGCGCACGAACCCGCGTTCGGCGACGAGGGCGAGGGCACGCTCGCGCCGCTCGGGGGCGGGCAGCGCGGCATCCGTCATCTTCGTATCATCGGTGACGACCGCCTATTTTGCAATACGAAAGCCGGTTGTTTGCAAAACGAAAAGCGCGTAGGGTTGCCGCGTGCATGACACCGAACCGGTCTTCGACCCCGCCATCACCGTGCGCCCGGCGGTGCTCGCCGACGGCCGCGACCTCATCTACTTCGACGACGCCGACACGACGCTGAGCGCCGAGCGCTCGGTCGATGCGCGCACGCTCGACCCGCGCCCCGCGAACGCGCACATGCGCCAGGACCCGCTCACCGGCGAGTGGGTGTCGATCGCCGCCGCACGCCAGAACCGGGTCATGCTGCCGCCCGCGCACCTCGACCCGCTCGCCCCGCAGACGCCCGACAACCCGTCGGAGATCCCGAGCGTCTACGACGTCGCCGTCTTCGAGAACCGCTCCCCCTCGTTCGGGCCGGCGCTCGGCGAACCGGGTGCCTCCGCTGCCGACGCGCTCGCAGACCTGCGTCGCATCGGGCTCGAGCGCACGAAGACCTCCATCGGCCGCTGCGAGGTCGTGTGCTTCAGCCCCGCGCACGAGGGCTCCTTCGGCTCGCTCTCGCGCTCGCGCGCACGCACCGTCATCGAGGCGTGGGCGCATCGCACCGCCGCGCTCTCGGCACTGCCGGGGGTGCAGGAGGTCTTCCCGTTCGAGAACCGCGGCCGCGAGATCGGCGTCACTCTGCCGCACCCACACGGCCAGATCTACTCGTACCCCTACATCACGCCCCGCACCGAACGCCTGCTCGCCGCGATCGACGACTACGGCCCCACCCTCATGGCCGACGTCCTCGAGCGCGAGCGCAACGGCCCGCGTGTGCTGCTCTCGGGCGAGCACTGGACCGCGTTCGTGCCGTTCGCCGCCCGCTGGCCCATCGAGGTGCACCTGCTGCCGCACCGCCACGTGCCCGACTTCGCCGCGACCACGCTCGCCGAGCGCGACGAGCTCGCCGGGCTCTACCTGCAGCTTCTGCGCGGCATCGACCGGCTCTACGACTCCCCCACGCCCTACATCGCCGCCTGGCACCAGGCGCCCGTGCACGAGCACCGCGACGACGTGCGGCTCATGCTGCAGATCACGAGCCCCCGCCGCGCGGCCGACAAGCTGAAGTTCCTCGCCGGCTCCGAGGCGGCGAAGGGCGCCTGGATCGGCGACGTCGCCCCCGAGACCGCGGCCGAAGCGCTCCGACGGGCCATCGCCGACGCGGCGAGCGACGAGACGACGACCGCGAACACCCCGACGACGGATGCCGCGGCATCCGCACCGGCATCCGAGACCGAAGGACCCCGAGCATGACCGAGACCCCCGTCGAGACCGCGACGCGCGGCTTCATCGAGCGCTACGGGCACGAGCCCGTCGGCGTGTGGTCGGCGCCCGGCCGCGTGAACCTCATCGGCGAGCACACCGACTACAACGACGGATTCGTCTTTCCGTTCGCGATCGACCAGCGCGCGAGCGTCGCGCTCGGCATCCGCGCCGACCGGCTCGTCAGGGTCTCGTCGACGTTCGCGCCCGATCCGGTCGAGGTGCACCTCGACGACCTCTCGCCCGAGCTCCTCGAGGGCTGGTCGGCCTACCCGCTCGGTGTCGCCTGGGCGCTCGGGCAGTTCGGCGCCGACCTCGAGCACGTCGGCGGCGTCGACCTGCACATCGCGAGCACCGTTCCCGTCGGCGCCGGCCTGTCGTCGTCGGCCGCGATCGAGAGCTCGGTCGCGCTCGCGCTCGACGAGCACTGGGACCTCGGCCTCGACCGCCCGACGCTCGCGAAGGTCGGCCAGCTCGCCGAGAACCGGGTCGTCGGGGCGCCGACCGGCATCCTCGACCAGTCGGCCTCGCTGCTCTCCGAAGCCGATGCGGCGGTGTTCCTCGACTGCCGCAGCCTCGACGCCGAGGTGATCCCGCTCGGACTCGTCGGCGACGGCCTCTCGATCCTCGTCATGGACACGAACGTGTCGCATGCGCACGCCACGGGCGGCTATGCGGCCAGGCGCGCCTCCTGCGAGGCCGGTGCGAGCGCGCTCGGCGTCGACTCGCTGCGCGACGTTCGCGTCGACGACCTCGAGCGCGCCGCGACCGTGCTCGACGACGAGACGTTCCGCCGCGTGCGCCACATCGTGACCGAGAACCAGCGCGTGCTCGACACCGTGCGCACGCTGCGCGAGCAGGGCGCCGGCGCGATCGGGCCCCTGCTCGACGCCTCGCACGTGTCGATGCGCGACGACTTCGAGATCACCGTGCCAGAGGTCGACCTCGCGGTCGAGATCGCCCAGTCGAACGGCGCGATCGGCGCGCGCATGACCGGCGGCGGATTCGGCGGCTCGGCGATCGCCGTCGTGATCGATGCGCTCGTGCCCGTCATCGAGCGCGAGGTGAAGGCCGCGTTCGCCGCGGAGGGCTATCGCGCGCCGACCACGTTCGTCGTGCGCCCGAGCCAGGGCGCGCGCCGCGACGTCTGAGGTCGGGCCCCCTGATCACGGCTGCCTGAGCTCCTGCACCCCGCCGGCCCATTCGTCGGCGAGGATCGCGTAGGTGAACCCGTCGACCCAGCCGAGTTCGGCGTGCCACGAGTCGCGGACCCCGTGCTGCTCGCGGCGCATGCCGAGCTTCTCCATGACCCGCCAGGAAGCCCGGTTGTCGGCGAAGCATGCGGCGGTGACGCGGTGCAGCCTGAGCTCGGTGAACGCGAGGTCGAGCAGGGCCCTGGCGATGTCGGTGGCGTAGCCCTTTCCAGCGTGTGCCGGGTCGATCAGGTACCCGAGCAGGCCCTCTGACCTGCGCCACTCGTCGCCGTCGAACTGTCCCATGCCGTCGCTCACGTCGAGCGAGCCGGTGCCGACGATCATGCCGTCGACGACGGCGACCACGGCGTGCTGGTCGGGATCGTCGATGGCCGCGAGCCACGCCGCCACGTACGCCTCGGGATCGACCGTGGTGCGCAGCAGCCAGCGCGTGACCTCGGGCCGATTGCGCCACTCGAGCGCGCGTTCGAGGTCGTCGCGCGTGGGCGTGCGGAGTTCGAGCGGGCCGGCCATCCGCTGCCAGGCCACGGCGCCGGCGCTCACGGCGCGGCCTCCAGCGGGGGCTCGACCGCGTGCGGCGTGCCGCCCGTGATGCGCACGAGCTCGGCGAACGTCGTCGGGAACACCGTCTTGGCGTGCCCGGCCGCAGCCCAAACCTCGTCGTAGCCGGCGAGGTCGACGTCGACGATCGTGCGCACCGGCGTCGGGTGGCCGACGGGTGCGACGCCGCCGATGACCTGGCCCGTGGCCTCCTTCACCGTCTCCTTCGAGGCGCGCCCGATGACGCCCCCGAGCTGCGCGCCGAGCCAGTCGGTGTCGACGCGGTGGGCGCCGGAGGTGAGCACGAGGATCGGCTCGTCGTCGAGCGTGAACACGAGCGAGTTCGCGATCTGGCCGACCTCGACGCCGAGCGCGTCGGCCGCGAGCGGGGCGGTCGTGACGGCGTCGTCGAACCAGACGATCTCGGGCGAGAGCCCATGGCTCGCCAGGGTTTCGGCGACGCGCTCGACGGCGGGGTGGGAAGTGGTGGTCATGCGACGATCCTACGAAGGCGAGCGGATGCCGCGGGCCACCGCCGCGACATCCGAATGGCGTAGGGTGCCGAGCGTGACCGACCGGCCGGCCCTCGCGAGACGACTCGGGCTCCGCGATGCCATCGCGATCGGGCTGGCGTCGATGATCGGGGCCGGCGTGTTCGCCGTGTGGGTGCCGGCGGCGCAGGCGGCGGGCCCGTGGCTACTCGCCGGCCTCGCGGTCGCCGCGTTCGTCGCGTTCGCGAATGCGAGTTCGACGGGCCAGCTCGCCGCGCGGTATCCGGAGTCGGGCGGCGCCTACCGCTACGGGAGGGAGCGCCTCGGCGAGTGGCCGGGCTTCGTCGCGGGTTGGGGCTTCGTCGTCGGCAAGACCGCGAGTTGCGCGGCGATGGCGCTGACCGCGGCTGCCTACCTCGTGCCCGGGCCGTGGCAGAAGCCGGTCGCCGTGCTCGCGGTGCTCCTGCTCGCGGGCGTCAACCTGCTCGGGGTCACGCGAACGGCCCGCGCCGCGACCGTGATCGTGACCGTCGTGCTCGTGGTGCTCGGGCTCGTCGTCGCGGCCGGGGCGAGCCACCTGTTCGAGGTCGGCTCCACGGCGCAGTCGGGGGCGGACGCACCGGCGCCCGGATGGTTCGGAGTGCTCCAGTCGGCCGGCCTCCTGTTCTTCGCATTCGCGGGGTACGCGCGCATCGCGACGCTCGGCGAGGAGGTGCGCGACCCGGCGCGCACGATCCCCCGCGCGATCGCGATCGCGCTCGGCATCGCGCTCGGGGTGTTCTCGGCCATCGCGGTCGTGCTCCTTCTCGTGCTCGGTCCTGCCGCCCTCGCGGCCTCGGGCGACGCCCCGCTGGCCGACCTCGTGCTGGTGAGCGGATGGGGGTGGATGGCACCCGTCGTGCGGGTCGCCGCGGCCATCGCCGCCTGCGGCGCCCTGCTCGCGCTCATCGCGGGCATCGGGCGCACGGCGCTCGCGATGGCGCGCGACCGTGAGCTCCCCGCGCCGCTGGCGGCGGTGCACCCGCGCGCACAGGTGCCGTACGTGGCCGAGATCGTCGTCGCGGCGGTCGTCGTCGCGCTCGTGCTGCTCGTCGACCTGCGCGGGGCCATCGGGTTCAGCGCCTTCGGCGTGCTCGTCTACTACCTCGTCGCGAACGCATCAGCACTCACGCAACCCGCGTCGGAGCGGCGCGTGCCTCGATGGCTCAGCGCAGCAGGGGCCATCGGATGCCTCGTGCTCGTCGTCGCGCTGCCGATCGAGGCGGTGCTCGGCGGGCTCGTCGTCTTCGCCGTCGGCGTCGCGTATCGGCTCGTGCGCACCGCCGTGGAGCCGCGGCGGCGTCCGCCGTCGGACGGCGGCGGCAGCGGCGGCGGCGACGGCGGCAACGGCAACGGCTCGGGCTCCTGAGCCGTCGCGACGCCCCACGGCTAGGCTGGCGCCATGAGCGCAGACCCGTCCGCCCGCATCCTCACCGTCGCCGGCGTGCCGGCGCCCGACCTGCATGCGACGGCCTTCGTCGCGGCCGGTGCGGTGGTCGTGGGCGACGTCCGCCTGGCCGCGCACGCGAGCGTCTGGTACAACGCGGTGCTGCGCGCCGAGGCCGAGCCGATCGTGATCGGCGAGCGCTCGAACCTGCAGGACACCGTCGCGTGCCACGTCGACCGCGGATTCCCGCTCGTGGTCGGCACCGGCGTCTCGGTCGGGCACGGCGCGGTGCTGCACGGCTGCACCGTCGAGGACGACTGCCTGGTCGGCATGAACGCGACCGTGCTGAACGGCGCGGTCATCGGCGCGGGGTCGCTCATCGCCGCCGGAGCCGTGGTGCTCGAGGGCACGGTCGTGCCGCCCGGGTCGCTCGTCGCCGGCGTCCCGGCGAAGGTGCGGCGCGAGCTCACCCCCGAGGAGCAGGCCGGCATCCGACGCAACGCCGACTCATACGTCGGCCATGTCGAGCGGCACGCGCCCGTCGGCTGACGTCGCGAGGCCCGACACCGCCCCGTCCGGTGCCGGCCGGTCCGGTGCCGGCCGACCCGATGCGGTGCCGCTCGTTCGATCCGTCGTCCACCCGGGGCCGCGTTGCGTCGCGACCGGCGCCCGGCCGCCGGCGAGGCGGGCCCTGGCCCGTCGTGCGCGCCGTACGAGCCAGCGAGCCGGAACCCCGATGCCCCACGCGAGCGCGCCGAGCAGGCTGCGGTCGTGCGAGCCGAGCATCCGCCGCCGCTCGAACGCGGAGCGCAGCCCGCCGCCCGACAGGTCCCGGCGACGCGCCAGCGGGCGCAACGGCACGACCTCGCGCGCCTCGACGAAGGCGTCGAGGCGTCGCACCCAGTCGGCCGCCTCGACGGCATGGAAGTAGTTGTCGGTGCGCCACGAGGCATCCGCCGTTCGGAACCGCCCCTCGACGAGGTCGAGCGTCGACCCGATCAGCCCGGAACCCTCGAAGACGACGTTGATCATCGCGGGTGAGACGCCGTAGTCGTCGATCACCAGCGAGGGGAGGTCGAGGGCGACGGCCTCGAGCACGGCCGTCGAGCTCACTGTGACGAGGGCGGCGGCACGCGCGAGCCGGTCGGCCATCGGGCCGTCCTCGATCACCAGGTTCGCGGGCGGGTCGACCTCGGGCATGAGGTCGGCGTAGTCGAACGTCTCCTCGTGCGTCTGCGCCTCGCCGCGACGCGCACGCACCTTGACGACCACGCGCAGGTCGGGTCGACGCCTCGCGAGCTCGGCCAGCGCGCCGAGCAGGTGCACGCGGTCCTCCCGTGCTGCCGGCACCTTGGCCTGCGTCGCGAAGACGACGTCGGTTCGGGCGGATGGCGCGCGGCCGGTGGCGGCGGTCGCGGACCCGACGGCCGCGGCATCCGTCGTGCTCGCACCGAGCGATGATGCGACGAGCGGTGATGCGCCGTGCGACGCAGAGGCCTCGCCCGCCCCCGCGAGGAACGGCAGCGTCGCGAGCGCGAACGTGGTCCCGAGCCCGAGTTCCGCCGCGTTCGCCCGGAACTCGCGCACCTCGCGACGGCTGTGCAGCACCACGAGGTCGGTCTGCTCGCGGTAGATGACCGCCTTCGGCACCGCGGGGATCGTGAGCCCAGGGAACCCGCTCACGAGCACCGGGCGATCGGCACGGCGTTCGAGGATCGGCGCGACGACCCGCACGAACGGGCCGCGCAACGCCAGCAGCACCGCGTGCGGATCGAACACGTCGAGCAGTCCGTCGAGGTCGTCGAGGTGCACGACCCTCGTGCGGGCGGGCGTGAACGCGGTGCCGGCCAGCGCGTGGGCGAGCTGCGTCGCGCTCGGCTGCACGGGCGACGCGAGCACCACGAGCTGCACCTGCCACCGCTGCGGCAGCGTCGAGGCGAGCGCCGCACCCCACTTCACGTAGGAGTCGGAGTCGGCGACGACGAGCAGGCGTCGTGCCGCGGCATCCGCCCCACCTGACGTGCCCGAGCGGCGCGACGCACCCGACCCGGCGAACATCACGCGGGCACCCGGCGGAGCTTCGCCCGCGGTGCCTCCTCGCCGGGGAACACGCGCTTGACCCCGTCGCCCATGGCGTCGCCGATGATGCGGATGTCGCGCACGAGGTGCTCGAAACCCTGCGGCTCGAGCGACGCGGCCTGGTCGGAGCCCCACATCGCACGATCGAGCGTGATGTGGCGCTCGACGGCGACCGCGCCGAGCGCGACGGCCGCGAGGGAGATCTGCAGGCCGCGCTCGTGACCCGAGTAGCCGATCGGCACACCGGGGTAGCGGGAGCGCAGCGTCTCGATCATGCGCAGGTTCGCCTCGTGCTCGGGCATCGGGTAGCTCGAGGTGGCGTGCATGACCACGAGCCGCTCGCGGTCGAGGCGGTCGACGGCCCGGTCGATCTCGTCGATCGTGGACATGCCCGTCGAGAGGATGATCGGCTTGCCCGTCGCGGCGAGCGCGTCGAGCAGGTCGAGGTCGGTGATCGACGCCGACGCGACCTTGTGCGCGACCACGTCGAGGCCCTCGAGGAAGGCGACCGACGGAACATCCCACGGCGAGGCGAACCAGTCGACGCCCGCACGCATCGCGTAGGACGCGATCTCGAGGTACTCGGCCTCGCCGAACTCGACGCGATGGCGGTACTCGAGGTAGGTCATCGTGCCCCACGGCGTCTCGCGCGGTACGTCGCGCATGTGCTCCGGCGTCGCGATCTCGGGCGTGCGCTTCTGGAACTTCACCGCCTGCGCGCCCGCCTCGACGGCGACGTCGATGAGCCGCTTGGCGATCTCGACGTCGCCGTTGTGGTTGAGTCCGATCTCGCCGATGACGTAGACGGGGTTTCCGGGGCCGATCAGCGATCGTCCGATGCGCACCGACATGGCTGCTCCTCGCGGTCAGCGCGCCGTGGCGCGCTCGTGGTTGGGGTGGTCGTGGATGTCCTGCTCGCGCGTGCGGTTCGCGGGGTGCTCGCGCGAGGCGTGATCGCGCGAGGCGATGACGAGGTCGGCGAGCTCGCGCACCGCCCCGTGCCCGCCCGCGCGGTCGAGCACGTGGCGCGCGGCGGCGAGCACGTCGGGCACCGCGTCGCGCACGGCGACGGGCCAGCCGACGAGCTCGAGCGCGGGCAGGTCGTTGCGGTCGTTGCCGACGTAGGCGACGCGGTCCAGGTCGAGGCCGCGGGCGAACGCCCACTCGGCGAGCGCCGCCCCCTTCGCGTCGACGCCGTGCAGGCACTCGACGCCGAGCTTCTCGGCGCGCCTCGCGACGACCGGGTTCGCCTCGGCGCTGAGGATGAGCACCGGGATGCCGGCGGCCCGCAGTCGGGCGACGCCCGCGCCGTCGCTGCGGCTCACGCGCACCGATTCGCGGCCGAGCGTGTCGACCCACGCGGTGTCGTCGGTGTGCACGCCGTCGAAGTCGGTGACGATCGCGTCGACGTCGATGAGCGGATGCCGCGGGTCGCCGCCCGCGACGAGTGCGTCGACCGCCGGCGCGAGCATGCGGGCCCGAGCGAGGTCTGCGGCGTCGTCGATCTCGACCGCGTGGTCGGGATGCACGGGCGCGATGCCGACGCGACCGAAGAAGCGGTGCCCGGCCTGCACGAACCCGTCGGCGCGCATGACGTAGAACGCGCCCGTCTCGGCGTACTCGGGTTCGCGGTCCTGACGGCGCGGGCGAGCGGATGCCGCGTGGTTGACGCCGTCGGCGCCGGCATCCGTCTCGCGCCAGAGGAACACGTGGCTCGGCACCGCCGAGAACACGACGTCCTCGTCGCCGCGCTGCACGCGTTCGACGGCGAGGTCGAGCGCCGCCGGATCGATGAACGGCGAGGTCGCCTGCACGAACACGAGCACGTCGGGGCGCACTCCCGTGTGCGCGGCGATGCTGTGCAGCGCGTGCAGCAGCGCCGATTCGGAGGTCGCGGTGTCGCCCGAGAGGTCGGCGGGTCGCCTGACGACGCCGGCGCCGGCCGCGCGGGCGACCTCGGCGATGCGGTCGTCGTCGGTCGACACGAGCACCGCGTCGATGCGCCGCGCCGTGACGGCCGCGCGCACCGCGCGAGCCACGAGCGGAACACCGCCGACCTCGGCGAGGTTCTTGCCCGGCAGGCCCTTCGAGCCGCCCCGCGCGGGGATCACCGCGACGACCCGCGGCGCGGGGTGCATGGCGCGGCCCGACGGCCGCCCGTCTTCGAGCATGCTGCGACGCTACGGTCGGCTCATTGCCGCCCCCTTGCGGCCCGATGATCGCCCGGTGAACGACCGGCGACGGGCAGGCGACGGAGCAGCCGCGGGTGCAGGACGAGACGACGGATGCCGCGAGCCTCGGCCCGCGGCATCCGCTGTGCTTCGTGGTGTTCGCCGCGCGTTCTCAGCGCGGGCGCTCGGAGCGCTACCCGCGCTCGGCCGCCTTCACGACGTTCGCGAGGAGCATGGCGCGGGTCATCGGTCCGACGCCGCCGGGGTTCGGCGAGAGGTGACCGGCGATCTCGGCGACCGCGGGATCGACGTCGCCCGTGAGACGGCCCTTGCCCGTCGCCTCGTCGATCACGCGCGTGATGCCCACGTCGAGCACCGCGGCGCCCGGCTTGACCCAGTCGGGCTTCACGAGGTGCGCCACGCCCACCGCCGCCACGACGATGTCGGCCCGGCGCACCTCGGCGGCCAGGTCGACGGTGCGCGAGTGCGTGAGCGTGACGGTCGCGTCGAGCCCCTTGCGGGTGAGCAGCAGCCCGAGCGGGCGCCCGACCGTGATGCCGCGGCCGATGACCGCGACGTGGCGGCCCGCGATCGGCACGTCGTACCGCTGCAGCATCTCGACGATGCCCGCCGGCGTGCACGGCAGCGGCGACGCGAGCTCGCCCGCGACGCCGAGCACGAGCCGCCCGAGGTTGGTCGGGTGCAGGCCGTCGGCGTCCTTCTCGGGGTCGATGAGCTCGAGCATCGCGTTCTCGTCGTGCCCGGCGGGCAGCGGCAGCTGCACGATGTACCCCGTGACCTCGGATGCCGCGTTCAGGTCGGCGATCGCGGCGCGCACGTCGGCCGGGCTCGCCGTGGCCGGCAGGTCGACGCGGATCGACTCGATGCCGACCTCGGCGCAGTCGCGGTGCTTGCCCGCGACGTACGAGCGCGAACCCGGGTCGTCGCCGACGAGCAGCGTGCCGAGGCCGGGCACGACGCCCTTCGCGCGGAGCGCCGCGATGCGCGACGCCAGCTCGGACTTGACGGCGGTGGCCGTGGCCACGCCGTCGAGCGTGATGGCGGTCATCGGCGGCCTACTGGGCGAGGCCCGGGTAGAGCGGGAAGGCCGCCGTGAGGGCCTCGACGCGCGAACGCAGCGACGCGACATCCGCCTCGCCCTGGAGCGCGAGCGCGATGATGTCGGCGACCTCGGTGAACTCGACGTCGCCGAAGCCGCGGGTCGCGAGTGCCGGGGTGCCGATGCGCAGGCCGGAGGTGACCATCGGCGGGCGCGGGTCGAACGGCACCGAGTTGCGGTTCACGGTGATGAGCGCCTCGTGCAGGAGGTCTTCGGCCTGCTGGCCGTCGATCTTCGAGTTGCGGAGGTCGGCGAGCACGAGGTGCACGTCGGTGCCGCCCGTGAGCACGTCGACGCCGGCCGCACGCGAGTCGTCGGCCGTGAGACGGTCGGCGAGGATCTGCGCGCCGCGGATGGTGCGCGCCTGGCGGTCCTTGAACTCCTCGGAGGCCGCGATCTTGAACGCCGTGGCCTTGGCCGCGATGACGTGCATGAGCGGGCCGCCCTGCTGGCCAGGGAACACGTTGGAGTTCAGCTTCTTCGCGAGCTCGGTGTCGCGCGAGACGATGAAGCCCGAGCGGGGGCCGCCGATGGTCTTGTGCACCGTGCTCGACACGACGTCGGCGTAGGGCACGGGCGACGGGTGCAGGCCCGCGGCCACGAGGCCCGCGAAGTGCGCCATGTCGACCCAGAGCTTCGCGCCCACCTCGTCGGCGATCGCGCGGAACGCGGCGAAGTCGAGGTGACGGGGGTACGCCGACCAGCCGGCGATGATGACCTGCGGCTTGTGCTCGAGGGCCTTGTCGCGCACGACGTTCATGTCGACGAGGAAGGTCTCGGGGTCGACGCCGTACGACACGGCGTTGTAGAGCTTGCCCGAGAAGTTGAGCTTCATGCCGTGCGTGAGGTGGCCGCCGTGCGCGAGCTCGAGGCCGAGGATCGTGTCGCCGGGCGTCGCGATCGCCGAGAGCACGGCCGCGTTCGCGGTCGCGCCGGAGTGGGGCTGCACGTTGGCGTACTCGGCGCCGAACAGGCTCTTCGCGCGCTCGATCGCGAGCGACTCCGCGATGTCGACGTACTCGCAGCCGCCGTAGTAGCGGCGGCCGGGGTAGCCCTCGGCGTACTTGTTGGTGAGCACCGACCCCTGCGACTGCAGCACCGAGACGGGAACGAAGTTCTCGCTCGCGATCATCTCGAGGTAGTCGCGCTGGCGACCGAGCTCGAGTTCGAGCACCTCGGCGATCTCGGGATCGACCTCGGACAGGGGGGCGTTGAAAACGGACTCGGCCAAGACTGGCTCCTTCAGTGACGGTACGGACCAAACGAGAGTTCCTCGTCGCGCGACTCGCGCGACAAGGCATCCGTACCGGCCCAGGCGTGCGGTCGATACTCGCCAGTCGCTCCCCGATGGGAATCCATCTCAACGCCAGTCGCGACCCCGCAAGCATAGCAACGGATGCCGCGTGCGCGAGGGTGGATGCTCGCGCACCCCTGTCGCCGGGGCCGTCTCGATGGCAAGATGGGAGCACGCCGCACTGTTAGGAATCCTTCGCATTCCGGCGCGGAGCCCGAGCACCCCGAGGACGCATGCCACGACGCACCCGCAACGCCGCACGCCGCGCACCCGGCGCATCCCGCGCAGCCCTCGTCGCTCGCGGGGTCGCCATCAGCCTCGTCACGGGCCTCGCGCTCGCGGCCACACTCACCGCGTGCACCGCACCGGCCAAGAACGGAGAAGCCATGACCGGCATCGTGCCGGCGCCGATCAGCGCCGACTACCCCGACCGGGCGCCATTCACGCTCGAACAGAACAGCCGTCTCGTCGCCAAGGGCGAAGGGGCGGCGGCGGTCGCCGAGACCTTCGGCGCCCTCGCCCGGGTGTCGACGGGCTTCGGGTTGCCCGTGGTCGACGGTGCCGATGGAGCGGATGCCGCGGCATCCGACATCGCGTTCGTGGTCGCCGCGGGCGAAGCGCCCGACGGTGCCGCCGAGGGCTACACGCTCGAGTCCGGCTCCGACGGCGTGCGCCTCGCGGCCGACACGCCCGCCGGACTGTTCCGGGCATCGCAGTCGCTGCGCCAACTGCTGCCCGCCGCGATCGAGCGAACGGATGCCGCGAAGCCGCCCGCCGACGGATGGACGCTGCCCGCGGCATCCGTCGCCGATGCGCCCCGCTTCGCCTACCGCGGATCGATGCTCGACGTGGCCCGCCACTTCTTCCCCGTCGAGGACGTGCTCGACCACATCGACCGCATCGCCCTGCTGAAGCTCAACGTGCTGCACCTGCACCTCACCGACGACCAGGGCTGGCGCATCCAGATCGACTCGTGGCCCGAGCTCACCGCGGCCGGCGCGACGACGTCGGTGGGCGGAGACGGCGGCGGCTTCTACACGAAGGACGACTACCGGCGCATCGTCGAGTACGCCGCCGAGCGGTTCGTGACCGTCGTGCCAGAGGTCGACCTGCCCGGACACACGAACGCGGCGCTGCACGCCTACCCCGAGCTGAACTGCGACGGCGTCGCGCCCAAGCCCTACGAGGGCATGGAAGTCGGGTTCTCATCGCTCTGCGCCTCGCCGGAGCGCGCCGAG
This sequence comes from Agromyces sp. Leaf222, assembly GCF_001421565.1. Lineage (NCBI taxonomy): Bacteria > Bacillati > Actinomycetota > Actinomycetes > Micrococcales > Microbacteriaceae > Agromyces > Agromyces sp. Leaf222. The sequence goes on along the minus strand of NZ_LMKQ01000001.1, from coordinate 1,351,835 downwards.
GCCACCGACCGGTTCCTCGCCGACGTCACGCGCGAGCTCGCCGAGATGACCCCCGGCCCGTGGCTGCACGTCGGCGGCGACGAGTCGCTCGCGACGCCGCAGGCCGACTACCTCGATCTCGTGCGCCGCATCACGGCCGCCGGAGCCGCGACCGGCAAGACGCTCATCGGATGGCACGAGATGGGCGCCTCGCGCGAGCTGCCCGCCGGCACCGTCGGCCAGTACTGGAGCTACGTCGAACCGCAGGAGGACGCGGCCGAACTCACCACCTCGTTCGTCGAGCAGGGCGGGAGCGTCATCCTCTCCCCCGCCGACGTCGCCTACCTCGACATGAAGTACCCCGACGACCCCGACGGCCCCCTCGGCTCCAAGCTCGGACTCACGTGGGCCGACGGACCGACGACGCTCGAGGAGGCCTACGGCTGGGAGCCCACCGCGATCGTGCCGGGGCTCGCCGAGGCCGACATCCTCGGCGTCGAGGCGCCCCTCTGGACCGAGACGATCGCCGCGGCGCCCGACCTCGAGTACATGGTGTTCCCCCGCATCGCGGCGATCGCCGAGATCGCGTGGTCGCCGGCGCCCTCGGCCTCGGCTCTCGCCGAGGGCCGGCCCGTCACCGACGGCGGGGCCCGCGACCTGGACTCGTTCCATGGCCGGCTGGCGTCGCTCGGCGCCCACCTCGACGCCCTCGGCGTCTCGTACCGCAAGGTCGGCGGGGTGCCCTGGGTCGACTGAGCGCGGCGCCGCCCGACTCGCCGCCCGCCCGCTCGGCACGCCCCTGCCCGTCATGGATTCAGGCGAACGTGCGCTGCTCAGGCACGAATCCGCAGAACAGGCCTGAGTAGCGAACGTTCGCCTGAGCACCGTTCGATGAACGGGTGATGCCACCGTTCCTCCACACGCCCGCAGCGGACTCCCCACCATGCCGGCGGCCGGAACCACCGGCGTGGACGTGTCGGTGCCGCGAGGCTGGACCGATGCGCGATTCGCTCACCCGATGGCTCGAGGCCGAAGGCGGCATCCGGCACGTCCAACAGGCCCTCGCCGCGGGGTTCACGAAGTACTCGATCCGCGCCGCGGTCGCCGCCGGGTCCGTTCAGCGACTCCGGCGCGTGTGGCTCGCCGGCCCCGACGCGCCGCCGCTGCTCCGCGCGGCAGCCGCGATCGGCGGACGTGTCGCGTGCGTCACAGCCGCACGGGAGCACGGCTTGTGGGTCATCGACGACGACGTGCCGCATTTCGCCGTCGCCCACGGCGCTTCGCGATTCGACGCCGCTGGCGCGCGCATCCACTGGAACGCCGGGCCGCTCGGAGCCCACCACCTCGAACTGGTGGAGCCGGTGGTGGATGCGCTGGTCCATGTCGCCGAGTGCCGGCCGCTCGATCACGCGCTCGCAACGTGGGAATCCGCCATGCGGCAAGGAACCGTCGACCACCGGTACCTCGCACGTCTCCCGCTCCGGCACGCCTCGGCGCGCCGGGTCCGCGACGGCGCCTCCCAACTCTCGCTGCCGGTGCGTCAGCAGGTGCACCTGGCAGGGCACGCGGTCGACGGACTCGTCGGGTCCAGCTTGGTCATCCAACTCGACGGCTACGAGTTCCACCGGGATGCCGCGAGTCGGCGCCGTGACCTCGCCCACGACCGCCGGCTCGCCCTGCTGGGGTTCACGGTGCTGCGGTTCGACTACCGGCAGGTGCTCTACGGCTGGCAGGAAGTCGAGCTCGAGATCCGATCGGCGGTGGCGATCGGCCTGCATGGCTCTTTGGGCGAACGCTCGTCAAGCGATCGCACGCTGCTCAGGCGCATCCGTGCGGAATCGGCCTGACGTGCGTGCGGGTGCCTGAGCAGGGTGCGAACCACGGTTCGGATGCCGGGGCGTCACGCACGGCTTGCATGCGCTGGGTTCCGGATGCCGCAGCGCGCGCCGCGGCATCCGGAACCTGCGCTACTTGACGCTGCCCGCCGTGAGGCCGCCGACGAGGCGCTTCTCGATGATCATGAACAGGATCACGACCGGGATGATCGCCACGACCGAGACGCCGAAGACGTAGTGCCAGCTGGTCTCGTACTGGCCGACGAACTTCGTGAGCGCGACCGAGAGCGGCTGGTTGCCGGCGGTCGAGAGGATCACGAGCGAGGCGGCGAACTCGTTCCAGCAGGCGACGAACGTGAACACGATCGCGGTCACGATGCCGGGCCACACGAGCGGCAGCTGGATGCGGAACAGCACGGTCAGGCGCCCGGCGCCGTCGATCTGCGCGGCCTCATCGACCTCCTTCGGGATGCCCGCGAAGAAGGAGTGCATGATCCACACGGCGAACGACAGGTTGAACGCGGCGTTGATGAGGATCATCGCCGCCCAGGTGTCGACGAGGTCGAGCGTGACGAACTGGCGGAAGAGCCCCGACGTGAGCACGGCGGGCTGCAGCATCTGCGTGACGATCACGAGGAAGAGGAACACCATGCGCCCCGGGAAGAGGAACCTCGCCGTGTAGTACGCCGCGGGCAGGGCCACGAGCAGCACGAGCAGCGTGGCGAACACCGCGATCACGATCGTCGAGATGAGGTTCTGCACGAGGGGCGTCTCGGGTGTCGACCACATGGTGAGGTAGTTCTCCCAGTGCCATTCCTGGGGGAAGTAGGTCGGGTCGACCGAGCGGATCTGCGACTTCGTCTTGACCGACCCGAAGAACATGATCGTGTACGGGAGGATGAAGATCGCGAGCACGACCAGGCCGGCGAGCATGCGCAGCAGCACACGGCCGATCGGGATCTGGTCCTCGGTGTAGCGACGCTTGCGAGCGGATGCCGCAGGCGGGCCGATCGTCTCGAAGGCGGGGGCGGTGACGGCCACGGTCAGACCTCCTTCATGGGCTTGACGACCCTGACGTACACGGCGACGATCACGATCACGATGAGGAACGCGACGACCGAGAGCGCGCTCGCGACGTCGATCTTGTGCTGGTTCTGGATGTACTTGAAGATCAGCGTCATGATCGTGTCGGCGTCGTAGCCGGGGATCGAGCCGGTCATGACCTTCAGGATCGGCAGCGAGTTGAACACGTTGATGATGTTGATCAGCACGGCGACGCTGAGGGCGCCGCGCAGTTGCGGCAGCACGATGCCGAAGTAGGTGCGCACGGGCCCGGCGCCGTCCATCTTCGCGGCCTCGACGATGTCGCCCGGCACGGTCGCGAGCCCGGCGAGGATCGTGTAGGTCGTGAACGGCAGCGAGACGAAGACGGCGACGACGATCGACCACGCGAAGGCCGTCTCGGGATTGCGGGTCCATCCGTAGCCCTCTGGGGTGTCGACGAGACCGACGTCGACGAGGAACTTGTTGATGATGCCGAAGTACGGCTCGAGGCCGTAGTAGACGACCATCGTCGTCATGACGACGGATGCCGCCCACGGGATGATGACGGCGAGGCGCACGATGCGCCGACCGGGGAAGGCCTTGTCGAGGATCTGGGCGAGGCCGAGCGAGAGCAGCACGGTGACCGCCACGACCACGACGACCCAGACGATGGTGCGGCCGAAGATCGGCCAGAAGTAGGGGAACGAGAAGACCTCGACGAAGTTGTCGAAGCCGACCGAACCCTTGTCGACGCCCGACTGCGAGATGTCGCGCGTGGAGTTGAAGAACATGACGACGGCCGGGTAGAGCACGACGCCGAAGATGAGGATGAGGGCGGGGCCGATCCAGGGCAGGGCGGCGAGGATCTCGCGGCGCCGGCTGCGCGGCCGTCGGCCGTTCTCGGGGGCTTCGGGATTCCGGCCGGAGTTCCCGCCGGAGCTCTGGCCGGAGTCCGACCCGCCGGAGCGGGGGCGGCGCTCGGCCGCCCCCGCCGGGGTCGATGACACATCTGACGTGGTGCTCATGAGTCGGTGGTCACCGATCCCTCCGGTCGTGCTGGTTGGTGCGCGATGGTGCTAGGTGCGGGTCGGCTCAGCCGGCGTCGGCCTGCGCCTGGACCTCGGTGAGGACGTCCTGCGCGGGCTTCGTCTGGATCTGGCCGAACAGCGCCTTGAACGCGGAGTCCGCAGCCGACCATCCGGGGTTGGTGCTCGGGTAGAACTGCGCGTCGGGCAGCACGTCGAGGAACGGCTTCAGCGCCTCTTCGCCGCCGAGCGCGTCGGCGCCGGACTTCGTGACGGGCAGGAAGCCCTCGGCCTGCACCCACGGCACGTACACGTCGGACGTGTAGTAGTAGTCGAGGAACTTGGTGATGGCGTCCTGCTTGTCGCCGTCGTTCTGGAAGGCCATGAGCTGGTCCATGACGCCGACCGTGATCGGGCTGCCGTCCTGGGTGGGGATCGGGACGATCGAGTAGTCGAGGTCGGGGTTGTTCTCCTCGATCTGGCCGACGGTCGGCGGGAGGCCCACCTGCATGCCGATCTTGCCCTGGATGAAGATGTCCATGAGCGGCGAGCGGTCGGTCGAGCCGGGGTCGGCCTGCGTCGCGCCGGCGTCGATCATCTTCTTGATCTGCTCGGCGCCCGGCAGGTTCGACGGGTCGTCGATCGTGATCGTGGACGCGTCACCGAACGTGCCGCCGCCGCCCCAGAGCCACACGGCCGCTTCGGCCTGCGCCTCCTCGGAGCCGAGGGGCATGCCGTAACCGGCGATGCCGCCGCCGAGCGCGGAGACCTTCGTGGCCGCGTCGAGCAGTTCGTCCCAGTTGGTGGGGGCCTCGACGCCGGCCTGGTCGAGCAGTGCGTTGTTCACGAACAGCGCACGGGCCGACGCGATGAGCGGCAGCGCGTAGGCGGTGCCGTCGACCTCGGCGTTGGCGAGGAACGAGTCCTGGAAGTCGGAGTAGGTCTCGGGCGAGACGACGTCCTCGGCCGGGTAGAGCAGGTCGTCGGCCGCGAAGCCGGCGAACGGGCCGCCGTTGTAGATGTCGGGTGCCTCGCCGGCCTGGATCTTGGTGGCGATGACCGTCTCGAGGTTGTCCCACGACTGGACCTCGAGCTTGACGTCGATGTCGGTGTTCTCGGCTTCGAAGCCCTTGATGACGTCCTCCCAGAGACCCTGGGTGGCATCGGAGTAGCTGGGCACGAGCAGGTCGATGGTGGTCGCCCCCGACGCGCTGTCATCGTCGCCGCCGCCGCCGAAGCCGCACGAGGCGAGTGTCATCGAGGCGACCGCGGCGATCGCGACCGCCGAGCCGAAGCGCAGTGACTTCTTCATGGATGCTTTCCTCACTCTGATGGGTGGTGCGCCGGCGACATCGCGCGTTCACGCCCCGGTGCGTGTGTTCCGATCCAGCACATTTCGACGCTGCGCCGTGCTGTTTCATGAACGTTTCTCGCATAAACGAGCAGAATCGTTCACTCGGTGCGGAAAACTTATGACCTCGCTCCGAGGGGCGTCAACCCCTTTCGAACGATCGTTACCGAATTTGTTCAGAATCTTCACAAACCAACGGCTTCGCCTGACCGCATCCACAAACGCGCGTTGGGGTGATCATTAGACAGGCGTAGCACTCATCTGCAATCATGAATTCATCACGCTCGCATCGCGAGCCCGAACGTCTCACCGAGAGCAGAACACGTGACCTCCACGCCGACCCACCAGCCCGCAGCGCACATGGCCGCGGAACTCGAATCGCAGCCCCAGACCTGGGCGCGAGCCGCGGCCCTCACCGACCAGCAGCGAGCCCTGCCGGCACACGGCGCACGCATCGCCGTCGTCGGCTGCGGCACCTCCTGGTTCATGGCCCAGTCCTACGCGTGGCTGCGCGAATCCGGCGGGCACGGCGAGACCGACGCGTTCACCGCATCCGAGGCGTTCGTCGATCGCGGCTACGACGCCGTGGTCGCCCTCACCCGGTCTGGCACGACCACCGAGGTGCTGCAGCTCGTCGAGCACCTCCGCGGGCGGGTGCGCACGATCGGCGTCATCGGCGACCCGACCTCGCCGCTGGTCGGCCTCGTCGACGAGGCGATCACGCTGCCGTTCGCCGACGAGCAGTCGGTCGTGCAGACCCGCTTCGCGACCACCGCGCTCGCGCTCTTCCGCGCCTCGCTCGGCGAGAACCTCGAGGGCGCGATCACGGATGCCGCGACGGCCGTCGCCGAGACCCTCGACCCCGAGCTCGTCGACGCCGAGCAGTACTCGTTCCTCGGCCAGGGCTGGTCGGTCGGCCTCGCGCACGAGGCGGCGCTGAAGATGCGCGAGGCATCGCAGTCGTGGACCGAGTCGTACCCGTCGATGGAGTACCGCCACGGTCCGATCGCGATCGCGGCACCCGGTCGCGTGACCTGGCAGTTCGGCGACGCACCCGTCGGGCTCGCGGGCGACGTGCGTGCGACGGGCGCCAGGTTCGAGGCCGGCACGCTCGACCCGATGGCCGAGCTCGTCCGTGCCCAGCGGGTCGCCCTCGCCAGGGCCCGCGCTCGCGGACTCGACCCCGACGCACCGCGCAACCTGACCCGTTCCGTCATCCTCGACGCCTGACCATGTCCGCCGACGACCGATCCCCCGCACACGGCTCCCCCGTCGACGGCGCCGCGGTGCCGGGTCCGCCCGCGACCGGCCGACCCGTGCTCGGCCCCGGCGCGGCGGTGCTCGCCTTCGACGTCGGCGGCACCGACACGAAGTCGGCCCTGGTCGATCGCGACGGCCGGGTCGTCGGGCTGCGCCGCACGGCGACCCCGATCGATCCGTCCGACCCGGCGGGCTCGGTCGTCGACTCGCTCGCCGAGCTCGCGAGAACGCACCTCGCCGAGCAGCCGGGCCTCGAAGCGGTCACCGTGGGCCTCAGCGTTCCCGGCATCGTCGACGAGGTCACCGGCGTCGGCGTCTTCGCCTCGAACTTCGGATGGCGCGACGCGCCGATCCGCGACCTCGGCGAGCGCGCGTTCGGGCTGCCGGTCGCGTTCGGGCACGACGTGCGGGCCGCCGGCGACGCCGAGCATCGCCTCGGTGCCGCGCGGGGCTACCACGACGTCATCGTGCTCGCCATCGGCACGGGCATCGCCGGATCGATCGTGCTCGACGGTCGCCCGCTCGCCGGCGGCGGGTTCGCCGGCGAGATCGGGCACTCGCTGGCCGATCCCCACGGCGAGCGCTGCGCATGCGGCGCCATCGGATGCCTCGAGACCATCGCCTCGGCGGGCGCGATCGCTCGGCGCTACGCCGCGGCATCCGGTGTCCCGGTCGTGGGGGCCCGTGAGGTGCTTGCAGCCGCGGCAGCAGGCGACGCCGTCGCGGCGGGCATCTGGAACGACGCCCTCGACGCGCTGGCCGACTCGCTCGCCCGGCTCACGGCCACGATCGCGCCGCAGGCGGTCGTCATCGGCGGCGGGCTCTCGCAGGCCGGCGCGGACCTGTTCGATCCGTTGCGCGAGCGGCTCGACGCACGGCTGAGCTTCCATCGCCGCCCCGAGCTCATCCGCGCGCTCCTCGGCGACGACGCCGGGCTGCTCGGCACGGCACTCGCCGCCCGCGATCTCGCGGCCGGCACCACGCACGCGGGCACGGCATGATCCTCGCGATCACCCCGAATCCGGCCCTCGACCTGACCTGGCACGTCGACCGGCTCCTTCCGGGCGAGACGCATCGCGTCGAGGCGGGTGCGTCCCGGGCGGGCGGCAAGGGCGTCAACGTCGCCAGGGTGCTGCACGAACAGGGCATCGCAGTGCTGGCGCTCTCGACCGCGGGCGGCCCGACCGGCTCGGAGTTCGCCGCAGACCTCATCGCCACCGGGGTCCCCCATCGTCTCGTGGCCGTCGAAGGCGCGACCCGCCGCAGCGTCGCCATCGTCGACACGGATGCCGCCCACACCGCCGTGCTCAACGAGCACGGGTCACCGCTCACGCCCGACGAGGCGGCAGCGCTCGACGCGGCCGCCCTGGAGTGGGCCTCCCGCGTCGGGGCGCGCACCGCATCCGCACCGGCCTCCGCATCAGCACCGGCATCTTCGTCCGACGTGCGCGACGTCGACGTCGTCGTGATCGCGGGCAGCCTGCCGCCCGGGTACACGCCCGAGCGGCTCGGCGCCCTCGTGACCGCGCTGAATCGCGCAGGGCTTCGTGTGATCGTCGACACGAGCGGCCCCGGCCTGCTCGAGGCGGCACGCGCCGGCGCCTACGCGCTGAAGCCGAACGGCGAGGAGCTTGCGGCGGCCACCGGGCTCGGCGACCCCGTCGACGGCGCCCGCATGCTCCTCGACCTCGGTGCGACGCTCGTCGTCGTTTCGCTCGGCGGCGACGGGCTCATGCTCGTGAGCCGGGCCGAGCACGGCGAGCCCGTTCGCGCCCGCCTGCCGCGGGTGCTCCGCGGCAATGCGACGGGGGCGGGCGACGCGGCCGTCGCCGCGATGGCCGCCGCACTGGCCGAGCCCATCGCCCTCGACGAAGACACCCCTTCGGCGACGGCGGCCCGCCGACGGCTCGTGCGACGGGCCGTCGCCTGGTCGGCATCCGCGGTGCTCGCACCGCTCGCCGGGTCGTTGTCGCCCGAGCACCACGCGCTCGAACGCGAGGTCATCGTCGACGGCCCGCCGCCCGACCCGCACGAGCACACGGACCGCACCCGCAGCACCGGCGACTCCGAGAACCCCGACCACGCCGACCCCACCGAGGACCCCGCATGACGCTCGCCCCCACTCGCCGCCTGCTCGACGAGGCCGTCGCCGCACGACGCGGACTCGGCGCCTTCAACGTGCTGCACCTCGAGACCGCCGAGGCGCTCGTGGCGGCGGCCGAGCAGACCGGCCTCCCGGTCGTGCTGCAGCTCTCCGAGAACTGCGTGAGATTCCACGGCGACCTCGACCCGATCGCGAGGGCGACGCTCGCCGTCGCCGACGCGTCGAGCGCGCAGGTGGCCGTGCACCTCGACCACGCCGAGGACCCGGAGCTGGCGCTGCGCGCGATCGACCTCGGCTTCGGCTCGGTCATGTACGACGGGGCGAAGCTGCCCTTCGAGCAGAACGTCGCCACCACGAGACGCGTCGTGGCGCATGCCGCGGCATCCGGCGTGCTCGTCGAGGCCGAGCTCGGCGAGATCGGCGGCAAGGACGGCGCCCACGCGCCCGGCGTGCGCACCGACCCCGACGAGGCCGCCCGTTTCGTCGCCGAGACCGGCGTCGGCGCCCTCGCCGTCGCCGTCGGCTCCTCGCACGCCATGACCGAGCGGGTCGCGGCCATCGACCTCGACCTCATCGCACGGTTGCGCGACGCCGTGGCCGTGCCGCTCGTGCTGCACGGGTCATCCGGCGTGTCCGACGACCTGCTCGTCGCCGGCATTCGCGCCGGGCTCGTCAAGGTCAACGTGTCGACGCACCTGAACGCGCAGTTCACCGGAGCGATCCGTGCCTACCTCGACGCGCACCCGGCAGCCGTAGACTCGCGGACGTACCTGGCCGCCGGGCGCGATGCCATCGCCCGCGAGGCGGCCCGCCTGCTCGAGCTCTTCGGATCCGCCCGAAAGGACCCCAACGGATGAACCGTGCCGAGCGCCTCAGCGCAGTGCTCGACCTGCTCGCCGAGAACAACCAGGTCGAGGTCGAGCAGATCGTCGACCGGCTCGGCGTGTCGCCGGCCACCGCGCGGCGCGATCTCGACGCGCTCGCGCAGCAGCAACTGCTGACGCGCACGCGCGGCGGCGCGGTCGCCCACTCGGTCGCCTACGACCTGCCGCTGCGCTACAAGAACCAGCAGAACCCCGATGCGAAGGCGGCCATCGCGCGCGCCGCGAGCGCCCTCGTGCCGCGCGGTGCCGTGATCGGACTCTGCGGCGGCACGACCTCGACGGCGATCGCCGATGCGCTCATGGCGCGCGCCGACATCATGGAGCCGGCGCCCGACCCGGGCCTCACCGTCGTCACCAACGCGCTGAACATCGCCATGCAGCTCTCGGTGCGGCCGCAGATCAAGACCGTCGTCACCGGCGGCGTGGTGCACCCGCGCTCGTACGAGCTCGTGGGCTCCTACGTCGACGCCGTGCTCGGCAACATCACGCTCGACCTCGCGTTCATCGGGGTCAACGGCATCGACCCGATCGTCGGCCCGACGTCGCACGACGAGCGCGAGGCCGCGGTCAACACGCTCATGGCCTCGCGTGCCACGCACGCCGTGATCGTCGCGGACTCCTCGAAGATCGACAAGCGCGCGTTCGCCGCGATCGGCCCGCGCCGCCTGTTCGCGACCGTCATCACCGACGAGGGCGCGACGCCCGAGCAGCGCCAGCGGCTGACCGAGCACGGCTACGACGTTATCGTTGCCTCGTGAGCTCCGGCACGACCGTCATCCATTCCGCGCGCCTCGTGCGCCCCTCCGGCATCGTCGACGACGCCTGGGTGCGCTTCGCGGGTGACCGCATCGCCGCCGTCGGCACGGGCGCCGGCTGGGCCGACGACACCGGCCCCGACGCATCCGAGCTCCAGGTGACGGATGCCGCGGGGCGGCTGCTCGCGCCCGGGTTCATCGACCTGCACTGCCATGGTGCAGGCGGGGCCGCCGCCGACGAGGGCGTCGACGCGATCGAGCGCATCCTCTCGGTGCACAACCAGCACGGCACCACGCGCAGCGTGCTCTCGCTCGTGACGGCCTCGATCGACGACCTCGTGTCGCAGGTGCAGACCATCGCCGCGGTGAGCGCCCGCGACCCCCGCCTGCTCGGCTCGCACCTCGAGGGGCCGTTCCTCGATCGCGGGTTCCGCGGTGCGCACGACCCGACGCTGCTCAGGACGGCCGATGCGGCATCCGTCGACCGCCTGCTCGAAGCCGCCGACGGCACGCTCAGGCAGATCACGATCGCCCCGGAGCACGAGGGCGCCGCTGCGGCGATCGCCCGGTTCGTCGAGGCCGACGTGCGGGTCGCCGTCGGCCACACGAGTGCCGACTTCGACACCGCGCTCGCGGCCTTCGACGCCGGGGCATCGCTGCTCACGCATGCGTTCAACGCGATGCCGGCCATCCACCATCGGATGCCGGGGCCGGTCGTCGCGGCGATGCACGCGCAACACGTCACGCTCGAGGTGATCAACGACGGCGTGCACGTGCATCCCGACGTCGTACGGTTGGCGTTCGCCGGCGCTCCCGGCCGAATCGCGCTCATCACCGACGCGATGGCCGCCGCCGGCTCCGCCGACGGGCGATACCTCCTCGGGTCGCTCGAGGTCGACGTGGTCGACGGGGTCGCCAGGCTCGCCGAGGGCGGATCGATCGCCGGTTCCACGCTGACCCTCGACGTCGCCCTGCAGCGTGCGGTCGCCGTCAGCGGCCTGCCGATCGAGATCGCGGTCGCCGCGCTCACCGAGGTTCCGGCCGCCGCGATCGGGCGCGCGCACGACCTCGGCCGGCTCGAGGTCGGCTACGCCGCCGACGCGGTGCTGCTCGCCGACGACCTCGCGGTCGAAGGCGTGTGGGGCGCGGGCACCCGACTCGCCTGAGGCGCCGGGCGCGGGCTCGCTCCGGGAGCGGGTCCGCAGGTGTGTTCCCCTTCACCTCCGGACCCGCTCGGGCGATCGGAGCATCGCCCCCACGACGCGCCGATCCTGGCGTCCGACCGGCACGGGGTTGGGGTCCCCACGCCGGTCGTCCGCAAGGGCTCCCTCTCGGTCTCCCTCACCTATGAGACGCATCGGCGTTCGATTCATGACGCGGTTCCTGAGGAAATCTGGTGAAATAGCCCTACCCGTCCCGAATCGCGTCATGATCAGCCCGCCGACGCGTCTCTCAGGTGAACACCCTCACGCCCGCGACCCGAAGGAGGCGGCATGGCACGCCTGCGCGAAGAACCGTCCGCCGACGCAGCGCTCATCGCGCGCGTGCGCACGGGCGATCGCACCGCCTACGGCGAGCTCTGGAACCGCCACTCGGCCGCGGCGCGCACCGTCGCACGCTCCTACAGCTCGCTCGACCCCGACGACCTCGTCTCCGAATCCTTCACGCGCATCTACGACATGCTGCTCGCGGGCGGCGGCCCGCAGGGTGCGTTCCGGCCGTACCTGTTCACGACGATCCGCAACACGGCGTCGAGTTGGGGGCGCGCACGGCACGAGACCAACCTCGAGACGCTCGAGTCCTTCGAGGACCCGGCGACGAGCGAGGCGGCGACCCTCGACGCGCTCGACCGGTCGACGACTGCGCGCGCGTTCCGCTCGCTGCCGACACGGTGGCAGGAGGTGCTCTGGTACTGCGAGGTCGAGGGCATGACGCCGCAGCAGGTCGCCCCGTTGCTCGGCATGAGCGCGAACAGCACCGCGGCGCTCGCGTACCGGGCGAGGGAGGGCCTCCGTCAGGCGTGGATCCGCGCGCACCTGCGCGACGCGAAGACCGAGCCCGAATGCGGCTGGAGCATCGAACGGTTCGGCACGTATGCGCGGGGCAAGCTCGGCACCCGTGACACCACCCGCCTCGAGGCGCACCTCGACGGCTGCGCCAAGTGCACGATCATCGCGGCCGAAGCCCGTGAGGTCGGCTCGAGGCTCGCCCTCGTACTGCTGCCCCTCGTCGCCGGCGTCGGCGGCGCGACGGCGTACTCCGCCTGGCTCTCCCAAGGGGTTCCGGTCGCCGACGTCGCACTCGGTGCCGCAGGCGCGGGTGCCGCCGCCGGCACCGGCGCGGCGGGCGGCACGACGGGTGCCGGAGCGTCGGGCGCAGGCGCCTCGGGGGCCGGCGCGTCTTCCGTGGCGGCAGTCGCCGGCTCGGGTGCCGCGACCGCCGGCATCGGCGGCGTCGCGATCGGCAGCGGCATCGGCGTGCTCGCACTGGCCGCCGCCGCCGTCGCGGCCGCGGTCGTCATCGCCCCGAACTTCGGACCCGCGTCGCAGGATCCCGTGCCGCCCGCCGCGGCGGTCGCCGCCGAGCCGACCGAGCAGTCCTCCGCGAACGCGGAGGCGCCCGCGCCGTCGCAGGCGCCCGCTCCCGAAGCTCCCGTGCCGAGCCTCGAGCCCGAGCCGATCTCGGCGCCCGACCTGCCCGTGGCCGCCCCTGCCCCGGTGCTCCCCGTCGTCGCCCCGCCGACGACGCCGACTCCGACGATCGTCGACCCCGTCGCACCGGTGGATCCGGTGGACCCCGTCGACCCGGTCGATCCAGTCGACCCGGTGGATCCGGTCGACCCCGTCGATCCCGTCGATCCCGTGGATCCCGTCGATCCCGTCGACCCGGTCGATCCCGTGGATCCCATCGACCCTGTCGATCCGGTCGACCCCGTCGATCCCGTCGATCCCGTCGATCCCGTGGATCCCGTCGATCCCGTCGATCCCGTCGACACCGTCGCCCTCCCTCCGCTGGTCTCCGAACCCGACACCGCCGGCGGCCTCGTCGACCCGATCCTCTCCGGCTCGGCGGAGCCGGGCGCGAGCCTCCAGGTCGCCGCGAACGGCCGGACCTGGGCAGCGACGGCCGACGCCGACGGCGCATGGACCCTGAGGATCGACGGCCTGCCCGCCACCACGACGGCCGTCGCCGTGGTGCAGACCGACACGGCGGGCAACGTCTCGGACGCGACGGTGGTCGAGGTCTCGCTCTCGAGTCCGCAGCTCCTGCTCACCCGTGGTCGTCTCGGCTGGCAGGGCGAGTACTCGGGCGCTGCCAACGCCGTGGTGCAGGTGAGCTACGGCGGGTGGTTCACGAGCGAGGTCGCGCTCGACGGGAACGGCCGCGCCGCGGCATCCGGAGCACTGCTCGCCCTGATCTCGAACTTCCTCGATGTCTCGGTGCGCTACGTGGTCGACGACCGCAGCGGTCCGGCGGCCGGCGTCACCCGACTCGACTAGGGCGGCCTCTCCCGACGAGTGCCGGCGAACTCCGGCCCACCGCCTCCCCGGTACGCTGGGCGGATGACCTCGGATGCCTCGACCGACCGCCTGAACCACTGGGTCCTCACGCTGAGCTGCGTCGACTCGCCGGGCATCGTGCACGCCATCAGCGGGGCGATCGTGGCCGCACGCGGCAACATCACCGAGAGCCAGCAGTTCGCGAGCACCGAGACCGGCAGCTTCTTCATGCGAGTGCAGATCGAGTCGCCGGCCCAGCGCGCCGAGTTCGAGGCCGCCCTCGAGCCGATCACGGCCAGGTGGGCCATGGACTGGGAGCTCGACGAGGTCGGGCGCCCGCTGCGCACCCTCGTGCTCGCCTCGACGGCCGGCCACTGCGTCAACGACCTGCTGTTCCGACAGCGCGCAGGGCAGCTGCCGATCGAGATCCCGCTGGTGCTCTCGAACCACGGCACGCTGCGCGACCTCGTCGACTTCTACGGGGTGCCGTTCGAGGCATCCGCCGTGACCGACCCCGAGTCGAAGGCCGCCTTCGAGGCGCGCGTGCTCGAGGCGGTCGACGCGCACGACATCGAGCTCGTCGTGCTGGCCCGCTACATGCAGATCCTGTCGCCCGAGCTCTGCGCGGCACTCGCCGGGCGGTGCATCAACATCCACCACTCGTTCCTGCCGGGCTTCAAGGGCGCGAACCCGTACCGTCAGGCGCACTCGCGCGGCGTGAAGCTCATCGGCGCGACCGCGCATTTCGTCACGAGCGACCTCGACGAGGGCCCCATCATCGAGCAGAACGTGGTGCGGGTCGACCACTCGCGCTCGGTGTCCGAGCTCGTCGCGATCGGTCAAGACGAGGAGAGTCGCACGCTCAGCCAGGCCGTGAAGTGGTTCGCCGAGCGGCGGGTGCTGCTCGACGGGGCGCGCACGATCATCTTCCGCTGATTCCGCAACAGTCCGGTCCGGTCGCTTCGGCCTGATCCGTTCACCTGGGCCTGATGAGCGGATGCCGCCCGCGGGCCCCGCGGCCTCGACACCGTTCGAGGCGGTTGCACCTCGCGAGGCGAAGTAGGCTGGTATCCCGTGAGCAGTGCACTCCCCCAGCCCCAGCCCAAGGTCGGCCCGAACGACATCCTCCGCTTCCTGCTGGAGCTCTTCGCGTTCGTGAGCCTCGGCATCTGGGGGTTCGTGATGTTCCCGCTGCCGTGGCCCGGCGTGCTGATCGGCCTCGGCGCTCCCGCCCTCGCCGTGCTCGCCTGGGCGCTGTTCCTGTCGCCGAAGTCCGTGTTCCGCATCGACGTGTTCGGGCGGGCGCTCGTCGAGATCGTCATCTTCACGACGGTCGCGATCGCGTGGTGGATGCTCGGCCAGCCGGTCGTCGCGATCGCGTTCGCCGTGGTCGCCGCCGTGAGCGGCATCCTGCACGGGCGAAGCCAGCTGGCCGACTGACCGGCGACCGCCACTGATCGAACGCACGGAGGCCCCGACATCCGCCGACCGGATCTCGGGGCCTTCACCATGTCGTGCCGAGCGTTCAGACCGCCACGGCCGCCTCGGCGTCGGATTCGGCGCCGCCCGCGGTGCGGAAGTGCCCGACGATCGAGAGCAGCAGGCCGCCGACCGCCCATGAGCCGAGCACGAGCCACGCGAACGTGGCGTCGGCCTCAGGGAAGTACGAGAGGTCGCGGAGCAGCGTCGCCGCCGCACCCGGCGGGAACCACTGGCCGACCTCGCCCCACGGCGCGAGCAGGAACTCCTTCGGCACGGTCGCGGCCGAGAGCGGGTTCGCGAAGAGCAGCATCACGACGGGACCGAAGGCGATGCCGGCCCGGCCGATGAGCGCGACGAGTCCGGTGATGGGGGCGGCGATCGCGATGAGCGTCAACCCGATGGCGGCGGCGTTGGCCCAGTAGTCGCCCTGCAGCGAGCCGAACCACCCGCCGAGGATCCAGGCGAGCAGGAGCCCGCCGGCAGCGCCGTAGACGACGACCGCGAAGACGCGGCGGAGCGCCCCGATGACGACGAGGGAGACGGCGATGCCGCCGATCATGCCGCCCAGCACGAGCGGGAACATGGCCGTGGCGATGCCCGTGCCACGCGCATCGGTCTCGGCGAGCGGCACGATGTCGGTGACCGCGACCACGATCGCGTCCGGCGCGGGTGCTCCCGCGGCCGCAGCCGCCGCCTGCGCCTGGGCGTTCACGCCCTCCTGGAGGCTCGCCGCGACCCCGGTCAGCATCTGGGCGACCGCGACGCCGGCGCCCGAGGCCACGAGCACCTCCGGCTTCTCGCCGAGGATCACGGCGCCGTAGACGTCGCGCTGCTCGATGGCCTGCACGGCGGCGGCGCGGTCGTCGACGGTCTCGAGCGCGACGGCGCCCTCGGCCTTCTCGTCGATGGCCTCGGATGCCGCTGCGACCGCGGCGTCAGGACCGGCGATCGCGACCGGCAGGTCCTTGGGGTCCATCGTGACGGTCGGCCACGAGAACGCGAGCACGAGCACGCCGACGAGCACGACGAGCGCGAGTGCGAGCCCGGCGACGCGTGCCAGCGGCGTGTGCGCCGTCATGGCATCCGGATGCGACATGATTCCTCCAATAAAAACGAATATTCGTTCTTTATTGTGAACCCGGCTTCTATGCTTGTCAAGAACGCCCGTTCGGTTTGTGCTCGAAGGAGGTACGGATGCCGAAGGTCACCGCTGAGTATCGTGCGGCCCGCCGCGACGAGATCATCGAGGCCGCACTGCGCAGCTTCTCCCAACGCGGAATCCAGCGCACGTCGATGGCCGACGTCATCGAGAGCTCAGGGCTCTCCGCGGGCGCGATCTACGGGCATTTCGCGGGCAAGAAGGAGCTGTTCGCCGCGGTCGCCGAGCGCGTGCTCGACTCGCGATCCGCCGAGCTCGAGGAACTCGGCCGCGACGGCGCCGTGCCGTCGCCCGGCGAGCTCATGGCCTCGCTCCTCGGCGGCATGAGCCGTGAGCCCTTCGCCGACGTCGTCGTGCAGCTCTGGGGCGACGCGGCGATCGACCCCGACATCCGCTCGATGGTGCAGGGGGTCTTCGCCAAGCTCCGCGGCATCCTCGAGACCGGCCTGCTGGCCTGGGCGTCGGCGAACCCCGACCGCGTCGAGGGCGATGCGGCCGATTGGGCGCGGCGCGCGGCGCCGGTCGTGCTCGGGTTCGGCCCCGGGTTCCTGCTGCAGCGCGCGCTCATCGACGGCTTCGACGCCGAGTCCTACCTCGAGACGCTGCCCGAGCTGCTCCCCCGCTGATCCTCGCCGACGACGCGAACGCCGGTCGAGACGCGCAACGGCGCGGACTCGACCGGCGATCGACGCGGCCTCGAAGAGTTCGGGCTCAGATGCCCTGCCATTCGGGCTTGTTGTTCCACGCGTGACGGTAGTAGTCGACGTTCACGAGGAGCGACGCGGCCGCCTCGTCGACGATCACGGTCGTGTGGGGGTGCAGCTGCACCGCTGAGCCGGGCTGGCTCGCCGTCACCGGCCCCTCGACCGCGGCCGCGATCGCCTCGGCCTTGGCCTCGCCGAAGGCGAGCAGCACGAGGTGGCGCGCGCGGAGGATCGTTCCGATGCCCTGCGTGATGCAGTGCCTCGGCACGTCGTCGGGCGAGTCGAAGAACCTGGCGTTGTCGGCACGGGTCGGCGCGGTCAGCGTCTTCACCCTGGTGTGCGACGCGAGCGAGGATCCGGGCTCGTTGAACCCGATGTGCCCCGTGCGACCGATGCCGAGGATCTGGATGTCGATGCCACCGGCGGCGTCGATCGCCGCCTCGTAGTCGGCACCGGCGTGCTGGATCGAGCCGGGGTCGCCGTTCGGCACCCGCACGAGCTCGGGCGTGAGCCCGAGCGGCTCGACGACCTCGCGCGTGATGACCGACCGGTAGCTCTCGGGGTGGCCGGCCGGCAGGCCGACGTACTCGTCGAGAGCGAATCCGCGAACGCCGCGCACGTCGATGGCCTGCTCGGCGATGCGGCCGGCGAGTGCGCGGTACGTCGCGAGCGGGGTCGAGCCCGTGGCCAGGCCCAGCACCGCGTCGGGCTTGCGGCGGATCAGCGAGACGATCGAGTCGGCGACGAGGTCGCCGGCCGCGCGCGCGTCATCGACGATTACGAGTTCAGCCATGAAGGTTCTCCAACGAGGGCGGCGCCGACGGCGGCCGCGGGGAATCCGAACGGGATGACCTGCACCCGCTCTGCGAGATCGGTCGACGCGAGGAATGGTGATCCCCCGGCCCACTCGTTCAGCATACGGCGGATGCCGAGCAGCAGCGGTTCACCGAGCGACGCGAGCCCACCGCCGATGACGATGTCGTCGACATCGGTCGTGAGCGCGAGCAGTCGCACCGCGGAGGCCGCGCCGAGGAGGAACCGGTCGCGCACCTCGATGGCGCGCTCGTCGCCGGCCTCGGCGGCGTCGAAGAGCTCGCGGGCGGGCAGCGGGTGCTCCGTCGGCCACATGCGGGCGATCGCCGAGCCCGAGGCGATGGTCTCGAGGCACCCGCGCTGGCCGCATCCGCAGACCACGCCGGCCGGGTCGACCGGGATGTGCCCGATCTCGCCGGCGACGCCGTGTCCGCCGCGGAGCAGTTCGCCGTCGAGCACGATGCCGGCGGCGAGTCCGGTGCCGAGGTTCAGGTACGCCATCGAGTGCGCGGTGATGCCGTCGGCCACGCCGAGCAGGTGGTGCGCGCCGAGCGCGGCCGCCTTCACGTCGTTCTCGACGCGAACGGCGACCCCGAGCTCGTCGGAGAGCCGAGGGCCGAGGTCGAGGCCCTCGAGCCCGAGGTTCACGGCGTGCTCCACCCGACCGGTCGCGTTATCGACGGCGCCGGGGATGCCGATGCCGATCGACGAGAACGACGCCGAAGGCATGCCCGCGAGCTCGCTCATGCGCGCCACGACCTGCAGTGCGGTGGACACGACCTGGGGTGCCCCGAAGCCGGTGGGCAGCGAGACGAGGTCGCTCAGTTCGCCGTCGGCGCCGATCGCGACCGCGGCGGTCTTCGTGCCGCCGATGTCGATGCCGAGCTTCATGCCACCTCCACCGTCTCGCCCGCGAGCGCTGCGCCCACGAAGGCGAGCAGCGCCGAGCCGATGAGCCGGGATGCGCCGAAGGTGGAGACATCGGCGTAGGCGCGATCGTTCGAGGGCCAGCCCATGTCGACGGTCACGACGTCGTCGCGGACCGCACGGAGGCGTTCGATCGCGTCGACGGCGAATGCGTGCCGGTGCAGGTCCTTGCCGACGACGAGCACGGGGCCCGCGAGCTCGACGATCTCGCCGAGCGGCGAGCCGGCGGCGATGCCGACGACCTCCGCGTCGCCGAACCAGTCGGGCACGCCCTCGACGAGCGAGCTCGCGAATGGACCCCATGGCGCGACGCCGACCGCGATGTTCGCCACGGTGTCGACGCGAACGATCGTGCCGACCCGGGATGCGGACGCCAGACGCGTGCGCGCGGCATCCGACACCTCGAAGGACGCCGCGAAGGCGGCGAGCTCCTCGACGTCGTGAGCGGGTTCGACCGTGACGACGGACGCCGGGATCACAGGAGCGTCGGCGCTCAGCGCCCGCACGCGGGCGGCGGCCTCGCGGAGGCGTTCGACGGGCAGGCGCCCCGACGCGACGGCGCCCTCGACCGCGGCGACGATATCGTCGAGCTGCGCGTCGGAGTTGTCGGACCCGATGCAGAGCAGGTCGCAACCGGCGGCGAGGGCGAGCACGGCCGCCTCAGGGATGCCGTGCACGCCGCTCGCCCCCTTCATGTCGAGGGCGTCGCTGACGATGACGCCCTCGAACCCCAGCTCCCCGCGGAGCAGGCCTTGCAGAATGCGGGGAGAGAGGGTGGCCGGGTTCTCCGCATCGAGCTGCGGAAGCAGTATGTGGCTGGTCATGATCGTGCGCGTGCCGGAGGCGATCGCGGCACGGAACGGAACGAGCTCGCGCTCTCGCAGCGTCTCGAGCGAGACGTCGACGACCGGCAGCGCGAGGTGCGAATCGGTCGCGGTGTCGCCGTGGCCCGGGAAGTGCTTCGCGCTGGCCGCGACACCCGTCGACTGCACGCCGCGGACCCAGGCCGAGGTGTGTCGCGCGACGAGCTCGGGGTCGGAGCCGAAGCTCCGCACGCCGATCACCGGGTTGTCGGGGTTGGAGTTCACGTCGATGTCGGGTGCGAACGTGACCGTGCACCCGGTGGCGGCGAGCGCCCGGCCGACCTCATGGGCGACGCGCTCGGTCAGCTCGGTCTCGTCGAGACGGCCCAGGACGGCGTTGCCCGGATACGGCGCACCCCGGTCGTAGAAGAGCCGGGTGACGTCGCCGCCCTCCTCGTCGATCGCGACGACGGCGAGGGGGTTCGCCTCGCGGAGGCTCGCGTTGAGCGTGCGGAGCTGCTCGGCGTCGACGATGTTCGGACCGAACACGCACACGCCGCCGAGGCCGTCGCGAAGGCGGCCGAGCAGCCACTCGGGCGCGGTCGTGCCGGCGAATCCCGGGAGCAGGGTCGTGTGGATGTCCCGGCGCAGTTCGGCGACCGCGTCGGTGTGGTGCTGCGCGTTCATCCCTTGACGGCTCCGCTCACGAGGCCGCCGGTCATGCGGCCCTGCACGAAGAGGAAGAAGATCACGACGGGCAGCGCGATGAGGGTGGAGCCGGCCATGACGGCGCCCCAGTTCGTCGCCTCGGTCGCCGACTGGAAGGAGTTCAGCCACGGCGGGAGCGTGAGGTTGTAGCCCTTCATGAGCAGCAGCGCCATCGTGAACTCGTTCCAGCTCTGGATGAAGGCGAAGATGCCCGTCGAGACCAGGCCGGGGGCGAGCAGCGGGAAGGTGACCTTCCAGAAGGCCTGCGCCTTGGTGCAGCCGTCGATCTGGGCGGCCTCCTCGAGGTCGGCCGGAACACCGGCGACGAAGCCGCGGAGGGTCCAGATCGTGAACGGCACGACCGAGGCGAGGTGCACGATGAACAACCCGATGAGGGTGTTCATGAGGCGCCAGTCGTCGATCATGTTGTAGATCGTGAACATCATCGCCTCGCCGGGCACCATCTGCACGACGAGCACGCTCACGATGAAGACGTAGCGGCCGCGGAAGGCGAACCGGGCGATCGCGATCGATGCGAGGAAGGCGAAGATCGCGCAGATGACCACCACGGCGATCGCGACGATGATGCTCGAGCCGAGCGCGTGCGGGAAGTCGGTCTGGCCAGGGGCAGCCTCGCGCGTCCAGGCAGTCACGTAGTTCTTCACCGTGAACTCGAGCGGGAAGAAGCTCGGGGTGCGGCTGATGATCTGGTTCGGCGGGGTGAACGACATGTTCACCATCCAGTAGACCGGGAACACCGAGCAGAGGAACACGAGGATCGCGACCGTGTTGATCAGGGCCCTGGGTGCGCGGCTGCGAAGCGTTCGCCGGGGCTTCTGGGTGCGGGGGGTCATGCGCCCCGGCGTCTCGGAGAGTTGGACGGCGGGAGAGATCTGCGTGGTCATGCCTCCTCCTCCTTCAGGCTGTTGCGGACGTTGAAGTAGGAGATGCCCATGAGCAGGATGACCATGAACACGCCGATGGCGGCGGTCACGCCGAACTCGCCGAGCCCCTGCCGGAACAGGTAGGTGCCGAGCACGTTGGTCTCGGAGGCGATGCCGCCCTGCTGCTGCAGCGCGTACACCTGCGTGAAGATGCGGAGGTTCCAGATGGTCTCGAGCACGATCACCGCGGTGATGACGTTGCGCAGGTACGGCAGCACGATGAGGCGGAAGCGCTGCCAGGCGTTCGCACCGTCGAGCTGCGACGCCTCGAGCACCTCGTCGGGCACCTGGCCGAGTCCGGCGTAGAACGTGAACACCGCGAACGGGATGCCCTGCCAGACGACGATGAGGATGAGCACGAACATGAACGACAGCGGGTCGATCAGCCATGAGTGACCGCGGAAGTCGTTGGACTGCGTGAGGGTGTTCAGCACCCAGTTGACGAGACCGTAGTCGGTGTCGAAGATCCAGCCGAAGACGACCGTGGCCGACAGGGGCGGCATCGCCCAGGCGAGCAGCAGGCCGATGGAGACGAGCAGCCGCCAGCCCTTCGTGAGCTTCAGCATGAGCAGCGCGAGCAGCATGCCGCCCGCGACGATGAGCACGGTCAGGATGACCATGAGGGCGAGGCTCCTGGCGAGCACCGCCGGGAAGTCCGACTTGGTGAAGACGTCGATGTAGTTGTCGAAGCCGACGAAGTTCGCCGGCGTTCCGAGCATCTTGTTCTTGATCTGGAGGTCGGTGAACGACGTGATGAACATGACGATCGTCGGGTAGACGACCATGACGGCCAGGAGGACGATGCTCGGGGCGAGCAGCATCCACGGCGCGAAGGGGAACTTCTTCTGCTTGGGGCTGCGGCCCGCAGAGGTCTCGGGTTTCGGAGGGCGGGTACCGGGCGTGCGCGGCGCTGCGTCGTGTTCCGTGAGGGTTGCGCTCATCGGCTGCTCCTCGGGGTGGTCGCGAGGGAATCGCGGGTGGGACTGATGGTACGGGCGCGGGACGATTCCCGGCAGGGGAACGGGGGGCGGAGCTGTGTGGGTCTCCGCCCCCCGCGTCGGGCTCAACAGGCTAGCTGTTGAGGATCTCCTCGATCTGCGCGTCGAGGTCGGTCGCGATCGACTTCACGTCGCCACCCTGGGCGATCTTGACGAGCGCCTCCTGGATGATCTGCGCAGCCTCGACCTCGGCCCACTTGGGCGTGGTCGGGGTGACCTTCGAGTTCTCGAGCGCGACGGCCTGGGCCTTCGCGATCTCGGTGTCGGGCAGGTTCGCCGCCGAGGCGGTGAGGCCCGGCGTCAGGCCACCGGCGGCCAGGAGGTCCTGGTAGCCGGCGCTCGCCATGATGTCGAGCGCGGCGCGAGCCTGCTCGGGGTTGGCGCTCTTCGTCGCGACGGCGACGTTCGAGCCACCGGCGAAGATCGGGGCGGTCTCGCCGGCCTCGGCACCCGGGAGGGCGAAGGCCTTGAGGTCGGCGCCGTAGGTGTCGGGGCAACCCGGGGCCTCGGCGTCGGCCGGAGCCGTGATCGACCACTGCACCCATGCCGGAGCGGAGAGGAAGAGGTCCTCACCGGCGCAGAACGGAACCTGCGGGTCGGTCTCGTCGCCGTCCTTGGCCGCGTTCGAGGCGTTGACGTAGACGTCCTGCAGCTGGGTCAGGCCCTCGATGCCGCCTTCGCTCGAGAAGCCGGCCTTCCAGGTGTCGCCGTCCTGCTCGGCGATGAAGCCGCCGTGCGACCAGACGTAGGGCAGCGCGTTGTACCAGTCGCGACCCGGAGCCCAGATGCCCGAGAGGGTGTCGGTCTTGCGCTCCTTGCCGGTCGCCACGTACTCGTCGAGCGTCGTGGGGATCGCGGTGTCGCCGAGGATCTGCTCGCTGTAGAAGACGATGCGGCCGCCGGCGTAGTACGGAGCGGCGTAGAGGTCGCCGTCGTAGGTCGCCGACTCGACGAGACCCGGGAGGTAGTCGTCGGTCGCGAAGTCCTCGAGGGGGAGGAACAGGCCCTGGTCCGCGAAGCTCGCGGTCTGGGTGTTTCCGACCTCGACGACGTCGGGCGAGTCGTTCGACTGGAGCGCGGCAGCGTAGGTGTCGCTGACGTCGGCCCAGGTCTTCTCCTCGACCGTGAGGGTCCAGCCGTCGTTCTCGGACTCGAAGGTGTCCTTCAGGTACGCGCGCGCATCCTTGGGCGTGTCGGAGCCGACGACCCAGACGGTGATCTCGCCGCCGTCAGCCGACGTCGACTCGCCGCCACCGGTGCTGCAACCGGCGAGGGTCAGGGCAGCAGCGGCGCCGAGCGCCACAATGCCGAGTTTCCTCATTTGCGTTTCCTTTCATGGGGTGTGGGTCGCAGCGGGGGTTCGCTGCACCCTTGGTGCGTGGGGCCTAGGAGACCCCGAGTTGTCCGGAGAGGACCATGACGGCCGCGCCGCGAAGGACGATGTCCTGCGCCTGCTCGGTCATCCGGAGCCTCAGATCACGGTTGTGTTCCGCCATCGTCCGCGTCCGGAGCGTTTCGACGGCCGCCAGGGCGAGGGGGCCGTCAAGCAGTTCGGCGGGGCCGCTGAGCGCGACCTCCGACAGGTTGAGGGCACCCACGACGGGTGCCAGCACGATGCCGAGCCGGCGACCGGCCTCGGTGAGGATGGCCTCGCGCTCGGATGCCGCGAGCGGGCCGGGCTCGATCGCGTCGAGCTGTGCGGTGAGCCGGGGCACGGCGAGCCACGTCTCGAGGCAGCCGTGCTTGCCGCACGCGCAGCGCGGGCCGCCGTCGGTGCCGACGGTGACGTGGCCGATCTCGCCCGCGGCGAATCCGCCGCCGATCACGGGGCGTCCGCCGATGATGAGGCCGGCGCCGACACCGTGGCCGACCTTGACGAGCAGGAGGTCGTCGGCGGTCGAGGCACCGTGCTCGGCGAGCACGGCGACGTTCGCGTCGTTGCCGACGTGCACGGGCAGGTCGAACGCGGCGTTCAGGCGGCCCTGCAGGTCGACGCCCTGCCAGCCGAGGTTCGGGGCGGAGCGGATGACGCCCTGGGGGTCGACGACACCGGGCGAGCCGACGCCGATGCCGAGCACGGGCGCCGTCGCGGCGGCCACGAGGCGTGCGGCGAGGGCGTCGACGAGGGCGACGGCTGCGGCGCCGGTCGCGCCGTCTCGCGGAACCTCGTCGCGCGCGACGATGCCGCCGTCGAGGTCGACGATCGCGCCGAGGAAGCGCTCGTGGTCGGAGAGGTCGAGGCCGATGATCTGGAACGCGGCGCGGTCGACGTCGATGAGGATCGCGGGCTTGCCCGGGCGGGAGTCCTCACGCTGGCCGAGTTCGACGACGAGGGCCTCGGCGATGAGTTCGGCGACGAGGTCGGAGACGGTGACGCGGGTGAGGCCGGTCTCGCGGGCGACGTCGGCGCGGCTCTGCGGGCCGATCGTGTAGAGCGTCTGCAGCACGAGGGCGCGGTTGTGGCTGCGCGCATGCTCGGGCAGCACCTTGCCGGTGGGGCGCAGGGCGCGCGACCTGGTGAAGATCGGAGCGTTGTCGAACGGCGCGGTGAGCACGTCTGCGCCGACCCCGGTGGGGGTCGGGCTCTCGAGGATCTGGCCTCGCTGCGCCTCCGTTGACATGTTTGTTAGTAAAGCTTACGAACAAACAACGCGCAACTGTTCGCCGGAGCTTTTCCTCGGTGTTACCGAACCGTGATCAGCGGGCGACGACCTCGGTTCCGGCGCCGACGGCCGCCTCGCGCGACGCCTCGGCATCGAGTCGCCCGCCGATCGCCCGCAACGCCGCGAGGATCGTGATGAGGTCCACGACCTCCTGCAGGATCGCCCCGATGGTCGCCGGGATGACACCGAACGCGGCGATGATCATCAGCCCGACGCTCACCAGGATCCCCACCCAGATGCTCTGCAGGGCGATGCGCACGGTGTCACGGCCGATCCGCACCGCCTTGGCGACCCGGGAGATGTCGTCGACGAGGATCACGGCCGCCGCCGACTCGCTCGCCGCCGTCGCGCCCTTCGCCCCCATCGCGATGCCGACGTCGGCCGCGGCGAGCACGGGTGCGTCGTTGACGCCGTCGCCGACCATGATGACCGGCCGCTCGGAGATCCGGGAGACCTCCTCCACCTTGTCGGCGGGCAGGCAGTCGGCACGCACATCGTCGATGCCGAGTTCCGCGGCGATGTGCTCCGCGGTCGCCTGGGCGTCGCCCGTCAGCATCATCGTCCGCCGCACCCCGAGCTCCGCGAGCTGCTCGAGCGTGGCACGGGCGTTGTCCCGCACCCGGTCGCTCGCGAGCAGCGCACCCGCGTACGTCCCGTCGATCGCCACGTACACCGCGAGTTCGCCGGGGGCGATGACCGTGCGCACGGCGTCCGGTGCGTGCTCGCGCACGAAGGCGAACTTGCCGACCACGACCTCCCTCCCGTCGATGCGGGCCCGGACCCCGTTCGTCGCGGTCTCCTCGGCCGACTCGGCCTCGCCCAGCGGCAGGCCGCGATCGCGCGCCGCCGCGATGAACGAGGCCGCGAGCACGTGCGACGAGTACTGCTCGGCAGTGGCGACGGCGGCGAGCAGCTCATCCGCTCCAAGGCCACCCGCCGCGCGGATCTCCACGAGCGTCGGCTCGCCCCGCGTGAGCGTGCCCGTTTTGTCGAACACGGCGGTCTTCGCCGAGGCGAGCTGTTCGAGCACTCCCCCGCCCTTGACGATCACGCCGTTGCGCGCGGCCCGGCTCATGCCTCCGATGAACGCGACCGGCGCGGCGATGAGCAGCGGACACGGCGTCGCGAGCACGAGCACCTCGGCGAAGCGCACGGGATCGCCCGAGACCCACCAGGCGACGGCGCCGAGTGCCAGGGAGAAGACGGTGAACGGCACCGCATACCGATCGGCGAGGCGCACGACCGGCGCCTTCGAGTCGGCGGCCTCGGCGACGAGCGCCACGATCTGCTGGTACTGGCTGTTCGCCGCGGTGGCCGTCGCCACGATCTCGACCGCGGTCGACCCGTTCACCGCGCCGCTCAGCAGGGCATCGCCCGCGCGCTTCTCGACGGGCACGCTCTCACCCGTGATCGAGGACTCGTCGAGCGTCGTCTCGGCCGACCGCAGCGTGCCGTCGACCGGGACGATCTCGCTCGGCCGCACGAGCAGCACGTCGCCCGGTCGAACGCGGTCGGCGTGGACGTCGACGATCGCGTCGCCCTCGATGCGGTGCGCGAGTTGCGGCGCCCGCGTGAGCAGGGCGTCGAGCTCACGCTTGGCCCGGCGGTTCGCGTAGTCCTCGAGCGCCTCTCCGCCCGTGAGCATCAGCACGACGAGCAGCGCCGCGACGTACTCGCCGACCGCGACGGTCGCGATGATCGCGGTGATCGCCAGCACGTCGAGGCCCCAATGCCCGCGCAGCATGTCGCGCACCATGCCGACGGCCTGCCACGCCGCGATGGCGAGGGCGTACCCGCTGAAGATCCACGCGACGGCGGCCCCGGCCCCGACCAGTGCGAGCGTGATGCCGAGGCATCCGATCGCGATGGTGAGCGTGACCACCCAGTAGCGGCGGGCGAGCGTCAGGATGCGGGCCATGCCCCCATCTTCCGCCCGTTCGCGGCTGGGGTGTCGCCCTGAGTACAGGAGGGTCGGGTTTCGGCATCCGGAGACGCCGAAGGGGCGGATGCCGCAGCATCCGCCCCTCGTTCGTGACCGTCGATCAGGCCGCGACGCGCGCCTTCAGGTTGTCGGAGAGCGTCTGCAGGAACTCCTCGGTCGTCTGGTAGGCCTGTTCGGGGCCGACGAGGGCCGCGAGGTCCTTCGTCATGGCGCCGGACTCGACCGTCTTGATGACGACGTCTTCGAGGGTGAGCGAGAAGTCGATGAGCTCCTGGTTGCCGTCGAGCTTGCCGCGGTGCGCGAGGCCGCGCGTCCAGGCGTAGATCGAGGCGATCGGGTTCGTCGACGTGGGCTTGCCCTGCTGGTGCTGGCGGTAGTGGCGGGTGACCGTGCCGTGCGCCGCCTCGGCCTCGACGACCCTGCCGTCGGGCGTGGCCAGGACCGAGGTCATCAGGCCGAGCGAGCCGAAGCCCTGCGCGACGGTGTCGGACTGCACGTCGCCGTCGTAGTTCTTGCACGCCCAGACATAGCCGCCCTCCCACTTGAGGGATGCCGCGACCATGTCGTCGATGAGGCGGTGCTCGTAGGTGAGGCCGGCCTCGTCGAACGCCTGCTTGAACTCGGCCTCGAAGACCTCCTGGAAGAGGTCCTTGAAGCGGCCGTCGTAGGCCTTGAGGATCGTGTTCTTCGTCGAGAGGTACACGGGGTAGTTGCGCGAGAGGCCGTAGTTGAGCGAGGCGCGCGCGAAGTCGCGGATCGACTCGTCGAGGTTGTACATGCCCATGGCGACGCCGGAGCCCGGCGACTGGAAGACCTCGAACTGCTGCGGCTCCGAGCCGTCCTTCGGGGTGAAGGTCATCGTGAGCGTGCCCTCGCCCTCGAAGCGGAAGTCGGTGGCGCGGTACTGGTCGCCGAACGCGTGGCGGCCGACGATGATCGGCTTGTTCCAGCCGGGCACCAGGCGCGGGATGTTCGAGATGATGATCGGCTCGCGGAAGATCACGCCGCCGAGGATGTTGCGGATCGTGCCGTTCGGCGAACGCCACATCTTCTTGAGGCCGAACTCCTCGACACGCGCCTCGTCGGGCGTGATCGTCGCGCACTTGACGCCGACGCCGTGCTTCTGGATCGCGTGGGCCGCGTCGACCGTGATCTGGTCGTCGGTCTCGTCGCGCTTCTGGATCGAGAGGTCGTAGTACTCGAGGTTCACGTCGAGGTACGGGTGGATGAGCTGGTCCTTGATGGCCTGCCAGATGATGCGGGTCATCTCGTCGCCGTCGAGCTCGACGACGGTGCCTTCAACCTTGATCTTGGACACGATGCGTGTTCTCCTTGCGGTCGTTCGGGAAGAATCGAGGAAGCCTCGAGAGGGCGCGCGAACGCCAACGGGCAGTTTACCGTGTCGGGTCGGATGTCTTGACATCGAGACATCCGGCCGGCCTGCGCGAGCGGGAACCCGCGGCATCCGCTCCTGTTCATGACACGTTCGCTGCAGGCGAGACATCGCGGCTTTCCCGGTGCGCCCTCGTCGGGTTAGCCTTGGCAGCATGGCTGAGCTGAGACTGGAAGAACTGTCCGCGTCGAACATCGTGGCGGCGAACACGCTCTCGCTGAAGCCGGGCCAGGAGCAGTTCATCGCTCCGGTCACCTACTCGGCAGAGGCCTCGGTCGTGAATCCGATCACGTCGTGGCAGCGCGTCGTGACGCTCGACGACCGCGTCGTCGGCTTCATCCACGGCAACTTCGACCCCGAGAACGCGCACGAGGAGTTCCGCGCCTGCATCTGGCGCATCAACGTCGACGCCGGCGCGCAGGGCAAGGGCGTCGGCCGGTTCCTCGCCGAATCGCTCGCCCAAGAGGCCAAGCGCCGCGGCTTCGACCGCATCACGGTGCTCTGGGAGCCGGGCGAAGACGGCCCGGAGGCGTTCTTCCACCGCATCGGGTTCGCCGACGTCGGCGAGACCGCGTACGGCGACGTGATCGGCGCCCTGGCGCTCTGAGCGTCGAGCCCCGAATCCGATCCACGGCCGACCCGAGCACCGAGGGCGAGCGGATGCCGCAGCACCCCGTCGGCTTCGTCGAGGCCGTGCTCGTCGTGGTCGCCGACATCCCGCCCGGCCAGGTGGCCACCTACGGCGATGTCGCGGCCCTGCTCGGATCCCGCGGGGCGCGTGCCGTCGGAGGCGTCATGGCCCATCACGGGTCGGAGGTCGCATGGTGGCGGGTCATCCGCGCCGGAGGACGCCCGCCGGCCGGCCACGCGGAGGCCGCACGAGCGCACTACGAGGCCGAGGGCACGCCGATGCTGCCCGCAGCGAACGAAGACGGCTACCGCATCGACCTGCGCTCGGCCCGCTGGCGCGCCTGAGCTGCGGCTCGCCTGACCTCGCGCTCGTCTGAACTCCGGCTCGCCTGAAGGCCGGCGCGCCTGAGCTTCGGCTCACAGGCCCCAGGCCGACGCGCCCCACTTGGCCTCGCCGAGCGGGATCCGCACGGTGAGGGTCGTGCCCGCACCCGGCGGGCTCTCGACCGACAGGCTGCCGTCGACGGCGTCGATGCGGTCGCCGATGCCGAGCATGCCCGTTCCGCCGTCGACCGAGGCTCCCCCGACGCCGTTGTCGCGCACCTCGAGCACGAGGTCGCCGTCGACGACGTGCGCGCGCACCCACGCCCTGGTGGCCCACGAGTGCTTGGCCACGTTCGCGAGCGCCTCGGCGATGGCGAAGTAGGCGGTGGACTCGATGAGCTCCGGCAGCCGGCCCTCGCCCTGCACCTCGACCTCGACCGGCACGGGGCAGCGCCCGGCGAGCTCCGGCACGGCGAGCGCGAGCCCGCCGGAGCTCAGCAGGCTCGGGTGGATGCCGTGCGCCAGTTCTCGGAGCTCGCGCAGCGCCTGGTTCAGGGTGAGGATCGTGCGCTCGAGCTCGTCGGCGAGGTCGGGCTCGCCCGCGGCCTTCGCCGCGTTCGCGGAGAGCCGCAGCTGCATGCCGAGCGACACGAGGTGCTGCTGCGCGCCGTCGTGCAGGTCGCGCTCGATGCGCCGCCGCGCCTCGACGCCGGCCTCGACGATGCGCTGGCGCGACTGGCGCACCTGTTCGAGGGTGCGCTCGATCTCGGAGCGCAGGCGGCCGTTGTCGACCGAGAGGCGCAATGCGCTCGAGACGCCGTCGAGCAGCCGCATGTTGTCGGTGAGCACGCGGTCGTGGCGGATCAACGCGATCGGGGCGCCGAGCGGCGACGACACCGGGAGGATGCTGTGGCCCGCCTTGGACCCGATGTCCTCGTCGGAGATCGGGTCGCCCGCGGCATCCGCATACCTGCCCCGCGTCTCATCCCACCAGAAGACGCGCACCGAGGCGTCGCGCAGCGTGCGGGCGAGCGACTCGGCCCAGAGCCCGCGGTCGGCGCCCTCGCGCGTGATGCGCATGAGGTCGGCGACCCGCGCACGCATGTTGCGGGCGTGCGAGACGCCGGCGTCGAAGCTCACGGGGATCGAGGCGATGGCGATGAGCGAGACGGTGCGGAGCACCATGTCGGTCGTCGGCGTGAAGACGTAGGCGACCGCCTGGGCGGCGAGCGTCGTCGCCCAGGCGAACAGCGCGACCGGCATCAGGAACGCGACGGTGCGGGCGGGCACGCTCGCGCGCACCCAGCGCACGAGCAGGCGCCCGGCGATCACGAGCGCGAGCCCGACGCCGATGATGCGGTAGCCGATGTCGGTCACGGCGAAGAGCAGCGGGGCATCGGCGAGCTGGTAGCCGTTCGGTGCGCACCCGCACGGATTCGCGTCGGGCCCCGCGAACAGCACGACGACGAGCAGGTTGACGACGAACGAGACGATCGCGATGCCGGCGATCCAGCGATCGAACCGCCCGCTCAGGCCGCCCTTCGGGTAGACGAGCACGAGGATGCCGGCCACGACCGCCCAGGCGAGGTCGGCGCCGCGCACGACCGGCCACACCCACTGCCAGGCGCCGATGACGTAGTAGATCGACTGCGGGATCCAGAGCAGGACGAACGCGATCATGAGCCGCGCAGGGGTGCGCGAGGGCCCGATGTGCCACGCGACGCCGGCACAGGCGGCGAACACGAGCGGCACGAGGGCGTGCAAGGTCGTGTACGAGACCTCCGGATGCTCGGAATCCGGCGTCGCAAGGAATCCGCCGATCTCCATCGCGAGGCTGAGCGCGACCGCGATGGTAATGGTGATGGTACGTCTGACGATCCGGCCTTTGCGGCCGGGGGCCATCACCGTTCGCCGAGGAGGGTGAGCACGGCGAGCACTCGCCGGTGGTGCTCTGGCGACTCCTCGAGGTCGAGCTTCTGCAGGATGCTCCGCACGTGCGTCTCGACGGTCTTCAGGCCGAGGAACAGGGTCTGCGCGATGCCGCCGTTGGAGTACCCCTGCGCCATCAGCTCGAGCACTGACCGCTCGCGCTCGGTGAGGCGGGAGATCGGGTCGTCGGCGCGCGTGCGCTTCACGAGCTGCTCGACGACCTCGGGGTCGACGACCGAGCCGCCGGATGCCACGGTCTCGACCGCCCGCACGAGGGTCTCGGGCTCGGAGACGCGCTCCTTCAGCAGGTATCCCGTGCCGCTGCCGGCCTGCATGACGCGCAGCGCGTACTCGGGCGTCGCGTACATCGACAGCAGCAGGACGCCGATCGTGGAGCCGCTCGCACGGATCGTCTCGAGGGCGCGCACGCCCTCGTCGCGGTGCGTGGGAGGCATGCGGATGTCGAGCACGGCCGCGTCGATGCCGCCGCCGCGCACCGCCTCGACGAGCTCGTCGCCGGTGCCGACCGATGCGACGACCTCGATGCCGCCGCCCTCGAGCACCTTCGCGATGCCCTCGCGCAGCAGCAGCGCGTCGTCGGCGATCGCGACGCGCAACGGGCGGGCATCGTTCATCGGGTGCACCCTCCGGTCGTCAGGCACGCGGGCAGCGGGGGCTCGTCCGCCTGTGGCGACACTACCGCCAGCACGACGGCGCCCTGTACCCCCAAACTGGGGGTGCCGTTCCCCGTGCTGCTGGAGTCGAGCGCATCGTGCGGCTCAGTGCCAGCCCAGACGCCGAGTGCGTGGAGGCACGGATGCGGCGGCCCTCCGCCCCGCGGAGGCTTCATGCCATGACCTCGACCCGCGGCCGCGCACGCGACTGGCTGGCGCGCTACCTCCCGCTCGAGGTGTGCGGCACCCTCGCCGCCATGCTCGGGGCGTGGCTCGCGTTCGACGCGTCGGGCTCGCTCGCGGTCGCCGCGCTCGCGGGCAGCCTCGCCGAGTCGGTGGGCTACTACGGGATCGTCGTGGTGCGGGCCGCCCGCGGACACGCCGCCTCGGCACGGGTGCAGCGGCTCGGCGGCGTGCGCGCGATGCTCGCGACGACGTGGCTGACCCTGCGCAGCGTCGCCGTGGAGTTCGGCCCGGCGGAGCTCGTCGACTCCGTGCTCGTGCGGCCGGCGCTGCTCTGGGCCGCGAGCGCGGCCTGGGGCGCAAACCCCGGCGCGTGGCTCGCGGGCAAGCTCGCGGCCGACGCGGTGTTCTACGCGATCGCGATCGTCTCGTTCGAGCTGGGCCGACGGGTCATCCTGCCGAGCGCCGAGCACGATGTCGAGCATGACACCGGGCGCGATGCCGAGCACGACGCGGCCCCATCCCCAGCACCTCTCCCCCGGCCGATCGACCGGCCGCTGACCACTGGAGCCCGATCATGACCGTCACCACCACCGAGCACGGCCGACACGCCGACCGCCGCCGGTCCGACGCCGGCCGGCGCCCGAGCCGGGCCGAGCGAAGGGCCGAGCGCCGCGCCGAGCGCGCCGAGCGCGCCGAGCGCGCCGAGCGCGCCGAGCGACAGGCGGCCGGCGACCTCGGCCCCACACCCGCACACGGTCGCGACGGCGACGCCGCCACGACGACCGCGATCGCGCCGGAGATGCCCCCGCACCGGGAGCTCGTGCGCCGCGGCCTGGCCGACGACGCCCGCCGCTTCGATCTTGCGGGCCTCGCGGAACGCCACGGGACGCCCCTGCTCGTGCTCGACGCCGACCGGGTGACCGGTCGACTGCTGGAACTCCGCCGGCACCTGCCCGGCGTGGAGATCGCCGTGGCGCTGAAGGCGCTCCCCCATCCGGCGCTCATCCGCGCCGTCGACGCGTTCGGCGCGAGCTTCGACGTCGCGTCGCGCGGCGAGCTCGACCTCCTCGAGGGCGAGGGCGTCGACGTCTCGCGGTGCGTCCACACCCACCCGGTGAAGTCGATCGCCGAGCTCACGAGCGCCTACCTGCGAGGCGTGCGCACGTTCGTGGTCGACGACCCCGGCGAGGTCGACAAGTTCGCGGGTCTCCCCGCTGACGCACGCGTGCTCGTGCGGCTCTCGTTCCCGAATCCGGAGGCCGTCTCCGACCTCTCCTCGAAGTTCGGCGTCGTTCCGGAGGCGGCGCCCGCCCTCGTCGCCCACTGCCTGCGCTCTGGCCGCGAGGTCGCCGGATTCACGTTCCACGTCGGCAGCCAGACGACCTCCGCCGAGCCGTGGCGGCGTGCCATCGCCCGCACGCTGAAGCTCATGCGCGACCTCGAGGCGAAGCACGGCGTGGCGTTCGACACGCTCGACCTCGGCGGCGGATTCCCGGTCGCGTACGACGAGCCGGTTCCCGCGTTCGCGGTCATCGCGCACGGGATCCGCGAGGCCCTCGCCGAGGCGCCGTCGCGGTACCGCGTGATCGTCGAGCCCGGCCGGTTCGTCGCGGCTCCCGCGATGACGCTCGTGACCCGGGTGGTCGGCACCGCGATCCGCAGCGACGGCCGGTGGGTGCACCTCGACGACGGCCTCTACGGCGCGTACTCGAACATCGCCGCCGAGGGCGTGCATGCGCTCGTGTTCGCGGCGTCGGAGCTCGCGTACCGCCCGCCGGCCGACGAGGGCAGCGAGCGCGCCGTGCGTCGACTGCGCGAGCTCGCGCACGAACCCGTGACCCTCGCCGGTCCGACGTGCGACAGCGTCGACGTGATCGCGCGGGCACTGCCGCTTCCGCCGCTCGGCACCGGCGACCTGCTCGTGAGCCCCATGATGGGCGCCTACACGTCGGCGACCGCGACCCGGTTCAACGGCATCGAGCCGACGCCGATCCACGTGCTGGGCCGCGGCGGGCACGCCGTGCCGCGCTGAGCGACGCCGGGTACCGTCCGTCCGGCCCGGGCGCGAACGGCCGCCCGCGGCATCCGCTCTCCTCACTGGAGAAAGACGGATGCCGCGTGCGGCCGAAGGCTCAGACCAGCGAGTCGCGCCAGGCCGCGTGCAGCGCCGCGAACCGGCCCTCGCCGCCGATGAGGTCGGCGGGCGCGCCGTCCTCGACGATGCGGCCGTGCTCCATGACGAGCACCCGGTCGGCGATCGCGACCGTCGACAGGCGGTGCGCGATGATGATCGCGGTGCGGTCGGCGAGCAGCGTCTGCAGCCCCTCCTGCACGAGTCGCTCGCTCGGGATGTCGAGCGAGCTCGTCGCCTCGTCGAGGATCAGCACGGCCGGGTCGGCGAGGAACGCGCGGGCGAACGAGATGAGCTGGCGCTGGCCGGCGCTCACGCGCCCGCCGCGCTTGTTCACGTCGGTGTCGTAGCCGTTCGGCAGGCCCTCGATGAACTCGTGGGCGCCGACCGCCTTCGCGGCCGCCACGATCTCGCCGAACGAGGCGTCGGGCTTGCCGAGCGCGATGTTGTCGGCCACCGAGCCGGAGAAGAGGTACGCCTCCTGCGTGACCATGACGATCGCCCGGCGAAGGTCCTTCGGGTGCAGCGAGCGCAGGTCGATGCCGTCGAGCTCGATCGCGCCGTCGCTCGGGTCGTAGAACCGGGCGATCAGCTTCGCGAGGGTCGTCTTGCCCGCGCCGGTCGAGCCGACGAGCGCGATCGTCTGCCCGGCGGGCAGGTCGAGGCCGAACCGCGGCAGGATGACGCGATCGGGCGTGTACGCGAACTCGACGTTCTCGAACCGCACGTGGCCCGACGCCTTCCAGAGGTCGACCGGGTGCGCGGGGTCGGGCACGCTGGGCTCCTCCTCGAGGACGCCCGAGATCTTCTCGAGCGCGCTCGACGCCGACTGGTAGCCGTTGTAGAACACCGCCACGTCTTCCATGGGGTCGAAGAAGCGCTTCACGTAGAGCACCGCGGCCAGCAGCACGCCGATCGCGAGGCTGCCCTCGGCGACGCGGAACCCGCCGAGCAGGATGGTCACGGCGACCGCGGTGGCCCCCACGAACGCGAGACCCGGGTTGAACACGGCGAAGAGGCCGAGCACCTTCGCGTTCACGTCGCGGTAGTCCTCGACGAGTTCGCCGAACTCGTCTTCGTTGCGCTTCTCGGTGCGGAACGCCTGCACCGCCCTGATGCCCGTCATCGTCTCGACGAACTTCACGATGAGGCTCGCCGACGCCACGCGCGAGCGACGGAACAGCGCCTGCGAGCGCACCTGGAACCATCTCGTGAGCAGGCTCATCGGGATCATCGCGCCGAGCAGCACGAGACCGGAGAGGGGGTCGAGCAGCACGAGCATGAGCGCCGTGAAC
The DNA here is from genome assembly GCF_001421565.1 of Agromyces sp. Leaf222. Lineage (NCBI taxonomy): Bacteria > Bacillati > Actinomycetota > Actinomycetes > Micrococcales > Microbacteriaceae > Agromyces > Agromyces sp. Leaf222. The sequence goes on along the minus strand of NZ_LMKQ01000001.1, from coordinate 1,316,393 downwards.
AGCATGTACATGAACGACCGCACGAGCAGGGTCAGGCCTTCGTCGAGCAGCTCGCGGATCGCATCGAGGTCGCTCGTCTGACGCGAGATGATGCGCCCCGACGTGTACGACTCGTGGAACTCGAGGCTGAGCTTCTGTGTGTGCAGGAACACCCGCGTGCGCAGGTCGATGAGCACGGCCTGGCTGACCCGCGCCGAGAGGCGGATGTAGATCGCGATCATGAACGCGCCGATGAGGCCGGTGCCGAGGTATGCGAGGGCCGAGAGGCCCGCCGGGAACCAGTTCTGCTCGAGCAGCGCGGGAATGCCGCTGTCGATGCCGAACGCGATGATCGCCGGGCCGGCGGCCTGCGCGGCCGAGGAGAGCACGATCGCCGCGGCCGTGAACCACAGACGCGTGCGCTGCGGCTGCAGCAGCGAGCCGAGCAGGCGCAGCGAGCGCTTGCGGATCTCGCGGGACTCGGCCTTCGTGTAGTCGAGGCGTTCTTCGCCCTGGACGCCGGTCACGCTCATGATGCGGCTCCTTCGCTGATCTGGGTCTCTGACGTTCTCGGGTGGTGGTCGGATGCCTCGGACCGGTCGGGATCGACCTCGCCGAAGCCCGGCTGGTTCGCGGCATCGTCCTCGAGGCTCGAGATGACGAAGCGGTAGTGCTCGCTCTCGCGGAGGAGCTCGGAGTGCGTGCCGACCGCCGTGACGCGGCCGTCCTCGAGCAGTGCGACCCGGTCGGCCATCATCACGGTCGAGGGCCGGTGGGCGACGATGAGCGCGGTGGTCGACGCGAGCACCGCGCGGAGCTCGGCCTCGACCCGCGCCTCGGTCGCGACATCCAGCGCCGACAGGGGGTCGTCGAGCACGAGCACGGCGGGCTTGGCCGCGACCGCACGCGCGAGCGCGAGTCGCTGGCGCTGACCGCCGGACAGGCTCATGCCCTCTTCGCCGACCTTCGTCTCGACGCCGTCGGGCAGGTCGTACGCGAAGCCGGCCTGCGCGATGCGCAGCGCCTCGTGCAGCACCTGCTCGGCGGCGTCGCCCTCGAGCCCGGGGCGGCCGAGCAGCACGTTCGCCCGCACCGAGTCGCTGAAGAGGGTCGCGTCCTCGAACGCCATCGCGATGTGCCGACGCAGTTCCTCACGCGAGAACGCGCGCACGTCGACGCCGTCGAGCGTGATCGAGCCGCCCGTGACGTCGTAGAGGCGCGTGGTGAGCGCGGTCATCGTCGTCTTGCCGCAGCCGGTCAGGCCGACGAGCGCCATGGTCTCGCCGGGCCGGATGTCGAGGTCGACGCCCTGCAGCAGGTCGCCGAACCGTTCGGGCGAGTCCTGGTAGCGGAACCGCACGTCGGTGAAGCTCAGCGCGCCGACCGGGTCGCCGAGCACGCGCGGCGTCTCGGGGTCGACGACGGTGTTCTCGCTGTCGATCACCTCGAAGAATCGGTCGGTCGCGGTGCGGGCGTCGAGCGCGAAGGCCAGGAGGAAGCCGATCGACTCGATCGGCCACGCGAGCATCGTCGCGGTCGCGAAGAACGCGACGAGCGTGCCGACGCTGAGCTCGCCGTTCGCGGTCAGCCAGATGCCGAGGCCGAGGCAGAGCGAGATCGACAGCGCGGGCACGAGCAGCAGCCACGCCCAGATGTTCGCGTCGAGGCGGGCCTTCTCGATCTCGGTGCTGCGCAGAGACTCGGCCTGCTTGCGGAAGCTCGAGAGCGCGTGCTTGCCGCGCCCGAACGCCTTCAGCACGCGGATGCCGTGCACCGACTCCTCGACCGCCGTCGCGAGGTCGCCCGCCTGGTCCTGGCTCAGCCGCGACATCTCGGAGTAGCGGCCCTCGAATCGGTAGCCGATGATCCACAGCGGCATCGCGCAGACGAGGAACACGAGCCCCAGCATCCAGTTCATCGACACGAGGATGCCGATGCCGACGACGATCGTCAGCAGGTTCACGAACGTGAACACGAGGCCGAACGAGAGCCAGCGGCGCACGAGGCCGAGGTCGCTGACGGCGCGCGAGAGCAGCTGGCCGCTCGGCCACTTGTCGTGGAAGCTCACGGGCAGGTCCTGCAGCTTGGCGTACAGGGCGTTGCGCATGCGCGACTCGACGCGCGTGCCCGGGCCGACGACCACCCAGCGACGGAGCGCGTAGAACAGGGCCTCGAGCACGCCGAGGCCGAAGATGAGCAGTGCGAACGGCACGACCGCGGCCGCCTCGCCGTCGGCGAGCGGGCCGTCGACCATCGACTCGAGCACCTGCGGGATGGAGAGGCCGATGAGCTGGCCGGCAGAGGCGAACACCGCGCTCAGCACGAACGCGGGCGCGGACCGGCCGATGAAGACGCGGAGGCGCCAGAGCGCGCGCACGGCGTTGGGTGCGGCGGGATCTTGGTGGTGGTGGTGCTGGGTGGCGGACAAAGCCGTGTCCCTTTCGAGAGTGATTGCGAGACGACCGCGTGCGTGTGCGGTTCGGCAGCGCGCCGACCACTCGGGTCGTGGCGCTGAAAGGCGTCGCGAGCGACGCGGGTGCGGGGCTACCGCTGATCAGGCAGGCGGGGCCTGCGGGGCCGGGTGCGAACTACCCTGAGATGCCCGTGACCCGGGAGACCGGACGCAGAGCGCTACCGGCCACGAACGGGCGGGCGTAGCTGTCTGTCTGCATGGTGTCCTCCTGCGTCATCGTCTTCTTCACCAGCGGGCGGCGCGAGCGCAGCCAGCCCTACAGACTACGACGTTCGACGCGTCGCACGCAACACCACCGGTGCGGATATGCTGTGCGAACTCGTCATGCGCTCGAGGGGCGCCCTGCACCGCTCCGCCCCGACCAATCCTCCACGGCGCGACCCGATTCACGAACGAGGAGATCGCGTGGGAGCGACATCGACCGCAGTGGCGCGCGCCGGCGCCCACCGCGGCGTGTTCGCCGCCATCGCGGCGGTCGTGCTCGTGCTCGCGTTCCTCGGCACGGCGATCATCGACTCCCTCGCGAGCGCCTCGCTGAGCGGCCTGCGCAGCGGCCTCGCGTCGGCGACCGGCACCGAGGGTGCCGCGAGGTGGCAGATCCGCCTCTCCGGCGATCCCGTCGCACAGGCGGATGCCGCGGCATCCGTCCTCGACCGCATGCTCGTGCCGAACGGCGCGGCGTGGACCAGGTCCGTGCAGACCGCGCCCGTCGACGCGAGCGCCGACGACGCCGTCTTCGATGCGGTGCTGCTCGCCGACGCGTCAGCCGCGGCCCGCGCCGATCTCGTGAGCGGCGTCTGGCCAGACGGCGCCGAGGCGCTGCAGACCGGTGGCCGACCGGGCGCGGTGCCCACGGCCGTGCAGGCCACGGCCGCGCGCGAACTCGGCCTCGAACTCGGCGACGAACTCGTCGTCGGCGGCACCGATCCCGTGCGACTGCGGGTCGTCGGCACGTGGATGTCGTCCGATCCGGCGGATCCGGCGTGGTTCGCGGAGCCGATCGTCTCGGCCGGCGTGCTCGACGGCGTCGCCGGCCCGTTCGTCGTGGCCGACGAGGCCGACCTCGTCGACCTGCCGGCCGCGGTCGTGGTGCGCTGGACCGCGACCGTCGCGCCAGGCGGGATGACACCCGAGCTCGCCGCAGATCTGCGCTCCGCCCTGCCGGACGTCGAGCCCACCCTGCGCGCGCAGGACGACCTCGGCGACGACGGGCTCGGCGCGTCGGGCACGCTCGTGCTCACGCTCGACCGCCTGCTCGCGGGGCTCACGACGGTGCGCGCGATCGCGCCGCTGCCCGTGCTCGTCCTCGCGTTCGCGGGGTTCGCGGCGCTCGATCGCCTCTCGGCCCTCCTCGCGGCCGGCCGGCGCGGCGAGACGCTGCTGCTCCGGGCACGTGGGGCCTCGGCATCCAGGCTCGCCGCGACCGCGGCCCTCGAGGCGGTCGCCGTCGCAGCCCCCGCCGCGATCGCCGGCGTCCTGCTCGCCGACGCCGTGCTCGCCATCGCCCGCCCCGGCGAGGCGGCATCGTGGTCGATCGCGGCCGCCGTCGCGGCCGCCTGCCTGCTGGGCGCGGTCGCGCTCCTGGCGGGTCGGGCCTGGTGGCAGGCGACGAGGCCGATGCTCCGCGGTTCGGGCGACGAGGTCGGGCGCGTGCCCCGAGCCGCGACCGCGGGCGGGGTGCTCCTCGTCATCATCGCAGCGGCGGTGTCGCTCTGGCAGTTCCGGCTGTACGGGTCGCCGCTCGTCGCGAACGCCTCCGGCGGTCTCGAGGTGGATCCCATCGCCGTGCTCGCGCCGGTCCTCGTGCTCATCGCGCTCGCACTGGTCGGGAACGGCCTCGTGCGCCCGGTTGCGCGCCTGCTCGAACGGATCGCGGCAGCGCGCCCCGGACTGGTGCCGTCGCTGCCGATGCGCCAGCTCGCCCGGCGCGCGGGCCTCTACGCCTCGGCATCGCTGATGACGATGCTCGCCGTCGGCGCCCTGACGCTCGCGGCCGCGTTCGCCGGCAGTTGGCAGGCCTTCGACCGGACGGCCGCCTCGGTCGCCGTCGGGGGCGACGTGCGCATCGCCTACGCGGGTCGAACGGTCGTCCTCGGCGCCGACCCGCTCGCCCTCGACGACCCGTTCGCGACGGTGGCCGCCGTCGACGCGAGCCTCCCGGTCTTCCGCGGCGAGGCCCGCATCGGCTCGGACCCGACGACGCTCATCGCCCTGTCGGCCTCGAATGCGGCACGATTCGGTCCCGGACTCGGCGCGGTCGCCTCCGGCCTCCCGCCGCACTCGGACGCGTCCGCGCTCCCCTCGGGTGCATCGAGGCTCGAGGTCGCCGTGAGCCTCACCTCCCCCGAGGGAACGCCCGGCGAGGTCGCCGTCTCCGCCTGGCTTCTCGGAGCGGACGGCGAGGCGAGCCGAATCGACGCGGGAACGATTCCGGTCGGTGCCGGCGGCGGCACGGCGCGGGTCGAGCTGCCCGATGCCGCCGGCCTGCAGCTGCTCGGCTTCGACGCGTCGCTCTCCGGGTCGCAGGGCGTCGGCGAGGTCGTGGCACGATTCGGCCCGCTCTCGATCGACGGCGTGCCCGCGGCATCCGGCCTCCAGGTCGACGGCGAGACCACGCTCGACGCGACGCAGCCGACCGGCAGGGTCGGCATCGCGGGCACCGCCCCGCGCGCCCCGGTGCCCGTCGTGCTCGGCGCCGCGCTCGCGGAGCGCATCGACGTGCGCCCCGGCGACACGTTCGCATTCCGGATCATCACCGGTGGCGCCGACGTCGACGCGACCGTGGCCGACGTCGTCGCCGCGGTGCCCGGCGCCGGCGACTCCGGCCTGCTCGCCGACCTCGCCGAGATCTCGCGAGCGGCGTTCGACGCCGACTCCGGCGTTCCCGCCTACACCGAACGCTGGCTCTCGACGCTGGATCCCTCGGCGGTCGCCGACGAGGTCCGGCAGCAGTCCGCCGTCGCGCTCACCGCCACCACTCGCGCGGACGCCTCCTCCGCGCCGCTCATCGGCCCCGCCGTCCAGGCCCTCTGGGCCGGTGCTGCGGGCGCACTGCTGTTCGCCGCGGTCGCGCTCGCCGCGCTCACGACCGCGCTCGCTCGAGCCCGGTTCGGCGAGGTCGTCGTGCTGCGCGCACTCGGCGTGCCGGCTGGCATCCAGGCACGGGCGCGCTTCGCCGAGCTCTCGGTCTCGCTCCTCACGGCGACGTTCATCGGCGTCGTCATCGGCGTCGTCTCCGCAGCCGTGACCGCGCGCGAGCTCGCCAGGGCGGCCGTCTCCGGGGCGCCCGGGGCGCTGGCGGTCGACCTCGAGTTCGACGCGGCGCCATGGGCGCTCGGCCTGCTCGCCTTCCTCGTCGCCTCGGCCGCGATCGGCTGGGCGGCATCGGCGGCGGTCCGGCGTCTCGCCGCGACGCCCGGAATCCGCGAGGAGGAACGATGAGCGCGCGGCATCCGCGACGTCGCCGGCACCGGCGCTCGACGCTCTCGTCGGCGGGCCTCCTCCGACGGCAGCTCGCCGACGCGCCGGGCGCGTCGATCGCGCTCGCCCTGCTCGTGCTCATCGGCGCATTCCTCGCGGTCGCGGTGCCCCGAGCCGCCACGTTGCTGCACACGCAGGCCGTGCACGAGCAACTCGCCGACGTGCCCGCCGCCGAACTGGATCTCACCGCGACGTCGAGAGACCACCCCGAAACGGGCCCGGCCACGGGCCCGACCGAGCTCGACGACGACGTCGCGGCCGTCTGGGGTGCGACCGAGGACCGCCTCACGGCCGTCGTCGACGACATGCCCGCCGAACTCGCGGCCGTCATGGCTCCACCTCGCGCCGTCCTCACCGTGGGGCCGATCCGCGCGCAGGTCGACGGCGCCGGTGCCGGATCGCCCTCGTATCGGATCATGCCCGGCTTCGACCCGCTCATGCGCGAGGACCTCGAACTCACGTCCGGCACCTGGCCCGCACCGGTGGATGCGGACGTGCCCTCCTCCGCTCCGATCGAGATCGTGCTGACGGACCCGGTGGCCGAGCGCATGGAGTGGCCGGTCGACGAAGCACGCACGATCGAGGTCGGGGGCGGCGAACAGCGCGTCGTCCTCTCCGGGACGGTCGCACCCGTCGACGCCGGCGCCGGCGTCTGGACCCACGTGCTCCCCGCCCTCGCCCCCTCCGTCGTCGACAACGGGATCTCCGCTCCCGAGATCACCGCGGTCGCGTTCCTCGACCCCGCCTCGTGGCCCGCATTCGCGACGGCGGACGTGCCGCTCACGCTGACCGTCTGGATCCCCGTCGAACCCACGCGCATCACCGCCGACACGTCCGCAGACCTGCAGAGCCAGCTCGGCCGGTTCGCCAGTGATCCGCACACGGTCGGGTCGGGCACCTGGCTCGAGGAGTACGGGATCGTCGGCGACCTGTCGTTCTCGAGCAGCCTGCGCGACGAGCTCGCGATCGCCGCGACCGCCGCCGCCGCGGGCGACGCCGTGCTCGCCACCGTCGCCTCCGGCCCGATCGGCGTGATGATCGCGGTGCTGGTCCTCGGCGGGCGGACCGTGTTCGAACGCCGCCGCCAGGGCCTCGAGCTCATCGCCGCCCGCGGCGCCTCGACCGGCCGGCTGCGCGGCATCCTCGCCCTCGAAGGGCTCGCGATCGGCGTGCCGGCGGCGATCGTCGGCGGCATCGGCGGAGCCCTCGCCGTCGCGGCCGACGGCGGCTCGGTCGGAATCGCCGTCGCTGCGGTCTTCGCCCTGACTCCGGCGGCGCTGCTGCTCGCCTCGGCTCCGTCGCTGAGCCCGCTCCGCCGCGCTCGCACCGACCTCGGCACGACGGGCGGCGGGCGCCTGCGCCGCCTCGGCGAACTCGTCGTGCTGCTCCTCGCCGCGGCCGCCGTCGCCCTGCTGCTCCGGCGCGGTCTCGCGAGCTCGGCAGCGACCGTCGGCGTCGACCCGCTGCTCGCGGCCGTTCCACTGCTGCTCTCCCTCGTGGCCTGCATCGTCGTGCTCCGCATCTACCCCGTCCCGCTCCGCCGAATCGTCAGGTCGATGGCCGCCAGGCCGGGCCTCGTCGGATTCCTCGGCTCGGCTCGCGCGCTCCGCGATCCCTCGGCCGGCCTCGTCCCCGTGCTCGCGGTCGTCGTCGGCGTGTCGGTCGCGGTGTTCTCCTCGGTGCTGCTCGGCACGATCCGCTCCGGCGTCGAGGCCGTCGCATCCCACCGCGTCGGGGCGGATGCCTCGATCTCGGGCCTTCCGCTCACGCGGGTGCAACTCGAGGCGATGCGCGACGTGCCGGGCGTCGACGTGACCGCCCCCGTCTATTCGACGCGCAGCGTCTCGCTCTCGGTCGACGGGCGCCAGCGCACGACGACCCTCATCGTGATCGACGTGGCCGAGATGCAGGCGGTGCAGGCCGGCCGAGCGGATGCCACGCCGCTCCCCGACTCGCTCGCCGCCCCGCCGGGCGAGGCAGGCGTTCCCGTGCTCGTCTCGGGCCTGGTCGCCGCCGGCACCGCCGACGCCGCCGACGTCACGATCGAGGGCGACCCGTACCTGGTCGAGGGCGTCGTCGACGGCACGACCGCCTACTCGCCCCGAGTGAACTGGATGCTCATGGACCAGGCGAACGCCGGCCCGTACACCTCCACGCTCGTGCCGCGCACGGTGCTCGTCCGCTTCGATGCGGGCGCCGACGACGACGACGTCGTGAGCGCCCTGGCCGAGATCGTCGGCGACGGCAGCACGATCGAGACCGCCGAGCGCGTCGCCGACCGGCTCGGCTCCACGACGACCGTGCGCGGGCTCGTCACGGCGCTCACCGCCGCCATCGTGCTCTCGAGCCTGCTGACCGCGTTCGCGATCGTGCTGACCCTCGTCGTCGGACGCCCCGGACGCGACCGCCTGCTGCCCCTGCTCGCCACGCTCGGGCTCGACCGCCGAGGGCGACGCGCGCTCGTCGCGTGGGAGATCGGCCCCGTGACGGCGATCTCGCTCATCGTCGGCGCGGCGCTGGGAGCCGTCCTGCCGTACGTCGTGCTCGGCGGCATCGACCTGAGCGCCTTCACCGGCGGCGACGCGCAGCCGGAGGTCGCCTACGATCTCTGGCTCATCACGGCCGTGCTCGCGGCATCCGTCGTCGTCACGGTCGTCGCGTCGATGCTGGCCGCATCGCTCGGGTCGCGCATCGACGTGGCACGCGCACTGCGCAAGGAGGAGGAAGGATGAACACCGTGGCAGACACGCTGACCGACCCGCACATCCTGTGCAACGACCTGGTTCGCATCTTCACGGCCGACGGGGTCGAGGTGCAGGCGCTGCAGGGTCTGAACCTGCGCGTCGGCGCGGGCGAGATGGTGGCCGTGGTCGGCGCCTCCGGGTCTGGCAAGTCGACGCTGCTCACGATCCTCTCCGGCCTCGACACCGCCTCGGCCGGAAGCGCGAGCGTGGCCGGCCATGATCTGCTCGCGATGCGGTCGCGCGAACGCGTCGAGTACCGACGCCGAACCGTCGGGTTCGTCTGGCAGCAGGCCTCGCGCAACCTGCTCCCGTACCTCACGGCCGCCGAGAACATCGCGCTCGCGATGAACGTGGCACGCACGGTGCGGGGCGCCGCGCGGGCTTCGCGCATCGACGACCTGCTCGACCTGCTCCAGGTCGGCGAGTTCCGCGACCGTCGGCCCGCGGAGCTCTCGGGCGGGCAGCAGCAGCGGGTCGCGATCGCCGTCGCCCTCGCGAACTCGCCGCTCGTGCTCCTCGCCGACGAACCCACCGGCGAGCTCGACGAAGCGACCTCCGCGAGCGTACTCGAGGCCATGCGCAGCGTCAACGAGGAGCTCGGCGTGACCACGCTCATCGTCACCCACGACCCGACCGTGTCCGGCCATGTGCGGCGCACGGTGCAGATCCGCGACGGCCGCACGTCCACCGAGGTGCTGCGCTCGACCAGGCTCGACGAGCACGGGGGCGAGGAGCACGTCGCCGAGGAGTTCGCCGTCGTCGACCGGGTGGGCCGCCTGCAGCTCCCGCAGGAGTTCGTGCAACGGCTCGACCTGCGTGACCGCGTGCGCCTCGCGCTCGAGCCCGATCACGTGGGCGTCTGGCCCGGCACCGGCACCGGCACCGGCACCGGCAGCGGCGCTGCGGATGCGCCGGGCGGCACCGTTTCCGAGACGGATGCCGCGACCAGCGCACCGACCGATGCGGCCGCTGATGCCGCGGATGCCGCGACCGACTCCGATGACCGCCCCACGACCGAGGAGCAGCGATGACCACGCTCAGAGCCGAGCACGTCAGCCGGGACTTCGCCACGGACGCCGGGGTCGTGCACGCCGTCGCCGAGGTCTCGCTCGAGGTGCGCCCCGGCGAGCTGGTCGTCGTCACCGGTCCGTCGGGCGCGGGCAAGACGACCCTGCTGAACCTGCTCGGCGGGCTCGATCGACCCACCTCGGGGCGCGTGCTGCTCGGCGATGTCGACCTGTCCACGCTCGGCGACGACGACCTCGCGGCCATGCGGCGCGACCGACTCGGGTACGTCTTCCAGTCGTTCGGGCTGATCCCCGTGCTCTCAGCCTCCGAGAACGTCGAGGTCCCGCTGCGGTTGCTCCGCCTGGCGCCGGGCGAGCGCGACACGCGCGTGGCCGAGGCGCTCGACGCCGTCGGGCTCGGCGCGCACGGCGCCCAGCGCCCCTACGAGCTCTCGGGCGGCCAGCAGCGCCGTGTCGGCATCGCCCGCGCGATCGCCGCGAGGCCACCGCTGCTGCTCGCCGACGAACCGACGGGTCAGCTCGACAGCAGCACGGCGGCCACCGTGATGGACCTCATCGGCGACCTGGTGCACTCGCGCGGGGTGGCCGCGGTCGTCACCACGCACGACCCCACGCTCGCGAGGCGAGCCGACCGCGTGCTCGAACTGCACGACGGCCGGGTGCGATCGTTCAGCGCACCCGCACCGACAGGCACGTGACGCAGCCCTCGAGCTTCTCGAACTCGCTGATGTCGACCGTGACGACGCGGTAGCCGAGGTTCGACAGCATCGCGGCAGTCTGCGGCGCCGCCGACGACATGAGGAGCGACTCGTCGCTGAGCGCGACGACGGCGACGCCCTCCGGCTCGTGCACCGGGAGGAACCGCGGGAACAGGCTCGGCACGTCGACCCGCTCGGGGTCGCCGATGACGGTGCCGTCTGGCAGCGCGGTGACGGCGCTCTTGAGGTGCAGCGCCTTGGTGAGCGGCACCGCGACGACCTCGTAGCCGTGCGGGGCGAGCAGCGCCCGGAGCTGGCGGATGCCCTCGGCGTCGGTGCGTGCGCTCGCGCCGACGTAGACGGTGGAGCCGACCTTGAGCACGTCGCCGCCGTCGAGGGTGCCCGGCGCGAGGATGCTCGCGACCGTGACGCCGGGGATCGCGCGCACCGCGCGTTCGACGGCCTCGGTCTCGGGCCGCCGCGACTCGGCGCCGGGGCGGGTGATCACGGCCAGGTCGCCGAACATGACGACCGCGTCCTCGACGAACACCGAGTCGGCCAGGTCGGGCGCGGCGTCGACCTCGACGGTCTCCCAGCCCTCGGCGACGAGCGCGGCGCAGTAGTTGTCCCACTGGTCGTCGGCCAGCGCGTGGTCGACCGGGCGGCGTTCGAGGTGCGTGAGCAGGCCCTCGTCGAGGTTCGTCGCGGGGATGCGCACGAGCGCCAGGCGGCGGGGCGCGCGCTGCGGCGCGTAGTCGAGGATGCCGCGCAGCACGCGGGGCGCGAGGAACATCTCGCCGGCGACCACGGCGAGGATGAACAGGAGGTTGAGGCTCACGAGCGAGCCGACGACGAAGAGGAAGAGCGGCCCGGAGAACGGGATGCCGATGGAGGCCGCGGTGACCGTGGTGCCGACGAGCGCGGCGAGGCAGGCCGACGCGAACCCCGTGATGAGCGTGAGGAACCACGCGCGCGTCGCCCCGGCGGCGTTGCCGACCGAGAGCAGCGCCCACGTGATGAACGCCATGAGCGCGAAGTGGCCGGAGATCTGCCCGAACGCCTGCGGCGACTGCCCGTTGCCGATGAAGAACGCGACCACGGCCACGGCCCCGGCGAGTGCCGCGACCGCCGCCGAGGCGACGAAGACGGCGAGCACGCGGCGCCCGAGTGTCGGCTCGGCCCTGAACCGGGCAGGGGTGGCGGGCGTGGCGGCGGGGGACGTCATGGGACTCGAGCCTAGCGGCCCCGCCGCCGCACTCAGTTCGCCGCGTCGAGACGTGCGTGCGCCAGCCGGTCGGCGGCGGCGAGGGTCGTGATGCCGTGCTCGTCGGCCGATCGCAGCACGGATGCCACGGTGTCGCCGATCGCGGCGATGCGCGCGTCGAGCGCCGCGGCATCGGCGTCCTCGCGGCTCGCGACATCGAGGTAGATGACGCCGCCGGCGTTCACGACGAAGTCGGGCGCCCAGACGATGCCGCGCTCGGTGAGCAGGCCGGCCACCTCGCGGGACGCGAGCTGGTTGTTCGCGGCGCCGACGACGGCGCGCACGTGCAGCTCACGCACCACCTCGGGCGTCAGCACGCCGCCGAGACCGCACGGCACGAACACGTCGGCCTCGACGAGATGGGCGTCGGCGGGGTCGACCCAGGACGCGCCGAGTTCGTCGGCCAGCGCGCGCTTGTCGTGCGCGACATCGGTCACCGTCAGCTCGGCGCCGCCGGCGGCGAGCGAACGGGCGAGCCGGCCGCCGACCTGGCCGAGGCCCGAGATCACGAGGTGCCGGCCGGTGAGTTCGCGGGAGCCGAACACGTGCTCGAGCGTCGCGAGGATCGACGCGTGCACGCCGGCGGCGGTCGCGTCGGCGGGCTCGCCGACACCGCCCTGCTCGGGCGGGAGGCCGCAGACGTGCGCGGTGCGCTCGGCGACGACGGCCATCAGCTCGGCGCTCGTGCCGACGTCTTCTGCGGTCATGTACGCGCCGCCCAGCGACTCCACGGCATCGCCGAGGTCGAGCATCGCGTCGTGGATCGCCCGGCCGTCGAGGGCCGCGCCCTCGGGGATCACGATGACGGCCTTTCCGCCGCCGCGCGCGAGTCCGGCAGCGGCGTTCTTCATCGTCATCGCCTGCGAGAGGCGCAGCGCGTCGGCGAGGCCGTCGGTCCAGCTGGCGTAGCGCCAGAGCCGGGCGCCGCCGAGGGCCTGGCCGAGCCGCGTCGAGTGCACGGCCACGATGATCGAGAGCCCGGATCGGCGACCGTGCGAGATGAGCACGCGCTCGTGATCGGGGGCTTCGAGCGGGAGGGATGCGGCGGTGGCCCGGGCCGTGAACGGGTTGGCGGGGGCGTGGGTGATCGTCATCGATCGTTCTCCTTGTTCATCCGCCTTGTGGGCGGAACGGTGGCGGCGCCTCATGAGCGCCTTCACCTCAAGGATACGTCGATCGGGCGGTGCGTCGACGGGGTTGACGACGGCCCGGAGCCGGGACGACGCGAATGCCCCGAGACGACACGGATGCCGCGGGCGGCCGCCCGCGGCATCCGTCGCCGATCAGTGGAAGAAGTGGCGCTCGCCCGTGAAGTACATCGTGACGCCGGCCTCGCGAGCGGCCGCGACGACCTCTTCGTCGCGCACCGACCCGCCGGGCTGCACGACCGCGCGCACCCCGCCGTCGAGGAGGATCTGCAGGCCGTCGGCGAATGGGAAGAACGCGTCGGACGCGGCGACCGAGCCTGCGGCGCGCTCACCGGCACGCTCGACGGCGAGCTTGCACGAGTCGACGCGGTTGACCTGGCCCATGCCGACGCCCACCGAGGCGCCGCCCGAGGCGAGCAGGATCGCGTTCGACTTCACGGCACGGCACGCGCGCCAGGCGAACTCGAGGTCGGCGAGCGTGGCTTCGTCGGCGGGTTCGCCGGCGGCGAGGGTCCACTCGGAGGCCGGGGCGAAGTGTCGGTCGGCCTGCTGAAGCAGGAGCCCGCCCGAGACCTGCTTCAGTTCGACGGTCGTCGCCTCGAAGCCCTCCGGCAGCGTGAGCAGGCGGATGTTCTTCTTCTTCGTGAGCAGTTCGAGCGCCTCGGCCTCGACGGCGGGCGCGATGAGCACCTCGGTGAAGATGCCCGACACGGTCTCGGCCATGGCGAGCGTGACCGTGCGGTTGGCCGCGATCACGCCGCCGAAGGCCGACACGGGGTCGCACTCGTGCGCGCGGGCGTGCGCGTCGGCGATGGGGTCGGATGCCCCGGCCGACGCCACGGCGATGCCGCACGGGTTCGCGTGCTTGATGATCGCCACGGCGGGCTCGTCGAAGTCGAACGCGGCGCGCACGGCGGCGTCGGCGTCGACGTAGTTGTTGTACGACATCTCCTTGCCGTGCAGCTGCACGGACTGGGCGATGCCGGGCCGGCCGCCGTTCGAGGCGAACAGCGCCGCCTTCTGGTGCGAGTTCTCGCCGTAGCGGAGGTCGGCGTCCTTCGACCAGGTGCCGCCGACCCATGCGGGGAAGGGCGACTCCTCTGCCGGCTGGTCGGGCGCGACGACGGACCCGATCCACGAGGCGACGGCGACGTCGTACGACGCGGTGTGGCGGAACGCCTCGCGTGCGAGGAGGGCGCGCTGGGCGAGCGTGGTGCCGCCGGCCGTCACGGCCGCCGCGATCTCGTCGTAGCGGTCGGGCGAGACGACCACGGCGACGTTCGCGTGGTTCTTCGCCGATGCGCGCACCATGGCAGGCCCGCCGATGTCGATCTGCTCGACGACCTCGGCCTCGCCGGCGCCCGACGCGACGGTCTCGGCGAACGGGTAGAGGTTGACGACGACGAGCTCGTAGGGCTTGATGTCGAGCTCGGCGAGCTGGGTCTCGTGGTGCTCGAGGCGGAGGTCGGCGAGCAGGCCGGAGTGCACCGCGGGGTGCAGCGTGCGCACGCGGCCGTCGAGGTGCTCGGGGTAGCCCGTGACCTCGGCGACCTGGGTGACCGGCAGGCCGGCGTCGGCGATGGCCTTGCCAGTGCCGCCCGTCGAGACGAGCTCGACGCCCGATGCCACGAGCGAGGTCGCGAGCTCGACGAGGCCGCGCTTGTCGCTCACCGCGATGAGCGCACGACGCACGGGAACGACGTCGCGGGGGCGGTAGAGGCTCGGGTCGATCGTGTGTCCGCTCATCGGGCGAGTTCCTTCAGGTCGAGATGGGAGTTGGCGATGTCGAGCACGGCCTGGATCATCAGGCGGCGTTCGACGGGCTTGATGCGGTCGTGCAGGCTCGACTCGGTGTCTCCCGGCAGCACCGGGATGCGCTCCTGCGCGATGATCGGGCCGCCGTCGACCGAGTTGTCGACGACGATGAGGCTCGCACCCGTCTGGTCGACGCCGGCGGCCAGCGCGTCGCGCACGCCGTGCGCGCCCGGGAATTCGGGCAGGTAGGCCGGATGCGTGTTGATGAGCGCCGGTGAGAACGCGTCGACCACCGCGGGCGGCACGAGCCGCATGAGCCCGGAGAGGATCACGAGGTCGGGCTCCCAGAGGCGCACCTGCTCGATGAGCTCGGCGCCCCACGCGTCGCGGTCGGGGTATGCGGTGAACGGCACCGTGAAGGTCGGGATGCCGAACTCCTCGCCGAGCGCGAGTCCGTCGGCGTCGCGGTCGGCGCCGATCGCGACGACCCGAGCTGGGAACTCGGCGTCTCGCGAGGCTTCGAGGAGTGAGCGCAGGTTTGATCCGGTGCCCGAGATGAGCACGACGAGCTTCAGCACCATACGAGCCTACCGGGTCGTGTCGAAGGCCTCGGTGTCGGAGGCGTCGCCGTCGCCGGGCTCGCCGTCATCGCGACCCGGGGCGGCCTCCCGGCGCCACCACGGAGCGTCGGGGTCGGGCGCGACCGTGCGGGCTGGCTGAGCGGGCGCGGGCGCCGACGTGGTCGCGGGCCCGACCGGCCGCGGCGACGGCGCGGGATCGCCGGCTCCGACGGTGCCCACCGGAGATGCGGATGCCGCAGCCGCACCGGAGGCACCGGATGCCGCGGCCCCCGCACGGGCGGCCGCCGACGCCGCGGCCGGCTCGCGGTCGGGAACGGGCTGGAACCGGGGCGCCGGCCGGTCGACGCGCCCCGTCGCCCGGTCGTCGCGCAGCGCGAGCCCGGCACCGACGTGCTCGTTCGCCTCACGGGCGCGCAGGAGTGCGGCGTACCCGCCGACCAGGGCCCCGATGCCGATCGTCGCCGCCGCGACGAGGGCGACGGCGAACCCATCCGGCCCGATCTCGGCGAGGCGGCCCGGACCGACTGCGCCCGACGACCAACGCGCGAGCACGCCGAGGGTCGCGCCGGCGACGATCGCGGAACCGGCGGCGACCGCGAGCGGACGCCACCACTCGGTTGCGGAGCCGTCGGACACCCGACCCCTCGTGGTCGCGACGATCCACGCCCCGACGAAGCCGAGCAGCACCGGCACGACCAGCCACAGTCCGCCCAGCGCGGGCGATGAGTCCGGCAGCGCGCCCAGCAACGGGATCCCGGGCACGGGTCCGAGGACCGTGGACCCCGACGACACCACAGACCCGGCGCCGAGCGCGAAGCCCGGCCCGAGCAGCCATGCCGCGGTCCACACGACGAGGTTCGGCAGCAGGGCGAGCTCGGCCATCGTCAGGGCGATGCCGCCGTCGATGCCGGGATCGAGCGCCTGGTAGAGGCCGGCGATGGTCGCGTAGTCGAGCGTGATCGCGACGGCCAGGAGCACGCCCGCGACGGCCAGCACGCCGAACGCTGCGCCGGCGCCGATGCGCACCGAGACGGCCACCACCTCGGTCAGCAGCGGCGGCAGCGCGGCGACGAGGCGACGCACGGGCCCGGCACCCGCGACATCCGTCGAGGGATTGCGCACGGACTCCCCCACCGAGCCGATGAGCGCGCCGAGGCCGACGACGAAGGCGGGTAGGCCGATCGACCACCACGGGTTCGCGTGCAGGGCGGGCGAGTCGACGATGAGCCCGGCGCCGGCGCCCGCGAGCGCGAACACCGCCATCGCCGCGAGGGCCCCCGTGAGCGCGTGGCCGGCGGCCGCCGAGCGGCGCCCGATGCGCAAACCCGCCGAGATCGACAGCAGCGCGATGCCGAGCAGCGCGATCGCGATCGTGAACGGCTCGGCCGCGCCCTCGAGGCCCGTGCGCGACGCGGTGACCGGATCCGCCTGCGCCGTGAGGTTGACCCCGTGCCCGAGCAGCCACACGCCGGCCGCGGCGTGCACGAAGACCATCGCGTCGACCGCGAGACCGAAGTGCACCGCCCACAGCAGCATGAGCGGCACGAGGGCGAGCGCGAAGCCGATGAGCGCCGCGACGAACGCCTCCAGCGAGGCGAGCAGGGCGATCGTGGTGCGTCTCATTCCTCCGGGAGCCTAGCCCGGAGAGCGCCGCTCACTCGACAGGCTTCGCGCGATCCTTCGGACCCGCCGGCTTCTTCGTCGCGGTCGCGGTGCTCGTGCCCGCGGAGGCTGCGCCGGCGTCGAGTCCGATGCGTTCGTCGGCCTCGATCGTGACGTCGTCGACGACGACGGGACCCCCGTCGAGCTCATCGTCGAGCACGAGCGTGTCGGCCTCGCCGAAGGCACCCGATGCAGCCGCCGCCGCCTCCGCCTCCGCCTCGCGTGCGACCGCGGCCGCGGCGACCTCGTCGGCCGGACGCTGCAGCAGCTCGACGAGCGCGACCAGAAGCAGCGCGACGACGATCGTCCACACCACGAGACTCACGGTGATCGGCCTCGTGAACAGGATGACCGCGACCGCGCCGAGCGTGATGAGCGAGAACACGAGCACGCGCTGGCGGCCGAGCCATGCGCCGAACGAGCCGGTCGTCAGCCCCCGCGCGGCGGCTGCTCGACGCACCGAGCCGAAGCCCGCGTCGGCGAACCCGCGCAGCTTCGCCGGCGTCGGCGTCGGCCCGCTGAGCCAGGCGATGAGTGCTGCGGCCACCGCGAAGACGATGAGCGCGACCGTCGTGGCGAACATGCGATCGACGATCTGGTCGTATATCACCTCTGCGGCGCCGGTCGGCACGATGCCGGGCGAGACCGTGCCGATGAAGTACAGCCGGCCGATGCCGAAGCCGCTCGCGAGGATCGCGAGCGAGACCGCGAGGGCCGACGTGGTCCAGATGATGGCCGTGCGGCGACGCGGCGCCACGAGGATGCCGGCGATGAGGAAGGCGAGCGCGATCCAGGGCAGCCAGATGCCGACGGAGACGGCGAGCCCGTACACGAGCTGCACCGTCACCAGCGATTCCGCCTTCGCCACGACGATGGTGCGATCGATCGCCGGAATGTTGGCCGCGAATCCGACGCCCGCGTCGACGAGCCGTTGCTTGATCTCCTCGATGATCGGCCCCAGCTGGATGCCGAGCTCGCCGTCGCCGCTGATCTGCAACGCCGCATTCGGGTCGCCCTGCAGGGCCGCGATCGTCTGGGTGTGCGTCGTTCGCAACGCTTGCTCGAAGATGTCGCCGAACGCGTCGGAGGTGACGAAGCGGTTCACGATCTGCCCGACGAGCGTCTCGATGCCCTGCGTCGCAGGCCCCTCGAGCAGCCCGAGGGCCTGTTCGGCACGCGGTGGGAGCCCGAGGTCCTTGATGGCGTCGAACACGGCCGATGTGTACGCCGCGATGTCGACCGACTCGAGGATCGCGGTGGTCGCCGCGTCGGAGACGTACGCCTGCACCTCGGGGTCGTCGGCGAGCGGGGCGAACGTCGCGACGAACGTGTCGGTATCGACGAGCTGGTTCTTCGCCCACCCGCCGAGCACGGCGATCGGTGCGAGCAGCACGCCGATGATCACGAGCGCGGTGGCGGCGGCGACACGGCCTCGCCCCGACCGGCGGACCTTGGTCGGCGTCCCGGCGACGGCGCGCGGCACCTCGACCTCGACCCGGAGTCGGGCGTTCTCGGCCTCGAGGGCCTCGATGCGAGCCAGCAGTTCCTGATCGTCTCTTGCAGCCATGCCGTCCCCCTCGGACTCGCCTGTCATCCACACCATATCGGCGCAGGCGCGACGAGCGCAGCGTTCCGAGGAGCGGAGACGCGAAAACGCCCGCCCCGGCCGCCGTGCGAGGCACGGACAGTCGGAGCGGGCGTTTCAGGATGCGGTGCGGGCGACGAACGGGCGCCGGCCCACGGCATCCGGGATCAGAGGGCGGCGTAGACCTCGCGCAGCAGCTGCGCGGTCTCGGACGGCGTCTTGCCGACCTTGACGCCGGCGGCCTCGAGGGCCTCCTTCTTCGCCTGCGCGGTGCCGGCGGAACCGGACACGATCGCACCGGCGTGACCCATGGTCTTGCCCTCGGGGGCGGTGAAGCCCGCGACGTAGCCGACGACCGGCTTGGTGACGTTGGCCTTGATGAAGTCGGCCGCGCGCTCTTCGGCGTCGCCGCCGATCTCGCCGATCATCACGATCGCCTTGGTCTCGGGGTCGGCCTCGAACGCCGCGAGGGCGTCGATGTGCGTCGTGCCGATGATCGGGTCGCCGCCGATGCCGATGGCGGTCGAGAAGCCGAGGTCGCGCAGCTCGTACATCATCTGGTACGTCAGCGTGCCCGACTTCGACACGAGGCCGATCGGGCCCTTGCCGGTGATGTTCGCCGGGGTGATGCCGACGAGCGACTCACCGGGGCTGATGATGCCGGGGCAGTTCGGGCCGATGATGCGGGTCGTGTCGCCCTTCTCCTTGGCGTACGCCCAGAACTCCGCGGAGTCCTGCACGGGCACGCCCTCGGTGATGATCACGAGGAGCGGGATCTCGGCGTCGATGGCCTCGACCACGGCGTCCTTCGTGAACGCCGGCGGCACGAACGCGATCGACACGTCGGCGCCGGTCGACTGGATGGCCTCGGCCACCGAGGCGAACACGGGCAGTTCGACCGAGTTGCCGGAGGCATCGGTGTGCAGCACCGTCGTGCCGGCCTTGCGCGCGTTCACGCCGCCGACCACCTGGGTGCCCGCCGCGAGCATGCGCGCGGTGTGCTTGGAGCCCTCGCCGCCGGTGATGCCCTGGACGATGACCTTGGAGTCCTTGTTGAGGAAGATCGTCATTGCTCTGCAGTCCTTCTTCTACCTACGCGGCGTTCGCGAGCTCGGCGGCCTTGTCGGCGCCCTGGTCCATGTTCTCGGCGAGGGTGACGAGCGGGTGCGCGGCCTCCTCGAGGATGCGGCGGCCCTCGACGACGTTGTTGCCGTCGAGGCGCACGACGAGCGGCTTGTTCGCGGTCGAGCCGAGCTCGGCCAGTGCGCCGACGATGCCCTTGGCGACCTGGTCGCACGCGGTGATGCCGCCGAAGACGTTCACGAACACGCTCTTGACCTGCGGGTCGCCGAGGATGATGCCGAGGCCGTTGGCCATGACCTCTGCCGAGGCTCCGCCGCCGATGTCGAGGAAGTTGGCGGGCTTGACGCCACCGTGGTTCTCGCCGGCGTACGCGACGACGTCGAGCGTGGACATGACCAGTCCAGCGCCGTTGCCGATGATGCCGACCTCGCCGTCGAGCTTGACGTAGTTGAGGTCGAGCTCCTTCGCAGCGGCCTCGAGCGGGTCCGCCGCGGCCTTGTCCTCGAGGAGGGCGTGGTTCGCGTGACGGAACTCGGCGTTCTCGTCGAGCGTGACCTTGCCGTCGAGGGCGATGACGTTGCCGTCTTCGTCGAGGATGAGCGGGTTGACCTCGACGAGCGTCGCGTCTTCGCCCTTGTAGACCTCGTAGAGCTTCACGAAGACGTCGGCGACCTTGTCGACGAGCTCGGCCGGGAAGTTCGCGGCGACCGCGATCTCACGGGCCTTGGCCGCGTCGATGCCCGCGATGGGGTCGACCTCGATGCGGGCGAGGGCCTCGGGCTTCTCGACCGCGAGCTGCTCGATCTCCATGCCGCCCTCGACGCTCGTGAGCGAGAGGTAGGAGCGGTTGGCCCGGTCGAGCAGCACCGAGAAGTAGAACTCCTGGGCGATGCGTGCGCCGCCGGCGACCATGACGCGCTTGACGACGTGGCCCTTGATGTCGAGGCCGAGGATGGCCTGCGCCGCCTCGAACGCCTCGTCGGGGTTCTTGGCGACCTTGACGCCGCCCGCCTTGCCGCGACCGCCGGTCTTCACCTGCGCCTTGACGACGACCACGCCGCCGAGCTTCTCGGCTGCTGCGCGAACCTCCTCGGCGGTGTCGGCGACGATGCCGGGGAGCACCGGCACCCCGTACTGCTCGAACAGGTCTCTGGCCTGGTACTCGTAAAGATCCACGCTCTACTTCCAATCGGTCCGCACGCGCGACCGCGCACAGTGGCTGGTGGGTGTATGCCCGACTGGAATGTCTCGATATCGAGAGATCCGCTGGGGCCGGGTCAATGCTACTCCGCTCGCATCGAGGCTCCGAACCCGCCGTCGACGCGTGGGCCTGGGCCTGGCGAGCTCGGGCCGATCTCTGCGCCGATCAGGGGCGCCGATCAGGAGCGGTCGGATGCCGGTGGCCCGACGCTCGGCATCGTGCTCGTGGGCGGCGGCATCGGTCGCACCTCGACGAACCGCCGTGCGGCGAGCACCGCGAGCAGGCCGACCGCGGCCCCGAGCACCGTCTCGAGCACGCGATCCGCGATCAGGTCGATCAAGGGAACGGGCGAGGCGAGGTGCACGACCGTGAGGGCGAGCGGCGTGATGAAGACGAGGGCTGCGCCGTAGTGGCGGCCGACGAGCAGCTCGGCGCCGAACTGGCACACGGCGATCACGACGATGAGCACCCACGGCGGCGGGTCGGGCCAGAGCACGAGGGCCGTGGCCACGACTCCGACGAGGGTGCCGACGACGCGATGCGCGGCCCGTTGCGCGGTGTGCGCCGCCCGCGCGGGCGGGATCACCGCGACGGCGCTCACGACCGCCCAGTACGGATGGCCGATGCCGAGCGCGAGCGCTGCGGCACCCGCGAGGAGCGCGGCCGCGACGTTCTGCACCACGTTCAGCCAGAGGCGCGGGTCGGTCCAGCCGCGAGCACGCACCGGCGTGCGGCGCGGCAGGTCGCGGAACACGGCCTGCGTGCGTCGAGGAGCCGCGCGTCGCAGCACCCACCCCGACATCGCGAGCAGCCAGGCGAACGCGGCCGCCGCCCACGCGACGCCCCAGCGCTGCCATCCGGTGCCGTCGTCGACCGGCTGGGCCGCGCACACCAGCAGGCCGAAGACCGCGAACAGCGGCCCGGAGGGGGTGACGCCGAGCACGTTGAACACGACGATGACGGCCGTGATGAGCAGCGCGAGCACCGCGGCCTCGACGCCGAGCGGGGCGTGCACGACCGCGAGCAGGATGCCGAGTCCGGTCGCCGCGACCTGCACGGCGCCCGCGGTCGTGACGGTGCGCATGCGCGTGCCGTAGGGCTCGCTTCGGCCGAAGATCGCGGTCATCGCGCCGAACGCGGCGTACGCCGCCCACTCGGTGCGCCCGATCGCCACGAGGATGGTCAGCGGAACCGCCGCCGCGAGGGCTGCGCGGAGTGCGACCTCGACGTCGAGCGTGCGGAACTCCCGCCACCACCCGCCGATCGGGGTCGACGGGCTCATGACACGCGGCCCAGATGCACGGCGGCGTAGGCGAGGGCGGCGACCGTCTCGCCGTCGGTGATGCCGCCGTCGCGCACGAGCCGCCACACCTCGGTCCATGGCACGGCCCGCACCAGGCTGATGCCCTCTTCATGTTGCGAGTGGCCTGCGGATGCCGCGACCTCGAGCCCGGTCGCGAGGAACACGTGCTCGGGCGCCTTGGCGATGCCGTTGAGCGCGCTCATGCGGCCGATCTCGCGCCACTCGGACGCCGCGTACCCGGTCTCCTCGAGGAGTTCGCGCTGCGCGGCGAGCAGCACGTCTTCACCGTCGGTGCCGCCGGCCGGCACCTCGATCGAGGCTCCGACGGTATGCCGGTCGACCGTGACGAGGAGCACCTCGTCGGCGTCGGTCATGGCGACGATGAAGACGGCCGGATGCCGCATCTCGACGACGCCGTAGATGCCGGTCTCGCCGTCGGGTCGCTCGACGTCGTCTTCGACCACGCGGATCCACGGGTTCTCGTAGACCGTGCGGGTGGCGCGGATGGGCCAGGCCATGTCGCGCCTCAGAGCTTCTCGATCGGGGCGATCTTGATGAGCAGCTTCTTCGGCCCCGCGGTATCGAAGGCCACGTGCGCGATGCGCTTCGTGCCCTCGCCCGTGACCTGGTTCACCCGGCCCTCGCCGAAGTCGACATGGCGGATGCGGTCGCCGGCTTCGAGCGTGAGGTCGCCGTTGTCGCGCACGGTGCCCGTGACGCGGTTCGCCCACTCGGCCTTGGGCTTGGCGGACGCCGTGACGCTGAACCGCTCGAGGTCGCGGTCGCGAGTGCCCCAGGCGCCGCCCGGGCGCCGGGCGTTGAGGGCGCGGGGCTGGGTGCCGCCGCGCGAGGTCGCCATTCCGGGCGACTGCTTCCAGTCGACGAGCCCCTCCGGGATCTCCTGCAGGTAGCGGGACGGCATCGCCACGGCGACCTCGCCGAACTGGGCCCGGCTCATCGCGAGCGAGATGTAGAGGCGCTGGCGTGCGCGCGTGATGCCGACGTAGAAGAGCCGGCGCTCCTCGGCAGGACCGCCGGGCTCGGAGGCCGACATCTGGTGCGGCAGGAGCCCCTCTTCGAGACCGGTGAGGAACACGGCGTGGTACTCGAGGCCCTTCGCGGTGTGCAGCGTCATGAGCGACACGGTTCCGGAGGCGTCGTCGAGCTCGTCGGCCGCGGCGACCAGCGAGACCTGGGTCAGGAAGTCGACGACCGTGGCCAGCGGGTTGTCGCGGTCGAAGTCGCGGGTCTGCGCGACGAGCTCGTCGACGTTCTCTGCGCGCGTCTCGTCTTGGGGGTCGCGGCTGCGGCGCAGCGTCTCGATGAGGCCGGAGCGCTCGAGCAGGAACACGAGCACGTCGGACACCTTCGAGGCGCCCTCGTTGGTGCCGGCGGCGACGCCGGCCGCCGAGGGTGCGAGCATGGCCGCGGCCTCGTCGAGCACCGTCGCGAGCGTCGTGATGGCACCCGTGACCTTCGGCCCGAGCCCGAGCGCGTCGGCCGACCGCATCGCCTCGCGGAAGGTGACCTGGTTCGCCTCGGCGAAGCTCGACAGCGCGGTCTCGGTCGCCGGCCCGATGCCGCGCTTCGGCGTGTTCAGGATGCGCCGCAGCGCGAGCTCGTCGAGCGGATTGGCCACCGAGATGAGGTAGGCCATCGCGTCCTTGATCTCGGCGCGCTCGTAGAACTTCGTGCCCCCGACCACCCGGTAGGGCAGCGCCGAGCGCACGAAGATCTCCTCGAGCGCTCGCGTCTGCGCGTTGGTGCGGTAGAACACGGCGATGTCGCGGTAGGCGACGCCCGAGCGGTGCAGCGCCTCGATCTCGTCGGCCACGAACTGCGCCTCGTCGTGCGCGGTGTAGCCCGTGTAGCCGGTGATCTTGTCGCCGTCGCCGACCGCGGTCCAGAGCTTCTTGTCTTTGCGGTCGAAGTTGTTCGAGATCACGGCGTTGGCGGCCGAGAGGATGTTCTGCGTCGAGCGGTAGTTCTGCTCGAGCAGCACGACCTTCGCCCCGGGGAAGTCGCGCTCGAACTCGGAGATGTTGCGGATGTCGGCCCCGCGGAACGCGTAGATCGACTGGTCAGAGTCGCCGACGACGGTGAGGCTCGCGCCCGGGATGCCGCCGGTGGCGTCGGCCACCGCCCTCACGTTGAACCCGTGGTCGGCCATCTCGGCGACGCGCTCGGGCGGAATCGGCTGCGTGAACTCGCGGATCAGCGAGTACTGCGCGTGGTTCGTGTCCTGGTACTCGTCGACCAGGATGTGGCGGAACCGGCGCTGGTAGAGCGACGCGACCTTCGGGAACGCCCGGAACAGGTAGACGGTCTCGGCGATGAGGTCGTCGAAGTCGAGGGCGCTCGCCGCGCGGAGCCGCCGGGTGTACTGCCGGAAGATCTCGAGGAACATGACCTCTTGGGGGTCGTTCATGTTCGCGTTGCGCGCGTAGGACTCGACGTCGGAGAGCTCGTTCTTGAGCTTGGAGATCTTCGACTGCGCGCCGGCGGGGGTGAACCCCATGGTGTCGGCGTCGAGCTCCTTGATGATGCGCTTCAGGACCGTGCGCGTATCGGCCGAATCGTAGATCGTGAACGTCGACGACAGCCCGATGGCCTCGGCCTCGCGGCGCAGGATGCGCACGCACGCCGAGTGGAACGTCGAGATCCACATGCCGGACGCGCCCTCGCCGAGCAGGGCCTCGACGCGTTCGCGCATCTCGGCGGCCGCCTTGTTCGTGAAGGTGATCGCGAGGATCTGGCTGGGCCACGCCTCGCGGCTGTCGATGAGCCCCGCGATGCGATGCGTCAGCACGCGGGTCTTGCCGGAGCCGGCGCCGGCCACGATCAGCAGCGCCTGGCCGCGGTACTCGACCGCTTCGCGCTGCTCGGGGTTCAGGCCGTCGGTGAAGCGGTTGCCGGATGCCGCGGGCTCACCGGATGTCGCAGGTGCACCGGCTGCAGCGGGCGCCTCGCGCCAGCCGGCCGGGTCGTCGGGGTCGAGGATCAGCGTCATGTCCCGACAAGTCTAGGCGCGGCATCCGACAGCGCTCCCCCGCTCCGGACGGAACGAGGGAGCGCGAACGAGCCGGCGCTGAACCGGCTCAGGCGAACTCGACGAGCAGCTCCACCTCGACGGGCGAGTCGAGCGGCAGCACCGCGACGCCGACGGCCGAGCGCGCGTGGCGCCCGGTCTCGCCGAACACCTCGCCGAGCAGCTCGGACGCGCCGTTGATCACGCCGGGCTGGCCGGTGAACGCGGGGTCGGAGGCCACGAAGCCGACGACCTTCACGATGCGCGTGATGCGGTCGAGGGAGCCGATCTCGGCGCGCACCGCCGCGAGGGCGTTGAGCATGCAGGTGCGGGCATAGGCCTTCGCGTCGTCTGCGGGAACGAGGCCGTGGCCGTCGCCCACCTTGCCGGTCGCGGGCAGCGCCCCGGCCGTGAAGGGCAGCTGGCCCGACGTGTGCACGTAGGGCCCGGTGGCCACGGCGGGGATGTACGCGGCGACGGGCGGCGCGACATCCGGGAGCACGATGCCGAGCTCGACGAGGCGCGCCTCGAAGCCGGCCATCAGGCGTGCCCCTCGCCGTCGAAGGCCTTCGCGGCCTGCGCGGCCGCTGCGGCTCCCGCGGAGGCGGCGACCGACTCGGAGCCGCCGACCGGGCGCTTGAGGTACGCGACGAGCCCGCCCTCGGGCCCCTGCACGATCTGCACGAGCTCCCAGCCCTCCGAACCCCAGTTGTTGAGGATCGCGGCGGTGTTGTGGATCAGCAGCGGGGTGGTGATGTATTCCCAGGTGACCATGGGATCCTCGTCTCTCCGTCGACAGGCGGCTCGGTCGGAGTCGGCCGGGGCGACCGGGCAGCATTCAACCCGGCACCCGGGCAGGCGTCATGGGTTTGCCCAGCATCCGTGCCGTTGTTTGTCAGCCTTCTCCGTTAAGCTCCACTATATGTCTGCCCAAAATCGTACGATGAGCGGTGTCGGCTCCGGAGTGCTCGCATTCCTCGGCATGAGCGCTCTCGCCGGCGTGCTCGTGACGGCTGCTGTGACCCCTGCACTCGCTGTGACCGGCATGGCCGCGAACAACAGCATCACCATGTTCGAGAACCTTCCGGGCTTCCTCAAGATCGGCGAGCTCGCGCAGAAGTCGAGCATCTACGCGATCCAGCCCGACGGCACCCCCGCGGAGATCACCTCGTTCTACGACGACAACCGCGAAGAGGTCGAGTTCGACTACATCTCGCAGTTCCTGAAGGACGCCGCGGTCGCCGGTGAGGACCCCCGCTTCTACGAGCACG
Organism: Agromyces sp. Leaf222; assembly: GCF_001421565.1. Classification (NCBI taxonomy): domain Bacteria; kingdom Bacillati; phylum Actinomycetota; class Actinomycetes; order Micrococcales; family Microbacteriaceae; genus Agromyces; species Agromyces sp. Leaf222. The sequence continues at coordinate 1,290,110 of NZ_LMKQ01000001.1, read as the reverse complement.
GCGGCATCGACATCAAGGGCACGCTGAGCGCCGTCGCGAACGAGTTCATCCCGGGCGGTGCGACCCGAGGCGGCTCCTCGATCACGCAGCAGTACGTCAAGAACGTGCTCATCAACAACGGCATGAACGAGGCGAAGACCGCCGAAGAGAAGCAGGCCGCGTACGACGAGGCGACCGCGACGACGCCCGAGCGCAAGCTGAAGGAGATGCGCTACGCCATCTCCATCGACAAGAAGTACCCGAAGGACGAGATCCTCAAGGGCTACCTGAACATCGCCGCGTTCGGCGGGCAGGTCTACGGCGTGCAGTCCGCCGCGCAGTACTACTTCAAGACGAACGCGAAGGACCTCACGCTGCCGCAGGCCGCGAGTCTCATCGCGATCGTGAACTGGCCCGAGAAGTTCCGCCTCGACTACCCCGACAGCGAGACGAACGGCGCCAACACCGTCGTCGACGGCGAGAAGGTGCCGTACGCCGACAACAAGAGCCGTCGCGACTACATCTTGAAGGAGATGCTCGACGAGAAGAAGATCACGCAGGAGGACTACGACGCCGCCGTCGCGACTCCCGTGGAGCCCGTCATCTCGCCGCCGACCACCGGATGCCAGGCCTCGCCGTACTACGCCTACTTCTGCGACTACGTGACGTGGGAGATCAAGGACAAGATGGACAAGGCGGACACGCCTGACGTCAACGAGGGCGCCGAGATGCTCTCGCGCGGCGGTCTGAAGATCTACACGACCATCGACATGCAGATGCAGGATGTCGCGACGCAGGCGCTGAAGGAGAACGTGCCGTCGTCGATCCCCGAGATGGACCTCGGCGGCTCCGTGGTGTCGGTCGAGGTCGGCACCGGCCGCATCCTCGCGATGGTGCAGAACACCGACTACAACGTCGACCCCGACGTCACCGGCGACAACTACTCCGCCGTCAACTACAACTCGGGCATCGACTACGGCGGATCCAGCGGCTTCCAGCCCGGCTCGACGTTCAAGACGTTCACGCTCGCCGAGTGGCTCAACGAGGGTCACTCGCTGAACGAGAGCATGAACGCCACGAAGCGCAGCAACTGGGGCACGTTCAACGACAGCTGCTCCGGCCCGATCGACGTCGGCGGCTGGGACCCCGGCAACGACGAGGGCGGCAACGGCGGGTTCTGGACCGCGCTGTTCAACACCATCAACTCCGAGAACACCGGCTTCGTCGCCATGGCGAAGCAGCTCGACCTCTGCGGCATCAAGAAGACCGCGACCGCGCTCATGAGCGCCGGCCGCGCCGACGGTGGCGAGCTCGGCACCCCGGCCGGCACCGACTGGACCTTCCAGCCCTCGGCCGTGCTCGGCACCGAAGAGGTCGCCCCGCTGTCGATGGCCACCGCGTTCGCGGCGTTCGCCGGCGGCGGCGTCTCCTGCACGCCGATCGCGATCGACAAGATCGAGGACGCCGAAGGCAATGCGGTCGAAGCGCCGAAGTCCACGTGCACCCAGGCGATCACGACCGACGTCGCGGCGGGCATGGACTATGCCCTCAACAAGGTCATGACCCAGGGCACCGGTACCTCCTCGCTCTACAAGATGGACACCTCCGGCACGCCGATGATCGGCAAGACGGGCACCACCGACAACAACGAGGCCACCTGGATGAGCGGTGCCTCGTCTCGGGTCGCCACGGTCGTCGGCGTCTACAACGCGACCGGGCACGTCAACCTCCGCCAGACGTACGTCAACGGCGAGCAGGCGGCCGTGCTCCGACACAACATCTGGCCGCGCGTGATGGACTTCGCGAACACGAAGTACCCCGGCACCGGGTTCCCCGAGCCGAAGAGCGAGTACCTCAGCGCCCCGCAGGCCGAGGTCCCGAGCGTGCTCGGCCTCACCCCCGACGCCGCGCAGAAGGCCCTCGAGGCCGCCGGATTCGGATGGGCGCTCGACGGCGAGGTCGACTCGGCCCAGCCGAAGGGCACCATCGGCGAGCAGAGCGCGACCGGCATGACCTCTCGCGGTTCGCAGATCATGCTGAAGGTCAGCAAGGGAAACCTCGCTCCGGTTCCGAACGTGGTGGGCCAGCAGGCCGACGCCGCCGAGGCCGCGCTGAAGCAGGCCGGCTACAAGGTGCGTCGCGCGAACGAGAACACCGACGACGACAGCAAGGTCGGCATCGTGCTCTCGCAAGACCCTGCGGGCGACGGTTCGGCCGCGGCCGGCGCCACCGTGACGATCACCATCGGCAAGAAGTCGGCCGGCGGCAACGACGGTGGCAACGACGGCGACGGCGAGACCCCGACGGTTCCCGGCGGCGGCGGTTGAGCCCCTCGAAGCTGGCACCGGCCGCGTCGATCGCACTCGCGATCGGCGCGGCCGGTGCCGCAACACTCGCCTGGGGCGTGCTCGTCGAGCGCAAGCGCTGGACCCTGCGCCGCGTCGAGGTGCCCGTGCTTCCGGCAGGTTCGAGCCCCATCAAGGTGCTGCACCTCTCCGACCTGCACATGGCCCCGTGGCAGCGCGAGAAGCAGGCGTGGGTCCGATCGCTCGCCGAGCTCGAACCCGACCTCGTCGTCGACACCGGCGACAACCTCGGCCATGAACGCGGCATCGAGGGCATCCGGGCGGCGTTCGAACCGTTCCGCGGGGTTCCCGGCGTCTTCGTCAACGGCTCGAACGACTACTTCGGCCCGGTGCTGAAGAACCCGTTCCTCTACTTCACGGGGCCGTCGGGCCATGTTCCGCGCAGCAAGCGGCTCGACATCGGCGAGCTGCACGCCTACTTCGCCGAACTCGGCTGGCAGGACCTCGACAACACCGCGACCACGCTCGACCTTCGCGGCACGCACTTCGAGTTCTTCGGCGTCGACGACCCGCACAAGGGCTTCGACCGCCTCGACCTCATCACGGGCGCGATCGACGACCTGCGCGCCGACGACCCGCTCGCCGACGACCGGTGGCCCGATGCGGCATCCGGAACCCCGACCCGGCCGACGGTGACCGTCGGCGTGACGCACGCGCCCTACCAGCGGGTGCTCAACTCGTTCGTGAACCACGGCGCGCAGCTCATGCTCGCCGGGCACACGCACGGCGGCCAGGTCTGCGTGCCCGGCTTCGGTGCGCTCGTCACGAACTGCGACATCCCGCGCACGCAGGTCAAGGGGCTGAGCGTGTGGCGCCACGGCCTGCGATCGGCGTTCCTCAACGTCTCGGCCGGCCTCGGAACCTCGATCTACGCGCCGGTTCGGTTCGCCTGCCCGCCCGAGGCGACGCTGATCACGCTGGTCGCGTCGAGCTGACTCCCCGAGTGGTCTGCGGGCCCCGGTTTATCGGCTATCCTTGTTGAGGCCCGCAAGGGCACCGGGGTGTGGCGCAGCTTGGTAGCGCGCGTCGTTCGGGACGACGAGGTCGCAGGTTCAAATCCTGTCACCCCGACACACATGATGAAGGCCTCCGCGAGAGCGGGGGCCTTCGTCGTTTCCCCGGCGAGACGCTCGCATCGCGGCGTTTCGTGGGGCGACCACCATGAGGTGCAGTGCGGATGCCGCGGGGCACTCCGGAGGCCGCAGGGCACTGCGGATGCCGCGGATCTCAGTCCTGCGGATGCACGACCTCGGGTCGACCACCACCACCGTCGCCGCCGCGGCCACTCGCGGCGAAGCGGACGATCGACATCTCGGGTGGGCCCTCGAGCCCCCACTCGGCCGACCGCGCCTCGACCGCAGCGAGGACCGCCTCGGCGTCGATCGCGACGCTCCTCGGATCGACGGCGAGCCCGACGCCCCTCGCCTTCAGCACGGCCTCCTTGAGCGTCCACGCGCGAGCGAGCGCCCGACGCCGGAGCGGCCCGTCGTCGATCCTCGCGAACACGGCGAGCTCCTCGGGCGAGCACATGCGCCGCACGAGCTGCGGGCGCGCGAACGCCTCGAAGGGCGACGTCTCCACGTCGGCGCCGACGAGGGCGCCGATGCCGACCGCGACCAGCATCGAGGTGCCGCTGTGGGCGATGCTGACGTCGACCGCGGGGTCGCCGCGCAGCCTCGGCTTCTCGCCTGGGCGTTGCTCGGCGAACTCCGGTCGAACTCCGAGGTGCTCGTGCACGAGGTCACGGGCCCAGGCCCGCCCGATCGAGCGCCGAGCGGCGAGACGGAGTCGCCGCGCCTCGCCGTCGGACGCCATCGGCGCTCCCGCCAGCGGGGCGGGCAGCTCGACCGTCCAGTCGCCGCTTCGCCACCACAGGCCGTCGGCGCCGCCCAACGTGCCGCCCCGCGCATCGTGGGGGGCGAGCGCGGTCGGGCCGCCGGTTCCGGTCACGCCGCGGCGAGCCGTTCGGAGATGCCCTCGGCCAGCTCGCCGATCGTCGGGTAGTCCCAGACGATCGTCGGGTCGACGTCGAGTTCGAACTCGTCCTCGATGTCGCCGCACAGGGTCAGGGCGTAGACCGAGTCCAGCCCGAGGTCTGCGAGCGGCGTCGCCGCGTCGAACGTTCCGGCGTCGACCTTGCCGTAGGCCACGACGCGGCCCATCAGCCAGGACTCGATGGTCGGGGCATCCGTGGTCATCTGGTGTCTCCTTCTTCGTGTGGAACCGTCGGCGTCGCCGCCCGTTCCGAGATCGTGAACCGAACGTCGCGGTCGACGAGGTCGTCGGCGATGCCGACGAGGTGCTCGACCGTCTCGGGCGCGAGCGGCGGAACCCGCCCCGCGAGCCTGGCCTCGATTCGGCTCAGGACGGCAGCCCTGACCACCTCGTCGGCCAGGACCGAATCCGTCGGCGCAGCCGCGCACGCCCCGGCCCAGGCGCCGGCGGCGAACAGCAGGGTCAGACGGTGCGCGAGGGCGAAGGCCTCCGGCGGGGCATCCGCCCCGAGCAGCGACGGCGAGATCTCCGAGGCCTCGGCGCGTAACCGGTCGAGCTCGGCGGCGAGCCGGTCGAGCGCGTCGCGCGCATCGCGAGCCTCGACGGAGTCACCGCCGAACGCCGCCCGGACGGTCGGATCCGTCAGCGCGGCGCCGAGCGGGTCGCTCGCCCCCGCCCCGAGCGAGAGCCGGCCGAAGTCGAGCTCGCCGAGCGGGGCGCCGAGCTCGAACAGGTCGGCATCGGTCGCCGTGGTGCGGCGCGAGCGGCGAACCCAGGCCGGGAGGTTGGGCAGGATCGTCAGCAGGCAGGCCGTCGAGCCGGCGTGCCCGATGGGCACGACGGCGAGGTCGCGCACGAACTTCTCGACGACGTCGTACGGCGCGACCCTGGCGTAGAAGGTCGATCCGAAGAGCACGGAGAGGTCCTGCATCGCCGACTGCAGCAACTGCGGCACGAGGTACTTCGACGCCGCCGTCAGCACGAGGCATTCGGCGGGCGCCAGGTGCAGCGCGCGCACGACGACCGCGCTCATCGCGTCGGCGAGCCAGAGATCGGCCATCGCGCCGGCGAGCAGGGCTCGGGCGTGCGGCAGGTCGAGCACCGCCCCGCCGTAGAGGGAGCGTTCGCGGCCGTAGTGCACGGCGAGGTCGAGCGTCGCATCGACCGTCGCCACGGCGAGGGCGGGGATCACCGCGCGGCTCACCTGGAACGCGGTGAGCGCCGTCTGCGCCGCGGTTCCGGGCGCCCCGACGACCGCCTCGGCGGGCACCGGCAGCCCGTGGAACTCGGCCACGCCGATGCGGCAGCCGCGCATGCCGGCCGTGAGCACGCGACGGCCGGTGTCGACGAGCGGCCTGCTCGCGGCATCCTTGTGCCAGAGCAGCAGCGAGTGGCTCCTGGCACCGGCATCGGGCGAGGTCCGCGCCATGACGAGCACCGACTCGGCGCGATCGACGTTGTTGATCACCTGCTTGACCCCGGTGAGCACCCATCCCCCGTCGCCGTCCGGCTGCGCGGTGAACTCGTTCGCGAGCAGGTCGTTGCCGTGGTCGAGCTCGTGGAAGCCGACCGCGATGCGTTCGCCGCGGAGCAACCGCGCCGCGACCTCGCGCTGCTGCGTCTCGTCGCCGGCGACCCACACGTTCAGGGCCGCCATGAGCGACGTGACCCCGTAGCCGAGCCCGAGTGCCGGGTCGCGGCGGAAGATCGGTCGCCAGCGGCGCACGAGGTCCTCGGTCGAGACCCAGCGCCCGCCGAGCGAGGCCGGCACGAACTCCGCCGCCGCATCCCATTCGTCGAGCAGGCTCTCGGCGGTCGTACTCAGTCTCCGCGCGTCGTCGTCGGCGACGATCGACGCGTAGTCGAAGGGGCCAGGATGCCGCGGGTCGCCGAAGAGCTCGTCGAGGTCGTCGGGCGGGGTCGCCGGGGTCGGGGTCGCCGGGGTCGGGGTCGTCGCCTCGGCGCGGCCGTCGAGCATGGTCATGCGGCGTCCGCCCATCCGTCGAGCATCGAGACCGCCCGTGCGCGCGCCGACTCCTCGAAGGCCAGCTCGGCGAGCGCGGACGCCGACGGTGCCGCCGACGTCGAGGCCTGCAGGCCGAGCCGCACGGCGACCCGGTCGAGGATCGCGGTCAGGCGCACCTCGGACGGGGCGCTCGACGCCTGCGGCGACCCGAGGTCCGTGGCGATGGCGCACGCGGCGCCGAAGCAGAGCGCGATCCGCTCGGCGAGGTCGAACGAGGCCGCCGACGGCGCCGACTCCCGCGGCGCGGCTCCGGCCGAGGCCACGAGCCGGTCGTACTCGGCGACGATGCGCCTCGCAGGCGAGGCGGCCGGCCGCGCGCCGAGCAGGTCGACCAGGCCGGGCAGGCTGCGGAGCACTCGCGATCCGCGCTTGGTGACGAGCCTGAGCCTCGACGTGTCGACCCATCCGTCGCGAGCCGCGAAGCCGAAGTCGGCGACGATGCCCTCGGCATCGACGGGCTCGGTGACGCGCGCGATCGACGGGAACTCGTTGATGATCATGTTCAGGTTGACGACGGAGTTGCCGTCGAAGATGCCGACGACCCGGTTGTCGCGCGCGGCCTTCTGGAAGGCGCCGGCGCCGGCGATGCCGAGCAGCTGCGACCTCGCCCCGACGAAGGGCGTGAGATCCCGGAACATGAGGTCGACCGTGTCGGGCACGAGGAACTTCACGAGCGCGCTGACGAGGGACATCTCCTCGGGAGTCCGGTGCGCGCCGCGGGCGCCCGCGTACATGACGGCCTCGGCCAGCAGCGAGTCCGCGATCGCGGTTCCGAGCGTCGCCCGCGCCGCCGGAAGGCCGGCGAGCGAGCGCCCGAAGAGCCGGCGGCCCGACGCGAACCCGGTCGCGATCGCGATCGCGTGATCGGCCGCCCCGAGCGAGAGGGCCGTGGTCAACGGCCTCGTCAGCTGCAGGCTCTTCAGCACGATCTCGAGTCCGTGGCCGGGCGCCCCGACGAGGCGGTCGGCCTCGACGATCGTGCCGTTCAGCTCGAGCCCGCTGATGTCGGCACCGCGGATGCCGTGGGTGGCGACCTTGGGGCGAGCGGACAGGGTGCCCGCGTCGACGCGCTGCTTGTCGACGAGGACGAGCGAGAGCGCCCGCGGCCCCGGCTGTTCGGAGCTGCGGGCGAGCACGGTCATCGCGCGGCCGCGCGTGGCGTTGTTGATCGGCCACTTCGCACCGGTGATCCGGATGTCGCCGCCGATGGGGGCCGCGGTCGCCGTGTTCGAGAGGTCGGAGCCGCGTCCGGGCTCGGTGAGACCCCACGAGACCGGGTCGCCCGCGAGCACGAGCTCGGCCATGTCGCCCGCGATCCGTCCGCCGGCGATCCAGGCTCCGACGGCGCCGAGGAAGGTCTTGCCGTGCGCGACGGCGACCGTGAGGTCGCGACCGGCGAGCCGCCGGATCATCATCATCGGCACGAACACGTCGCCGAGGCCGCCGCCGTGCGACTCCGGCACGTAGGCGCGCTGCAGTCCCCAGCCGTCGACGGCGTCGACGGCGTCGCCGGGGAACTCGGATGCCTCGTCGAGCTCGATCGACCGATCGGTCGTGATCACCGCGCCGGGCTCGTCGGGTTCGCCGAGGAACGCCTCGAAGGCGGCCACCGCCGGGCGATCGAGCCGCTCAGTCGGCGGCGCGGTCTCGTGCGCGTCGATCGTCGAGACCGAGCCCGGGGCCGCCGCGCTCATACGGTGCTCCGATCGAATCCGACGCTGAGCACGGTCGCGAGCCGCTCGTCGGCGAGCAGCGATCGGGTGAGCGCGCGCTGCACCTTGCCGCTCGTCGTGCGGGGCAGCGTGCCCTTGCGGATGAAGGCGATGCCGAGTTCGGGCAGGGTGTACTCGTCGACGACCCTCCGGCGCACCTCCTCGGCCAGCCGCTCGAGCTCGTCGAGCGGCACGCGCGCCGAGTCGACCTCGGCGACGAGACCGACCGCCGGTTGCGAACCGAGACCCTCGAACGCCGCGCTGAGGCATCCGGACTGCAGGAACACCTCAGCGGTCGTCTCGAGGTCCTGCGGATACAGGTTGCGTCCGCGGATGATGATGAGGTCCTTGATGCGGCCCGTGATGACGAGCTCGCCGTCGACGAGCGACCCGAGGTCGCCGGTTCGGAGGTAGCGGCGGTCGCCGGGCTCGCCGACGAGGGTCGCGCCGAAGACGAGCTCGGTCTCCTCCGGACGGTCCCAGTAGCCGCGGGCGACGCTCGGTCCGCGCACGAGGATCTCGCCGATCGCGCCCTCGCCGACGCGGAGGCCGGAGGCGGGATCCATGATCGCGATCTCGTGCCCGGCGGCCGCCGGCCCGCACGAGACGAGTTCGACCACCCGGTCGTCGGATACGGGGTCGTGCAGCTCCCCGGCCTCGACCCCGGCGGCATCGACCCGGATCGGCTTCACCGGCCCGGGCCGCACGCTCGCCGTCACGAGCAAGGTCGTCTCGGCCATGCCGTACGCGGGGATGAAGGCGCGGCCGTGGAACCCGGCCGCGGCGAACCGGTGCGAGAAGGCGGCGAGGGTCGATCCGCGCACCGGCTCGGCGCCCGTGATGACGCCCCGGAGCGCCGACAGGTCGAGTTCGGCGAGCTGCTCGTCGGTGACGAGCCTCGTGCACAGGCCGTATGCGAAATCCGGCCCGACCGTGTGCGTCGAGCGGTACCGGCTGATGAGCCGGAGCCAGAGCAGCGGACGCCGCAGGAACTGGCTCGGCGAGGTGAGCACGCTGTCGGCACCGACGAAGATCGGCTGGAGGAGCTGACCGACCAGACCCATGTCGTGGTAGTGCGGCAGCCAGCCCATCGTGCGCGACTCGGCCGAGATGCCCGCGGCCGCCGTGATCGCGGCCTCGTTGGCGACGAGGTTGCCGTGACTGACCATCACGCCCTTCGGCGTTCCGGTCGAGCCGGAGGTGTACTGCAGCAGGGCGAGCGACTCGGCGGTGATGGCCGGCGGCGTCCACGACGCGGCATCCGCCTCGCCCGCGAAGGTCGTGACCTGCGTGACGGAGGCACCGGCCGGGGCGTCACCGGGCTCGAGGCCCATCGCGGCGAGCGCCGTGCCGTCGGTGAGCACGAGCACGCTGCGGGAGTCGGCGATGATCGCCTCGAGCCGAGCCAGCGCGGCACCCGGCTGACGCATCGCCGCGACGGGCACGGGGGCCGCGACGAGGCCTGCGTAGAACGTCGCGTAGATCGCCCGGATGAAGGCGAGGCCCGGATCGAAGGCGAGGATCACCACGTCTCCGGCGGCGTGGCCGCGCGCGGCCAGTGCGGCGGCGTCGGCGCGAGCCTGCCGGTCGAGGGCCGCGTACGACCTGAACTCGGAATCGGTCGGGCTCGAGTAGAACCTGATTCCGCGCTCCTCGCCGGCCTCGGCTGCGGTGCACATCATGACGTCGACGAAAGTCATGCTCATGACGTCGGCTCCCTCCCCTGTCGGCCGCCCGGCTGATGGAACTCCGTCGTCCGGCGCAACCCCGGGTGTGCCGAGCATATGGAGCGTTGTTGAACACCGCGCGCACACCGTGTTGCGCGCATGTTACGGCTTGGCCCGGAGGCACCCCCAGCTCGGGGGGTGGGATCCGGGCGCGGAGATCGTGCGGATATGCTGACCGCCTGTCGGCGGAGCTCGCCGCACCCACGCACCGGAAGGACCCTCGATGGCCAACGGACTCGGCGCACTCCGCCAACGCCTCTCGCAGCCGCTGCGGTCGCCGGGGCTGCTCGCGGCAGCCGACCGCATCCTCCTCTCCAAGCGCCACGTGGCGGGCCCGAGGGATGGAGCGCACCACGTGCTGCTCGCCCCGGCCGGCGGCGGGAACATCGGCGACCAGGCGCTCGTCGAGGCGTTCATCGAGAACGTCGACGGCCGCGTGAGCGTCATCTGCCGGCGGCCGACCGACTACGCCATCGACGACGACCGGGTGCGCGTGGTGCCCCTGCTCTCGCTCGCCTACGGCGACCTGATCGGCCACGCACGCGACATGCGGGCCTTCCGCGAGCTGCTGCGCACGGCGACCTCGTTCTCGGTCGTCGGCGCCGACGTGATGGACGGCGGCTACGGGCACCGGGCCTCGGCGAACCGCGCAAACCTCGCCCGCCGGGCGGCCGAGGTCGGCATCGACGCCCGGATCCTCGGCTTCAGCTGGAACGCCTCGCCGCATCCCGTCGCGCTCCGTGCGGTGCGCGACGCGGCGGCGAGCGGCGTCGAGGCCGTGCTGCGGGACCCGCGCTCGGCCGCACGCGCCAGGGCCGACGGCATCGAACCCGTCGTCGACGGCGCCGACATCGTCTTCCTCGCCAGGAGCGCCGACGCGGACACCGCGTCGATCTGGGCCGACCGGGTGCGCGGGCCGCTCGCCCTCGTGAACTTCTCCGGCCTCGTGCCGGCCGACGGCGGCCTCGAACCCTATGTCGAGGTCGTGCGCACCCTTCGCGACCGAGGGCACGGCGTCCTCCTGGTGCCGCACGTCTCGCGTCCGGGCGCCGACGACCTGCCGATCTGCCTGGCCGTGGCCGAGCGGTTCGAGCACGACGCCGACGTGGTGCTCGTCGACCACCTGCTCTCGCCCTCGGCGATCCGCGGGCTGACCGGTCGGGCGAGGGTCACGGTGACGGGGCGCATGCACCTCGCGGTCATGAGCCTCATGCAAGGGGTTCCCGCGGTGACCGTGGCCACGCAGGGCAAGGTCGAGGGGCTCATGGACCTCTTCGGCGCACCCCGGCTCTGCGTCGCGAGCGATCGCCTCGCGACCGACCTCGCCCGTGTCGCGGGCGAGACCGCCGACGACGCCGAGGAGCTCTCGAGGCGAATCGTCTCACGGCTCGCCGACGTGCAGGCGCTCGCCGGTCGCAACCTCGCGCGGCTCCCCGTCAGGGATCGGACTGTTACCTCCGGGTAAACAATCGGCGTTCGACCCTCGGTTCACGACGTCCGCCGGATACGCTGAGCGGGCTGGCGACTCGGCCGATGACGGACGCTCGAAGGACGTATTCGGATTCGGGCGTCACACGGGTCGCCGCCGGTAGGGGAGGCGATGTGAACGGTCTGAAGCTGGTGCTGCTGATGCAGCGGGCCCGCGATGCGCTCTTCTCGAAGATCGCCTCGACGGGGTTCGCGAGCTTCGGTGCGCGAACCCGCATCCTGCTGCCGTTCCGGGTCGGCAACGCCCACCGCATCGCGGTCGGTTCCGACGTGCTCATCGGGCCAGGGTCGTGGCTGATCGTGCCGCGGCTCGACGAACCCTCCCCCACGATCGTGATCGGCGACCGGGTGCGCATGAACCAGACCTCGATCTCCGCCGTGCAGAGCGTCGTCCTCGAGGACGGCGTTGCCATCGCGCGCGGCGTCTACATCTCCGACCACACGCACGGGTTCGACGACCCCGACGTCTTCATCCGCGACCAGCCGCTCGCCCGCGTGGCGCCCGTTCGCATCTGCCGCGGCGCCTGGATCGGCCAGAACGCGGTGATCATGCCGGGTGTCACGATCGGCGCCGGCGCGGTCGTCGGCGCGAACTCCGTCGTGCGCGACGACGTGCCGCCGCGCTGCGTGGTCGCCGGCGCGCCCGCGCGCGTCATCCGGGAGCTGACGGCGTGAGCGAGCACCCCGACGCCTCGTACGCCCTCTCCGAGGACGACGCAGCAGCGGATGCCGGCCGAGGGGGCGCGCCTGCCCCGTCCGACTTCGTCTTCACGTTCAGCTACGAGACCTACTCCGACGCGGTGCGGCGCGGCATGATGCGTCCGCCCGACCGGATCCTCTCCAGCCTCATGCGCAGCCCCGAGGTGCGGCGGCTCCTCGTCGCGGACCCGTTCCGCTGGGTGCCGCGCGTCGCCGCCTCGCCGATCCTCGACCGCGACGTGCGATTCCCGGCAGACGAGCGCGTCTCGTACCACCGGCCGGCACGCCTGCGGCGGGAGGACCCGGTCGACGTCGACGGCGTCGCGTCCGAGTACGCGCGCTACGACCGGTCGCTCGAGCGGGCTGCGGCCCGCGCGGGTCTCACGACACCGCACCTGCTCACCACGAATCCGCTCGTGGCCGGGTTCGCGCCCGCCGACTGGGCCTCGGGGGTGACCTTCTTCGCCCGCGACGACTGGCTGAGCTCGCCGGCCAGGCAGGCGTACTGGCCCGCGTACCGCGAGGCCTACCGACGCATCTCCGAGACCGGCCGCTCCGTCGCCGCGGTCTCGGCCGAGATCATCGACCGCATCTCTCCGACCGGTCCGGCGATGGTCGTGCCGAACGGCGTCGAGCCCGACGAGTGGCTCGGCCTGCTCCCGGCCGCCCCGGCCTGGTTCGCCGAGATCCCCGGCCCGCGCGCGGTCTACGTCGGCACGCTCGACTCGCGACTCGACGTGCCGGGCATCGCCGACCTCGCGACGCGCAGGCCCGAGCTCCACGTGGTGCTGCTCGGGCCGTGCCCCGACCCGGAGTACGTGGCCGGCCTGCGTCGGTTCCCGAACGTGCACATCCACCCGAGCGTGGCGAGGGCCGAGCTCGTCGCGACGCTGCGGAACGCCGAGGTGTGCCTGCTGGCGCATCGGCGCACGCCGCTCACCGAGGCCATGAGCCCGCTCAAGGTGTACGAGTACCTCGCCGCCGGCATGCCCGTCGTCTCGATCGACCTGCCGCCCGTGCGCGGCATCGACGACCGCGTGCTGCTCGTCGACAGCGTCGCCGATTTCGCCGACGTCGTCGACCACGCGCTCGACCTGGGCAGGGTGTCGGAGCGGCACCGCATCGACTTCATCGAGGCCAACTCGTGGTCGGCGCGGCACGAGATGGTGCTCGCGCTCGCACGCGCCTGAGCGTCCGAGTCTGAGCCGCCCGCGGCATCCGATCGACCCTCGACCGAGCCCCGTTCGACCTTCGAACACCGCTGCGCCCGAGGCGTGCCCCCCGTTCGGAGGGCACGCCTCGCTGCTTTGTGTCGAGGATGTATCACTCGGCTGAAGAGCCTGTGAACAGGGGGGCGTGCGCCTATCGCCGGGGAGGGGCGAATGCTTTGATCGGCGAAGAGCGCGTTTCGAAGTCGTCGGTTCCCGAACGACCTTCGACCGGGAAACCGCAGGAACCGCTCGATCACCCACAGGCAACGACCGCCTGGCCAAGCACCCATCCCGCATGCGGGCTCCGGCGGTCATCCGTGACCCTGGCTTCCGCTGCACGCTGACTGACGTCCAGGGGGCCAGATGTCCAGTGAGGCCGAACCGATCACCCGAATCGGCATACCCGGCGAGCGCCTGCTCGAGCGCGCATCCGCGGTCGGGCAGCGGGTCACCGCCCAGCCGCGGCGGCTGGGCTGGCGTCGGCGCCTCGTGGTCGCGATCTCGGTGACGGATGCCGCGATCGTGCTCGTCGCGCTGCTCGTCGCCCAGCTGCTGCGATTCCAGACGAACGGGTTCCGGGCGTCGACCCCGCAGTCCGACCTCGCGTACCTGACGCTGACCGCGGCGATCGCGGTCGGATGGCTGGTCGCGCTCTCGGCCACGCGGTCGAGGTTGCTGCGCAACATCGGCACGGGCATGGTCGAGTACCAGCGCGTCGTGAACGCGACCTTCCTCACGTTCGGCACGCTCGCGGCGGTCGCGTTCCTGTTCCAGGTCGACATCGCCCGTGGATACCTCGCGGTGGCGTTCCCGCTCGGACTCGTGCTCCTGCTGCTGGGGCGGGTCGGCTGGCGCGCCGCGCTGCACTCGATGCGACGCGTCGGCCGGTGCACGACCGGCGCGATCATCGTCGGCCGGCCCGACGACGTGGCCCGCGTCGCCGGCGAGCTGCGGCGCAAGTACCGCGTGGGCTATCGGCCCATCGGCGCGACCTACGCGGGCACCTCGCGCTCGTCGCAGCTGGCCGAGATCGACCTGCCGGCCATCGAGTTCAAGGACCTCGCGGCGACGTCGAAGCGCACGAGGACCCGCGCCGTGATCGTCGCCGGCGACCTGCCCGGCGGCAATGCGACCATCCGCCGGCTCGGCTGGGACCTCGAGAACTCGAACACCGAGCTGATCCTCGTCTCCAGGCTCACGGATGTCGCGGGCCCGCGCATCCACCTCAGGCCGATCAACGGCCTGCCCATGGTGCACGTCGACCTTCCGCAGTACTCGGGGTTCGCGCACGCAGTCAAGCGGGTCTTCGACGTGGTCGTCGCCGGAGGCATCCTGCTGCTGTTGCTGCCGCTCATCATCGCGATCGCCATGTCGGTGCGCCTGACGAGCGAGGGCCCTGTGCTGTTCCGCCAGGAGCGCGTCGGGGTCGGCGGGTCGCGTTTCACGATGCTGAAGTTCCGCTCGATGGTCATCGACGCCGAGGCGCGCCTGGCCGAGCTGCAGTCCCGCAACGAGTCCGATGGCGTGCTGTTCAAGCTCAAGGACGACCCGCGCATCACCTCGATCGGCAAGACCCTGCGCCGCTACTCGCTCGACGAGCTGCCCCAGTTGTGGAACGTGCTCGTCGGCGACATGAGCCTCGTCGGCCCGCGCCCGCCGCTGCCCGCCGAGGTCGACCGCTACGAGGAGGACGTCAACCGGCGCCTGCTCACGAAGCCGGGCATCACCGGCCTCTGGCAGGTCAGCGGCCGCTCGAACCTCACCTGGGACGAGAGCGTGAAGATCGACCTCTACTACGTCGAGAACTGGTCGCTGACCGGCGACATCGTCATCCTGCTGAAGACCGCGCGAGCGGTCGTCGGCAGTCATGGCGCGTACTGATCCCCCACCGTCTCCACGAGCAGATCGGACCAGCACATGACCGGATTGATCGTTCAGGAATGGATCGAGGAGTCGGGCGGCGCCGAGCAGGTGCTCGACGGGCTGCGCACGGCACTTCCCGACGCCAGGGTCGCCGCGCTCTGGAACGACGATCCGACGCGATTCCCCCCGGACACCGTCGACGAGTCCTGGCTCGCGCGCACGCCGCTGCGGGGGCGCAAGGCCCTCTCGCTCCCCCTCATGTCCGGCACGTGGCGGCGCGGCTGGGGCACGCTCGAACCCGAGTGGGTCGTCACGAGCAGCTACGTGTTCGCGCACCACGCCGGGTTCGGCACGTCGCGCGGGGTTCCGAAGTTCTCGTACGTGCACACGCCGGCCCGCTACCTCTGGGAGCCCGACCTCGACAGCCGCACCGTCGTGCCGCTCGCCGGGCTCGCCAGGGCGTACCTGCGCGGCATGGACCGTCGCGCGGCCGCGGCATCCGGGTCGCTGGCGGCGAACAGCGCGTTCGTGCGCGACCGCATCCGGCGGGCGTGGGACCGCGACGCCCGCGTCATCCATCCCCCGGTCGACGCCGCGTCGATCGCGGGCGTCCCCGACTGGGCGGTGCACCTGACGCACGCCGAGCGGGAGCTCCTCGAGACGCTGCCCGATCGCGGGTTCCTCATGGCCGCCTCGCGCCTCGTGCCGTACAAGCGGCACGACGCCGTCATCCGCATGGGCGTCGAGCTCGGGCTGCCGGTCGTGGTCGCGGGTTCAGGGCCGGAGCGGGACCGCCTCGAGGCGATCGCGGCCGCAGCACCGGTTCCGGTGCACGTGCTGGGGCGGGTCTCCGACGAGATGATGCGCGCGCTGTTCCAGCGCGCCCTGGCGTTCGTGTTCCCGCCCGTCGAGGACTTCGGCATCATCCCGGTCGAGGCGATGGCCGCCGGATGCCCCGTGATCGTCAATCGCGTCGGCGGGGCGGCCGAGTCCGTCGTCGACGGCGTCACGGGCGTGCACTACGACCCCGACGACCCGAGCGGCTTCGCCGCAGCGGTCGACGCCGTTCGCGCGATCGAGCCGGATGCGGCTCGATCGAGGGCCCTCGAGTTCGACGCCTCGCGCTTCGTCGAGAAGGTGCAGGACTGGGTGCTCGGCGATCAGGCCGTGGCGAGCTCGCGCCCGAACAGCGTGGCCTCGGCGCGCGGGTAGCCGTCGATCCAGTCGGCGCGCCGACGCCAGACCGTGCGCCACGGCGCACGGTCTCGCCGGGTGAGCTTCTCGAGGGCGGCTCGCACGCCGACCCCGGCGACCAGTAGGCGAACCCCGATCGCGGCGCGCGCCGGCGACCACGTCTTGCGCAGCAGCGTGACCTTGCCCGCCATGACCATGCAGCCCTTCGCGCCGCCCGCGTCGCTCGATCCGCCGACCTCGTGCACGATCTCGGCGGCGGGCACGATGACCCGGCGGAGCCCGGCCCGGCCCGCCCGCATGCTGAACTCGGCGTCCTCGCCGTAGAGGAAGTACTCCTCGTCCATGCCGCCGAGGGCCTCCCAGTCCTCGCGGCGCACGAGCAGCAGGCAGCCCGTGATGATGGGCACCTCGCGCACCGTGTCGCGCGGCCAGGTGCCGAGCGATTCGGGGTCGAAGATCGGCGAGTGCTTGAACGCGGTCGACGCCATGGTGGCGAACATGGCGAGCGACCAGAGACTCGGCGCACCCCAGCACGAACTCGGGTCGACGGCGCCGTCCGGCCGCAGGGTGCGGCCGCCGAAGACGCCGTACTCGGGGTGCGTGCGCGCGAAGGCGAGCAGCGCCTCGAGGGATCCGGGTAGCGTGATCGTGTCGGGGTTGAGGAGCAGCACCCATGACCCGGCCGCGGTGCGAGCGCCCAGGTTGACGCCACGCGCGAAGCCGAGGTTCTCGCCGGCGGGGATGACGGTCACCGCGGCATCGGCGAACCGCTCGCGGAAGGCGTCGACGCTGCCGTCGGTCGACCCGTTGTCGACGACGACGAGTTCGAGGTCGACGCCGGGCGACGCGTCGAGCACCGACTGCAGGCACGCGCTCGTCGCCTCGCGGGTGTTGTAGTTCACGACCACGATGCTGAGTTCGGGCACGCTGTCTCCTCTCACGGCCGCGCTCACGATGTCGCGCGGCTGGCTGCTCAGATGCTCACGGGCTCGAGGTCGTCGCGCCGCGTGACGCGCCAGCGCGAGGCCTCCTCGAGGTCGGCGGCGGTGATCTCGTCGGCCGGGCGCACGATCGCGAGGCCGCGTTCGGCGAGGAACGCGGCCAGGTCGTCCTGATGGGCGTCGACGTGCTCGCCGTGCCCGACCGAGCGCGCCGCGAGCACGGGCACCTTGCCCGCGCTGAGCGCGGCGAGCGCGGTGCCGGTTCCGGCGTGGCCGATGACGACGTCGGCGCGCTCCAGCTCGGCCGAGAGCACGGCCGACGGCACGGTGGGCTTCGCGTCGATCGCGAGGCCCGTGACATCCGTCGACCCGGTCTGCCAGAGCACCTCGGCGTCGGCGGGCAGGGCCCGGGCGGCGGACTCGATGAGCCGGCGGAATCCGTACTCGCCGTTGCCGCCGACGGTGACGACCGCGCGTCGGATGGGCTCGGAAGGCGCAGCTGCCCCAGCGTCGGAACCGTCACCGGGAACCGCCTCGACCTGGAACCCGTCGAAGACCGACAGCGCGTAGCCCCATCGCTCGGAGGTGCGATTCGGGTACTGCACGTAGCGGCGCACGCTCGGGATGCGGTCGATGACCTTGCCCGTGGTCGAGAGGTCGGTGACGCGCGTGGCGCTCTCGACGTAGCTGAACGGCACGCGTCGCAGCAGCGCCGGGATGAGCGCGGAGAGGGCGATCTGCGCCCCCGAACTGACCACGCGGTCGACCCCGTGGTCCGAGAGCGCCCTGGTCGCGATGCGGGTGTCGCGGAGCACCCCGATGGTGTCCCTCGGCGGCCTCGTCGGCACGTGCACGACCGTCTGCCCGTCGAGGAGCGATCGGCTCTGCGCGGTGTCGTCGGTCATCCAGACGACGTCGTCGCCCGCGGCGATGCGCGGTGCGAGCATGTGCAGCTGGGCGAGGTGGCCTCCGGAGATGGCCACGAGCATGGTCGTCATCCGATGCCTTTCTCGAGCGCCTGCCAGGCGATCTCGGCGATCACCTGCTGGCCCGTGATCGATGGGTGGAAGTGGTCGATCGACGAGATCTCGTCGGTCGTGAACGGGTACGCGTACACCGCGCCGTCGTCGTCGATGCAGCGTTCGGCGGCGGCGCAGACCGTCTCGATGGCCGCGTTGTACTCGACGACCCTGGCGGCGACCGCGTCGCGCCGGTCGTTCGCCTCGGCGGAGTCGTCGTCGGCCGAGCCCAGCAGGTTCTTGCACGACGGGCTGGAGTTCCACGCCTGCACGGCCCCGGCGTCGGTGCGGCCGATCTCCCAGAGGTGGTGCAGGTCGGGCACCGAGAGCACGAGGATGGTCGCTCCGGGCACCTCGTCGTTCAGCCGCGTGAGCAGCTGTCCGAGGCGGGCCTCGTAGTCGGCCGTCGAGGTCATCTCGCCGAGGGTCGGCGCGCATGCGTCGTTGCCGCCGAGCAGCACGGTCACGAGCTCCGGCTGGGCGGCGACGACCTCGTCGGCGAGCCCGAGCGCGTCTTCGACGTCGCCGCCGTCCTTGGCCGCGTTGACGACGTCGGGTTCGGTTCCGGATGCCGCGGCGAGACGTGCCGCGACCGAGCCCACGACGGGGTCGGTGCCGCCCGACCACGACGCCTTGGCGCATTGCCCCTGTTCGGCGCAGGCGTTGACGCCGAGCGAGACGGAGTCGCCGAGGATCCCGAGGGTGGTCACGGTCGGTGCCGCGGCCGGCTGCTCGACCTCGGTGAGGTCGGGCGGCGCGGCGGCGCTCGGGGTGCAGGCGGCGAGGGCGACGGCCGTCAGCGCAGCGAGCACCGCGGCGGCCATGTACTTCGGGGGTCGCGTCACGAATCGGCCTTCCTGTGCTCGGCCGAGGGTCGGCCGGCCTGCCCATCGGGCTCGACGGGCTCGAGCAGGTCGACCGGATCGCGCGGCTCGATCGGCTCGAGCAGGTCGACCGGGTCGCGCAGGTCGGCCGATTCGACCGGGTCGGCCTGCGCCGCGGCATCCGCACCGCTCGGGGCCTTCGCGGCGGCCGGCTTGCGCACCTGCTTGACGAAGCCGATGATCGCGGCGAGGTCGCGTCGGTAGGCGGGAATGGCGAGGCAGGCGAAGAGCGGCAGGACGCCCGCGGCGACGCCGAGGAGCAACTGCACGATGTTCGGCAGTCCGTCGGTCAGGCGTTCGACGCCGTACGCGGCGCCGAAGCAGAGCGGCGCGAGGATCACGGGCCGGTAGATCGGCTTCAGGATGTCGCCGACGCGCACGAACGTGCCGACGGTCGCGTAGTAGAAGCCGGGAACCAGCAGCACCATCGTGAGCAGGCCGTAGACGAGGGCGAGCCCCTCGACCCCCGCCCACCAGAGGCCGAGGAAGTAGCCGGCGATCACCATCGGCCGGGTCACGAGGTAGTAGACGAGCTGGCGGTGCGCTCGACCGAGGGTGATGTAGAGCCAACCGAGCACGCTGCCGATCGACTGGGCGATGCCGGCGATCGCGAGCAGGCTGAAGAGCGTGGCGGCCTGCTCCCACCCGGGCCCGAGCAGGATCGCGATCAGCGGCTGCGACACCGCGGCGGCCACCGCGTACACGGGGATCGTGAGGTACCCGATGATCATCAGCGCGCCGCGGATGTAGCGGCGGTAGCGGTCGCCGTCGTCCTGCAGCTTGCTGAGCACGGGCAGCGCGACCCGGCCGAGCGTGCCGTTCAGCTGCTGCATGGGCAGCAGGTAGAGCGCGTACGCCCGTGAGTACTGACCGAGGGCGGCCGGGCCCATCTGCTGGCCGATGATGACGTTGTCGGCGTTCTTCGCCGCGTAGTTCAGCAGCTGGACGCCGAAGATGCTGCCGCCCGTCGTGACCAGCGGCACCACGTCGCGCGAGATGTGCGGTCGCCCGAACTTCGGCCGCGACGCGACCCAGAGCGCGATGAGCCGGTAGAGCTGCCCCGCGCCCGACATGACGACGAGCGCCCAGACGCCCCACCCGAGGGCGGCGGCGGCGATGCCGAGCACCACGCCGCAGAGCATCGAGACGACGTCGATGTTCGCGAGCGTGCCGAACTTGAGGTCGCGCTGCACGCGCGCCTGCATCGGCATCGAGAGCCCGTTGATGAGCAGGATGGGCGCGATCGCGAGCGTGAGCGGAACCAGCCGCTCCTCGTCGTAGAGCAGCGCGATGAGTGGGGCGCACGCGGCGATGAGCACCATGAGCCCGACGCCGAGGGCGACCGAGAGCCACATGACGCTCATCCACATGCGCTCGCTGAGCTTCTTCGCCTGGATGATCGCGCCGGTCAGGCCGAAGTCGCGCACGAGGTCGGCGACGCCCACGATGGCGGTGACCATCGCGACGAGGCCGAAGTCGGCGGGCGTCAGCATGCGCGCCAGCACGACCGTCGACGCCACCTGGATCAGCGTCTTGCCGCCGAACCCGCCCATGGTCACGAAGACGCCGCGCGAGGACGTGTGCGCGAGGCGGTCGCCGCCCTGGCCGCTCATGCGCTCACCCGGCTCGTGTCGTCGCGCGCCCAGTCCCGCGACGCATCGCCGATGACCGCCCGGTGCGCACGCACCCGCGGGATCGTCGAGGTGGCGCAGTACACGGCGAACGCCGGCCAGAGCGCAGGGCGCCTCGCCACGCGGCGGATCAGGTTGCCCATCCGGTCTCCGATCGGGTCGTCGGACTGGAGTCGCTCATCGTCGGGCAGCTCGAGGTTGCCGCGCGCGATGCGCGTGGTCCGGCGCAGGTGCGCGCCGAGGGTTCGGGCGCTGCGCACCGTGAAGACGTGGCCGTCGAGCGTGCCGCGTTCGTCGAGCGCGAAGAGCTGCTGCACGAAGCGGTCGTCGGCGATCACGTCGGGCCATGACCCGAACCGTTCGCGGCCCGCCTGCGAGAGGGCGTAGACCCCGGAGCCGATGTGGCCCTGCCTGCGATAGTCGGTCAGCTCCCAGATGCGGTAGTGCGCCTGCACCGGCCACGAGGATGCCGCGGTGTCGACCTCGAAGCGAGGCGACGCGATGAGCGGGCCGTCGGGTTCGCCGAGCAGGTCGGCGAGCGCGAGCAGGGCCGGCAGGTCGATGAGCACGTCGGCGTCCACGTAGGCGCGCGGGAACGCGGTCGTCGCGGCATCCCCCGCATCGAGGGCGGCGATCTTCGACGCCGTCTCGATCTCGACGACCCGCACGCTCGGCTCGAAGGTCCTGGCGATGCGCACGGTCGCGTCGGTGCACCCGTTCGCGACGACGAGGATCTCGCACTCTGCCGCCCTCGGGTCGGCGACGAGCGCCTCGAGCAGCCGGCTGATGATCGCCGCCTCGTCGTGCGCGGGGATGACGATCGACATCCTGGCAGTCATCGCGTCGCCCCCTCGAGCGCGACCTCGTCGGCGGTCGGGGCGTCGACGGATGCCGCGGCATCCGCTCGTTCGACCATGGGCCGCCTCGGCGCCTCGGTGAGCAGCCACGCCCCGACCGCGAGCAGGATGCACAGGACGAAGAACGCCTGGAAGAAGCCGAAGGCGTCGTAGAAGAAGATCGCCGCGATGTAGCCCGAGATCGCCACCGCGATCGCCAGCGCGAGCACCGCGTGGCGTCGCTCGGTGGCCTGCGCGAAGGCGAACCGCAGCAGCATGATCGGCGGCACGAGCAGGAACACGGCGAGGCCGAGCACCCCGAGCGCGCCGGTCTCCATGAGCGTGCCCAGGAACTGGTTGTCGAGGATGAACGCGTTCGCCTCGTCGCCGATCACGATGCGGCTGCCGAATCCGCTGCCGAAGAACGGATGCTGCGCCACCTCGGCCATGGCCGGCTCGAGGTCGGCGAGGCGGCCGGCACCGCCCATGCCGGCGGAGGTGTACTGCGAGGCGACGAGCGAGTCGACGTCGAGGAAGGACAGCACCATCGACTCGAACACCTTGGGCACCACGGCGGCCGCGAGCAGGACCACCGGGAGTGCGAGCGCGAAGATCGCCCCCGCCACCTTCGGATGGAAGATGAGCGTCACGAGGAACATGATCGCGAGCACGACCACCGCGGTGCGCGAGATCGCGGCCATGATGCCGCCGAACAGCATGATCGTCGCGCCGCCGTAGACGATCTTGCGGTTGATCTCGTTGAGCGGCCAGGCGGCGTACTTCGCGAGGTAGACGGCGAGCGGGATCAGGATGCAGAGCACGACCGCGAGGGCGATCGGATGCTGCGCCGAGCCGAACGCCCGCGCGACGCCGGCCCTGCTGACGTCGCCGCCTTCGCGGAGGAGGGTCAGCGGCAGGAAGTTGCCGAGCACGAGGAACACGTTGAACCGGGAGAACCGCTCGATGAGCGCGAAGAACGAGACGACCACGCCGGCCCAGGTGACGAACGTGATGAGCAGCATGACGTCGCGCTCGCTGCGCAGCAGCTGACGGAAGCAGAAGAAGACGGCGAGCATGAAGAGCATCTGGAACATGCCGCCGACGGCCGTGCCG
Organism: Agromyces sp. Leaf222; assembly: GCF_001421565.1. NCBI lineage: Bacteria > Bacillati > Actinomycetota > Actinomycetes > Micrococcales > Microbacteriaceae > Agromyces > Agromyces sp. Leaf222. The sequence goes on along the minus strand of NZ_LMKQ01000001.1, from coordinate 1,267,426 downwards.
ATGAGCGCATCGTTCGCGAGCCCCGTGACGTTGACCACGAACGACACCGCGATGGTCACGAGGAAGATGCCGATCGGCCATCCGAACGCGACCGGCCGCCAGCGCACCTCGGGCTTGAGGATGAGCGAGACGACGAGCGCGATGATGACGATCCCGAGCACGAGGCGATACGGCTCGAGCTGGAACGGCAGCGGGATCGGGATCGCGTACCGCCTGGCCGGCACGAGCATGATGACCGCGGCGAGGCCGATGATCATCGCCGTCCACGTGAAGATGAACCGTCGGAGCAGCACCAGCGCGGCGATCGACCCGATCGCCGCCGCCGCCATGAGCGGCGGCAGCAGGAGCACGGCCGTGAGGGAGACGACCGCGAGCACGACGGCCGCGATGATGACGCGGCGGCGGCTCGGCCGCTCGGGTGCGGGCGGACCCGACCCGAGCCGCTGCCCGCCGTCGCGGGCGCCGACCGCCCTCGAGGCGTGGGCGACGCTCATGCGGGCCTCAGTCCGACCGGGTGCCGGCGCCGACCAGGACCTGGTCGTCATCGGCGGGCTCGATCTCCTCGATGCCGAGCGCGTCCGGTGCCGACGCGGTGCCGTCACCGGCCGGGGTCGGCGCGGTGGAGCGTCGACGCGATCGGCCCCGCTTGCTGCGGCCCGAGCGGTTCGAGCGGATGGCGGCGAGCACGAAGGCCAGGGCGACGAAGCCGAGGAAGACCGCGAAACCGGTCACGACGATCGGGATGGCGGGATTGCTCGTCTCACCGGCGACGGCTGCGCCCGAGGCGAGCACCTCGAGCTCGACGCGGTCCTCGGGGGCGATCTGCTTCGCCGTCTGCTGGTCGCCGACGTAGTCGACGAACACGTCGGTCGCCGTGGCGCTCAGCTCCTCCGCGCGCTCGGGGGTCTGCGCGGTGCCCACGATCTGCAGCACCGGAAGCTTCAGCGACCCGGGGAACCGCTCGTCGCCGGCCGGCTGCGTGGTGCGGCGGATCGCGGTGATCGACTCGGTGTCCTCGTCGAGGGTGCCGGTGCTCGCCTCGACCTCGGTGACGATCGGCTCGCTCGAGACGAGGTACGCGTAGATCTGCGTCGCGGCCGCGAGGTCGAGCGGCTCGGGCGCGGTCACGCCCTCCTCGATGGTCTTGCCCGGGATCTGGGACTGGAACAGCGTGTCGTTCGGACTCGTGACGAGCACGGTCGTGCTCGCGGTGAACGACTTCACCGCGCGGGACTGGACTTCTCCGTTCGTCACGGTGAAGCCCGCGAAGAATGCGGCCACCACGGCGACGATCAGGCCGAACGCCAGCAGCCATTTGTAGCTCCACAGCGTCTGCAGGTACTTCGGAGTCTCCATGTGTTCGTCTCCCTCACGTCGCGACCGGAATGTCGTGGACTGCGATGCCCCCCGTGCCGATCGCTCGGAACCCGGTGCGCCGTCGCAGAAGAGAAAGAGGAACACTTCGTCATGCTCATAGTGCGGCCGGGGTATTAACGGCGCACCCGCTTTCTGTTGCGCGCCTGTTAACTCTCCGAGTCGAAACGACGCACTTCGTTGTATACGTCGCGCATGACCTCGATGGTTGGAAGGACACTAGTCTGCGTCACGGGGGTGTTCCATGGGCTCTACCAGATCGGCGAAGGACGGCGAGCGCATCTCGATCCTCTACAGCTTTCCGCATGCGTTCGGCGCACCCGGCATCGGGTGGACGGCGTGGAACCAGGTGAACGAGCTCGTGCGAGCCGGTCACGACGTGCACCTCGTGACCACCAGCGTGGCGCGACCCGTCGACGGGCTCGCCTCGCTGTCGACCTCGCTCGAGGTCGCCGGTCGGCGCATCCCCCACCGGGTGCTCGGGCAGGACCGCTCCCTCGCCTGGCACGACCGGTTCGCGGCGCGGGTGCTCGCCAAGCGCCTGCCCGACGTCGTGCACGTCTGGCCCCGCTCGGCGGAGCGCACCATCGAGGCGGCGCGGGCACGCGCCATCCCCTCGTTCCGCGAGGTGCCGAACACGCACACGGCGAACGCCTACGAGGTCGTCGCCGCCGAATCCGCGCGACTCGGGCTCGCCCCGCGGGAGGGGTCCTCGCACGCCGCCGACCCCGTGCGGCTCGCGACCGAGGAACGCGAGTGGGCGACCGCGACGGCGCTGCTGGTCCCCTCCGACGCCGTGGCGACCACGTTCCTCGACCGCGGATTCGACGAGTCCCGGCTCCGGCGCCACCGGTACGGCTGCACCCCGCCCGGTGCGGTCGAGCGCGACGACGTCGACGGTGCTCCGCTGAGCGCGGTGTTCCTCGGTCGGGTCGAGGCGCGCAAGGGCCTGCACTTCGCGCTCGACGCGTGGCTCGCGTCCGAGGCGTCCGAGCAGGGCACGTTCCTCGTCTTCGGCGCCGTCGACGAGGCGTACCTGGCCGTGCTCGGCGATCGACTCGCGCACCCGAGCGTGCAGCTGCGGGGCCTCACGGCCTCGCCCCTCGACGAGCTCGCGCAGGCCGACGTGCTCCTGCTGCCCAGCATCGAGGAGGGCAGCGCGCTCGTGACCTACGAGGCGCAGGCGGTCGGCTGCGTGCCGCTCGTCTCGACCGCGGCCGGCGCCCTGCTCGAGCACGACGTGCACGGGCTCGTGCACCCGACCGGCGACGTCGCGACCCTCGCCGCCCACCTCGACCTGCTCTCGGGCAGTCCGGAGACGCTCGGCCGACTCCGGCGGGCCGCACTCGCGCACGGCCCTCAGCTGACGTGGGCCGCGGCGGCGGCGAGCCTCGTCGAGGCGTACACCTCGCGTCCGGCCCTCGCAGTGAATGGAATGGTGCGTGCCGACGCCGCGTGATCTCGCCGTCATCGTCTGCACGCGCAACCGTGCCACGATGCTCGGAGCCGCGCTCGCGTCGATCCTCGAATCCGTGCCGGGCGACGTCGAGGTGCTCGTCGTCGACTCGGCATCCGACGACGGGTCGACCCGCGATGCCGCCATCACGGCGGGTGCGTCGTACGTGCGCAGCGATATCCGGGGCCTCTCGATCGCCCGCGACCTCGGCCTGCGCACCAGCACCCGGCCGCTCGTGCTGTTCACCGACGACGACTGCGTCGCCGTGGCCGGCTGGATCGACCCGGTGCTCGAGCACTTCGGCGACGAGGTCGTCGGCGCCGTCACCGGGCGCATGCTCGACCACACCCTCGTCGGAACCGGCGGCGTCGAGGCGCCGAAGCGGTACACGAAGACCGTGCAGGGCATCGACGCAGGGCACGGCGCGGTCATGGCGTTCCGGCGCGAACTCGTGCTCGAGCTCGGCGGATTCGACCCCGTGCTGGGCGCCGGGCGCACGCTCGCCGGCGCAGAGGACCTCGACATGTTCTGCCGCATCCTCGATGCCGGGCACGCGATCGTGCACGATCCGTCGTGCGTGATCCACCACATGAACACGCGCCAGGGCGACTCGTACACCGAGCTCCACCACGGGTACGGCCTCGGCCTCGGCGCCCTCGCGAACAAGCTCCTCCGACTGCGCTTCACCGTGGGCGTCGCCACGCTCGCGGTGCTGCTCAAGCGCACGGGCGGCCGCACGCTGCGGCACCTCCGCGACCCGCGCAAGGGCAAGGCCGACCGGGCGATGCTGCGCGGCATCCGGCAGGGATTCTTCGCGGGCGCCGGCATGCGCCTCGACGGCTCGACCTTCGTCGACGAGCATCCGCCGCCGGCGACGCCGCTCGAATCCCCGATCGATCGAGACCCCGGGAGGGCACGATGAGCGAACCCGAGGCCAAGGCCGAACTGATCGGCACGCTCGACGAGAAGTACGTCGCCAACGTGATCGCCTTCGAGTCGATGATCGCCGCGGCTGCGCTGATCCTCGACGGCGAGCGGATGCGGGGGGCCGACGGTTCGATCGACCTCGCCGCCGTGCAGGCCAGGCTCGCGGCACTGACGTGGCGGGTGCCGGCGATGCGGCAGCGGCTCGTCGCCACGCCGCTGCGTGCGACCACGCCCGCCTGGGTGCCGGTCGCCGAGATCGACATCGCGAAGCACGTGACGCTGCATCCGCGCATCGAGCCCGACGACCCGCGGCAGGTCGAGATCCTCACGGGGCGGCTCAACGGCCCGATGGATCCCTCCCGCCCGCTGTGGGACTTCCGCGTCGTCGAGCTCGACAGCGGCCGCGTCGCGATCGTCGCCCGCTACCACCACGTCATCGGGGATGCGCTGTTCGGCCTGAAGATCGGCGACGTGGTCGCCGGCACGACCCCGACGCCGCTCATCCCCGAGGTCACGGCGGCGGAGCGCGACGCGGTCGGCGTGGCTCCGCGCACCGGCCTCGGCATCCTCGCCCTCGCGTGGCGCGCCTGGTGGGCCGACCGGGGCGGCGTCGGCGCCGCGTGGCACGAGTACTGGCGCAAGCCCTTCACGCGCCGCCTTCGCCGATGGGGCGGGCGCGTCATCCGGCCCCTGAAGAACCGGGCGATCGTGACCTCTGGCGAAGCCGAGCGGATGCTGGTGCCGCGCCATTCCCGCTACGTCGAGGTCGAGCTCGGGCCGGCGATGAAGCTCGCCTATCGGCTCGGCGGCACCGTGCACGACCTCACCGTCGCGGCGACCCTCCGCGCCGTGGCCATGCTCGAACCCGACTCCGAGACGGTGTCGCTGCTCGTGCCGATCTCGCGGCGCACGCGAACGGATGACGCGGCGCGCAACCACATCAGCATCGTGAAGGTGACCGTGCCGACCTCCGACCCGCTCGAGCTCGTGGTGCCGTCGGTGCGGGCGCAGGTGCAGGCCGCGGTCGACGACCGCTCGCACCGCGACCTCGGCGCATCGGACTGGCGCGGTTACGCGACCTACATCACGTGGGGTCCGAAGCAGCGGTTCTTCGGCGAGGCGCCCATCGAGTCGGTCACGGGCTGGCCGGCCGGCGACCCGCGCGACGACCTCGCCTGCCTCTCGTGCTCGTACGGCACGAAGCTCACCGTCTCGGTGACGGCCCGCGCGACGACCGACGTCGACGCGGTGATGGCCGTGATCGCCGAGTCCTTCTCGGCCGTGCCCTCGATCGCGGGGCGGTGACCATGCCGAAGCTCTCAGGCGCCGCCCGGTCGATGCTCGACCTGCGCACCTACCTGCACGCGTTCCGGCTCGCGCACTTCTCCAGCTACTCGCACGTGCGCCAGGTGCGCCTGCTGCAGCTCGGCGAGGGGGTGTCGATGGCCCCGAACGTGTCGTTCCGCAACGCCGAGCGCATCAGCATCGGCGCGGGCAGCCACATCGGCGAGCATTCGGTGATCTGGGCCGGCAACAGCACAGGCCGCATCGTCATCGGCGAGAAGGCGCTCTTCGCGCCGAACGTGACGCTCACGGCGTCGAACTACGGCATCGTGCAGGGCGACGTCGCGATCATGGACCAGCCCAAGATCGAGCAGGACATCGTGATCGGCGACGGCGCATGGCTCGGGGCGAACGTGGTCGTGCTCGCCGGCGTCACGATCGGCGAGGGCGCGGTCATCGCCGCGGGCGCGGTCGTGACGAAGGACGTGCCGGCCCAGGCGATCGCCGGCGGCGTGCCCGCGAAGGTCATCGGCGAACGGCCGACGGCACGCCCGACCGCGGTCGCGCCGCAGGAGACCGAGTTCCCGAAGGCGGTGCCCGCATGACGGGCGCGCGCGAACCCGGTTCCGCCGACGAGCGCCCGCTCGTGATCGAGGCCGAGCCGGCATTCCGCACGGCGCACGCGAATCCGTACAACGCGCGGCTCTACACGACGATCGTCGCCGAGGGCCACACCGTTCGCGACCTCTCGTACCTGCGCCTGTTCACCCGCCCGGTCGACATCGTGCACCTGCACTGGCCCGAGCTGACGTTCCTGACCGGACGACGGTGGCGCGTGCTCGCGCGCCTGCTGCTGTTCCGGGCCGGGTTGCGCGTCGCGCGGCTCCGCAACGACACGAAGCTCGTCTGGACGGTGCACAACGTCGCCTCGCACGAGCAGCGCTCGACGCCGCGGTTGCGCGCCATGCATCGCCGGCTGCTCGTCGAGGAGGTCGACGGGCTCGTGTCGCTCAGCGAGGGCGGCCTCGACGCCGCGCGCGCGGCGTACCCCGAGCTCGCCGACACGCCGGGCGCCGTCACGCCGCACGGGCACTACCGCCTCGACTACGACGTCGGCATCTCCAAGGACGAGGCGCGCGCCGAGCGGGGCATCGAGGGCGACGCCCTCGTCGTCGCCTCGGTCGGCATGATCCGCGCCTACAAGAACATCCCGGACCTCGTGCGCACCGTCGTCGGCGGCGACCACGAGGTGCGCCTCGTGATCGCCGGAAAGCCCGCCGGGTCGGCGCTCGCGGCCGAGATCGTCGCCGCGGCCGACTCGGACTCCCGCGTGCTCCTCGACCTCGCGTTCCAGTCCGACGCGGCGATCATGGGCTGCATCAGGGCGTCGGATGTCGTCGTGCTGCCGTACCGGGCGATCCAGAACTCCGGGTCGGCGATCCTCGCCCTCTCGGCCGATCGTCCGGTCGTCGTGCCGGCGCTCGGCGCCATGCGCGAACTGCAGGAGCTGGTCGGCCCCGATTGGGTGCGCTGCTACGAGGGCGAGTTCGACGCGGCCGAGCTGGACCGCACCCTCGAGTGGGCGGCGATCCCGCGCCCCGATCGAGCTCCGCTCGATCGGCTCGACTGGGGGGCGATCGCCCGCGAGACCGTCGCCGCCTATCGACGGGTGCGAGACCCGGAACGGGTCGATGGCCCCCTGACCGAGGCGACCGCCTCCGTGAACCGCTGAGTCGGCAGCCCGCCGACCCACCGCAGGCCAAGCGACGGTCCGCCCCGATCCCGAACTCCTGCACCGTCATTCACCCACAGCACCCGAGAGAACCGAGGAGTCCGATGTCCGAACTCGAGTCCCCGACGCGACCGTCGAGCCGCATCCGTCGCCGTTTCGCCGTGATCGCGACCCTCGCCGCGGCCATGCTCGCGACGACGGCCTTCATCGTCGCGCCGGCCTCTGCGGCCGAGCCCCCGCCGGCCGGCGCGTACACCGTGACGTTCACGGATGTCGCGGCCCGCGACGCGGCGATCGGCTCGACGGGCGTCGCGCCCGCCCGCCTGTACGACAGCATCTTCGCCGGCTTCTCGGCCACGCTCACGGCCGATCAGGCCGCAGCGCTCGACGGCGACTCCTCGGTGCTCGGGCTCATGGCCGAGGCTCCCGTGAAGGCGCTCGCGCAGGTCGTGCCGCCGGCGGTCGGAGCCGTCGAGGCCGACGAGCCGCCCGTCAAGGCGGGCAGCGGCGCCGCGTGGAAGGGTCCCGGCGTCGCGGTGATCGACTCCGGCGTGAGCACCCACACCGACCTCAACCTCGCGACCGCGGTCAACTGCCTGCCCACGGGCACGGCGGCCGACGGCGACGGCCACGGCACCGGCGTCGCGGGGGTGCTCGGTGCGATCGACAACACGACCGGCATCCTCGGCACCGCGCCCGGCGTGCCGATCCACTCCGTGCGCGTGCTCGGCGACGACCTGCTCGGCACCGTGCAGTCGCTGCTCTGCGGGCTGGAGTGGGTGGCCGACAACGCCGCGGCGAAGGACATCGCCGTGGTGAACATGAGCATCGCCTACACGGGAACGGATGACGGCAACTGCGGCCGCACGAACGGCGACGCCGTGCACCAGGCCGTCTGCGCCCTGACCGAGGACGGCATCTCGATCGTCGCCGGCGCCGGCAACTCGGGCCGCGACCTCGCGCTCTACTCCCCGGGCAACTTTGACGAGGTGCTGGTCGTGACGAACATGGCCGACTTCGACGGCAAGCCCGGCGGCCTCGGCACGGCCCCATGCAGCGTGACCACCAAGGACGACGCCTACGCGGTCTCGACGAACTACGCGGTGAGCGCCGCCGACCAGGCGCACACGGTCGCCGCCCCCGGCGTCTGCCCGTACACGACGAAGAAGGGCAACCGGTACGGCTACGTCGCGACCGGCACGAGCATGGCGACGGGCGCCGCGAGCGGCGTGGTCGTCGCGTGCTACGCGTTCGGCCCGTGCGACGGCCGCTCGACCGACGAGGTCATCAGCATCGTCCGCGCACAGGCTGCGGCCGCCGCCGCACGCGGGCACGTCTTCACGGGCGACCCGACGAAGCCGGTGGCCGGCAAGTACTTCGGCTACCTCCTCTCGGCGGTGCCGACGGGTTCGACGCCCACGCCCACCCCGACCCCGACGCCGACGCCGACTCCCACGCCGACGCCGACCCCGACTCCCACGCCGACGCCGACTCCCACGCCGACCCCGACCCCGACTCCCACGCCGACCCCGACGCCCACGCCCACGCCGACGCCGGCTCCGGATCGCACGGCGCCCGTCGCGTCGATCACGTCGCCCGCCTCCGGCAGCACCGTGTCCGGCACCTCCGTCGCCGTCACCATTTCGGCGAGCGACAATGTCGGCGTGACCGCCGTCGCCCTCTGGGCGGGCACCACTAAGCTCGGCAACGCGACGAAGCAGGCAGACGGAACCTGGCGTGCGCTCATGAACTCGCGCCTGTATCCGAACGGGGCCTACGGCGTGACCGCGAAGGCCACGGATGCCGCCGGCAACGTCGGAACGAGCGCGCCGATCACGATCGCGGTGCGCAACTGAACGCCGGCGCCGCACGTCGACCAGCACGCCCCCGAAGGAAGGAACCCCTCATGAAGCTCTCCGTCATCGGATGCGGCTACCTCGGAGCGGTCCACGCCTCCGCCATGGCCGAGCTCGGCCACGAGGTGATCGGCATCGACGTGGATCCCTCGAAGGTCGAGGCGCTGCAGGCCGGCCGGCCGCCGTTCTACGAGCCCGGGCTGCCCGAGGTGCTCACCTCGGCGGGTGCGACGGGTCGTCTGCGGTTCTCGACCGACATCGCCGAGGTCGCGGATGCGACCGTGCACTTCATCGCGGTCGGCACGCCGCAGTCGGCCGACGGCTACGCGGCCGACCTGAAGTACGTCGATGCCGCGATCGAGGCCCTGCTGCCGTACCTGAAGGAGGGCGACCTGATCGTCGGCAAGAGCACCGTGCCCGTCGGCACCGCGCGTCGACTCGCCGATCGCATCGCCGAGTCGGGTACGGGTGCTCGGCTGGCGTGGAACCCCGAGTTCCTGCGCGAGGGCTACGCCGTGAAGGACACGATCGAGCCCGATCGGCTCGTCTACGGCGTCGGCGACGAGCGCGACGTCGAGGTGCTCGACGGCGTCTACGCGACGGCCATCGGTGCCGGCACGCCCCGCATCGTGACCGACTACGCCACGGCGGAGCTCGTGAAGGTCGCCGCGAACGCGTTCCTGGCCACGAAGATCTCGTTCATCAACGCGATGGCCGAGATCGCCGAGGTCACGGGCGCCGACATCACGAGCCTCGCGGATGCGATCGGGCACGACGCGCGCATCGGCCGGCGCTTCCTCAACGCCGGCGTCGGCTTCGGCGGCGGATGCCTGCCCAAGGACATCCGCGCGTTCACGGCGCGCGCCGAGGAGCTCGGTCGCGGCGAGTCGGTCGCCTTCCTCAAGGAGGTCGACGCGATCAACCTGCGACGCCGCGTGCGGGTGGTCGACCTCGCGGTCGACGCACTCGGCGGAGCGCCGTACGGCAAGAAGGTCGCGGTGCTCGGGGTCACGTTCAAGCCCCACTCCGACGACGTTCGGGACTCCCCCGCGCTCGACGTGGCCGTGCAGCTGAAGGGTCTCGGGGCCGACGTGGTCGTCACCGACCCCGAGGGCATCGACAACGCCCGCCTGCGGCATCCGCAGCTCCTCTACACCTCGGCCACCGAGGAGGCCCTGCGTCACGCCGACCTCGTGGTGCTCGTGACCGAGTGGCCCGAGTACGTGGGGCTCGACCCGGCTCACGTGAAGTCGATCTCGCGGGCGTCGGTCATCATCGACGGCCGCAACGCGCTCGACACCGAGGCATGGAAGGCCGCCGGCTGGAGCTACGTGGGCATGGGCCGCAGCTGACGCGCTCCGCACACGCGAAGAGGGGTGCCGCTCGATGAGCGGCACCCCTCTCTTACGTCGTCGGGCTCGGCCTCAGGCCCAGATGCGGGCGAGGTAGGCGTCGGTCGGCGTCGGGGTCTGCTGGTCGAACCAGGCCGATCCGTAGGAGCTCATGCCGGTGTCGACCTTCCACCCGCCCGCCGCCGAGAGGTTCTTGGATGCGGCCTTGTCGTACGAGGTCGAGCTGTTGACGACCGACGCCCACTGGGTGTCGTACATCGACCCGAAGACGAACGAGTCCTTCGCGTAGAGCTGCCCCGGCTCGCCGCTGCCGTTGATGGCCTGGCCGATGGTCGGCCCCTGTGCGCCGGAGGGCAGCGGGTAGCGCGCGCGGATCGCGAAGATCTGCGCTGCGAGGATCGTGTGGTCGAGCGTGAGGAACGGCGTGCCGAGGCGGGGGTCCTGCGGCTTGGAGCCGCCGATCTGCAACGCGCTGTTCAGCGAGCCGAAGAACGTCGAGTCGCGGATCGTGAGTCCGCGGTACGCGCCGTTGCCGTACATCTGCAGCGTGTCGATGTGGTCCTTCGCGCCGCTCGGACGGAAGACGGGTGCGCAGTAGCAGCCCTCCCAGAGCGAGTCGGTGATCATCGAGTTGGAGCCGGCCGCGTAGCCGAACGGGTCGTTGATGTCGACCTTCGCATCCGCCATCACGACCTCGTGGGCCGAGCAGCCCTCGAGGATCCCGTTCGACGAGGTCATGCGGAACCCGTGCGAGACCTTCGACTGCGCCCACGCGGTGCGGCTGCAGTCGGTGAGCAGCATGAACCTGCCGTTGATGCGCGCGAACGTGACGCCCTTGACGCCCACGATCCTGGCCGAGTCGACGACCTTCACCGACCCCCAGCCGTTCTTCGGGGAGACGAGGATGTTCTTGGCCGCCGTTGCGCGCCCGACGCCCTTGAGGGCGGCCGGCGATCCGGACGACGCCCCGTATCCGGGCAGGGTGCCCGACGCGATCCGGATGTGCACGCCCGACTGGATCTGCGCATCGGTGACCGAGGCGATCGCCCGGCCGATGGCGGTCCAGTCGCAGGCCACGTCGATGACGGTCTTGAATGCCGCGCCGAACTTCGGCGTGTGCGTCGGCCAGTGCGTGCCGTTCGGCCCGAACGAGCGGATGGTCGTGGACGACACTGCACCGTTCGCGCTCGCCGCCGCGGTGGTCGCCGCGGCCGTGTCGGGGCGCCAGAAGACCGGCACCAGCGGGTCGAGGTAGGCGGCTTGCCCCAAAGCGATCGGCGCGAACAGTGCGGCACCGGTCAGCAGGGTTCGCCGGGAGATGGATTTCGTCATGCGCTTTTCTCCGATCTTCGGATGGACTCCGTGGCGCAATCGGTGTCGACGTGACGCGCCAGATCCTGAGAACTGTCGCGCGAGCCCCCTTGTGCGACGTTTCAACGCTAGTCGGAACGCATTAACCCGTCATTACGAATATGCGACGTCCCCACGACGCACGGTGCTTGCTCAGGCCGCCGACACCCGCGGGATTCGCGCGGGAAACCCGGCCGTCATCGCGTGGGCCTATGGTTGTCGGATGATCGGGCAGGCATTCCGTCGGCGACGCATCGTGCTCGCCCTGGTCTACGCGGCCGCGCTCGCGATCGTGCTGCTCTGGCCGGTGCACATCGACGGCGAGGGCGGATTCGTGCGGTTCGGGCCTCTGCTCGACGCCATCGCGCTCCTCGGCATCCCCCAGTGGGCGAGCTATCCGTTCGTCGAGTTCGCCTTCAACATGGCCCTGTTCGTGCCGCTCGGGCTCCTGCTCGCGACCGGTTCGCCCCGGTCGGGCCTGCGTCGCATCGCGACGGCGCTCGGGGTCGGCCTCGTGGTGAGCTGCCTCGCCGAGTTCGCGCAGCACCTCTTCCTCCCCGACCGCACGACCGATGTGCGCGACGTGGTCGCGAACGCGCTCGGCGCCGGCCTCGGGGCGTGCATCGTCGTCGCGGTCGACTACGGCATCCGCCGGCGACGTGCGGCGATCGCGTCGGCGGCTCGCACGAGCGCGAGGTGCGAGAACGCCTGAGGCGTGTTGCCGGCCTGCCGACCGCTGACGGGGTCGACCTGCTCGGCGAGGAGCCCGAGGTCGTTCGCGTAGCCGAGCAGTCGCTGCATGAGGTGTTCGGCGTCGTCGAGGCGCCCGCTGCGGGCGTACTGCTCGACGAGCCAGAACGAGCACGCGAGGAACGCGTTCTCGTCGCCCTCGACGCCGTCGGTGTCCGACTCGGTGCGGTAGCGGCGCAGCAGTCCGTTGCGCATGAGGGTGCGTTCGAGGTGGGCGACGGTGCCGAGCATGCGCGGGTCGTCGGGCGCGAGGTAGCCCACCTGCGCCAGTTGCAGCAGCGCGGCATCCGGTTCGCGGGTGCCCTCCGACTGCACGTAGCTGCCGAGCTCGGTGTCGTAGCCGGTGCGCTCGATGCGTTCGGCGAGCCCGTCGCGCAGGGCACGCCAGTGCTCGACGGGGCCGTACCTGCCGTCGTGCTCGACGGCGCAGACGGCCCGGTCGAATGCCGCCCACAGCATCACGCGCGAGTGCGTGAAGTGGCGTTCGGGGCCGCGCATCTCCCAGAGCCCGGAGTCGGGCCGGTCGAGGTTGCGTTCGGCCTCCTCGAGCAGCGCGCGCTGCAGCGGCCATGACAGGCCGTCGTCGTCGACCGCCTCGGCGTGCCGAACGGCGTCGAGCGCCATGAGCACCTCGCCGAAGACGTCGGCCTGGAACTGGTCGGATGCCGCGTTGCCCACGCGCACCGGCCCGGCGCCGTCGAATCCGGGCAGCGTGCCAACCTCCCACTCGGGCAGACGACGTTCGCCGGCGACGCCGTACATGATCTGCACGTCGGCGGGGTCGCCGGCAACGGCCCGTTCAAGCCAGCCCCTCCACGCCTCCGCCTCGTGGTCGAGCCCGTGCACCATGAGGGCCTGCAGGGTGAGCGACGCGTCGCGAAGCCAGACGTAGCGGTAGTCCCAGTTGCGAGACCCGCCGAACTCCTCCGGCAGGCTCGTCGTCGCCGCGGCGACGATGCCGCCGGTGTCCTCGTGCGTGAGCAGCCGCAGCACGAGCAGCGAGCGGCGCACGGCGTCGTCGTACGCGCCGAACGAGGTCGAGCGGCCCGCCCACTCGCGCCACCAGCCGTTCGTGCTCGCGATCACCTCATCGACGTCGACGGGCTCCGGCGGTTCGAGGTGCGACGGGAACCAGGTCAGCCGCAGGTCGACAGTCTCGCCCTCTGCCACGTCGAAGGTGCCGACGTGGGCGTGCCCCTTCGCCGTGAGTCGCGGCCCGCGCAGCACGAGCGCGTCGGGCCCGGCGATCGCGAGGAGCGTCGGCCCGGTGGCCGTCGTACGCTGCCGCATCCACGGCAGCGTGGCCGCGTACCCGAACCGCACCCGCAGCTCCTGCCGCATGGTCACGGCGCCCCGGATGCCGCGCACGCGCCGGATCACGTCGCTGCGGGCGTCGTGCCGCCCGCCGCCGATGGGCATCAGGTCGGTCACCTCGACCTCGCCGGCCTCGCTCGTCCACGTGGTGACGAGGGTGAACGTGTCCTCCTCGTAGCGGCGCACCGCCGTGGCATCCGGGTCCTCCGGCCGCAGCAGCCACCGGCCCTGGTCGGCGTCCCCGAGCAGGGCCCCGAAGACGGATGCCGCGTCGAACCGCGGCGGGCAGTACCAGTCGATCGATCCGCCGGCGTCGAGCAGCGCCGTGGTGCGGCAGTCGCCGATGACCGCGTACTCTTCGATCGGGGCGGGCATCTCAGGCCTCCCCGATCGCGGAGCGGTCCGCCGGCCGACGCGAGCGCCCGCTCGCCCACCGCAGCAGCCAATCGAGCGGTCCACGGCCGATGAAGCGCCGCCAGAGCCAGGCGAAGACCATCGAGCCGATGACGAGGCCGATGAGCAGCGGCCACGAGTCATCCGTCACCACGCCCGTCGCCGGGTCGACCCGCACGGAGAGAGCGATGACCACGAGGTGCAGCGTGTAGATGCTGAGCGGCATCGAGCCCATGGCGGCGACCGGCGAGGTGACGGCGATCGTGACGCGGCGCACGGCGGGGGCCGCGAGGCCGGTGAGCACGAGCAGCACGGCGACGACCGCGACCGCGACGCCCGTGTTGCCGAGGGTCTCGAGCGAGGCGCGCAGGGGCACCGACCACGCGGCATCCGCCACGAACTCGGGTTGCGGCGGCAGCGTCGAGAGCGGCAGCAGGATGCAGGCGGATGCCGCGCCGACGAGCCCTGCGACGAAGACCGTGGTGCGCGACGCGAGGTCGAGCCGTGCGAGCGCGAGGCCGATGAGCATGACCGGCACCCAGACGATCACCGGGTAGGCGCCGCTCACGACCCAGTCGATGGGGATGCGGAACACGCCCTGCCGTGTCTCGGCGACGAACGGCGTGCGGGAGGCGATCTCGGCGAGTGCCGGCGTGATCGCGAGCAGGCCGATGCCGACCGCCAGGCCGGCGCGCGGCGGCAGGAACAGCAGGGGCAGCATGAGCAGGAACGCGATGCCGTAGACGTCGAGGATGATGAACACGAGCGGGTGCAGGGTGGCGGCGATCAGCAGCCCCATCGCGATGAGGATCACCGCGCGGATCGCGATCTGGCGACGCAGGATGCCGCGCTCCCCCGCCCCGGCGATCGGTCGCGTGCCGCCCGAGATGAAGCCGAGCCCGATGCCGGCCGTCAAGGCGAACAGCAGACGTGGCCGTTCGTCGGCGATGCCGATGAGCGTCATCGCCGTCGGATCCTCGACGATGGGCGCCACATGCGCCACGAACATGCCGATGAGCGCGAGGCCGCGCGCCGTGTCGACGCCGATGACGCGCGCCGGTGCGGCGCCTGCGGAGCTCATGACCCCATGTTGGAGGCATCCGCTCGCATCGAGGCGAAGACACGACGGAAGCCCGGATCAGCGATCCGGGCTTCCGTCGTGAACTTCCGTGCCGAGGTGCGGTACGAGCTCCACGACGGCAGCGATACTGGGGCGATCGTGTCGGTCACGTAGCCTGACTTCATGGATCCCCGACGGCGGCCGTCGCTCACGAGTGCCGCGCGCAGCGTGTTCGCCGCGTACCTCGTCGTGCTCGCGCTCGTCGTGTTCCTGCCCGCATCCCAGGCTGGGCAGGTCACGGGCGTGCTCGACTGGCTGGCCGGGCTCGCCGGCGACCTTCTCGGCGTTTCCGCCGATTCCGCATACGTCGTGCTCGAGTTCGCGGCCAACATCGTGCTCTTCGTCCCTTTCGGCGTGCTCGCCCCGATCGCGTTCCCCCGCCTGCGACTGCTCACGGTCATCGCCCTCGGGTTCGCAACAAGTATCGTCATCGAACTCGTGCAGTTCGCGATCCCGTCGCGATACCCGACGGTCTCCGACGTGATCGCGAACACCCTCGGTGCTGCGGTCGGATGCCTCGTGGTGGCGGTCGTCGTCCGGAGGCGGTCTACTCGGGCGCGCGCCCTCACGACGGCGCGATCATGACCGGGAGCGGTCTGAAACCGCCCTCATGAATCACGGCGGCGACAGATGCCCGTGCGCTCGTGAAGACACGACGGAAGCCCGGATCAGCGATCCGGGCTTCGGTCGTGAACTTTCGTGCCGAGAGGTAGGGCCGTGACCCGACGGGGTCAGCCCTGCTGGCGTGAGCGGCGCACGGTCGTCATGACGACGACGAGTGCCGCACCCAGCAGCAGCGCGCCGCCGCCGATCCAGATCCACAGCACGGGGGCGTCGTAACCGGTCGTGGCGATGCCTCCGGTGCTGGCCGTGTCAGCCGGCACGACGGTGAGCGTGCCGGTGGCGACCCAGTCACCCGCGGTGTCGGTGATCGTGTAGGTGCCCGGCGTGTTCGAGGACACCTGGAACGAGACCGTTCCCGTGGCATCCGTCGGCCGGGAGGCCGTTGCGGCCTTCAGCACGGCGAGCGTGACGGCATCGGGCGCGGTCGCAGTCGACGGCGTGTTCGGCGGCAGTCCGCTGAACGTCATCGTGCCGACCTCGCCCACGGTCAACGTGACATTCGTGCCCTGACCGGTGTACCCGGCGCCGCCGGCCGCTTGGGCCGCTGCAGGCGCCCCGATCAACGCGGCTGCAACGACAGCGACGGTTGCAAGGATCTTTCGGATCATGATTGCGTTACCCCTCGTATGCTTCATGAGCATCGAGAAACCCCAAGATTCGGAACCCCCCGATGGTGCCGCCGTTCCGAAAGACGACACCCCCTCACCTTAGGGGGGATTCACAGGAAAGCGCGACCCCTAATGTTTCGGGCGTGTAAACGAGTGGAGTCGTTTCGAGGAGAGTACGCTTCTCGCCCGCTTCGCCGCCGAGGAACCCGAACCGGTATTCGGCGCTCTCACCGGGAGCCAGCGTCGAGACCACCTTGCTCAGCGTGTAGCCCGAATCCGACGTCGGATGGTAGCCGACGGGCTCGTCGTCGAGCAGAACGCCCAGGTTGTACGTGCCCTGCGCGCTGTAGACGTGCACCGACGTCGTGATCGAGCCGGGCGGGGTGCCGTACTCGCCGCCGCCGGTGACGTACGACGAGAGGCTCGTCGCGGCATCCGCCGGCGCGGTGTTCGTGAGCTTCACGACGATGTCGTAGTTCGGCAGCCCATCATTACGGCACGTGACGACGCCCGCGCCGACCTGCACGTCGAGGTAGGGGTCCATCTTCGACCCGGTCATGTCGTTGAGGTAGACGCCGAACGCCTGCTCGGCGTCGGTGCTCTCGGGCAGGCCGCCCGCGATCGTCGTACCGGCCAGTACGGCCTGCTCCTCGACATCCGCGTTCCACACCAGAATGCGGCGCTCGGCACCGGCCTGCGCGACCGCCTCGACGAGTGCCTGCGGGTCGGCGCTGCCCGATGCGAGGCTCGCGAAGACGGTCGAGGCGACCTCGGCGAAGATCGCGTCCTGCTGCGAGACCGGATACCGCGCGTAGACGTCGCTGAGCAGGTACTGCACGGCGTTCTCGCTCGTGAGCTGGTCGCCGGTGCTGATCGTGATGGGCCCGGTCGCGCGCAGCAGGTAGCTCAGCATGACCGGGTCGACGGCGACGACCGACTGCACCTCGGTGCCGAACTGGCGCTTCCACATCTCGCGCGCGATCATCGCCGCGAGCGGGAATTGCGGCGTGAAGGTGACGTCCTGCATGTAACTGGCGGTGTTCGGGCCCCAGAGGGCGCGTGTCTCGATCGGGAGCTCGACCACGGTCGGCGTGAACTTCGGGAAGTCGAGCGCGGCCGCCTGTTGCGTCATCGCGACCGTGCCACCGTCGGCATGCACGAGCGCGAGGGACCCCGGCACGCCGCCGAGCGAGCGCAGTTCGGCGTTGTTCTGGAACAGCAGCAGGGTGTCGCGCGGCCCGTCGGCACCGAGCATGGGGGGCAGCAGGCGCACCGCGTTGTCGAACCCTACGACCACGCCCCCGGTCTCGTCGACCATGGCCGTCAACTCATCGCGCGCGTCGGCGAGCGGGCCGATCACGGACGCATCGGCCACGTCGCCGAGTGCGACCGAGGCCGTGTCGAAGGCGACGCGCGCCTCGTGCACGGGCTCCTGCAGGTCGATCATGGCCTGCAGGTCGAGCGCTCCCCCGCTCGGCGCGAACGCCCCGGCGTCGATCGTGCCGGCCGAAGATGCAAGCGGCACCACGGCATCACGCGCGATGCGGTCGACCGATGCCGACACGACCCGCACCACCTCGAGGTTCGGGCCGATCACCGGCAGCACCTCGGCGCCGCGCCAGATCGGGTCGCCCGTCAATGAGGCAGCGGATGCCGCATGCCCGGCCAGTTCGTCGGCCGCGCGCTGCGCCGCTTCGGCGTCGCCCGCCACGATCTGCTTCTGCGCGGTCTTCGCCAGCGGCACCGCCGCCTGCAACTCGTTCACGGCGAGAAACCCGCGGATGCCGATCCAGGCGACGGCGAACACCAGCAGCGCGAGGACACCGACGATCGACCAGGTGATGATGCGCTTTCGGCGCTGCTGCTTACGGCGCTTGCTCGAGCTGTGATGGTGGGAGCGGCCGGAGCTCGAGCTGCGCGAGCGACCGGAGCTCGAGCCGGAGCTCGAGCCGTGCGATCGGCTCGATCCTGAGCTCGAGCTGGAACCGTGCGAACGACTCGAACTCGTATGGTGCGAGTCGCCCGAACGGCTCGACTCATGGCGCCGATCGGATGCTCCATCCCCATGGTCCCGACCCGACGACTCCGAACCCCCGGAAGACGGCGTCACGATCAGTAGCGTAACAATCCACGCGGCGAATACAGCCACGTTAATCCGCCTACTCCTTCAATCAAGATCCTCGACGACGCAACCCTGAATAGGCCAGCGGCGGCGTGTCGAGGACGAGCGCTAACGCCCGGACTATGCTCGCGATGTGACGAACGCCTTGCACCGGGTCGGAGCGCGCGGCGGCGGCATCACGTTGATTGGGCAAGCAGCGCGAATGCTCGTCCAACTTGTGAGTGTGATCACGCTGTCTCGATTGCTCACGCCTGAAGACTTCGGTCTCGTGGCTATGGTGGTCGTATTCATGACCCTCGCGGACCTGATTCGCGACTTTGGCTTGTCCGGCGCAGCGCTCCAAGCGAAGCAACTGAGCCAGCAGCAGGCCTCGAACCTCTTCTGGGCATCGTGGGGGCTCGGCGCCATCAGCGCCGTCGTGCTCGTTGCTGCCACGCCCCTGATCGTCCGTCTCTATGACGAGCCGCGTCTCGCTCAGATCATCCCGGCGATGGCACTGACGCTCTTCATTAGCGGGGCGCAGGCCCAGCTCCAGGTCCAACTTGCCCGGCGCCTCAAGTTCACCTTGCTCGCAGCGAGCGCCTTCGCATCATCTGTCGTCGGCCTTGGCGTTGCAGTTGTCGCCGCGTTGAACGGTTGGGGCTACTGGGCGCTGGTGATACAGCCTGTCGTCGCCGCATTCACGCTGCTCCTCATTCAGAGCATCGGAGCACATTGGCTACCGTCGCTCCCCCGCCGGGGGCACGGTTCGGCGCATCTCTTCAGGTCTGGTGCACAACTTGGGGCCGCCTATTTGTTGACTTGGTCGGCCAGCAACGTCGACAGCCTCCTAATCGGTGCCCGGTGGGGAGCGACGAGCCTTGGGTATTACAACCGAGCCTTTCAGCTCACAGCGACGTTGGTCGGAGGGTTGCTCGGGCCACTGACGAAAGTCGCCGTCCCGCTGCTGAACGAGTACTCGTTGGCCGGAAAACGGCCTGCTGACGCGCTCTTACGAATGCAGTTCTTGCTCGCAGGGCCGGTGTGTGTCCTCATGGTGATGCTCGCGCTGACCGCGCCTTCACTAATACCGCTCGTCCTGGGACCCCAATGGGCTCCCGCTGTTCCATTGGTGCAAATTCTGGCACTCGGCGAGTGCATCCACGTGCTCTCGGTGATCAGCTTTTGGGGCTTTCTCGCTGAAGGACTCTCGAAGCAATTGCTTTACTACAACCTCGTCACGAAGCCGATCGCGGTATCCCTCGTCGTCGTCGCTGCTCCTCTGGGCGTTCACTGGGTCGCTTGGGCATACGTAAGTGGACTTGCCGTGAGTTGGCCGATCAATCTCGCGTGGCTTTCTCGTACTTCCAACTACGAAGGGAGACGATTTCTCGTCGGCGGCTTGAGAGTGCTCGCGACGGCGGGCACCACATATGGCCTGCTTTGGCTGGCACTTCGGGGGTGGGCCGGTTCACAGTCGTGGTGGTTCGTCCTCACCGGCGCGGCCGGTGCGGTCCTGCTTTTCGTCGCCCTCACAGCAGCGTTTCCTTCTGGGCGACGCGACCTCGTTCGGGTGTCCCAGGTAATAAAGAGCCTGCGCTAGGAGCGCCTCCTTGGAACCGAGCCACGCTCAGGCGTACGGGTACCATTCGATACACCGGACGAACTGCGGGGGGCAGTGTGGACGAATTCAGACGGCAAGTGCTTGACCCGAACCTTGATATCGGCAGCGGCATCTATTCCGCAATCGATCCAAACCTCCAACCGCGGTTGAATCAGCGCGGGGAGTACGAGCATGAGGGCCTAGATTCGACGTATCGGGGGCCCGTCGAACTACTGCACCAGGTGTCTGCGTTCGGTGGGGGCCTTGGGCGAGAGGATGAAGTCGCGGCTGAACTTTTCCCCGACGCCCCGTCGGCTGGCCAAAACACCGTACTCGGGCGCCATCGGGGACTCTACGCGGGCTACGTGAACGAGGGCGACTACCGGACGAACGGTAGCTCCGGAGGTTTGGCCACCTGGGTCTTAGTCGAACTTCTTGAGACGAAGGCCATCGACGGCGTGATCCATTTGAAGGCAAGCGCCGGAACCGGCCCACTCTTCGAATACCGAATCTCGCGCACGCCGGACGAGACACGACAAGGTGCGAAGTCTCGCTACTATCCCGGGCAACTTGCCAACGTTCTGGCAGAGGCAGCCGAACTCGGTGGGCGTTATGCGGTGACAGCCATCCCGAGTTTCGCCTACGAACTGCGGCTGCTTCAGCAGCTGCGACCCGAGTATGCCGAACGCATCCCGTACATCATCGGACTGATCTGCGGGCATCAGAAGACCGCCAATTATGCCCTTCAGCTGGCATGGCGCGCGGGCATCCACCCCGAGGATCTCGAAGAGATCGACTTTCGAAAGAAGATCCCAGGTCGACCCTCGAACAAGTACGCGACCGAACTGCGCGGCAACGTGAACGGACAGGTGGTGACCGCCGAGGCAACGGAACTCTTCGGCATGGACTGGGGGCTGGGCATGTTCAAGGCCAACTTTTCGGACTTCACCGAGGACGCCTTCAACGAGACCGCCGACATCGTGCTCGGAGATGCATGGCTTCCGCAGTACACGGCAGATAGTCGAGGAACGAATGTGGTCATCACACGAAGCGCCGAGCTACACGACCTCGTGACGTCCGCTAGTCAGCGCGGTCGACTCAAGCTTGAGATCATCAGCCCCAAGCTAATGATGCAGTCCCAAACGGGGCTAATGAGGCAAAACTTCCAAGAAGTATCCGCTCGATACAACTACCTCGCCAAGCGCGGGGAGTACGTCCCGGCGATCCGCAGGCCATCCAGGAAGCGAGTATCTATGTTGAGGCGCCGCATACAAATCGAGCGGCTCCGGACCTCGCGCGTGAGCCACGATGCTTGGTTGCTCGCCGTACGAGCCGATGACCTTGCCGCATTCGATCGCCGCATGGAGGCACCGATTGAGCGCTATCGCCGCGCTCAGAGGACAGAGCGCCGGCTTCGGAAGCCTCGCGAGGCCCTGGGGAGGCTGTGGCGGAAACTTCAATCGCGCTCGGCGCTCATCGCGGCATCCATACGGGGGGCGCGCTCATGACCGCGCCATTCAGGGGTTTGCCATTCATTGCGCGGCCGTCCATTTGGTGCCCGTTCCGCGGTCCTGTTGAGCGCTTCGGCCAGCTCATCCAATTCGAGGGAGCGTAATGGGTCGCGTTCTAGTCCGAACTCTCCCCCTCCACGGGAACTACGGAAACATCCTTCAAGCCTGGGCACTGCAGCAGTCGCTTACACGGCTCGGTTTATCAACGTTCGTCGACGTCTCAATTTCGACCGAGAAGGGCCGCCGGCGGTGGCCATACGCGAAAGACCTCGTCAAGCGGGCGCTTCTAACGCTCGGCGTCTCGCACCCGTACTGGATCAGGTACGTGCGCGGCGGAGTTGATGCAGCTCTCCAAGACTTCGTCGCCAGACGAATTGATGTAGCACGACTCTATGTCGCGCCCGGGAAATGTGATCTCAAGCTCCTAGAACATGTCGATGCGTTCCTCGTCGGAAGTGACCAGGTATGGCGACGCCCGTACGGCGACGTAGGCTCTTACCTGCTCAATTTCCTGACCGATGACGACCGTCGCCCCAAGATCGCCTACGCCGCATCGTTCGGACGCAACGACCTCGAGGAATATAGCCCGGCACTCCTGGCGGACTCTCGCCGGCTAGCACAGCGGTTCGATGCAGTCTCTGTGCGGGAGAGTTCGGGCGTGCGGCTCGCTGACGAGTATTGGGACGTTCGGGCGTTGCAACACGTCGATCCCACGCTTCTGATAGAGCCTGCCGAATATCTGGCAATCTCTAAAGAGGCGTCAGATACCTTCCCCACCGGCCGACTCGTCGACTACGTGCTGGATGACGAAGTCGAGACGCGCAGATTAGTGGCGCAGATCGCCACAGCACTCGACGAGGTACCGATTTCCTTAATGCCCCCACCCCCTCCCACCAGCTATCGGGAGTTTCGGCGGAATTCAGAGCGTTACCGCAAGCCCAGTATCGGGGCGTGGATCGGGGCAATTTCAGGCGCCAGGTTCGTAGTGACGGACTCGTTCCATGGCACTGTTTTCTCGATAATTCACAATGTACCTTTCGTAGCCGTCGCCAACCGCGATCGGGGGGCCGCACGGTTCGAGAGCTTGCTGGAGACCTTCGGCCTCCGGAGTCGTCTCGTGTATCCCGGCGAGTCTGCGCCTTTAGCCGAAGTCACCACCGATATCGACTGGGAGTACGTGAACTCGCGAATAGCGGCCGAGCAGCGGCGATCATTCGCGTACCTACGTCGGACCTTGAATCAGATAAACAACACTGCGGCGGAGCCAGCGCATCAAAGCTAAGTGTTTCGTGCTTTGCTTCGATCCGACAGCCAGCCGACCAGTTCTCTCGACTTCCCGATGAATTCACCGCCGCATGTCCGTCATGGGTGCTTGGACTGCACACTCCCGATACGCTCTCAAGATGTGTCTCCAGCCTCGTCTGGATCCGAGCGAACCAGACCTCTCAACGATGTAAGGATTGCCCTATGAGTCAATGCCTCATCCTGATTAGCGATGAAGGATACTGGGCACAGTCACTACTGGTGGCTACCCAGGCCGTCGACAACGGGGCTTTGCGACATGCTCAGATCCTCATTTATGGGGTCGACATCGACGAAGATCTCTTCAGCGCGACGCAGAAACTGCTCCGAACGCACACCGAATACGCGGGTATTGAGACACGCCAGCTTCGTACCCGAGACTTCCAAATTCCACATCACCAACTTCACCGCCCCCACTTGACCGCCGTGACTCTCGCCCGGCTCGTCATAGAGCCCGAGCTGCCTAGCGATGTCACCGATTTGATCTATCTTGACGGTGATACGCAGATCGTGGGCGACATCGCGCCTCTCCTCCGCAACCGTGTGCAGGACGGTCGAATACTCGCGGGTCGAGGAGGCCTCTGGCTCGATCCGATTCGCTCCGCGCGGCGACTGCCACCGAACTACCCCGCGTCGCTTGGCGTGACGATGGAGGAGTACTTCAATTGCGGCGTCTTGGGCATGACACGCGAAACGTTGAAGGAATATGGCAGACCCGCGTTGAAGGCGTACCAAGACAATCCATCGACCTTCGTATTTCACGACCAAAGCGCACTGAATCATGTGTTCCACGGTCGAGTCGACTACCTCTACCCGGGTTACAACTTCCATTCCGCATACGGATACGCGGACCTTGCCGAGACGGCAGTGGCACGCAAGATTGTGCACTTCACCGGCGCGAAGAAACCTTGGAACTCGGACGCCTCGTGGTGGCAATTCGGCTATCAGGCCCCCTATTGGGATTTCGCAAGGCGGTTTCCGCGGCTCGCGCATCGGTGGGCTGAACCCGAGCGCGGTGTTTCGCTCAACCGGTCCCGGCTTCGCGAACATAGCGCCCGCGTTTATCACACGGTCCTGCAGCATCGGTCCTTGGACGATCGGCACCGAAAGCTCAGCGCGTACGCGTCGAGTCCGGTCTTTCCATTCGCCTGAAGTCGCGTCCTAAGGAAGCCAGATGAGTAGAGTCCTGAGTGCGCATCTGCAGTCGAACCCACTGGTTACGGTCGTGATCGCGGCATTTGAAGTTGAAACCGTTATCGATCGCGCGATCGAGAGCATCCGCGATCAGACTTATCCCCACTGGGAAATCATTGTGGTTGACGATGGGTCCACCGACAACACGGCGCTTGTCGTGGAGCGTTGGGCACGGGCAGACGCTCGAATCCGACTTATCCAGTTGTCTCGCAACGGCGGTCCCGCCCGCGCGCGGAACCAAGGCATCGACGCGGCAAACGGCCAGTGGATTGCGGTGTTAGACGCGGACGACTTCTGGCGTCCGGGCCGTCTGGATCGCCTCCTCTACTTGGCGGCGGAATATGACGCCGATATTGTGGCGGATCAGATCGCGTTGCGCGGCTCCTCCGACAGTGAGACTGAGTACGCATGGTATTGGTTGCGCCGGGTTCAGCGCATAAGGCTCTCTGATCTCGTGCGCCGCGATTTGCCGGGAACAGGGCGACCGATTGGCTGGGCACAGCCGCTGGTTCGGCGCGCGTTCCTCGACGGGGCGGGCATCAGGTACGACGAAAGCAAACGCCACGGCGAAGACTGGCTAATGCTCTTTGAAGCGTTAGCGCACGGTGCGGTCATGTGGATGACGCCCAGCGCAGACTACGTTTACAACACGCGCGCCACCAATCCGACGAGCGGGACAATCCAGGACTTTGATTCACTCGCTCGCGTCTCCGATGATCTTCGAATGGGTGCCCCGAGGAACGGGCGGGTAAGCAGGCTGCTCGCATACCGAGCTGCGTTATTCAGAGCGCTCCAGAAGCGTGACGCCTTTCTCTCCGCGGTCAAGAGGAAGGAAATTAGACGCGCTGCGACAATGCTGGGCCGATCGCCAACGCTCGTCTTGCTATTGGGTCGACAGTTTCGCGCCCACGTCCGTCGACGACTTCGTTCAAGCATGGGTGGTTTCTTCGGAGGGTAATCCGAGTAGTACTGTGACCGGTCTCCGCGACCCGACGCAGCGATCAGCCACGGCTGGAGACCTCAAATCGTAGACGCGCGACTCTGAAGCGTCACGTACGCGTCGCCCTCGTTTAGAGGAACACAGCTATAGGACGTCTAGCTCTCTCCCGGCTGGTGCATTGACCAACGACTTCGACCCAACAACCTGAAAGCGCTCCTGGCTTGAGCCGGAGCGAGCTTCGCCGCGACACACGTCAGGAATGGCCGCGGACGAGACAAAATGCATGCGACGTCAGCCCAAGGCACTTCTCTTGTCAGATCTTTCGTGGAATCGTCAGCCTTCGACATGAACCTCCAGTTTTCACGAATGGCTCGTGCGATGATCTCGGAACGGAATTGAACCCGGAGTCTGCGGAGGCGCTTCGTTTGAGGAAAGGTCTGTAGGGAGGCCTCAGCGATTGGAAGGAGCGCGAGAAAGTTCTCGGGTTCTCGAATGCCGCCGTTGCTGATAGAACCGTCCCTTTGGACATAGCTATATAGCGCATCCGGCACGATTGAGACGCGTCCCAATGCGGGCATTGACTTCAGCAGCCCACCGTGGTCGGACTTCGAGCGAAGCGGAGGGAATGGCCGTTCAGCGAGCGAGCAGCGCTTGAAGAGCTTGTTCCACAACGCACCTGTACCACCGAGCAAGGTTTCGAGTGCGTCTTCCCCAACCAACTGCCGCCGCGAGCGGTAGCGGATCACATACTCCTTACGTGAAAGGTCGCGACCGAACCTGAAGATCGCCGAGCAAACCACGAGGTCAGCAGCGTCCTCGAGCGCAGCTCCGAGCATGGTCCTTATGAAGTCGCTCGACCACTCGTCGTCTGCGTCAACGAACCAAACATATTCACCGGTTGCTGCCTCGAGCGCGATGTTCCGCGCGTTCGCAACACCCCGATTGGTTGGTAGTTGCACCAGCTTTAGTCGAGGGTCGTCAACGAAGCGCATGATTTCGCTCACAGTCGAGTCCTCAGATTTGTCGTCGATAACAACGACCTCGACGTGCGAGTAGGTCTGATTCAATAGCCGCCGGATTGCGGTTCCAATGTGCGCTTCCACGTTGTACGCGGGCAGTATCACCGACACAACCGGTGGCTGTACGTCGCTCATGCTCCGACAGGCCACGTAGAGCGCGGACCAAGCGATTTAAGAGTGTGCGCTGGAGTAGGACTCGATGCATGAGTGAACACGAGTGGCACGATTGCGAGGAGGGCCACGTATGGGAGGACCTCGATCGACTGATAAATCAAGGTCTGGAGTATGCATGCGGAGACGCCAGCCCGAACCCAGATGTCTCGAACCGGAACGGCGCGGACGACAGCGCCAAGAAGCCAGTACGTCGCGACTGTGCCGACGATTCCCAGGTTCAATAGTTGTTGGAGCAGGCTCGACTCAACCACGCCTAGAGAAAACGACCCACCGAAGTTGCGTGAGATGTTCGTTACAAGCCCCGTGTAACTCCCGAAGAGCAACGGCGAATCGAACCAGGACCCCATTGCGTCGGTCCACTGTCTAACGCGGCCAGAGTTGCCTGCGGAACTGAGGTCCAAGGCACTAAGTGCTCGCACGAGAACTGGGTTCTCCGAGAATGCCAGCGAAATGAAAGTCCATGCGACAACCAGAGCCAACACCGACGCGACTTTGGTTGCCATCGTGCGGCCCGTCGAAACCGCGATCACGATTGTGAACGCGAGGATCATCATCCCGGACCGAGAATAGCTCGCCAGAATCCCGAACACTGCGAGACCCGTAGCGCAGAGCAAGATCGCGGAGCCCCGTCTTCGCCAGGCCCCAAACACCACGATGCCCATGACCGCCAGCACGAGTGGATAGTGCAGATAGCTCCCGGTGAGTCCGGAAGGGCGCGCCTGGTCCCCAAATGTCCCGTAATCGGTGCCAGACAGCAGCCCCCAGCCCATGTATTGCTGAGCGATTGCTGCCGCGACCTGAAGCGATATCACCGCAACGACCGATGGCAGGATGATCTGTATCGCATCGGATCGGCGGTCAGCATCAGACCCCCAGCAGAGGAGCAAGCCAAGTGCGATCATCGTCGCGACGTAGAGCAGCGGAGTGGTGGCCGACGCCAAACTCCACCGATTGATCGTGAAAAACGTCGACACCAGCCCGCTGAATACGAGCGCGTAGACGGCGACATAGCTACCCCACCGCCGTGTGCCCGGCACGATGGTCGCTCGACGACGGAGACAGCCCACGAGTAGAAATGCCGCCGCAGCTTGTACAACGTAAGCGGTCTGCTTCCCGATGGCGAGCTCGATCAGGCCACGAGAAGTCACGATGAGGATGAGAACGAAGACAATCCACGCGAATGCCCTGGCAGGCCGCCCAGAACGGACATCTACATTGAGATGTACTCGAGTCGGTGATCGGAAGAAGGTCATCCCAGCGCATTCCCTATTTCGAGGGAAAGACGGCGCAAGCGCTCGCCGGCACACTGCACCCCATCTTCACTATCGTTGCGATGGTCTTCGATGTAGTCCAGATACGCGTCGACGTCGTCAGGGCCGATTTCGCCGAGTCCTTCCTGGAGCTCTAAGCCGGCCGTGCGGAGCGTCCGACCAACCTTCAGATCCGGGTGCCCGAGGATGATGGCGGGGATCGCACCATCGACTGCACCCAGGATCAGCCCGTGAATTCGATTACCGAGGACTATCGAAGCCTCCGCATACGTCCCGCGCACCACCCGCTCTACGTCGATCAGGCTCGCGTTCTCGGTGCCGATGTGCCGAATGTCGAGCTGCTTCGCAAGATTGCGATTCGCCTCGAAGTCACGGGCGACCTGTGTCACGACAACCAATTCTTTGCCCTTACGTGCGGCCCACGCACCGACCGCCTGCAGAACTTCGGCTGAGGGAACAGGCTTGTCGAATCGGTAGCTCATCACGACATATCGCCGTTCGCCGCTGGCCGGCCATCGCGAAAGTGCGAACGCCCAGTCTGGAGCCACATCCCCACGGCCGAATAACTCGCGCGATGCAGCGTCCCTCCAGACCGACTTGGCTGCCATCTTCGTCGCAATTTCGTGCCCCAGACTCAAGGGACGAGTCTTGTCGCGCGATCCAATACCCGTCCGGTACCCCGGATTCCCGAAAATCCTGCCGACGATGATGAGACAAGAAGTGACGACTCCCCAGAGGAACTCGACACGAGTGGAGGAAATTTCCCCGGGATTCGAAACAAACGCGCTACGGCCGGATCTCATCATTCCCACAGTCGCGGCAAGGAACCATGCCGGGAACCGTCGATAGAGGGTCGTCCCGTGCGGTACTTGGAGCGATGCCACATAGTCGTCGGGAGCATCGCCGAGATAGACGTGCCAGATCCCCACGTGCCCGAGTTTGGCCATCATGCCTCGTCGGAGAAGCGCATCTCCGAGATTGTCATACTGGCCAGTCAAGTAGGAGTAGAGGATCCGAGAATGCCCAGGTTGAGCACTCTCCGACTCGTGTTGGTAGCTCATCGCGTCATGCATGCGAGCTTGCCTCGCGAAGGTTAAGGCTCGCGCGGCGCAGGGTGTTGGTCAGCGTGGAAACACCGAACTTCGCCCAGATTGCGGCCACAACGAACACATCCAACACTTTGCTGCCTGAGCGGAGATGCCGCAGGTAGAACAGCGCCATGCTCCGGTGGAACTGGTAGTTGAGCGCGACCCGGCGGAGCCCGTCTGAGCTCCCACCCTTCAGGTGATGAGCTATCACTCGTCCGTCGTAGACGACTCGCCAACCCGCCTTGCGAAATCGAATGCACCAGTCGAGGTCCTCGGCGTACATCCAATACCGTTCGTCGAGGAGTCCGACCGCGTGGAGCGCGGAACCACGCACCAACATGAACGCGCCATTGACTGCGTCGACGTCCGCCACGGCATCGTCACGAATGTCGGGTCGCACGTAGTCGGAGCCCGTTCGGCCAAGAGCACGAAGGAGGAAGTACTTCGCCGCGGTGCCGACCGACGGAATGCTGCGTTTCGCCGCATGGTCGAGGGTGCCGTCGGCGGTCAGGAGACGGCAACCCATCATCCCGATGTCGGGCTCGCGCTCCAGCACGTCGATCAGATGGTCGATCGTCCCGGGTTCTACGCGAGTGTCCGGGTTGAGCAGGAGCGCATACGCGGAACTCGATGATCGCAGCGCGACGTTGTTCGCGACCGCAAATCCGTCGTTGGACTCCCGTCGCGTGAGATGCACGGTCGGATACTCACGTTCGACGACGTCCGCCGTGCCGTCGGGCGAATCGTTGTCGATGACGAGAACGCGTGTACGGGCACTCGGCATCGCGGACTCCAGAGAATCCAGACAGTCCCTGACCAGATCGCTTCGGCCGTAGGTGACGATGATGATGTCGAGATCAATGGTCGAGCGGCTCAGTGCTGCGTCCCCTTTCGTCATACTGCTGTCCTTCCCGGGCTAACGACGGCCCGGAACGTGCGAACGAGGATCGTCACGTCGCCCGTGATCGACCAGTTCTCTACGTAGTAGAGATCGAGGCGCACGCTCTGTTCCCACGAGAGACTCGAGCGGCCACTGACCTGCCAAAGACCGGTCATGCCGGGCTGCACGAACAGGCGTCGCCCGGCCGCACGATCGTAGAGCTCGACCTCAGCACGGCGTTGCGGCCTCGGCCCCACAAGGCTCATGGTGCCATGCAACACGTTGAACAGCTGCGGCAGCTCATCGAGGGAGTACTTGCGCAGCACTTTGCCGATTCGCGTAATCCTCGGATCGTCGTAGACCTTAAAGAGCGGCTTCGTATCTGCACCATTCTGCGCCAACAGGTTCGCGAGTTGGGCGTCGGCTCCATCGTCCATCGACCGGAACTTCAGCATCATGAACGGTGTACCCTTCAAGCCGACTCGCTCCTGCCGATAGAACACCGGTCCTGGCGACGACAGCTTCACCATCACAGCCAGCACGATGAGCAGCGGCGAGAACAGAACCACCAGCGCAAACGCCACGATGAGGTCGAACACGCGTTTTGCAACGAGCTTGCGCCCTTCGAACTTCGGCGTTTCCACGTGCATGAGCGGCAACCCTGCTACCGGGCGCGTATGGATGCGCGGGCCGCCGATGTCGATGAGGCTCGGCGCGACCACGAGGTGCTCGGCACCCGGATTCAGGCCCCAGCTGAGCTCTCGGACGCGCTCCGGCCCGAGCTCATCGGCGCTCGTGATGATCACGGTATCGGCGCCGAAGTCGCGCATGACGGCAAGCGCATGATTCACGCCGTACTCGACCGGGATCTGCGTGCCGGGCAGGTAGGCGCCGCCATGCCCTGGTACGCATGCCCCGGCGACGCGATAGCCGGCTTCGGGCATCCGCGCGAGCTCGCGTGCGATCAGGGTGACGGATTCCTCGGAGCCGACCAGCAGCACCCGCGACGAGTACTCGCCCCGCTTGCGCTTCACGCCGAGCCATTGGCGCCACATCCAACGCGAGAACAGGAGCACGAGCACCCCGAGCGGGAAGGAGACGAGGATGTACCCGCGGCCGATGTCGATCTTGAAGAGGAACGCCACGATCGCGACGAGGCCGAAAAGTCGCAGTGCGGCATCAGCCACGGCTCGGTACTCCTGCGTGCCGAGGCCGAGCACGCGCGGTGAGCGTGTGTCGTACAACTCGAGGGCGAGCATCCATGCGGCCACGATGATCAGCGACACGATCGTGTAGCTGACCGCGATGTCACCGCGCGAGCCGCTGAAGCCGGTCGCGGTGTAGTCGAGGCCGACCCAGGCGATCTGCGTTCCGAACACCACCCACAGCAGCACGAGCAGGTCCGTGATGCGCACACGGCTCGCCAGTTGCGACGCCCACGCCGTGGTCGACATCGTCGCGGCTGCGTAGAAGCGGCCCATCACCACGTCGCACCCCCGTCCGCCGAGCGGGCGAGCACTCCCCCGGTCCACGCCCACAGGGTGCCGTCGGGCGCGACATCGATCGCGGTGGTTCCGGGCGCGGGGTCGGCCTCGAGGCAGGCGCCCGGTTGCGGTTCGTCTTCGGCAGCGAGGTCGACGACGGCGATGCGGATGCCGCGGCATCCGTCGCCCGTGACCGCCACGAGGTAGCCGGTGGGCCCGCCGGCGAGCGCGACCGCACCCGAAACGGGCGTCGCGGTCGCCGCCCAGACGACCCCGGCGTCGGAGGTGACGAGCACCTCGCCCGATTCGCAGAGCACCGCGGCTGACGTGGGCGACGTCGATGCGAGCTGCGCGATCGCCCCGTCGCACGGAAGCGAGATGCCCGACGGGGCCACCGCCTGCCCGCCGTCGACGTACCAGGTCGGCTCGGGTTCGCTCGTCGCCTCCCAGTCGTCGCCGAGCACGTAGCTGCGGTAACGGC
Organism: Agromyces sp. Leaf222; assembly: GCF_001421565.1. Classification (NCBI taxonomy): domain Bacteria; kingdom Bacillati; phylum Actinomycetota; class Actinomycetes; order Micrococcales; family Microbacteriaceae; genus Agromyces; species Agromyces sp. Leaf222. The sequence goes on along the minus strand of NZ_LMKQ01000001.1, from coordinate 1,236,238 downwards.
CGATGGTGCAGGCCGCGTCGCGCGCGATCATGGTGACGATCTCGCCCTCGCTCGGGTCCAGCGACTGCAGGTCGGTGAGTCCCTCGGTCACGCCCGCATCCCACGTCGCTCCACCGTCGAGCGTGACCTCGATCGAGGCCGCGACGCCCGGGCAGGTGCCCGTGGAGCCGCGGTAGGCGACGTTCGCGTCGAGTGCGGCGAGCATCACGGTCTGGCGGATGACGGGGGCCGGCGTCGCATCGGAGCTCGCGGCATTCGGCTCATCCGTCGTCGTCGGGCCCGGCGAGGCCGGCGGAATGGTCGGCAGCACCTCGCCCTGCGGGGCGCCGGCCTCGGCGCGGAGTGAGGTCACCGCCCACCAGATGAGCACCGCATCGACCACGACGAACACCACGATGGCCGCGACCGCCCACGGGATGGTCACACGTCGACCGTGCTCGGACTCGCTACGAACCACCGCGACCACCCGACACCGACGTCGTGGCGAGCGCGGACACGATGGCGTCGACGGCGTCGTCGATCAATCGTCCGGCCTCGTCGTAGACCGCGATGGGCGCGCGGTACGGATCGAGGATGTCGTCGTCGTTCGGGTCGGACGGCGGTGGCGCGATGCCACGGGATCGTGCAGCGGCATCGGTCGCCCGTTGCAGGGGCGACGCGGAGCCGGGGTTCGGAAGGCCGAGCGCGGGCGGCTCGAGGTCGAGCCGGCCGAGGATCGAGTCGGGCTCGGCCTGATCGGGGTCGAACCCGCCATCGTCGGCGAGGAACGCGAGCACCCTCGCGAACTCACGCAGCGTGTAGGCGTGGCGCGCGGCACGGGGCACGAGCTCGGCGACCTGCGCCCGGTGCGCCCTGGTGGCCGTGAGCACGAGGTCGGCCTCCTGCACCAACTGCGGGGTGAGCTGCCTGGCGGCGTGCCCCGACGGATCGGCGCCGAACCGCACCGACAGCGCGGCCGCCTCGGCCGTCATCGGCTCGCCGACGAGTGCGCTGGTGCCGGCGCTCGAGACCCGCACATCGTCGATGCCGGCCGCTCGCAGTCGCGCCGCCAGCACCTGCTCGGCCACCGGAGACCTGCAGATGTTGCCGGTGCACACCACGAGCACGTTCACGCGCCCGCCGCCGTCTCCTGCTTCGGCTCTTCTTTGGGGGCGTACCCGTAGCCGTACCCGTAGCCATAGCCGTACCGGCCGTATCCGTAGGCGTCGGGCCCCTTCATCGGCAGCATCGTCAGCACGATGCCCGACACGTTCGCATCGACGTTCTCGAGCACCGAGAACGCGCCCTTGACCTGGCCCTTGTGCGCGCGGCCCACGGCGACCACGAGGATCGCGCCGCCGGCGGCACGCGACAGCACCGCAGCGTCTGTCACCGGCAGCAGCGGCGGCGCATCAAAGAGCACGACGTCGAACGCCCGGTTCAGCTCCTTCACGGTCTCGGCCATGACCTGCGAGCCGAGGAGCTCGCTCGGATTCGGCGGCACCCGACCGGCAGGCAGCACGTACATCTGGCTTCGACCCCACGGCTGGATCACGTCCTGCAACTCGGCGCGGCCGATGAGCAGGTCGGTCAGCCCGACCGCGCCCTCGATGCCGAGGTACGACGCGACCTTCGGCCGGCGGAGGTCGGCGTCGACGAGCAGCACGCGCGCACCGGCATCCGCCAGCGCGATGGCCAGGTTCGCGGCCGTCGTCGACTTGCCCTCCGACTCGATCGAGGAGGTCACCACGAACGAGCGGTCGGGGCGGCCGGCGTCGAGGAACTGCAGGTTCGTGCGCAGCGCCCGGAACGACTCCGCGCGCGGCGAGTGCGGGTCGGCATGCACGATGAGCGGGCGGTCCTTGGCCTTCGGGTCGAAGACGATGCCGCCGATCACGGGCGCGTCGGTGACCTGCTCGATGTCGCGCTCGTTGCGGATGCGGGTGTCGAGCGTCTCGCGCAGCACCGCGGCGCCGACGCCGAGGGCGAGGCCGATCAGGCCGCCGAGCACGATGTTGAGCATGACGTTCGGGCTCACCGGCTTCTGCGGAACCGAGGCGTGCTGCACGAGCGTCAGGCGCACCGGGGAGGCTTCGGCCGGAGCGCCATCTTCACCGGTGTCCTCAGCATTCGCCCCTGTGGTCTCGATCGCCGAGACCACGTTCGTCAGGCTCTCGGAGACCGCCGTCGCGACCTCGGCCGTCAGCGCGGCGTTCTCGTCGGTCACGGTGATCTCGATGAGCGTCGTATCGGGGAGCGTGACCGCGGTCACCTCACGCGCAAGCTCATCGCTCGTCATGTCGAGCTGCAGGTCGGCGATCACGGGTAGCAGAACGATGGGCGTAGTCGTGAGGTCGGCATACGTCTTCACACGCTGCTGGGTGTATGTATTGCCCTGCGCCATCTCGCCGATCGTGCCGCCGTTCGAAGTCGACACGAACACCTTCGCCGACGAGCTGTACATCGGGGTCTGCAGGATCGAGAAGACGGCACCCGCCGCGACGCCGAAGAGCGTGAGCAACACGATCAACACCCAGCTCTGCCGCAAGATGCGGATGTAGTCGCGCAATTCCACGTGTTCAGTCCCCGTCCCCCGCGTGCCTGAAACGTGACACGGTTACGCTAAGCCCCGTGGCACCCTCTCAAGATGCCCCGCGCAGGTGGGGCGTGTCAACAACCGACACCCCCCTATCTGGTGCGGCCGACGACGCGAACGTGCGCTGGGGCGTGACGGATGCCGCGATCGGCATCCTGCTCGCGGCGGCAAGTTCGCTCGGCTGGGCGTGGCTCACCCGCACGGTCGTGATCGACGAATGGCTGCAGGTGCTCGGCGCCTATCTCGCGGTCTGGGTGCCCCTCGTTGTCGTGCTCTGCATCGCGGATGTCGCGCGCGGGCGCCGATCGTTCGCCGCCGACTTCGGGCTCCGCGTTCGCTGGATCGACCTGCTCTGGGGCGTCGGCATCGGACTTCTCGCCCGCGGACTCGTGACCCTGCTCGAGCTCGCGTTCACCGGACGCACCTCGCTCGACGGCGGCGTGCTCGCCCTCCCCACCGGGTTCGCGCTCTGGTTCGGCATCGTGCTCGCGCCCGTGCTCATCGGGCCCCTCATCGAGGAGACGTTTTACCGCGGGCTGGTGCTTCGGGCCGTGCAGCGGCGCACCGGGGGCGGAGCCGTCGTCGCGGCATCCGTCGCCGTCGTCGTGAGCGCGCTCGTGTTCGGGCTCGCCCACCTCGCCCAGGGCGCCGCGCTCTCGCCGACCGCGGCGGTCGTGACCTTCGCCGGCGCGTTCGTGTTCGGCCTCGCGGCCGGAGCGCTCGCCGCCGCGACCGGTCGACTCGGCGGCGCGATCATCGCGCACATGGTGTTCAACGGACTGCTGGTGCTCGCGATCGTGAGCTGAGGCCGGGCGCCGCGGGACGCATGGGTCCGAGACAGCGCGCTCAGTGGCGGCCGTTGAGCACGCCGCCGGACTCCTCGAGGTAGCAGACGCCGCAGAGCGACTCGTAGGTGACGGTCTGAGCGCCGCTCGCGCTGAGCTCCGTCGAAGCGTCGATCGCGACCTGGTCGCCGTCGAACACGAACCGGCCGTCGATCGTGCGACCGTTGAAGATCGCCTTGCGGCCGCAACGGCAGATCGTCTTCAGCTCTTCGAGGCTGTGCGCGACCTCGAGCAGGCGACGGCTGCCAGGGAACGCGACCGTCTGGAAGTCGGTGCGGATGCCGTAGGCGAGCACCGGGATGCCCTCGATGAGCGCGATGCGCAACAGGTCGTCGACCTGCTCACCAGTGAGGAACTGCGCCTCGTCGACGAGCAGGCAGCTCACGTCGCGCCCGTTCTCGGCCGCCGAGATCGCGCGCCGCTGCTCGAACAGCTCACGCGCGTTCGCGTCGGGCGCGATCACGAAGTCGACCTCGCGCACCACGCCGAGCCGCGAGACGATGTCGCGATCGCCCTTGGTGTCGACCGACGGCTTGGCGAGCAGCACGCCGTGCCCGCGCTCTTCGTAGTTGAAGGCCGCCTGCAGCAGCGCGGTCGACTTGCCCGAGTTCATCGCGCCGTAGCGGAAGTACAGCTTCGCCATCAGGCCACCCCTCCCCTCGAACGACGGACCTCAGCTGATGCCATGACGAAACTCCACCGTGACATTCTGCCCGGTCGACGAGACCTCCGCAGCCAACCCCACCGCGCGAGCGACCGCGGCGAACCGCTCGATCGACCGACGGGTGGGCGGATCGGCGCCGAGCACCGCGCCGACCGCGATGCGGACGACACGCCCCTTCGACAGCTCGGTGTCCTCTCGGGTGACGTCCACCCGCACCGACGAGGCCCGGTCGTCGACGGTGAGCCAGTTCAGCAGGGCCGTGAGCGCCGCCCGCTGGTCGTCGTACAGCACCGCCACCGCGGTGTCGGTCTCGACGACCTCGACGGGCACGCCGTGCCGTCGCTCGAGGTCGGCCGCCAGGTCGCTGAGCCAGGTGGTGGCGGTCTCGTCGCGCAGCGTCGAACGCAGGGCTTCGGCGAGCTGGCGTGCGCGCGCGGCATCCGTCACCGACACGCGCTCGACGGTCAGCATCGAGGCGAGGAACGGCAGCACCTCGCGGCGCAGCACGGCGACCCTGCCCTGATCGGACGACCGCGCGAGCCCCGCCCGGTGCTCGGCGTCGCGCCGCAGCAGCAGCTGGTTCGCCCGCCGCTGCCAAGCGAGGGTGATGTGCACGATCGCCCACGAGTAGCCGGCCGCCGCCGAACTCGCGACCACCGTCGGCGCGATGAAGACGAGGATCACGACGGCGATCGGCAGGTCCTGCCACGCCGGGCTGGGTGCCCCCGCCACCAGCACTGCGAGCACGGCCCCGGAGAGCACGCCCGTCGTCAGGAGCGTGGTCCAGCTGCAGTACGGCGCGACCGAGACCATCAGGATGCCGATGACGAGCGGGCCGAAGTCGTCGTAGACGTAGTGATTCTGGCCGACCGTGCTCAGGTACTCGGCCACCGCGGCACCGAGGCCGAAGACGACGATCACCCACATGCGCTCGGGGGTGAACGGTGCCCGCGACGGGCGCGTGGCGACCGTGGCTCCGATCGCCGCGATGAACACGAGCGCGATCGCGACGATCGCCGCGAGCGGGGACTCCACCTCCGACCAGTGCGCGGCCGTCAGCACGATCGCGGTCACGCACGCGATGGCACCGCCGACGTGCTGCAGGATCGACGACGAGGCGAGCGCGATGATCGGATCGAGGTCTTGGGGTGCGAGACGGGCGGCCCTCATGCGCCGCCCTCCGGCATCGTGAGCACGATCGTCGTGCCCAGGCCGATCGCCGACCACACGCGCGCCGAGCCGCCCTCGCGTTCGAGACGCTCGACCACCCCGACCCTGAGTCCGCGCAGGGCGGGCGGCACGCGCTCGGGCTCGAAGCCCGACCCGATGTCCATGACCGCCACCGTGACCTCGCCGCCGCCGTTGCCGAGGATGATCTCCGCCTCCCGCACGCCCGCGTGCTGCGCGACGTTGCGGAGGCATTCCGCGACCGCGATGTCGAGCTCGGCCGCACGGTGCGAGCCGAGCAGCCCGAGCACCGCGAGATCGCCCGTCATCTGCACGTCGAGCTCCACATCCTCCGCGACCGCGAACGCCTGGTCGAGGATCGGCGCGCCGTCGGCCACACCGGATGCCACCGCCGACTCGCCGGACTCGCCGCTGTGCTGTGCGATCCAGTCGCGCCCGACGAGCAACGAGAGGTCCTGCCGGATGCCGGCGCGCAGGCGATCGTCGATCGGCCCCGACCCGGCCGCGGCGATGGCGAGCAGGTGCTCCATCGCGGTGTCGTGGAGGCGCGTGATCGCCTCGAGCTCGTGGTCGCGACGCGCGGTCGCCTCGCGGGCCGCGACATTCGCCCGCACGAGGGCAGCCTGGCGTCGCAGGCCCGCACGCCTCGTGAGCCCGTCGACCGTGCGGACGATGATGATGAACACCGCAAGGGCCGTGGCCCCCGCGCTCACGCGGTACTCGGCGCCGCTCAACTCGGCCCCGATGTAGGTCGCCGTCTGGCCGACGACGTAGGCGGCGACGACCCAGAAGCTCGCGAGCCACGAACCCGCGCCCGCGCCGCCGATGAGCAGCAGCGCGATGCACGGGATCGCGACGACCGCGTTGTCGGTGGTGTCGAGTTCGTGCGTGGACTGCATGGCGAGCACGGTCGTCGTGACCGTGACGGCACCGCCGACCACCAGGTAGAGCACGCTCGAGAAGACGGTTCGATGCAAGGCGACGAAGCACAGCGCGCCGGCCATCAGCAGCAGGAGCCCGGCGGCGATCCACCCCTTCGGCGCACCGCCGATCGCCAGTGCGCTCGCGACGACCGTGCCCATGCCGAGGTAGACCCAGGCCCCGACGTGCCCGGCATGCACGATGGCACGGCTCACCGAGTCGCGCGACACATCGCCGGGTAGCCCGAGCGTCATGGGTACCTCCGGTGTTCATGCCGAGTGGATCGGGTTCACACTGGACTCTCCGGATTATCCCAGCAAACCCATCGATGCACGCAACTGAGCATCGAGATCGATGCCGATGCCGATGCTCGGATGAGCACTCAGGTGCGCCGATCGTCTCGTCGGCAAGTGCGTCAGCCTCGGCGGCCTCGAGGGCAGGCTCAGAACAGGGCGTCGGGGGCCGCCGCGAACTCGGTTCGCGACGCGGATCGGCGCGCCGCGGCATCCGTCAATGCAGCCGACCGCACGCCGCCCGTCGCGGGATCTTCCTGCCCTCGGGCCAGGCCGTGCTCGCGCAGCAGCGGCGCCACGCGCGCGGCCAGCCACTTGCGGTACTCCTTGGGCGCGTAGGCGTTCTGGCCGTAGTACATCGATCGGTACTTCGACTCGAGCTCGGGGTGCTCGCGCGCGAGCCACTGCATGAACCAGGGCTTCACGCCCGAACGCAGGTGCAGGGCCGAGTACACGACGCTCGTCGCCCCGGCCGCCTTGACCTGTCGCAGCGCCTCGTCGAGGTGCGCCCTGGTGTCGGTGAGGTACGGGAGGATCGGCATCAGGAACACGCTGCAGTCGAGCCCGGCCTCGCGCACCGCCGTGACCGTCGCGAGCCTCGCCTTCGTGCTCGGGGTGCCCGGCTCGATCGACTGCTGCAGCTCGTCGTCGTAGACCGCGATCGACATGGCCAGGTCGACCGGCACCTGCCCGGCGGCGTCGACGATGAGCGGCAGGTCGCGGCGCAGCAACGACCCCTTCGTCAGGATGCTGAACGGCGTGCCGCTCGAGGCCAGCGCGTCGATGATGCCCGGCATCAGTCGATAGCGCCCCTCGGCCCGCTGGTAGGGGTCGGTGTTCGTGCCGAGCGCGACGGGCTCGTGCCGCCACGACCGCTTCGCGAGTTCGCCCGCGAGCATCTCGGCCACGTTGACCTTGACGATGATCTGCCGATCGAAGTCGTCGCCTGCGTCGAGGTCGAGGTAGGTGTGCGTGGGGCGGGCGAAGCAATAAACACAACCATGACTGCAGCCCCGGTACGGGTTCACGGTCCAGCTGAAGGGCATCGACGACGGGCCCGGCACGTGGTTCAGCGCCGACTTCGCGAGCACCTCGTGGAACGTCATGCCCGCGAAGTCGGGGGTCTGCACCGAGCGCACGAGGTTGTTGAGCCGCGCGAGCCCCGGCAGGGTGCCCGCCTGGTCGACGCCCAACTGCTGCCCGCTCCACCTCATGCAGACATTCGAACACATGTTCGAACCAGCCGCAAGCGGCGCGCCGCGACATCCGGATGCCGCGGCGCGCCGTCGCTCAGGCCGGCACCGTGGCGCGAGCCGCCCGCCCGGCCGCGAGCTCGAGCCGCTCCCCCGCCCACCGGCGACGCAGCCACCGGTCGTGGCTGGCCACCACGACCGCACCCGGGTAGGCGCCCAGCGCCTCCTCGAGGTCGGTCGCGAGCGCGAGCGAGAGGTGGTTCGTCGGCTCGTCGAGCAGGAACAGGTGCGGCGGCCGCGCGAACACCAACGCCAACGCGAGGCGCCGCTGCTGTCCGACCGAGAGCGCCCCGATCGGCCTCGACTCGTCGCGGGCGGCGATGAGTCCCAGGCTCGAGAGCGGCACCTGCTCGGCCCGCCGCTCACCGAGGGTGCGCTCGTAGATGCGGTGCACCGCGGCATCCGGATCTCCGAAGCGCACGTCCTGTTCGAGCAGTTGCACGCGAAGCCCGCGGCGACGCTGCACCGAGCCGGCATCGACGCGCTGGATGCCGGCGAGCACGTTCAGCAGCGTCGACTTGCCCGCGCCGTTCGCACCCGTGACGAGCATCCGGGCCATCGCAGGCACCTGCAGCGACGGCACCGAGAGGCGACCCTCGACCACGGCATCCGTCACCTCGACGAGCAGGCCTGGTGCCTCGTCGAGCGCGTGCGACCCCTGCGGGATGCCCGCGAAGGTGAGCGGCGCCGGCGGCTTCGGCACCTGGTCGCGCTCGAGCACCTCGAGCCGCACCTCGGCGTTGCGCACTCGCCTCGCGATCGTGCGATCGACGTTCTCGCCCTTGAAGTGACGGATGAACTTGTCGTTGTCGGTCGCCGCCCTGCCGTGCGCGACGGTTCTCGCCGCACCGCTGCGATCGAGGTCGGCACGGAGTCCGAGGAGCTCCTGCTGCTCGGACTCGTACTGGCGCTGCCAGCGTTGCCGCTCATCGGCCTTGACCGCGAGGAACTCGGTGAAGCCCCCGCCGAACACCGTGCCACCGGATGCCGCGAGCAGGTCGTCCTGGCTCGCGCGCTCGGCGCTCGCGTAGATCGGCGGCCCCGCCCGCCCGGCGGACGGGCCCGACTCCACCGCGGCCACCGCGCCGAGCCGAGCCGGATCGAGGTCGACGAGCCCCGTCGCCAGCCGATCGAGGAACTCCCGATCGTGGCTGGCGAAGAGCACCGGCCCGCTCCACGCGCGCAACGTATCCTCGAGGAACGCCGCGGCGTCGTCGTCGAGGTGGTTCGTCGGCTCGTCGAGCAGCAGCGCCTCAGGTGCACGCAGCAGCAGCGCCGCGAGCGCGAACCGGCTGCGCTGGCCGCCCGACACCTCGGCGACCCGGCGCTCGAGCGACACGTCGCCGACGCCGAGCCCGCGAAGCAGCTCGTCGCGCCGTGCGTCGGCGCTCCACACCTCGGCGTGCTCGGCCGCGGCGAGCGCCCGCGCATACCGGTCGGCGGATGCCGCGGCCGCACGTTCGTCGCCCCGCGACCCGCCGTCGGCCATGCCGTCGGCGAGCGCGGCCGCCGCCTCGTGGAGCTCGCGCTCGATGGCGCGCACCTCCCGGAGCGCGTGCTCGAGCACGTCGCCGAGGCGATCATGCGGGGCGAACGGCAGCTCCTGCGAGAGCAGGCCGGTGCGCAACGGCCGGGTGATGCGGCCGTCGGCGACGAGGTCCGTCGCGTCGCGGGCGCCGAGCGCCGCGACGCCCGCATCGAGCGGGGAGCCCGAACCCGGCGGGCCGTCTGCCGTTCGGCCGCCGGCGGCATCCGTCGTCGAACCCGAGGCGAGGAGCCTCAGGAGCGTCGACTTGCCCGCGCCGTTCTCGCCGATGAGGCCGAGACGCTGACCCGGGGCGACCGAGAAGCCGAGATCGCTGAAGACGCGGCGATCGGGGTACTGCGCCGAGAGTCCGTCGGCGCGCAGATAGGAGGAATACGAGACGTGTACCGACATGCGGAACGCCCTTTCACGAATGCTCCCGAGCCGTCGACGGATGCCGCGCGCAGGCGGTCGGTCGAACGGTGCACCGCACGGTGCCGTCGCACGCGCATGGCAGCGCCGACGGCCCGGGAGCGGAGAAGGATCCCGCCGGGCATTGCCGAGATGGATGCAGCCGTCACCGTCGCGAACAGTGGAATGGGTACACCCGGTGTCTACGGCGCCTCAGGCGCGGGACGGTGGGAGTACTCACTTCATAGCGGGTACGACGATAGCAGAGGATCTGCCGAAAAGGCTATGCCTGGATCTGCAGCGCCTTCGCCGTCTCGGCGAGCGACGCCTCGGCCGCGGCCGGATCGCTCGAGAGCGTCGTGCCGTAGCCGGGGATCATCTCGCGGAGCTTCGGCTCCCACTCGGCCATGCGGTCGGGGAAGCAGCGAGCGATGACGTCCAGCATGATCGGCGCGGCCGTCGAAGCCCCAGGCGAGGCGCCGAGGAGGCCCGCGATCGTGCCGTCGGCGCCGGTGATGACCTCGGTGCCGAACTGGAGGATGCCGCCCTTCTCGGGGTCCTTCTTCATGACCTGCACGCGCTGGCCGGCCGTGATGAGCTCCCAGTCTTCAGTCTTCGCCGTCGGCATGAACTCGCGCAGGGCCTGCATCTTCTTCTCGCGGTTGGCCATGAGCTCGCCGACGAGGTACTTCACGAGGTCGAAGTTCTTCAGGCCCACCTGGATCATCGGGCCGAGGTTGTGCAGGCGGATCGAGAACGGCAGGTCGAACCAGGTGCTCGTCTTCAGGAACTTCGGCGTGAACCCGGCGTACGGGCCGAAGAGCAGCGCGGTCTCGCCGTCGACGACGCGCGTGTCGAGGTGCGGCACCGACATCGGCGGGGCGCCGACGGCGGCCTTGCCGTAGACCTTGGCCTGGTGCTGGGCGACGAGCTTGGGGTTCGTGGTGCGCAGGAACTGCCCGGAGATCGGGAACCCGCCGAAGCCCTTGATCTCGGAGATGCCCGAGTGCTGCAGCAGGGCGAGGGCGCCGCCGCCGGCGCCGACGAACACGAAGCGCGCGTTCACGGAGCTGGGCGTGCCGCCCACGAGGTGCTTCACGCGCAGGCGCCAGGTGCCGTCCTTCTGGCGCTTCAGGCGGGTGACCTGATGGTTCGTGTGGATCTCGGCGCCACGCTCGGCGATGTCGGTGAAGAGGAACTTCGTGAGGGCGCCGAAGTCGACGTCGGTGCCCGAGACGATGCGGGTCGCCGCGACCTTCTGCTTCGGGTTGCGCTTCTTCGCGAGGAGAGGGGTCCACTCGGCGATGCGCTCGAGGTCTTCGGTGTACTCGAGGTCGGGGAACAGCGGCTGGTCCTTCAGCGCGGCGACGCGCTTCTTCAGGTACTCGATGTTCGCGGCGCCGCGCACGAACGTCATGTGCGGCGCGGTGTTGATGAAGTTGTGCGGCTCGGGCAGCGCCCCGATCGACACGAGGTACGCCCAGTACTGGCGGCTGATCTGGAACTGCTCGTTGATCGAGACGGCCTTGGCCGCGCTCACGCTGCCGTCGGGGTTCTCGGGCATGTAGTTCAGCTCGCAGAGCGCGGCGTGGCCGGTGCCTGCGTTGTTCCACGCGTTCGAGGACTCCTGCGCGACCTCGCCGAGGCGCTCGTAGACGCGGATGGACCAGTCGGGCTGAAGCCTGGAGATGAGGGAGCCGAGCGTCGCGCTCATGATGCCCCCGCCGATCAGGACGACGTCGACCGTTTCCGCTGAATTCACGGATTCCAGTGTATGCGCCGTCTGGGGTGTGCCCGACCACGGCAGTTCGACGTCGAGAGACCTCGGGTCCTGTCGGAATGCGGCGCTGACCGGCCGCGATCGGGGCGAGCGGATGCCGCGGGCTGTGCGGCAGGGCGAGGCGGCCGCCCGCGGCATCCGCTCGTCGTCAGAGCGCCGCGATGCCGCCGCCGATGAGGCCGACGCCCGCGACGACGAGGCCGACGGTGAGCGAGAGGGCGCCGATCCAGAGCAGGGCGATCGCTCGGCCGGGCTTCTGCGGGTCGGTGCCGAGCACCGAGAGGAAGAACCCGGCGGGCATGAGGATCGCGGCGACGGGGGCTCCGAGCCTCGCCACCCACATCCACGCGTCGTCGAGCGCCGCCGCCTCGAGCACGCCGAGGATCGCGACCGAGAGCACGAGCAGCACGGCCGCGTGCGCGTGCCCCGCGCGGAAGAAGTTCTGCTGCAGGCGGTTGGCCGGCGCCAGGCCTCGCACGACCCTGGTGAGGAAGTAGCCGCCGCTCTCGACCGTGACGAGGGCGAGCAGCAGCGTGCCGATCAGGATGAGGTCGATCGCGTGGTTCATGCTCGATTCCCTTCGGGGTTTCATGATTGGATAGTGATGCTCTCCAATATTAGAGAGTTGCACTATCCAATGCAAGGAGTCCAGATGCGGATGTCAGCCCTCGCCGCCGAGGCGGACCTGCCCGTCGCGACCGTGAAGTACTACCTGCGCGAGGGGCTCCTGCACCCGGGCACCGCGACCGGGGCCACCCAGGCCGTCTACGACGCCGGCCATGTGCGCCGCCTGCGACTCGTGCGCGCCCTCGTCGGCCCCGTGGGACTCAGCGTGCAGCAGGCTCGCACCGTGCTCGAGCTCGTCGACGAGCCGGGCGGCGACCTCTACACGACGCTCGGCCGCGCCGTCGGCACCTTGCCGCCGAGCGCAGCACCCGCCGGCGAGGCATCCGACCCCTACCCGCGCGCCCGCGCCGCGCTCGAGGCGCTCGGCCAGGTCTACGACCCCGAGTTCGCCGCCGTCGCGCAACTCGAGGGGGCGCTCGCCGCCGCCGAGGATGCCGGCCTGCCGATCGGCGCCGACCGCCTCGCCGCCTACGGCCGGGCCGCGGCCGACATCGCCGCATTCGACCTCTCGCGCATGCCGGCCGAGCCGCACGCCGCCGTCGAGTACACCGTGCTCGGCACCGCGCTCTACGAGCCCGTGCTGCTCGCGCTGCGCCGCCTCGCGCACCAGGATGCAGCGGTCAGGCTCCTCGCGCAGACGGACTGAGCGGCTGCGGCGCCGCCGGAGCCGCCGGAGCCGCCGGAGCGTGACCTCAGGACCCGACGGGCTCCGTCTCGCGCGCGACCTCCACGCGTTCGACCCGTGTTCCGCGGGCGACCGCGCTGCGTGCTCGCTCGAGCGCCTCGGGGCTCGCGCCCGCCGTTGCGAGGGCGAGCAGGGATGCACCGACGATCGGAGACGCGTCGAGCATCTCGATCCTGGCGCGCGGCGCCACGACGGCGAGGCCGGACGTGATGCCCGAGATGAGCCGTGGATCCGCCGCACGGATGATGCCGCCGCCCAGCACGATCGGGATCGCGCGATCGGCGAGCCCGAGGCGCGTGACGCACGCACGGGCGAAGGCCACGATCTCGTCGGCCTGCCGGTCGACAAGCTCGGCCGCCACCGCGTCGCCCGACCGTGCGGCCTCGAACACCGCGGGGGCGAGCGCGGCGAGATCGTTCGAGTCTCGCCGGCCGAAGTGCAGGTCCTCGATGAGCGCCTGCACCGAGGCCACGCCGAGACGATCGACGATCGCCGTCGTGAGCGCGGTGCGCGGGCCACGGCCGTCGACATCCCGTGCGGCATGCCACAGGGCCTGCTCGCCGAGCCCGCTGCCGCCGCCCCAGTCGCCCGAGAGGCCGCCGAGGGAGGGGAAGCGCACGTCGGCCCCGTCGGCGCGCACGCCCACCGCGTTCACGCCCGTGCCGCAGACGATCGCCACGGCGTCGGGCTCGTCGGTGCCGGCGCGCAGCAGGGCGTAGAGGTCGTTGGCGACCGTCGTCGAATCGCCGGCCCAGTCGAAGCCCGCGACCGCGGCCGCGTACTGCTCGACCTCGATCGGCAGGTCGAGGCCCGAGACGTAGAGGCCCGCATGCACGACGCGCGATCGCCCCGCGACCGAACGCACGAGTCCGTCGACGACGGCGACCGCCTCGCCGAGGCCCTCGAAGTGCGGGCTCGACCCGCCGCCGCGCGCATGCGCCACGAGCTCGCCGTCGATCGTGAGGGCGACGGCGTCGGTCTTCGAACCGCCCGCGTCGACCGCGACGATGACGCCGCTCAACGCGCCCACTCCAGGAACGGGGCGTTCTCGGCCATGAGCAGGTCGGTGAGCCGCTCGGCCCGCTCGTGCTGCAGCACGAGCGGGTGCGCGCGCATCGCCCGGAGCACGCGGTCGCGACCGCCGTGCACCGCCGCATCGAGGGCGAGCCGTTCGTAGCCGGCGACCGAGGCGATGAGGCCGCGGATGTCGTCGGGCAGCGGAGCGACGGGCTCGGCGTGGAATCGCCCGTCGCGGAACACGGCCGGCACCTCGATGACGTGGTCGTCGGGCAGGAACGGCAGCACGCCGTCGTTGCGCAGGTTGACCACTCGCGAGCGGCTCGCGCCGTCGCGCATCGCCGCGAGCAACTCGATCGCAGCCTCGGAGTAGAAAGCGCCGCCACGACCCTCGAGCGCCGCGGGCTTCTCGTGCTGCGCGGGGTCCGCGTAGAGCTCGAGCAGCTCGCGCTCGATCGCGCGCACCGCCTCGGCCCGCGTCGGCTCGTGCAGCTGCTCGCGCAGGACCTCGTCGTGCGCGTAGTAGTACCGCAGGTAGTAGGAGGGCACGACCCCGAGCTGCGCGATGAGCTCCGGTGCGAGGTGCACCTCGTCGGCGAGGTCGCCGAGCCGGTGCTGCAGCAGCCCGGGCAGCCGGTCGTCGCCGTCGATGACGACGCTCCGCTCCCAGGTCAGGTGGTTGAGGCCGACGTGGCCGAGGCTCACGCGGTCGTGCTCGACGTCGAAGAGCGAGGCGAAGCGCCGCTGGAAGCCGATGGCGACGTTGCAGAGGCCGACGGCGCGGTGGCCCGCCTCGAGCAGGGCGCGCGTCACGATGCCCACGGGATTCGTGAAGTCGACGATCCACGCGTCGGGCTTGGCGTGCTCGCGCACGACGTCGGCGATGCGGAGCACCACCGGCACGGTGCGGAGCGCCTTCGCGAGCCCGCCGGGCCCGGTGGTCTCCTGGCCGATGCATCCGGCCTCGTGCGGCCACGTCTCATCGGCGTGGCGGGCGTCCTGCCCGCCGACCCGCAGCTGGATCAGCACGGCGTCGGCGTCGGAGACGCCGGCCACGAGGTCGGTGGTGCCGATCACCTTCGCGGGGTGCCCGGCGTGCTCGAGCATCCGCTGCGACATGCCCGAGACGAGCGCGAGGCGCTGCGGGTCGGGGTCGACGAGACGGATCTCCTCGAGCGGGAGCGTGTCGCGCAGGCGGGCGAACCCGTCGATGAGTTCGGGGGTGTAGGTCGAGCCTCCGCCGACGATGGCGAGCTTCATGGGTCCTCGATTCGGTTCATATCACACCTCGCGCCTGGCACGAGATGCGGGGTCGATGATCAGGGCGGATGCCCCGTGGCATCCGCCGTTCGACGGTGGGTCGGGTCAGGTGGAGAGCGAGATGTCGGCCTCGAGGTGGTCGCGGATCTGCTCCACGAGCTGTTGGCGCGCACCGAGGAGCACCGGCTGGGCGCCCGTGCCGCTCGTGCGCAGCGCGAGCTTCGGGTGGGCGGCCGCGTCGACGCGCTCGGCGACGAGCTCGACGAGCCGGGGTCCGCCTGCCGTGCCGGTCGGCCCGCCGAGCACGATCATCGAGGGATCGAGGATCGCGAGCAGCGGGTTGACGGCGAGGATGACGCGATCGGCGAGGGCCGACATCGCCGCGTCGTCGTGGGCGAGGCGCGGCAGCACGTCGGCGAGCGTCTCACCGTCGGAGCTCAGGAGCCTCGCCACCGCGGGGCCGCCGAGCAGGTCGGTGAAGTCATTGGCTCCCGGCGCGAGCGGCTCGGCCGTGCGCGGCACCGCGAGGTAGCCGATCTCGCCCGCACCGCCGGAGGCGCCGCGGTGCACGACGCCGCCGAGGTCGAGGCCGACGCCGAGACCGTCGCCGATCCAGAACAGCGCGAAGCTCGCGGCATCCTGCGCGACGCCCGACGAACGCTCCGCCATGGTCGCGAGGTTGACGTCGTTGTCGATCGTCACCTCGAGGCCCAGTTCGCGCTCGATGCGGGCGCGAGCCCCGACGGCCGGCCAACCGGGCAGCGTGTCGGTGAACGAGAGCTCGTCGCCGTCGACGAAGAACGCCGCCTGCACGCCGATCATCACGCGGCTGACCGTGTGCTCGTCGATGCCCGCCTCGGCGCAGGCCGCGCGCACAGCCACGCGCACGTCACCCTCGGGCGAGCGATCGTGCCCGTCGGTCGGGACCTGCACGATCGGATGCTCGTGGTCGGCGGCGTCGACCACGACGGCCTGGATGGCGCGGTCGAGGATCGAGATGGCGACGCCCGTGATGCGATCGGTGCGGACGCCGTACGTGATCGCATTGGGCCCCCGGCCGCCGGATCGCTCGCCGACCGGGTGGATGAGCCCGACGCGCTCGAGCCGTGCGAGCATCTGCGACGCCGTGGGCTTGGAGAGGCCCGTGAGCTCGCCGAGCCGAGACCTGGTCAGCGGACCGTGCTCGAGCAGGAGGCGGAAGGCGGCACGGTCGTTGCGCGCCGCGAGCCACGTCGGGGTGCCCGGGTCGATCTGGCTCATGCCGTCCGCCTCTCTCGTGTCGGTATTCGTGGTCACTCTATCTGAAAAGAATGTTTACTGATTGTCGACTCACCCGCCGCTCCGCACCTCGTCGCGCAACCGACCGAGGCGCTCTGGGTCGGCCGCCGCCTCGAGCAGCGACTTCGTGTACTCGTGGCGGGGATCGAGGATCACCTGCTCGCTCGGCCCCCGCTCGACGATCTCACCGCGGTACATCACCAGGATCTCGTCGGAGAAGTGCCGCGCCGTCGCGAGGTCGTGGGTGATGTAGAGCACGCCCAGCTGCTCCTGCCGTTGCAGCTCGGCCAGCAGGTTGAGCACGCCGAGGCGGATCGAGACGTCGAGCATCGAGACCGGCTCGTCGGCGATGATGAACCGCGACCCGGGGGCGAGTGCTCGCGCGATCGCGACCCGCTGCCGCTGGCCGCCCGAGAGCTCGTGCGGTCGGCGATCGGCGAACGTCGCCGCCGGCGAGAGCCGGACCCGCTCGAGCAGCTCATCGGCCCGTTCACGGATCTGCCGCCCCGAGAGTCCGGGGTTGTGGATGCGCAGCGGCCGCTCGAGGTGGTGCCGGATCGGGTGGAACGGGTTCAGCGAGCTGAACGGGTCCTGGAACACCATCTGCACGTCGCGCCGGTACCTGGCGAGGGCGGCGCCCCTCGTCGCGCTCGGGCGCCCGTCGAGCAGGATCCCGCCCGACGTCGGCGTCTCGAGCTTGGCCATCATGCGCGCGATCGTCGACTTGCCCGACCCGCTCTCGCCGACGAGGGCGATCGTGCGACCGGGCTCGAGCGTGAACGAGACGTCCTTCACGGCATGCAGCGTGCGCACGCTGACGCCGCTGCGCAGCCGGAAGTCCTTCACCAGGTTGCGCGCCTCGAGCGTCGTGCGCTCGGGCACAGGGCCCCGCCCGCTCATGCCGCGCCTCCGCTCGCCGCGCCCGTGCGGATGAAGTCGCCGCGCTCACCGCGCAGGCTCGGGAAGCTCGAGAGCAGTCGCCTCGTATACGGATGCTCCGGGGAGCGGAAGATCTGCTCGGATGCGCCCTGCTCGATGATCTCGCCCTCGAGCATGATCGCGATGCGGTCGCTGATCTCGATGAGCAGCGGCAGGTCGTGGGTGATGAAGATCACCGCGAATCCGAGGCGCTCTCGGAGCCGCATGATCTCGCGGATGATGCCGCGCTGCACGACCACGTCGAGCGCCGTGGTCGGCTCGTCCATGATCATCACCTGCGGATCGAGGGCGAGCGCCATCGCGATCATGACGCGCTGTCGCATACCGCCCGACAGCTCGTGCGGGAAGCTCGACAGACGCGCGGGGTCGACGCCGACGAGCGTCAGCAGCTCTGCGCATCGCGCGTCGCGCTCGGCGCGTTTCATCTTCGGACGGTGCGTGAGGAACACGTCGGCCAACTGCTTGCGCACGTTCATGACGGGGTTCAGGGAGTTCATCGAGCCCTGGAAGACCATCGACACCTTGTCCCACCGGAACCGGCGCAACGACTCGCCGTCGAGGGCGACCACGTCGATGTCGGCACCGGATGCGTCATGGAACACGACCTCGCCGCCGGTCATGAGCGCCGGCGCCTTCAACAGCCGGTTCAGCCCGTAGGCGAGGGTCGTCTTGCCGCAGCCCGACTCCCCCGCGAGGCCGAGGATCTCGCCCCGGTGCAGGGTGATGGATGCCCCGCGCACGGCCTTGACGGGCGGGTCCACCTCGTACTCGATCGAGACGTTGCGCGCGGTGAGCACCGGTTCGCCGGCGGTCGAGACGGCGCCGATGCTGCTCGGGATGGAATCGATGGCGTTCATGCGAATGCTCCGCTGTCGGCGACGCCCTTGCCGGCCTTGGCGGCCCTGCGCTGGCGCTTCGCGTTCTCAGGCGCGAGCCTGAGCTTCGGGTTCACGACCTCGTCGATCGCGAAGTTGATGAGGGAGAGGCCGGCGCCGAGGGCGGCGATGATGAGGCCCGGCGGCACGAACCACCACCAGGCGCCCGTGCCCACGGCTTGGCCGGTCTGCGCGTCGTTCAGCATCGTGCCGAGCGTGATCGACCCCGTCGGCCCGAGGCCGAGGTAGGAGAGGCCCGCCTCGCCGAGCACCGCGAAGATGACGCCGAAGATGAACTGCGCGGCGAGCAACGGCACGAGGTTCGGCAGGATCTCGACGAAGATGATGCGGCCCGGCTTCTCGCCCGCCACGCGGGCGGCGGCGACGTACTCGCGGGTGCGCAGCGAGCGGGCCTGTGCTCGGAGCACCACCGCCGATCCGGCCCAGCCGGTGATGCCGAGCACGAGGGCGACGAGCAGGGAACTCCTCGCGAGCGGCCCGAGCCCCTCGGCGTTCTGCACGTACGCCGCGATCACCATGACGACCGGGAGGCCCGGGATGACGAGGACGATGTTCGTGAAGAGGGTGAGCACTTCGTCGAGCACCCCGCCGAAGTATCCGGCGAACACGCCGAAGATCACTGCGAGCAGCAGGGCGACGATGCCGGCGACGAGGCCGATGAAGAGGGAGCCCTGCGTGCCCCAGGCGAGCTGGGAGAAGACGTCGTAGCCGAGCTTCGTCGTGCCGAGCCAGTGCTCTGCCGACGGCGGCTGCAGCGCCTCGTTGCTCGAGTCGCGCGGCGGCTGGGCGATCATCGGGCCGAAGATGCCGAAGAGCGTGATGAGGGCGACGATCACGACGCCCGTGATGAGCTTGCCAGAGCGACTCGGCAGGAGGTGGCGGAACCGGCCGCCGCGGGTCGACCGGGCGACTGCGAGGGCCGCGGTCGCCGACGCCTCGCGGGCGGTCTCGCGCACGGCCTCGGCGGACACCGGGGCCTGGAACAGGGCGTCGTCGCCCGTGGCGTAGCCGGAGTCCTCGTCGGGACGGACGAGTGTGGGTCGGGAGTCATCCATTGTGTCGCACCCTCGGGTCGATGAAGCCGTAGATCAGGTCCATGAAGAAGTTCGCCGCGAGCACCGTGAGCGTGATGACGAGGAACACGCCCTGCATCAGCGCGTAGTCGAGGCCCTGGACCGCCTGGATCATGAGCTTGCCGATGCCCGGGTAGCTGAACACCTGCTCCATGACGATCGAGCCGGCGACGACGAAGCCCAACGCGATCCCGAACCCCGCGAGGCTCGGGATGGCGGCGTTGCGGGAGGCGTACTTCGTGCGCACGCGGCGCGGGGTGAGGCCCTTGGCCTCGGCGGTGACGACGTAGTCCTCCGACATCGTCGAGACCATCATGTTGCGCATGCCGAGGAGCCAGCCGCCGACCGACGAGATCACGATCGTGGTCGCCGGGAGGATGGCGTGGTAGACCGCGCTGCCGATGAACGCCCAGCTGAGCTCGGGGCCCGCCGGGAACTCGAACACGTCGTAGCCGCCGACGATCGGGAACCACCCCAGTTGCACCGAGAACACCGCCACGAGCACGAGCGCCAACCAGAAGTACGGGATCGACTGGAAGACCGTCGTGACCGGCACGAGGTGGTCGAGCTTGGTGCCGCGCCGCCACCCCACCCATGCGCCGACGACGATGCCGAGCATGAATGAGATGACGGTCGCGACACCGACCAGCGTGATCGTCCACGGCAGCGCCGCGGCGATGAGGTCGGAGACGGTTGCCGGGTACCGCGTCGAGGAGACACCGAGGTCTCCCTGCAGCAGCCGGCCCCAGTACGCCAGGTACTGGTCCCACATGGACATGTCCTTCCCCGCCCCGAGGATGGAGGTGATCGCCTGGATCGTCTCCTCCGAGAGCGGACGCCCGCCGCTCGCACGCCGGAGCTTGCCGAGCATGATCGCCGCAGGGTC
Organism: Agromyces sp. Leaf222; assembly: GCF_001421565.1. NCBI lineage: Bacteria > Bacillati > Actinomycetota > Actinomycetes > Micrococcales > Microbacteriaceae > Agromyces > Agromyces sp. Leaf222. The sequence continues at coordinate 1,216,122 of NZ_LMKQ01000001.1, read as the reverse complement.
GCCCGGGAGCAGGCGCGGGAGCAGGAAGTTGAGCGAGATCGCCGCCCAGAGGGTCACCAGGTAGAAGGCGACCCTTCTCAGGTAGAAGCTCATGCCGCCGCCGTCCTCGAGTTGGGAATGGTTCGTTCCATGGGACCGCTCGGCCTACTTCGCGGGCGTGAGGTGCGCGAGCACGACCGCGTTGGCCACCGCGAGGTAGGGCAGCGGCGCGGCGTACAGGTCGTCCTCGGTCGGCCATCCGCTGAACTTCTCGGTGTTGAAGAAGGACTGCGAGGCGTTCAGCACCACGGGGATGTACGGCAGGTCGCGGGCGATCTCGGTCTGGATGGCGGAGTACGCCTCCTGCTTCGCCGCGACATCCTGGGTCGAGCCGGCCGCGAGCACGGCCGCGTCGACGATCGGGTTCGTGTAGCGCGAGTAGTTCTGCCCGACGAGCGGCATCTCGCCGACCTTCGCGGTCGAGGTGCCGGCGAAGTACTCGTGGTAGTTGGAGTACGGGTCGGCGACGAGGCTCTGCGTGAGTCCGTACAGGGCCATCTGGAAGTCGCCGTTCTGGATCGGGGTCCAGTACTCGGCGTCGGAGACCGTGCGGGCGTTGATGCGGATGCCCGCCTCCGCCGCCTGCTCGGAGATGAGCTTCGCTGCGTCGTTGTAGTCGGTCCAGCCGTCGGGCGAGAACAGGTCGATCTCGAAGGCCGTGCCGCCCTTGCCGTAGAACCCGTCGGCGTCCTTCGTGTACCCGGCCGCCTCGAGGATGGCGCCGGCTTCGGCGGCATCCGCCGTCTGCGGGCTGGTGGCGAGCTCGGGGTCGCCCAGCCACTGCTCGTCTCGCGGCTGGAGGGTGAACGACGGCGAGGACTCGCCCGCGAGGCCGGCGAACGCCTTGTCGGCGATCGTCGCGCGGTCGATGGCGACGTTGATCGCCTGGCGGACCGCGGGGTCGGTCTGCGGGCCCTCGCAGCCGAGGTCGGCGTTGGCGCAGGTCGTGATGGTGGTCGGGTCCTGCTGCTGGTTCATCGTCGTGATGTTGCCCTTGCCGGTGACGGCGTCGGGGTTCGCGATGAACTGGCCGACCCAGTCGATCTTGCCGGTGGTCAGCAGGTCCTGCGACGACTGGTTCGAGTCGAGCCCCACGTACTGGACCTCTTCGACGGCGGGCGCGCCGTCGCGGAACTCGTCGTTGGCCTCGACGGTGTACGCCGCGTCGGAGAAGCTCTTCAGCTTGTACGGGCCGGAGCCGACCGGCTCGGGGTTCGTCTCGGCCATGAAGTCGTCGATGTCGGCCCAGATGTGCTCGGGGATGATGTACGTCGAGCCGAGGGTGAGCGAAGCGCTCGTGAACTGCGGTTCGGTGTAGGTCAGCACGACGGTCGTGTCGTCGGGGGCCTCGGCGGAGACGAACTGCTCGGACTTGTTCGAGCCGTAGCCGAACGTGAAGGCGACATCGGCCGCCGTGAGCGCCTCGCCGTCGTTCCACTTCAGGTCGGGCTTGATCGTGACGGTGAGCGTGCGGCCGTCTTCGCTGTACTCGTAGGAGTCGCCGATGAGTCCCATGGGCTCGTCGGCCGAGAGCTGGTTGAAGAAGAACAGCGGCTCGTAGATCGCACCGAAGGTCGCGTGCACGGCCGTGTCGACGGCGAACGGGTTGAAGTTGTTGTTGATCGGGGTGGCGCTGCCCGCCCAGACCCGCAGGACGGCGCTGTCGCCGCTGCCGCCTCCGGCCGACGGGGCGCAGCCCGTCATTCCCAGTGCGATCGCGGCCGCTCCGGCGGCGAGTGCCACCGCGAAGGAGCGTTTGGTTCGAGTCATCTCCGGCATTCCTCTCGTGCTTCGTTGCGTGGAAGGTGGTGCAGTGCAGTGACGCCGCGCGCAGGATCTCGGTGCTCACGCGTTACTGGAAGCGACCCTAACAGAAAAGGTAGTAACTGGAAACAAGTCATTCAGTTTCTGTTTCCGGTTCGTTTCGGTCCCGGATCGAATGTGCGAACCGTCGGCGCGCACGACGGAAGCGCGGCCCCGACCAGGTCGGGACCGCGCTTCCAGGTGCTGCGAGGCTGGGCCGACTCTCAGGCGAGCAGGGCGGCGAGCGCCGGCAGCTGCGCCGGGTCCTCGAGGGCGGATCCGACGGCGACGGTGCGCACGCCGGCATCGAGGTAGGCGCGCGCGTTCGACGCATCCATGCCGCCGGTCGCCACGAACCGCGCCTGAGGGAACGGGCCGGACATCGCACGGAACCACGGCACGCCGAGCAGCGACGCCGGGAAGGCCTTCATCCACGTGAGGCCGAGCGCGAGCGCCGCCTGCACCTCGGTCGCGGTCGCGACGCCCGGCAGCGACGGCATGCCGGCCGCCGTCGAGGCGCGCACGACGGCGGGGTCGAATCCGGGGCTCACGGTGAACGCGGCGCCCGCCGCCGCCGCGAGCTCGACGTGGCGGGTCGAGAGCACGGTGCCCGCGCCGACCAGACGGCCCTCGGGGCGGCCGGCTTCGGCGACCGCGGCGAGCGCCGCGACATCCGCCTCGGACTGGATGGGCAGCTCGACCATGTCGATGCCGAGGTCCCACGCGGTGCGGGCGAGTTCGAGGCTGCGCGCCTCGCCGAGGCCGCGGAAGAGCGCCATGAGCGGCCGCCCGGCGAACATCGCGTCGAACTCGGCGTTCGAGACGGCGGCGTCGGTCGGGATGGACGGCACGGGAGCGGCGGCGGAAGCGGAAGCGGAAGCGAATTCGGGGGTCATCGGGTGCCTCTCGGGACGTCGGCGGTGTCGGCGATGGTGAGCACGGCGCGTTCGTGGCCGGCGCGGAGTCGCTCGTCGGGGGCGGCGCCGCGGAGCATGGCGTGCAGGTATCCGGCGGCGAACGCGTCACCCGCGCCGACGACCTCGACCACGTCGACGACGAGCGCGGGCACGTGCACGCCCTCGGCGCCTCGCTCGTACGAGGTCGCACCGACCGCGCCGTCCTTCACGACGAGTTCGCGCACGTCGGGCAGCAGCCCGCGCACGTGGTCGGGCGTCTGCGCACCCCAGAGCGCCTGGGCCTCGTCGAGGCCGACGAACACGACGTCGGCACGCGCGGCGAGGGCGAGCAGGCGCCGAGCCGCGGCATCCGCCGAAGGCCAGAGCGATGCCCGCAGGTTGACGTCGAAGCTGACGGGCACGCCGGCGGCCGCCGCGCGGTCGAGGATCGCGTCGATGAGCGCGTCGCACGAGCCCGAGAGCGCCGGCGTGATGCCGGAGACGTGCACGAGGCGCACGTCGGCGATCGGCAGCGTGTCGACGAAGGCGGGCTCGAGCCGCGAGGCCGCGGAGCCGGCGCGGTAGTACTGCACGCCGTTGCCCGGGTCCTTCACGTAGAGGCCGGTGGGCGCCGAGGCGTCGCGCCGCACCCAGGCGGTGTCGACGCCGTGCTCGCGCACCTGGCGCAGCAGCCGTCGGCCGAGCGCGTCGTCGCCGACGGCGCTCGCCCAGGCGGCGGGGGTTCCGAGTGCGGCGAGGTGCGCTGCGACGTTCGACTCGGCGCCGCCCGGGTCGAGGTGGAACGCGATGGCGGACTCGAGCGGTTCGGCGACGGCCGGCGCCACGAGCACCATCGTCTCTCCGACGGTGAGCACTTCTGGGCGCGGGGTCACGACCCCTATGCTTGCTGGTGTGCAGATTCGGCGCAAGCCGGTTGCAACATGTGCAACATCTATCGACCCGGGGCGCCGACCAGCGCGATGGCCGGGGCACCGACCAGAGCAATTGAGGAGCAGCGGATGTCACGCCGAACCGACGACCTCGCCGACGAGGTGCTCTCGCCGGGCGACACGGGCCTGCCGGCGCGCGCCGCCGGCCTGACCGTGCGCGAGTTCCTCGCGACGAAGCCGCGGCTGGGCGAGTTCTGGACTCCGCTCACCGTGCTCGACGCCGAGGCGATGCGCGGCAACGCCGCGACGATCCAGGCGTGGGCGGAGTCGAAGGGCATGGAGCTCATGCCGCACGGCAAGACCACGATGGCGCCCGCCCTCTGGAACCTGCAGCTCGAGATGGGCGCGACCGGCCTCACGCTCGCGACCCCCGGGCAGGTGCGCACCGCGCGCTCGTTCCGGGTGTCGAGCATCATGCTCGCGAACGCGCTCGTCGCGCCGGCCGCGCTCGCGTTCATCGCCGGCGAGCTCGCCGACCCCGACTTCTCGTTCCGGTGCTGGGTCGACTCGGTCGACACCGTCGCGGCGATGGAGCGCGGGCTCGCGGAGTCGCTCGCCGGCACGGATTCCGCGCTCCCCCGCCCGATCGACGTCCTCGTCGAGCTCGGCGCGCCGGGCGGCCGCACGGGGGCACGTTCGCTCGAGCAGGCCGTCGAGCTCGCGCAGCGCGTCGCCGACTCCCCGGTGCTGCGGCTCGTGGGCGTCGCGGGCTACGAGGGCAGCCTCGGGCACGACCGGTCGCCGGCGGCCCTCACCGCCGTGCGCGGCTACCTCTCCGGTCTCGTCACCCTGCGCGACCTCCTGCTCGACCGGGGCCTGCTCACGCCGGGTGGCATCGCCGCCGACGACGTCATCGTGAGCGCCGGCGGCAGCGCCTACCTCGACCTCGTCGCCGAGGTGTTCGCCCCCGCGATCGCAGCGGATGCCGCGACCGGCCGCCGCACCCGATGGATCCTCCGCTCGGGCGCCTCGCTGCTGCACGACCACGGGTTCTACCGCGGCATCTCGCCGCTCGACGACCTGCTCGAACCGGCGATGCGCGGCTACGCGCGCGTCGTCTCGCACCCGGAGCCCGGCCTCGCGCTGCTCGACGGCGGCAAGCGCGATTTCCCGTACGACGAGGGCCTGCCCGTGCCGCTCGGGGCCGCCGCCGCGATCGGGGGCGACGAGCGGTCGCTGGACGAGGCATCCGTCACCGCCCTGAACGACCAGCATGCGTATCTCCGCGCCGACGAGCTCGGCACGACCCTGCCGGTCGCGATCGGCGACGTCGTGTCGCTCGGGCTCTCGCACCCGTGCACCGCCTTCGACAAGCGCCGCTGGTTGCCCGTCGTCGAGCGTGCCGGCAGCGACGTGGTCGTCGACCTCGTGCGGACGTTCTTCTGATGACCGCACCGACGCACGTACCGTCGCACGGCGAACGCGGGCCCCGCGTCATCCGCGATGTGATCGTGGTCGACGGCGATTCGGGGCCGGTCGCCGAACTCGGCGAGCCGGTCGACGTCGTGGTCGAGGGCGAACGCATCGCCCGCGTCGAGCCTCGCGGCAGCACGCGCGACGCCGACCTCGACACGACGCAGGTCATCGACGGCCGCGGACGCCTGCTGCTGCCCGGGTTCATCGACGCCCACGCGCACGCCGACGGCCTCGTCTTCGACCCCGACGTGCAGCTCGCGCTGCTGCGGCAGGGCGTCACGACCGTCATCGGCGGGCAGGACGGCGTCTCGTACGCCCCCGGCGACGGCACGTACGCGAGCGAGTACTTCGCCGCGATCAACGGCCCGCACCCGGGCTACCGCGGGGGCGGCATCCGCGAACTGCTGGCCTCGTACGACGACGCCACCGCCGTGAACCAGGCGCTGCTCGTGCCGGCGGGCACCGTGCGCCGGCTCGTCTGCGGGCGATCGGCGGAGGACGCGAGCCGGGCCGAGCTCGACGCGATGCTCGCCCTGGTCGCCGAGGGCCTCGCCGACGGCGCCGTGGGCCTGTCGACCGGACTCGACTACGTGCCGGGCGCCTTCGCCACGACCGAGGAGCTCGCGCGCCTCGCCGAGCCGGTCGCCACGGCGGGCGGCGTGTACGTCTCGCACATGCGCGGCGGCTACGAGTCGGGCTCCGCCACGGGCATCGACGAGATCCGGGCGATCGCGCAGCAGTCGGGCGCCGCCGTGCACGTGTCGCACTTCCACGCCGAGCCGCACCTCGTGCACGGGCTCATGGCGGGGCTCGCGGCATCCGGCGTCGACGCGAGCTTCGACGCGTACCCGTACACGCGCGGCTGCTCGATCCTGGCGATGCCCCTTCTGCCCGCGTCGATCACCGTGCGCCCGACCGCCGAGGTGCTGGCCCTGCTCTCGGATCCGGTCGAGCGGGCGCGCCTGCTCGCCGAGTGGTTCCCGACCATCGTCGACTACCCGAGCCTCGGCCCCGACTGGCCCGAGATGCTGACCCTCGCGCACGTCGCCGCCCCCGCATTCGGATGGGCGCACGGCCTGACGATCGGCGCAGCGGCGGCCCGCTCAGGCACCACGCCCGCCGAGTTCGCGCTCGACGTGCTCGTCGCGTCGCGGCTCGAGGTCAACGTGGTCATGGCCGTGCGGTACGCGCGCACCGACGCCGACCTCGCGTCGATCCTCACCCACCCGTTCGCGATGGGCGGCTCCGACGGCATCTTCGTCGGCGCCCACCCGCACCCGCGGGCCCGCGGCTCGTTCGCCCGCTACCTGCACTCGCTCGTCGTCTCGCAGGGGGTCATGAACTGGGCGGATGCCGCGGCGCTCGTCTCGACGAGGGCCGCCGACCGGTTCGGGCTCGGCGACCGGGGGCGCGTGCGTCCGGGCGCCGTCGCCGACCTCGTGCTCGTGGATCCGGCGCGCATCGCCGACCGCGCGACCTATGAAGATCCGCTCGCCCTCGCCGAGGGCATCGACGACGTGCTCGTCGCCGGCGTGCCGGTGCTCGCAGGCGGGCGACTCACCGGCGCGACGCCCGGCCGCGGCATCCGTCGCTCGACCTGCCCGAAGGAAGCCTGACATGTCGCAGTCCGTCACCCGCGCCGCGCGCATCATCGACGCCATCGCCGCCGATCCGCGCACCGTCGCCGAGCTCGCCGAGGCCTTCGACCTGCACCGGTCGACGATGTTCCGCGAGCTGCAGGCGCTCGAGGAGGTCGGCTGGGTGCGCCGCCGGGGCAACGGGCGCTACACGCTCGGCACCCGGCTCGCCGCGCTCTCGAAGGAGGCGCTCGACTCGCTCGACCTGCGCGAGGCCGGCTCGGCGCATGTGCGGCGGCTGCAGCGGCGCGTCGGCAACACCGTGCACCTCGCGGCGCTCATGGACCGCTCGATCGTCTACGTCGACAAGGCCGAAGACGAGTCGGGCGTGCGCATGTACTCGCGCGTCGGCAAGGCCGTGATCCCGTACTGCTCGGCCGTCGGCAAGGCGATCCTCGCGAACCTCGACGTGCCCCGGCGCGACGCCGTGCTCGACGGCGTCACCTGGGAGCGCTTCACCGACCTCACCATCACGACCCGCGAACGCCTCGACGAGGAGCTCGCGCGCGTGCGCGCCCGCGGCTGGGCCACCGACGACCGCGAGTTCGAGCCGTACGTCAACTGCCTCGCCGTGCCCATCGAGAGCCAGCTCGGCGTCGTCGGCGCGATCTCGGTGACGGCCGTGCGCATGGTCGCCGACCTCGACCGGCTGAAGTCCCACCTGCCCGCGCTCCGCGAGGCCGCCGCCGCCATCTCGGCCGAGATCGGCTGACGGCGCCCCGACCGCCGAAGACCCGACCACCGAAGACCTGAACAGCGAACGACCGAACACCGAACACCCACTGGAGGAACCATGTCCAAGACCGCCGTCACCCTGTCGAACGCCCCCAAGCCCGCCGGCCCCTACAGCCACGGCGTGGTCGCCAACGGCTTCCTGTACACGGCCGGCTTCGGCCCGCAGGACCCGGCCACCGGCCTCGTCGTCGAGGGCGGTGCCGCCGAGCAGACCCGCCAGGTGCTGCGCAACATCGGCGCCGTGCTCGCGGAGTACGACCTCTCGTTCGACGACGTCGTGAAGGTCACCGCGCACCTCGAGGACCTCGCCGACTTCGCCGAGTACAACGTCGCCTACGCCGAGTTCTTCACCGAGCCCTACCCCGTGCGCACCACGGTCGGCTCGCGCCTCGCGAACATCCTCGTCGAGATCGACGTGGTCGCCGCGATCCCGCAGGACTGACCCGGTGATCGGCGCACGCCGCCCCTTCCCCTCGTAGACTGGGCCGACACCGGCCGCTGGGGAGGGGGCGACGTGCCGAACGATGCCCCGCGCGGCGACGAGCCCGTCGTGCGCCACGACCGCGATGACGCACGCTACGTGCTCCGCGGCTCGACGTCGCCCTCGCCCGACGCGAGTTCGGCCGACGAGTCGGCAGCCCGCATCCCCGCCGGCGGCAGCGCTCCCGGTGCCGCTCCAGGTCTCGCCCCCGGCCCCCGTCCCGCCGCACGGCGGCCGAGTCGGGCGCTGCCCATCGCTCTCATCGCCGCCGCAGCGCTGCTGCTCCTCGCCCTCGCCGCATTCGCGACGTCGCTCATCATCGTGTCGCAGCAGCCCGAAGGCAATCCGCTCCGGGATCGTGCGCTCTTCGTCGACCCCGATTCGAACGCCGCCCGTGCGGCCGAGGCATCCGGCACCGAGGAGCAACGTGCGGCTGCCGCGCGGATCGCCGAATCCCCCTCCGCGATCTGGCTCACGCCGGAGCGCGTGCAGCCCGGAACGGCGTCCGGCGTGGTCGCCGACACCGTGGCGCAGGCGAAGACCACCGGCGCGCTCCCGGTCTTCGTGGTCTACGGCATCACCGACCGCGACTGCGGCGGGTTCTCGTCGGGAGGCCTGCCGGGCGACGAGTACCTCGACTGGGTCGACGAGATCGCCGCAGGGCTCGGCGACCGCACGAGCATCGTCGTGCTCGAGCCCGACTCCCTCGCGCTCGCGTCCGAATGCCCGGACCCCGACGCGCGCACCGAGCTCGTGCGATCCGCACTGGAACGCTTCTCGGGCACCGGCGCCGAGGTCTACCTCGACGGCGGGCACTCCGCGTGGCTGCCCGCCGCCGACATGGCGGAGCTGCTGCGCGCCGCGGGCGTCGACCAGGCCCGCGGCTTCGCCACCAACGTGTCCAACTCGCAGGCGACCGACGCCGAGGCCACCTACGCCATGCGGATCTCCGACGCGCTCGGCGGCGCGCACGCGATCATCGACACGTCGCGCAACGGCGCAGGGCCGCCCACCGACGGCGAGTGGTGCAACGCAGCCGGTCTCGCACTCGGCGACGAGCCGCACGCGCTCGACGACCCGGTCGTCGACGCGGTGCTGTGGGTGAAGCCGCCAGGCGAGAGCGACGGTACGTGCAACGGCGGGCCGGCCGCAGGGACCTGGTGGCCCGAGCAGGCGGAGGAGCTGGTCGCGAACGCCGATCGGCTCGCTGGAGGATCATGATGAACGGGGGAACACATGACGGCACGTGACCGCGTCGCGGTGATCATCGAGGACGATGCGGACATCCGCCGCCTCCTCGAGGAGGTGCTCGAGCAGGGCGGGTTCGAGACGCACAGCGCCGGCAACGGACTCGACGGGGTCGAGAAGGTGCGCCGCTACCGGCCGACGCTCACGACCCTCGACGTCAGCATGCCCGGCATCGACGGCTTCGAGGCGGCCAAGCGCATCAGGGCGTTCAGCGACACCTACCTCATCATGCTCACCGCCCGGACCGAGGAGATCGACACCCTGATGGGCCTCGAGTCGGGGGCCGACGACTACATCGCGAAGCCGTTCCGCCCGCGCGAGCTCCGCGCGCGGATCGACGCCATGATGCGCCGCCCTCGCCTCGCCGTCGCGGGAGGCGAGGGCGACCCGTCTTCGGTGGGTTCGGCAGAAGCCGTGACGCCCGACGCCTCAGCCGGAACGGCGGCGCCGCTGAAGCCCGGAGTGCCCGCCGAACCGTCGACGACGCCCGCGCAGCCATCCCCGGCAGCCGCCGTCGTCGTGCCGGCGACCGCCGCGGGCGACGAGGGGTGGATCGAGCACCGGGGCCTCCGCCTCGAACCCGACATGCGCCTCGTGGTCGTCGACGGCGACGAGGTCGAGCTCACGCGCAGCGAGTTCGACCTGCTCAGCCTGATCATCTCCTCGCGCCGGCGCGTACGCAGCAAGGCCGACCTCGCCCTCGCGCTCCGCGGAGAGAGCTACGTCACGTCGTACTACGTGAGCGACGCCGACAAGCGCGCCGTCGAGGTGCACCTCGCCAACCTGCGACGCAAGCTCGGCGAGAACGCCAGCCAGCCACGCTGGATCGAGACCGTCCGCGGCGTGGGGTACCGGCTCACCGCAGACGACGGGGCGTGAACGCGACGACGGATGCCCCGCCTCGGTCGAGGCGGGGCATCCGTCGTTCCCGCGGCAACCGTCAGGTCCGCGGCATCCGTCATCAGACCTTGTAGCCGTGGTGGCGGCGCACCAGCTTGCCGAACATGCCGAGCGTCTGCAGCACCGTGATGGTGCCGAGCACGGGCCAGCCCACCCAGAGGATCGACGACTGCACGACGGGGCTGAGCTGGGTCCAGATCGCGACCATGGCGATCACCGCGGCGAGCGCGATGAGCATCGGTGCCAGGTAGGCGTGCCCCGAGCCGCGCTCGGCCTTGGCCTGGGCGGCCCAGTTGTCGACCTGCTTCTTGCTGGCGAACTTCGTCCAAGCCCTCGTGAAGTGCCCGATGCGCACCCACATGTACACCTCGGCCGGCACCAGCAGGGCGGCGAACAGGATGTCGCGCACCGAGCGGTGCTCCATCGACAGGGCGATGCGGAGGTTCAGCAGGATGGCGACGACGGGCGGGATCAGCCACACGGGGCTGAACACGAACGCGCCGATCGAGAGCGACCCGGCGAGCAGCACGAGGAAGAGGATGCGGCTGAGCGCGTTGATCGCCATCGACGCGTTCTCCCACCAGCGCAGGCGCAGGTTGGGGTGGAGGGGCTGGCCCTTCGTGTCACCGCGCTGACCGGGCCACATGAGCTCGATGGCGCCGTAGTTCCACTTGACCTGCTGGGCGTCGAGCGCACGCAGGGTCGTCATGCCGCCCACGTCGGCGCGAGCACGCGCGCTGATCTTGGTGAGGTATCCGGCGCTCTTGATCTGGAGCGAGAGGAGCGAGTCCTCGACCTCGCTGTCCTTGACCCACGGGGTGGTCTGACGGTTCGCGGCCATCGCGTCGCGAAGCGCGTGCGTCGCGAAGATCGAGTACTGGCCGCCGAGCACGGCCATGTTGCGGCCCCGCAGCATGTTCTGCATGTTGAACGCGGCGAACTGCGCCCGCTGGCCGGCGATGAGGAACGGTGCGACGACGCCCTTCATGTCGTGGTCGTCGATCGAGTAGATCGCCGAGATGCCGCCGATGCGGCTGTCCGAGGCGATCTCGGCCTCGAGGAACTCGACGGCGCGCTCGTCGGCGACCGTGTCGCCGTCGACGCCGAGCAGGAAGTCGAGGCCCTCGACGAGCGTGTAGCCGTAGTTCAGGGCGCCGACCTTCTTGTCGGGGTTCTTGCCGATGTCGTGCACGAAGATCTCGGTGAACTGCTCGAGTCCGTTCTCGTCGATGCGCGTGTGCGCTCCGGCGAAGGCCGCGGCGACCTCGACGGTGCGGTCGGTCGTGTTGTTCACGACGACGTGCACCACGTCGGGCAGTCGCGTCTGAGCGAGCAGCGACTCGAGGACGGCGCCGATCGACGCCTCCTCGTTGTAGGCGGGGACGATGCAGCCGATCGTCGAGCGGGTGGACGGGAGGGTGTCCACGAGCGCGGCGAAATCGTCGACGTACGCTTCGAGTTCGGGAGCGGGAAGCGGCCGGACGTACGAGTCCGCGATGTCCGAGCCGTCTCGCTTGACGGCCCCGTGGGCGATGGGGCTGGCGACGACACCGGTCATCATGGAACTCCTTCGATGTAGTGGTGCAGCGTCCCCGCACCACGTTCCGAGTCTGGCGGGGCGACCTCGGGTTCAGCGCTGGGATGCGATAGCGTCGGCTCAAGATCTGCTCAAGATTCCGGCGTTTGGGGGGGCCAGACGTCGCCGGACCGGAAGGCATCCCGTGCGCGAGCATCCCAATCACGTGTCCGTCCGTCGCATCGCAGCCGTCGCGGCGATCTCGGCCGCAGCGTTCCTGCTGGGCGGATGCTCGGCGCCGCCGTGGCTCGCCGGAAGCGGCACCCCGTCTCCATCGCCCTCGGCGACGAGCACTGCAGCGCCCGTGCAGAACGACCTCGCGGCCGGTGCCGTCACCCGCACCATCGAGGTCGGCGCGGTCACGCTCACGATCGACTACTGGTCGACGCTGCCGATGGATCAGTGGACCGCCGCCGCGAACAAGCCCCTGAGCTTCTCGGTGCATGCCGTGGTGACCCCCGCCGACGGCCAGAAGATCTACCTCGCCAAGGTCACGGCGGTCCCGGTCGTCGGGGGCCCCGGAGGCTCACTGCCCGCACCCGAGCCGATCGTCGACCAGGCGAGCGTCGCACCCGGCTACCTCGTGCTCGACCCGTACAGCTACAGCCAGACCTTCATCGTGCCGCCCCTCGACGACGCATCCACCAGCCTCGACCTGACGATGAAGTACGAGCTCCTGCTGCAGTCGACGCCGACCTCCGCCGACTACGCGAAGCAGACCGCCGTCGACACGCTGTCGATCGCGATCGCACCGGAGGGCTGAGCGAGGAATCACTCGGCGACCGCGACCACACCGCCGCCCTTCGCCCGAGCGTTCGCCGCGGCATCCGCTGCAGCCGTCATGAGCGCGTCGAAGTCGTAGCCGAAGCGATCGGTGCCGGCGAGGCCGATGCTCGCCGAGAGCCGGAGTCCCTGCGCGGCGTCGATGCGATGCTCTCGCAGCCCTCGCTGAACCGCCTCGGCATCATCGGCGGCCAGGTCGAGCCGTGCGTACGGCGCGACCAGGACCAGCGATCCCGGCCCGTCGTGGCCGATGTCGGAGTGGGGCGAGCCATGGCGCCGCACGATCTCGGTGAACTCCGCCAGCAGCTGGTTGCCCACTGACCGACCGAACGCCGTGTTCAGCGCGTCCAGTTCGTCGACCTCGATGCGCATGAACACGAGCTGCTCGTCGTGATAGTTCGCTCGCTCGAGCCAGTCGCCGACGATCTCGCGGAACGAATCGTCGTTCAGCACGGCGTCGGCGGAATACGGCAAGGCCATGCTCCGCCGACTCGACGCGCGCGGCACCCGCTCGCCTTGGAGGACGACGAGGCTCACGACGGCGACGACCATCAGCGCGATGAGCACGAATCCGGCGGACTCGGTGCCGAGCGCAGCCCTGAACCACGGGTCCTCCGGGCCGATCGCGATGAATGCGACCGCCCTCGTGGCGTAGTAGACGGCGACGATCACGAAGATGACCGTCAGCCCGCGCGCGGCCCAGTGCACGCGCATCGGCGCGCGCACGGTCTCCCACACGCCGAGCGCGGCGAAGAGGGCGATGAGCGCGAACATGAGGAGTGCACCCGCCCAATCGCCGCCGTCGGCTCCTGCGGCGAGCACCGCGACGGCTGCCGCGCCCGCCGCGAGGAGTGCGATCCACGCGAGCGGCCGCCGCCCGTTGTACGCCCGCGCACCGCACCAGAGCAGGGCCGGGCTCAGCACGACCGCGGCATTGCCGATCGCGACCGCCCACCAGGCCTCGGGGTTCACGATCCAGGTCGCGTAGGAGAACGACGCGAGGATGCCCGACATGAAGGCGACCGCCCAGACTCGGCCGGCGGCATCCGCCGTGCGGAGCACCGTGTCGAGGATGAACATGACGCCCGCGACGATGGTGACCGTGATCACCGCGAGCTGAATGGTGTACGGATCGATGATCACGGCTCCCCCTGGCCCGCGGTCGGCAGCGTGACGATGACGGTCGTCCCGACGCCCTCCTCGCTCTCGATGGACAATCTGCCCCCGTGCCGCTCGACGAAGTCGCGTGCAATGCCGAGCCCGAGGCCGCTGCCGTGCACGCTCCCCTGGCGCACGGACTCCGAGCGGAAGAATCGATCGAAGATCTTCGGCAGCTCGGCCTCGGGTATGCCGATGCCGGAGTCCCGCACGACGATCCAGGCCGTGCCGTCGTCGGCGGTGACCCCGATCGAGACCTCCCCGCCCTCGTCGTTGTACTTGATGGCGTTCGAGAGCAGGTTGTCGACCACCTGCCGAAGACGGAACGGGTCGACGCGTGCGATCACCCGCTCGGCCGTCGTGATGGTGACGGTGATGCTCCGCTCGTCGGAGCGGGGGCGGAGCGACTCCACCGAGTCGCGCACGATGGATCCGAGATCGGCGTCGACGAACTGCAGGAGCGGGGGCGCATCGGCCTGACGCGCGCTCTGGAGGATGCTCGCGATGAGTTCGAGCATCCGCTCGCCGTTCCGCTCCATGATCTCGAGGTTGCGCCGAACCGGGGCCGGCAGCCCCGGGTCGTCGAGCGAGAGTTCGATGTAGCCGAGCACCGAGGTCATCGGCGTGCGCAGCTCATGCGAGACCGACGCGACGAGGTCGTCGCGAGCGCGGATCGCCCGGAGTTCGGCCGTCACGTCGCGCACGACGAGCACGCTGCCGTCCGGTTCGTTGTCGACATCGAACAGGCGGCGTGCCGTCGCCGCCACGGCCGCCAGCTCGTGCCGCTCCGTCGGGATCCACGTGATGACGTCGTCGAATTCCTCGCCGTCGGCGGCCCGGTTGAACGGGAGCTCGCGGGCGTCGAGGGCGGTCGCCCGGTCCTCGGCGAACGCCGTGCCGTGGCGCGCGTCATCCGGCCGCCCGATCTCCAACCCGTAGAGCCTCGCGTACGCCGCGTTCATGATCGCGCCGCGTCCGTCGCGGTCGAGGCGCACGACGCCGAAGTCGACCGCGTTCAGCACGTCGGCGAGGAGGGCCTCCTGCCGGCTCGCCCGCCGGAGCGCCCGCTCGAGCTGGGTCGCCTGCGAGCGCAGCAGCACACGCTGCGCCGCGGCACGTCGACTCGACAGGACCGCGCTCGTCGCGACGAAGAGCAGCGCGATCGGCAGCAGCACCACGCCGGGGACGGCCGCAGACGCGAACTCCCGATCCGCGAGGATCTCCGACGTCCAGACCAGCACCGATGCGGACCCGACCGCGATGATGGCACCGCGCACCCCGAAGTAGCTCGAAAGCCAGAGCGTGGGGAAGATCCAGAGCAGGCCGACGCCGATCCCCGGGTCGCCGATGCGCATGAGGCCGATGGCGACGATGTCGAGCACCGGCACGATCATCACGAAGTCGCGCGGCAGCCGATGCCACGGGGTCACGACGGTGACGCCGGTGACCACGAACGCCAGGACGACGCCCGTGAGGACGAGCGGCTTCGCCATCGACCCCGGCGCGAACGCCTGGAGGGTGAAGACCACGACGATCAGCGCCACGCCGAACAGCAGCTGCGACAGGATCACCGAACGGTCGAGGGTGACGCTCCCCCTCTGAGGCTCCCCCGATGCCCGCATGCAGCGAGCCTACTCGCGCGGGCGCCTGACTCGTCGAGGGCGTTCCGGCCACCCGAGACACGCTGCGCCGATGCGCGATGCGGCGGATCAGAGCCCGATGGACCGCAACTCCGCGTCCATGCGACGCGCCATCTCGGCGTAGCCCTCGTCGTTCGGATGCAGGCCGTCGTCCGCCATCCAGTCGGGGTGCCCCTCGATCCAGTGCGAGGCGCCGGCGATCCAGTCGGCGTCGACCCGCTCGGCTCCCGCCCGCACCCAGGCGATGATCTGCTCGACCGACTCCGGGCGCTCATCGGTGTACCAGAACGGCTCGACCACGACGAGCCGGGCGTCCGGCAGCTCCTCGGAGAGCCGTTGGAGGTCGGCGTCGATCGCCGCGCGGATGTCGTCGGCGCGCGAGGGCATCGAGAAGTTGTCGTTCAGCCCCATCGTGACGAAGACGAGGTCGGGCGCCGGCTCCTGCGTGACGATCGCCTCGACGAGGTCGGTGCCGGGGCCGCCGAGACCCGGCTCCCGGTTGGTCACGAAGCCGAGTCCGTTGACGCTCGGGTTGAACTCCGCCCAGCCTCGGTCGGCCGCGATGATGCTCGACCAGCGTCGCTCCGGGCTGCTCGCACCGGTGCCGAGCGTGTACGAGTCGCCGTAGAACGCGACGACGGGCGCGTCGGCCGGCAACGCCTCACCTGCGCGGTCGGATGCCGGTGCGCCGGCGCAGGCCGCCAGCAGCAGCCCGACCGCGCAGGCGCCGACGATCGCGCCGATGCGCGAGCCCGGTGGGCCCGCGCTGCCCGCCCTGCCCGCCCAGATGCCGAACGCCCGCCTGCCCCGAGTCCTCATGAGAGTGGTTCGGGGCCGACGGGCGTTCGGATGGTCGGCGT